>NZ_CP116009.1:1488737-2977474 GCF_027941915.1 Ramlibacter tataouinensis | reverse complement strand
CTGTCGCCCAAGAGCATCAGCGTGGTGGACCAGCACGGCAAGCTGCTGACCTCGCCGGCCGCCGCCCGCGGACTGGACGGCAGCCAGCTGAAATACGTGCAGGAGATCGAGCAGGCCTACACCCGCCGCATCGAGGCGATCCTGCAGCCGCTGCTGGGCGCCGGCAACGTGCACGCCCAGGTGGCCGCCGACATCGACTTCTCGATCGTCGAGGCGACGGACGAGAAGCACCGTCCCAACCAGGAGCCCGGCAGCGCCGCGGTGCGCAGCCAGCAGTCCAGCGAATCGGTGCAGCAGGCCGGCATGGCGGCCGCGGGCGTGCCCGGCGCGCTGTCCAACCAGCCGCCGGCCACCCCGACGGCGCCGCTCACCCGGCCGCCCGACGCGCCGCGCGTCGAAGGCCAGCTGCAGATGAGCACCGAGCTCGCCGGCCTGGCCGGCACCCGCGCCGGCAACGCGCGCCGCGACGCCACCATCAACTACGAAGTGGATCGCACGCTGCGCCACGTGCAGCAGGCCCCCGGCGCGGTGCGTCGCGTCTCGGTGGCCGTGGTGGTGAACCATCGCGACACCACCAACGCGCAGGGCAAGCGCGTCACCCAGGCGCTGGCGCCGGCCGAACTCGAGCAGATCCGCAACCTGGTGAAGGAGGCCGTGGGCTTCAGCGCCGAGCGCGGGGATTCGCTCAACGTGGTCAACAGCGCGTTCGTGGCCGAAAGTCCCGCCCCCGAACTGCCCTTGTGGAAGCAGCCGGAGAACGTCGCCCTGGCCAAGTCCGCGGGCTGGACCCTGTTGCTGGCGCTGCTGGGCCTGTACGCCTGGCTGTCGGTGGTGCGTCCGCTCCTGCGCAAGCACCTGCAGCCGGCCGCGCCGGCCCAGGTGGCCGCTGCCACGGCGGCCCCCGCCCTGGCAGCAGGGCCGGACCCGGCGCAGGAGGACAGCGCCGCGCGCCACGCCGACAACCTGCAGTACGCCCGCGAGATCGCCGGCAAGGAGCCGCTGATGGTGGCGGTGCTGCTGAAGAACTGGATGGCCCAGCATGAACGGTGAGGGCATCCGCCGCGCCGGCATCCTCCTGATGTCGCTCGGCGAGGACGCGGCCGCCAAGGTGCTGCAGCACCTGCCGGCCGGCGAAGTCAAGGCGCTGGGCGCGGCGATGGCCCGCCTGGGCCACGTCACCCGGACCCAGGTCAGCGAGGTGCTGGAGGACTTCCGGCTGGAAACGGAGCAGTACTCCGCGCTGCACCTGGACTCCGGCGGCTACCTGCGCGCGGTGCTGACCAAGGCGCTCGGCGATGACCGGGCCGCCGACCTGCTGGACCACATCCTCAAGCAGGACGACACCACCACCGGCCTGGAGCGCCTGAACCAGCTGGAGCCCAACGAGATCGTCGAGCTGATCCGCGACGAACACCCGCAGATCGTCGCCACGCTGCTGGTGCACATGGACCGCCCGAAGGCCTCGGCGGTGCTGGAGCAGCTGCCCGAGCGCACGCGCCACGGCGTGGTGCAGCGCATCGCCACCTTCGGCGGCCTGCAGCCCAGCGCGCTGGCCGAACTCACGGACGTGCTCACCAACATGCTGTCCGGCGAAGGCGTCAAGCGCAGCCGCCTGGGCGGCGTGCGCGCGGCCGCCGAGATCGTCAACCAGATGAGCACCGCGCACGAGGAGGCGGTGATCAAGTACCTGCGCGAGCAGGACGAAGCGCTGGCCCAGCGCATGGTCGACGAGATGTTCGTGTTCGAGAACCTGCTGGAACTGGAAGACCGCTCCATCCAGCTGCTGCTCAAGGAAGTGGAATCGGAGTCGCTGATCGTCGCGCTCAAGGGCTCGCCCGAGGAGCTGCGCGAGAAGTTCCTGCGCAACATGTCGCAGCGCGCCGCCGAGCTGCTGCGCGAGGACCTGGAGATGCGCGGCCCGGTGCGCGTGTCGCAGGTGGAAGCCGAGCAGAAGAACATCCTGGCCGTCGTGCGCCGCCTGGCCGAGGCCGGCGATATCGTGATCAGCGCCTCGGGCGACGACTCCTATGTCTAGCAGCGACGCGCCAACGGCCGCCGCGCCGGCCGTCACCCTGACCGCCTGGCAGCGCTGGGAGATGGCTTCCTTCGCCGGCCCCGATCGGCAGGCGGTGCCGGCCCCGCCGCCGCCGCCGAAGCCGGCGCCGGCGCCCGTGCTGACGCCGCTCGAGCCGGTGCGCCGGTTCGACGAGGCCGAGCTGGAGCGCCTGCGCGAGGCGGCCCGCCAGGCCGGCGCCGCCGAAGGGCGGACCCAGGGCCTGGCCCAGGGCCGCCTGGAAGGCCGGGCCGCGGGCCTGGAGGAAATGCGCCAGGAAGCCGCGCAGCTGCTGGCCCTGGCGCAGGCCCTGCCGGCGGCCCTGCGCATCGCCGAGCGCGAACTGGCCGAGGGCGTGCTGGGGCTGGCGCTGGACCTGGGCCGGCAGCTGGCCGGCACCGCGCTGAAGACGGATCCCGACTGCGTGCTCGCGGTGGTGCGCGACCTGCTGGCGTCCGCGCCGGAACTGAGCGGCTCGCCGCGCCTGCTGCTGCATCCGGACGACGCTGCGCTGGTGCGCGAGCAGCTGGGCGAGGAACTGCGCGAGGCCGGCTGGTCGCTGCAGGCCGATGCCGCGGTCACGCGCGGCGGCTGCCGGGTCAAGTCGGCCGTCGGCGAACTCGACGCCAGCGTGGAAACGCGCTGGCAGCGGGTGGAAGCCGCGCTCACCTGCCGCCTGCCGGACCGCGAGCGCTGTGCGGCCTGAAGGCAATCCCCACGTCGGCGCCTGGCAGGAAACGCTGCGCCAGGCCCGCGCCGACGTCGCGGCCTGCCGGCCGGTGCGGGCCCACGGGCGCCTGACGCGCGCCGTCGGCCTGGTGCTGGAAGCCGTCGGGCTGCGCCTGGCCGTGGGCAGCGACTGCCTGGTGGAACTGCCGCCCGGCTTTGCGCAGCCCACCGCCGAAGCGGAAGTGGTCGGCTTCTCCGGCGACCGCCTCTACCTCATGCCGCGCAGCGAGGTCGCCGGCCTGCTGCCCGGCGCGCGCGTCTATCCGCCGGAGGATCCCGGCGCCCCCCCGGGGCAGGACAGCACCAAGCGCCTGCCGGTCGGCGACGGCATGCTCGGCCGGGTGGTGGACGCCACCGGCAGGCCGCTCGACGGACTGGGTCCGCTCGCCGCCACCATCCAGGTCACGCTGGGCGCCGCGCCGCTCAACCCGCTCACGCGCGCGCCCATCGAGCAGGTGCTGGACACCGGCGTGCGCGCGATCAACGCCATGCTCACGGTCGGCCGCGGCCAGCGCATGGGCCTGTTCGCCGGCTCGGGCGTCGGCAAGAGCGTGCTGCTCGGGATGATGGCGCGCTACACCAGCGCCGACGTCATCGTGGTGGGCCTGATCGGCGAGCGCGGCCGCGAGGTCAAGGAGTTCATCGAGCACACGCTCGGCGCCGAGGGCCTGGCGCGCGCCGTGCTGGTGGCGGCGCCGGCCGACACCTCGCCGCTGCTGCGCATGCAGGGCGCCGCCTATGCCACGCGCCTGGCCGAGGACTTCCGCGACCGTGGCAAGGACGTGCTGTTGATCATGGATTCACTGACCCGCTACGCCATGGCGCAGCGCGAGATCGCGCTGGCCGTGGGCGAGCCGCCCGCCACCAAGGGCTATCCGCCGTCCGTGTTCGCCAAGCTGCCGGCGCTGGTGGAGCGTGCGGGCAACGGCGCCGTCGATGCGTCCGGTCGCGGCGGTTCGATCACCGCCTTCTACACCGTGCTGACCGAAGGCGACGACCAGCAGGATCCGATCGCCGACGCGGCGCGCGCCATCCTGGACGGCCACGTGGTGCTGTCGCGCGCGCTCGCCGAGGCCGGTCACTATCCGGCGATCGACATCGAGGCATCGATCAGCCGCGCCATGACCGCGCTGATCGAGCCGCAGCAGTTCGCCCTGGTGCGCCGCATGAAGCAGATGCTCTCGCGCTACCAGCGCAACCGCGACCTGATCAGCGTGGGCGCCTACGCGCCCGGCCACGACGCCCAGCTGGACCAGGCGGTGGCCCTGTACCCGCGCATCGAGGCCTTCCTGCAGCAGGAAATGCACGAGCGCTCCGACTACCCGGCCGCCATCGGCGGCCTGCACGCCCTCTTCCAAGGAAACGCATGAGCAGCAAGCTCCCCCTGGACACCCTGATCGAGCTCGCGAGCGAGCGCACGGATCAGGCGGCACGCCGCCTGGCCGAGCTGCTGAAGGCGCAGGCCGGCGCGGCCGAGAAGCTGGCGCTGCTGCAGCAGTACCGCGACGAGTACCTGGCGCGGCTGCACGAGCGCATGCGCGCCGGGCTGCCCGCCTCCGAGCTGCGCAACTTCCAGCTCTTCGTCGCCACGCTCGACGGCGCCATCGAGCAGCAGCGCGCGCTGGCGCAGCAGGCGGAGGCCCGCCTGGCGCAGGGCCGCAGCCACTGGCAGGACAGCCGGCGCCGGCTCGGCGCCTTCGACACGCTGGCCGGGCGCATGCGCAGCCAGCAGGCGCTGGCCGCCGGCCGGCAGGAACAGCGCGAGGGCGACGAGCGCTCCGCCACCCGCTTCCAGCTGCGCTCCTCCGCGTTCGCCAGCTGACCCACCGGAACCGTCATGAACGTCCCAGCCGTCCTGAGTCCCACCGTCAATGCCGCCGCGCGCAACGATGTTCCGCCGGCGGGCGAATCCGGCGCCTTCGCCGAAGTCCTGGAGCGACGCATGAAGACGCGGTCGGACGCCGTGCGGGAGGACCTCGCCACGCCCCTGGCCCGCCCCGCGCGCACCCGGCGCCCGCAAGAGGCCGGCGAACGCGAAGCACTGGAGGCCGGCATGTCGCCGCCGCTGATCGCGGCAGCGCTGGACCCGCGCCAGGCCGCAGCGGGCGGCGCCGTGGCGGCCGCCGGGCCGGTCCGAACGGCACTCGCGACGGGCGTCCACGACGCTCCCGCCGGGCCTCGGCTGGACACGGCCGGCGCGCAAGCCCTTCGGCCGGCGCCCCGCGGTGGTGAAGCCGAACCAGTGGCGGCCCCGCTGTCGCAGGCGGCGGCCGGGGCAGCGGCTGCCGGCGCCACCGAGCACGACGTCGGCGACCGGGCCGGGCGCGCAGCCTTTGCGCCCGCCTTCCTGCCCGCGACGCCCGCGGCGCGCCCCGTGGCCGGCGGCGGCCACGCCGCGCAAGCGGCCGCCGGCGCCGTGCCGCCGCAGGGGCGGCCGGCCGAGGCCGAGGCCGCGGCCCGCCGGCCGGACACCAGCGCCACCGGCGCGTCGTTCACCTTGGCCGCGCCGGCCGATCCCGATGCCGCAGCCGGCCCCGCCGCCGGCAGCGATGCGCCGGTGCTGCCGGGATCCGGCACTGCGCCGGCGGCGCCCTTCGCAGCCGCTGCGGCCGCGCCGGCAGCGACCGGGTTCCCCGCCGCCGCCGCCGAGCTGCCACTCGCCGGCCAGGCCGCCGTCGAGCCGCCGGTCGGCAGCCGTGCCTGGCCTTCCGCCCTGGGCCAGGCGCTCACCGGCATGCACCACCGCGGCCAGGGACAGGCACAGCTGGAGCTCAACCCGCCCGGCCTGGGCCCGCTGTCGGTGACGCTGTCGGTGGCCGACCAGCAGGCGCAAGCGCTTTTCGTCTCGCCGCACGCGGCGGTGCGCGCCGCGCTGGAAGCGGCCCTGCCGCAGTTGCGCGCGGCGCTCGCCGACAGCGGCATCGCCCTGGGGCAGGCCTCGGTCGGCGCCGAGCACCAGCCGGCCTCCGGAGGCTCCCCGCAGTCCCAGCACGACCCGTCGGCGCAGCGCCGTCCGGCCAGCCCGGGCCAGGCCCCCGCCGAAGTGCCGGCTGCCGCGACCCGGCCCCCGGCCGGAGGAGGCTCCGGCGGCCATGCCGTCGACACCTTCGCCTGAGGACGCAAAGCCCGGAGCTGAGCGCGATTCCAGCTGCTCATCGCCCTATAGGTTCGGCCCCTGCTGAAAAAGAATCTCGTCCATCCACTTGCGGCAACCATGGCTACCAGTTCCAGACCGGGCGGCACGCCCCCTTCCTCCAAGATCAACCTGGTGCTGGTGGCGCTGCTCGTGGCGGCGCTGCTGACCATCCTGGCCGGCGGCTACCTGCTGCTCACGCGGGCGCAGCCCCCGGCCGCCGCGCCCGCCGCGCCGCCGCCGATCTTCGTGGCGCTGGAGCCCATGACCGTCAACCTGCACGCCGACGGCCGCGGCCGCTTCCTGCACGTGAGCCTGACGCTCAAGTCGGCCGACCCGGCGTCGCAGGAGCGCATCGCCCAATACCTGCCCGAGGTGCGCAGCCGCGTGCTGACGCTGCTGTCGAACCGCGAGGCGGAAACGCTGGCCAGCGCGGCCGGCAAGGCGCAGCTGGCCGACGAGATCGTCGCCACCGTCAACCGGCCGTTCGCCGCCGGCCTGCCCGAACAGCGCATCACCCACGCGATGTTCACCGCCTTCGTGCTGCAGTAGGCACGCCGCGCCCGCACGATCCATGGCCAATGAGCAACCGCTGTCCCAGGACGAGGTCGATGCCCTCATGCAGGGCGTCACCGGCGCCGCGGAGCCGGCGGCCCGGTCCGAGCCCGACGGCGAGGCGCCGCCCCGGTTCAACCTGGGCGCGCAGGAGCGCATCGTGCGCAGCCGGATGCACACGCTCGAGGTCATCAACGAGCGTTTTGCCCGGCACCTGCGCGGCGCGCTGCTGAACTTCATGCGCCGCAATGCCGACATCTCGGTCGGCACCGTGCAGATCCAGAAGTACGGCGACTTCATCCGGCACCTGCCGGTGCCGGCCAACATCAACCTGCTGCACATGAAGCCGCTGCGCGGCACCGCCCTGTTCGTGTTCGACCCGCAGCTGGTGTTCCTGGTGGTGGACAACCTGTTCGGCAGCGACGGCCGCTACCACGTGCGGGTGGAGGGGCGCGATTTCACCCCCACCGAGCAGCGCATCATCAAGCGCCTGCTCGACACCACGCTGGACAGCTACGGCGTGGCCTGGCAGGCGGTGTACCCGCTGGAGTTCGAGTACGTGCGCGCCGAGATGCACGCCAAGATGGCCAACATCGTGGCGCCGACGGAAGTGGTGATCAGCACCACCTTCCAGATCGAGTTCGGCCCCATCGGCGGGGCGCTGCGCGTGTGCATGCCCTACTCGATGATCGAGCCGATCCGCGCCCTGCTGTCGAATCCGCTGCAGGACGAGATCGAGGTCGACAAGCGCTGGGTCAAGCAGCTGACCAACCAGATGCAGAGCGCCGACGTCGAGCTGCGCGCGGAGTTCGTCACCCTGCACACGACCATCGGCAAGGCGCTCGCGCTCAAGGCCGGCGACGTGCTGCCGATCGAGCTGCCCCGGACCATCGTCGGCAAGGTCGGCGGCATCCCCGTCATGGAATGCGGCTACGGCACCTCCAGCGACCGCTACGCGCTGAGGGTGGAAAAGATGATCAAGCACCAGGACCCCGAATCGAGCAAGGGGAGCGAGCATGAATGAACAAGGCACCCCGGACGGCGTCGACGACGCGGCGGACGACTGGGAAAGCGCCCTGGCCGCGCAGGCCATGGCCTCCCGGCAGCCGGTCGCCGCCGGCGCCGCGGCCTTCCCCCCGCTGGAGGCCGCCGGCGCCGCCGCGGTCAAGGCCGATATCGACCGCATCCTGGACGTGCCGGTCACGATCACGGCCGAACTCGGGCGTGCGCGCATCACCATCAAGCGCCTGCTGCAGCTGCAGCAGGGATCCGTCGTCGAGCTCGACGGGCTGGCCGGCGAGCCCATGGAGGTGCTGATCAACGGCTACCTGATCGCCCAGGGCGAGGTGGTGGTCGTGAATGACAAGTTCGGGATCCGGCTGACCGACATCATCACGCCGTCCGAGCGCATCCAGAAGCTGAATCGATGACCCCGGCGCGCCTGCTCCGGGCCGGCCTGCCGCTGGCGGCGCTGGCGCCCGCCGCCGTGCGCGCGGCGCTGCCCACCGTGGCCGCGCCAGCGGCGCAACCGCCTTCGGCGGCGGCCGGACTGCTGCAGGCCGGCGTCGGCCTGGTGCTGGTGCTGGCCCTGGTGTTCGCCTGCGCCTGGGTCGTGCGCCGGCTGGGCGTGCCGGCGGCCGGCGGCGGGCACCTGCTGAAGGTGGTCGCCAGCGCCGCGGTCGGCCAGCGCGAACGGGTGGTGATGGTGGAAGTGGGCGGTTCCTGGCTGGTGCTGGGGGTGGCCGCCGGCCAGGTGCGCCACCTGCACACGCTGCCGGCGGCGGCGCAATCGTCCGATGCCGCCGCGCCTGGCGCGACCGCCCCGGCCTTCGATGCCGCAGCCTTCGCGCACAAGCTGCGCGCCTCCCTCGACGCCCTGAAGGGACGCAGCTGATGGCCCGCGCCCCGCAGCAGCCGGCGCGCCGCCCCTGGCGCCCGCTCGCCCTGCTCGCGCTGGGCGCGCTGCCGGCGCTGGCCTGGGCGCAGGGCCTGCCCGGCCTGACCAGCAGCCAGGGCCCCGGCGGCGCGCAGACCTGGTCCCTCAGCATCGAGCTGCTGGTGCTGCTGACGGCGCTGTCCTTCCTGCCCGCCGCCCTGCTGGCCATGACCAGCTTCACCCGCATCCTCATCGTGCTGGGCCTGCTGCGCACGGCGCTGGGCACGCAGTCCACGCCGCCCAACCAGGTGCTGGTGGGCCTGTCGCTGTTCCTGACGCTGTTCGTGATGTCGCCGGTGTTCGACAAGGCCTACCAGGACGCCTACCTGCCCTACTCCAAGGGCACCCTGGGGGCGCAGCAGGCGATGGAGCGCGGCGTCGAGCCCTTCAAGGAGTTCATGCTGAAGCAGACGCGCGAGGCCGACCTGGGCCTGTTCGCGCGGCTGGCCGACGTGCCGCCGATGCAGGGCCCCGAGCAGGTGCCCCTGCGCATCCTGGTGCCGGCATTCGTGATCAGCGAGCTGAAGACCGCCTTCCAGATCGGATTCACCATCTTCATCCCCTTCCTGATCATCGACCTGGTGGTCGCCAGCGTGCTGATGTCCATGGGCATGATGATGGTGCCGCCGGCGACCATCTCGCTGCCGTTCAAGCTGATGCTGTTCGTCCTGGTGGACGGCTGGCAACTGCTGGTGGGCTCGCTGGCGCAAAGCTTCCACCCATGACCCCCGAGACCGTCACCACCCTGGGCCACGAGGCGATGAAGGTTTCGCTGCTGCTCGGCGCGCCGCTGCTGCTGGTCGCGCTGGTGACGGGCCTGGTCGTGAGCCTGTTCCAGGCGGCCACGCAGATCAACGAGGCCACGCTGTCCTTCATCCCCAAGCTGCTGGCCGTGTTCGCCACGCTGGTGGTCGCCGGCCCCTGGATGCTGGGCGTCGCCCTCGACTACATCCGCAACCTGTTCGCCAGCATCCCGCAGCTGGTGGGTTGATGGGCAGCCCGATCGCGGTCACCTCGGCCCAGCTGGCCGGCTGGATGGCGGCCTTCCTGTGGCCCTTCCTGCGCATGCTGGCGCTGGTGTCGATGGCGCCCGTGTTCGGCGAACGCGCGGTGCCGCGCCGCCACAAGGTCGCGACCGCCGCGCTGCTGACGCTGGCGGTCGCGCCGGTACTGGGGCCGATGCCGCAGGTGCCGCCGGTGTCGGGCGACGGGGCCTGGCTGGCCGCGCAGCAGGTCCTGGTCGGCCTCGCGATGGGCTTCTCGATGCGCCTGGTGTTCGCCATGGTGCAGGCGGCCGGCGAGTATGCCGGCCTGCAGATGGGCCTGTCGTTCGCCTCCTTCTTCGATCCCGGCTCCGGCGGGCAGACCATGGTGCTGGGACGGCTGCTGAACGCGCTGGCGATGCTGGCCTTCCTCGCGTTCGATGGCCACCTGATGGTCGTTGCCGTGCTGGTGCACAGTTTCGAGGCGCTGCCGGTGTCGACCGAGCCGCTGGCCGCGCGCGGCTGGATGGTGCTGGCCGCGGCCGGCACCCAGGTGATCGCCGGCGGCCTGATGCTGGCGCTGCCGATGGTGGCCGCGCTGCTGATCCTGAACCTGACCATGGGGGTGCTGACCCGGGTCTCGCCCCAGATCAGCATCTTCTCGGTCGGGTTCCCGATGACGCTGCTGGCCGGCCTGGTGCTGCTGCAGCTGGTGGTGCAGCAGCTGCCCGCCTTCCTGGAGCCGCGCTTCGCGGCCGCGTTCGACGCCACGCTGCGGGTGCTGCAGGCGCTGCGCCCCTGACCTACAGGAGGTTCAGCAGGGAGATCTGCTGGATCCGCAGGAAGGTCTGCTGGGTCGCCTGCAGCGCCGACTGGCGCTGGTAGAAATCGGTGATCGCGCTCGCATAGTCCAGGTCCTGCAGGTCCGACAGGTGGCTCTTGTCCATCAGCGCGCGCGCCTGGCCGCCGCCGTTGAGGATGTCGAGCTCCTTCAGGCGCGAGCCGACCGAGGAGCGCACCGTCAGCACGTTGTCGTGCGCGTTGGTGATGCGCACGTTGGCGGTGCTCAAGGCATTGAGCAGGCGCGCCTGGGCGGCATCGCCGCCGCCCGCCAGCGGCGCCCGCAGCGCCGCCACCAGCTCGGAGAGGGTGGCGAACACGTCGGTGCCGGCGTTGCGCGCGTTCCTGACTTCCACCACGTCGCCGTCGGCGGGCGTGCCGGCGATGCTGATCTGCAGGCCGCCGAAGTCGATCGGCACCCCGGCGGTGAAGGCGCCGGAGGCGACCACCACCGGCGGCGCGTCCTGGGTCTCCACCGTGTAGTTGCCGCCGGCAAAGCTGATGCTGAAGTCGCGGCCGTACAGCGGGTCGCCCGCGTCCATCACGCTGACTGCGCCGTACACGGCGCTGCCGGCATTGCCGCCGGCCTCGGAGGTGACGTAGCCCGCGGCGCCCTGGACCGACTGGAAGAGGGTCCGGCCGTCATCGGTGCCGGCGACCTGGCGCGAGACGTCGACCTGCATCAGGCGCTGTCCCTGGTCCCCCTGGTAGTTCACGGCGCCGGCGGCGTCGCGCACGAAGGGCGGGCTGCCGCTGCGAAAGCCCGCGAACAGGTACTGGCCGTTGCCGTCGTCGGTGTTGGCCAGGCCCAGCAGCTGCGCGTGCGCGCTCTCCAGGGTGGTGGCGAGGGCTCGCCGGTCGGCGTCGGTCATCACGCCATTGCCGGCCTGCACGATCAGCGTCTTGACGTCCTGCAGCACGCCGGTGACCGCCTGCAGGGCGTTCTCCTCCAGCGACAGCGTATGGATGGCCTCGCCGCGGGTCGCCTGGTACTGGGCGTTGACCGCCAGCGATTCGGACACCCCCAGCGCCCGCGCCGCGCCGACCGGGTCGTCGGCCGGCGTGAGGATGCGCGTCATGGCGCCGATCTTCTGCTGCGAGCGCAGCAGGCTGCCCTGCTGCGAGTTCATCGCGAGCTGGCTTTGTTCGTAGAAGGATTGCGTGCTGATTCGCATGTGGGTCCCCTGGGCCGGCGGGCGTCAACGGTCGATGGCGAGGATGGCGTCGAAGATGGCCGCCGCCGTCTGGATCACCTTGGCGTTGCCCTGGTACATCTGCTGGAACATCAGCAGGTTGGCGGTCTCCTCGTCCTGGTTGACGCCGGACACCGATTGCTGGGCGGCGCGGATCTGCGCCGTGACGCTGGCCTGCGCCTCGCTCGCGATCCCGAGCTGGTTGGAGCGGTTGCCCACGCTGCTGACCAGCTGCGCGTAGGCCTGGGCGAAGCTGGCGGTGCCGCCGTCCATGGTCTTGGCGCCCTGCAGCGCGCGCAGCAGCAGCGCGTTGCGGCCGTCGGAGACGCCGGCGCCGTTGCGGCTGACCGTGAAGCTGTCGCCCTCGGCGGGCGCGCCGCTCAGGACGAAGGACATGCCCTCGAAGCTCACCGTGGCCCCGGGCACGTGCGTGACCGCCGCGCCGGGCGCGTACGGGCTGCCGGCGGCCGGCGAGCCGTCGGGCAGCGTCACGCTCACGGCCGCGCCGGCCGGAAAGCCGGTGAGCTGGCCGCCCGCGTACTGCAGCGTGACCGGCGCCGCCGGCGTGCCGTGCAGGTAGCTGGGGTCGACCGCGCCCGCGCTGATGCCGGCGCCGCCGCGGTTGCCCGGCGCCGGCTCGACCAGGATGGGCACGGCGGCGGCGACCTGCGTCGGGTCCGTCACCCGCACCGCCAGGTCGCGCGCGCCGGTGCGCGTGGGCTGCAGCAGGAAGGAGTCGCCGGCCTGCGCCGTGCCGCCGCTGACCGACAGCGTCACGCCGTCCAGCGTCATCGGAAAGCCCGCCGCCGGCGGGAACACCTGGCCATCGGACAAGCGCGTGGCGGTGTACTGCAGCACGCCGGCCACGTCCTGCACCGAGATCACGTAGTCGCTGGCGGTCAGGTCCGACGTGCTGGCGAAGGCGGCCTGCAGCTGCAGGTTGCCCTGGTTCCGGTCGTTGGCGATCACCGCCGGCGTGGACTGCGTGAAGAAGGCCTGGCCGGCCGCCCCGTGCAGGTCCACGCCCAGCTGGTGCTGGCGGTTGAAGCTGTCGGCCAGGGCGATCGCCATCCGGCCCAGCGAGTTCTGCGCCTGGACCAGGGTTTCGGAGCGGAACTGCAGCAGCCCGCCCAGCGATCCGCCGGCCAGGTCGGCATCGCGCAGCTCGACCGCCGCGCCGCTGGCCATGGTGAGCGACACCATCTGGCGGCTGGGGTCCGCGTGCGAGGGGCCCACCTGCATCTGGCGGGCAGTGTCGCCCAGCACCAGCGTCTGGCCGTTGCCGATGAACACGTTGTACTGGCCGCCGTCCTGCACCACCACCCGGGTGCCCACCAGCTTGCTCAGCGCGCTCACCAGCTGGTCGCGCTGGTCCAGCAGGTCGTTGGGCGGCAGCCCGCCGGCATTGGCGCGCATCATCGAGATCTGCTTGTTGAGGCCGGCGATCTCGCGGGCGAAGTTGTTGATCTGGCCGACCGTGCCCTCGACCTGGCTGTCGACGCTGGCATGGAGCTCGTTGAGGTACTGGTCCACGGAGCGGAACTTGCCGGCCAGCGTCTGGGCCGCGCTCACCAGCTGCTGGCGCGCGGCGGGGTCGGCGGCGGCATTGGCCACGCCCTGCACGCCGGCGAAGAAGCCCTGCAGCAGCGGCGCCAGGCCCGCTTCGGGGTCGGCCAGCAGGTTGTCGATGCGGCCGATCTGCGCGTGGTAGGTGGACAGCGCGGCGCTGCCCGCCTGCGCCTGCACCAGCTGCGAGACGAGGTACTGGTCGTAGCTGCGCGCGATGGTGGTCACTTGCGCGCCGGAGCCGAAGAAGCCGATGCCGGGCCGCAGGATCCCGCCGCTGGAAACCACCTGCGCGGTCTGACGGCTGTAGCCCTCCGTGTACACGTTGGCGGTGTTGTGCGCCGTGGTCTGCAAGGCGGCGCGCGCGACGGCCAGGCCGCTGAGGCCGGTGCTGAACAGGTTAGACATGGTCTTCCATGGAAAGGGCTTCCTTCCTGATATCGGCAGCCGGCGCGAAAGCTTGAGGGCGGCGCGGCAGGCGCGGCGCCGCCGCCGGGTCGCGGGCGCCGGCAGGGCGGAAGGTGCCCACGGCCACCGACAAGCCACGCGCCTGCGCCTGCAGCGACTGCGCGGCGGCCAGGGCCTCGCCCACCAGCGCCGCGTTCTGCTGCGTCACCTGGTCCATCTGGGTGACGGCCTGGCTGATCTGCTCGATGCCGATGGTCTGCTCCCGGCTGGCCGCCGTGATGTCCGCCATGATGTCGGTCACCCGCCGCACGCTCTCGACGATCTCCGTCATGGTGCGGCCGGCCTCGCCCACCAGCTGGCTGCCCTGGTCGACCTTGCCGACCGAGTCGCCGATCAGGCCCTTGATCTCCTTGGCCGCCGCGGCCGAGCGCTGCGCCAGGTTGCGCACTTCGCCGGCCACCACCGCGAAGCCGCGGCCCTGCTCGCCGGCCCGCGCCGCTTCCACCGCGGCGTTGAGCGCCAGGATGTTGGTCTGGAACGCGATCCCGTCGATCACCCCGATGATGTCCACGATCTTGCGCGAGGACGCGTCGATCGAGCCCATGGTGTCCACCACCCGCGCCACCAGGTCGCCGCCCCGCAGCGCGACGTCGGAGGCGGACACCGCCAATGCGTTGGCCTGCAGGGCGTTGTCGGCGTTCTGCTTGACCGTGCTGGTGAGCTCCTCCATCGCCGCGGCGGTCTCCTCCAGCGCGCTGGCCTGGGCCTCGGTACGCGCCGACAGGTTCTGGTTGCCGGTGGTGATCCGCCCCGACGCATCCAGGACGCCCGCGACGTTGACGCCGACGTCGGCGACGATGCCGAACAGGTTGGCGCTCATCTGGTTGAGGGCCTTCAGCAGGTCCTTGGTCTCGTCGTGCGGGTGGATCTGGAAGCGCAGCAGGTCGCCGCCGGCGATCGCGCGCGCCACCTGGGTGGCCCGCTCCAGCGGCCGGAACACCGTCCGGTTGAGGAAGTGGCCGAAGCCGGCCCAGGCCAGGCCCGAGGCCGCAAGTCCGGCGCAGGCCGCGCGCGGCAGCCCGCCGCTCACCAGGCCGGCGCCGGCGGCCGCGAGCGAAAGCAGCGCGAAGCCGCCGGTGACGGCCGCCACCCGGCGCTGCACCGGGATGCGGCGCAGCGCGTCCAGGGGGTTGGTCCAGCCCAGCCGCACCGCCTCGCCCTGGCGGATCGCAATGCCTTTCGCCTTCCCCTGGCCCAGCACCCGGTAGACGTCTTCGGCGGCCTGCACTTCGGCGGGGTCGGGTCGGCTGCGCACGGACATGTAGCCCTCGATGCGGCCGCGGCGGCGGATCGGCGTCACGTTGGCGCGCACCCAGTAGAAGTCGCCGTTCTTGCGACGGTTCTTCACCAGGCCGGTCCAGGGCAGCCCCCGGCCGAGGCTGTCCCACATGTCCGCGAAGGCCTCGGGTGGCATGTCCGGGTGCCGCACGATGTTGTGCGCCTTGCCATACAGCTCCCCGGCCTCGAAGCCGCTGGCTTCGATGAAGGCCGGGTTGGCATAACTGATGCGACCCTTGAGGTCGGTGCACGAAACCAGCGCCGCGTCGGCGGCAAGCACATATTCGTTCGGAGTGACGGGCAGGTTCAGTCGCATGGGCGGGCTCAGAACTCCTGCCAGTCGGCGCCGGCGGCAGCCAGCCTGGGCGCCGACGGTGGCGCCGGCAGCTTGGCGCCCGCGCGCGTCGCGGTGGGCTTGGCCGGCGCCTTGGCCCTCGCCGGCAGCGGCGTCACGCTCGTGAACGCCGGCGCGCCGTGCGCGGCACCATCGAGCTTGAAGACGCCGACCGCCACGGTCAGGTCCTGGGCCTGCTGCTGCAGCGACTGAGCCGCGGCGGAGGCCTCCTCCACCAGCGCCGCGTTCTGCTGCGTCACCTGGTCCATCTGCGTGACCGCCTGGTTGATCTGCTCGATGCCGGTGGCCTGCTCCTGGCTGGCCGCCGTGATCTCCGCCATGATGTCGGTCACCCGCCGGATGCTGTCGACGATCTCGCTCATGGTCTGGCCCGCCTGGCCCACCAGCCTGCTGCCTTCGTCGACCTTGCCCACCGAGTCGTCGATCAGGCCCTTGATCTCCTTGGCGGCGGCGGCCGAGCGCTGCGCCAGGTTGCGCACCTCGGCGGCCACCACCGCGAAGCCGCGGCCCTGCTCGCCGGCCCGCGCCGCTTCCACCGCCGCGTTGAGCGCCAGGATGTTGGTCTGGAACGCGATCCCGTCGATCACCCCGATGATGTCCACGATCTTGCGCGAGGACGCATCGATCGAGCCCATGGTGTCCACCACCTGCGCCACCACGTCGCCGCCCTTGACCGCCACCTCGGAGGCGCTCTGCGCCAGCTGGTTGGCCTGGCGCGCGTTGTCGGCGTTCTGCTTGACCGTGCTGGTGAGCTCCTCCATCGAGGCCGCCGTCTGCTGCAGCGAGCTGGCCTGCTCCTCGGTGCGCGAGGACAGGTCCTGGTTGCCCGAGGCAATCTGGCTGGAGGCCGTGCCGATCGCGTCGGTGCTGCCCCGCACCCGGCTGACCACGTCCACCAGGCTTTCGTTCATCTTCCTCAGGGCCAGCAGCAGCTGGCCGGTCTCGTCGGTGGTCGAAACCTCGATCCGGCTGCTCAGGTCGCCGCCGGCCACCGTGTCGGCGATGGTCACGGCCTGCCCCAGCGGACGGGTGATCGAGCGCGTGATCCAGAAGGCGATGGCGGCACCGAACAACAGGGCCAGGCCGCCCAGCCCCAGCATCTGGTTGCGGGTGTCCAGATAGGTCTGGCTCGCGGCCGCTCCGGCCGCGTCCATCCGGTCTTCCTGGAACTTGACCTGAGCGGCGATCAAGGCCTTGTAGGCATCCAGCTTGGGGCGCAGCTCCTGGCTCAGGTACGTCTTGGCACCCTCCAGGTCGTCCGCGGCGATCAGCTTCAGCAGTCCGTCCAGGGACGTGCCGTAGATGGCGTCCATTTCCATCAACTGGCGCAGGATCTCCTTGCCCCTGGGCGTGAACAGGGTCCGTTCCAGCTGCTTGAGGTCTTCGCCCATGAGCTTCCTGGACTCCGCGATGACGGCCAGCTGCCTCTGGCGGTCCGCGTCACTGTTGGTCAGCATCATGTTCCGCAGCGCGATCGCCACCTCGTTGAGGGACCTGTTGATGCGGTTCGACTGCTGCATCTTCGGCACGTTGTCGCTGACGATGTCGGAGGTGCCGTCGCTGACACGGCCAAGCATGGTGATGCTCAGCCCGATCACGACCAGCAGCAGCAGGCCCAGCACGCCGAAGCCCAGGCCCAGGCGCGTTCCGATTTTCAGGTTGGCTAAGTTCATTCGAATTCCTTGTGTTGGTCGCTGTCGGGGAGCGCGCTGGGCGCGCTCCGTTTAGAACTCGGTCCAGTCGGCCCCCGCGGCGGCCAGCCTGGGCGCCGACGGCGGCGCCGGCAGCTTGGCGCCCGCGCGCGTCGCGGTGGGCTTGGCCGGCGCCTTGGCCCTCGCCGGCAGCGGCGTCACGCTGGTGAACGCCGGCGCGCCGTGCGCGGCACCATCGAGCTTGAAGACGCCGACCGCCACGGTCAGCCCCTGGGCCTGCTGCTGCAGCGATTGCGCGGCGGCGGAGGCCTCCTCCACCAGCGCCGCGTTCTGCTGCGTCACCTGGTCCATCTGCGTGACCGCCTGGTTGATCTGCTCGATGCCGGTGGTCTGCTCCTGGCTGGCCGCCGTGATCTCCGCCATGATGTCGGTCACCCGCTTGACGCTGTCGACGATCTCGCTCATGGTCTGGCCCGCCTGGCCCACCAGCCTGCTGCCTTCGTCGACCTTGCCCACCGAGTCGTCGATCAGGCCCTTGATCTCCTTGGCGGCGGCGGCCGAGCGCTGCGCCAGGTTGCGCACCTCGGCGGCCACCACCGCGAAGCCGCGGCCCTGCTCGCCGGCCCGCGCCGCTTCCACCGCCGCGTTGAGCGCCAGGATGTTGGTCTGGAAGGCGATCCCGTCGATCACCCCGATGATGTCCACGATCTTGCGCGAGGACGCATCGATCGAGCCCATGGTGTCCACCACCTGCGCCACCACGTCGCCGCCCTTGACCGCCACCTCGGAGGCGTTCATCGCCAGCTGGTTGGCCTGGCGCGCGTTGTCGGCGTTCTGCTTGACCGTGCTGGTGAGCTCCTCCATCGAGGCCGCCGTCTGCTGCAGCGAGCTGGCCTGCTCCTCGGTGCGCGAGGACAGGTCCTGGTTGCCCGAGGCAATCTGGCTGGAGGCAATGCCGATCGCGTCCGTGCCCTGGCGCACCTCGCCCACGATCCTCGACAGGTTCTCGTTCATGGCCTTGAGGGCCTGCAGCAGGCGGCCGGTCTCGTCGGTGGTGTTCGCTTCGATGCGCGTCGTGAGGTCGCCCGCGGCAACGGCCTGCGCCACTTCCACGGCGCTGGCGAGCGGACGGGACACCGTGCGCGCCACCCACACGGCCAGCGCCAGGCCGATGGCAATGGCCGCGGCCAGCAGGCCCGCGACCCAGAGCTTGGCGTTCTGGTACAGGGCGTCGGCGCGAGCAGCCGCCTCGGCGGCGCCTTGCTCGTTGATCTCGACCAGCTTGTCCAGATGGGCGTTCGCCTCCTGGTTCAGGCGCAGGGATTCCTCGCGCAGCACCTCGGTGGCGTCGTCGCTGCGCATGCTGCGCGACAGGGCAACGATCTTGCCGTGCTCCTCGGCGTACTTCGCGACCGCCTTGTCGAACCCCTCGTAAGCTGCCTTCTCTTGCGGCGTGTTGATCAGCTTCTCGTACTCGGCGCGGGCGCCGCCCAGGTGCCCCCAGGTGTCGGCCAGCAGCTTCTCGTACTGGCTCTTTTCCGTGATCGTGCCGGACAGGACGTGCTGCATCTCCAGGGTGCGGTAGCGGGCGAAGTCCGACTTGATGTCCAGCACGGCCCGGGTGGACGGCAGCCAGTTCTGCGCCATCTCGACGGCGCTCGCGTTGACCCTGGCGAGCTGCACCGTTGCGAAGGCGCCGATCACGGCCGTGAGGACCAGGGCCGCGGAAAAGGAGAGGATCAGCTTGGTCGCGATCCTGAGGTTGTGGAAGGCTTGCATGATGAAGAACTGCTGGAAGAAGAAGGGGAAGGCGGCGCCAAGCCGCCAGGGTGGGCGGGCTGGCCTGGCCACCGCGACCACTGCTGCCCGCCGCGCGGCGGGCAGCAAGCTGCCCACCTTGCTAGCGCTCGCTCGTCAGGCAGGCGCCCATTCGACGCGCGGCAAGCCCGGCGCCGCGGCATGCCGCTCCAGCTTGAACGCGCTGGCCGCCGCGGTCAGGCCCTGGGCCTGCTGCTGCAGCGACTGAGCCGCGGCGGAGGCCTCCTCCACCAGCGCCGCGTTCTGCTGCGTCACCTGGTCCATCTGCGTGACCGCCTGGTTGATCTGCTCGATGCCGGTGGTCTGCTCCTGGCTGGCCGCCGTGATCTCCGCCATGATGTCGGTCACCCGCTTGACGCTGTCGACGATCTCGCTCATGGTCTGGCCCGCCTGGCCCACCAGCCTGCTGCCTTCGTCGACCTTGCCCACCGAGTCGTCGATCAGGCCCTTGATCTCCTTGGCGGCAGCGGCCGAGCGCTGCGCCAGGTTGCGCACCTCGGCGGCCACCACCGCGAAGCCGCGGCCCTGCTCGCCGGCCCGCGCCGCTTCCACCGCCGCGTTGAGCGCCAGGATGTTGGTCTGGAACGCGATCCCGTCGATCACCCCGATGATGTCCACGATCTTGCGCGAGGACGCATCGATCGAGCCCATGGTGTCCACCACCTGCGCCACCACGTCGCCGCCCTTGACCGCCACCTCGGAGGCGTTCATCGCCAGCTGGTTGGCCTGGCGCGCGTTGTCGGCGTTCTGCTTGACCGTGCTGGTGAGCTCCTCCATCGAGGCCGCCGTCTGCTGCAGCGAGCTGGCCTGCTCCTCGGTGCGCGAGGACAGGTCCTGGTTGCCCGAGGCAATCTGGCTGGAGGCAATGCCGATCGCGTCCGTGCCCTGGCGCACCTCGCCCACGATCCTCGACAGGCCCTCCTGCATCTCCTTCAGCGCCCCGGCGAGCTCGGCCGTCTCGTCGCGGCCGATGACCTCGACGCGCTGCGTGAGGTCGCCCGCGGCAATCACCCGGGCCGTGTCCACCGCGCGCCGCAGGGGGCCCGTGACCGAACGGGACAGCAACAGTGCAGCGCCCGTTCCGAACAGGAGCGCCAGCACCGTCCCCGCGATCAGCACCGTGCGGCCGAGGCTTGCGTTCTCGCGCGCGATCTCCAGCGACTGCGCGTAGATCTGCTTCTGGCGGTCCTCCAGCGCGAGCAGCGTCTTCTGGTAGGCATCCGCCAGGGGCGTGAGCTCGCCGTCGATGGCACCGCTCACGTCCTCGCCCGCCTCCTTGCGCTTGAACAACGCGGCGCGTGCGGAACGATAGGATTCGCGGGCCGCATTGATGTCGCCCAGCATCTTGCGCACCTCCGGGCGCCGCACCAGCGTGTCCACCCGCTTTTGCGCGCTGGTGATGACCTCCGAGGTCCGGTCCATGTCGGCCTTGACCGATTGCACGACGCGGGCGTCGGCGTTCATCGCCAGGATGCGGGTGCGGGTCCAGTTCAGGTCGACCGACTGCCGCCAGACCAGGACCTGGGTCAGACGCTCATGGTCCTCGCCGGCCAGGGTCTCAGCCCGCTGCGACAGCTGCTGCAGGCGCCACGCGCCGGTTGCGGCGATGCCGGCGGTGAGCGCCAGCAGGAGGATGAAAGCCGCGCCCAGGCGCGTGCCGATCTTGACGTTCTGGAGTTGCATGGGAGGGTCCTTCGGAGTCGTCCGGGGGCGCGGCGCGCCTACTGCACGGCCTGCGAGATCAGGCCCATCTCCTCGCTCGTCATGAGCTTGTCGATGTCCACCAGGATCAGCATGCGCTGGTCCAGCGTGCCCAGCCCGATGAGGTAGTCGGTGTCGAGCACCGAGCCCATCTCGGGCGCTGGCTTGACCTGCTCGGGGGACAGCGTGATCACGTCGGACACGCTGTCGACCACGATGCCCATCACGCGTTCGGCCACGTTGAGGATGATCACCACCGTGAACTGGTCGTAGCTGGGCGTGCCCAGGTTGAACTTGATCCGCATGTCGACGATGGGCACGATGATTCCCCGCAGGTTCACCACGCCCTTGAGGTACTCGGGCGCGTTCGCGATGCGCGTGACGGCGTCGTAGCCGCGCAGCTCCTGCACCTTCTGGATGTCGATGCCGTATTCCTCCTGGCCCAGGGTGAAGGCCAGGAATTCGTGCGGTGCGGCGGGAGTGGCCAGCGCCGGTGCGGCGGTAGCGGTGGAGGGAGCCTGCATCAGGGGTTTCCTTTGTCGAAGGGGTCTGGGGGACGGACGGCGCGCCTGGGTCTCAGGCGAAGCGGTCCATGATCCGGACCAGCTTGGCGGCGTAGTCCGGGTCGGTTGCATAGCCGGCCCGCTGCAGGGCCTGCGCGGCCTGCGCGGGATCGCCGCCGGCGCGCACGGCGGCGTAGCGCGGATTGGCCTGGAGGAACTTCGCGTAATCGGCGAAAGCCTCCTCGTAGGAGCCGTAGGCGCGGAAGGCCGCGTGGGTGGGCTGGGCGGCGCCGTCGACGTACTCGGTGGTCGCGGCCTCGACGACGCGGCCGGCCCAGCGGCGGTCGGCCTTGATGCCGAACACGTTGAAGGAGGGGCTGCCGTCCCCGGCGCGGATTTCGCGCCGGCCCCAGCCCGATTCCAGCGCCGCCTGGGCCAGGATCAGCCGGGCCGGCACGCCGCTCGCGCGGCTGGCGGCCTGCGCGGCGGGGAGCATGCGGGCGACGAACTGCTCGACGTGCGCCGGGACCGCCCCGCCGGCGCCGGTCGCCGGTGCCGGCGGCGCTTCCGGCGCCTGGCGCAGGTCCCGCGGCACGGCGAGCGGCTGCGCAGCGTCGGGCCGGGAAACGGCGTGCGGCTCGGGTGCCGCCGCAGCGGGCGCCGCAGCGGGGCCCGCCGCCGGCGCGGCGGTGCTGCGGGCCAGCTGCGCGAGCATCGCCTCGGCCAGCCCGACGCCGCGGCCCGAGAGGCCCTGCGCGAGCTGCTGGTCCAGCATGGACGTGTACAGCCTCTCCTGCTGGCTGCCGAACACGCCGCCGTCGGCCGGCGTGGCTTCGCGCATGCTCCGCAGCACCATCTGCATGAACACGGCCTCGAACTGGCGCGACACCTGGCGCAGGCCCTCCTCGGGCGAGCTGCGCACCGTGCGGCGCAGCGCATCGACGCCCTGCACGTCCAGGGCGAAGCGCTGGTCGAGGGCGGAAGCCGCGTCGGCGCGCATGGTCAGATCACCTCCAGCTCGGCGCGCAACGCGCCTGCGGCCTTCATGGCCTGCAGGATCGAGACGAGGTCCTGCGGGTTGGCCCCCAGCGCGTTGAGCCCCTTGATCACGCCGGCCAGCGACGCGCCGCCGCGCACGCCCTGCAGCGCGCCGCCTTCCTGGCTCACCGCGATCTGGGCGGTGCGGGACTCGACCGTGCGGCCGCCGGACAGCGGCCCGGGCTGGCTCACCGCCGGCTGGCTGCTGACGACCACCGAGAGGTTGCCGTGCGCCACCGCGCAGTCCTGCACGCGCACCGCCTGGTTCATCACCACCGAGCCGGTGCGCGCATTCACGATCACCTTGGCGACCGCCGGCGCCGGCGTCACGTCCACCGCCTCCAGCCGGGCCAGGAAGGCCACCTGCGCACCCGCACCGGCGGGCGCGCGCACCCGGATCACGCGGGCATCCTGGGCCAGCGCGGTGCCGGCGCCGAAGCTGCGGTCGATCGCCTCGACGGCGCGCTGCGCCGTGCCGAAATCGGCCTGGCGCAGCTCCAGCGTGAGCAGGTCGCCCTCGGCGAGCGCGGTGGGCACGCTGCGCTCCACCGTCGCGCCGCCGGGGATGCGCCCGGCGCTGAGCTGGTTGACCTGCACGCTGCTGCCGCTGGCCGAGGCGCCGGCGCCGCCGATCACCAGGTTGCCCTGCGCCACCGCGTAGACCGCGCCGTCGGCGCCCTTGAGCGGCGTCATCAGCAGCGTGCCGCCGCGCAGGCTCTTGGCGCTGCCGACCGACGAGACGGTCACGTCGATGGTCTGGCCGGGCGCGGCAAAGGGCGGCAGGCTGGCCGTCACCATCACGGCCGCCACGTTCTTCAGCTGCATCTGCCCGGCGCTGGGGGGCAGGCTGATGCCCAGCTGGGTCAGCATGTTGGCGACGCTCTGGGTGGCGAACGGCGTCTGCTGGGTCTGGTCGCCGCTGCCGTCCAGGCCGACCACCAGCCCGTAGCCGATCAGCGGGTTGTCGCGCACGCCCTGCACGCTGGCCAGGCTCTTGAGCGGCTCGGCCGGCACGGCCGGCGCGCCCAATGCCGCCAGCAGCGCCGCAGCGAGAACGAGGGTGCGGCCCATGCTGCTCACAGCGGCAGCACGTTGAGGAAGAAGCGCTGCAGCCAGCCCATGGTCTGCGCCTCGTCGATGTAGCCGCGCGCGCTGTACTCGATGCGGGCATCGGCCACCTGGGTCGACAGCACGGTGCTGTTGGGGCCCACCGTGCGCGGATCCACCAGGCCGGAAAACCGGATCGTCTCCGTACCCTGGTTGATCAGCATCTGCTTGTCGCCGCTGACCACCAGGTTGCCGTTGGCCAGCAGGCCCACGACCTTGACCGAGATGACGCCGTTGAAGCTGTTGCTGGCGTTGGCGCCGCCCTTGGCGGTGAGGGCGTTGCTGCCCGAGATGTCGGCGTCCTGGTTGCGCAGCAGGCCGCCGAGCGCCCGCGGCAGCACGCCCAGCTCCACGTTGGTGCCGGCGTTGCGGCTGGCGTTGGCGGCCGAGGACTTGCTGGCGCTGCTGCTTTCGCGCAGCACGATGGTCAGCACGTCGCCGACGTTGCGCGGCCGACGGTCCTCGAACAGCGCCCAGCCGCTGCTCGCGGCCACCGGTCGGAAGATCGCGCCGCGCGGCGCTGCCGGCTCGGCCGCCGCGACCGCTTCGGGCATCGGGCCCGGCATCGGGACCGTGACCGGAACCGGGACCGGCGCCGGATGCTGGAGCGCCTCGCGGTTCGGTGCGTACGCGCAGCCGGCGAGCGACAGCAGCAGCAGGGCGCAGACGCCCGCGGCGCAGCGGCCGGCCGCCGGCGCCCGGCGCGCGATCGCCGGCGGCTTCACAGCTGCGCCAGACGAGCGAGCATCTGGTCGGAGGTCTGCACGGCCTTGCTGTTGATCTCGTAGGCGCGCTGGGTCTGGATCATGTTGACCAGCTCCTCCACCACGTTGACGTTGGAGGACTCCACGTAGCCCTGGCTGAGCACGCCGCCGCCGTTCTGGCCGGGCGCGGTCTGGTTGGGCTCGCCGGAGGCATCGGTCTGCACGTACAGGTTCTCGCCGCGGCTTTCCAGCCCGGACGGGTTCACGAAGGTGGCCAGCTGCAGCTGCCCGACCTGCACGGTGGCGCTGCTGCCCGCCTGCGTCACCGACACCGTGCCGTCCTTGCCGATGGTCAGGCTGGTGACGTTCTCCGGCAGCGTGATCCCGGGCTGGATCGGGTAGCCGCTGGCGGTGACCAGTTGGCCGTTGGCGTCGGTCTGGAACGACCCGTCGCGCGTGTAGGCGGTGCTGCCGTCCGGCATCAGCACCTGGAAGAAGCCGTCGCCGTGGATGGCCACGTCCTTGGGGTTGTCGGTCTTGCTCAGGTTGCCCTGGGTGTGGATGCGCTCGCTCGCCACCACGCGCACGCCGGTGCCGACCTGCAGGCCCGAGGGCAGCCGCGTCTGGTCGGAGCTCTGGCCGCCCGACTGCCGCAGGTTCTGGTACATCAGGTCCTCGAACACGGCGCGGCTGCGCTTGAAGGCGGTGGTGCCGACGTTGGCCAGGTTGTTGGCGACCACGTCGAGCTGCATCTGCTGGGCGTCGAGGCCGGTGCGGGCGATGGAAAGGGAGCGGATCATGGGGGTGCGTCCTGGGCGTCCTTGCGGCCGCGGTTGGGAAGGAGGAAGGGTCAGGCGCCGGCGGACAGCAGGCGGTTGGCGGCCTGCGCGTTGTCGTCGGCGGTCCGCACCGTCTTCATCTGCATCTCGAAGTGGCGGGCGCTGGCGATCATCTGCACCAGCACCTCGGCGGGATTGACGTTGCTGCCTTCCACGGCGCCGCCGAGGACGGCCACCGCGGGGTCCGGCAGCGGGGCCGGCAGGCCGGGCTTCATGCGGAACAGGCCGTCGTCGCCGCGCACCAGGTCGGCCGTGCGCGGATTGACCAGCCTCAGGCGCCCGACGGCGGCGGTTTCCGACGGCGCCGCGCCGGGCGCGCGTGCCGTCACCAGGCCGTCGCTGCCGATGGCCACTTCGGAGCCCGGCGGAACCACCAGTGCGCCGGCGTCGCCCAGCACCGGGCGGCTGTCCTGAGTGAGCACCTCGCCGTTCGCGCCCAGCTGCAGGCTGCCGGCGCGGGTGTAGGCCTCGCCGGCGCCGGCCTGCACGGCCAGCCAGCCGTCCCCGCGGATGGCCACGTCCAGCGCCCGGCCGGTGTGGGTGACCGGGCCGGCATCGAAATCGGCGCCGACCGTCGCCGCCACCACGTGGGCCCGGGTCGGCAGCGCCTCGCCGTCGACGGGCACGGCGCGCAAGCTGTTGATCTGGGCCCGGAAGCCCGGCGTCGCCACGTTCGCCATGTTGTGCGCGACGGCGGCCTGCTGCTCGAGCGCGTGGCGGGCTCCGCCCATGCCCACGTAAATCATCCTGTCCACGGGATCCCCTCTCGTTCAGGCCGGCTGCGCCGCGCCATCAGCGCATGTTGATCAGCGCCTGGACCACCTGGTCCTGCGTCTTCACGGTCTGGGTGTTGGCCTGGTAGGTGCGCTGGGCAACGATCAGGTTGACCAGTTCCGCCGTCAGGTCCACGTTGGAGCTCTCGAGCGCGCCGGACACCAGCGCGCCCAGCTTGCTGCCCTTGCCCGGGGTGCCGGTCAGCGGGGCGCCGGAGGCGGCCGATTCGGCCCACAGGTTGCCGCCCTGCGAGACCAGGCCGCCCGGATTGATGAAGGTGGAGAGCACCACCTGGCCCAGCAGCGCGCTCTGCTCGTTGCCGTACTTGCCGACGATGCGGCCGTCGTCGGCGACCTCGAAGCCGATCAGCGAGCCCGAGGCGTAGCCGTCCTGGGACAGGTTGCGCACGTCGTTGACGTTGCCGTACTGCGTGGTCCCGTTCAGGTCCAGCGTGAGGTTCAGCGGCGCGGCGCCGTTGGTCATCGCCACCGTCGTGGCGAACGTGCCGGTGGCGGGCGGCACCAGCACCATCTGGCCGGCGGTGTCGAAGCCGAGCGAGCCCATGGGTGCCGGCAGCGCGGGCGGCACCACGGCCGGCGTGATCGCGCCGTCCACCGTGGCGTACACGTCCCAGCTGTTGGCGCCGGTCTTGACGAAGAAGGTGGCGAACTCGTGCGGGTTGCCCAGCGAGTCGTACACCGTCACCGCGTTGGGGTAGTTGTAGGTGGCCGAGTCCGCCGGGTCGAACGGCAGGGTCGGGGCCGTGGCGCGGGCATCGATGTTGAAGGCCGCGCTGATGTTGCCGGTGGGCTTGGGCGGCATCTCCGTGGTCGGGATCATCAGCGGGCCCGGCATGCCCCCGGCCACGGCGCCGTTGGCGCCCACCGGGTAGCCCGTCAGGCGCATGCCGGCGGCATTGACGATGTAGCCGTCCTTGTCGCGGTCGAACTGGCCGTTGCGGCTGTAGGCGACTTCGCCACCGGGGCTGGTCAGCCGGAAGAAGCCGCTGCCGTCCACGATGGCGATGTCCAGCGCGCGCGAGCTGGTCTGCACCGAGCCCTGGTTGAAGTTCTGCGTGACGCTGGCCACCGAGGTGCCCAGGCCGACCTTCGAGCCGGCATAGACGTCGGCGAACTGCACCCCGCCCGCCTTGAAGCCGACGGTGCTGGAGTTGGCGATGTTGTTGCCGATGACGTCCAGGTTGTTGGCGGCGGCGTTGATGCCGCTGACCCCTTGTGCGAAACCCATGGTGGTGCCTTCAATGTGATGGAGAGCGGAGACTGGGCGTGCCCGGTCTCACTGGATCAGCCTGACTTCGCCGAGCGTGGCCGGATAGCCGCTGCCGAAGTCCAGCGTCGGTCCGCCGGCCCCCTGCACGACGCTTTGCACGCGCTCGAACACGAGCGGCAGGGTGGCCACGGGCGTGCTGCCCTGGCTGGCGTTCACGACGAAGCGGTAGCGGCCCTCGGGCAGGGCCTGGCCTTCGCCGTCGAGCCCGTCCCAGGCCAGCTGGTGCAGCCCCCGGGGCAGCGCACCGGCGTCGATCTGGCGCACCACGCGGCCCTTGTCGTCGACGATGTCGAGGACGACGCTGTCCGCCGCGCCGGTCGGCTCGATCGCGAAGGCCACCGGCTGGCCCGCTTGCAGCACGAGCGCGTTGCCCGGCACGAGCACGTCGCGGCCGATCAGCGAGGCGGCCTGCAGCACCTGGCCGGTGCCGCTCTGCGCGAGCAGCGCCTGCAGCGCGGCATTGAGTTTCTCGATGCCGCTGACGGTGCTCATCTGCGCCAGCTGCGAGGTGAGCTGCGCGTTGTCCAGCGGGTTCAGCGGGTCCTGGTTGTTCAGCTGCGTGACGAGCAGCTTCAGGAAGCGCTGCTCGCTGTCGGCGGCGGAAGCAGCGGACGCGGCCTGGCCGGCGGCGCCGGTGACGGAACGGATGTCGGTGACGGCCATGGCTTGCGACTCCTTACTGCCCGACCGAGAGGGTCTTGAGCATCAGGGTCTTGGCGGTGTTGAGGACTTCGACGTTCGCCTGGTAGGAGCGCGAGGCGGAAATCATGTTGACCATCTCCTCCACCACGTTCACGTTGGGCAGGTCGACGTAGCCGTCGGCATCGGCCGCCGGGTTCTTCGGGTCGTGGACCCGGCGCAGCGGCGAGGGGTCCTCGACGACGCGGGCCACGCGCACGCCGCCGACGTCGTGGCCGGCTGCGGCGGCGGTCTCGAAGACCACCTGGCGCGCGCGATAGGGCAGCCCGTCGGGGCCGACCGTGCTGTCGGCGTTGGCGAGGTTGCTGGCGGTGACGTTCATGCGCTGCGACTGCGCGGTCATCGCCGAGCCGGCGATGTCGAAGATGCTCACGGGGGTGCTGGCGATGGGCATGGCCGTCCTTACTGCTGCACCGCCGCCAGCAGCGTGCGGATCTGCCCGCCCAGCACGGTCAGGCTGGATTCGTAGTGCACGGCGTTGTCGGCGAACGCGACGCGCTCGAGGTCCATCTCCACCGTGTTGCCGTCGATGCTGGCTTGCGCGGGCACGCGGTAAGCGAGCTCCCCGGCGGCGGCCGGCACCGCCTGCCCGGCCAGGTGCCGGCCGGCGGTGAGGGCCAGCGCGACCGAGCCGGCCTGGCGGCCGCGCTCCACCGCCTGCGACAGGCTGGCCGCGAAATCGAAGTCGCGCGCCTTGTAGTGGGGCGTGTCGACGTTGGCGATGTTGGCCGACAGCACCTCCTGCCGCCGCGCCCGCAGGTTCAGCGCTTCCTGGTGGAATCGCAGCGCCGCATCCAGCTTGTCGATCATGGGTTCTCCATCGTTCGGTGCCGCGCCCGCGAGAGGCGGACGCAGGCCCGGGATGGAAATTGATTCTAGGAACGGGTCGCTCGCGCAATGATCGGAACAGACGGGGCTTTGGCGCGCATTTCCGCGTTTGCGCGCGGGGGTCGCTGCCTAGAATTGCGCCGCAGGGCACGCGCTCGCGCGCCCGTTTTGCCCACGCGCGAGCGTGCGCACGAACATCCCGACGGGAGTCTTGTTGGCGACGAACCTTCTGCGATCGAAGCTGCGCGCAGGCGCGGCCCTGCTGCTGGCGCTGGGCGCGGCCCACGCCGGCGCTGCCGGCCCCCAGGGCGCGATCGAGCGCTTCCTGCGGCAGGCGGCCGAAGGCCTGCCGGGGCGGGTGCAGATCCAGCTGGCCGCGCGCGCCACCGCCGACTGGCCCGCGTGCGCCGAACCGCAGCCCTTCCTGCCCGCGGGCGCGCGTGCCTGGGGCCGCGTGTCGGTCGGCGTGCGCTGCGCCGCCCCCGTGCCATGGACCCGCTACGCCTCGGCCTACGTCGCGGTCATGGCGCCTTACCAGGTCGCCGCCCGGTCCATCGCTCCCGGTGAGCTGCTGGGCGAGGACGCCGCCGCGACGCGCGAGGGCGACCTGGCCGCGCTGCCCGCCGGGGTGGTGTCCGATCCGGCGGAACTGGCCGGCAAGGTGGCGGTCAACCGCATCGCCGCCGGTGCGCCGCTGCGCCGCGAGCTGCTGCGGGGGGCGCTGGTGATCCGGCAGAACCAGGACGTGCGGGTGGTAGTGCACGGTCCCGGCTTCGTGGCCGGCATCGAGGGCAAGGCGCTCAGCGACGCCGCCGTCGGCGCCACCGTGCAGGTGCGGGCCCGCAACGGCAAGGTGCTCAGCGGCGTGGTGCGCGAGGACGGCGCCGTCGAGCGCGCCCACTGACGGGCCGGACCCTTTTCCGGCGGCGCCCTCAAGTTTCCGCCGCCGCTGCCGATAGAACCTGGAAACCCTGCGAGGACCCTCTTGAAGATAGACCAGAACGTCATAGCGCTGAAGAACGCGGCCGGTCCCGCGGGCGCCCCCCGGGGAAAGGGCGCGGCCGGGGCGCCGGCGCCGGGCGGCGCGGTCGCGACGCGGCTGCAGGTCGGCTCCGGCGGCGAGTTCGATGCCGTGCGGGTGGCGCAGATCCGCGAGGCGATCGCCGCCGGCCGCTACCCGATGGACGCCGGCCGGATCGCCGACGGGGTGCTGGCCAGCGTGCGCGAGCTGCTCGGCAAGCGGCCATGAATGCCGCCCGGCCGCCCGCCGGCGATCCCCGCATGCGCGCACTGCTGCGCCAGGTGAGCGCGGAGACCGCGCTGGTGGAGGCCTTCCTGGCCCTGCTGGACGAGGAGGCTGCCGCACTCACCGGCAGCCGTTTCGAGGCGCTGCCCGGCATCACGCGCCGCAAGGACGAGGCTGCCGAGCGGCTGGCCGCGGCCGACGCCGTGCGCGAGCAGCTGCTGCAGGCGCTGGGCCACGCAGGCGATCGGGCCGGCGCCGCGGCCGCAGCCGGCGGCCCGGCGCTGCAGCAGGCCTGGGAACGCCTGCTGGCGCTGGCGGCGCGCGCGCGCGACCAGAACCACCGCAACGGCGTGATGATCCACGCGCACCTGGACTTCACGCGCCAGAGCATCGCCTTCCTGCAGACCGGCAATCGGCCGCTCTACGGGCCGGACGGCCAGTACCGGGCGCCGGCGGGCAGCAGCGCGCGCTACGCCGCCGGCTGAGGGCGGCGAGCCGCCCATTCGCCTACAGCGCGTCGCGCAGGCTGGCGCGCAGCCGGCTGATCGCCTGACCGTGCAGCTGGCACACGCGCGACTGGCTGATCTCCATGATGGCGCCGATCTCGCGCAGGTTGAGTTCCTGCTCGTAGCACAGGCTCAGCAGCAGGCGGTCGCGCTCCGGCAGCGCCTCGATGGCCGCCACCAGCTGGCGCCGCAAGCGGCTCTCCACCAGCTGCTCCAGCGGACCGAAGCGCGCCTCGCCGTCGGCGGCGTGGTCGTCCAGGAAGCTGTTGCCGCCCTCGGCCGCCTCGAAGTCCTCGTAGTAGACCAGCTGGCAGCCCTGCAGCTCCTGCAGCAGGGCCTGGTACGCCTCCAGCGGCAGGCCCAGGGCCTCGGCCACCTCCGGCTCGGTCGGGGCGCGGCCCTGCTTCTGGCTGGCGGCGCGAATCGCCTCCTCGACCTTCCGGCCCGATTGGCGCAGCCCGCGCGGCACCCAGTCGTGCGCGCGCAGTTCGTCCAGCATGGCGCCGCGGATGCGCTGGGTGGCGAAGGTCTCGAACTTCGCGCCGTGGCCGTCCTGGTAGCGCGAGCCGGCGTCGAGCAGGCCGAGGATGCCGGCCTGGATCAGGTCGTCCACCTCCACGCTGGCCGGCAGCCGGGCCGCCAGCCGCAGCGCCAGCCGCCGCACCAGCGGCGCATAGTGCGTCAGCAGGTCGGACTGCGCCGCCTTGTCGATCTTGCCCTGCGATGTGTACATGTCGGTCGGTGAATGCGGCCCGCGGGGGGACCCGTTCAGGCTGCCGCGGCCGCCGCCGGGGCGGCGCGCACGGGCCAGTGCAGCAGCTCGGCGGCGATGCGGCGCAGGTCGGCCGCCGACGGCGCGGCCGGGAAGGCCTGCACCACGCCGAGGCCGAGCCGCTGGGCCTGCGGCAGCTGCGCGTCGGCGCGGATGCAGCCGGCCGGCTCCAGCGCCATGGCCAGGTAGCGGCCGCCGGTGCGCACCAGGTTGCCGCAGATGCGATCGGACTCGGCGGCGTCGCCGGCCTGGGTGAGCAGGATGCGCAGCTGCAGCAGCGCGTGCGCGTGGTGCAGGGCCTTGATGCGCGCATAGGCGGCCTGCAGCGAATGCGGCTGCGGCTGCAGGACCACCAGGACGTCGTCGGCCCGGCGCGCGAGCGGCGACAGCCGGCCGTGCTCATCCAGCGCGGCGTCGACCAGCGCGATGCGCCCGGCGATGGCGCGCCGCGGGTCGAGGGCCGCCGGCATGCGGTCGGGCTGGGCCGCGAGCACCGGCACCGCGCCCCAGGCGCGGCCCGCGGCGGCGGCCAGCGACACGCTCTGCGCCGCCACCTCCGGCCAGCTCGCCCGCGCCGGTTCGCTGCAGGCGGCGCTGGCCGAGCGGGCACCGCCGTGCTCGTCCAGCACCAGCACGTTCTGGCCCTGCTGCCACAGGGCCGCCGCGAGATGGAGCGCGGTGCTGGTGGCGCCCACGCGCGGGTGGCTGCCGACGACGGCGACCAGCCGGCCGCGGTCGCGGCCCATCAGCCGGCGCAGGCCGTCGGCCTGGTCGCTGCCGGTCTTGAGCGTCATGGCGCTGCCCTCACGCGCACCCGGCAGCGAGCCGCCCGGCGGGCGCCGGCGCTTCGTCCTGCGCCAGCGCGTCCAGCAGCACGCAGAACTTGCCCAGCCCTTCGAACAGGACCGCCGGCGGAATGGCGCGCCCGGGGCGCAGGCGCCGGCCGGCCAGCTGCGCCAGCAGCGCGCGCGCAGGCTGCGCCCAGCCCTCGCGCGCCTGCGCCAGGCGCCACACGGTGGTGCTGGCCTGTGCGACGAGCATCGGCTGCGCGCGATCGGCTTCGGGCGGCCCGGAGGCGGCCAGCTGCTGGTGCGCCTCCTTCATCAGGCGAAAGCACGGCTGCACCGCCGCCCGCCAGGCCTGCCACTGGACCAGCCGCGCCGCGTCGACCGCCAGCGCGCCGCTCGCCAGCAGGTAGCGCTGGGCGAGCAGCTGGCCGCGGGTGTCGAGCGTGCGGACGACAACCAGGCGCTGCAGCGGCTGGCCGGCGGCCAGCGCGACCCGCGCCTCGGCCAGCGATTGCAGCGCCGGACGGCCGCGGTGCGCGACCGCCTGCGCGGGGCCGAACGCCAGCCCGGCCGCGACGCCGGCGAGCGTCGCGCTGCGGTCCGCTTCGGTGCGCACGCGCAGGCGGGCCGGCGCGCGCGCCAGCCAGGCCAGCGCGGGGGTGCCTTCGCCCGCCGCGGCGGCGGGCGGCGCACCCAGCAGCAGCACCACCGGGCGGCCGGGATCGGGCGCGGCCAGCGCCGCGCGCAGCGTCGCTGCCAGCGGCAGCCCGGTGCGGTCGGACAGCAGCAGCGCGACCTCCTGCCGCTGGCGCCGTCCATCCTCGTCGAGCCGCTCCACGCTGCCGCAGGTGGCGAGCAGGTGGCTGTCGCACTGCGCGCCGGCGGCGGCCGGATCCGGCGCGGCGGGCTGCGGGTCCGGCGGCGCTGTGGCGCCGCCTTCCACGCCGCGCCACAGCGCCCGCGCATGCTCGAAGCCGATGCCGCCGTCCGCCAGCGCGCTCGCGTGGCCGGCCAGTTCGCGCGCATCGCTCGCCAGCGCGCGCACCAGCTGGTGGCATTGCGCGCGCAGGCGGCTGGCCACCGACTGCGCGAGGGCGACGTCGGCCTCGGTGCGCAGGCTCGCCAGCTGCTCCTGCGCCACGATCTCGCCCGGCACGAACAGCGCCGTGCGGCTGCGGGCCTGGAACGCCGCCTCGACCAGGCGCTGCGGATCGGGCAGCGACAGGTGCTCGGGCACCTTCTGGCCGCTGGAGACGTAGTGCAGCGGCAGGCCGTGGCGGATCACCGTATCGATCACGGCGCCGGGATGGGTGGCCTCGTCGACCTTGGTCAGGATGCAGCCGGCCAGGTCGTCGGCGCCCTCGCGGCCGCCGCGGCGGTAGGCGTGCACCACCTCGTCCAGGGTGTCGCCGTGGCTGGTGGCGTTGAGCAGCAGCAGCCGGCGCACCGGCCGCTGGGCGTCGCACAGCATCGCCACCTGGTCGGAGACCGCGCGGTCGCGCTGGCTCATGCCGACCGTGTCGATCAGCACCATGTGCTTGTCGCGCAGGTCCTCCAGCACCAGCCGCAGGTCGCCCGCGTCCTTCACGGCGTGCACCGGCACGCCCAGGATGCGGCCGTAGATGCGCAGCTGCTCGTAGGCGCCGATCCGGTAGCTGTCGGTGGTGACCAGCGCCAGCTTCCCGGCGCCGAAGCGCAGCACGCAGCGCGCGGCGAGCTTGGCGGTGGTGGTGGTCTTGCCTACGCCGGTGGGACCCACCAGCGCGAACACGCCGCCCGCGTCCAGCAACGCGTCGTCGCCCGCGATCGCGGGCAGCCGCCCCGCCAGTTCGTTGCGCAGCCAGGCCAGGCCGTCGGCGTGCGTGAGTCCGGCGGGCAGCGCATCGACGGTGGCGCGGGCCAGCCGCGCGCTGAAGCCGGCGCCCAGCATCAGGCGCAGCAGGTGGCCGCGCAGCGGATCGCGCCGCTGCTCCTCGCTCCAGGCGCGCCCGGCGAGCTGCTCCTCGATCATGCTGCGCATGGACAGCAGTTCCCGCAGCACGGCGTCGGGCGTCGACGGCGCCGCGGCCAGGGGCTGCGATGGCAGGGACAGCGGCAGCGGCGCGGCGGCGATCGCGGCCGCCGCCGCTGGCGCCGGCACCAGCGGCGGCGCGGCCAGGATCTCCACGCCGTCGGCGGTGATGCGGTTGGAGACGATGACCGCCTCCGGGCCGAGCGCCTCGCGCGCGAGGCGCAGGGCCTCGCGGCCGGAGCGGGCCAGGAAGCGGAGAGGGGCCGGGGCGGCGCCAGGGATCATCAAGCTGTTCCTCCGAGAGTCGCCGTCACCTTGAGGGTGCGGCCGTCAGGTATTTCCGCGTGCGAGAGCACCTTCAGCTGCGGCAGGCTGCGGCGCAGGAAGCGCGCCAGCAGCACCCGCAGCGGGTGCTGCACGACCAGCACCGGCGCCAGCGCGAGCTGCGCCTGCCGGGCGATGGCGGCCTCGGCCTGGCGCAGCAGCTTGTCGGCCAGGCCGGGCTCCAGCCCGCCGCCGCTGCCCAGGGCCTGCAGCAGCACGCGGTCCAGCGTGCCGTCCAGGCCGATGACCTGCAGCTCCTCGTCGCCCGGGAAGACCTGCTGCACGATCGCGCGGCCCAGCGCCAGGCGCGCCAGCGAAGTGAGCTCGGTGGCATCGGTGACCGTCGCCGCATGCTCGGCCAGCGTCTCGAGGATGGTGCGCATGTCGCGGATCGCCACCCCCTCCTCCAGCAGGTTCTGCAGCACCTTCTGCACGGTGGCCAGCGGCAGCACCTTGGGCACCAGGTCGTCGACCAGCCCGGGCACCTCCTTGCCGACGCGGTCCAGCAGCTGGCGCACCTCCTGGCGGCCCAGCAGCTCCGCCGCATGCTGGTGCAGCAGGTGGTTCAGGTGGGTCGCGACCACCGTGCTGGCGTCGACCACGGTGTAGCCGTAGACCTGCGCCTGCTCGCGCAGTTCGGCGGCGATCCAGACCGCCGGCAGGCCGAAGGCCGGGTCGCGCGTGGGCGTGCCGGGCAGCGGCGCGCTCACCTGGCCGGGATCGATGGCCAGCCACTGCCCCGGCCAGGCCTCGCCGCGCGCGATCTGCACGCCCTTGAGCGTGACGGCGTAGGCGTTGGGCTTGAATTCGAGGTTGTCGCGGACGTGGACCACCGGCACCAGGAAGCCGACCTCCTGCGCGAACTTCTTGCGGATGCCCTTGATGCGGCCCAGCAGCTCGCCGCTCTGGCTGTGGTCGACCATCGGAATCAGCCGGTAGCCGACCTCCAGCCCCAGCGGATCGACCAGCGCCACGTCGTCCCAGCTGGCCTCCTGCGGTTCGGCCGCGGCCGCCGCCTGCGCCAGGGCGGGCGCGCTGCCGCCCGGCGCCGGCGCCGGGGCAGCGCTGCGCAGCGCCAGCCGCCGGCCGAACCAGGCCAGGCCGCCGGCGATGAGCAGGAAGGACAGGTTGGGCATGCCGGGGATCAGGCCCAGCAGGCCGACGATGCCCGCCGCCAGGAACAGCACCTGCGGGTTGGAGAACAGCTGGCTGGTGAGCTGGCTGCCGACGTCCTGGTCGGTGGCGACGCGCGAGACGACCACGCCGGCGGCGGTGGAGATCACCAGCGCGGGGATCTGCGCCACCAGGCCATCACCGATCGCCAGCAGGGTGTACGTGCGGCCGGCGGTTGCGAAGTCGAGGTCATGCTGGAGCATGCCGACGACCAGGCCGCCGACGATGTTGATGCCCATGATCAGCAGGCCGGCGACCGCGTCGCCGCGCACGAACTTGCTGGCGCCGTCCATCGAGCCGTAGAAGTCCGCCTCCTGGGCCACCTCGGCGCGGCGGGTGCGGGCGACCTCCTCGGTGATCAGGCCGGCATTGAGGTCGGCATCGATCGCCATCTGCTTGCCCGGCATGGCATCCAGCGCGAAGCGCGCGCCGACCTCGGCGATGCGGCCGGCGCCCTTGGTGATCACCATGAAGTTGATCACCACCAGGATGAGGAACACCAGCGTGCCGACCGCGAAGTTGCCGCCGACCAGGAAATGGCCGAAGGCCTCGATCACCTTGCCGGCCGCGTCCGGGCCGGTGTGGCCCTCCATCAGCACCACGCGGGTGGAGGCGACGTTCAGCGACAGCCGCAGCAGCGTGGTGAACAGCAGCACCGAGGGAAAGGCCGCGAAGTCCAGCGCCTTCATGGTGTACATGCTCACCAGCAGCACCATGATGGACAGCGCGATGTTGAAGGTGAACAGCAGGTCCAGCAGGATGGGCGGCAGCGGCAGCACCATCATCGCCAGGATCATGACGATCAGGACGGGGCCGACCAGGCCCTGCGCCTGGCCGCCGCGCAGCCATTGCCGGGCCATCTGCGACCAGGCCGCGGCCGGCCGGTGGGGATCCATGCCCCTCATGCGGGACTCGCGGCCGGGTCCAGCGCGGCGGGCACCGGCAGGTCGCGCGGCGTGCGCGGCTCGGCGCCGCCGCTGCTGCGCCAGCGGTGGAGCTGGAAGGCCCAGGCCAGCACCTCGGCAACGGCCGTGTACAGGGCGGCGGGGATCTCCGCGCCCAGGTCGCAGTGGCGGTACAGCGCGCGCGTGAGCGGCGGCGCCTCCAGCAGCGGCACGCCGTGCTCGCGCGCCAGCTCGCGGATGCGCAGCGCCACCAGCTCGGTGCCCTTGGCGACCACGCGCGGCGCGCCCATCTCGCCGTCGCGGTAGCGCAGCGCCACGGCGAAGTGCGTCGGGTTGGTCACCACGATGTCGGCCCTGGGCACCTCGGACATCATGCGGCGGCGCGCCATCGCCTGCTGCTGGCGGCGGATCTGCGCCTTGACGTGCGGGTCGCCGTCGCTTTCCTTCTGCTCCTGGCGCAGGTCCTCGCGCGACATGCGGTGGCGCTGGTGGTAGCGCCAGAGCTGCCAGGGCACGTCGACGCTCGCGATCAGCAGCAGCGAAGCGACGATGGCGGCGCAGCTGAAGGCCACCAGCCGCACGGCGTGCTCGAGACCCGATTGCGTCGCCTCGCCCATCAGCGACAGCAGCGCCTCGCTCTGGGCGGCGATCACCCAGGCGGCGACGCCGCCGACCAGCAGCAGCTTGAGCACCGCCTTCACCAGTTCGGCCAGTGCGTCGAGCGAGACCAGCCGGCCCAGGCCCTTGAGCGGATCGAGCCGGCCGAAGTCCGGCAGCAGGCGCTTGGTCGACACCATCCAGCCGCCCAGCAGCACGGGCGCGACCAGGGCGGCGACCAGGGTGAGGCCGAGCGCGGGCGCCAGGGCCGGCAACACCCCCGTGGCCGCTGACACGGCCTGGTCGGTCATGCGCGTGGGATCGAAGGCGCCGGCGCGGTCGACGCGCAGCGCCCGCGCGAGCGACGCGGCGAGGCGCTCGCGAAGTCCGGCGGCCGTGAACCACAGGCCTGCGGCACCGGTTGCCAGCAGGACGAACGTGACCAGCTCGCGCGAACGGGCGACGTCGCCTTCCTCGCGCGCCTTCTCCAGGCGCCGCGGTGACGCAGGTTCGGTTTTTTCCAGGTCGCTTTGTTCGGCCATGTGCTGCGGGTCGCCCTCGGCAGCCGGGGCGCCCCAATGGGGAAATTATTCGTGCGCGCCCGCTGCGGCGATCGCCGGAACAGGATGGGATGCATGCGGCATCTCACCCAATCGGAGCCGGCCGGCGCGGGACATCCCGTTGCGGCGCCAGCGCCGCGGGGGCGGCCTAGAAGCCCAGGCTGGAGAGCAGGTCGTCGACCTGCGCCTGGTCCACCACGGCCTCGGCGCCGCCGGACTTCACCTGCGGGCCGTTCAGCAGGCCGCTGCCGGCCTCGGGCCGTTTCTCCGCGGGCACGTAGTCGATCAGCAGCTGCAGCAGTTGCGTCTCGACTTCCTGCACCACGTCCATCATCTTCTTGATCACCTGGCCCGTCAGGTCCTGGAAGTCCTGCGCCATCATGATCTCCAGCAGCTGCGCATTGATCGCGGACGCCTGCTGCGGCACGCCGGCCAGGTAGCTGCGCGTGTCGAGCACCAGCTCGCGCGCGCTGTCCAGGCCGATGGGGCTGGCGAACCACTCCTCCCAGCGCCGGTGCAGGCTGCTCGCCTGGCGCGCGAGTTCGTCCTGGATCGGCTGCGCGGCGTCGATCGCGTTGAGCGCGCGCTCCGCCGCCCGCTCGGTCATGGTCGCCACGTAGTTGAGGCGGTCGCGCGCGTCCGGGATGGCCTCGGCGGCCTTGGCGATGCCCTTGTCCAGGCCCAGCTCGCGCAGGCTCTCGCGCAACTCGCGCGTGAGCTGGCCGATCCGGTTGATCAGTTCCTGCGACTCGCCGTCGCCGGGTTTGTCGATTTCGGCGGCCATGTCACGCGCCGTTCTTCTCGAGCTTCTCGAAGATCTTGCCGATCTTCTCTTCCAGCGTCGCGGCGGTGAAGGGCTTGACGACGTAGCCGTTGGCGCCGGCCTGGGCCGCCGCCACGATGTTCTCCTTCTTCGCCTCGGCCGTGACCATCAGCACCGGCAGCTTGCCCAGCACCGGATCGGCGCGGATGTGCTGCAGCATCGTGAGGCCGTCCATGTTGGGCATGTTCCAGTCCGAGACCACGAAGCCGTAGTTGCCGCTGCGCAGCTTCTCCAGCCCGGCGGCGCCGTCCTCGGCCTCGTCGACGTTGACGAACTGCAGCTCCTTGAGCAGGTTGCGCACGATGCGGCGCATGGTCGGGAAATCGTCCACGACCAGGATCCTGACGTTCTTGTCTACCACGCTCTCTCCAGCTAGATATGTGTGTTGCCGCTACACGCGGTGGGCCCGCTCGCCCAGCGAGCGGAGGTGCGCCATCACGCGATGGCTCATGTCCTGCACCGATGCCACCTCGTCGGCGGCACCCAGGGCGATGGCCTCGCGCGGCATGCCGAACACCACGCAGCTCGCCTCGTCCTGCGCCAGCGTGTAGGCGCCGGCCCGGCGCATGCGCAGCAGGCCTTCGGCGCCGTCGCGCCCCATCCCGGTGAGCAGCACGCCGATGGCGTTGCGGCCGGCCTCGCGCGCGACGGAATCGAACAGCACGTCGACCGAGGGCCGGTGCCGGTTCACGGGCGGCTCCTGGTCGATGTGCACCATGTAGTTGGCGCCGCTGCGCGCCAGCGACAGGTGGTATCCGCCCGGCGCGATGTAGGCGTGGCCGGGCAGCACGCGCTCGCCGTGCGCCGCCTCCTTGACGGTGATGCGGCAGCAGCCGTCCAGGCGCTGCGCGAACGAGTGGGTGAAGCCCGAAGGCATGTGCTGCGCGATGAGGATGCCGGGCGCGTCCGGCGGCATCGGCTCGAGCACCTGGCGGATCGCCTCGGTGCCGCCGGTCGAGGCGCCGATGATGATCAGCTTCTCGGTGCTCAGCAGCGGGCTGCGCAACGGCTGCGCCGGCGCGGCCTGCGGCGCCGCGCGCGCCGCGCGGGCCGGCCTCAGGGTGGCGGCAGCGGCGGCGCGGATCTTGTCGGCGATCAGGTCGGTGTAGGCGAGCAGGCCCTCGCGGATGCTCAGCTTGGGCTTGGTCACGAAGTCCACCGCGCCCAGCTCCAGCGCATGCAGCGCGATCTCCGAGCCGCGCTCGGTGAGCGAGGACACCATCAGCACCGGCATCGGCCGCAGGCGCATCAGCTTCTCGAGGAAGTCCAGCCCGTCCATGCGCGGCATCTCGACGTCCAGCGTCAGCACGTCGGGCCCGGTGCGCTTGATCAGGTCGCGCGCGATCAGCGGGTCGGACGCCGTCGCCACCACGCACATGTCGGGCTGGCTGTTGATGATCTCCGTCATCAGGCTGCGGATCAGCGCCGAATCGTCGACGCACAGCACCTTGATCTTGTCCCTGGCCACGCGATCACCCCCGCCCGGCGTCGGAGCCGGGCGCCGCCGGCGGGGCCAGGCCGATCAGGCGCTGCTCGTTCTGCTGCACCTCCGCCAGGTCCTCCTGGCGCCGCAGCGTGTGCACGGCAACGCGGCCGCTGCCGGGGAAGCAGCCGATGCGCCGCGGCAGCGTGCCGCCGACGTCCTGCGCCATCACCGGCACCTCGTGCCGCCGCAGGTACTGCAGCGCGAACTCGGTGTTGCGCTCGCCGATGTTCAGCTGCGTCATGCCGGGCAGCACCGCGCCGCCGCCGAACACCTTGGCGGTCAGCCGCTCGCGGCGGGCACCGGCCCTGAGCAGCTCCGCGACGAGGACCTCCATGGCATGGCCGCCGTAGCGCGTGTCCACGTTCCCGGGCTGCGCATCCTCCGCCTCGCCGGGCAGCATGAAGTGGTTCATGCCGCCGACGCCTGCGCCCAGGTCGAACAGGCAGGCCGACACGCAGGAGCCGAGCACCGTCGTCAGCACCAGGTCGCCGGCGCCGACGTAGTACTCGCTTGCCAGCAGCTTGACGGCCGGCACGCCGAACTGCCGGTCGAAGTAGTGGTGGGTGGCCCGCGAATGCCGCTCCATGCTTGCTCCCCGCTTCAGGCAAGTCCGTAGACCGTCTGGCCGCGCGGGCGCAGGATCTTGTCGAGGAAGGAGAAGTTCTCCGAGTGGCCGGCGAACAGCAGCGCGCCGCGCTTCATGTGCCGCGCGAAGCGCTGCAGGATGGCTGCCTGCGTCGGCTTGTCGAAATAGATCATCACGTTGCGGCAGAAGATGGCGTCGAACGGGCCCTCGGGCCAGTCGGGGCTCAGGAGATTGTGCGGGGCGAACTTCACCATGGCGGCCAGCTCGGGGCGCACCAGCGCCTTGCCCTCGTTGCCGCCCACGCCCTTGAGGAAGAAGCGCTGCAGCTGCTCGCGCGGCAGCCTGGCGACCTGCTCCATCGTGAACACGCCCTCCTGGCCTTTTGCCAGCACCTCGGTGTCGACGTCGGTGGCCAGCACCGTGCAGGCCGCGGCGCGGCTGCCGAGGGTCTCCATCAGCGTCATCGCGACCGAGTACGGCTCCTCGCCGGTGGAGGCGCCGGCGCACCAGATCTGCAGCGGGTGCGGGCGGCCGGCGACGTGCTGCGCCAGCAGCGGAAAGTGGTGCGCCTCGCGGAAGAAGGAGGTGAGGTTGGTCGTGAGCGCGTTGATGAACGACTGCCACTCGCCGTCCTGCGGTGCGCCTTCCAGATGGTCGAGGTAGGGGCCGAATGCCACCAGGCCGAGTTCGCGCAGGCGCCGCGACAGCCGGCTGTAGACCATCTGCCGCTTCTGCGCGCCCAGCGCGATGCCGGCACGCGCGTGGATCAGGGCGCGCACGCGGTCGAAGTCTCGGTCGCTCAGGTCAAAGTCGGGATGCACGGCGTCAGGGCTCCGCGGGGACGCGGATGTGCCGGCCGCCGCTGATGAGGCCACTGTATCGGCCGGTGCGCGCTGCAATCGCCCGATAAGCGGGGTGGAACGGCGCCTGTTCGCCGCGTCGCTCAGACGCGCAGCTCGAGCGACCAGGCGAGGGCCGCCACGTGCGCGCGATCGACCTGCTCGCCCGTGAGAAAGGCCGAGTCGGCCAGCGCCGCGGCATCGCCGTCGGACCGCTCGCAGGCCTCGACCAGGCGCAGGAACGGCCCGTACATGCCTTCGCGCGTGAGCAGCGCCTGCACCACCGTCTCGGGCAGCTGGATCCGCTCCAGGATGCTGGCCATGGGAACCCCCAGCAGGCGGTCGAGCAAGGAGAACATGCCGGTGATGAACAGGTTCTCGGCGTCGCTCTGCGGCAGCATGCCCTGCCCGAGCAGCTCGGTGAAGCGGCCGCGGACGATCGCCGCCACCAGCAGCGCCTGCGATCCGGGGTGGGCGCTGCTGCCGGCCAGCAGCACCGCCAGCCAGCGGTGCAACGGCCCGTACCCGACCATCGTGAGGGCATGCCGGAGCGACTGCACCTCGACTCCCAGGCCGAAGCTGGCCGAGTTCAGGTAGCGCAGCAGCTGGTAGGCCAGCGCGGCGTCGCGCTTGAGCGCCGACTCGATGTGGCGCAGGTCGGCGTTGGCCTGCACCATCTGCATCAGCTGGAGGATCAGCAGGCTTTCCGGACTGAGCCGGGCGGCGTCCGCGGCCCCGACGGGCGCCGTCAGGAGCGGGTCGACGAAGGCGTGCACACCCAGGGCGTCGCACGCCTGGAATTCCTCCGGGTGCGCCAGCCCGGACGCGACCAGGCAAGGCTGCGCCGCGGCGACTTCGCCCGAAGACGGCAGTTGCCGGGCGCGGGCGGCCCCACCCCAGTCGAATTCGCGGTGCGTCAGCAGCGGCAGCCAGGCAGGCCGCGGGTCCGGCTGCAAATCCAGCTCGCGCACGCACAGGCCGAAGCCCTGCTCGCGCAGATGCTGGACGGCTGCAAAGACTGCAGGTTCGTCGAGTTCGGCGGCCGTCAGGCTGAGGACCGTGCCGGCGGGCGTGAGCCCCTGCAGGCTGTCCGGGGCCAGCCGGCCCGGCGGCGCCTGCAGGAAAATCAGGCTGCCGTTGCCGGCCGTGTCGGTGCCCTCGAAGCGCCGCGCCACCGTCGCGGCCAGCATCGGCAGATCGGGTCGGCTCGCCGAATCACCGGACGTGGCTTGCCAGGCGAGCTTGTAGCCAAGCACCTTCTGCCGGGGACCGAGCAGGGGAAGACGGACGATACAGGTCATGACGGCGCGGGCGCGGCCGACCATCGGCGCGCGCCCTCGACTGTAGGAAGCGCGCGCCAGCCCGATTGCCCGAATAGAGGGGGAAAGAGCCTTCTGCTTACTCGACAGGCATTCCGGCTCCCGCGGATGCGGAGGACTGCGGCAAGTCCTTGATCCAGGCGGGTTCTACTGGTAGGGCGTGCTGGACTTGAACCAGCGACCAAGGGATTATGAGTCCCGCGCCGGACTCCGCGCCCCTCCACGGTACACCGAAAGGCACCACTAGAAAACCGGCACACCGCCGGTCTTGCTCAAGGCGTCAACGCCACTCTGGAGGAGCAACTACACGGTGCAACCGCTTGGACCTGCTGCTGCACCAGGAGTGCATAGGAGCGCCTGCACGGCGCGCCCACCCCACTGCGCACAGCGAGCGCGCCGAACGGGTCACCTCCGAAGGCAGAGCCGTACACTGTTCCCTGCATGGACCGATTCACCGGCTACCGCCGGTGGGACTTGCGGCAACGCATGGGCGCCTAGTGCGCATAGGTTTTCGGGGTGACGCTCGGTCCATCGATCCCCGAGGCCTCCAAAGTTCCTCCCGCTTTACTGGGCGGCGGGATTTGGGTAAGAACCACCATGCCTTCAACATCCGTTCATCGCGGACTGCCGTCCTTCATGCGATGCCAGCTCACTGCCGCCGCTCAAGGGGGGGCAGTGGTTATGAGGAAGCCGGCTTCACGCTCGGCCGCCACTTGGACGACCAGTCGCCGCTCGATGCCCTAGGCGAATGGGCCACCGAACTCGACCGACTCTGCTCGTTCGTTCACGACAACGCCGTGCTCGAACCCTGGCTGCGCGGGACCTTCCCGCGGATCATGGCGCTCGTGTCGAAGCGGCGCGTCGCACAGTTCATGGCTGGCATCCGACGCGCCCACGATAAAGGGCTGATCGAGTCGAGCTACTCGCGGCGGCTCGCACAGCGCGCCGGGTGAGCACCTTCGCGTAGCACGCGCCTCACACTTTGTGAGGCGCTGCTGCATGCAATCACTATTGCGTGGTGCCGGCCTCGGCGTCGCCAGGCGGTACCACCGTAGGCTCCCGGCCGCGCCGCAATCTGCATTCGGCCCGGTGCACGAGTACTTGGCTTGGGCCGGCGAAGTACGCAGCCGGCGACTAAGACCGCTCCGTTGGCCGTTGGCCGCTGGCTGCGTTGAGCGGCGGCAAGCGGCGCAGCGGGGTGGCGCGCCAGCCTCACCCTCAGCGCCAATGCCAGGGCGGCCATGGTGCAGACCATCACCGCGCCCGGGCAAGTCGCCGCCTGCCGCGCTCGGAAGGTTGCTCATCCCCGCGACGGAGGAGCAGGTGGAGGTCGGAGTTCAGGGCGTGGATTCTGGCCGAGCAGTCCGTGTGCGCAAGCATGTGGACGAGGAAGGCACCAAGCTGACCGAAGTAGCTGCCCGCGGATGAATAGCTTTCCTCCTCCTGCGACGGCAGCTACCTTCTGCTCGCAAAAATCTCATGAGCGAAGTTGCTGCCCCCATAACGAGCGTGAGTTTTCGCGCTGTCTTCCGCGAACCGCCCCCTCCGTCGCAGAATGTGCAGAGTACTGCGTGAGGGTGGCCATGACGCGCGATCAAGACAGCGGACCGGCGACGGACACCATCGGACGGCTGGGCGAAAGGGAGACGATTCGGGAGGACCTGGAGCGCCTGCGGCTCGCCATGGACGTGGCTGATCTCGGCAAATACGACTGGGACCTGCCGGCCGGCATGATCCACTGGTCGGGCAAGGTGCGCGAAATGTTCGGCTTGCCGGCAGATGTGCCCTTGACTCAAGCGACGCGGGCTTCGCTGATCCATCCCGACGACCGCGGGCGAGCGTTGGGCCTGTTCGCGGCTGCGGCGGAGCCGGCCAGCGGAGGGGCCTACCAAGCTGAGTACCGGGTTGTGCCGGCTGACGGCAGTCCCGAGCGATGGGTATCTGAACGCGGGCAGGTGCTGTTCGATCCTGCGGGGCGCCCGCGACGCTTCATCGGTATCGTCGCGGACAACACCGAGCGCAAGCACGCCGAACTGGAGCGCGAGCGGCTCTTGCGAGAGCTCGAGCAGGCGGTCCGCATGCGGGACGACCTGCTCGCCATCGTCTCCCACGACCTGCGCACCCCCCTGAATTCGATTAGCCTCGCAGCAGAGTTGTTGGAGCGCGGTATCCATGCCGGCGGCGATGCCAGAATCCGCAAGCCCCTTGACACCATCAAGCGCGCCGGCAACCGGATGAAACAGCTGATCGGGGATCTGCTGGACATGGCCATCACCCGGACAGGGCACCTCGTAGTGGAGCGATCTGCTTGCGACGCGAAGTCGCTGGTGAATGAAGCGGTCGAGGCGCACGCGCCGTTCGCTACGGAAAAAGGCGCCAAGCTGGACGCTCATTTCGACTTGCATGGTGAGAGCGTCAGCTGTGACCAGGGGAGGATCCAGCAGGTCTTCGCCAATCTGATCGGGAATGCGATCAAGTTCTGCAGTCCCGGAGACAAGATTCGGGTGCTGGCGGCACCCGAGGGCGCTATGGTGCGCTTCTCGGTCATCGACACCGGCCCGGGCATTCCGGCTGAGGCGCTTGCCCACTTGTTCGATCCTTATTGGTCGGGCAGGGGGCACACCAGGCGAGGGACTGGGCTCGGCCTCTTCATCTCGGAGGGCATTGTCCGAGCGCACGGCGGACAGTTGTGGGTGGAGAGTGTCGTCGGTGAAGGAAGTGCCTTTCACTTTACGGTGCCGAGGGAACGGGCCTGAGCTTCCCCCAAACTGGCCGTACTCGAAGGGGGGACGCTCCCAAACCACGCCGACCAGTTCCCCCGCGTACCCAAGGTCACTCGGTAGATCGTGGATTCGCATCGGGGTCGTCGGCGCAGGCCAGGTGTGCAGGGACTGCAACCAGATCGGCGTGCCTTGCCAATCTGCCCGGCGTTGCCGAGGTCGTCGCGCTGCTTGGAGGCCGGTGATCCAGCATGGCTCCCTCTGGAAGTCACAGCTGTCAAGTAACTTGCCTTTCAAGCATAGACGCACGTCGAAACAGCGGTTCCGCATGCGCGGGCTCACAGTGTCTTTACGTTGCGTTTCCCGTGTCGAAGAACATGAAGAGTCACGGGATGAGCTGGCATCCTCGTACGGCGCCGCCGCTGCCGCGAAGCTTGCTCCGGCCCTGCAGCGCTCCCGTGGGCGAGCGCGCGTCAGGCTAAGCTGCTGCGATGATCGCAGGACGCGCTTGAGCGACCTGCTGCAGGAAGGCTGCCTCAAGGTTCGCCTGCCACGCCCCGAATCGGATCGGGTGCTGGAAGCCGTGATCATCAACACCTCCGGAGGATTGACCGGCGGGGACGTGCTCTCGGTCGAGATCGAGATCGGTGAGGGCGCGCGCGCCTGCGCGACGACGCCGGGCTGCGAGCGCATCTATCGCTCTGCCGGGGGCGAAGCCGTCATCGAGCAGCACCTGCGGGTCGGGCGCAGCGCGCGGCTCGATTGGGTGCCGCAGGAAACCATCCTGTTCGACGGCAGCCGCCTCAAGCGCCGCACGGAGGTGCAGCTGGATCGCGGGGCGGAACTCACGCTGGCGGAAGCGATCCTGTTTGGCCGCGCCGCGATGGGGGAAACCGTGAAGAGCGGCTTTTTCTCGGACGCCTGGGCGATACGACGCGCGGGACGGCTGGTTTTCACCGACGTCATTCGCATTTGTGACGCGTTTCAGGCCACGATGGCCTCGCCCACTGCATTGCGCTCGCATGTTGCGATGGCCAGCTTGGCACATGTTGGGCCGGACTTGGAGGCCAAGAGAGACGCCCTGCGCTCTTCCTTCACAAAACTTGACTGCGCAACCGCGGGAGCCTCCTTGGTCAACGGGGTCCTCGTCGCGCGCATGGTGGCCTGCACCGGGATGGCACTTCGCTCGGCCTTGAACCAGGCCCTGGTTCCACTGCGCGGTGCGCGGCCACTGCCGCGCAGTTGGCTCTGCTGAAAGGGAATGCGCTATGCAGCTCACACCGCGCGAGAAGGACAAGCTTCTGATCGCTCTGGCTGCCCACGTCGCGCGGCGCCGCCTCGAGCGGGGGGTCAAGCTGAACCACCCGGAAGCCGTCGCGCTCATTTGCGACTACGTGCTCGAAGGCGCGCGCGACGGGCGGTCGGTAGCCGAACTGATGCAAGGTTGCGCGCTGGTCTGCTCACGCAGCCAGGTCATGGAGGGCGTGGCCGAGATGATCCCGAACGTGCAGGTCGAAGCCACCTTTCCGGACGGTGTGAAGCTCGTCACGGTGCACCATCCTATCCGCTGATTCGAAGGAGGCTCCCATGCGCCGTTCGCTGCTACCCGCACTGTCGCTGGCCGTGCTCTCGCTGCCTGTGCTAGCGCATACCGGAGAGGGCGCCGGGCACCATGCCTTCGCCGAGGGTTTTACGCACCCGCTGCTGGGCATCGACCATGTGGTCGCGATGCTGGCCGTCGGGCTGTGGGCCCGCGTGCTGGGCGGCAAGGCCTTGTGGCTGCTGCCAACGTGCTTCGTCCTCTGCATGGTCGGCGGATGGACCCTGGCCGTGGCGGGAGCCGGCTTGCCCCTCGTCGAGCCGCTCGTTGCGGGCTCGGTCTTCGTGCTGGGCGCCCTAATCGCCATCGCGGGGCGGCTGCCACCAGCGCTCTCGGCCCTTCTGGTCGGAGCGCTTGCCGTCTTTCATGGACATGCGCACGGCACCAGCCTGCAGGGCGCAGCGCCCGCCTTCGGCCTCGGCCTGGTGGCCGCCACGGCCCTGCTGCATGCGACAGGCCTCGCGCTGGGGCAGTGGCTGGCGTCGCGCCGGCGCGGCGGCCTCACCCGCGGCATCGGCGCGGCCATCGCCGATGTGGGCTTGGTGCTGCTGGGAGCAGCGCCATGATCCCCGGCGAGGTCCTGCCTAAAGACGGCGACATCGAGCTCAACGCCGGCTGCCCGACGCTGGTCCTCATGGTGGCCAACCGGGGCGACCGGCCGGTGCAGGTCGGCTCGCACTACCACTTTGCCGAGGCCAACTTCGCCCTGGATTTCGACAGGCAGCAAGCGCGCGGCATGCGCCTCGACATCCCTGCCGGCAGCGCGATCCGGTTCGAGCCGGGGCAGTCTCGCGAAGTGACGCTCGTCCCCTTGCGCGGCGCCCGCCGGGTCTTCGGGTTCCGCGGGGAAGTCATGGGCGTCCTCTCCTGAGCGTCCGCAGGGAGTGCAAGCATGGCATTTCGAATTTCGCACCAGGCATATGCCGACATGTTTGGCCCCACCACCGGGGACCGAGTGCGCTTGGCGGACACGGAATTGATTGTGGAGGTGGAGCGCGACCTCACGGTCTACGGCGAGGAGGTGAAGTTCGGCGGCGGCAAGGTGATCCGTGATGGAATGGGCCAGTCGCAGGCCACGCGCGCGGAGGGGGCGGTGGACACCGTCATCACCAATGCGCTGATCATCGACCACTGGGGCATCGTCAAGGCAGACATCGGCATCAAAGACGGGCTGATCTGCGGGATCGGCAGGGCCGGCAATCCGGATATGCAGCCCGACGTGGACATTGTCATAGGCGCCGCCACCGAAGCCGTCGCGGGCGAAGGCAAGATCGTCACTGCCGGGGCCGTGGACACCCACGTGCACTTCATCAGCCCGCAGCAGATCGAGGAGGCTCTGGCCGCCGGGACGACCACCATGGTCGGCGGCGGCACGGGTCCTGCGACCGGCTCGGTCGCGACCAACTGCACGCCCGGGCCCTGGCACATCGGCCGCCTGCTGCAAGCACTGGACGCTTTCCCCATGAATTTCGCGGTGGCCGGCAAGGGCAGTTGCTCGCGGGATGAGGCCCTGGCCGAGCAGATCCGAGCCGGGGCCTCCTGCCTGAAGGTGCACGAGGATTGGGGTGCAACGCCCGCGGCGCTGGACTGCTGCCTCAGCGTAGCCGACCGCTACGACGTGCAGGTGATGCTGCACAGCGATTCGCTCAACGAGTCCGGTTTCGTCGAATCCACCATTGCCGCCATGAAAGGCCGCACCCTCCACGCGTTCCATACGGAGGGGGCCGGCGGCGGGCACGCACCGGACATCATCCGCATCGCCGGGCTGCCCTACATCCTGCCTGCCTCGACCAACCCAACGATGCCCTACACCGTGAATACGGTGGATGAGCACTTGGACATGGTGATGACCGCGCGCCACTTGGATTCAAAGATTCCGGAGGACCTCGCGTTCGCGGAAAGCCGAATCCGCAAGGAGACGATCGCCGCCGAGGACATCTTGCATGACATCGGCGCGCTGTCGATCATGTCCTCCGACAGCCAGGCCATGGGTCGCGTGGCCGAGGTCATCATGCGCACGTTCCAGACAGCGCACTGGATGCGCGTGCAGCGCGGCCGGCTGTCGGAGGAGGCGGGCGACAACGACAATTTCCGCGTGAAGCGGTACTGGGCGAAAGTCGCCATCAATCCGGCGATCGCGCAGGGCCTGTCGGCGCACCTCGGCTCCGTGGAAGTCGGCAAGTTCGCCGACCTTGTGCTGTGGTCTCCGGCGTTTTTCGCGGTCAAGCCGGACTTGGTGATGAAGATGGGCACGGTCTGCATCGCGCTAATGGGGGATCCGAACGCGTCCATCTCCACGCCCCAGCCGGTGCACTACCGGCACATGTTCGGCGCCTATGGGCGGGCCAAGGCCCACACGGGCGTGATGTTCCTGAGCGCGGCAGCGCACCAGGCCGGAATCGGGCAGAAGCTGGGGCTCAACAAGGCCACCCTGCCGGTCACCAACACGCGAGCGGGCATCGGTAAGCATTCCATGATCCACAACGCCGCCACCCCGCGGATCGAGGTGGACCCCGAGACCTACGAGGTGCGGGCGGATGGGGAGTTGCTCACGGCCGAAGCCGCGCCCGTGCTGCCGATGGCGCAACGGTACTTCCTGTTCTGAACAGCCTAACGGAGGGCACCCATGCTGATCGCGAGCGAAGTGCGTGCTGCTGGAACCTGGGACGCGGCCTTGGGAGCGGACAGCGTGGTGCTGGACTTCGATAGCCGGCATCGGCGCCGGCATGCGATGGCGGGCCGTGCCGGAACCGCCTTCCTGCTGGACCTGCCCCAGGCGACGGTGCTTCGCGAAGGCGACGGCCTGCTCCTCGACGATGGCCGGATCGTGCGCGTCCAGGCGGCGCCGGAACGGCTCGCGGAGATCACCGCGGCCGACGCCGATGCGCTCCTGCGCATCGCATGGCACCTCGGTAACCGCCACCTGCCCACGCAGTTGCTCGGGAAAAGGCTGCGGATCCGCCACGACCACGTGATCATCGGGATGGTGGAGGGGCTCGGCGGCAAGGTGGCGGAGATCCAGGCGCCGTTCGATCCCGAAGGCGGGGCTTTCGAGCACGGAGCGGCCCATGCGCACGCGGTGATTCACGGGGAACACGATGGCCTGCACACGCACCGAAGCTGAGCGCCCGGGTTCCGGATCTGCGCTTACACCCACCCGGCTGGCCAAGCTGCAGGCCTGGTTCTCGCCGAGCTTTCCCATAGGCAGCTTCGGCTACAGCCACGGCCTGGAGTGGGTGGTCGAGGCCCAGGAGGTGAGAGATGCCGGGTCGCTGGCCGAATGGGTGGCCGGCACCTTGCGCCACGGTGCTGGCCGTTCGGACGCGATCCTGCTGGCGGAGCTCTGGCGAGCCGTTCACGAGCAGGATTGGGAACTTGCGGACGAGATCAGCGTCCTCGCCGCCGCCCTGCAGCCGACTTACGAACGCCGCCTGGAGAGCCTCAACCAGGGCCGCGCGTTTCTCGCCGCGGTCGCGGCCGGGTGGCCGGCTGCGGCGATCGACACCTTCCAGGCGCGTTGCGGCGGGGAGCAGTCGTACGCCGTGGCGGCTGGCGTCGCCACGGCCGCCCACGAGGTGCCGTTGGACTCGGCACTCGTGGCGAGCCTCCATGCCTTCGCGGCCAACCTGGTTTCCGCGGGCGTTCGCCTGGTTCCCCTGGGGCAGACGGACGGCGTCCGGATCATGGCTGCGCTGGAGCCCTTGATCGCCGAGATCGCGCAGGAGGCACAGTCCTCGTCGCTCGACGACCTCGGCTCGGCCACCTTCCTCGCGGACATCGCGTCCATGAACCACGAAACCCAGTACACGAGGCTCTTCCGATCATGAACTCCACATTCGGTCCTCTTCGCGTCGGCATCGGCGGCCCCGTCGGCTCAGGGAAAACGTCGCTGATGGAGGGCCTTTGCAAGGCCATGCGCGACCGCTACGACATCGCGGCCATCACCAACGACATCTACACCAAGGAGGACGCCGAGATCCTGACGCGCGCGGGCGCCCTGCCGACCGAGCGCATCCTCGGCGTGGAAACTGGCGGCTGCCCGCACACGGCCATCCGCGAAGACGCATCCGCCAATCTGGCCGCGGTGGCGCAGATGCGCGGACGTTTCCCGGGGCTGGATCTGGTCCTGATCGAATCGGGTGGCGATAACCTCGCGGCGACCTTCAGTCCGGAACTGGCCGACATCACCATCTACGTGATCGACGTGGCCGCCGGCGAGAAGATCCCGCGCAAAGGCGGGCCCGGCATCACCCGCTCGGACCTGCTCGTCATCAACAAGGTGGACCTGGCGGACCAGGTTGGCGCCAGTCTGGCGGTGATGGAAAGCGACACGAAGCGGATGCGCAAGGACCGGCCCTTCGTGTTCACCAACCTAAAGACCGGGACCTCTCTTGACGTGGTGATCGACTTCATCGAGCGTGCGGGCGGGCTTCGCCCTTGAACCGGGGGGTCGCCTGACTACGCTCCCAGGTCCGATGTTCGCTTCGCGACGGAGCCCCTGTCGGAATGGGAGCTGGACATGGCAAAGATCCGCGCTACCCGCGAGGCCGGACCCGATCCAGCGGCCCTTGCGGACGACCTGGAACTGCAACGCGTCGCCGACATCGTCGAGACCTTAAATCGGACGCCGCTGCCGGTCGCATCCCGTATTTTGGCTCGGCTGCCCCTCGAGCAGGCGGCCGAAATCCTCGATGAGCCGCACCTCCGCGCCGCGGCCGAGCTTGTCAAGCTGCAGCCCGCTCCAAGAGCCGTGGCTCTGCTGCAGGCCATGTCGTCCGACCGCGCCGCCGCGATCCTGCGTGTCCTGGAAAGGCCGGCACGCCTGCATTGGCTGGGCCAGCTGGATCCCGCGGCCAAGGTCTTGCTCGAGCAAAGCCTCGCCTATCCGCCGGACACCGCTGGGAGCATCATGACCAGCGCGTTCGTTAGCGTCCCCTCGACCTTCACGGTCGAACAAACGCTACAGCACATCCGCGAAGTGGGCCGTACCCGCGAGGCAGTCGATGCGATCCACATTCTGGAACCCAACACCCAGAGGCTCCTGCGGGTTGCAAGCCTGCGCGGGCTGATTGCCGGTGAGCCGCAGGCCTCCGTCCTCTCCGTTGCCCCCCGCCGACGACCCGTCGTGGTCGACCCCATGATGGACCGGGAGGATGTGGCGCGTCTGATTGCCAAGTACAACCTGCTCGCGGTCCCGGTCGTGAACGAAGCGGGCCAGGTACTCGGTCTTGTAACCGTCGACGACTCATCGACGCCATGATCGAAGAGAGCACCGAAGACTTACTGAAACTCGGCGGCCTGGAGGCCATGCCCAAGCCTTATCTGGACATACCGTTGGCCGAGATGATCAAGAAAAGGGGGCGGCTGGCTCATTGTCCTTTTCATTGGCGAGATGCTCACCGCGAGCGCCATGCAGTACTACCAGGATGACCTCGCAAGGGCTGTCGTTCTGACGTTGTTCATTCCGTTAATCATGAGCTCCGGCGGGAATTCCGGTTCACAGGCCGCGTCACTGATCATTCGGGCTCTTGCTGTCCAGGAGGTGAGGCCGGCCGACTGGTGGCGCATTGCTCTGCGCGAGTTGCCGACGGGCATTATTCTCGGGGCACTGCTCGGCATCATCGGCATGAGCAGGATCACCCTGTGGCAGATCGCAGGCTTCTACGACTATGGCGAGTTCTGGCCGCTGGTAGCGCTGACCGTTGGCGCGGCGCTGGTGGGAATCGTGATGTTCGGCTCCCTTGTCGGTTCCCTGCTCCCGTTCTTAATGGAGGCAGCTGGGCTGGATCCAGCGAGCTCCTCAGCTCCGTTTGTGTCGACAGTAGTCGACGTTTTGGGAATTGTGATCTACCTCAGCAGCGCGATCTTCTTCCTGCGAGGAACTCTCCTTTGAGCGTCCCAGTTGCCCCACTCCGCGAGGTGCACGGCTGCAGTAAGTTCAGGCAAGCCCAATAAGTTTCCATCACGATAGCCTAGTTCAGGAAAGCCGCCAGCACCGGTATGTGGAAGCCTCGGAGCCGGCGATGAAGATCGCGGTGGAGCACCAGAACGCCGCATCTCGCTGGGAAGAAGCCCGTCCCGATCTCGCCGCTGCTTCGCCAAGTCCCAAGTGGCGCAAGCACCAGCGTCGCCAAGACGAGGAGGACCCCGCCGGCCACCAGATTCATTGCTTCCTGCCCTGCAGGCTGGCGAGCAGCACCGCCACCACGCCGAACCCTCCGCTGACGGCGAGCGACTCCAATGCGGTCGCACCGACAGAGGCCGACGGCGCGCGCCAGGCCGGGCCATGGCTAGGTTGTCCTGCGGGCACTCGCAACCAGTTCGCGCGTGCCACGCTCGCGCAAATCCTGCAAAGATCAGCTCGCGCGGGCCGGGACGCACCGCCATCTGCTTCACGAGATGGCGCTCGTCGCCCTTGCGCCGGCCGATGCTCGTGGCCACCAAACCATCGCGAGCGAGGTGCGGGCCGTCTGTGACCCGGACAATCAACGTGCGGAGTTCGCCATCCAGTTGCCGCTGGCTGCCGGGCAGGGGGCTGGGCCGGCTCTGCTGACCCTGGCCTACTCTACTGGCGCCGAGCGCACGCCTGCCGCCACTACTTCCACGAGAATGCCCGGCGGGAGTCCGGCCTGCACGCAAGAGCGCATGGGCCACTCGGCGGGATCTGCCGTGACCCATTCACTCCAAGCCGCTTCGAAATCCGCTTTTTGGGAGATATCAGCAAGGTACACGGAAGCCGTCAGGATGCGCGCCCGGTCAGAGCCCTGCGCCATGAGCAGTTCGCCGATTTTGGCGAGGGCCTGCGCTGCCTGTCCCTTGAGACCGACTGAACGATCGTCGGCAGTCGCCACGGCGAAGACCAGGTCCTTGTAGGCGCTGCCGCCGCTGCGTCCCGGCGCCCGGGCAGGAAGTCGCTCGATTCGGCTCACTTGCGGCGCACCTTGATCAAGCCCGCGTCGAGCAGCAGTGGGTACAGTGTCTTGTCTGCGTCGTTCCAGACTTGCGCCGCCTCCTTGACACCACCGGGCGAGACAAAAAAGCCGCGGTCCTTTGCGCGCGCGATGAAATCTGGTTCGGCCATCGCGCTGCGGAACGCCTCCTCAAGCTTGGCAAGCCGTTCGGGCGGGATGCCCTTCGGCCCCGCAATTGTTCGCCAGGAGCCGACCATGACATTGAACCCCTGCTCCTTGAACGTCGGCACATCCGGCAGCATGAAGTGGCGCGTAGGACCTGAAACGCCCAGCACACGTACCTTGCCCGCCTTGTGGTGCTCGGCCAAATCGGGCACGGCGATCGATATCGTTTGCACCTCCCCGGACAGCAAGGCGGTGATCGCAGGCGCATAGCCCGAAAAGTTCACTTTCTTCACCTTGATGCCGAGTTGCTTCTCGTACAGCGAGATGAACGTGAACGCCGCCCCGCCCGGCTGATCGTTTCCGTTGCGGATGCTCTCCGGCGACGCCTTCGCGGCCGCAACGAATTCGGAAACCGTCTTGTAAGGCAAGGCGGCGCTGGCGGTGATGGCTGCCGGATCCTCGCCGAAGAAGGCGATGGGCTGCAGGTCGGCCAGCGCATTCGCATTGGGGTTCATGTACTGCGCAGCCACCGCGCCCGAGCCGATCATGCCGACGGTGTAGCCGTCGGGCGCGGCATCAGCGATCTCCTTGATGCCGATGGCGCCGCCGGCGCCGGGACGATTCACCACAACAATGGGCTGTCCGATCTTCTTGCCGGCGGCGTCTGCCACGAGCCGCATGGCGATGTCGCTGCCGCCGCCCGCCGGCCAGGGCATGACGAACGTTATGGGCTTGTCGGGGAAGCCAGCGGCAGCCGCCGGCAGCGCCAGCACGGCACCGCAGCACGCGGCTGCGAACGCACGACGAGAGAATCGGACCAACATGATGCCTCCTAAGCGGTCGAGTCCTAGCTGAAATAACGCTGCCGGTTCCTTCGCAGGGCCGGAAGCGCCGAAGCGAGCAGCACGCCCGCAGCGCAGGCGAGCAGGGTTGCGCTGATCGGACGCGTGAAGAAAATGCTGAAGCCCCCCGAGACGCTGATGGCGCGGCGCAGGTTCTCCTCGAGCATCGGCCCGAGCACCAGGCCCATGAGCAGCGGCGCCGCTTCGATGCCGATCTTGTTGAAGCCCCAGCCGGCCAGACCGAAGACGGCCATGATCACCACGTCGGCCACGCTGTTGGACACGGTGTACGTGCCGATGCAGCACAGCGCGACTATCGCGGGATAGAGCAGAAGATAGGGCACGCCCAGCAGCCGCACCCATAGCTTGATGAGAGGCAAGTTGAGCACGACCAGCATTGCATTACCGATCCACATGCTCACCACCAGCCCCCAGAACAGCGCGGGTTGCTTGGCGATGAAACTCGGCCCCGGGGCGGTGCCGTGAATCATCATCGCGCCAATCATCAGGGCCATCAGGGCGCTGGGCGGGACCCCCAGGCTGAGCATCGGGATGAACGAAGCCTGGGCAGCGGCGTTGTTAGCGGCTTCGGGCGCGGCCACCCCCTCGATGGCGCCGCGGCCGAAGCGCTGCGGCTCGCGGGCGATCTTCTTCTCCAACCCGTATGCCGAGAACGCGCCGATGGTGGGCCCACCGCCCGGAAGGATTCCGAAGAAGGCCCCCAGCGCAGTACCACGCAAGGCCGGCGCCAGCATCGCCCGGAGCTCCGCCGCCACCGGCCAGATGCGAGTCACCGGCGTCGCCTTAACACCCGACCCATCGGTGCGATTCAGATTGCCGATGATCTCGGCCACCCCGAAGAGGCCCATGGCGACTGGCACGAATCCGATGCCGTCGACGAGCGCCGGAACCCCGAACGTGAGGCGGTACTCGCCCGTGCTCACGTCGGTTCCGACGAGGCCGAGCGTCAGCCCGATCAGCACCGCAGCGATGGACTTGAGGACCGAGCCGTGCGACAGCGCGATGGCCGCCACCAGCCCCAGAACCAAGATAGACACGTAGTCCGCGGACTGGAAGCGGAGCGCGACGGCCGCCAGCGCGGGCGCGCTCGCCGCGAGGAGCACCGTCGCGATGCAGCCGGCCAGCAGCGAACTGAGCGCCGCGGTTGCGAGTGCCACCCCGCCCTTGCCTTGGCGCGCCATCGCGTGTCCGTCGAGACAGGTGGGCACGGACGCCGACTCGCCGGGCAAATTGAGCAAGATCGCCGTGGTCGAGCCACCGTACTGCGCGCCGTAGTACACGCCCGCGAGCATGATCAGCGCCCCGGCGGGCGTAAGGTGGAAGGTCATCGGCAGCAGCATCGACATCGTGGCGAGCGGACCAATGCCGGGCAGCACGCCAATTGCAGAGCCGAGCAGGCACCCCACGAAGCAGAGGGCGAGGTTCTGCGCCGTGGCCGCGACGCTAAAGCCCAATGCAAGGTTGTCGATCAGGTCCACGGGCAGCCTAGCGCAGGAAAGCCGGCAGCGCCGGCATGTGCAGGCCCATGCCGGCGATGAAGATCGCGGTGAGCACCAGCGCGAGGGCGGCGCTCAGCATCAGTGCCGTGCGGGTCGATACCTCGCCCGCCCGCGTGGACAGCCACACTGTCGCGAAAACAGCGAGCGCCATGCCTCCGCTATTGAGCACGAGCGCGAACAGCAGCACGGAAGCAGTGATCACCGCGGCTCGCCATGCATCGGTGCCCATGTGCGCACGGCTGGGTATTACGCGCTGCGCCGAAACTTCGCGCAGGCCGAGTGCGAGCAGGGCCATGCCGACGACGCCCAGCAGAGCGCCGCATAGCGCTGGGAAGAAGCCGGGCCCGATCTCGCCGTTGCCCAGATTCGCCAAGTCCCAAGTGGCGGCAAGCACCAGCGCCGCCAAGGCGAGGAGGAACCCCCCGGCCACCAGATTCATCGCTTTCTGCCCTGCAGCCTGGCTTGCACGCTGGCGAGCAGCACCGCCACCACGCCGATCGCTCCGCCGACGGCGAGCGACTCCAAAAGCTGCCACTCCGGCGCGAGCCGCTGCAGTACCACGCTGCACGCGGCCGTGACGGCGAGGAACAGCAGAGCCAGTGACTTGCTCACGCACGCGCCTTGTCGAGCAGCTCTGCCAGCCGCGACGGTGTCAGCGGCACATGCGTCGGCCGGACGCCACACGCGAAGTCCACCGCGTTCAGGATGGACGGCGCGGTAGGAATGAGCGCGGGCTCGCCGACGCCCTTGGCGCCGAACGGGCCGAGCGGCTCGGCCGACTCCACGATGAAGACCTCCACCTCGGGCATGTCGCCGACCGTCGGGATCAGGTAGTCGTGCAGGTTGTCGGTCTTGCCGGGGAGGTATTCCTCCATGAGGGCGAGGCCCACGCCCTGCGCAATGCCGCCGTGGATCTGGCCTTCCACCTGCGTCGGATTGATCGCACGGCCAACGTCGTGCGCGGCCCAGATCTTCTTGACGGTCACCTTGCACAACCGCTTGTCGACCTCGACCAGCGCCATCTGTGCGCCAAAGGCGTAAGTGGCATAGGGCACGCCCTGGTAATCGGCATCGAGGTCGGTCGTCGGGGGGTTGTAGTGGCCGACGCCCCACAACAACATGCCCTCGGAATCCGGCACGAGTCCGCCCAAGTCCAGCGCCTTTTGGCCCGTCGACGTCTTCAGACGGACGCCTCCCAGGCCGAACGAGACCTCTGCGGTGTCTTCCACGTTCGCGTGCTGGCGTATGGCTTTGAGGAGTTGCCCGGCGGCGAGCTTGACCGCATTACCAGAGATGAAGGCCTGGCGAGATGCCGAGCTCTTTCCCGCGTCGAACGTCCTGTCGGTGTCGCCCACCACAAGCCGGATCGCCGCAGGCTCCACGCCAAGGCTGTCCGCGCAAATCTGGGTCATGATGGTGTTGACACCCTGCCCGATGTCCACGGCGCCGCTGAAGAGCGTGATGCGCCCTTCGCGGTCGATGCCGATGCGCATGGTCGAGGGGTTCGGCTGCGAAGTGTTGCCGATGCCGTACCACATGCAGCCCACGCCGATGCCGCGCCGCACGTGCTCGTTCGCCGCGTTGAACGCATGCACCTCGACCTTGTGCGCATCCCACACCGGCTTGAGCTTCTGAAGGCACTCGCGCAGGCCCACGCTGTGCTCCAGCTTCTGGCCGGTGGCGGTGGCGTCCCCAGGGCGCAGCGCGTTGCGAAGGCGGAACTCGAACCGATCAATGCCCATGTTGTCGGCCAGCCGGTCCATCAGCGCCTCATGCACGACTGCTGCCTGAGGCACGCCGAAGCCTCGAAAGGCTCCGCCGATGGCGTCGGTCGTATGGATCGCACGGGTGATGCAGCGCACGGCCTCGAACTTGTATGGACCCATTGCATGGATCGGCACGCGGCTGGCGATGATGGGGCCGCAGGAGGAATACGGTCCCGTGTTGAAGTCGCCGCGCATCTCATACGTCGCGAGCCGACCTTGCGCGTCACACGAAAGGGTGGCCGTGATTGCGGACGGATGACGCTTTGTGGTGCAGCGCATGCTCTCGCTGCGCGAGTAGACGCAGGCCACCGGCCGGTCCAGGTGCCAAGCCGCCACCGCGATCATCGGCTGCAGCGACATGTCGATCTTCCCGCCGAAGCCGCCGCCCACCGCGGTCGGGAGCACGCGCACGCGGTCTGGCCCGATGCCGAGCACCCAGGCGATCTCGTCGCGGTTCATGTACGGCGCCTGCGTGGACACCGCGATCTCCAGGCGGTCGCCCACGCGCCGCGCCACGCCGGCCTCGGGTTCGATGTAGGCGTGCTCCACGAACGAGGTGACGAAGCTGATTGTCGCCGTGTTCGGCCCGCGGGACTTCTCGACGTCGCCGCGGATCTGGTTGACCTCCATCAGCTGGTTGCCCGGGCGGTTCTCGTGCAGGTCCGGCGCGTCGGGTGCCAGCGCCGCGGCCACGCCCGACAGCGGCGGCAGCACTTCCCAGGCCACGGGGAAATCCTTCTCGTCCAGCGCTTCGATGGCTTCGCGCGCGCCGACCACGCCCGCGATGGCCTCGCCCATGTAGCGCACGTAGCCATCGGAGAACACGGGCTGATCGCGCAGCCGCGCGAAGATGCCGTACACGTTGTTGCCTGGCACGTCGGCCGCCGTGAAGACGCGCACGATGCCCGGATGGCGGTCGACGAAGGCGCCAAGGTCGCCGAGGCGGAACCTGGCGTGCGGATGCGGCGAGCGGATCGCCCTGAAGTGCAGCGCGCCTTCCATCCGAACATCGGCGCCGAACTTCGCCGAACCGTCCGCACGGGGCGTGCCATCAACCTTGCGGATGCGCGCGCCAACCGCCCGGCCTGCCCCGGCGTGTTCCGCCGCAACGCGGGGCCGCAGCCCGAGGTAGCCTTCGATCGCCTCGACGATCTTGATGTAGCCCGTGCAGCGGCACAGCACGCCACCCAGCCGGTCCAGGATCGCGTCGCGCGTGCGCACTGTGGGGTCGAGCACGATGTCGGCCGCGGCCATCAGCATGCCGGGCGTGCAGATGCCGCATTGCGCGGCGCCCGCTTCCACGAACGCATCCTGGAGGCCGGCCAGGCGCTTGTCGCGGGCGATGCCCTCCACTGTGAGCACCGGCTTGCCGGCCGCCTGTGCGACGGGCACGAGGCAACTGCACACCTGCTTGTCCTCCAGCAGCACGGTGCAGGCACCGCAGTCTCCCGCATTGCAGCCCACCTTGGTCCCGGTCAGGTCGAGGTCGTTGCGCAGAACGTCCACGAGCCGACGGCCACCGCCGCCGCACGCGCCCGATTCGCGTATTTCGCCGTTGACAAGCAACGCCGGCATCCAGTCATTCTTCATAAGTCAGTGGCGGTCAGATTGCAGTTGCAGGGCGATTGAGCGGATGTCGCGCTCGACCAGCTCGCGCGCCATACGGCGCCGGAACGCGGCCGTCGCGCGCACGTCATCGATGGGCGTCAGCACGTCCAGCTCGGCCCCGGCAAGCGAGAACGCGGCCGCCTGCCCGAGGCTCATGCCTGTGAGTCGCGCCTCGGCGGCCACCAGTCGCAGCGATCGCGGAGCGCATGCGCCGACGGCGATGCAGCAGCGCGCGACCCGCCCAAGGGCGTCTGCCTCGATGAACGCCGCGGTCATCACCAGCGAGATAACCAAGTACCTGCGGCTGCCGTGCTTGCTGAAGCTCGATCCGTGCGGACCGCTGGCGGCGGGCACCTTGACGCTCGTGACCAGTTCGCCCGACCGTGCGGCGGTCCTGCGGTTCCCGAGCACGAACTCCTGCAGCGGCACCTCGTGCTCGCCGGCCGCCCCGGCCACGACCACGCGGGCGTCGAGTCCGATAAGCGCCGTCACGCCGTCTGCCGCGGGCGAGGCATTGCAGATGTTGCCGGCCACCGTACCCTGATTTTGAATCTGCCGGCCGCCGACCTCCGCGGCCGCGGCGCGGAGCCCGTCGAATTGCGGCGGCAGCTGAGCCTGCGCGACCTGGGCCCAAGTGGTCATGGCGGGAATGACCCACCAGCCGCCTTGCGCGCGGATGCCGCCCGACAGTTCGGGCAGGCGTGAGATGTCGAGCAGCCCCTTCGGCCGCCAGCCGTGCTCCAACGCCGGATAGACGTCGGTGCCCCCCGCTAGGAAGGCGTAACCCGTTTCCTTCTGCAGCCGAACGGCATCGGCCAGTGTTTCTGCTGAGACGTAGTTCATCATTCAGAGACGGTGCTGTGCCGGTCCGCGCGATCCCAGAACACGACGCGTGCGTGGACCAGACGAATGAGCTGCGTGCCGACGATCCCGATGGCGGCGAGTCCGAAGAGGGATGCGAACATCGTCGCGAGGTCGACGTTGCTCTGCGCCACCTGGATTAGGTAGCCGAGCCCGCGCGAGGACGCCACGAACTCGCCCACGACAGCGCCAATGAGGCTCAGGACCACCGCGATCTGCAGCCCAGCGAAGATGTGTCCGAGCGCCGACTTCACCTTGACGTGCAGGAACACGTGGAACCGCGAACCCGAGAACGACTTCATCATGTTCACCAGGGCCGCCGGGGTCTGACGGATGCCCACGATGGTGTTGATGAAGACGGGGAAGAAGCACACCAGTGCCACCATGACGACCTTGGAAGACATGCCGAAGCCGAACCACACGATCAGCACGGGCGCGAGCGCCACCTTAGGCATCGATTGCAGTGCCACCACGAACGGGTAAACGAAGCGCTCGAACGTTTTCGACTCGGCGAGCAGCGCGCCGAGCACGATCCCGGCGCCGCACCCCATTGCGTAACCCATCAGCGTCGCTGAGAGCGTAGCGCCCACGTCCTTCCAGAAGGCGCCTTGAACGTAGCCCTTGATAAGCACCTCCAGCACCGCGCTGGGGCGCGGCAGGATGTAGTTCGGAACTTGCAGCGCAACGGTGAGGAAGAACCACAGTCCGATCAGGACCGTGAGCGTGATCAGCGGGAAAACCACCGCTTGGGTACGTCCGTTCATGGGCGAACCTCCGTGTTGCGCGCGGTCATTCCGGCACCTCGAGATGGTCGAAAAGCTTCCTCAGGTAATTGCAGGCCTCGGAGAACCGGGGCTGCGCCATCGTGTCCACCGTGCGCGGACGGCCGAGGTCGACGCGGACTTCTTCCACGATTCGACCCGGCACGGGCGACATCACGACCACGCGGTCAGAGAGCATCACCGCCTCGGGGATGCTGTGGGTGATGAACAGCACCGTCTTGTCAGTGCCGCTCCAGACGTGCTGCAGTTCCATCCCCATGCGCTCGCGCGTCATGGCGTCGAGTGCGGCGAAAGGCTCATCCATCAACAGCAGCTCCGGGTCATGGATCAGCGCGCGGGCGATGCCCACCCGCTGCTGCATGCCGCCCGACAGTTCATGCGGGTAGTGGTCGCGGAACTTGGCCAGGTTGACGAATTCCAGAAGTTGCTCCGCCCTCTGCCGATAGTCGGCGACGGGCAGCCGCATCGCGACGATAGGCAGCAGGATGTTGTCGATCACCGATCTCCAGGGCAGCAGGTTGGCCTGCTGGAACACCACGCCCACATCGCGGCGCGGCCCGATCACCGGCGTGCCGGCGATCCTCACCTCGCCCGATGTGGCTTTGAGCAGCCCCGCCACAATGGACAGCACGGTTGACTTCCCGCAGCCGGAGGGACCTAGGACGGAAACGAACTCGCCCCTGCGGACCTGCAGCGAGAAGTCCTCCACGGCCTTGAACGGCCCCCGCGTGGACGCGTAGGTGACGCCCAGGCCGCGCACTTCGAGCATCCCCGGCGCGGACTGCGGCACGGGGCCCGGTGCCGCGGCGGCGTCTTCGCGCCGAAACTCCTTGTAGACAACGCTCACGGTGCTCACGGCATGGCCCGCTGCTGGCGGGAATCGGCGCGAACCTTCGCCTCGTCGAACTTGTTGAACTCTTCGACGAACGAGTTGGTGTACAGGGTAGACGTGTCGATGTTGGTCGTGCTGAGCTGGCCGCCGTCGTGCAGCACCTGTACGTACCGCTTCCACACCTCGGGCGAGTAGAGGCCGAACTTGCGCTGGTTGCCCACGTCGGAGAAGTCGAGGTTGCCGCGCTGGCGGGCCGCCAGCATCTGCAATGCGGCCGCCATCTTCTCCTCCTCGGTGCCCTGCTGCGGCTTGGTCTGCGGATAGTGCTTCCAGAAGGTGGAGACGCACCAGCGCGGGTTCTCGTCGCAGGCGATCACGCCTTTGGTGGCCGCACGGCCGAAGCCGGCGAGCATCTTGGGGTTGTTGCGCAGGTTGTCCTCATGCGTGACGTAGCCGTTGGACATCAGCTGCTGGTACTTGGCCGGGATCTCCAGCTTGCGCACCTTGATGCCGCTGGCCAGCATCTGGGCGGCGTTCACGTCGAAAGTGTTGTAGACGTCTACCTGCCCGTTGATCAGGGCGTTGTAGGCGGGCGCACCCACGCCGATGGTGTGAAACTCGAAGTCCTTGCCCTCGACCAGGCCGATCTCCTTGAACAGCGCGCGAGTGATCGGGACGTTGCCGTTGGCCAGCGCGGCTATCCCGATCTTCTTACCCTTGAGATCCTTCACCGACTTGATCGGGCTGTTCTCCGGGACGTAGAACTCCCAGATCGAGCTGCGGATTGCGTTGTAGAAGAACCTAGCCGGCAGCGGATCCTTGCCTGGCTGGCGCGTTAGCATCAGCGTGTCGGCGGCCGGATAGCCGATGGTGACCTGCTTGGTCGCGATCTGCGGCATGAGCACGGCGGTGCCGACGAATTCTCGGATCTGCAGGTCGATGTCTTCCTGCTTGAAGTAGCCGAGCTCCATCGCCGCCACCAGCGGCGCGTAGCCGAGTGTGATGCGGGTGACGGTGCCGAAAATCACGGTTTCGGCGGCGCTGGCGGACAACGCGACGCCGGCGAGCAAGGCGCCGAGGGCGAGGGTTCTGATGCGCTGGATCATGGAAGCACTCCTGTCGGGGAAGTCAATGGATCTGCGGAAGCGTCTCAAGGCTCTGGAGGCGCTGTTCCTTATTGCCGATGAGCGAGAGGACAATCTCCTCCAGGCCGGCGTCGAGGTACTCGCGGATGCGCCGCCTGCACGTGGCCACGTCGCCGAAGATCGTGAGCTGGTGGATGGCCTCGTCGGGCACCAGCTTCGCGGCGGCGGCGGTGTCCCTTCGCGCGATGGCGGCCATCACGGCTTCCTGGTCGACCTGGATGCCGGAGTACGCGAGGTTCTCCTTGATCTTGTCGTTGCGGAACAAGAAGGCAAGCTTCTCGCGCACGGTCTGGCGCGCGGCGGTCCCGCCGGAATCAGCCATGAAATAGACGTAGCTCGCCTTGCGCACCTTTGCCGGGTCGCGCCCCGCTTCCTTCGCCGCACCGGCGACCGCGTCGAGCTGGTGCTTGGAGTACTGCGTCGACAGCCCTGCGGAGAGCAGCACGCCATTGGCAACCGCGCCCGAGAGCTTCAGCATCGCCGGCCCCATCGCGGCCACGTACAGCGGCACCGATTGCGGACCGGTGAACGCCAGCTTGGCGCCGTCCAGCGAGAAGGTCTGCCCCTGCTTGTGCTGCGGCTGGCCCGCGAGCAGCCCGCCCAGCGCCTCGAGGTAGTCGCGCACGGCGGCCAACGGCTTCTCGGCCGCCAGCCCGTTCTCCTTGAGGAACAGGGGATTGCCCACCCCAACGGCGACGCCCGCGCGGCCTGGCGCGAGCTCGTCGAGGCTCGCGAGCGCCATCGCCATGGGCATGGGATGCCGCAGGTAAGGGCTGATCGCCGTCGGGACGATGCGCCCCGTGCGGGTATGCATCGCGATGGCGGTCGCCGTGCTGAACGCCTCGCGGTAGCCCAGGTGCTCGGCGATCCAGTAGGAACGGGCGCCGAGTTCCTCGGCGCGCTGCGCGATGGACACTGCCTCGCGGATCGGCACGAAGCCGTCGAAGCTCACGCCGAATGGGATCACGTGACGAACCCCTCGCGCACCGTGCGGCGCACCTGTGCGGCATCCATGCCGGCGAAGCCCATGCGCGCGAGGTTCAGGCCCTTCTCGCGGTAGGGCTGCCCGCGCAACGCCGACGCCAGCGTGATCACGGCGTCGATTGCGTCGGTTCGCGCGCCGGCTAGGCCTCCCAGCTCCGAGAACGGCACCAGCCCGAACGGGATGTCCTCGTTAAAGAAGCGGTGGTCGATGCTGGCGGGCGCCTTGATCCAGCGGTTCGGCTCGCTGTTCTGGAACGTGGCATACGCCGTGCCGCCTTCCTTGCCGCCGGGGCCGGTGTAGCCCATCTCGAAGAAGTAGTCGGCGAGCTTCGGCACCTGGCAGCCGAACGCGGCCGCGGCGGAAAGCCGCTCGCGGTCCAGCGTGTCGATAAGCCCACCGACCGACTGCGTGATGCCCTCGAAATAATGACAGTAGTCGCCGCCGGACGCCTCGACGCGGCCCACGTTGCACAGCAGCGCTGGCGGGTGGTGGATAGCGTTCGTGTAGCGGAAAAGCGCGTCCAGCACTGTCGGCACCGGGAAGAGCGGCGGAAAAACCTTGCGCAGGCGGGCCGCCAACTCCTCGGTGTGAAGAGCCGGGAACGACGAGAAGATCAGCTTGGCCGAGGCACGCGAAACCTTCACGCGGTCCGGCGCGATCTTGCGGCAAATGTAGGGCAGGGTCGACGTGCCGCAGGTGACGGGGCTGCGGTGTCCGAGGCGGCGCAGCGTGTTCGGGATGAGCGTGAGCGTGTGACCCGGCGCGGCGAGCACGACTTGGTTGTCAGTTAGGTGCGGCGCAAGCTGCGTGGCGATGTTCTCATGCGCGTGCGCCGGTGCCATCACCACGACGACATCGGCGCCGCGCATCGCCTCCTCCATCGAGCGCGTGATGGTAGAGACCTTCACGAACCCTTCGCCGAAGATGCCCTCGTACTCGATGCCGCCGCGCTTTTGCAGCGGCTCCACGGTTTCTGGGCTGCGGCCATAAAGCCGCACATCCAAACCACGCAGCGTCAGGTCAACGGCGGCCGCGCAGCCGCCGTTGCCGGCGCCGAGCAGCGCCACCTTGTTGATTTCCTTCACGGGAGACTCCTCAAACGGCCACGCTGTATTTCTGGAGCTTGGCTTCATCTACTTCAATACCCAGGCCCGGACCATCCGGCACGACGAGGTGGCCGTCGTCGTAGGCGAAGGGCTGGCGCACGATGTCGTCTAGGTACTTCCGGCCGGCGACTTTGGTGCGCTGCACTTCGGCGGTGGAAGTCACTGGGATCGTGCCGGCAAGCGTGATCTCCGGCGACGACGCCGCCAGGTGCACGTTGGCTGCGTTGCCCACGCCCATCTCGCCCGACCCATTGATGTCGCACTGCATCTGGAATGCCCCGGCTACCGCTAGCAGGCGCTTGGCGGGGACCAGGCCGCCAGGCTTGGTGTAGTAGACCGACAGGTACTCGGCCGCGCGGCGCTGGGCGATTTCGACCACGTCCCGGTCCGTCCAGGCGCTCTCGTCGGCCATGATCGGGACGTTGCTGCGCGCGGCGATCTCCGCCATGCCGGCCAAGCCGTCCACGAGCTGCTCGGCGTAGAGAATGTCGAACTCCTCCATGCGCCTGAGGGCTTCGGCGCCGTCGCGCCAGTTGCGGTAGCCTTGGTTCGCATCCACGCGGATCCGCGCGTCGGGGCCGATGGCCTGCCGCACAGCACGCACCACCTTCACGTCGCGTTCAATGTCCACGCCGATCTTTACCTTGAGCGTCCTGATGCCTTCGGCCACGACATCGGCCGCTTCGCGCGCCGCCGCTTCGGCGTCCATCAGGCCGATGCTGTGCGCGAGCGGGATGCGATCGCGCACCTTTCCGCCGAGCAGCTGGTACACCGGCACCTTGAAGCTGTGGCCCAGCGCATCAAGCATCGCCACCTCGAGCGCCGCCTTGGCGTAGGGGTAGCCACGTAGCGCGCGGTTCATCTTCTGGTGCACTACTTCCACTTGGCGCACGTCGACGCCCGTCAGCGCCGGCTTGAGGCAGTTGTGGATCAAGGTAACGGTCGTGGCCGGGGTCTCGCCGTAGCGGCGGGCGTTGTCGCCGCCCCAGGTGCGGATGGCCTGCGCCTCGCCCCAGCCGACGCTGCCGTCCGAGAGCAGCACCTTCGTCACGACGTAGCCGTTGCCTGCAGGGGAATCGAGGCCCACCCAAAGGTGCGGGCGGCGCGGCGGCAGGGCCACCACGAAGGTCTCGAGACGTTCGATGGAAAGCGGCTGGCCCATCAACCCACCTCGATCAGCTCGTCGTTGCTGCAGATGGTTCCCGTGATCGATTCGAAGCCGCCCTCTGTAATCACGTACATGTCCTCAGCGTGGAAGCCCATCTCGCCGGGGATCATGTAGAGCGGCTCCATCGTGAACGTGATGTTCGGCTCGAACACGATCGTGCGCGTATCCGTAATGTACGGCTCCTCGTGGATGGTCTGGCCAATGCCGTGGCCCAGGAACTTGAGGGTGGGCTCGATTCCGCTCTCGCGGCATGTAGCGACGTAGGCCCTGTAGACGTCGGCCACTGGCACGCCGGGGCGCAGCATCGTCTTGCACAGCTCCCGCGCGCGGATCAGCTTCCCCCAGATGTCCTTCTGGCGCGCCGTCGGCTTGCCGGCCACAGCGGTGCGCGTGACGTTGGAGCGATAGTTCTCGAAATCGCCGAGGACCTCGATGCGGATGACGTCACCCGCCTCGATGCGCTTGTTCGTGGTTCCGCAGTTCGTCACCGAGCTGTTCACGCCCGAGCCCACGCGGTACTTGAACTGCGCCGAGCCGGCCGCAATCATCTGGTCGACGATCTTGCGGGCCACGTCCACCTCGGTCATGCCCACCTTGATCTGCTTGAGCACGTCGTAGATCACACGCTCGGTCACCACGCCGCCTCGGCGCAGGATGCCAATTTCCTCCCCGGTCTTGATCATTCGGGCGTTGAAGAACAGGTCGGCGCAGGGCTCGAACTTCGCGTTCGGCAGGCGCTTCTGCAGGATCAGGAAGTCAGCCGCCGGAATGAAGTCCAGCTCGATGGCGATTCGGCCTTCTGCCACGCCCGCCTCGATCAGCGCGTCAGCCAGCACTTCGGCCGGCTGCTGCGTGAACTGGTTGTACGCCCGCACGTCGTCGAAGCGCGACCGGGCCTTCGCCTGTAGTTCCTCCACGTTCACCACGATCTGCGTGGCAAAGCGGTCGCCCGCGAGAACCGCGATCGTGCGGCGGAAGCGGTTGGTGGCATGGCTCGGCACGAGGAAGCCGGCGGTGTACGTGACGTTGTCCTGGGAGAGGGCGACGAGCGCGTCGTAGCTGCCGGCCTGCATGACCGCGCGCAGCTTGGCGAGCGTCTCGTGCTCGGGCCGCCTGACGGCGCTTCCGACCGCTGCGTTGGACTGAGTGAGAGCCGATTCCGCCGGCTCGTGAATAATCTTCAAGGGAAGTTCTCCTGTGGTCGCCGCGCAGGTGTCGAGGGCACGCGGAACAGGAGACACTCTAGGGGTTGGTACGCTCACGCGATTGCGATCTCACGCGTGCCGCGCATATCCGGTATCGATCGAGGCCGCCGAAGCAGCACGAAATTTCGCGGTCAGGAATTCCGTTTAGGGGAGAACCCTCGGGTGCCGGGCTCAAGCCCCGCCGAACCGACCGTTTAGCAGCGAGCGCAGCGGAAACGCCAGCGACCGCTTGACGTTCTTCACTTCCACCACGGAGGCGTGGGTCTTGATGCCGATGTTCATCTCCATCATGGACCTCAGCAGCTCGGCATAGTGCTCCATGTCGCGCGTGACGATCTTCAGCAGGTAGTTGTAGTCTCCGCTGATAGCGCTGCACTCCAGCACCTCGGGGATCTTGAGCACGGCGGCCTCGAACGCGGCTAGATGGCGCGTGGTCTGTTCCACCAGTCCGATGCTGCAGTGGACGATCACGTATTGCGTGAGACGGCGCAGGTCGACCACCGCGCTCACGCCCTGGATGTAGCCCTGCGATCGCAGCTTGCGCACGCGCTGCAAGCAAGGACTGGGCGACAGACAGATCGCTTCGGCCAACCGCAGGTTACTGATGTCCCCTTCGTGCTGCAGCACTTCCAGGATTCTCAGGTCCACGGTCGACAGAGGCTTGTCCATTCGTCCTCCTAGATCGCGAGCCGTTCCTTCGCGTCACCGACCCGCATGTCCGGCGGAACGTCCACCCCGTTCTTTACCGCCAGGATCTCGGCCATGATGCTTACCGCGATTTCCGCCGGCGTCTTGCTGCCGACGTAGAGTCCCACAGGTCCGCGCAGGCGCGCCGCTTCCGCGCGGGTCAATTCGAAATGCTCCTTCAGCCGGGCGATCCGCGCCGCATGATTCCTGCGGCTGCCGATCGCGCCCACGTAGAACGAGGGGCCCCGCACGGCTTCCAGGAGCGCCAGGTCGTCTAGTTTCGGATCATGCGTCAATGCCACGATGCACGTGCGGCGGTCCGCCCGGAAGGACGCCACCACATCGTCTGGCATCTCCGTCGCAAGTTTCGTTCCTGCGACGCCCCATGAACGGTGGTACTCGGACCGCGGATCGCACACAGTCACCTCGAAACCGCTGAAAGTTGCGATGGTCGCCAGGTACTCGGTAACCTGCCCCGCTCCGATCAGCAGCATGCGATAGGCCGGGCCAAAGGTGTTTGCGATCCACGTGTCGCCGCGCGCGAGTTCCTCGGGCTGCACCGTCTCGCGCAAGGTGGCGGCCCCCGTGCGCACGTCCACTTCTCGGCGCACTAGTCGCCCTTTGTCCAGCGATTCGATCAAAGCGCCGAGCGGGCCCGCGTCAGGGTCGTACTCCAGCAGTAGTTCCATGGTGCCGCCGCATGGCAGCCCGAAGCGGTGCGCCTCGTCCGCGGTGACGCCATAGCGCACCAGCTGAGGCGGGCCCCCGGCGGTTCGGCCCACGAACTTGTGGATCAGGTCGTCCTCGATGCAGCCGCCCGAGACGGAGCCGACCACACTACCTCGCGCACTAATTGCCATGATCGACCCCACCGGCCGCGGCGACGATCCCCACGTGGTGACGACAGTGGCGAGCAGCACCGGGACGCCGGTGGCCCGCCACTGGCGGACCTGGCGCAAGACTCTTACATCGAGGCTTTCCATAAACGCTCCGTCGCTACGCCCTGGAGGATGCGCGAGACTTGCTGCGCATCGACGGCGCCGGCGAGCACTGCCTCATCCAGGCCTGCCTCCTGATAGGCTTGGAGGCGCACGCGGATGTCTGCGGCTGTGCCGGCTAACGTGTGCCGCCGCACGATTTCGTCAGTGATGAGCGAGTCCATAGTGGACGTGTCGTTCTCGGCCACCGCCTTGCTCAGCCGGGCCTGGTCAAGCTCCGAGCCAGTGAGCGCAAGGTTGCGAGCGTGGTGCGGCCCGCGAAGCACGATGCCCAGCGTCCGGCGCACGCGAGCGCAGGCCATGCCGGCGTCGTCGTCGATCGCGCCATAGGCGAGGCCGTGGACCCGCACCTTCCGCTCACCGGCCCCGCGTCGCACCTGCTCAACCGACCATTGGACGAATTCGACAGAGCTGCCGGCGGTGATCAGCACGCCATCCGCCGAAGCGCCAGCCAACTCCAGCATCTGGGGCCCGGACGCTGCGAGGATCAGCGGAATGCGATGATGACCGTTGGCGAGCACCCGCCCGCGGACCTGAAAGCTCTGCCCTTCGAAGCGCACGGTTTCCCCGGAAAACAGTGCGCGGGTGAGCTGCATCGCCTCGCGCATGAGGCCCAGCGGCTTCGAACCGTCAATACCGACAGACTGTAAGTCTGCGGGTGCGCCAGCGCCCAAGCAAAGCGACACGCGGCCCGGATACAGCTCGTCCAGTGTCGCCGTGCTCATCGCGGCTTGCACCGGATGTTGCGTGAATGGGTTGACCGCCATCAGCACGACACGCAATTGTGGGCAGCGCGCAAGCGCCGCATGCGCCAAAGTCACCGGGTCGCGTTGGAATAGGTGGTTGGCCACCCAAAGCGTGCGCACGCCGGCTTCGTACGCGGCGTGCACCTTGGCCAGGATGTCGACGACCGGCTCACGCGCGTCGGTGCTAATCGAGAGTTCAGGCAAGGCTCTTTACTCCTTCGATGATCTTGACGTAGCCCGTGCAACGGCAGATGTTTCCGCGCAGGAAGTGCTTGATCTGTTCATCCTTCGGCTTGGGATGGAGCCGGATCAGTGCAGTCGTCACCATCACCATGCCCGGCGTGCAGAAGCCGCACTGGATCGCGCCGCAGTCGATAAAGGCCTGCTGTACCGGGCCGGGTTTGCCGCCGCACGAGACGCCTTCGATCGTCGTGACAGCCTTGCCGTCCACGTCGGCCGCCAGCGTGGTGCAACTGCTCGCGGGCAAGCCTTCAACCAGGACCGTGCAGGCGCCGCAGATTTCCACGTCGCACGACTTCTTGGTGCCTGTCAGTCCGAGCCTGTCGCGCAACACGTCGATCAGCAGCTCGTGCGGCGCGACCTCCACGTCAATATGATCACCGTTCAGCGCGAATCCGATCGGGAGCTTCTCCGGGTTCCTCGTCATTTGTTTCCTTTCGCCTGGCCCCGGGTGGCCTGGTCCACCATGCGGCCGACCAGCACCGCCGCGAGATGACGCTTGTAGTCAGCGCTGCCATGGATGTCGTCGTGCGCCTCGAGCTCGCTCGCAGCCTGCTCCGCCGTGCGGCGGGCTATCGTGGCCGCATCAGCGCGCGGGGCGTGGGCCAAGGCCTGCTCTACCGCGGCGAGCCGCACGGGCCGGCCAGCGATCGCGCCGACCCAGACGTCGTACGAATATCCGCCGCCATGCGGACGGCAACCAACGGCGACACCCACGGCCGGCCGCTCTAGGTGCCCGACATTTGCATAGGCGAAGGTGCGGTCGGACGCCGGCCGGGGCACCTCGATCCGAGTCAGGAGCTCGCCGTCTTCCCGCTCCGTCGTGAAATCGCTGGTGATGAAGTCTTCCATTCTCACGCGGCGACTGCGTCCGCGGCCTTCCAGCAACACGCTCGCGCCCAGGGCGCACAGCAGCGCCGGGGGATCCGCATGTGGCTCCGCGAAACACAGGTTGCCCCCCACTGTGCCGGCCGCGCGAACGCGGATGTTGGCCACGTTGTCGCTCAAGGTCGCGTACGCGGGCAGGTGCTCGCGGATCAGGGGATCGTTAGCCAGCTCGTGGTGCGTGCTGAGCGCGCCGATGACGATGCCACCCGCGGCATCGAGGCTGACGCCGCGCAGACTCCGCACGCGCTTGAGGTCGACCAAGTGCTCGTAGTGCAGCACCCGCGCCTTCAGTGCCACCAGGAGTTCGGTGCCGCCGGCGATCGGGCTGGCGTCGTCGCCATGCTCGTCGAGTAGCGCGAGCGCCTCCTCGAGCGAATCGGGCCGGTGCAGCTGGAAAGGTCGGATGGCCATGCGAGCTTCAGTTCCGTTCGGCGACCGGGGCGGCCAGCGTCGCTGTCGAGCCTTCCACCACTCCCGCGCCCTCGGGCTGCACGGCGGGGCCGTCCTCCAGCACCTTCAGCAGCCGCGAGCGGAATTCGGCGAAGTTCTCCTCCGCCTTCTTCTTAATCACGGAGTAGCCGAGCGATGCCAGCTTGCCCGCCACCTGCATGTCGCACTCGGCCACCATGAGGGACTGGCCCGGCTCCGTGTCCCGCAGGTCCATCTTCAGCGTGACGTCGATACGGGTGCCGGTGAACTTCTCCGTGCCCGAGGCGACCGCCTTGATCCAGCTGGGCTCGCTCACCTCGTGGACGCCAATATTGGCGGGCAGCGCCACCTTGAAGGGGCCCAGCTTTTGCTTGAGCACAGCCGAGTAGTCGGCCAAGCGGGTGCGCTCCTGCACGTCCTCGCAGCCGGGGATGCAGCTCGCGATGGTCGGGATGTCCACCAGCACGGCCCACACGTCCGCGGCCGGCCGCGGGATCGCCGCTTCCACTCTGAATTCCATGTCAATCAGCCTTCTTCTGTTCTTGCAGGGCCCGCCACACCTTCTCCGGCGTGATGGGCAGCTCCCGGATGCGGACGCCGTGCGCGCGATAGAGGGCGTTCGCCACCGCGGGCGCGAGCGGCAGGATGGCGCCCTCCCCCATGCCGCGCGCCCCGCCGGGGCCGGGCCCGTCACCGCTCTCGATCAGCACGGTGTGAAAGTGGCGGGGCACATCGTTGATGGTGGGCACGTGGTAGTCGATCATGCTGGCGTTGATCGGCTGGCCGTCCTCGTAGACGATCTCCTCGGAGAGTGTGTGGCCCAGGGCCTGCACGGCCGCGCCCTCGTCTTGACCCTCTGCGGCGCTTCGGTTGATGACCCGGCCCACGTCGGCGCAGCTGACGTAGCGGTCAACCGCGACCTGGCCGGTGTCCTCGTCGACGATCAGTGTGCAGGCGCCGGCCGCGGTTTCCCAGAACAGCGGCGCCTGGGCCAGCGAGCCGCTTCTAGACTGCGGCGTGATGCGGCCCACACCGATCAGCTCCCCGCTGTCGACCCGGTAGGCGAGGTGGATCAGCTCCGCGAAGGTCCAGCTCGTCGTGCCGTCGGAGACTCCTCCCGGCACGATGCGCAATTCGTCCTGCTTCACGCCCAGGTGCAGCTGCGCCATTTCGCCAAGTTGCCGCACGATGTCCTGCGCGGCCTCCTCGATCGCCAAGCCCATGATCACGGTCGAGCGGCTGGCCCCGGTGCCCCAGTCGAAGGGCGCCGTCGCCGTGTCCGGCGTGAGCACGTGAATGCACTCGAGCGGCTGGTTCAGGGCGTCGGCCGCGAACTTACGCAGCACGCCGCGCACCCCCTGCCCGATCTCCACGCTGGCGGACGACACCAGCACGGAGCCGTCCACCTTCAGCCGGACCAGCGCGCCGCCGATGGGCAGGATACCCGGGTCGGAGGCGCCCACGGCGACGCCGACCGCCTTGCCCTGCGGGTCGCCAAGCGACGTCAGCGCCGTGTCGAGCATCCGGGGCACGTCCACGTCGATCGGCCGCAGGTCCGGCCGCACGTGCTCGCCCTTAGCGATCATGTTGCGGCGGCGGAGCTCGACCGGGTCGATCCCGAGCCGCATCGCGATCATGTCCATCTGCGATTCGGTGGCCCACACCGCCTGTGGCCCGCCGATGGAGCGGAAGGCGGCACCGGGCACTGTGTTGGTGTACGCGGCCACCGACTCGAGCTCGAGGTTCGGGACGCGGTAGGGCCCGATGCTGCGGTTGGCGGCCTTGACCGCAATGGCCGGGCCGGTGTCCGCGTACGCACCGCCATTGAGCAGCACGCGCGCCTGCTTGGCGACGATCGTTCCGTCGGCGCGCACCGCCGTCTTCAGCCGCACCGTGGCGTCCAGCCGCCGGCACGTGAGCATCGATTCTGCGGAAGAGAAGCACAGGCGCACCGGCCTGCCGGCCTTGCGGGCGATGGCGGCCACCAGCGGATCGATCTTCACGGAGGCCTTGCCGCCGAAGCCGCCGCCTACGAACGGCGTGATCACGCGGATCCGCGCGAGCGGCAGGTCGAACACGCGCGAGACGACCTTCTGGATCGCCGCTGGCGACTGGCCGCAGCTCCAGAGCGTGACACCTTCGCCGTCCCACGACGCGACCCCACAGTGCGGCTCCATCGCCATGTGCGAGACCATGGGAAAGCTGAACTCGTCCTCGAACACGTGGTCGGCGGACTCGAACGCTCGCTGCACGTCACCGTGGCTGTACGCGTAGCGCTGGAAAACGTTGGTGCCCTCCTCGGCCTTGGTCTGGCCGGAGAAGTAGAAATCCTTGAGCGTCTCCATCCGCTCGTGCACCAGGGGCGCACCGTCGACCAGCGCTTCGCTGGCTGTCGTCACGTGCGGCAGCAGCTCGTAATCGACTTCGATGAGCTCGCAGGCTTCCTCGGCCGCGGCTTCGGTGTCGGCCGCGACGGCGGCGATGGGCTCGCCGACGTAACGCACCTTGCCGATGGCGATCACGGGCCGGTCCTTCAAGTACAGGCCCCAATGCGCATTGAGGCCGGCCAGGTCCTCGCCGGTGAGCACGGCGTGGATGCCCGGCAGTTCGAGCGCGCGGGACACGTCGATGCCCCTGATGCGCGCATGCGGCACGGTGCTGCGCAACAGCTTGGCGTGCAGCATGCCGGGCACGCGGACGTCGCTCACGTACTGGGCCTGTCCAAGCGCCTTGTCCAGCAAATCTTCACGCAAGGGCTTCATTCGATCCTATAATCGGAACAACGTTCCAATAAATGAAGATTGTAGACGGCGTGTCCCGCGTGTCAAGGTTGCACGGGTCGGGGCGGGCACAATCACGAAGGAAACAGAACCGATGGCGACAAGCAGAAAACAGGCAGCGGTCGCGCCCGACGAGCCGCGGGCCAGCGACATGATTAAGGGGGGCGGCAATCAGTCGCTCGCGCGCGGGTTGCAGATCCTGGGCCACTTAGGACGCGACAACGAGGGCATCGGCGTGCGCGACCTGGCACGGCAGCTGGACCTGAGTCCGTCGATCACGCACCGGCTGGTCAAGACACTCACGGAGTTCGGTTTCCTGGAGCAGGACGCCGCGACGCAGCGCTACCGGATCGGCCATCGGGCCTTCGAGGTGGGCAACACCTACCTCAAGTACAACAGCCTGGAGACGGTCGCTCCGGCTATCGTCAAGCCGATGGCGCAGGAACACCAGATGAACGCGTTCATCGGCGTCATGCGAGGCCGCCACATCATCTACACGATGGTGTTCACCAGTTCCGCGCCTGTCGCCGTGACCTCCGCGCCCGGCACCCGGGCGCCGCTGCACACGCTGGCGCAGGGCAAGGCAATCCTGGCGGATCAGCCGGACGACGCCATCCTGGAACTGCTCGGCCCTGAGCCCTACGCGCAGTTCACGCCCACCACCATCACCAGGGGCGCGGACTTCCTGCGCGATGTCGCCGAATGCCGCAGGAGGGGCTATGCGACCGGCGACGGCGAGTTCGTCCCCGGCGTGTTCAACGTCGGCGCGGCCATCCGCGACCGCTCCGGCGCGGCGATCGCCGCCTTGAGCGGGTCGGTGCCGCGCCACCTGCACCGGCTGTCGGACACGCCCAAGCTCGCCAGGCCGATCGTGGAAGCAGCACAGAAGATCTCGCGCGCGCTCGGCGCGCCCTGATCCAGCGAGCCCGGCGGAGGGCCGGCTGGCGTGCGGGTGCGTCACGAGCTGATTCGGGGCTGGCTGCGGCATGCGCCCGGCTTCAGACCAGCACGCTGTCCCACTCCGTCGCGACGAACGCAGCCCGCTCGCCGGTATGGACCACCGGATCGCGCCGCAGCCCGAAAACCACACTGGGACCCTGCGCGACAAACGACTCTATCGGCTCGCCGAACAGATCCATGGTGCGGCCGATCACGGTGCCGCCATCGACCGTCGAGCCCGCCTCAACCTCGGGCGTGAACAGTCCACCTTTCTCAAACGTGACCCAATGGCGCTTGGTGACGCGGCGCAAGCTGCGTGGCGGCCAGTCGCCCGCCACCGCCGGCAGGATGTCGAGTGCCGCGGCCAGCCGCCGGAAGCCGAGCACCGCGGCCTCGACGTTGTGTGCCTCGTACCGGCTGCCCCCGCCCAGTTCGACCATGAAGGCGGGAATACCCGCCGCGAGCGCCTGGTAGTCGATGCCGCCCGCGATGTTGCCCGGCAGCTCGCCCGCGCCGGCCACGTTCTGCCGACACGCCACGTTGGGGTTGAACACCGACAAAGCCTTTAGCTGGTCCTGCTCGGAGACGCCGCTGTCCGGATGCACCTTGTAGACGGCGTACAGCCTGGAATCAAACAGAGGATTCATGGTGTGCAGGCTCACCAACATGTCGGCCACGCCCCGGATCTGCGCGAACAAGGCATGCGAGAGCCGCTCGGAGATCAGGCCCTTCGCGCTGCCCGGGAAACTCTGGTCCAAGTCCAGCTCGTCGTACGGGTTGCGCTTGCGGCGAAAGTCCAGCGCGTGCGGATTGGCGGTGGGCGTGACCACGACGTTGCCGCGCATCTTCGTCGGGTCGAGCGCCCGCGCGAACCGCAGCGAGGCGATCATCCCGTTGATCTCGTCGCCGTGGACCTGCCCGTTGATCCACAGGGTCTTGCCCGGCTCGGCGCCGCGCACGGCCACGTAGGGAAGGTCCACGCTCATGCCCGAGGCCATGCTGCCCACGGGGATGCGGCCGCATTCGAGTCTCGCGCCGCCGGAAGCCTTCAGGAATTCACCGATCTTGGACATTGCCTGTTTCCTTGTTTGAGGGAGAAAGTTCGCGGGTTCAGCGCAGGGCGGCCCGGCAGACGCGGAACGCCGAGTCGAGGTCGGCGATCAGCGCCTCGGGGTCTTCCAGGCCAATCGACAGGCGCACTACTGCCGAGCGCGTAACGGGGTTCGCGCGCGCGGCCTGCTCCGCGGCCGGGTAGTAGCCGGCGAGGCTGTGGACACTGCCCCAGCTCGCGCCGATCGAGAAGATCTGCAGTGCATTGAAGAAGGCGCCCATCGCCTGCTCGTCCACGCCAGGCGCGACCGCGAACGACATGACGCAGCCGCAGGCGCTGAAATCGCGCTTCCAGAGCGCGTGGCCACGTGCCTGCGGCAATGGCGGGTAGAACATCTCGGCCACTTCGGGCTGCCGCGCAACCCAGGTGGCGATCTGTTCCGCCGCGCGCCCCTGCGCGTGCACGCGGACCTTCAGCGTCTCCAGCCCGCGCAACACCAGGAAGCAGTCGTCCGGACTGACGGGCAGGCCGATTACGCTCTGCGCGCGGCGCAGCTTCTCGTACAGCCCGCGGTCGTTGGTGGTGATGGCGCCGAGCAGCACGTCGGAATGGCCGCCGAACTGCTTGGAGGCCGCTTCCACGCAGACGTCGACGCCATGCGCGAGCGGCTGGAAGCCCAGCGGCGTCGCCCAGGTGTTGTCCACGACCGAGATCGCTCCGGCGGCACGCGCGGCTGCGGCGATTGCCGGAACGTCCTGGATTTCCATGGTCACGGAGCCCGGCGACTCCATCATGACGACGCGCGTCGTCGGCGTAATGCGCGAGGCAATTTCCGAGCCGGCGCTGGGCGGGTAGAAGCTGAACTCGACGCCATAGCCCTGCATCCATTCGCGGACGAATGTCTTGAGCGGGCCATAGGCGCTCTCCGGAACCAGCACGTGGTCGCCCGCGCGGACGAGGGCCAGCAGCACGAGGCACAGGGCGGCCTGCCCCGACGGGACCACCACGCAGTGGTTCCCGCCTTCCAGCGCCGCGATGCGCGCCTCGAGCTCGCGGCTGGTGGGCGTGCCGGTCGTCCCGTAGGTGTAGCCGTCGTACAGGTTTTCCTTGCGGCGCGCGAACCTGGCCATGTCGTCGAAGACGACGGTGGAGGCGCGCCACACGCCGGGAACCAGGCTGTTGAAGCCGCCCGGTGAGAGGTTTCGTTTCTTGTCCATTGCGCTTACGCCACGGCCTTTCCCATCTCCTCGACGACCTTCTTGGCGTCGCCGAACACCATCATGGTCTTGTCCATGTAGAACAACTCGTTGTCCAGGCCGGCGTAGCCCGCCGCCATCGAGCGCTTGTTGACGATCACGGTCTTGGCCTTGTAGGCCTCCAGGATCGGCATGCCGTAGATCGGACTGCCCTTTTGCAGCGCGGCCGGGTTCACCACGTCGTTGGCGCCCAGCACGATGGCCACGTCGGCCTGGCCGAACTCGCCGTTGATGTCCTCCATCTCGAACACCTGGTCGTAGGGCACCTCGGCCTCGGCCAGCAGCACGTTCATGTGGCCCGGCATGCGCCCGGCCACCGGGTGGATGGCGTACTTGACGGTGACCCCGTGCTCGATCAGTTTCTCCGCCAGCTCCTTGACCGCGTGCTGCGCGCGCGCCACCGCCAGTCCGTAGCCGGGCACGATCACCACCGTCTCGGCGTTGGACAGCACGAAGGCGGCGTCGTCGGCGCTGCCGCTCTTGACCGTGCGCTGCACCGCCGCGCCGGCCGCCGGCGGGCCGGCCTCGCCGCCGAAGCCGCCCAGGATCACGTTGAAGAACGAGCGGTTCATCGCCTTGCACATGATGTAGCTCAGGATCGCGCCCGAGCTGCCCACCAGCGAGCCGGCGATGATCAGCATGCTGTTGTTCAGCGAGAAGCCGATGCCCGCGGCCGCCCAGCCCGAATACGAGTTGAGCATCGACACCACCACCGGCATGTCAGCGCCGCCAATCGGAATGATGATCAGCACGCCCAGCACGAACGACAGCGCCAGCATGGCGAAGAACGCCGTCCAGCTGCCGGTGAAGGTGAACACCAGCCCTAGGCCGATCGTGACGAGGGCCAGCACCAGGTTCAGCAGGTGCTGGCCGGCGAACACCACCGGCGCGCCCTGGAACAGCCGGAACTTGTAGGTCCCCGACAGCTTGCCGAAGGCGATCACCGAGCCGCTGAAGGTGATGGCACCGATGGCGGCGCCCAGGAACAGCTCGAGCCGGTTGCCGGTCGGGATCGGCTCGCCCTTGGGCAGGCCGTTCAGCAGCGCCGAGGGCTCCAGCACCGCGGCGACGGCGATGAACACCGCCGCCAGGCCGATCATGCTGTGGAAGAAGGCGACCAGCTCCGGCATCTTGGTCATCTCGACCGTGCGGGCCCGCCAGGCGCCGTACGCGCCGCCGGCCACCAGCCCGAGCAGGACCCAGACCAGGCCGCGGCCGGCGCTGCCGGAGAGCTCGACGATCAGCGCGGCGGTGGTCAGCACGGCGATCGCCATGCCGGCCATGCCGAAGACATTGCCGCGGATCGAGGTGGTCGGGTGCGACAGGCCCTTGAGCGCCTGGATGAAGCAGACCGAGGCCGCCAGGTACAGCAGCGTGACGACGTTCATGCTCATTTGCCGGCCTCCGCCCTGCGATCCTTCTTCCTGAACATCTCCAGCATCCGCCGGGTGACCAGGAAGCCGCCGAAGATGTTCACCGCCGCCAGCGCGACGGCCAGGATGCCCATGGCGCGGCCGGCCCAGGTCTCGGTCTGCGCCGCGGCCAGCATCGCGCCGACCACCACGATTGCGGAGATCGCATTGGTCACGGCCATCAGCGGTGTGTGAAGCGCCGGCGTGACCGTCCAGACCACGTGGTAGCCGACATAGATCGCCAGCACGAAGATGATGAGGTTGGTGATGGTGTGGCTGACTTCCATGATCAGGTCTTCCGCTTCACTTCGCCGTCCTTGGCCATGAGGCAGGCCGCGACGATGTCGTCTTCCAGGTCGATGTTGAGCTGGCCTTCCTTGTTCACGATCAGCTTGAGGAAGTCCAGCACGTTGCGTGCATACAGGGACGAGGCGTCGGCCGCCACCAGCGCCGGCAGGTTGGTCTCGCCGACCAGGGTGACGCCGTGCTTGACCACCGTGCGGCCCGGCTCGGTGAGCGGGCAGTTGCCGCCCTGCGGCGCCGCCAGGTCGACGATGACCGAGCCCGGCTTCATCGACTGGACCATCTCCTCGGTCACCAGCACCGGGGCCGCGCGGCCCGGGATCAGGGCGGTGGTGATCACCACGTCGGCCTGGGCCACCCGCTTGGCGACTTCCGCCTTCTGCCGCTCCAGCCAGCTCTGCGGCATGGGCCGGGCATAGCCGCCCACGCCTTCGGCCGCTTCCTTTTCCTCGGCGGTCTCGTAGGGCACGTCGATGAACCTGGCGCCGAGCGACTCGACCTGCTCCTTGACCGACGGACGCACGTCCGACGCCTCGATCACCGCGCCCAGCCGCTTGGCGGTGGCGATGGCCTGCAGCCCGGCCACGCCGACGCCCAGGATGACCACCCGCGCCGCCTTCACCGTGCCGGCGGCAGTCATCAGCATGGGGAAGAAGCGCTGGTAGCGGTCGGCCGCGATCATCACGGCCTTGTAGCCGGCGATGTTGGCCTGCGAGGACAGCACGTCCATGCTCTGCGCGCGCGTGGTACGCGGCGCGGCTTCGAGCGCGAAGGCCGTGAGCCCGGCCTGGGCCAGCCGCTGCAGGCCGGCGGGGTCGAAGGGGTTGAGCATGCCCACCAGGGTCGTGCCCGCACGCATGGAGGCCAGTTCGGCCTCCAGCGGCGCGCGCACCTTGAGCACGAGATCGCAGCCCAGCGCGCCGGCCTGGTCGGTGATTTCGGCGCCGGCGGCGCGGTAGGCCTCGTCGGTGGCGCTGGCGGCCAGACCGGCAGCGGATGCCACGCGCACGGCGTGGCCCTGGGCGACGAGTTTCTTGGCCGTCTCGGGCGTGACGGCGACGCGGGTTTCCAGCTCCAGTGTTTCAGCGGGTACGCCGATGATCAAGTCCGACTCCTTTCGCAGCTGTTCTTGTGGTTTTCGTCCGCCGCGATCAGTTCGCTGTAGCGGCTGTGCATCCGTAGGTGGCGGATGTCGTCCAGGTCATCGCGCAGGCAGGTGCCACGGATCACCCGAGGGGGAAAGCCCGCCATCGCGAGCAAACGCACGTGCGTCGCAAAGCTGCGCGGCCCATAGCTGAACTGGATGGGGCAGGCCATCGGCAGCCGCAGAACGTTGGTGCCGTCCGTCGCCCGGTCGGGCACGATCAGCGCTTCGTCGGGAGCGCAATGCAGGAAAAGGTCGCGCAGCGCTTCGGCGCTCACGCCGGGCAAGTCCACGGGCAGCACCGTCATCGTGAGCGCGCGCGTGGCCAGTTCGGTCCTAGCCTGCTCCAGCGCATCGTTGAGGCCCGGGGGGACGCTTTCGCGAATGAAACGGACCCCCTCGGAGCGCACGACGGCTCCCACTTCGGCGCAGGGCGAAACCACGTAGGTGCGCTCCGGACCGAATGCATCGGCCGCGGCACGGATGGTGGACATGAGCTGAAACAGGTTGAGCCGTTCGCGCATGCCTGGTCGAAGGCAGTGGGCGAGGCGCGACTTACCCGTCGCGATACCCTTTGCGGGGATCACCACTACGTCAGGCGGCACGTCGGGCTCCGCATTCCGTCAACAGGTCCAGACTCACGCGCGCGAGCCGGCGACTGACATCCCGGTCGGCCATCATTGTGTCGCACACCGCAATCCGAAGACCGCGGCGGCGCAGTTCGGCCTCGTACGCCGCGTCGCGCTGATCGATCACGATCCCATCGAGGAAGTCGGCGTAATGCGCGGCGATGGCGAGCGGGTCGCAATCGAGCCCGAGCTCGCGGAGCATCTTGGCCAGCGGTCCCTTCACCGCCGCGCCGCCTACCAGCGGACTCACGGCGACGACTGGGAACTCGCGTCGCATCAGCAAGCCGCGAACGGCCGGCAGGCTCAGGATGGGATCAATGCTTACGAAAGGATTTGAAGGGCACAGCACCAGCCCGCTCGACGCACCCGACGCGAGTGATTGGAACCAGGCCGGCGAAGGCGTACCACGGTTCGCACCGGCGAACCGGAACGCCCGGACGCGCGGCTCGCACCGCCGCCGCACGAAGTAATCCTGGAACGAGAGTTCCCCCTCGTCGGTGACGACCATCGTTCTCACAGGATGGTTGGTCATGGGCACCACGCGGCAGGTGATGCCCAGCCCCTGCGCGATCTCGGTGGCGGCATCGGTGACCGTCGCGCCGCCGTCCAACAACGAGCGGCGCAGCAGGTGCAAGGCGAGGTCCTTATCCCCGAGGCTGAACCAGGTGTCCACGCCGAGCTTGCCGAGCGTCTCCTTGCACCGCCAGGTCTCGCCCGAGCGACCCCAGCCGCGCTCCTCGTCGTTGAGCCCGGACACCGCATACACCACGCTGTCGAAGTCCGGCATGATGCGCAGCCCGAGGTAATCGAAGTCGTCACCGGTATTGACAACTAGCGTCAGGTCTTGCGGTGGAACCACGTCGGCGAGGCCGCGGGCGAGCTTGGCGCCGCCGACACCGCCGGAGAACGCGTGGATCACGGGAACAGATCCTCGCGCTGAGGCCGGATCAGGTCCGCGGCGCAACCCTGGCCCGTGACGGCCGCGCCCCGCACCAGCACCACCGCGATGCCTTCACTGGCCTGACCCATCACCATCGACGCCGCCGCCGCGATCTCGTCGGCCGCTCCGACCTCGGTCGTTTGAAGCCGGAAGCCATGGCGGTCCTCGCAGCCGCGCAGGTCGTGCAGGCAGGCTAGGCCCGCGGCGCCGATCACCGTTCCGACGGTGCCGCGGCGCCAGGCACGGCCCAGGCTGTCGTTGACGACCACCGGTACATGCGCGCCGAAGTGCTCGCACGCCTGACGGTGTAACCGCATCGCGGAGGCATCAGGGTCCAGCGGCCAGAGCAGCACGGACTCGCCCTCGCCTTCCTGCAGCACATTCGAACGGTCGATGCCAGCGTTGGCGAGCACCACGCCCGTTCGGTGCCGCACGATCAGCACGTACGGCGTGGCCCGCACAACGGCGGTCGACTCCGACAGGATCAGCTCGACGACGCGCGCGTCCTTGCCCGTGAGCCGCGCCAAGTCCAGCGCTTCAGCAGAGGGTTCGATGCCGGCCAGCCGGACGATGCGCCCCTCGCTCTTGGAGACGACCTTCTGCGCGAACACCAGCACGTCCCCTGGCCCTGGCCGCACGCCCTCGGCGACGGCGAGCTCACTCGCCCAGCGAACGAGATCGTCCCCGGGCCGGATTTCGCGGGGGCTGGCGAGGCCGAAGAGCTGGACGTGGCGCATGGTCGCTTACTTCAGGCCGGTGATGCGGATGCCTGAAGCAGGCACCTTGTACGTCTTGTTCAGGTGGATCAGCACGGAGGTGAGCGCCTCGGCCACGACGGAGTTCGCCAGCGGGCCGGCATCGATGGCAATTAGGCCCATCTGCTGCACGAGCGCGATCGTGGTCGCCTTGGCCTCCGGGTCATCCGCGCAGACCAGCACGTCGCATTCCACCGGCTTGCTGCGGTCCATGAGCGCGTGCGCCGACACGTTCTGGAAGGCGGACACCACGCGCACGGCGCTCCCCAGCTTTTCCTGCAGCGCCTTGGTGCATGAACCCTCCGGCGGCAGCTGCACCAGCGACACCTTCGGCGGCTTCAGCGGGACCGTCACGTCGATCAGCACCTTGTCCTCCAGCGCGGGACGGACCTGCTCGGCGGTGGAGACCTGCGCGGCGTAGGGAACCGCCAGAACCACCGTACCGGCAGCTCGCGCCGCTTCCAGCAGGCCCGCACCCGTGATGTTGCGGGAGCCTGCGAGCGCATTGAGCTCCTCGGCCTTGGCTGCTGCCTTGGCGGCGTCGCGCGAACCGATCGTCACCTTCCAGCCCGCCAGCGCGGCCCGATAAGCGATGCCGCTGCCCTCGTGGCCCGTGCCGCCGAGGACGGCCAGCGTGCGTTGCGTTTCTGTCATGGGATTCCTTTTCAATGCGTGGCGGGGCAGCCGGCGGCCTGCGCCCCTTCAATGACGACCGGGATTCGCGCCAGTCGTCTGGCCGGAGCCGGCGTTTGCTCGACCGGCTGGTACAGCGTCGTGCGCTGCTCGGACGTGCGGCCGATCTCCTGCAGCAGCGCCTGGATCTGGGAGGCGGTCACGCCCTGTCCCCACTCGGCGCCCGCTGCTCGCGAAATGCTCTCGTTCATGAGCACGCCGCCGAAATCGTTGGCGCCGGCCTGCAGCGTGCGCTGGGCACCCAACGGGCCCAGCTTCACCCACGAGGTCTGGATGTTCGGGATCAGCGGGCTGAGCGCGAGCCGCGACACTGCATACATCAGCACCGTCTCGCGCCAGGTGGGGCCTCGGCGCGACTGCCCGCGCTTGTAGACCGGGCTGTTGACGTGCACGAACGGCAACGGCACGAACTCGGTGATGCCGCCGGTGCGTTCTTGCAACCCGCGCAACGACAGGATGTGCCGGGCCCAGTGCCCGTACTCCTCGACGTGACCGAACATGATGGTCGACGTGGTCGGCAGGCCCACCTGGTGCGCCTCGCCGACGATGCGCAGCCACTGGGCGGTCGTCACCTTGTCGGGGCAGATGATGTCCCGGACGTCGTCCGACAGGATCTCGGCGGCCGTGCCGGGCAGCGAGCCCAGTCCCTGCCGCTTGAGCTCCTGCAGGAACTCCGCGGTACTAAGGCCGAGCGTGGTGGCGCCGTGCAGCACCTCCAGCGGGGAGAACGCGTGCACGTGCAGGTCCGGCAGCGCGGCCTTCAGGGCCGACAGCAGGCCGAGGTAGGTGTTGCCGTCGTACGAGGGATGGATGCCGCCCTGCATGCAGACTTCCGTCGCCCCCTGGGCCACGGCTTCGCGGGCGCGCTGCACGACCTCGGCAACGTCCAGGTCGTAGGGGGTCTCCGTCGGCTTGTTGCCGCCGGTGCGCTTGGAGAACGCACAGAAGCTGCAGCGGTAGGCGCAGATGTTGGTGTAGTTGATGTTGCGGTTGATGACGTGTCGCACCACGTCCCCCGCATGCTCCCTGCGCATCTGGTCGGCGGAATGCACCACCCTCGCATAGTCGTTGCCGCGCGCCTGGAACAGGGTGGCGATCTGGTGCTCGCTCAGCCGCTGTCCGTCCTGCGCCGAGGAGACGATGACGCCGATCTCGGTGGGCGTGTGCACGGCAGGCGCGCAAGTCGGGACGGCCGGCGGCGCAACCTTCGAACCGCCCGCGAACCAGCGGTCCTCGCGCGCCAGGCCGAAGGTGTCGGACGGCATCAGCAGCTTCCGATGGTGCGCGGGGTTCACCCAGCCGCTCCGCCCGCGCACGTACGCGGGGTAGAGCGGCAGCCGGGCCGCGAGCACGAAACCGGCGGCGTCGAGCTGCCCGCGCAACATTTCAATCTGCGGCCAGGCGGCCTCGGGGTTGACGTGGTCCGCCGTCACGGGCGAAATGCCGCCCAGGTCGTTGATGCCGGCTTCGAGCAGCTCCCGCACCTCGCCGGGCCGCAGGTTGGGCGGCGACTGGATCGAGACTTCCGGCTGCAGGACGTGGCGCGCCGCGGCGATCGTCCACAACTGCTCCTCGAGCGGGGCCGGCGCGGTGTCCAGCATCGGCGTGCCCGCCTTCGGACAGAAGTTCTGGACGATCACTTCCTGGATGTGGCCGAACTCCTCGTGGAGGTCGCGGATGTCGCGCAGGGTCTGCAGGCGCTCCTCGCGCGTCTCGCCGATGCCGATCAGCAGGCCGGTCGTGATGGGGATGCGCAGCTCGCCGGCTTCGCGCAGCATGCGCATGCGCACCTGCGGGTCCTTGTCGGGACTGCGGTAGTGCGGCATGCCCTTCTGCATGAACCGCGGCGAGTTCACCTCCAGCATGAGGCCCATGGACACGCTGACCTCGCGCAGCGCCGCGAGCTCCTCACGGCTGAGCACGCCGGCGTTCACGTGCGGCAGCAGCGCGGTCTTGCCGGCGACTTCGCCGCAGGCGCGCGCCAGGTATTCGACCGTGGTGGCATAGCCGCGCGAGCGCAGCCACTCCTGGGCGCGGGGATAGCGCAGCTCGGGCTTGTCACCGAGCGTGAACAGGGCCTCGTGGCAGCCGGCGGCCTCGCCGTCACGGGCCACCGCAAGCACCTCGTCCAGGTCCATGTAGGGCTTCTCGCGCGCCACCGAATGGTCGCGCGAGAAGGTGCAGTAGCCGCACAGGTCCCGGCACAACTTGGTGAGCGGGACGAAGACCTTGGGCGAATACGTGATGGTGTCGCCCCATGCCAGCCGCGCGATGGCGCCCGACCGGCGCGCGAGTTCGGCGACCGGTTCGCGCAGGAGCTCTCGCTCGGATTCCGCCTGGTTCATTCCCGTGCTCCGAAATAAGACGATCAGTCCTGCGGCACCTTGGCCATGACTTCCCGGGCGAACCACTCGATCTGCTCGTCGAGTTCGGCCACCGAGTTGGCGGGGAACATCAGCGCGCTGACATGTTCCACGCCGATGGAGCGCAGCTTCTCGATCTTCTCGAGGATCACCTCGGGCGAACCCACCAGGTTGGCGGTCACTTGGTGGCTCAGGTCACGGCCGGTGTAGGCCAGCGACACGCGATGAGCGACCAGCCCGCTTTCCATGTAGCGCTTTTCGGCAAGCTCCATGGTCTTGTCGATCGTGCAGGACAGCTGCGGCGCGATCTCGATGGACCCGGGCGCCCGACCCGCCTCGGCGGCGCGGCGCTTCAGGGTGGCGATGCGGTCCTCCATGACGTGCAGCGGCTGCCAGCCCGGCAGCCAGCCCTGGCCGTACTTCACGGCGCGCTCCATCGCCTCCGTGTTGTGGCCGCCGATGTAGATCGGAAAGGGCTGCGCGATGCTCTTCGGGAACATCTCGACGTCCTTGTAGCTGTAGTACTTGCCGTCGAAGCTCGCCCTGGCCTCGTTGAAGAGGCGGTGCATCGCCTCCAAGCCCTCGTCCATCATGTCTCCGCGGCGCGGGTTCTGGAAACGGTTGCCCGCCCAGGCCTCGAACTCCTCGCGGTAGGCACCCAGGCCCACCGCCATGATGAAGCGCCCGCCGCTCATCTGGTCGAGGGTGACCGCCTGCTTGGCCAAGTAGACCGGATCGTGCATCGGCAGCACCGTGATGGCGGTGCCGATCTTGATCTTGCTGGTGGCGCCCGCGATGGCGGCCAGCACGATCAGGGGGTCGTAGAAATTCGGCGGCGTGCCCGGGAACAGGTCACGCACGTAGTTCTGCGTGGTGATGTGGTCGTTGCCCCAGACCGAGTGGTAGCCCAGTTCCTCGCAACGCTTCGCCTGGCGGATGAAATCGTCCGGGCCCGCGAACGGGATGGGGTACATCACCCCTTCGAAGCCTGTGGACAGGCACACGCTGAATTTCATGGATGCTCCTTGGTTCGTGGTGGTCGCGGACGCGTGCGCCTACTTCTGCGCGCTGCCGAGCGCGCCTTCGCGCTCGAGTTGCTGCGCCCGCTGGAATTCGCGCTCGACGAGCGCCTTGGTGTCCTTTCCGGACATGTCGATGACTTCCATAGACATGCGGTCCATGACGTTCACGAAGGCCGTGTCGGTCAGAGCTTTGCGGAAAGCGGTCTCGAGCTTCTCGCGGATGGGCTCGGGAAGATTGGGCGGCGCGATGATTCCCTGCACCGAGCGCAGGTAGGGAAAGCCCAATTCACGCAGGGTCGGCACTCCGGGTAGGTGCTTGGAACGCTCCGGCGTGTTGACGGCCAGCACACGCACTGCGCCGCTCTGCAGGTGCGGCATCCAGACCGAGGTCTCGATCGAGAAATCCACGTGCTTGCCCAAGAGTGCGTTGATGGAGCCCGCCGATCCGTTCATCGGAATGTGGTCGATCTGTGCGTCGGTGGCCTTCTGCAGGCCGGCGCCGATCAGATGCTGGGTCGTCGCGGCACCTGCGGTCCCGTAGGTGAGCCGGTGCTTCTTGGCGTGCGCGACCAGATCCCGCAGTGTCTTGAACGGGCTGCTGGCCGGCACGGCGACGCCAATTAGGTTGTCACCGTAGTAGCTGATGTAGCTGAAGCCTTGTATGGGGTCGTACGAGAGCTTCTGGCCCGACAGCGCGAAGTTGTACGAGGTGGAGGACAGCGTGCCGATGGTGTATCCGTCGGCCGGCGCGCGCGAGAGCTGCGCCATCCCGATCGTGGTGGACGCACCGGGTGCGTTGATCACGACGATCGGCTGGCCGAGGTGCGCCTCGGCGGCCTTGGCCAGGGCCCGCGCGGTCGTGTCGGTGCTGCCACCCGCCGCCCAAGGCACGATCATCCGGATGGGCTTGTCGGGGTAGTCGGCCTGCGCGGCGCCGCCGGCGGCGGCGAACAGGAGCGCTGAGAGCTGCAGGAGGATGCGTCGGGAAATCATCTTGATCCTTTCGGTTGTTCCGATTATCGGCACGCTGTTCCTGTTTTTGAAATTGTAGTTTCGACCCGGCGGCGTGTCAACGCCGGGCAAGAATTCACGCGAGGCTCAGACGAGGATCAGCTCGTGCTGCAGCTTGTCGCGCTTCGTGCGCAGGTAGCAGGTGTTGTGCTTGTTCACCTTTGCGCTCGACTCGATCCGACGGGTGACCTGCACGCCACGCTCCGAGAGCGCGCGCAGTTTGTCGGGGTTGTTGGTGATCAGCGCCACCGAGCGGATGCCCAGCGCGTTCACGATCGCTGCCGCCGCGCCGTAATCGCGTGCGTCCACGGGAAGCCCGAGGTCTTCATTGGCTTGCACGGTGTCACGGCCACCCTGCTGCAGCGCGTACGCCCGTATCTTGTTTGCCAGGCCGATGCCGCGGCCCTCGTGGCCGCGCATGTAGACGACCACACCACGACCGGTTTCCGCGATGAGCTCCAGCGCCGCCTGCAGTTGCTCGCCGCAATCGCAGCGGCAGGAGCCGAAGACGTCTCCCGTCAGGCATTCGGAATGCACTCGCACGGGCACGTCCTGTCGCCCCTGGACGGTACCTCGCACCATCACCGCGTGCTCGGTGCCCGCGCCATCGACGTACACGTGCATGTCGAAATCGCCGTGCGCCGTGGGCATGCGCGCGCAGGCGCAGTGCGTCACCGCCGCACCGATCGGGGGTGGCATGGTCGTCATCTTGATTCCTCCTCGCGCGCCTTGATCGACTTCTGCGGCGTCTGCGCCACCGACCTCAGCGTCTTCACAGGACCGAGCGTCGCGTACCGGGGGCCCGCGAGCCGGCACACGGGGTTCAGCGCGGCGGAATCGATCTTGCCGTCGGCGATGAACCGGTCCTGCACGTGGAACACCAGCACTTCCCCCACCAGGAACTCCGCGCCGGTGTCGCCGAAGGGGATGGCCTGGTGCAGCCTGCACTCCATCGCGACACGAGGCGACACCAGCCTTGGCACCGAAATGCGCTCCGATGCGGTCCACTCCAGGCCGAGCAGCTCGGCTTCGCTCACCTCGGGCGGGTGCTCCTCCGAGCTCTCGTGCATGGCCGCGAGCAGGGTTTCGTCGACCACGTGAACCACGAACTCGCCGTTCGCAAGGATGTTGTTCGCCGTGTCCTTGCGGTGGCCCGCGCGGCGGCCGACGTTGAAGCCGACCATCGGCGGCTTGGTGGAGACGTAGGTGAAGGTGCTGAACGGCGCGAGGTTCAGCACGCCTTCGGGCGATCGCGAGGTGACCCAGGCGATCGGGCGCGGAACGACGACGCCGGTCAGCAGCTTGTAGGCTTGCAGCGGCTCGAGGTCGGCGCCGAGGATCCGCATCAGCGCCGCATCAGGTCGCGAGGCAGCGTCATGAACGACTCCACCCCCGTCTGCGTGACGGTCACCATGTCCTCGACCTGGAAGCCGCCGAAGCCGATCTCGTAGTACGGCGTCTCGATGCACATCACCATGCCGGCCTGCAGCACGTCGGTGCTGTTCTCGGTCAGGGCCGGCACCTCGTAGCCGTCGAGCCCGATGCCGTGCCCGACGTGGTTGCGGCGGTAGTGCGGCAAGCCCGACTTGCGCACCGCCTCCATCACCTCCTTGAACAGCGTGCTGGCGGGCAGGCCGGGGCGGATGATCTCGTAGGCGCGCTCGATGCCGGCCTGCACGGCGCGATGGCACTGCACGGCACGCGCGCTCGGTTCGCCGAACACTGCGATGCGCGCGATGTCCGCGCGGTAGTGCCGGTAGCGGCCGCCCACGTCGAAGCGGATGGTGTCGCCCTTCTTCAGCTTGCGGTGGGGCGACGGGTCGACGTTCGGCAGCGCCCCCCGCTCGCCGAAGCCGATGCAGCCCAGCACGGGAAACGCGCCGTCGGCCACGGTGCGGCCGTGGAAGCGCCGAGCCAGGTCGACCTCGCTCTCGCCTTCTTGCAGCCCCTCCAGGGCGGCCAGGATGGAGCGCTCAGCGATGCGTCCGGATTCGCGCAGCCGCGCGATTTCTTCCGGCGTCTTGATGGCGCGAAACTTCTTGGCGATCGCGTCGGAGCGGACCAGCTCCACTTCCGGCGTCAGTTCGCGCACTCGCTCCAGCACTCCCGCGGCCAGACCGTCCACTTCGATGCCCACACGCGCGCCCTTCAGGCCCGCCTGCTTCAACGCCTGCGCCAGCGCTTCGGCCGGCCCTTCGTGCTGCGGGGCCTTCAGCAGTTCACGCAGGCGGGCGGACTCGGGGCCCTCGGCCGCGCCGAAGTCCTCGTAGGCGAAGAAGCCGTAGCGGTGGACATCGGAAACGCAGAGCTCCTGCTCCGACACGTGGTCCACCAGGCCGGTGCCGGTAACGACGAAGGAGCCGCCGTCAGGCTTGCGAGGCTGGAACGCATACGCCTGCGGCCCGCGCCGGATCCACTGTGGCATGGCCCAGTATCCCGACAGCCACGTAACGGATTCGGCCGTCGTCCCGAGGAAACCATCGAGCTTGTGCTCGACCAAGACTTGTTCGAAAAGCGCGCGATTCATCAGCACAGTACGGCTCCGATTATCCGTTCCGATTATCGGGACGGCGTTCCTGAATTCGAGCTGATTCTAGGACCGGCTTTTTGCGCGCGTCAACAGGGGTTGCATCAAGATCTTCGCTTGTGAGATCCAGCAGCAAGAAGGAGACGCCATGACTTATCGAGTTTCGCGGTCCGCGTTGAGCGTGCGCGTTGAAATCCAACACGCCACTGCGCGCGTCTCGTTGAGCGGAGTACCGTCCCGGTTGAGCTGACGCAAAGCAGGCTCCTTTCCATCCAAGCGGCGAGCCCTCCGGCAACGTCTTTCGACGTGGCCGGAGGCGTCCCTGAGATCGCGCAAGAATGAATGCTCTCGGCCTTAAGACAGCCCGCGGAGCGATACGGCAGTTAAAGCGCGCCGCTTTGTGCAAAGCACCCTGACGTTCACGGTGGCGCGGCCCACTTGCTTACGGGTCGACCGAGCCACCGGGAGGTCACCGCGCGCGTACGGCTATCCCGAAGTTTGGGGAGATGCTTTCAGTCGGCGTGACCGTTCGAGCTCAGACCCCGAAAGCTGCCACTCAGCCCAACCTCTTTCACATGCATGTGAATGCGCCAAGTGTGCTCCGGACCAAGAAGTGGCTTCTGCAGTGCTCAACTGCCCTCCATCGACAGCGGACGTCGACCGACGGACTCGCAATCCGGCTGTCAGTTTGGCGGACTTAGTCTCCGCCACAACCCGCAGTTAGAGCGCGGAAGCGAGCTCTTTGGCCGCAGATCCGCCCGCCTATCCGCCGGCGGCACCGAGCGTACCGGTAGCCTGGCAGCGCCAAAGATTGGGCGGAGGGAACTCGCGCTTGCCACTATCACGGCTTCTAGCTCCGACATTGAGCCTGACGCGTTCTAAGGCGCACTGGGCTCATGGTCGACGTTCACTTCCTCAAAGGCGTCCAGAAGCGCAGTGACAGCCTGGCGCTGAGCGGGTGTAACGACTACCCGCTCGAGTCGCTTGCACAAAGCCCGCAGCTCCGACCCAGAATCCTTAGGCACGCTCAAGAATGTGCACAGTTTTTGCACATTTTTGGCGGTCGAGAAGACGAACTCACCGCGCTCAATCTTGGATATCTGAGAGTAATGGATGGCCAGCATTTCGGCCAGCTCCTCCAGCGTCATCCCGAGCCGCTCGCGCCCCTCCCGCAGCTGGCGCCCGAGCTCCCTAGGAGGCAGCTTGAGTCCTTCGCGTGTTCGCGTTACCATGTGCATATTATCTGCACATTTTCACATGGCCATACTCGTTGACCAAGCGCTCATTCGCCACCGCGGTAAGCTGTGGTGCCACATGGTTGCGGAGTCTGTGGAGGAGCTTCACCACTTCGCTGGAAGGCTTGGTCTGAAGCGTGAATGGTTTCAGCACCGGACGCTCTACCCGCACTACGACCTCACAGCGTCCGTGCGGCGGAAGGCGCTCGCGTTGGGGGCTGTCGAATCTGACAAACGCCGGGTGGTAGAGTGCTCGAAGCGCCTCAGGCAGCAGCTAAATGAAGCTGCGCGGGCGGGCGCGGCGACATAGAGGGGAGGCGGGGATGGAGGGTGCAGCGCACGAGAAGCAAACCCTGCGCGAGTACGCGGACCAAGCGCGCAAGACGGATCGTTTCCAGGGCCGCCCGCCTCATGAACACTACGAGAAACTCTCGTTCGGCTTCTTCGGCGAAATGGGCGGCTTGCTCGCCGCTCTGAAGAAGCTGCAGCGCGATGCTGTCGTACTCACGACGAAGCAGGCCGCCTCCGAAGAACTTGGCGACGCGCTCTGGTACCTCGTGAGCGCCGCACGTGTGGGTGGTGTTGAGCCGACGTTGCTTGGCACCCACGCCTACGACTTTCTTCGTGCGCGGTTCCAGGAAGCAGCGCACAAGCGCAGCACGGAGACCACGTGGCACGAGTTGGATAGCTTGTGTGGCCTGCACCACCGCAGCTTGGAACGGCAGCGGGAGGCACTCCTGCGGGAGGCTGCAGCCCTTAGTGGTGAGCTGATGCGCATAGACTTCGAGCGTCTGAGTGCAATGGATGCCGGTGACCGCGGCACACTTTTCGGGAAAGTCACGGCGCACTTGGCCATTCTAAGCGCCAGTTTCGGCCTCACGCTGTCTGAAGTCGCGAAGTCAAACCTGGATAAAACGTTCGACCGTTGGCCTGACGGTGTTCCGACTTACGAGATGCCTTCGCATGGTGGGGAGGCGTTTGAGCAGTTTCCTCCAGAGCTGCATGTGACGTTCATCGAGCGGAAGGTGAGCGGCCGCCGCGTCGTTGTGCAGCAGATTCACGGTCTCAACATCGGCGATCCGCTGACGGACAACAGCCACCGGCCCGACGGGTACCGCTTCCACGACGTGTTCCACCTCGCCTATGCGGTGCATCTCGGGTGGTCACCAGTGATACGGGCACTGCTGAAGCTCAAGCGAAAGAGCGACAAGCGGCTTGACGAGAACGAGGATGGCGCTCGGGCGATCATCATCGAAGAAGGCATTGCCACCTGGATCTTCAACAACGCTCCGCACGATCTCTACAGAAACACGGAACTCGGCCGGGTGGACTATGGCTTGCTGCGTCAGGTGCGTAGCATGGTCCAAGGGTTCGAAATCAAGGATCTCCCCTTATGGCAGTGGGAGCGCGCGATTCTGAACGGGTTTGAGGTGTTCCGACAACTCTACGACAAGCGCGGAGGCGTTGTCATTGCGAATCTCAAGGACCACACGATGACGTACGAGCCACTTTCCCCAAGCGAGGCAACAGCATGAATGCAGCAACGTTCGTTCGGGAGCTTGGCTCCCTGACGATGCCCAGCGTTTTCAACCCTTATCACGACACATGCCTCGTCTACGACCGAAGCGATGCCCCGGCGGTCAGGCGCAAAAATCTGCGTTCGATCCTGTCAGCGGCGCTCGCGCTGGAGGTGGACACGATCTGGATGGGCCGCGATCTCGGCTATCGCGGCGGCCGGCGTACCGGCTTGGCGCTGACCGATGAAAGACACCTCAGTGCGATGCCTCGCGCCTACCCTGGCGCGGTGGTTCAGCGATCCACTCACGGTCCCGAAGTGACGGAGCGCACCGCAGCGGAGATCTGGGCCGTTCTCATGCAACTGGATCGCCCCCCTCTCCTATGGAACGTGTTCCCGTTCCACCCACACGAAGAACAAGACCCCTTCACCAACCGCAAGTTCACGAGGGCCGAACTGGACCAGGTCGACCAGCTCAACGCAGCGCTAATCGATTGGCTGGGCGTTTGCCACATCGTCGCCATAGGTCAGGACGCGGCCGGCTACGCCAAGAAGTTCGGGGTGAAGGTCTCTTGCGTGCGCCACCCCAGCTACGGTGGGATTGCCGACTTCCGACGCGGCATCTCTGAGCTGTACGGAATCCCTATCACCAGCCCCGCTTCCAGCGCAGCGCAGCGCGCGCTGTTCTAGGCAGGGAAGGTTTCCAGCACGCACTGTAAGCCCCGCTGATTTCCCCACGCCTTGATGTCGAGCACGGCATGCGTGGACACGCACGTGAGCGTACCGACAGCGTGTTTGGATTCTTTGGCGACGAAGTTCAGGAGTTGAGAAAGGCCCACAAGGTTTCCTAGCGCTCGTTCGCAGTAGTAGTGAGACCGGTACACCGCGGTCAGGTCAACGTTTGAGCCCGACTTCTTGAAGCTCAGGTGGCTCAGACAAGGCATGTTCGAGACCATTGCGCCGTCGCGCGCGACGTTGTACAGCGGCAGCTCGCAAAACGGCTCGCTGCCTTCATCCAAGTCCTCTGCGGGTTCGTACACTCCCATCTCATACACGGCTTGGTACGGCTTGCCAGTCGTCGCCGCTCGCTCGAGCTTGGTCACAATCTGATCGAGAGGGTTCACGGTCTTTTGTTCGCGACCTTTGCGCTGCATCATCCGCTGCGCGTACGTCCCCCACGTGCCTTTAGCCTTGCCCTTGTCGAGCGCGTCCAGCAACTCCTTGTACACGCCTGGTCGACCGTAGCGGCGATAAAGCGCCTGAGGGAAGATTGTCGCAGCGACGGTCTTAACGCTGACGTCGGCATGTGTGCGAACGGCGGAATCAACGCTATCAAGGACAGTCCGGTCCTCGTCGGTAATGAGTGTTGGAGACTCCATCTCCAAGACGATGTTGCGCAGCTGGGGACCTTGCTTGTGTAGCAGCCTGATAGCCGCAACCCAGGTGGGAACGATGCGCTGCTCGGAGATGAGATGGGCCATCACTGCACCTCGAAGTACGCAATGCCGTGCTTAAGCAGGTAGGCACGAGGCAGCCAAGCCATTCCCTGCTTGCCCCAATTCGGACCCCAGGAATTCCGCACAAGAACGTGCGGTTCTTTGCTGATCTTGTGCGTCCCGTAGCCAGCAGCGACAACCGCGTGGCTACCGCTCGTGGGCACTAAAGTCGAGTCCGCCACGATGTCGGACTTCGGATCCAGGAAGGTGTCGGTGACGTGCACCAAGACGCCAACTGGCTTGCCATCTTTGATGCGGTCAGTTACGGCGTCAAGGTCCATCCAGGCAGCCGAGGAATTTGCAGTGTAGACCGAGCCTGACCCAAGGATCGGAAGTGCAGGAGGCATTTCCACCGGCTCTTGGGGCTGGTATGGGCACGCCACTTCGATTGGTTGGCCATCGTTCGCGAGTGCATCTACGCCAGAACCTAAGGAGAGCCCCTCGGCGTCAGGAACCCAAGTGGGCATTCGTCGCGCTGCCGCGCGATACAGGTACTCGGCGCTGAGGTGCTCGGTTAATCCCTTTGCAAACTGGTGTAGCTCGGAGAATGCAATGGCCATGCACGTGGGCCGGGTTCCCTGATTTCGCAGTGGCAGCAGTCCTGCCGTGAGATCCACGATTGCTGTCACCGTCATTCCCTCGCCTCCGAGATCTGCATTTCTTTGCTGCCGTCCGACAAGCCTTTCTCGATGCGTTCCGGGCCTGTTGTAAGACTGAGTTCCCAGATCGTGGGCGTAGCCGGATTCCAGGGTTGCTTCTGCGCGAGCTTCAGGGGAGCGCTTCGCCTTTCAGCAGCGACGGCGAACTCCACTTGATAGTTGATGCGCGCCGGCGCGCCAACTACGATGTCCAGCGGGCTGTCAGGCTTGGGTGGCAAGCGCGCCGGGACGGGCTTGAGTGCGTACTCCTGACCCGACTCGCCCACCAGCGACCATGTGAAGCCCGCGGAGATGCGGCTTGGCAAATCAAGGAAGACTGCATCGCCTGGCCGTGGCTCAATCCACGATCCAGCGTCGGCTTCCGTCAAAAGCCACACGTCGCGTCCGGGCTGCGGTTGGAAGTCAGGCGGGGCAATCCGCCTCTTGACCGCAGCCGGCTGGATCTTGGCGAGCGCACGTGCCTGGTCGGGGGACAGATGCTTGCTGCGCAAGAGGGACCAGATGGTGGCCTCATAGCTCAGACCGAGGCGCAGCGAGAGCTGATAGAGCACGGCCGGTTCATTCAGGGTCCTGCCCCATCCGCGTCGGTTGACGACGCTCGCAAGCAGCCAGCCGGGAGTAAGGAGTGCATAGGCGAATTCTTCAGCCTCTTGCTCCTGGCGCGAGCCCCCGTCGCCGTAGTCGACCCTCTCGTCTGCCGTCGTCGAATGATTGAGAAAGTAGTGCCCCAGTTCGTGGGCGCAAGTCATGTGAATTAAACCGGCCGGCCGCTCGGAGTTCAGGATGATGCCGGCGCGCTCTTCTCGCAAGAACGCGCCCAGCAAGGACTGCAGCGGCTGAAGCATCACGAAGACGCCCGCCTTTTCGGCGAGTTCGATCGGATCGACCCTTGTTCGTCCTGTCTCCTCGATAAACTGCTTAACTTGATAGTCGTTCAGAACTCGCGCCGCGAGCTTGCGAACAGCCATAACGGTGGAGCGCGGCAGCATGGCAGTCAGCGCTTCTTCGAAGACTTAGGGGATGCGCGCAGGAAGTCGGCGAAACGGGCGACTTGGCGCAGATCCTGTTCAGACAGACCCTTGAGCCGGCGCGCGACGAAATCCAATTGCTCGCGCACGAAGTCCGCTGATTCACCTTCGAGGAAGTACGTAACCGACTTGCCGTAAATGCGTGACAACGCGTCAAGTTCCAGGGCCTTGACCTCCCGGCTACCGTTCTCGAGATTGGTGATGGCAGGCCTGGACAAGTTCAGGGCCCTGGCGACTTGATCTTGAGATAGTCCGAGGTACTCGCGTGCCTCGCGCAGACGGCGCGCAATCTCCTCCCGACGATCGGGTTCGCCGCTCATGACAGCGCCTCGGCGTACCGCACGACACTGGCAGTCAGTTCGTTGACGAACTGCTCCTTGCTGTCGTAGCCACCGCGTCTGATGACTTTTGCAGCCTCGATGTCAATGTTCAGAAGATCCTCGATGGGGATCAAAGCGTCGACAGCCGACAGCGAATCGATCTCGTCTATCAGGTCCTCCACCGTGCCTGTAGTTTCGATCTGAATAGCACGCTCGTCCCAGAACTGCTCGAGCAACTCGCTGATCCTGCGTCGGGTGGCGACAGTCACGTCCATGGCAGTCCTCGCGGCTTGAAATGCTGGTATGAAAATCGTACACTGTATAAACGATCAGTGCAAGTCCGACCGCGGGTGCGGCTAGGGTACTGTTGAGCTCTGCCTGTCGCAAGCTGGCAGATCTAACAGGGATGGGGCTTCCCAAGCACTTCGCCGGTTCCGCTTTGGTTCCACTGCGCATGTCCGCCCTGCTCGCACGTACGCAAGGGCGCCTGCCGCTGTGTGAACACGGTCAGCAACCACCGTGGCTGTGATGGGTTAGGAGGGACGCCTGCAGGACCTGAAACGTTGCAGGTCCTTTTCGAGCGTTACAGGTGCGTGCGCATTTCGAAGCGCTTGGCGGAGCCTGTGTCCGCCAAACTCGTAGCTGGTGCGTCGCTAATTAGTGCAGGACCGCGAGTGTCGCACCGCCTGTCATGCATTCGACATCTTCTCGATACAGCGCGTCTCCAAGAGCGTTCGGCGACGCGAACGTCATGCCTTCCGTCCCTCGCACTCCGTAAACCAATGCCGTTGGCTGCAGCAGCTTTCTGAGTTCCGTTCGCAAGTTGATCTCACCAGACCATGCGCGCAAAGGCTGTTCATTGCAATGGAACCGATCTTGAACGTCGAAGAAAAGATACTCGGCACATAGCACGCCGCCAGGTGGTGCAAAGGTGTAAAACGCGAGCCCAAAACCTCGGTCGATCAGCTCCTCGTCTGCGACCCAAACCCTCCGATCCGCCCAACGCGGGATCGTCCCGCAGTCGAAGAAGGGCGTACCCACAGGATCAGTATTGAACGCTACTGGCACAAGGGGCCGCCGCACAGGTCCGGGCACAGGTGCATGCATTGGGACGCCGGCCTGCGGCAGCGCGAGGTCAGGTGCTGTTTTGGTGCTCCCCAAGTGAATGCAGCGGGACTGCATATGATCTAGGAAAGTACTTGTCGCCTTGCGCCCTTGAACCGCGGCAGCAGCACGCCCTGGTGCACACCGTCTCCAAGCCGCCTTGACTCGGCCCTCCCAGTCCCCTGGCGAGTAAAAGTCTGCGCACTCAGTACCGACTAGCAGCCACTTGGGCCCGTCAGGACAGACATGACGGGCTGCGCAAAACGAGAGCATGTTCGAGTACGTGCCCCGGTGCGCGTTGAACACGGCTCTTTCGCAAAGGTCGAGGACGAACTCGCGCAGCAGCCAAAACTCCTCTTCCGCACTGCAGCCGAGGGGCAGCCAGGCGGCTGCCGCATGAGTGCTTGCGCAGGCTCGTTTGAACCAGCGGCTCATCCGCCGAGAGTGTTCTTCGAGTTGCATGATTACTTGGCCTCCTCTGACGCGGTCGGCTCTGAACTCGCCGCTGGTGTGCGTCCAAGGACGCGCTCCCAGATGGCTTCAAGTTCATCGAGGCCCTTTGTCGCAGGCTGCATCCCGGCCGATTCGTCCGGTTTGCCGGGAACTCCCTCCAGAATGTTGAACGCTTGTCGCTCCAGGCCCACGAGTGTCTTGAGCGAATCGGCAAGCATCTTGAGGATCGCGGCCCGGGACGTCATCGTCCTCTCCTTGTCTGCCGTACTGCGCCGGGATCCTGGAGAAATGCCACCTTGTGAACGGCTGAGGCGCCAGTCCACCGTGGCGACTTCCAAGTCTTCCAGAAGCGCGGTTGCCATCTTGCGAGCCCGCTGGATCGATTTTCGGTGGGCGGTAATCACGTCTGCCTGGACTTCGGCAGTTGCCTCCACGATCTCTTTTTCGAGGTCGGCGGAGCCGTTCAGGCTCGTGTTCAGGTTGGCCGCGTTCAGCTTGGCCTCGCGCGCCTTGTGAACCACTCTGGAAAGGTCGCGCATCCATTTCCGCTCATCAGCAACTTGCTTGATGCGTGTGCTGCTGATCCCGAATTCGCGCGAGAGCGAGCGAAAGGAACGTCCCGTTCGATACGCGAGTTCCAGCGCAGACCAATCCACATTTTTCCTCTTCATGACCATGTTCTCTGCCTTCAAGAAAGGTTTTGGTGTCGTAATCTCTTCTGGGATCGTTCTTGGTGGACGGACCTCGCCTTATCCTGGAGGTCCTTCACGCATCGCCCTCGGAGCCACGCGACCCGTCAGCCTTCTCGGCGCTCCCGGTGCTGACTTCGCCGCCGGGTTCCCCTGCCTCCGCGCCTTCCCACAGTGGGGGTATCGTGCCGCTGGCCCCTGTCGTTAAGAAGTTCCGACGAGCCAGTGCATCCGGCCGCGGCTCTACCCGGAGTCGCGGCGCAGGAGCTTCCGCACCTGCGTTAGCTTTTTGCAGACAGCGAACAGCCCAAGCTGGCGATGATCGTCGTTGGCGTCATTGCCCACCACGTCGCTCATGCAATAGGGCAGGCCCGTCGCTTTCGCTGCCCGCTCGCCGGCTTGCGACTTGTCGTTGTCCGCGTAGATGTAGGCCTTGCCCTTGACCATCCCGGCGACGTACTCCAGATTGCGGTCGCTGAAGGTCACCAGCACGCTCGTCTTCAAGCCCATGCTGCGGTGCGCGGCATGGGCCGACAAGCCGGTGGCGTAGCCTTCCACGAGGCATGTCTCGTCCCCAGCCTGGCCGAGCCGCAGCACGGCGCCCTTGGCCTTCATGCCAGCCAGCATTCGCTTTTCGTAGCGACCCTCAGACTCCAGCCAGCGAATCAGCTGTGCGCCCTGGACCGCGTCGGTCAGGAAGTCCCGCATCGGCACGAGCAATGCGCCGTCGGAGGTGATGAGGCCCTGCGCGTCGGCCAACCCCTTCATCACCAAGTAGTTGTGCGTGCCCGGGCGGCTCGCCGCGATCAGGGCCGCCGCTCGGGCTGCTGCATCCTGCTGCGTGCGCTCGCGTTCTGCCGCGAGCTCGCGCTGCCGGGCGACGCAAGCCTGCCGCTCGGCGGCCGTCCACGGCGCGGCGCCGGGCCGGTCGTACCAGTGCGCCACCGCATCACCGTCCCAGGCGAATGCGAACCCACGCTCGCCATCCCAGAACCAGGCGCCGTTCTTACGCCGCGGATTGCGCTCGGTCGGGCAGCGCTGGATCCGGTCACACGGGTACACGGCCTCGAGTAGGAGACCATGGCTGCGCGCGAACTCGACAAAGCTCATGCGCGCCTCCGCTTCAAATGCCGCAGGTTGAGCGAGGTGATCCGATTGCGCACATGGTCGGTGACGGCCACGCTGGCACTGGAGTCGAACGACCAGTCCTTTGGCGGCTCGGACCCGGTGATCTGCCGATACAAGTGCCAGGCGCGCCCCCGCTGCTTGTCGGGGCTGCTATGGGTGCACGCGTAGCTGCAAAGTTGCGCCCACAGGTGCTCTTGGTCGTCGGCGAGCTTCTTGCCGGCGACGATGACTTCCTGCATCTCGCCGGGCAATGCGCAGATCCGCGTGAGCGGCTGGCGCTCGAAGCCACAGGCCATGCAGCGCTTCGAGAACGGGACGTAGCCGCACGCCGGGCAGGGTTTCGGCTCATAGTTCGACTGGTCACGACGTACCGCCTTGTCCAGGTCCTCGCCCGCGTCGAGCGCCGACAGGCCATTGAAGTAGATTTCGGTGAAGTCGTCGAGGAAGCGGACGATGTTGCCGCTGTGATCCAGCAGCAGGCAGTCGATCTTGCCGGTGGCCGGCGACGCGCGCAGCCCCCTGCCCCACATCTGGATCGCGCTGGACAAGCTTTTGCGCAAGGGCCGGCAGTCCACCACGCAGCCCACGTCAGGCACGTCGAACCCCTTCGCGAGTGCTTCCACGCTGATCAGCACCCGCAGTTGCGCGTCAGGCTTTCGGTATTCACGCAGCAGCACTTCGCGCTCGGCGGAACTCGTATTGGCCGTGAAGGCCGCAGCCATGATGCCGGCGTCGACGAATTGACGGCACAGCTCAAGGCAGTGGGCGATATTGGCGCCAAAGACGATGGTCTTGCGCTGCTGCGCATGCTTGGCCCACTCCGAAACGACGTCGCCGACGATGGCCAGGCCCCGCTCGGCCGCGGCTGTGTCGGTCCACTCGCCGCCTGCCGTGGCGGCGCCGTCCATGTTGATCCTGGTACAGGACAACACGCGCATCGGTACGAGCACGCCGGACTGAGTCAGCTCGTGCATCGTCGTAGCGTTCACCAGGTTCGTGAACAGCTTGCCCAGCCCGGGCGAGAAAGGCGTCGCACTCAACCCGATGCAGACTGCCTCGGTGCGCTGGATGTGTTCGACCCAGACCCGCAGCTTTGTGTGCGCCTCGTCGATGATGATGACGTCCGCCGCCGGCCAATAGTCCCGTTTGGCCAAGGTCTGGGCGCTGGCGATCTGGAGCGGCAGGGAGGTGTCGCGTCGCCAGTGGTTGGCCTGCACGATGCCGTGCGCGGCAAGGCCGTAGCGGTCCGCCGTCTGGCTGGTCTGGTTGATCAGGGTCGTGCGGTCGCAAACGAAAACCGCGCGCTTGCCCTTGAGCATGGCCTCGTGCGCGAGGCGCAGGCCCAAATACGTCTTGCCCGCGCCGGTGGGCGCCATCAGCAGCTGGTTCTTGTGACCCGTTCGCGCGCCCTGCCGCAGCGCCTCGTGGGCAGTGACCTGGAAGGGCCGCGGCGGCGGGAACGACGCGGCCGTGCAGGTCGCGTCGTCGAACAGTCGCGCGCTGGACCAGCTCATGCCGCCTGGTCCTGGCGAAAGTCGGCGGCCAGCTTGGCCTCAAGCATGCCATTCTCGCCCAGCAGCTTCGCGACTTCGCCCTCGAGGGCATCGATGCGCAACTCCCGCTGCTTGAGCTTGTTGCGCAGCATCTTGACCTCGCTGATCAGCTTTGCCTTTTCGGCCAGCAGGTCGTCCGTGCGCGCTTGCAGGACGTTGTTCATGACCCGCAGGTCCGCCACCAGCGTCGATGCCGCGACCAGCTTGTCGTCCGCCTGCAAGAGCATGGTGAGGTCCACCACCTTGGCGCGCACGGCCTGGAGTTCGGCTGCGATTTCGGCTTCGTCAGCCTCGACGCCGCCCGGATGCGGCTCACTCCCGTCACCCTCCACAGCGTCACCGGACATGGCGCACTCGGCCAACGGCTTGGACGACATGTCGTCGATGGGCGGCCGGGCGTCACCTTGCGCACCGCTGGTGTCAACGGACTCGGGGGCGGGCTCGGTCGAAGCGGGTTCGGCAGCCCCCGGCTCACATGCGTCAGGCCGGGGCTCCGCCGGCGCGGCCAGCCTCTTGCCGATGCGGCTGGTGTCCTGCTGGTAGGTCTTGCCGCCGCGCTCGACGGTGCGGATGGCCGAGCCATCTGTCATCGAAGGACAGATCGCCTTGCGCCGGTCGCTCACGAAGTTGTGGGAGACGCCGCAGATCTCGGCGATCTTGCGGTCGCTCCACTGCACCCATTCCGCGTCGCGCAGCATGGTCTCCACCACCTTGCGCTTGTCCTCGTTGGAGCGGCGCAGGCCATGGGCGGCGTTGGCACCCAGCGAGAAGAGGATCGCCTCGCGCAGCGCTCCCTCGCGCACGTCCACCTCGATGACTTCACGCTGGGCCGTCAGGTGCGCCTGGAGGCGATGGAAGCCATCGGCCAACCAGTACTCGGCACCGTCGTGGAAGACCACGACCGGCGGGAACTTGACGCCCGCCCGGATCCGCTCGGCGTAATCTGCGACGACTGCCTTCGCGACTTCAGCGCGCGCCTGGGTGCCGCCGTCGATGCGGATCACGCCGATGTTCAGCTTCTTGATGCTGGTGGAAGTGTTTTCGTTCGAGTCCATGGTGGTTGCAGGGGGAGGGCCAGCGCTGGCCGGCGTTGTGGCCGTCGAAGTCGGCCTCAGGGCGGGCCGAGATCGAACGGGCCGAGGCCGCCGTCGTCCAGGTCCGGGACGAGCATGTTCAAGTCCCAGTCGCGCTCCGCGTAAGCGCGCACGAGCGCCGGATGGGCGTACGGCGCCTTCCCTCCCAGCGCATGGATGCGCGTCAAGAGCTCGCAGCTGTGGGCCACGAGGTCGTCGTTTTCCGCTTTCAGAACACCGTTGCCTGCACGCTCTTGGCACAGTTGGGCGACCGCCGCCGCGAGCATGGCGTTCGCGCGAGGGCCCTCGTTGACGCCGGCGCCGGCAATGCCCAATGCCTGCAGCTGGAGGCTCGCGTCCCGCAGGAGCGACTCAAAGTCAGCTGCTTCCGACTCGCGGCCCTGCGAGGCCGGTGTGATCGGCGGTGCGCCCGCGGTGTTGGCGTGGGAGGCGCCGTCGATGCGCGCCTGCAGCTGGCGACGTTGGACGCGCAACTGCTCTACGGCATCGACCACGGCCTCCACGACGGCGCGCAGCTCGTTGACGCCGGCTTCGCGCACCGCATCAGGTCCGCGCTCGCCGGCCAGCGCGAGCGCGGGCTCACGCTGGCCATTGAGCCCGATGTCGTCCTTCAGCTTCTGGCATTCCTCGTCAGGCACGGCCGGGAAGGTCGCCGACGGGGGGTGTTGGGTCAGCTTCATGCCCCCTTTCTTGGCGGACGGCGCCGGCGTGTGCAGCACGCTCGCTTCCAGCACGAGCTTGCGGCAGTTCATCAGCGCGAAGGTCCTCGGCTGAGGATCGGACCGCCAGCGCTGCTCCGCCTTCAGGAAATCGCGCGCGAGCTGGGCCACATCGGGCCCGGCGCGGACCACGGAATACCTTTCTTCGGAGGTGCTCATGACTAGCCCACCTCGCGCACTTGCGGCCCGACCGCCGCCTGGTCATCGAGTTCGGTGTCGCTGTCCGCCACCGGGTGCGACGTGACGGCGATGCAGTGGGCCGGCGCGCCGCGCTGGCCGCGCTGCTGTTCGGCCTGGCGCACAACCTGCGCCTGCCCGCAAGTCTGGGCGTCAGCCGAGAGGTAAGCGTCGAAGCTGTTCTGGTCGCCCGGCTTGCCGGCGGCGGCCTGGGCCGCAGCCAGCACGAAGATGTCGCAGTTGCCCGCGTGGACGTAGTCGCTGCCGCGCAGCTTGAGCAGCGCGCCGGCCTCGACCATTTTGGCGCGGTGCTTGCGCTTGTACCAGTTCCACGACTCCTTGGAGGGGAAAACGTGCGGGCGCGACTGCCAGTACGTCTCCGCCCGCACGAGGTCGAAAATCGAGAGTTCCATTGCGTCCTTCTGCGTCAGTACAGGCCTGGCGGGGGCCCGTTGCTGGCTCTGCGTGAGCCAGTGCGCGGGGGATGGTGCCGAAACTTCTCGAATGCGTTTTTTGCCCAAATCTGGATTTGGGCAAAAGACAATCGTCTGCTCTTGGAGTAGTTATCCCGCGTCCGTGACCGAGGGCATGGGCAGCCTCCTGCGGGTTTCCTTCATGTAGGCCTGCAGGAAGCGCTGCAAGGCGTGCAGCTCGTAGCCGCCCTCCTGGAGCGCCTCCTGGTAGATGTCGTAGCAGGTGGACTTGCCGATGCCCAACTTCTCGCCGACGATCCCATAGAGGTCCGTGATGGGCTGGTGAGGGTCCTGATAGAGCTCGTCCGCCAGCGACAAGGACACCGCCCGGCGCAACGCGGCATGTCTGGCCAGCGTCTCGCGTGAGCGCTTGGTGAGCGGCTCGCGCCCGACGGCCTCGTCGTAGCCGAAGAGCGCCACGCGCTCATGGAACTTGACGAACGCAGCCAGCAGCCACGCCGGCACCTCGATGTCGAAGCTGTGGCAGTGGCGGCCGGCCCGCATCACCAGCGCCCCGCCAGTACGCTCGATGGCCTCGCGGTTGAGGTTCAGTTCGGCGGTGGCGATCACGCGCAGGACGTGCGGATCGCCACGCAGGGCGCGATCGACGAAGCCGGCGTCGAACGCGCCGTTCCACTCGTCGGCCGCGGGCTGGTAGGCGGGCCCCGGCAAGAGCCCCTCAAAGACCACCTTCTTCTGGCCGTCGCGGCCCAGCCCCAAGTACGTGACGCGCTGGGTGCGCCTGATCACGGCCAGCTGCTCGGGCGTCGGGTTGAACTGGATCTTGACCTGCTGCCACTCCGGCTTCGCGCTGCTGGACTTGGCTTTTTTGGCGGGGGCTCTGGACATGGCGCCTCGTTCGTCAAAATGGCTGAGACACCCACTCTAGAAGCCGGTTCTAGACACGGTCAAGGGTCCCACGCAGGTCGTCAACGAGGTCGTCAACGGCCGCCCCTTTCGCTCTGAAAGCATGCTTTCACGGTCACGAGTCAGGCGTCGCGGCCGGCAGGTCGCCCCAGACCCGTTCGATCAGCTCAGCCTTGTGCCCAGTGGTCAAGTGGCTGTAGCGCTTGGTCATCTGCAGCTGCCGGTGCCCCAGCACGTCCGCGATTTCCAGCAGCGTGGCGCCGTGCTGCGCGAGCGTGGAGGCACAGCTGTGGCGCAGGTCGTGGAAGCGGAAATTGCGGATGCGCGCAGCCGCCAGCGCGCGCCTCCAGTGGTCCTTGAAATCGAAGGCGATGCCCGGCACTCGGGTGGACCCGAAGATCAGCGCGGCGTCGCCGCCGCGGTGCTGGCGCAGCAGCGCCAGCACCGGGGCGACCAGCGGCAGCACGCGCGGGTCGCCATTCTTGCTGCGGCCGCAGTAAGCCTGCTGGCGCTCGAAGTCGATGTTGTCCCAGCGCAGGCTGGTCAGGTCGCTCTTGCGCGCGCCGGTGGTCAGCGCCATCAGCACGATCAGGTACAGCTTGTCCCAACCCGAGGCCTGGCAGGCCTTGAGCAGCCGCTCGCGCTCGTCGTCCGAAAGGAACCGCACGCGCTCGTTGTTCTCCGCCTGGCGCTCGATGGTGCGGCACGGGTGCACGTAGTGCTTGGGGGCAATGCGCTTTTTGATGGCCCAGGTCAGGACGGCCGCCAACGCGGCGGCGTAGCGGTTGAGGGTGGCCGGCGCCACCGGCTTGGGCCGCGCCTTGAAAATGGGCTTGTGGTCGGCGTCGCGGCCGGCGAAGTAGCGGCTGTTGTACTGCGACAACCCCTGCAGGGCGACGTGGATGTGGTCGTCGCTGAGGTCCTGCAGCGCGAGGTGACCCACACGCGCTTTCCACCAGCTCAGGCGGTGGCCACGCGTGGTGTCGCGGCCGCTGTAGTGGGTCATGTACAGCTCGATCAGCTCGCCCGTGGGCAAGCTGCCGGCGCGCAGCGGCAACGGGCACAAGGCCGAGACCGGCGGGCTCATCTGCACGCGAACGGGCGCGCTTGCGCCAGCGCCCCCGTGGGGCGCTGCGGTTCCGGCTTGCGCCGTGCCGCCAGACACGACGCCGCCACCGGCGGACTGAGGAAAATGGACCATCGAGGTGCTCCTGGTGCGTTGAACACCGCCGTCACCGGCGGACTGCACACGGAGCCCCGTCAGGCCTGTGCTGACGCGAGGCTTGGTAGGGCGTGCTGGACTTGAACCAGCGACCAAGGGATTATGAGTCCCCTGCTCTGACCAACTGAGCTAACGCCCCGACCGTGGGCGGATTGTAGGGAGCCGCGGCTGCGGTAGCAGCGCGGTGGCGGGCCTCAGCCGCGCTCGCTGCCCTTGTTGTGGCTCAGCGCGTTGCTGACCAGCCGGGCCGTGATGTCGACGATCTGGATCATGCGGTCGTAGGGCATGCGGGTCGGGCCGATCACGCCCAGGGTGCCGACCACCTGGCCGTCCACTTCGTACGGGGCGCTGACGACCGACAGCTCCTCGATCGGCACCATCTGGCTTTCGCCGCCGATGTAGATGCGCACGCCCTCGGCCTGGCTGGAGATGTCGAGCAGCCGCATGAGCTGGGTCTTCTGCTCGAACAGCTCGAACGCCTTGCGCAGGTGCGACATGTCGCTGGAGAAGTCCGAGACCTCCAGCAGGTTGCGCTCGCCGGAGATCACGACCTCGTCCGCCTGGGCGAAGGCCTCGGAGCTGGCGTCGACCGCCGTCTGCATCAGCTGGACGATCTCGCCGCGCAGCCGCTCCACCTCGGTCTTCAGGCGCTCGCGCACCTGCTCGATCCCCAGGCCGGCGTAGTGGGTGTTGAGGAAGTTGGCCGCCTCCACCAGTTGCTGCTGGGTGTAGTCGGTGTCGGTGAAGACGACCCGGTTCTGCACGTCGCCGTCGGGCGAGACGATGATGACCAGGTAGCGGCGCTCGGACAGGCGCAGGAACTCGATGTGGCGGAACACCGAGCCGCGCCGCGGCGCCACCACCACGCCGACGAAGTGCGACAGGTTGGACAGCAGCTGGGCGGCGTTGGCGATCACGCGCTGCGGCTGGTCGGCCGGCAGGCTGGGCGCGGAGAACTGCTCGCGCTGCACCGTCATCATGGTGTCCACGAACAGGCGGTAGCCGCGGGCGGTGGGCACCCGGCCGGCGGAGGTGTGCGGGCTGGCGATCAGGCCCAGCTGCTCCAGGTCGGACATCACGTTGCGGATGGTCGCGGGCGACAGCTCCAGCCCGGAGGCACGCGAGAGGGTGCGCGAGCCCACCGGCTGCCCCTCGGCGATGTAGCGCTCGACCAGCGCTTTCAGCAACAACTTGGCACGGTCATCGAGCATGTTCAACAGGCCTCTCGGCCATTCTAAGGATTCCCGGCCTCCGGTCGCCCGCGCGCCCGGCTGGATCGACGAGAGCCGGCCCTTTCGCGGGCCGCCGCGGGTGGTTTAATCTGAGCCGATGAAGCCCCTGTTCCAGCGCGTCGCCCTGATCGGCAAGTACCACGCCGCCGCTGGCGGGGCCGCGGCCGCCGGGAACCGGGCCGCGCTGGAGGACATCGCCCACTACCTGTCGGACGAGGGCTGCGACGTGGCCCTCGAGCACGACACCGCCACCACGTGCGGAATCGTGGGCTATCCGATGCTGGACGTGGCGGCCATCGGCGACCGGTGCGACCTGGGCCTGGTGGTCGGAGGCGACGGCACGATGCTGGGCATCGGCCGGCAACTGGCCCGCCACGGCGTGCCGCTGATCGGCATCAACCAGGGGCGGCTGGGGTTCATCACCGACATCCGGCTGGACAGCTACCGCGAGGTGCTGGGCCCGATGCTGCGCGGCGAGTTCGAGGAAGACCGGCGCAGCCTGATGCTGGCCCAGGTGATGCGCGACGGCCATTGCGTGTTCAAGGCCCAGGCCATGAACGACGTGGTGGTCAACCGCGGCGCCACCTCCGGCATGGTGGAACTGCGCATCGAAGTCGACGGCCACTTCGTGGCCAGCCAGCGGGCCGACGGCCTGATCGTGGCCACGCCCACGGGCTCGACGGCGTATGCCCTGTCGGCCGGCGGGCCGATGCTGCACCCCGGCAACCCGGCCTTCGCGCTGGTGCCGATCGCCCCGCACACGCTGTCCAACCGCCCGATCGTCATCCCCGATTCGGTGGAAATCGCCATCGAGCTGGTCGCCGGTCGCGATGCCAGCGCCAATTTCGACATGCAGTCGCTGGCCTCGCTGCTGCACGGCGACCGCATCCTGGTCAAGCGCTCCCAGCACCAGGTGCGCTTCCTGCACCCGCGCGGCTGGAGCTACTACGACACGCTGCGCCAGAAGCTGCACTGGAACGAGGGCGGATCATGAGCCTGCGGCGTATCGCACTGCGCGATTTCGTGATCGTGCGCGAACTGGACCTGGAGCTGGGCGCCGGCTTCACCGTGCTGACCGGCGAGACCGGCGCGGGCAAGTCCATCCTGGTCGATGCGCTGCAGCTGGCGCTGGGCGCGCGCGCCGACGCCGGCGTGGTGCGCGAGGGCGCGGCCCGCGCCGACATCAGCGCCGAGTTCGACCTTGCCCCCGGCCTGCAGGCCTGGCTGGAGGAAGCCGGCTTCGACGCCGGCGACAGCCTGCTGCTGCGCCGCACCGTCGACAGCCAGGGCAAGAGCCGCGGCTGGATCAACGGCGGCCCCGCCACCGCCACCCAGTTGCGCCAGGCCGGCGAGCTGCTGGTGGACATCCATGGCCAGCACGCCTGGCAAAGCCTGACGCGGGCCGACGCCGTGCGCGCGCTGCTCGACGCCTATGCCGGCGCATCCGACGCCGCCGTGCAGCAGGCCTGGCAGCAATGGCGCGCCGCGCAGAAGGCGCTGGCCCAGGCGCGCGAGGCGCAGGACACGCTCCAGCGCGAACGCGAGCGCCTGGCCTGGCAGATCGGCGAAGTCGACAAGCTGGCGCCGGCGGCCGACGAGTGGGACGAGCTGAATGCCGACCATACGCGCCTGTCGCACGCCCAGGCGCTGCTGGATGCCGCCGACGCCGCGGTGCAGGCGCTGGAGGGCGATGAAGTCGGCGCCACCAGCCGGCTCTCCCAGGCGCTGGCGCTGCTGCAGGCGCAGCAGCACCTGGAGCCGCAATTCGAGGCGCTGGCCGAAGTGCTGGCCTCGGCGCTGGCGCAGGCGCAGGATGCCGCGCATTCGTTGCACGCCTGGCTGCGCCGCACCGACCTGGATCCGCAGCGCCTGGCCCAGCTGGACGAGCGCATGGCGCTGTGGCTGTCGCTGGCGCGCCGCTACAAGCGCGGCCCGGCGGAACTGCCGGCCTTGCTGGCCGGCTGGAAGGCCGACCTGAAGAAGCTCGACCAGGCAGCGGATCTCGCCGCCCTGGAAGCGGCCGAGCAGGACGGCGCGCGCGCCTACAAGGCTGCGGCCACGGCCCTGTCGAAGGCGCGGGCCAAGGCGGCGCCCCGGCTGGCGCAGGCCATCACCCAGGCCATGCAGGGGCTGGGCATGCAGGGCGGCCGCTTCGAGGTGGCCCTGGAACCGCTGGCGCAACCGGCGGCCTTCGGGCTGGACGACGTCGCCTTCCTCGTCGCCGGGCACCCCGGCGCCACGCCGCGACCGGTGGGCAAGGTCGCTTCCGGCGGCGAACTCTCGCGCATCGCGCTGGCCATTGCCGTCACCACCAGCCGGCTGGGAACGGCCGGCACGCTGATCTTCGACGAGGTCGATGCGGGCGTGGGCGGTGCGGTGGCCGAGACGGTCGGGCGGCTGATGAAGCAGCTGGGCCGCGACCGGCAGGTGCTGGCGGTCACCCACCTGCCGCAGGTGGCCGCCTGCGCCGACCACCACCTGGTCGTGTCCAAGCGCAGCGACCGCGCCGGCACCACCAGCGAAGTCGCCGCGGTGAACGGCGAGCAGCGGGTGGCGGAAGTGGCCCGCATGCTGGGCGGCGAGCGGCTCTCGGGCACCACGCTGGCGCACGCCAAGGAAATGCTGGGCAGCGCGCCATGAGCCTGGAACTGGTCCTCATCACCGGCATGTCCGGCTCGGGCAAGACGGTGGCGCTGCGCGCGCTGGAAGACGCCGGCTACTACTGCGTGGACAACCTGCCGCCCGAGCTGCTGCAGTCCTTCGTCGCGCTGGAGCAGGCCAAGAAGGACCAGCAGCGCGTGGCCATCGCCATCGACGTGCGCAGCGCCACCTCGCTGCCGCTGGTGCCGCAGCAGTTGCTGGAGCTGCGCGCCGGCGGCGTGAACATCCGCTCGCTGTTCCTGGACTCGACCACCGACACGCTGGTGCGCCGCTTCTCCGAGACCCGGCGCCGCCACCCCCTGTCGAGCCAGGTCGCCGCCGAGCCGGACGACCCGCTGGTGCGCCAGCGCGCGCTGGTCGATGCCATCGAGCTGGAACGGGAGCTGCTGGCCGACCTGCGCGAGCAGTCGCACGTCATCGACAGCAGCACCATCCGGCCGGCCCACCTGCAGGCCCAGGTCAAGGCGCTGCTGGCGGCGCCGCCCAGCCAGCTGACGCTGGTGTTCCAGTCGTTCGCCTTCAAGCGCGGCATCCCGGTCGACGCCGACTACGTGTTCGACGTGCGCATGCTGCCCAACCCGCACTACGAGCCGGGGCTGCGCGACCTCACCGGGCTGGACGAGCCGGTCGAGGACTTCCTGCAGCAGCAGCCGGATGTCGAGCGCATGCGCGCCTGCATCGAAGGCTTCCTGCGCCAGTGGCTGGAGCCGCTGGCGCAGGACCACCGCAGCTACGTCACGGTGGCCATCGGCTGCACCGGCGGGCAGCACCGCTCGGTCTACCTGGTCGAGCGGCTGGCGGCGGCCTTCGGCGAAGACTGGATCACGCTCAAGCGGCACCGCGAGCTAGAGCGGGCCTGAGGCCAGCCCGGCCCGGTCTTCAGCCCTGCGAGAGCAGGCTTCGAACCGGCGCCGGCAGCCCCAGCGAAGGCCACTCCTCGCCGGCGAACCAGGCCCCCTCGCGCCCGCGCAGCGCGGCAGACGGCAGGTCCACCACCACCGGATGCAGGTGCAGGTCCCTGTGCGTGAGCACGTGCAGGAAAGCCGGCCGATCGTCCAGCCGGCGGCGGGCCGTGGCCGGCAGCGCCTCGGCCAGCGCCTCGCGCGAATCGAACACCGGCAGGCAGTACAGCCCGGCCCACACGCCCGGCACCGGGCGCTTTTCCAGCCAGACCGAGCCGTCCCTGGCGCGCGCCTGCAGCAGCCACAGCGCTTGCGAGCTGCGCCGCGTGCGCCGGCTCCGGACCGGGTAGCGTTCGGGCGCCTGCTCGCGGCGCGCGGCGCACATCGCCTCGAGCGGGCAGATCAGGCAGGAGGGCTTGCGCGCCAGGCAGACCGTGGCTCCCAGATCCATGAGGCCCTGGGTATAGGCCGGCATGTCGCCGCCCGACGCAGGCAGCAGTTCCCCGGCGCGCGCCCAGAGCGCGTTGACGGCAGCGGCTTGCGACAGGTCCTCGCCGAACGCCAGCACGCGGGCCAGCACCCGCTTGACGTTGCCGTCGAGGATGGCGGCCCGTTCGTTCCAGCAGAACGCGGCAATCGCCGCCGCCGTCGAGCGCCCGATCCCCGGCAGCTGCTCCAGCGACGCCGCGCTCGCCGGAAAGCGGCCGCCATGCTCGCCGACGACGACCTGCGCGCAGCGGTGCAGGTTGCGCGCGCGGCTGTAGTAGCCCAGGCCGCTCCACAGGCCCAGCACCTCGTCGAGATCGGCGGCGGCCAGCGCGGCGACATCGGGAAAGCGCTGCAGGAATCGCGGGTAGTAGGCCAGCACCGTGGCCACCTGCGTCTGCTGCAGCATCACTTCGGACAGCCAGACGCGGTAGGGATCCTGTGTGCCCTGCCACGGCAGGGCCTGGCGGCCATGCTGCCGCTGCCAGCGCACCACGCGGCCGGCGAAGTCGCGCGGCTGCGCGGTCATGCGCGTTGCAGTCGGGGAGGCTCGGCGGCTTGCGCCGGGGTGGCCACCAGGTGCTCGGTCAGCTCCAGCAGCTTGGCGTCGAGCGCATCGAGCGCGTCGTCCTGCGACTCGATCTCGCCGATGCGATCGTCCAGCCCGGTGGCAGCCTGCTGAATGCGCTCGATCGCCTCCAGCCGGCGGCTGAAATTGCGCCGCCGCTCGCGCAACTGGGCGTCGAGCTGGGCGGCGGCCGCCTTGTTCCACAGCTCCACCTCGGCCAGCGCCGACTCGTAGACGGCGCGCAGCCGCGTCGACAGCGCGCGCACCAGGCGATCGGCGAACTCGGGCTGGGCCAGTCGCAGCGCATGGCCCATGCCCAGGTACTGCTGGTGGCCGCGCTCGACCAGGTCGAGGTCGCGCTGGTAGCGCGCCAGGTCCGGCTCCTTCGGCGGCTGCAGCGAGAAGCCGTATTCGGCGTTCAGCTGGCGGAAGGTGCCGGTCAGCATGGACTGGATCTCGTCGCTGGTCGATTGCGCCTTGCGCAGGGCCTCGCGCAGGTGCTCGAAGGTGCGGGCGTAGGCGCGCTTGACGCCCAGCTTGATGCCGGGCTGGCGCAGCTCGTCGGTCAGCTGCCCCATCTGGTCCTTCAGCGACGCGGTGCCCAGCAGGTCGAACACCTCGCGCAGCAGCTTCAGGTGCACCGAGCGCACGGCATGGATGCGCGCGCCGCTGACGTCGAACTCGCGCTGTTCCTGCTCGATGCGCGAGCGCATGTGGCGGATCACCGAGGCATTCTTGCCGCGCAGCCCCTTGAGCTCCAGCGTCTGCTCGGCCAGGTCGCGCCGCCGGATGTTCAGCGCCCGGCCGGCCTCGGTGCGCAGCTCGGCGATGCCGGCCGCCACCGCCGCCCGCAGGATGCGCTGGCGCTGGCCCATGACCCCGTCGCTGAGCGCGTGTTCCAGCACGGGCAACTGGCTGGCGGCCAGCAGCGCGGCGTCGTCCTCGACCTTGGCCACCAGCGCCTTCTGTGCCGAGACCGGGATCACCTGGTTGTGCGGCAGGCCCAGGATGCCGGCCGAAGTGACGCGCTGGCGCTCGATCTGGGCCTGCACCTGCTGCGGAGTGCTCAGCGCATCCCACATCGTGTCGATCTTGTTGAGCACCACCAGCCGCGCGTGCGTGTCCTCGCCTTCGGGCAGCAGGTGCTCGCGCCAGATCGCCAGGTCGGACTTCGTGACGCCGGTGTCGGCGGCCAGGATGAACACCACCGCGTGGGCCTGCGGGATCAGGTTCACCGTGAGTTCCGGCTCGGCGCCGATCGCGTTCAGGCCCGGCGTGTCCAGGATCACCAGCCCCTGCCTGAGCAGCGGGTGGGCGATGTTGATCAGGGCGTGGCGCCAGCGCGGCACCTCCACCCGGCCGTCGGCGCCGACCATGGGGTTGTCGTCGGGCGCTTCGTCGTGCCAGAAGCCCAGCGCCCGCGCCTCGTCCTTGCTGACGTGGCGCACCTCGGCGACCTTCTCGAATGCCTGGGCCAGCTGCGCCGGGTCGTTCACGTCCAGGTCGACCCGGGTCCACTTCTCGGGGGCGAGCCGCCACTCCATCAGCGGCTGCGGCCGCAGCCGCGTCTCGATCGGCAGCAGGCGCAGGCAGGGCGGCACTTCGGCGTCGTAGCCCAGCTCGGTCGGGCACATGGTGGTGCGCCCGGCGCTGGCCGGCATGATGCGGCGCTTGTAGCCGGCAAAGAAGATGGCGTTGATCAGCTCGGACTTGCCGCGCGAGAACTCGGCGACGAAGGCCACCATGACCTTGTCGGAGCGCATCTGCACCTCGAGCCGGCGCAGGCGCTCCTCGACGGCGGCATCGAGCAGTTCATGGTCGCGCAGCCACTCGGCCAGCAGCTTCAGGCGCAAGGCGAACTCGCGCCGCCAAGCGGCGTGCTGATCGAACTGTTCGTTGAAGGAAGCGCCCACTGATCCCCCGTGTCGCTTGAATATAGCACCCGGACTCAGCCGTGGCAGTGTCACTTCTGGCACTTGCAGCAGTAGAAAGTGGCGCGCTGGCCCTGGCGGATGGCGCGCACCGGCGTGCCGCACTGCCGGCAGGGCTGGCCTTCGCGGCCGTACACCATGGCCTCGAGCTGGAAGTAGCCCGATTCGCCGTGGGCATTGGAGAAATCGCGCAGGGTGCTGCCGCCCTGGCGAACGGCGCGCGCCAGCACGTCGCGGATGGCGCCGTGCAGCTTCAGCGCCCGCGGGCGGCTGATGCGCGCCGCCGCGAGCGTCGGCCGGATGCCGGCCAGGAACAGCGCTTCGGACGCATAGATGTTGCCCACGCCGACCACCACGTCGCCGGCCAGCAGCACCTGCTTGATCGGCGCCGAGCGCCGCTGCAGCGCGGCGTGGAAGGCGGCCGGATCGAAGCCCTCGTCCAGCGGCTCCACCCCCAGCCCGCCCAGCAGCTTGATCGCCTCGGGCGACTCTTCCTGCGGCGCGTGCACCACGGCGCCGAAGCGCCGCGGGTCGTTCAGGCGCAGCACGCCGCGATCGGTGAAGAGGTCGAAGTGGTCGTGGATGCCGGCCTCGGGCGCATCGGGCGCGAAGCGCAGGCTGCCCGACATGCCCAGGTGCAACAGCAGCAGGCCCCGGTCCAGGTCCACCAGCAGGTACTTGCCGCGGCGGCGCACGCTGCGCACGATGCGCCCGACCAGTTGGCCGGGCTCGCAACCCAGTGGCCAGCGCAGCGGCTTGCCCAGCCGCACGCCCTCGATGCGGGCGCCCGCGATGCGGTCGGCAAAACTCAGGCGGGTGACCTCGACTTCCGGTAATTCAGGCATTGCGGCGGGCTGGGGGGCTTGGATTATTATGGTTTGGATGAATCGCAGCTCGCGCCTGGCTTGGGGCGCGCTCCTCCTGATTGCGCTGGCCCAGGCCGGCTGCGCACAAACCGGGCCTGCGGCGCCGCAAGCGCCCGCGCAAGCCGGCGCCGGACCCGCTGCATCCGAACCCGACCCCGTCAGCAGCGCCCTCGACGCCGAGCTGTTCTACCAGCTGCTGCTGAGCGAGCTGAACGCGCGCGGCCCGGAACCGGCGGCCGCCTTCTCGCTGATGCTGGATGCCGCGCGCAAGACCGATGACCCCGCGCTGTACCAGCGCGCCGTGGAGATCGCGTTCCAGAGCCGCGCCGGCGACGCCGCACTGCAGGCGGCGCGCGCCTGGAAGCAGGCCCACCCGGCGTCGCGCGACGCCAACCGCTACGTGCTGCAGATCCTGCTGGCGCTCAACCGGGTGCCCGAGGCCATGGAGCCGTTGCGCACCGAGCTGACCCTGGCGGGCGAGCGCGACCGCGCCGCCGTCCTCACCGCCATCCCGCGCCTGTTCGCCCGCGTCAGCGACAAGCCGCAGGCGGCCGCGCTGGTGGAGCAGGCCGTGCAGCCGCAGCTGGCCGATCCGGCGAGCGCCGCGGTGGCCTGGACCACGGTCGGGCGGATGCGACTGGCAGCAGGTGACAACACCGGCGCGCTGGTTGCGGCCCAGCTCGCGCAGGCGGCCGACGCGCAATCGGAAAGCCCGGTGCTGCTGGCCCTGGAGCTGATGGACCCGCGCCTGCCCCAGGCCGAACCGATCGTGCGCAAGTATCTGCAGGGGCGTGCCCTGCCCGAGCTGCGCATGGGCTATGCCCGCGCCCTGATCGACGCGCAGCGCTACACCGAGGCCGCCCAGCAGTTGCAGCTGGTCACCCGCGACAAGCCGGAGCTGGCGCAGGGCTGGCTCGCCCTGGGCACGCTGCAGGTGCAGGAAAGCCGCTTGAAGGATGCCGAAGCGTCGCTGAAGAAGTACGTGGAACTCGCACAGACCGAGGGTTCGGCGGCCGAGCGCAGCCGCGGGCTGGCACAGGCCTACCTGGCGCTGGCGCAGGTGGCCGAAAAGCGCCGCGACTTCGCCGCGGCCAACGCCTGGCTGGACCGCATCGACAACTCGCAGGACCTGGTGGCTGCGCAGAGCCGGCGCGCCTCCATCCTGGCCCAGCAGGGCCGTCTGGACGAGGCCCGCAAGCTGATCCATGCGCTGCCCGAACGCACGCCGCTGCAGGCTCGCGCCAAGCTGAGCGCCGAGGTGCAGCTGCTGCGCGAGCAGAAGCGCTACAAGGCCGCCTACGACCTGCTGGACAAGGCGATCGCCAAGGAACCGGGCGACCCCGACCTGCTGTACGACCAGGCCATGCTGGCCGAGAAGATGGACCGGCTGGGCGACATGGAGCGCCTGCTGCGCCAGGTCATGGCCGCCAAGCCCGACTTCCACCACGCCTACAACGCCCTCGGCTACTCGCTGGCTGATCGGGGCGTGCGGCTGCCCGAGGCGCGCCAACTGATCCGCAAGGCGCTGGAGTTCGCCCCCGGCGATCCCTATATCACCGACAGCCTCGGCTGGGTCGAGTTCCGCATGGGCAACCGGGCCGAGGCCCTGCGCATCCTGGAAGGGGCCTACAAGGACCGGCCCGACGCCGAGATCGCCGCCCACCTGGGCGAAGTGCTGTGGAGCATGGGCCAGCACGACAAGGCGCAGGCGATCTGGCGCGAAGGCCTGCTCCTGAACCGCGACAACGAGACGCTGCAGCAGACGATCAAGCGGCTGGGCGTCAAGCCATGAGTGGCGCTGGGCGGCGGCTCGCACTGGGGCACGGCCTGGCCGCGCTGGCCCTGCTGGCGGGCTGCGCCCAACTCGCCCCGGCCGTCATCCCGGCAAGCGAACAGCGAAGCGGCCGTCTCGCCCTGTCGGTCGAGGACCAGCCCGGCCAATCCTTCTCGGCGGCCTTCGAGCTGCGCGGCCGCCCGCAAGCCGGCGAGCTCACCCTCACCAACCCCCTGGGCGGCACCATCGCCGTGCTGGACTGGCAGCCCGGGCGCGCCATCCTGCGCCGGCCCGGTGCCGCGCCACAAGGGTATGCATCGATCGAGGCCATGCTCGAGCAGGCCACCGGCGCCGCCCTGCCGCTGGCTGCGCTGTTCGACTGGCTGGACGGCATGGCCACGCCGGTGCCGGGCTGGCAGCCCGACCTGTCGCAGCTGGGCGAGGGCCGGCTGCGCGCCCGCCGGCTGCAGCCGGCGCCGCAAGCCGACCTGCGCATCGTGCTGGACCACTGAGCCGTGAATTCCCTGTACGACGTGCCGGCGCCGGCCAAGCTCAACCTGTTCCTGCACGTGGTCGGCCGGCGCGAGGACGGGTACCACCTGCTGCAGTCGGTCTTCATGCTGATCGACTGGCACGACACCCTGCACTTCGAGCGGCGGCCGGGCGAGGCCCTCAGCCGCGAGGACATCGGCGAGCCGGTGCCGGCCGACGACCTCGTGCTGCGCGCCGCCCGCGCCCTGCAATCGGCCACCGGCTGTGGCCAGGGCGCGCACATCACGCTGGACAAGCGCTTGCCGGCCCAAGCCGGCATGGGTGGCGGCTCCTCCGACGCGGCCTCCTGCCTGCTGGCCCTGAACCGGCTGTGGAACACGGGCCTGGACCTGCCCGAGCTGGCCCGCATCGGCGTCGCGCTCGGCGCCGACGTGCCCTTCTTCCTGCACGGACGCAACGCCTGGGTCGAAGGCATCGGCGAACGAATCGCCCCGGTGGACCTGCCTTCCAGCCGCTTCCTGGTGGCCAAGCCACCGGCCGGCCTGGACACGGCAGCGATCTTTCGCGCACCCGATCTTCGCCGCGACAGCGGCGCTGCTATAATCTCTGGCTTTGCTGCAAACCCGCTGCAGTTCGGTCGCAACGACCTGCAGCCCGTGGCCCAGCGGCTGTGCCCCGATGTGGGCCTGGCGCTGGAATGGCTGGCCTCGCAGGGGCTGGCCGGGCGGATGACAGGCTCGGGCAGCGCGGTGTTCGCGCCGCTGCCGCCGGGCCATCAGGTTCCGCCGGCGCCGCCGGGCTGGCTGGTGCGGGAGTGCAGCAACATGGATGTCCATCCGTTGGCGGGTTGGGCTTCCAGCGACAGTTCATCGGTTGGCCGCTGATTGCAGCAGCCGACCCGTGTAGGGGAGTCGCCAAGTTGGTCAAGGCACCGGATTTTGATTCCGGCATGCGAGGGTTCGAGTCCTTCCTCCCCTGCCAAACCCTTTCGGGGCCGCAGCATTTTTTTTTGAGCGCCGGGCCATGACGGGCCCGGGCCGATCGACGAGAAAACCGGTGTCTGACGCCCCTCATTCCGCTTCGCCCATGCAGGCCCCCCTCCCGCACCCCGACTTCATGGTGTTCACCGGCAATGCCAATCCCGGCCTGGCCGCGGAGATCGCCGAGCACCTGGGCATCTCGCTCGGCGCAGCCAGCGTCGGCCGCTTCTCCGACGGCGAAGTCACGGTCGAGATCAACACCAACGTGCGGGCGCGCGACGTGTTCGTCGTGCAGTCCACCTGCGCGCCGACCAACGAGAACCTGATGGAGCTGCTGATCATGGTCGACGCGCTCAAGCGCGCCTCGGCCGAGCGGATCAGCGCCGTCGTCCCCTATTTCGGCTACGCCCGCCAGGACCGCCGCCCGCGCTCCTCGCGCGTGCCCATCTCGGCCAAGGTGGTGGCCAACCTGCTGCAGACCGTGGGCGTCTCGCGCGTGCTGACCATGGACCTGCACGCCGACCAGATCCAGGGCTTCTTCGACATCCCGGTCGACAACATCTACGCCTCGCCGGTGCTGCTGCACGACCTGCGCACCAAGAACTACGAGAACCTGATCGTGGTGTCGCCCGACGTCGGCGGCGTGGTGCGCGCCCGCGCGCTGGCCAAGCAACTGGGCACCGACCTGGCCATCATCGACAAGCGCCGCCCCAAGGCCAACGTCAGCGAAGTGATGCACGTCATCGGCGAGATCGACGGGCGCAACTGCGTGATCATGGACGACATGATCGACACCGCCGGCACGCTGGTGAAGGCGGCCGAGGTGCTCAAGGAGCGCGGCGCCAAGCAGGTGTACGCCTACTGCACGCACCCGATCTTCTCGGGCCCCGCCATCGAGCGCATCGCCAAGGGCACGGCGCTCGACGAGGTGGTGGTCACCAACACCATTCCCCTGACCGACGGCGCGCGCGGCTGCGGCAAGATCCGCCAGCTGAGCGTGGCCCCGCTGATCGCCGAGACGATCCAGCGCATCGCCCGCGGCGATTCGGTCATGAGCCTGTTTTCGGAACAGGAAAACCTGTTCTGAGACGCCGGCGCAAGCAGCGCCGGCAACCGAGCGGGCCCCAGCCGGGGCCTTTGTGAAACCGGCAGCACACTGGTCGCGGTGGCTGCCGCAACGGAGATTGAAATGAAATTCGTCGCTTTCGAGCGCAGCAAGCAGGGTACGGGTGCGAGCCGCCGCCTGCGCAACACCGGCCGCACGCCGGGCATCGTCTACGGTGGCGAGGGCCAGCCCCAGCTGATCGAGCTGGACCACAACGCCCTGTGGCACGCCCTCAAGAAGGAAGCCTTCCATTCCTCCATCCTCGAGATGGAACTGAATGGCAACGCCAGCAAGGTGCTGCTGCGCGACGTGCAGATGCACCCGTTCCGCCAGCTGGTCCAGCACATCGACTTCCAGCGCGTGGATGCCCGCACCCGGCTGACCATGAAGGTGCCGGTGCACTACGTCAAGGCCGAGGAATCGCAGGCCGTCAAGCTCGAGCACTGCGTCGTCACGCCGGTGATCTCCGACCTGGAAATCTCCTGCCTGCCCGGCGACCTGCCCGAGTTCATCGAAGTGGACCTGTCCGGCCTGAAGAAGGGCATGTCGCTGCACCTGGCCGACATCAACCTGCCCAAGGGCGTGAGCGCCGTCACCCACGGCAAGAAGAACCCGGTCCTGGTGTCGGTGATGGCCACCGCCGCCGAGGAATCGGCCGCCGAGGGCGAAGCCGCGGCAGCGGCGCCGGCCGCCGAAGCCAAGCCGGCGGCCAAGGAAGCCAAGGGCAAGAAGTAATCCCCTCACCTGGTGGAACCCGGCCCGCTTCGGCGGGCTTTTTCATGGGCGTTCGCCGCCGCGTTTGCCCTTAGGATCGAACGATGATCAAGCTGTTCGTCGGCCTGGGCAACCCGGGCGCCGAGTACGAGGGCACGCGCCACAACGCCGGCTTCTGGTGGGTCGACGCGCTGGCCCGCCAGCTCAAGCTGCAGCTGTCGCCCGACAAGGGCTACCACGGCCTGGTCGCGCGCGGCAACGTCGACGGCCGCACCGTCTGGCTGCTCGAGCCACAGACCTACATGAACCTGTCGGGCAAGTCGGTCGCGGCGCTGGCGCGCTTCTTCAAGATCGCCCCGCAGGAAATCCTGGTCGTGCACGACGAACTCGACGTTCCGCCCGGCCAGGCCCGGCTCAAGCTGGGCGGCAGCCACGCCGGCCACAACGGCCTGCGCGACATCCACGCCCAGCTGGGCACGGGCGACTACTGGCGGCTGCGCCTGGGCATCGGCCATCCGGGCGTGAAGTCGGAAGTGGTGGACTGGGTCCTGCGCAAGCCCGCGCCCGAGCAGCGTGACGCCCTGCTGGAGTGCATCGACCGCACGCTCAAGGCGGTGCCGGCGCTGCTGTCCGGCGAGATGGACAAGGCCACCCAGCTCGTGCACACCAGCAAGCCACCGCGGCCCAAGCCGCCGCGGCCGCCAGAAGCAGGCTGAAGACCTGCGGGCGCCACCTTCGAGGGAGGAGACCATGGGAGCAATCCAGGCAGCGCTCGCACTGTCGATGGCAGCCGCGTTGGCAGCCGCTCAGGCACAGCCCATCTACCGCTGCGGCGACAGCTACAGCCAGCAGCCCTGCGCCGGCGGCAAGGCGCTCGAGCCAGAGTCTGCGCCCACCGCGGCCGAGCGCAGGCAGGCCGCTGCCGCTACCCAGCGTGACGCCAGGCTGGCCGACAGCCTGGAAAGGGACCGTGTGCAGCGCGAGGCGCAGCCGGCTTCGCTCTATATCCCGCCGCCCAAGCCCGAAGACGCGCCCCACGCACACAAGTCGCCGGAAAAAAAGGCCACGCGCAAGCTGGACGTCTTCACCGCCAGCGCACCGGCAAGCAAGCCGCCCAAGGAGAAGCAGAAGAAGGGCAAGGGCAAAGGCAAGGGATCCGCCGGTGCGGACCAGCCGGCGCAGCCCGGCAGCGGCGCCGGCGCCGGCACCCTGGCGGTCAGGCGCTAGGAGGATTGCCGCCGGGGGCGGTGGCAACGGGCTGCGCGCCAGCGGGTTCGGGCGGGGCCGCCTGGGCCTGCAGGCGCCGGTACTTCTGCCACAGCGTCTCCCGATCCTCGACGTGCGCCGGGTCCACCGGAATGCACGCCACCGGGCAGACCTGCACGCACTGCGGCTGGTCGAAGTGGCCGACGCATTCGGTGCACTTCGCGGGATCGATCTGGTAGATCTCGGGGCCGAGCGAAATCGCCTCGTTCGGGCACTCGGGCTCGCACACATCGCAATTGATGCACTCGTCGGTGATCATCAAGGCCATGTTGTCGTCGTCCTGCCAGTCAAAAGCTCTCACCCCAAGGGTTCTGGCATTATCCGCGCCTTCATGAGCGTGTTCCTGTTCAAGCGCCTGATCACCCTGGTCGCAACCCTGTTTGGCGCTTCGGTCGTGGTGTTCCTGGTTCTGGAAATCCTGCCCGGCAATGCGGCCCAGATCCTGATGGGCCCCGATGCGTCGCCCGAGGCGGTGCAGGCCCTGGCGCACAAGCTGGGCATCGACCGGCCGCCGCTGGAGCGCTACTTCGACTGGGTCGGCGGCATGCTCACCGGTGACCTGGGCACCAGCTACGCCTACAGCACCCCGGTGTCGGAACTGGTGCTCGAGCGCCTGAGCCTGACCGTGCCGCTGGCGGTGATGGCGATGCTGCTCACCGCGCTGATCGCGCTGGCCGCCGGCGTCTATGCCGCCGCGCGCCACAACAAGCTGGGCGACGTGGGCGTGATGGGCTTGTCGCAGATCGGCATCGCGATCCCCAACTTCTGGTTCGCGATCCTGCTGATCCTGCTGTTCTCGGTGCACCTCAAGTGGTTCTCCGCCGGCGGCTTCCCCGGCTGGGAAGAGGGCATCCTGCCGGGCCTGCGGGCGCTGCTGCTGCCGGCGATCTCGCTGGCCGTGGTGCAGTCGGCCATCCTGGCGCGCTTCACCCGCTCGGCGGTGCTGGACGTGCTGCGCGAGGATTTCGTGCGCACCGCCCGCGCCAAGGGCGTGAGCGAGCGCGGCGCGCTGTGGGGCCACGTGCTGCGCAACGCCATGATCCCGGTGGTGACCATCATGGGCCTGCAGTTCGCCGAGCTGCTGGCCGGCACCATCGTGGTGGAAAGCGTGTTCTACCTGCCCGGGCTGGGCCGGCTGATCTTCCAGTCGATCTCCAACCGCGACCTGATCGTGGTGCGCAACTGCGTGATGCTGCTGGCGGCGATGGTGGTGATCGTCAATTTCGTGGTCGACGTGCTGTATGCCTCGATCGACCCTCGCGTGAAAGCCAGCGACATATGAGTGCCGTCCCCGTAGCCGCGGCGTCCCCCGCCGCCGGACCCGGCTTCTGGCGCCGCGCCCTGAGCCACCGCAGCTTCGTGATCGGTGCGGTGCTCAGCCTGCTGCTGGTGCTGGCCGCCGCGCTGTCGCTGGTGTGGACGCCGCACTCGCCCTACGACGTGGACATGTCGGCCAAGCTGCTGCCGCCGGGCCCCGGGTACTGGCTCGGCACCGACCCGTATGGCCGCGACCTGCTGTCGCTGCTGCTGGTGGGCGCGCGCGCCTCCATCGTGGTGGGCGTGGTCGCCGTCGGCATCGGCCTGCTGATCGGCACGGCGCTGGGCCTGCTCGCTTCGGCCAGGCGCGGCTGGGTCGAGGAAATCATCATGCGGGTGGCCGACTTCGGCTTCGCTTTCCCCGCGATCCTGTCGGCGATCATGCTGACGGCCGTGTTCGGGCCCGGCATGGTCAACGCGATCATCGCCATCGGCATCTACAACATCCCGACCTTCGCGCGCATCACCCGGGCCTCGGCCAACGCCATCTGGGCGCGCGAGTTCGTGCTCGCCGCCCGCGCCTGCGGCAAGGGCGCGTTCAGCATCACGATGGAGCACGTGCTGCCCAACATCCTGTCGGTGCTGATCGTGCAGGCCACCATCCGCTTCGCGATCGCCATCCTGGCCGAAGCGGCGCTGTCCTACCTGGGGCTGGGCACCCAGCCGCCGCAGCCGTCCTGGGGCCGGATGCTCAGCGAGGCGCAGACGCTGATGTTCCAGTCGCCGCTGCTGGCGGTGTTCCCGGGCGTGGCCATCGCCCTGGCGGTGCTCGGCCTGAACCTGCTGGGCGACGGCCTGCGCGACCTGTTCGACCCGCGCCTCGCGCGCAAGCGCTGACCGCCATGGCCCTGCTGGAAGTCAAGGACCTCACCATCGTGCTGCAGACGCAGCGCGGCCCGGCGCGCGCGGTGCGCGACGTGAGCTTCACGCTGGAGCGCGGCCAGACCCTGGGGCTGGTCGGCGAATCGGGCTGCGGCAAGTCGATCACCGCCATGTCGCTGATGGGGCTGCTGCCGGAACACTCGAAGGTGGCGGGCAGCATCCGCTTCGAGGGCCGCGAACTGGTCGGCCTGCCCGAGCGCCAGCTGTGCGAGCTGCGCGGCGACCGCATCGGCATGATCTTCCAGGAGCCGATGACGGCGCTCAACCCGGTGCACAGCATCGGCCGCCAGGTGGCCGAGCCGCTGCGGCTGCACCGCGGCATGTCGGCCGCGGCGGCGCGCAAGGAGGCGATCGCCCTGCTCGACCGGGTCGGCATCCCCGACGCCGCGCGCCGCATCGATGCCTACCCGCACCAGTTCTCGGGCGGGCAGCGCCAGCGCATCACCATCGCCATGGCGCTGGCCTGCGGCCCCGACCTGCTGATCGCCGACGAGCCCACCACCGCCCTGGACGTGACCATCCAGCAGCAGATCCTGGACCTGATCCGCGAACTGGTGGCCGAACGCGGCATGGCCATGATCCTGATCTCGCACGACCTCGGCGTGGTGGCGCAGAACGTCTCGCGCATGCTGGTGATGTACGGCGGCTCGGTGGTCGAAAGCGGCGCCACCGGCCAGGTGTTCGCCAACCCCTCGCACCCCTACACGCTGGGCCTGTTCGGCGCCCGCCCCCGGCTCGGCGGGCCGCGCGGCGAGCGGCTCGTCACCATCCCGGGCACCGTGCCCGAACTGGTCGACCTGCCGGGCGGCTGCCCCTTCGCCGGCCGCTGCGGCTGGAGCCGGCCCGAGTGCCACGTCACCGTGCCGGCGCCCCGCGAAGTCGGGCCGGGCCAGCAGGCCCGCTGCATCCGCCTGGATGCCGTCGCGGCCGACAAGGCCGCCGCCCTCGCCAAGGAGCCCGTGGCATGAGCGCTCCCCTGCTGCAGGTCGAGAACCTGGTTCGCCACTACACGATGCCGCGCGAGAAGCTGCTCGGGCCCCCGCCCGTGGTGCACGCGCTCAATGGCGTGAGCTTCACCATCCAGGCCGGCCGCAGCCTGGGCATCGTCGGCGAATCCGGCTCGGGCAAGTCCACGCTGGCGCGGCTGGTGATGACGCTGGACCGGCCGACCTCCGGCCGGGTGCTGCTGGAGGGGCAGGACCTGCATGCGCTGGCGCCGGCCGAGCTGCGCCGGGTTCGGCGCGACTTCCAGATGGTGTTCCAGGACCCCTACGGCTCGCTCGACCCGCGCCAGACGGTGGAGCGCATCGTGGCCGAACCGATCAGCGCGCAGGGCGGCACGACCGCGGCGGAGCGGCGCGAGCGCGCCGCCGAGGCGCTGGCCTCGGTGGGGCTGCGCACCAACGACCTGGGCAAGTACCCGCACGAGTTCTCCGGCGGCCAGCGCCAGCGCATCGCGATCGCCCGCGCGCTGATCACGCGGCCGAAGCTGATCGTGGCCGACGAGCCGGTCAGCGCGCTGGACGTCTCGGTACAGGCGCAGGTGCTCAACCTGATGCAGGACCTGCAGCAGCAGTTCGGCGTCACCTACATGCTGATCAGCCACGACCTGGCGGTGGTCAATCACCTGTGCGACGACGTGGCCGTGCTGTGGCAGGGCCGCATCGTCGAACAGGGCCCGCCGGCCCGGTTGTTCCATGCCGCCGAGCACCCCTACACGCAGGCGCTGCTCGATGCCGTGCCCAAGGCCGAGCCGCCCCACATCGCGGCCGCCGCATCATCCTGAGCAACCCCAATTGCCTTGCGTCGCGGATGTCGGGGATGATGCGATGCACTCTGCAGTGGGCCCGCGCCCGCCCCGTTTCCTGACCTTCCCTGGAGAACAAACATGCTGAATCGACGGACCGTCCTTTCCTCCGCCGCGCTGGCGGCGCTGCCGCTGGCCCTGCCCGAACTCGCGCTGGCCCAGAGCCGCAAGGACTCCATCGTGCTGGCCATGGCGCTGGAGCCGAGCCCGGGCCTGGACCCCACCGGCGGCGCCGCCTCCTCCATCGCGGAAGTCACCCTGTACAACATCTACGAGACGCTGACCAAGATCCACCCGGACGGCAGCGTCACGCCGCTGCTGGCCGAGAGCTGGGAGGTCTCGCCCGACCTGACCACCTACACCTTCAGGCTGCGCAAGGGCGTGAAGTTCCACAACGGCGAGCCGTTCAACGCGCAGGCCGTCAAGTTCTCGTTCGACCGCGCCGGCGGCGACAAGAGCACCAACAAGGACAAGCGCACCTTCGCCGCCCTCACCACCCGCGTGGTCGACGACCACACGGTGGTGATCCTGACCAAGGAAATCGACCCCGACTTCCCGTTCCTCATGGGGCAGGCCACGGCCATCATCGTCGAGCCCAAGAGCGCCGACACCAATGCCACCAAGCCCACCGGCACCGGCCCCTACCGGCTGGAGAACTGGGTCAAGGGCTCCTCGGTCACGTTGTCCAAGTGGGACGACTACCGCAACGCCGCCAACATCAAGCTCAAGCGCGCCACCTTCCGCTTCATCGCCGACCCGGCGGCGCAGGTCGCCGCGCTGCTGGCCGGCGACGTCGACGCCTTCCCGCGCGTGACGCCGCGCAGCGTCGAGCAGTTCAAGGGCAACCCGCGCTTCCAGGTGGTGGTGTCGGGCTCGCGCGCCAAGACCATCCTGGCCATCAACAACAAGAAGAAGCCGTTCGACGACGTGCGCGTGCGCCGGGCGGTGAACATGGCCATCGACAACAAGGCGGTCATCCAGGGCGCCGGCGACGGCTACGGCGTGCCGATCGGCAGCTACTACCCGCCCAGCGCGCCCGGCTACGTGGACCTGACCAGCGTCAACGCCTACAACCCGGACCGCGCCCGCGCGCTGCTGAAGGAAGCCGGCGTGACCGGCCCGATCGAGGTCACGATCACGCTGCCGCCGCCCCCCTACGCGCGCCAGGGCGGGGAGGTGATCGCCTCGCAGCTGTCCAAGGTCGGCATCAACGCCAAGCTGCAGAACGTGGAATGGGCGCAGTGGCTGTCCAACGTCTACGGCGGCGCCCACAACTACGACATGACGATCATCTCGCACGTCGAACCCTTCGACCTGGGCAACTTCGCGCGGCCGGGCTACTACTGGAACTACCAGTCGCCCAAGTTCAACGACCTGTACGGCAAGTACAAGGGCACGGCCAACGCCAAGGAGCGCACGAAGCTGCTGGGCGAGATCCAGCGGCTGGTCGCCGACGACGCGCCGATGGGCTTCCTCTACCAGCCGCAGTGGGTCACGGTGGCCAGCAAGGACGTCAAGGGCCTGTGGAAGGACATGCCGATCTTCTGCAACGACCTGTCGTCCCTGTCCAAGGCCTGACCGGAGTCCGCGCATGTCGAAGCAGTCCCAGGGCCATGCGCTGCATGAACTCACGGCCACCGAACTCGTAGAAGGCTATCGCCGGGGCGATTTCTCCCCGGTGGAAGCCACCCGCTCCGTGCTCGGCCACATCGAGCGCTGGGAGCGCCACCTGCATGCGCTGTACCTGCTGCGGCCCGAGCGGGCGCTGGAGCAGGCGCGCGCCAGCGAGGACCGCTGGCGCCGCGGCGCGCCGCTGGGCCCGATCGACGGCGTGCCGCTCACGCTCAAGGACAACATCGCCACCGAGGGCGATCCCATGCCGCTGGGCACGGCGGCGGTCGAGCCGGTGGCGATGCCGGCCGACGCGCCGCCGGCCGCACGGGTGCGCGAGGGCGGCGGCGTGCTGGTGGCCAAGACCACCATGCCCGACTACGGCATGCTGTCCTCCGGCCTGTCCAGCTTCCACGCGCTGGCGCGCAACCCCTGGGACCGCAGCAAGACGCCCGGCGGCTCCAGTTCCGGCGCCGGCGCCGCGGCGGCGGCCGGCTACGGGCCGCTGCACGTGGGCACCGACATCGGCGGCTCTCTGCGCCTGCCGGCCGGCTGGTGCGGCATCTTCACCCTCAAGCCCAGCCTGGGCCGCATCCCGATCGACCCGCCCTACATGGGCCGCGCCGCCGGGCCGATGACCCGCACCGTGGCCGACTCGGCCCTGTTCATGCAGGTGTTGTCCGGCGCCGATGCGCGCGACAGCATGAACCTGCCCTGGCAGGACATCGCCTGGCAGGACGCGGACGCCGGGCCCGAGCGCCTGAAGGGCCTGCGCATCGGCCTGCTGCTGGAAGCCGGCTGCGGACTGGCGGTGCTGCCGGAAGTGCGCGCCGCCGTCGAGCGCGCCGCACGCCTGTTCGAGCGCGCCGGCGCCATCGTGCAGCCGCTGCAGCCGTTCATGACCCAGGGCATGCTGGACGGCATGGACCACTTCTGGCGCATGCGCTCGTACCTGGACATGAAGGCGCTGCCGCCGGCGCGCAAGGCCAGTGTGCTGCCCTACATCCAGCAATGGGGCGACAGCGCCGCCGGCATGAGCGGCGAAGCCGTGTTCAAGGCCTTCAGCCAGTTCCATGCGACGCGCGTGGCGGCGGTGAACGCCTGCCGCGCCTTCGACTACGTGATCTCGCCGACCTCGCCGGTGCCGGCCTTCCCGGCCGAGCTGCCCTCGCCCACCAACGACCCGCTGCGGCCGCTGGAGCACATCGGCTTCACGGTGCCGTTCAACATGTCCGAGCAGCCGGCGGCGTCGATCAACTGCGGCTACACCTCGGACGGCCTGCCGATCGGCCTGCAGATCGCCGGCCAGCGCTTCGACGACCTCGGGGTGCTGCAGGTGTCGCGCGCCTTCGAGCAGATCCGCGAGCCGCAGCGGCCCTGGCCCCAGCCGCCTTCCGAGGCGCTGGACCATGTCGACTGACGCGCTCGGCAATCCGGTCACACTCGAAGCCGGCGGCGCCGCACTGGCGGCGCTGGACGATTTCGTCCTGGGCTTCATCGCCAGCGAGGCGCGCGCGGTCAACGTACTGTCGGCGGCGCAGGACCCGTCCCCCATCGTGCAGGCCAGCATCGCGGCAGTGCACATGTTCGCCGAATCGCCCGCGGCGCCAGCCAACGCCCGCCCCTTCATCGGCCAGGCGCTGGCCGGCGCCGCCCGTGCCACGCCGCGCGAGCAGCGCTTCATCCAGGCGGTCGCCGCCTGGGTGGAAGGCGATGTGCCGCGCGCGATCCGGCTGCACGAGGAGCAGGCGCGCGAGCACCCGCGCGACCTGGCCTCGCTCAAGCTGGGCCAGTACCACCTGTTCAACCGGGGCGATTCGCCCGGCATGCTGCGGCTGGCGCTCGCCGCGCTGCCGGCGGCCGGCGACGTGCCCTACCTGCATGGCATGCTGGCCTTCGGCTGGGAGCAGTGCCACGGGCTGGAGCAGGCCGAAACGCACGCGCGCCGCGCCATCGCGATGTGCCGCAAGGAGCCCTGGGCCCACCATGCGCTGGCCCACGTGATGCTCACCCAGGGGCGCCTCAGCGAAGGCCATGCGTTCCTGCAGGACGTGAGCGACACCTGGCAGGGCCTGAACTCGTTCATGGTGACGCACAACTGGTGGCACCAGGCGCTGTTCGCGCTCGAGCTGGACCGCGTCGACGAGGTGCTGCAGCTGTACGACCGGCAGGTCTGGGGCGTGGCGCGGGACTACAGCCAGGACCAGGTCAATGCCGTGTCGCTGCTGGCGCGCCTGGAGCTGGCCGGCATCGACGTGGGCGGTCGCTGGCAGGAACTGGCGGACGAACTGGCGCCGCGCACGGCCGACCAGGTGCTGCCCTTCCTCGACCTGCAATACCTGCTGGGGCTGGCGCGCGCGGGCCGGCCGCAAGCCGACACGCTGCTGCGCAACATCGAAAGCCATGCCGCCGCGGCGCCGCCGCCCGAGCGCGCAACCTGGCAGGACGTGTGCGTGCCGGCGGCGCGCGGCCTGCTGGCCTGGGCGCGCGGCGAGCACGAGCCGGCGGCGCGCGAGCTCGGGCAGGCCCTGCCCCGCATGCTGGAGGTCGGCGGCAGCCACGCCCAGCGCGACCTGTTCGCGCAGATCCACCTGGATGCGCTGGTGCGCAGCGGCCGCCTGGGCGGCGCCCAGAACTTGCTGCAACCCCAGCTGCGCCAGCAGCCCGAATCGCGCCGCCTGCGCCGGCAGGCCGCGCAGCTGTATGCCGCCCTCGGCCTGGCCGACGCGGCGGCCCATTTCCTATGACCCTGATCCTGCTGCCCGGCCTGGCCGGCAACGAAGCCATGTGGCGCGACCAGCTCGCCGCGCTGGCCGATTTCCGTCCCCGCGTGAGCGACGCCCACATGCGCCACGACACGCTGCCGGAGATGGCCGCCGCCCTGCTGGCGCGCCACCCCGGCGAACTGGTGCTGTGCGGAGCCTCGATGGGCGGCATGGTGGCGATGGAGGCGGCGCGCCAGGCGCCGGCACGCGTCCGCGGCCTGGCCCTGCTGGGCACCAGCGCCCGGCCCGAGGACGACGCCATGCGGGCCGTGCGCGAGAAGGCCATCGCGCTGTTCGCCCAGGGCCGCGCCCGCGAGGTGATCGAGCCCAACGTGGCGATGGCGTTCCACCCCGACCGGGCCACGGACACCGAGCTGGCGGCGCGCTACCTCGACTTCGTGCTGGAGGCCGGTGCCGCCCAGCTGATCCGCCAGAACCGCGCCGTCATGGACCGCCCCGATGCGCGCGTCCACCTGCCCGCGCTGCGCTGCCCGGTGCTGGTGATGTGCGGCGAGGACGACCAGCTCACGCCGGCCGAGCTGTCGCGCGAAATCGCCGCGCTGGCCCCCGGCGCGCAGCTGGCGATGGTGCCGCGCTGCGGCCACATGCTGACGATGGAACAGCCGGACGCCGTCAACCGCGAGCTGCGGCGCTGGCTGAAGACGGTGCTGGCCTAGGCGCGCGCCGTTCAACGGTCCGCCGAGGCTGCGGACCGCGTGCGCTCCGGCTCAAGACCCGCCGAGGCTGCGGACCTTGTCCACCAGGCGCTGCTGCACGGCGGGCGAGACGAACTTGTCGACCTCGCCGCCCAGCACCGCAATCTCGCGCACGAAGGTGCTGCTGATGAACTGGTACTTGTCGCTGGGCGTGAGGAACACCGTCTCCACGTCCGGCATCAGGCTGCGGTTCATGCCGGCGAGCTGGAACTCGTAGTCGAAGTCGGTCACGGCCCGCAGGCCGCGCACCATGGCCTTGCCGCCGCGCGCGACCACGAAGTCGCGCAGCAGGCCCGAGAAGCTCTCCACCTCCACCTGCGGGTAGGCCTGGACGGCCTCGCGCGCCATCTCGATGCGCTCGGTCAGGGTGAACATGGCCTTCTTGTGGTGGCCGGCAGCCACCGCCACGATCACTTTCTCGAACAACTGGGTGGCGCGCCGAACCACGTCCTCATGGCCCAGGGTCATGGGGTCGAAGGTGCCGGGATAGACGGCGATCACGGGATGGGAGGGGACCATGGGCGCTGCAGGGGACGGGATGACAACCGCCGGGCATTATGCGGCCGGGCCGGCCCCCCGCCCGAAGAGGTGGGCATGGACGGCCCCGGCCTTGAGGTGGCGGCGCAGTTCCAGGCCGGCCTGGGCCGCTTGCGCTTCGCTCCAGGCCGCGGGCGCCTCCAGGTAGACCAGACCGCCCGGCGCCAGCGTGGGCACGGCTGCTGCCAGGGCCCGGTCGAACAGGTCGCCGTCGAACGGCGGGTCCAGCAGGACCAGGTCGAGGCCGGCGCCGGCCAGCTCCGCCAGCACCGCCATCGCGTCGCCACGGCGCACCTGCACCGCATCCGCCGACAGCCGCTGCTTGAGCTGGCGCAACCGCTCCACCAGCTGCGGGTCCTGCTCCACCAGCAGGACCTGCACCGCCCCGCGCGAGGCGGCCTCCAGCCCGAGTGCGCCGGTGCCGGCAAAGGCGTCCAGGCAGCGCCAGCCGCTCAGGTCCTGGCCCAGCCAGTTGAACAGGGTCTCGCGCACCCGGTCGGGCGTGGGCCGCAGGCCGGGCTTGTCGGCCACCGGCAGGCGGGTGCGTTTCCACAGACCGCCGACGATGCGCACCTCGTGCGGGGAGCGGCTGGGGGCGGCGGGACGGGCTCGGGCCATGTCCCGAGCTTACGTGAGGCGTGAGGTCGAAAGCGGCGGCGGGAGGCAGCGACCGGCAGCACTCGAAGCGCCGCCCCAAGAAAAGAACGGCGCGGCACCGGGGGGTGCCGCGCCGAAATAACCTCTCTGTACTTGCGGCCCGTGTCGTCTCGGCCGGCCTTTCGAGTCCCTTTGTGACAGCGGGTGGCGCATTGTTCGGCAATTGCCGCAGCCACACCCGCCGGACCCTGTCAGAGTTGACAGGGGTCCCCGGCTCGCCCGGCTCAGGGTTTGGCGCCCACCGTCACCGTCACGACCCGGGCGGGGTCCAGCTTGCGCTGCAGCGCCGCGCGGACGTCCGCGGCCGTGACGCGGGCGATGTGGGCGGTCCAGGTATCCAGGTAGTCGAGCGGCAGGCCGTGCCAGGCGATCGCCGCCACGTTGCCCAGCAGCTTGGCGTTGCTGTCGATGCGCAGGGGAAAGCCGCCGATCAGGTAGTCCTTGGCCGCCTTCAGCTCGGCCTGCGTCGGCCCCTCGGCCACGTACCGGGCCAGCACCTCTCGGGCCACCGCCGTCGCCTCGGCGGCCTGGTCGGGCCGGGTCTGCAGCCCGATGGTGAACGCGCCGGCATGCAGGCCCGGCGAGAAATAGCTGTAGGCGCCATAGGACAGGCCCCGTTTCTCGCGCACCTCGGTGGACAGCCGCGAGACCAGCCCGCCGCCGCCCAGGATGTAGTTGCCCACCACCAGCGCGAAATGGTCGGGGTCGCTGCGCTTGTACCCCGGCTCGCCGATCAGCACGTGGGCCTGCGCCGAATCGAAGGGAATCGCCACGGTGGCCGGCGCCGCCAGTGGCGCGACCTCGGGCACCGGCGGCAGCGGCGGGCAGCCGGCGGCCGGTTGCGGCAGGCGGGCCAGCATCCGCGCGACGATCGCGTCAGCCCGGGCCCGGTCGACATCGCCGACCACGCTGACCTTGGCGCGGCAGGGCAGGACGTGGCCAGCGAAGAAGCGGCGCATGTCCTCGACGCCGAATGCCGCCAGGGTCGCTCCGGTCACTTCGGCGCCGTAGGGGTGGCTGCCGTAGACGGCGTGGTCGAAGGCCTTGGCGGCGACCGTGCCGGGCCGGGTGTTGGCCTCGCGGATCGCCGCCGACATGCGCTGGCGGTCGCGCTCCCAGACGGCGGCGGGAAAGACCGGTTCGCCGAACTGGCGGGCGGCCAGTTCGATGGCGCGGTCCAGCAGGGCCGGGTCGCTGAGCGAGCGCAGGCTGAAGCTCATGCGGTCGCTGCCGGCTTGGCCGCCGAAACCGGCGCCCAGGTCGGCCCAGGCCTCGCTGACCTGGTTCTCGTCCAGCGCCGGCTGGTCGCCATGGGCCCGCACGCCCTTGCCGCTCATCGAGGCGGTCACGCTGGCCAGCCCGGCCTGGCCGGCCGGATCGCGTCGGCCGCCGGCGTCGAAGTCGACCTGGATATCGACCATGGGAATGCCGCGGCTCTCCACCAGGTACACCTGGGCGCCGCTGGGCTGCTGCCAGTGCTGGATGGGGATGGCCGCCCGCGCGGCGACAGCGGCCGCCAGCAGCGACAGCGTGGCCAGCAGGCGCAGCCACGCCGAAATGCGGCCCGTCGCCGATGCGGTGCTCATTGCACGTCCCCTCCATGGCGCGAGCCCGTCGGCGGCGCCCGCTTCGGTTCGGCGGGATCGCGCGGCAGCGGCCGCAGGATGCCGACGGTGAGCTGGTCATCGCCGAAGAAGCGCTGCGCCACCGACTGCACCTGCGCTGCCGTGACCGCCTTGAGCCGTGCCATCAGGCGCTCGCTGGCGTCCAGCGGCAGGCCCAGCGCCCAGAAGCTGCCCAGCTCGCGCGCCTGGGCGAACACCGAATCGCGCTTGTAGACCTCGGCGGCGACCCAGCGCGTCTTGACCCGCTGCAGCTCGTCCTCGGTGACGCCTTCGCGCGCCACCCGGGCCACCTCGGCCCGCAACGCGGCTTCGACCTGCTCGGGCGTCTTGCCGGCGGCCGGCACGCCATCGAGCGTGAACGTCTGCGGCCCCCGGCCCCACAGGCCGTTGTCGGCGCCGACGCTGTCGGCCACGCGGTCGGGGCCCTGCGTCAGCGCGCGGTCCAGGCGCGCGCCGCGGTAGCCGTCCAGCACGGCGGCCAGCACCGTGAGGGCGACCGCATCGTCGGCCGCCGCGCTGGCTTCGAAGCTGCGCAGTTGCGGCACCTTGAACGACAGGGCCACGTACGACTGCTCGGCCGGCGCCTTGTGCTCGACGCGGCGGATGCCGGCCTGCACCGGCTCCTCGCGCGGCTTGCGCGGCGGCACGGCCCGCGCCGGGATGCTGCCGTAGTGTTTCTGCGCCAGCCGCAGCACCTGCTGGGGATCGACGTCGCCGGCCACCACGACGACGGCATTGGCCGGCACGTACCAGCGGCGATAGAACTCGCGCGCATCCTGCGGCGTCATCGCCTCCAGGTCGCTGGCCCAGCCGGAGACCGGCCGCCGGTAGGGCGAGACGGTGAAAGTGACCGCATCCAGCACCTCGTGCAGCATGGCACGCGGCGAGTCGAGGATGCGCAGGCGCCGCTCTTCCTTGACCACTTCGAGCTCGCGCCGGAACTCGTCGTCCGGCCAGCGGTTGTGGGCGAAGCGGTCGGCCTCCAGCCGCATCACCTCCTCCAGCCGGTCGGCCGGGATCTGCTGGTGGTAGCCGGTGTAGTCGCGGCCGGTGAAGGCGTTCTCGCGCCCGCCCATGGCGGCGATGCGGCGCGAGAACTCGCCCGCGGCCAGCTTGTCGGTGCCCTTGAAGAGCATGTGCTCGAGCACGTGGGCAACACCACTGGTGCCGTCGGTCTCGTCCATGGCGCCGACGCGCAGCCAGACCATGTGCACGGCCGTCGGTGCGCGGTGGTCGGGCTTGACGATCAGCGTCATGCCGTTGACCAGCTTGAACTCGACCGGCACGGCCGCCGCCCGGGCCGCAGGGCCGACGGGGGCGGCCTGCGGCGCTTGCGCGGGAGCGGGGCCGGCCGCCAGGAGCAGGGCGGCCCAGCCGGCCGCCACCGCGCATCGCAGAAGCTGTTTCATAGAATCCACTGATTCTAGAAACGCCCTCGATGTTCAGTTTCTTTCGCAGAAAACCGGCTGCCACGCCGGCGCCTGCTGCCCCGCCCCCGCCTCCCGCCGCCCCAGCCCAACCGGTCGCAGCGCCGGCCCCGTCCCCCGCGGCCGAGCCGTTGCCTGCGCCTGCGCCCGCCCCTGCGCCCTCACCCGCCGCCACGCCGGCGCCCAGCGCCGCCCCGGCCGCCGGCGGGCTGATCGGCAGCGCGCTGGTGCAGGCGATGGAGGTCCCGGCGCCCGCACCGGTGGCGCCGGAGCGCCAGGGCTGGATGCAGCGGCTCAGCGCCGGGCTGCGCAAGACCGGCACCAGCATCAGCGAGGTCTTCACCGGCGGGCAGATCGACGACAACCTCTACGAGGAGCTGGAATCGGCCCTGCTGCTGGCCGACACCGGGGTCAAGGCAACCCAGCACCTGCTCGACGAGGTCAAGCGCAAGGTGGCCGCCACCGGCGCGACCCGCCCGGTGCAGGTCAAGAACATCCTGAACGAGGCACTGGCCCAGCTGCTCAAGCCGCTGGAGAAGGCCCTGGTGATCGGCGAGCAGCAGCCCACGGTGATCATGGTGGCCGGCGTCAATGGCGCGGGCAAGACCACCTCGATCGGCAAGCTGACCAAGCACCTGGCCGACGAAGGCGCGTCGGTGCTGCTGGCCGCGGCCGACACCTTCCGCGCGGCGGCGCGCGAGCAGCTCGCCGTCTGGGCCGATCGCAACACGGTGGAGATCGTCAGCCAGGAAGGCGGCGATCCGGCCGCCGTCAGCTTCGATGCCGTGAACGCCGGCCGGGCCCGCGGCAAGGACGTGGTGATCGTCGATACCGCCGGCCGCCTGCCGACCCAGCTGCACCTGATGGAGGAGCTGCGCAAGATCCGGCGCGTGGTGCAGAAGGCCCAGCCCGATGCGCCGCACGAGGTGCTGCTGGTGATCGACGGCAATACCGGCCAGAACGCGCTGGCCCAGGTCAAGGCGTTCGACCAGGCGCTCGGCCTGACCGGGCTGATCGTCACCAAGCTCGATGGCACGGCCAAGGGCGGCGTGCTGGCCGCGATCGCCCAGGAAAAGCCCGTGCCGGTGTATTTCATCGGGGTCGGCGAGAAACTGCAGGACCTGGAAACCTTCAGCGCCCGCGAGTTCGCGCAGGCGCTGCTGGGCTGAGGAGCCATCGATGGACAAGCCGGGCGAGCCCCGCCTCACTTCCCTCTCGCACGGCGGCGGCTGCGGCTGCAAGATCGCGCCCGGCGTGCTGTCGCAGATCCTGCAGGCCAGCGCCTCGCGCCTGCCCGTGCCGCCGCAACTGCTGGTGGGCATCGAGACCGCCGACGACGCCGCCGTCTACCAGCTCAACGACGAGCAGGCGCTGGTGGCGACGACCGACTTCTTCATGCCGATCGTCGACGACCCGTACGACTTCGGGCGGATCGCCGCCACCAACGCGATCTCCGACGTCTACGCCATGGGCGGGCGGCCGATCCTGGCGCTGGCCATCGTCGGCATGCCGGTCAACGCGCTGTCCACCGCCACCATCGGCCGCATCCTGCAGGGCGGCGAGTCGGTCTGCACGGCCGCCGGCATTCCGGTGGCGGGCGGCCACACCATCGACTGCGTCGAGCCGATCTACGGCCTGGTCGCCCTCGGCCTGGTGCACCCCCGGCAGGTGCGGCGCAACGCCGGCGCCCGGGCCGGCGACGTGCTGGTGCTGGGCAAGGCGCTGGGCGTGGGCGTGCTGTCGGCGGCGCTGAAGAAGCAGGCGCTGGATGCCGCGGGCTACCAGCGCATGATCGCCACCACCACCCGCCTGAACACCCCCGGCCCCGAGCTGGCCGCGCTGGACGGGGTCCATGCGATCACCGACGTGACCGGCTTCGGCCTGGCCGGCCATGCCCTCGAAGTGGCGCGCGGCGCCGGTCTGACGGTGGCGCTGGACTGGAACAGCGTGCCCTTGCTGCCCGGCGTGGCGCAACTGGCCGCCGACGGCTTCGTCACCGGCGCCTCCGGCCGCAACTGGGCGGGGTACGGTGCCGACGTGGCGTTGCCCGAGGGGTTCTCCGACACCCAGCGGGCGCTGCTGACCGATCCGCAGACCAGCGGCGGCCTGCTGGTGTCCTGCTCGCCGCAGGCGCTGCCCCAGGTGCTGGCGGTCTTCCGCAACCACGGCTTCGCGGACGCCGCCGCCGTCGGCGAAGTGCTGGAAGGACCGGCGCGGCTGCTGGTTCGCTAGGGCGCGGAACCGACTTCCTGGCGCACCCAGCCGGCGTAGGCCGGGCTGGCCTGCATCACCTGCCAGAGCAGTTGCGGCAGCTCGTAAGGGTGCGATTCGGCGAAGAAGGCCTGCAACTGCGGCAGCAGCGAAGGCAGCGACTTGACCGTCAGCCGCACCTCGGCCTCGGCGCACAACCGCCCTTGCCAGCGGTAGTGCGACTGCAGTCCCTCCTCCACCTGCACGCAGGCCGCCAGGCGCCGCTTGACCAGCGCCTGCGCCAGCCGGCGGCCGTCATCGGCGCTGCCGACGGTGGTGGTGAGACTCAGGATGCCGGTTTCTGTAAAGTCGCCCATGGTGTTCGAGCCGTCGCAGAACGGCCATTGTTCCAAACCTGGAGACGACCATGCCCACCCTGAGCGAACCGACCGCCGCCGCCAGCCCGCGCCGCGTGGACGAGCTGCTGGCCCACTACGGCGAGAGCCACCGCAACCCGGCCAACGAGGCGATCCACTGCGTGGCCATTCCCCTGATCATGCTGAGCCTGCTGGGCCTGCTGTTCGCCCTGCACCCCTGGGTGGCGTACGGGTTCGTGCTGGCCAGCATGGTCTATTACGCCCGCTTGTCGGCCGCCTTCCTGTTGAGCATGGCCCTGGTTTCGGTCCTGGGCCTGGCCCTGGTGCACGCCATGGGCGCGCGAGTGCTGCCCCTCTCGGCCGCCATCTTCGTGCTGGCCTGGATCGCCCAGTTCGTGGGACACAGGATCGAGGGGCGCAAGCCCTCGTTCTTCGAAGACATCCAGTACCTGTGGGTGGGGCCGCTGTTCGTGCTCAGCCTTGGCTTTCGCAAGCTCGGCTGGCGCTGGTAGGTTAGTGCACGCTTTGGTTGCGCTACAGGCTGTTTCTGGCTCGTTGGGCCGCACCCGGAAACCTGATCGGCCCGGCGGACTCCATCCCGGAGGTCGGTTCCGGCTATGGCCGGGATTGAACTTGCCCGTTAGCACTCGCTCTAAGCGAGTGCTAATATGAAGTTCAACATGAAAGGAGCACCCGGCATGACAGCCTCGACGACGCGACCAGCCGGCGGTTCGCTGGCCCTCGCCAACCCTTGGGCCGTCGTCCCGTCGCTCGGCAACCTCGACGCCTACATCTCCGCGGTGAACCGCCTGCCCATGCTCACGCCCGAGGAAGAGCAGGAGTTCGCCCGCAAGTTCAAGGACCACAACGACCTGGAAGCAGCCGGCAAGCTGGTGCTGTCGCACCTGCGGCTGGTGGTTTCGGTGTCGCGCAAGTACCTGGGCTACGGCCTGCCGCACGGCGACCTGATCCAGGAAGGCAACATCGGCCTGATGAAGGCCGTCAAGCGCTACGACCCGGACCAGGGCGTGCGCCTGGTCAGCTACGCGCTGCACTGGATCCGCGCCGAGATCCACGAGTACATCCTGAAGAACTGGCGCATGGTCAAGGTGGCGACCACCAAGGCCCAGCGCAAGCTGTTCTTCAACCTGCGCTCCATGAAGCAGGGCTTCAAGGATGACGACGGCGCGCAGACGCACCGCGAGACGCTGACCGACGCCCAGATCGACGTGATGGCGCGCGAGCTGAACGTCAAGCGCGAGGAAGTGATCGAGATGGAGACGCGGATGGCCGGCGGCGACGTGCTGCTCGACCCGGCGCCGGCCGACGACGGCGAGGACGCCTTCGGCCCGATCGCCTACCTGTCCGACGCCAGCCAGGAGCCCACCGCCGTGCTGGAATCGCAGCAGCGCGACGTGATGGCCACCGACGGCATCGCCGCGGCGCTGGACGGGCTGGACGAGCGCAGCCGCCGCATCGTGGAGGAGCGCTGGCTCAAGGTGAACGACGACGGCTCGGGCGGCCGCACGCTGCACGAACTGGCCGCCGAGTTCGGTGTCTCGGCCGAGCGGATTCGCCAGATCGAGGCGGCCGCCATGAAGAAGATGCGCAAGGCGCTGGCGGCGTACGCCTGACGCTTTCCACCCGACAAGAGAAGAGCCCGGCTTTCGCCGGGCTTTTTGTTGTGGAAGTGGGCACCCCAGGATGTAACAAAGATGTGACAATTCACGCGTGCCTGCCGAATCATTTGTTCGCTGGTTGTTGGGAGGGCTGCTGTTGCTCGCCTCGGGGTGGGCGCTGGCGACCTCGCCGATCGTGGCGGGGCCTGAGGGCGGGTCCTTCGCACTAGCCGGCAAGGCGAGTTACTGGGTAGAGCCGGGCCGCACCCTCACCGTCGGCGAGGTCGAGGCCCGCGCCGCCGGGCTGCCCTGGTCCCTGCGCCAGCCGGGCCAGCAAGACGATCTGGACGGCAAGGCTTTGTGGATCCGGTTCGAAGCCGAGGTCCGGGGCAGCAAACCCTGGTTCCTGGTGGTCGGCTCCTCCGGCATCGACCGTGTGCAGTTCTTCCGTCACGACGCCGGCGGCGCCTGGGTCAGCGAGGAGGCGGGCGACACCGTGCCGGTGTCGCGCTGGCCGGTGCCCGGCCACTTGCCGACCTTCGAACTGGCGCCCGGCGGGGACACGCCCAGCACCTACTGGGTGCGCATCGAGCACAACCGCGTCGATTTCGCGGCCGACCTCGGCCTGCAAAGCCAGTCTTCGCTGCTGGCCATGCGCGAGCGCGAGCAGTTCCTGATGGGCGGCTATTTCGGCGTGGCGGCGCTGCTGGCCTTCGTGGCGCTGGCCAGCGCCCTCGCGTACCGCGACCGCAATTTCACTGCCTACGCAATGTACCTGGTCCTGTTCTCGCTGGGACAGGCAGCCTATCTCGGGTTGGGTGCCCAGTACCTGTGGGATTCCTGGCTGGAATGGAACGCCGTGTCCACCTTCCTGCTGCCCGGCCTGTCGACGGTGGCCGCGCTCTGGTTCGTGCAGGTGGTGACCGAACCAGCCCGCTTCTCGCGGCTGCTGGACCGCATGGTCTGGGTGCTGATGCTGGCCACGCTGCTGGCGGTGCTGGTGGACACCTGGCTGCCCAGCCGCACCCTGTTCGGCGTCCGGCTCGTGCTGACCATCGGCGCCGTGGTCCTGATCGCCCTGCTGATCGGGCTGGTCTGGATCAAGGGCAACGATCCGGGCATCCGCCTCATCGCGCTCGGGTTCGTGCCGGTGCTCGTGATGTCGTTGTTCCCGGTGGCGCGCGGGCTCGGACTGATACCCAACAGCGTCCTCACCCGCTATGGGCTGGCGATCGGTGCCGCCTTCGAGATGCCCATCCTGTTCCATGCGCTCAGCCTGCGCTCGCGCAGGCGGCGCGAGGCGCAGCTGCGCGCCTCCGCGCTGCCGCACACCGACGCGCTGACCGGTCTGGCCGACCGCTCGACGCTGCTGCAGCACATGGACGCCGCCGCCGCCCGCGGCCGCAGCCAGAAGCACTCCTTTGCCCTGCTGCTGGTCAAGCTGGCCAACCACGACGCGATCGCCGGCGAGTTCGGCCGGGAAACGATGGAGCGAGCCCTGGTGGTGGCCGCCTCGCACCTGCGCCGCGCCGCCACCGACATCGACCTGGCCGCGCGGGTGGGCGAGCACGAGTTCGTGCTGCTGCTGGAGGGGCCGACGACGGCGGAAGCGGCCACCGCCCGCGCCCAGCAGGTCGTCGCCAGCGGGCTGCGGCCGGCGCCGGCGCTGCCCGGCGGGCTGACGCTGCGCCTGCAGGTGGCGATGGCACTGCTGCCGGACCGGCAGGCCAGTGCCGCGGAGACGCTGGAGTGGGCGCTGGCGGCGCTGGCGGCGATGCGGCCGGATTCGCGCAAGCAGATCCGGCCGATCAACTTCTAGCCGCGACCGTGTCGTCGCTTCCGCGAACCGTGCGCCAGGAGCCGCCTCGCAGGCGGGCCCTCAGGCCGACTGCAGCAACTGCCTGAGGTCCTCGGACAGTGCCTGCGGCCCGGTGCCGTAGCGGGTGTACAGGCGCAGCCGCCCCTGCGGGTCATAGACGAAGCTCGCGGCCGAGTGGTCCATGGTGTAGCTGCCCGCCGTCTTGCCCTCGACCTTCTTGTAGTAGACCTTGTAGTCCTTGGCGGTGGCTTCGACCTGCTCGGGCGTGCCGCGCAAGGCGATGAAGTCGGGGCCGAAGTTGGCCATGTAGGCCTTGAGCACTTCCGGCGTGTCGCGCTCCGGATCCACCGTGATGAAGATGCCCTGCACCCGGGCGCCGTCGGCGCCCAGCAGTTGCTTGGCCTGGGCGATCTCGCTCAGGGTGGTGGGGCACACGTCGGGGCACTGGGTGTAGCCGAAGAACACCACCACCGCCTTGCCGCGGAAATCCTGCAGGCTGCGCACCTTCCCGTCGGCATCGGGCAACTGGAACCCTCTGGCGTACTCGACGCCCGAGATGTCGACGGCGGAGAACTGCGGCTTGCGCTCGCCGCAGGCGGCCAGCACCGGCGGCAGCGCGGCGGCGGCAATCAACTGCAGGACATGGCGGCGGTTCATGGTCACCTCACGAAAAGATAGTGGTCCAGCAGCAGCGCGGCGAACAGCACGCTCAGGTGGACCAGGGAGAAGCGGAAGGTCTTGCGCGCGAGCGCATCGGAGTAATCGCGCCACAGGCGGAACCCGTACCAGGTGAAGCCGGCGCTGAGCGCCAGCGCGGCGGCCAGGTACAGCCAGGAGCTCATGCCGATGGCGAACGGCAGCAGGCAGGCCGCCGCCAGCACCAGCGTGTACAGCAGGATCTGCAGCCGCGTGAACTCGCTGCCGTGGGTCACCGGCAGCATCGGCAGGCCCGACTTGCGGTAGTCCTCCACCCGGTACAGCGCCAGCGCCCAGAAGTGCGGCGGCGTCCACAGGAAGATGATCAGGAACAGCACCAGCGCCTCGGGCCCGACGTCGCCGCGCATGGCCGCCCAGCCCAGCACCGGCGGCATGGCGCCGGAGGCGCCTCCGATCACGATGTTCTGCGGGGTGCGGGGCTTGAGCACGACGGTGTAGATCACCGCATAGCCGACAAAGGTCCCGAACGTCAGCCACATGGTCAGCGGGTTGACGGTCCAGTACAGCAGCAGCGAGCCGGCGGCGCACAGGATCACCGAGAACAGCAGGGTCTGGGTATCCGACAGCTCGCCCTTGGCGGTGGGGCGCCAGGCGGTGCGGCGCATCTTGGCGTCGATGCCCTTTTCCACCAGGCAGTTGAAGGCGGCGGCGGCGCCGGCCACCAGCCAGATCCCCAGCGCGGCGAACGCGGCGACGCGCAGGTCCTCCAGCCGCGGCAGCCCGGGCACGGCCAGCACCATGCCGATGACCGCGCAGAAGACGATCAGCTGCACCACGCGCGGCTTGGTCAACGCGTAGAACTGGGCCACGCGGGTCATGTCCGCGCTCCCTGGCGCGTGCGCGCCGCGGTCGGGACACCGGCTCGTTCGGCCGCCCGGGCCATGCGGACCTCGCACAGCGCCCAGGTCAGCACCATGACCAGCAGGGCGGCGCCGCCGGTGTGGGCCAGTGCCGCCACCAGCGGCCAGCCCAGCACCACGTTGGACAAGCCGCTGAGCAACTGCCATGCGGCCAGCAGCGCCAGCAGCCTGGCCTGCCGCGGCAAGGCAGACCGCAGCCGCCAGGCGAGTGCCAGCAGCAGCGCCAGCACGATGTAGGCCGCGAGCCGGTGCACGTAGTGAATGGCGGTAAGTGCGGCGAAGCTCACGTGCTCGCCGGCGGCGCTCAGGCCCAGCGGCCGCCACAGCTCGAAGCCCTGCGCAAGGTCCATCGCCGGCCACCAGCTGCCCTGGCAGGTGGGGAATTGCTGGCAGGCCAGCACGGCGTAATTCGTGCTGACCCAGCCGCCGAGTGCGACCTGCAGCCAGAGCGCTGCCGTGGTGGCGGCCAGCAGGGCGTAGCTGCCGGCATCCAGCCGCATGCGGCCGCCGCCGCGCTCGGCCTGGCGGTAGCCCACGGTCTGGCGCACCAGCAGCGCGAGCAGGACCAGCCCGCCCAGCAGGTGCAGGGTGACGATGGCCGGGAACAATTTCATGGTCACGGTGAGCGCGCCGAACGCGCCCTGGATGCAGACCCACGCCAGCGTGGCCGTCGGCCACCACGGGCCCACCGGCAGCTGATGGCGCCGGTGCAGCACCCAGGTCGCCACCGCCAGCGTCAGGATCAGCACGCCGACCGCGGTGGCGAGGTAGCGGTGCACCATCTCGATCCAGGCCTTGGTGTGCGTCACGGGGCCGGTCGGCATCTCGGCCTGGGCCGCGCTGATCTCCGCATGCGCGCCCATCGGGCTGGCGCTGGCGTAGCAGCCCGGCCAGTCGGGGCAGCCCAGGCCCGAATCGGTCAGCCGGGTGAAGGCGCCGAACAGCACCAGGTCCAGCGTCAGGAACAGCGTCAGCCCGGTCAGCAGCGCCAGCCGGTGCACCGGCAAGGCCTTGCGGCTGCGCAGCCACAGCCAGCCCAGCGGGCCGGCCGCCAGCACGGCGCCCATGGCCATCATGTGCAGCGCCGGCGAAAGATCAACCAGGTCCATCATCGGTTGCGCCCCGGCTGGTCCCAACCGGCCGACGCCCGCAGCAGGCGGTCGAGGTCGGCCTTGGCCTTGGCGGCGCCGGGCCGGTCGAGTCCGGCGGGAAATCGCAGCATCCAGTGACCCATGGGATCGACCAGGTACAGGTGGTCCTCCAGCGCCTGGCCGGCGGCCGGCTGCAGCCATTGCGCGAGCTGCTCGCGCGGCGCACGCAGCACCGTCGCGGCCGCCAGCGCCGGCTCCAGTTCCGGTCGCACCGGCGCGGCATCGTCCACCAGCCAGACCCAGTCGAGCCGGTCCTTGTCCTTGCCCAGCGCCTCGCGGATCTGGCGCTGCAGGTACAGGTGGTTCTCGCAGCGCGCGTCGCAGGCGCCGCCGGCCACGCTGACCAGCAGCCATTGGCCGGCCAGCGAGGGCAGCGCCACCGGCTGCCCCGCCAGCGTGCGAGCGGTCAGCGCCGGCAGGGTCGGCTGCGCCTGGATCAACTCGCCGAAGTTGCGGCGCGCGTCCGGCCGCACCACGTAGTAGGTGAAGTAAGAGGCGATGACCGGCGCGGCGCAGATCAGCAGGACCCCAAGCATCTTGAAGCGCCCACGCGTCGTGCGCTGGGCTTGTTCCAGCTCGCGCGGACCGGGCAGCGCATGCACCGTCAGGTCCAGCGGCTGGTCAAGATGACCGGGCTCGGCGGCGGGGTTGGATGAACTGGTACCAGGCATAGAGGAAGGCGATCAGGCCGCACAGGGCCCACCACTGGAAGGCGTAGCCGTAATTGGTTTCGGAGCCACGGCCCCCGGTCTCGGGCCATTCGCGCCGCAGGCCCTGCGAGGCGGGGCCGGTCTGCTGCACCGAGACGTCGGCCAGCAGCTTCAGGCCCGTCTCGGCAGCGTACGGCAGCAAGTCGAGATTCTGCCGGATGGGCCCGCTGCCCGATGGGCCGAACTGGTAAAGCTTCGCCGGGGGCGGGGCGATGCGCCCCTGCACCACCACTTCGCCGGGCGGCGTCTCCACCCGTGGCAACGCCTCGCGCTGCTCGAAGTTGCGGGGCGCCCAGCCGCGCTGCACCAGCACCACGCTGTCACTGCCGGCCAGCCGCAGCGGCGTGAGCACGTAGAAGCCGACGCGCCCTTCCATCTGCCGGTTGTCCAGGAAGACGGTCCGCTCGGGCACCCACTGGCCGCGCAGCTGCACCGGGCGGTGCAGCAGCGCGCGCCGATCGCCGGACAGCAGGGCGGCCTGGTCCAGGGCGGTCATGTCCTTGCGCGACTGGATCGCGGTTGCCAGTGCGTCCTTCTGGTGGGCCCGGCCGAGCTGCCACAGCCCGAGCGCGAAGGTGGTGCCGATGCCCAGCAGCGCGGCCAGGGTCAGCAGCCAGAAGCGGGTCCGCTTCATCGGGGCGCGCCGATAATCGGCGCCATGAAATACCTCGTGCTGCTGGCGTTCGTGGCGATCATCGGCAGCCTCGGCTCGGCGCTGTACTTCATGATGCGCGACGGCCAGGACGGCCGGCCGCGGACCGGCCGCATGGCGCGCGCGCTGGCCTTCCGGGTGGGCTTTTCCATCCTGCTGTTCATCTGCATCCTGATCGCCTGGAAGCTGGGTTACATCCAGCCTACCGGAATCCCTGCCGGGGCCTGACGCGCCTCGCGAAAATGCACAAGGCGCCCGCTGGGCGCCTTGTCGCTTCCGATCGGGCCGCCGGGAGAAGTCGCGACGCGATTCTTCCCGACGAAGTCCTTACATCCAGTAGACCAGCACGTACAGGCCCAGCCAGACCACGTCGACGAAGTGCCAGTACCAGGCCGCGCCCTCGAAGCCGAAGTGGCGATCGGGCGTGAAGTGGCCGCGCATCAGCCGCAGCGTGATGAAGAACAGCATCAGCATGCCGACCAGCACGTGGAACCCGTGGAAGCCGGTCAGCATGAAGAAGGTGGAGCCGTAGGCGCCCGACGTCAGCTTCAGGTTCAGGTCGGTGTAGGCGTGGTAGTACTCATAGCCCTGCACGCACAGGAAGGTGAAGCCCAGCAGCACCGTCAGCCACATGAAGGCGATGGTGGGGGCCCGCTTGCCCACGCGCAGCAGGTGGTGGGCGATGGTCAGCGTCACGCCCGAACTCAGCAGCAGCGCCGTGTTGATGGTCGGCAGCCACAGCGGGCCCATGGTCTGGAACGGCTCCACCGTGCCGGCCGGCGAGGCCGTGATGCCCGGCGCCGTGCTGGGCCAGGCCGCCTTGAAGTCGGGCCACAGGATCGAGTTCTCCAGACCGCCGAGCGCGGGCACCGAGTGGGCGCGCATCCACCACAGGGCAGTGAAGAATGCGCCGAAGAACATCACCTCCGAGAAGATGAACCAGCTCATGCTCCAGCGGTACGAGTGGTCCACCCGGCGGCTGTACTGGCCCGCCTCGCTTTCACCCACGGCGTCGCTGAACCACTGGAACAGCACGACCAGCAGCCAGACCAGGCCAAAGAAGAAGGTCCACTTGCCCCAGCCGATGCTGTTGATCCATGCGGCGGCGCCGAAGATGACGAAGAACAGGCCGAAGGCGGCGAAGAACGGGTGCCGCGAAGGATGCGGCACGAAGTAGTAGGGCTGGCTGCCGCCGGCGGTTGAGCTCATGGTTTGTCGACTCCTGCTTTCGATTCTTGTGTGATTTCCTAGACGACCCAGTTGACCAGCGCGATCAGGCCGGCCACGACCAGGACGATGCCCACCAGCCCGACTGCCACCACGTGCAGGGGGTTGGCGCGGCGGGCGTCGTCTTCCCACCCGCTGCGCTTGCGCACGCCGAAGAAGGACCAGGCCACCGCGCGCGCCGTGCGCAGGAAGCTCATGACCGCTCTCCGGGTGCCGGCTCGGGCCCGGCCGACGAAACCGCGGCCGGCGCCGCCGGCGTGGACGACCCCACCTCGAAGAAGGTGTACGAGAGCGTGATCGTGGTCACGTCCTTGGACAGCTTGGGATCCACCACGAAGGCGACCGGCCACTCCTTCTTCTCGCCCGGCTCCAGCGTGTACTGGTTGAAGCAGAAGCACTCGAGCTTGTTGAAGTGCGCGGCGGCCTGGCGCGGCGCGTAGCTCGGAATGGCCTGCGCCGACATCCGGCGGTCCTGCACGTTCTGGAACTCGTAGACCACCGTGGCCAGTTCGCCCGGATGCACCTTCAGGCTGGAGACCGCCGGCTTGAACTGCCAGGGGCCGCGCGCGTTGGCGTCGAACTCCACGGTGATGGTGCGGGCCAGGTCGACCTGCGAGTTGGCCGCCGCGGTGGAGCCGCCCGGCACCTGCTTTTCGCTCAGCGCCAGGATGTTGATGCCGGTGAGCTCGCAGATGTGCTTGTAGATCGGGATCAGCGCGTAGCCGAACACGAACATGCCGGCGGCCACCACCGCCAGCTTGCCCACCATCTTGCGGTTCTCCCCGCCTGCGGCCATGGCTTCAGCCTCCTCCCATGAGGATCATCTTGGCCATGAAGCCGAGCAGGAAGGCCAGCGCGACCGACGCCAGGATCAGGCCCAGGCGGCGGTTGGCCTTCTTGCGCTCGTCGTCGTTCATGGCCGCGGGCATGCTCAGTGGGGCACCGCGCCCGGCGCGGCGTGCGGGTTGATGTGGCCGTCCAGGATGCGGGTGGCGCTGGCGTCCAGCTTGGGCGGCGTCTCGAAGGTGTGGAACGGCGCCGGCGACGGCACTTCCCACTCCAGGCCCTCGGCGCCCTTGCCGTCCGGGTCGTTCCACGGCCGCTGCGGGGCCTTTTCGCCCTGGCCGCGCATCACCGGCAGCACCACGAAGAAGAAGAAGTACACCTGCGCCAGGCCGAAGGCGAAGCCGCCGAGCGAGGCCCACATGTTGAAGTCGGCGAACTGCATGGGGTAGTCGGCGTAGCGGCGCGGCATGCCGGCCAGCCCCAGGAAGTGCATCGGGAAGAAGGTGACGTTGAAGGAGATCAGCGACCACCAGAAGTGGATCTTGCCTCGCGTCTCGTTGTACATCACGCCGCTCCACTTGGGCGACCAGTAGTAGAAGCCGGCGAACAGCGCGAACAGCGAGCCGGCCACCAGCACGTAGTGGAAGTGCGCCACCACGTAGTAGGTGTCCTGCAGCAGCAGGTCGATCGGGGCCATGGCCAGGATCAGCCCGGTGAAGCCGCCGATGGTGAACACGAAGATGAAGCCGACCGAGAACAGCATCGGGGTCTCGAAGGTCATCGAGCCCTGCCACATGGTGGCCGTCCAGTTGAAGATCTTCACCGCCGTCGGCACCGAGATCAGCATGGTCGCGTACATGAAGAACAGCTGGCCGGTCACCGGCATGCCGGTGGTGAACATGTGGTGTGCCCAGACGATGAACGACAGGATCGCGATGGCGGCGACGGCATACACCATGGAGGCGTAGCCGAACAGGCGCTTACGCGAGAACGCCGGCACGACCTGGCTGATGATGCCGAAGGCCGGCAGGATCATGATGTAGACCTCGGGGTGGCCGAAGAACCAGAAGATGTGCTGGTACATCACCGGGTCGCCGCCGCCGGCCGGGTTGAAGAAGGTGGTGCCGAGGTGGCGGTCGGTCAGCGTCATGGTGATCGCGCCGGCCAGCACGGGCATCACGGCGATCAGCAGGTAGGCGGTGATCAGCCAGGTCCAGGCGAACATCGGCATCTTCATCAGCGTCATGCCGGGGGCGCGCATGTTGAGGACCGTGACGATGATGTTGATCGAGCCCATGATCGAGCTGGCGCCCATGATGTGCATCGCGAAGATGCTGGCGTCCATCGACGGGCCCATCTGCAGCGTCAGCGGCGCGTACAGCGTCCAGCCCGCCGCCGGCGCGCCGCCGGGGATGAAGAACGAGCCGATCAGCACGATGCCGGCGGGCACCAGCAGCCAGAAGCTGAAGTTGTTCATCCGCGCGAACGCCATGTCGCTGGCGCCGATCTGCAGCGGGATCATCCAGTTCGCGAAGCCGACGAAGGCCGGCATGATCGCGCCGAACACCATGATCAGGCCGTGCATGGTCGTCAGCTGGTTGAACAGCTCGGGGTTGACCAGCTGCAGGCCGGGCTGGAACAGCTCGGCGCGGATGCCCATGGCCAGCAGCCCGCCCACCATCAGCATGGTGAACGAGAACAGCAGGTACAGGGTGCCGATGTCCTTGTGGTTGGTGGCATAGACCCAGCGGCGCCACCCGGTCGGGGCGTGGTGGTCGTCGTGGTGCTCGTGCGCGAGGCCGGGGGTGGGGAGAACTGCGCTCATGGCGTTACCTCGGGTGCTTTCTTATTTGCGCGCCGCCAGCACTTCGGACGGCTGGACGATCTGGCCGGTCTTGTTGGACCAGTGGTTCTTGGTGAAGCTGATCACCGCCGCCAGGTCGGTGTCCGACAGCTGCTTCCAGGCCGGCATCGCGCCGCGGCCATGGAGCACCACCTCGAGCGCCTTGCCCTTGTCGGCGTCCTGCACGATGGCCGAGCCGTCCAGCGGCTTGATGGGGCCGGCGCCCTTGCCGTTTTCCTGGTGGCAGGCGGCGCAGTTGGCGGCATAGACCTTGGCGCCGCGGGCCCCGATGTCCGCCAGCGTCCAGACCTTGTTGGGATCGTCCTGCTTGGCCGCCAGCTTCTTCTGCTGGTCGGCCACCCAGGCGGTGTACTCCTGCGCGCTCACCACCTTGACGTGGATGGGCATGTAGGCGTGCTCCTTGCCGCACAGCTCGTAGCACTGGCCGTAGAAGTCACCGGTCTTTTCGCTGCGGAACCAGGTGTCGCGCACGAAGCCGGGAATGGCGTCCTGCTTGATGCCGAACGCCGGCACGCCCCAGGAGTGGATCACGTCGTTGGCCGTGGTGATGATCCGCACCTTCTTGTTGACCGGCACCACCAGCGGGTTGTCGACCTTGAGCAGGTAGTCGTCGGGCACGGCGCCGGCGGCGCCTGCGTTGGACATGGCGCGGTGCGAGCTGTCCAGGGTGGACAGGAAAGCCAGGCCCGACCCCTCGCCGTTGAGGTAGTCGTAGCCCCACTTCCACTGGTAGCCGGTGGCCTTGATGGTCAGGTCGGCGTTGCCGGTGTCCTTGGAGGCGACCAGCACCTTGGTGGCCGGCAGCGCCATCAGGATCACGATGATGAAGGGGATCACCGTCCAGACCACTTCGACGGTGGCCGATTCGTGGAAGTTGGCGGCCTTGTGGCCGACCGACTTGCGGTGCTTCCAGATCGAATAGAACATCACCCCGAACACCAGCACGAAGATCACCGTGCTGGTGATCAGCATGAACCAGTGCAGCCAGGAGATCTCGGCGGCGATGCGGGTGGCCGCCTCGTGCAGGTTGAGCTGGCGCACGCCGGGCCCGCCGGGAAGGTCGTTGACCGCGTGCGCCGCGCCGGACGCCAGCGCGGCCGCGAGGCCGGCGGACTTGATCGAAAGGCTCTTCATCGTTCTTGGTTCCGTCTGTTCAATCACACAATCCGCCGCCGGCGCCGCTCAGGCCGCGGCCCGTTCGCGCAGCGCGCTCCTGATTTCCTGTGCCAGCAGGGGCCGCAGCTCCGGCCGCAGGTAGCGCCCCACCCGCACCGAGCGCCCGCGGCCCGAGACCTCGATCAGCGAGCGTCCACCCGAGCGCGGCTCCACCCGCACCCAATCGGGATCGAACTCGGTGCGCTGCAGCTGACCGGCGCTCTCCAGCTCGACCACCAGCCGGCGCCCCTGCAGGCAGATGCGCTCGCCGTCGGCGGCGTGCCGGGCATAGGCCAGGAAGGCCAGGCCCAGCGCACCGAGCTCGAACCAGGCAAAAGGCATTGCAAGTGGTGCGCCACGCAGCCAGAAGTACGCAGCGATCGCGATCGAGACGGCGCACAGGGCGGCATAGAACCACCCCAGCTGGGTCGGCGTGACCGAGCAGTTACGCCGCAGGAACCAGACGATGGCCTGCCCCTGGACTGTCGCGAAACGAAAAACCGGCATCGGCGGCACTGACACAAATCAACAGGGCATTGTAGCCCCGTTGATGTGCATCAATTCCGCGCATGAACTACGGATTTAGCTTTTGTGCACCACCGCGCAGCAGGCCGCGCATGTCATCGAGGCTGAAAGCGGTCTGCGCCTGCACGCGCACGCGCGGCTCGGGCCGCAGCGCATGGCCGTAGACGATCTCGAACGTGAGCGCGAGCCGCCCTTCGGCGTTGCGCAGGCGGCGCTCGATGGCCTGCTCCAGGCGCGTGCGCCAGGCCTTGCCGCGCAGGGCCGCAAAGCGCCCCGGGTGCAGGTTGGCGCCCAGCTCGCGCAGCTCCGCCAGCAGGCGCTGCGGCGTCTCCCAGGTCAGCGTGAGGCGCTCCATGTCCATCACCGGCTCTGCGAAGCCGGCCTCCACCAGCATGTCGCCCCAGTCGTGCATGTCGGTGAACTGCGGCCCGGGCGGCGGCCAGCCGAGCTCCCGGTACAGCGCATGCAGCTCGCGCAGCGTGTCCGGGCCGAAGCAGGAGAACATCAGGAAGCCGTCGGTCTGCAGTGCCCGCAGCCAGCGGGCCAGCAGGCCGGCCGGACGGGGCTCGAAGTGCAGCGCCATGTTGGCCCACAGCATCTGCACCGACGCGTCGGCGACCGAGCCGGCCAGTTCGCGCCGCGGCCCGCCCCAGCGCTGCCACCAGGACTGGCCCAGCGCCTGGCGCGCCGCCGCCAGCCGCTGCTCGTCCGGCTCCACGGCCAGGCACACGGCCTGCGGGTAGCGCTGCTCCAGCAGGGGCTGGGCCGCCAGGCCGCCGCGCACCGGCTCCCAGTGCGCCCAGCGCTGCGGCGCCAGCCGGATCCACTCCAGCCGCTGCGCCATGCGGCGCGCGACCTCGTCGTGCAGCCAGGGCGAACGCGCGGGCGCCGCGCGGACCCAGCGTGCAGCCGCGGCGGGGTCGATCGTGGGGGGGAGTTCGGCGGACACGGAAGGCTGCAAAGTATATTGACCGCCATGTTCCGGCAGCTCGTGCAAGGCCTTTCGGCGGCAGCGCCCGCGCAATGCGAGGCCTGCCGCGCCTGGCCGGCGCAGCCGCTGTGCGGGCCGTGCCTGGAGCGGTTCGCCGAGCCGCGTCCCCGCTGCCGCCTGTGTGCCCTGGCGCTGCCGGTCGGCGTCGAACGCTGCGGCCGCTGCGCCGGGCAGCCGCCGGTGCTCGATGCCTGCCACGCCGCCGTCAGCTACGGCTATCCCTGGGCCGGGCTGATCGGGCAGTTCAAGTTTGCCGGCCAGCCCGGCTGGGCCGACTGCTTTGCCCGCCTGCTGCTGTCGCGCGGCGCGGTGCGCGATTGCCTGGACAGCGCCGATCGCGTGGTGCCGATGCCGCTGGCGCGCGAGCGGCTGGCGGCGCGCGGCTTCAACCAGGCCCATGAACTGGCGCGGCGGCTGGCGCCCGGGCGTGCCGACGCGACGCTGGCGCTGCGGCTGCGCGATACGCCGGCGCAGGCGCGGCTCGACCGCGAGGCGCGCCTGGCCAACCTGCGCCACGCCTTCGCGCTGGAGCCGGCCCGGGCGCACGAGGCGCGCGGGCGCCGCATCGTACTGGTCGACGACGTCATGACCAGCGGCGCTTCCCTGTTCGCGCTGGCCGGGGTGTTCCGCGCCGCCGGCGCATCGCAGGTGTCGGCCGTGGTGCTGGCCCGCACCGAGGAGGTTTGAAGCCCGTGTTCCACATCGTCCTGGTCGAGCCGGAGATTCCGCCCAACACCGGCAACGTGATCCGGCTGGCCGCCAACACCGGCTGCACCCTGCACCTGGTCGAGCCGCTGGGCTTCTCCATGGACGACCGGCTGCTGCGCCGGGCCGGGCTGGACTACCACGAGTACGCCGAGGTCCGGCGGCACGCCGGCTGGGACACCCTGCTCGCCTCGGAACGGCCCGATCCCCAGCGCACCTTCGCCCTCACCACCCATGGCACGCGCCTGGTGCACGAGGTCGGATTCCGGGCCGGTGACTGGCTGGTGTTCGGCGCCGAAACGCGCGGCCTGCCATCGCCCTTGCGCGAGTCCTTTGCGCCGGCGCAGCGGCTGCGCCTGCCGATGCGGCCGGGCCAGCGCAGCCTGAACCTGTCCAACGCCGTGGCCGTCACCGTGTTCGAGGCCTGGCGCCAGAACGGCTTTGCCTGAGCGGCGAAGCCACACACTTTGCCCAGGACGGTTGCACGCGGCCGGGCTTGAAGACCTGCGCGGCGGCAGCCAAGTCCAAGGCCGGCCCGCGTCCGCGCGGCCGCTCGTGATCATCACTCCCTTGTGGCCGGCGCCCGTGCGCCGGCCATTTTTTCGGGGGACGCCTCAGGCGTAGCGACGCGCGATCGACTCGGCCACACAGGCCGGACGGTCGGACCCTTCGAGCTCCACCGTCACTTTCCAGGTGATCTGCATGCCGCGCCCTTCCAGCGGCTCGCAGGCCAGCAGGGCCATGTGTCCGCGCACCCGGCTGCCCACCGGCACCGGCGCGGTGAACCGCACCTTGTTGAGCCCATAGTTCACGCCCATGCGCGTGCCTTCGATGCGCACCGCGCTCTCGAACAGCCGGGGCAGCAGCGACAGGGTCAGGAAGCCGTGGGCGATCGGAGCGCCGAACGGCCCGGCCTTGGCCCGCTCGACATCGACGTGGATCCACTGGTGGTCGCCGGTGGCCTCGGCAAAGCGGTTGACCTGCTCCTGGGTGATGGTGATCCAGTCGCTGACGGCGACGTCCTGGCCGACCAGGGCGGCCAGCTCTTCGAGGGAGGCGAAAGTTCTCATGGGCGGGCAGTGGCAATCCGCGGCCGGCTCGGGGCCGCTGGGTCGCGACTCTAACCGGCGACCTCGGCCATGGCAGTCATGCGCGGGACGCGTGGCGCGGGGCGAGCGCGCCTGCGCAGCCGTCACTGCGCGCCGCCCAGCACCTCGCCGAACAGCACCCACTGCTTGCCGTCGAAGCGGGCCAGCTGGGCCTGCTCGATCGGGGCATGGTCCGTGGGGCTGGTATTGACGGTGATCCCCGGCAGCAGCAGTTCCGACCTGAAGTTCTTCAGGCTTTCGGCCTGCTTGCGGATGTTGTCGCGCGAGAGATCGTTGCCGCACTGCTTGAGCACCTGCACCATCAGCTCGGCCGCGAGCACGCCGTAGATGTTGCTGGCGTCGGCGACGTCGCCGTCGCGGTAGTACTTGCCCATGAAGCCGCGCCACTTGAGCATGGCCGGGTCGTCCTTCCACTGCGGATCGTTGGCGTCCTTGTAGTAGTTCACCGTGACCAGGCCGACCGACTTGTCCAGCCCCGCCGGCGTCAGCACCGACCCGACCGAGGCACCCACGTTGTTCAACAGGTGCAGCGGCTTCCAGCCGGAATCGGGCACCTTGCGCACGGCCTGGGCCGCGAACTTGGGGGTGGTGATGTTGATGAAGGTGTCGGCGCCCGAGGCCTTGAGCGTGAGGATCTGCGAATCGATCGTCGGGTCGGTCACTTCATAGGTCTGCTCGGCCACGATCATCTTCGCCTTGTCCCCCTTGAGCACCTGCTTGACGCCGGCCAGCACGTCCTTGCCGTAGTCGTCGTTCTGGTAGAGGACCGCGATCTTCGCGTTGGGCTTGTTCTTCAGCAGGTACTGCGCGTAGATCTCGCCTTCGGTCTGGTAGCTCAGGTTCAGCCCGAACGTCCAGGGGAAGTTCTTCGGATCGTTCCACTTGGTCGCGCCCGTGGCCACGAACAGGTGCGGCACCTTCCTGGCGTTGACGTACTTGTGGATCGCCGAGTTGCTCGGCGTGCCCAGCGTCTGGAACAGCGCCAGCACCTGCTCCTGCTCGACCAGCTTGCGCACCTGCTCCACCGCCTTGGGCGGGCTGTAGCCGTCGTCGACCGAGACCAGGTTGATCATCCGGCCGTTGATGCCGCCGCCGTCGTTGATCATCCTGAAGTAGGCCTGCTCGACCTTGCCGATGGTCCCGTAGGCCGACGCCGGCCCGCTGTAGGGCATGGTCTGGCCGAGCTTGATCTCCTTGGCCTGGCCGAACGAGCGCATGGGCAGCAGGGAGGCGCCGACCGCGGCGCCGGCGCCCAGCACGAGGGAGCGGCGGGGAATCTTGGTGGATGTCATGGTCCTTCCTTTCCAGTTCACACAGTCACGCTTGCACACAAGCGGCCGCGAGGGTCGCTACCGGTTTGCCAACCGGTGCCGAACGAGCCGGATCAGGCCCGCGACGCCCGAGGGCATGAGGTACATGAAGCCGATCAGGAAGATGCCGTAGATCGCCCACGGCGCCGCCTTGGAGATCTGGTCGGCGATGTTGGGGATGAACTGGATGAAGAGGGCGCCGTACAGTGCCCCCGAGATCGACGCCAGCCCGCCCACCACCACGCCGACCAGCAGCGTGAGCGACAGGAAGATGGTGAACGAATCCGGCGAGGCGAACTGCACGGCGATGGCCGCCAGCGCGCCGGCCACGCCGGTGTACAGCGCCGACACCCCGAAGGTGAGCGACTTGTACAGCGCGGTGTTCACGCCCATGGCCTGGGCGGCGATGGGCTGGTCGCGGATCGCCACCAGCGCCCGGCCCACGCGGCCGCGCAGCAGGTTCCAGCCGGCCCAGAACAGCCCCGCGGTCCAGGCCAGCGTGAAGAAGTACAGCCACTGGTCCTGCGACAGCGGCGCCCAGGCCGGCGGGTCGGGCTTGATCAGCACCACGCCCATGGAGCCGCCGGTCCAGTGCTCCAGCGCCTTGTGCTTGAGGATCTGCGGCATCGCCACGCCCAGCGCGAAGGTCGCCAGCGCCAGGTACAGGCCCTCCAGCCGCAGCGCCGGCAGCCCGAACAGGAAGCCGGCGACCAGGCACACCAGTCCGGCCACCGGGATGGCCGCCCAGTACGGGACGCCGGCCGTCTCCATCAGGATCGCGGCGGTGTAGGCGCCGATGGCGAAGAACGCGCCGTGGCCCAGCGAGATCTGGCCGTTGTAGCCGGTCAGCATGTTCAGCCCCAGCAGCGCAATCGCATAGGACAGCGCCAGCGTGATCTGGAACACCTGGTAGTTGCCCAGCACGAACGGCAGCGCGCAGGCGCCGATGGCCAGCAGCACCAGCCCGATCGTCTGCTGCCGGTCGACGGACAGCGCGCCAGGCGGCCGGTCGCCGGTGGCCCGCGCCGGCATCACCGGCACCGAGGGAGGCGTTTCCATGCTGCTCATACCCGCGCCACGTGCACCTTGCCCAGCAGCCCCGAGGGCCGCACCACCAGCACCGCGACGATGATCACCAGGGCCACGGTCAGCTTCAGCTCGGTGCCCAGGTAGACACCGACCACGTTCTCCAGCACGCCCACCAGGAAGCCGCCGAGCACCGCGCCACCCGGGCTGTCGATGCCGCCCAGCAGCGCGCCGGCAAAGGCGTACAGCAGGATGCCGCCCATCATGTTGGGCTCCAGGAACACGATGGGCGCGACCATGATCCCGGCCACCGCGCCGATCGCCGAGGCCAGACCCCAGCCGAGCGCCAGCATCCAGCCGACCCGCACGCCCACCAGCCGGCTGGAGGCCGGGTTCTGCGCCGCCGCCCGCATCGCCAGGCCGAGCGGCGTGTAGCGGAAGAAGGCGAACACCAGCCCCAGCACGACCAGCGTGACGGCCATCGAGCCGAGTTCGTGCGAGGACAGATACCTGTTGTCCAGCAAGCTGCCCGAGGGGAACGGACTCGGGAAGGGCTTGATCGTGTAGGTGTAGATCCACCCGGCCAGGCTGTTGAAGATCACCAGCAGGCCGATGAAGACGATCACCACCGACAGCACCGGCGCGTTCTCGACCGGCTGGATGATCACCCGCTCGATCAGCACGCCGGCGGCGAAGGCGATGGCGACCGTCAGGAAGAAGGCGACCCAGTACGGCAGCCCCGCCTGCATCAGCGACCAGGCGATGTAGGTGGCGAACATGGCCATCTCGCCCTGGGCGAAGTTCACCAGGTGGGTGGCCTGGTAGATCATGACCAGCGCCAGCGCCACGCTGGCGTAGATGCCGCCGGTGGCCAGGCCGGCCAGGATCTGGTGCAGCAGCAGTTCCACGCGCGCTTTCCCTTCAGTAGCCCAGGTAGGAGCGCCGCACCGACTCGTCGTCGCGGATCGACTCGGCGGTGCCGGAGATCACCACGCGGCCGGTCTCCAGCAGGTAGGCGTGGTCGGCCAGCTTCAGCGCCAGCGAGGCGTTCTGCTCGACCAGCAGCATGCTGGTGCCCTCGGCCTTGTTGATGGCGGCGAGGATCTCGAACAGTTCCTGCACCACCAGCGGCGCCAGCCCGAACGAGGGTTCGTCCAGCAGCAGCAGGCGCGGCCGCAGCATCAGCGCGCGCGACACCGCCAGCATCTGCTGCTCGCCGCCCGACAGGGTGCCGGCCTGCTGGCGCAGCCGCTCGCGCAGCCGCGGGAAGTACCCGTACATGCGGTCGAAATCGGCCTGGACCTGCGCGCGGTCGCGCCGCGTGTACGCGCCCAGGCGCAGGTTCTCCTCCACCGTCAGGTTCAGGAAGGTGCCGCGGCCGTCGGGCACGTGCGCCACGCCGAGCCGCACGATGGTTTCGGTGGTCTTGCCGTCGATGCGCTCGCCGGCCAGCCGGACCTCGCCCTGCGCGCGAACCATGCCGCACACCGCACGCAGCGCGGTGGTCTTGCCGGCGCCGTTGGCGCCCAGGATGGTGGTGATGCCGCCCTGCCGCACTTCGAAGTCGATGCCGTGCAGCACGCGGGTGGGGCCGTACTGGGCGTGCAGGTTGCTGGCTTGCAGCATCGCGGTCATGCTTCCACCCCGAGGTAGGCGCGCACCACGTCGGGGTCGGCCTGCACCTGCGCCGGCGTGCCGTCCACGATCTTGCGGCCGAAGTCGAGCGCGACCACCTGGTCGGACACGCGCATCACCAGGTTCATGTGGTGCTCCACCAGCAGGATGGTGAGCGCCAGTTCCGCCTGGATGCGGCGCAGCAGCTGGCGCAGCTCGTCCACCTCCTCGTGGTTGAGGCCGGCGGCCGGCTCGTCCAGCAGCAGCAGCGTGGGCCGGCTGAGCAGGGCGCGCGCGAACTCGACCCGCTTCTGGGTGCCGAACGGCAGGTCGGACACGGGACGGCGCGCCACCGGCCCCAGCTCCAGCAGCTCGATCATGCGGTTGGCCTGCTCGCCCAGCGCCTGCTCCTCCCGCCGCACCGCCGGCAGGCGCAGCGCGTTGGACAGGAAGCCGCTCGAGCTGCGGCAATGGCCACCCACCATGACGTTGTCGCGAACGCTCATGGTGCGGAACAGCGCCAGGTTCTGGAAGGTGCGGCTGATCCCCAGCGCGGCGATCCGGTGGGCGGCGTGCTCCTGCAGCGGCCGGCCCTCGAACAGGATGGAGCCTTCGCTGAAGCCGTACAGCCGCGAGAGGCAATTGAACAGCGTGGTCTTGCCGGCGCCATTCGGACCGATCAGCCCGGCGATGGTGCCGGCCCGCACCTGGAACGACACCCGGTCGAGCGCCGTGATGCCGCCGAACCGCACGGTCACGCCGCGGACATCGAGCAGCGGCGGGTCATCGGCGATGGGCATGGTCGGCGCGCGGCAGAGGGGAAGTCCTTTCGCCTTTATCGAACCGCCGCCCCCATGCAAACAACCGTGTTAACCCGGCGCGAACTCGTCGCCTCACGTGCGCCTTGAGGGCTCATCCATGGCGGCGCCTTGGCGCGGGTGCACTGCCCGGAGGCACCGACGCCCGGTCGGCCGCCGGCGGCGGGAAAACCCTCAGCGCGCGAAACGCTCGCGCAGCTTGAGCTTCCAGAACTTGCCGGTGGAGGTGCGCGGCACCGCGTCCAGCCATTCGTAGCGGTCGGGCAACTGCCACTTGGCGAACCCGTTGCCCAGCAGGTGCGTGTTGAGGTCTTCGGCAGTCACCGCGTGGTTCGGCTTCTTCACGGCACAGGCCAGCGGGCGCTCGCCCCACTTCTCGTCGGGCACCGCGATCACCGCCGCTTCGGCGATCGCCGGGTGGGCCATGATCGCGTTCTCCAGGTCGACCGAGCTGATCCACTCGCCGCCGGACTTGATCAGGTCCTTGGTGCGATCGGTGATGCGCACGAAGCCGAACGGATCGACCGAGGCGACGTCGCCGGTGCGCAGCCAGCCGTCCGCGGTGAACTTCTCGGGCTCCACCGGCACCTCGTGGTAGCGGCCGGTGATGAACGGCCCGCGCACCTGGATCTCGCCCACGCTCCTGCCATCCCAGGGCTGGTCGCTGCCGCCGTCGCCCTGCACCCGCAGGTCCACCAGCGGCACCGGCACGCCCGCCATGGCGGCGCGCCGGTAGCGCTCGTCCATGCCGGCCTCGCGCAACTCGGCCCGCGGGTAGGAGATGGTGCAGACCGGCGAGGTCTCGGTCATGCCCCAGCCCTGCAGGATCCAGATGCCGTGCTTGTCGAAAGCGCGGATCAGGGCCTCCGGCACCGCGGCGCCGCCGACCAGCGAGCGCATGCCGCGCGGCAAGCGCCAGCGTCCGTGGTGGGGCGAGTCCGGCGCCAGCGAAGCCTCGTAGGCCTGGATCAGCGCCATCCAGATGGTGGGCACGCCCAGCGCCAGCGTGGGCGGCTCCTGCTGCATCAGGTCGAGCAGGTCGTCGGGATGCAGGTGCGGCCCGGGAAAGACCATCTTCACGCCCATCATCACGGCGCCGTACGGCATGCCCCAGCTGTTGGCATGGAACATGGGCGTGACCGGCAGCACCACGTCGGTGCCGCGCAGCCCCCAGAAGTCGCCCAGGCTGGCCACCAGCGTGTGCAGGACGGTGGAGCGGTGCGAATAGGCCACGCCCTTCGGGCGCCCGGTGGTGCCGGACGTGTAGCACATGGCCACCGGGTCGTTCTCGTCGTGCGGCGCGTACTGGAAGCGCTCCGGATCGGCATCGGCCAGCAGCGCTTCGTAATCGTCGAACCCCGCCGGCACCGGCTGGCCGGAGAACGGAAACACGATCACGCGCTCGAACCGGTGCAGCGCGGCGAACTGCCGGTACAGCGGCAGCAGCACGTCGTCGACGACCAGGAAGCGGTCGTTCGCATGGCCGGCGATCCAGCCGATCTCCTCGGGCGCCAGCCGCAGGTTCAGCGTGTGCATGACGCCGCCGGCCGCCGGGATGCCGAAATACGCTTCCAGGTGCGCGTGGTGGTTCCAGCACAGCGTGGCCACACGCTCGCCCTTGCGCAGCCCCAGCCGCTGCAGCGCACTGGCCAGCGCGCGGGTGCGCCGATGGAACTGGCCGTAGGTGTGCCGGCGCAGCGACTTGTCGGGCAGGCGCGAGACGATCTCGTTGCCGGCGAACAGCTGCCCCGCGCGCTCCAGCAGGTGGTTGAGCGAGAGCGGCACTTCCATCATGGTGGTCTTCATGGCGTCTCCTGCAAGGACGCCGGCACTCTAAGACGGCGCCGGCCGGGCCAGCCATCCGGAACGGCCCGGGTGTTGCTGCATCCGGTTACACCGGCGACAGCGCGTCGCCGCGGCTCACTAGCATCCGCCCATGCCGATCCGCTGGAGCTTGCTGGGAGTGGCCGCCGTGGCGCTGGCGGTGCAGGCGCAGCCCGCGCCCGAGGGGGCCGCGGAGCGGATCGACGGCGCCGCCGAACGTGCTTCGGTCCCCAGCCGCCCGAGCGTGCCGAGCACGCCGATGGCGGCCGGTGCACCCCTGCCCGAGGCCGCAGCGCCGGTGGCGGGCGTCGACCGCCCGCGCACCTCGCTGCTCGGCGGTGGCTCGTTCGGCACCAATCCGGCCGGCCCCGGGCTGGAGAACGTGCTCAACAGCGGCACGCCACCGGCCTGGGACCGCCGGTCCGGATCGCACAAGGTCTGTCCGCCCGGCCTGGAAAACCGCCACAACGTGTGCGCGGCGCCCCTGGGCAGCATCCTGTCCCCGTAAGCCGGCTTGCCTGCACAACGACGCCCATTCGGCACGCGGCTGCCGAAAGCGGTCGAGTGTTGCCGCGTCCCCACGGACGCGGGAAATGGCACCGGATCGGCTCATCCATCGGCGCTGCGTTGCGCCGGGCCACTTCGCCACGGTCGCGTGGCCGGCAAAGTCGAGGCTGCCTCCGCAGTACCCGGACCTCCCATCCCAACCGTACGCCCGCCCGCAACCCGGCCCTCCGCGCGCCGATCCACGCCGGCTTCCTTCCCACGATGTTGCGTTCCCTGACTCTCGATGCCCCGGGCGCACGGGCGCCCGCCTTGCACCCGGCCCGCGCACTCGTGCGCCGCGCCCTGCCCTGGCTACGGGGGTTCGGCCGGCCGATCGCCAAGGTGCTGGCGCTGGCCCTGCTGCTGGCGGCCGCCGGCGCCGCGGCGCCGCTGGCCGTGATGGGCTTGATCGACCAGTTGGGGCGGGTGGCGGCCAACCCGCAGTCGATCGGGCCCGGCACCGGTCGCGCCATCCTGCTGGCGCTGGCGCTGGTGGCGCTGGCCGAGCTGGCGCCGGTGTGGCTGTCGCGGCTGCTGGAGGCACGCAGCGCCCGGGTGCGACTGGACCTGGACTTCGCCCTGCGCCAGCGCGTCACCGAGCGCCTGCACCAGCTGCCGCTGTCCTGGCACCAGCAGCAGACCGTGGGCGGCACCGTCAGCCGGGTCAACACCTCCATCAACGGCTTCGTCAGCGCGGTGGCCGAACTGGCCTTCAAGGCCCTGCCGGCGGCCTTCTACCTGCTGCTGGCGCTGGCGGCGCTGCTGCAGCTGGATTGGCGGCTGGCGCTGGCGGTGTGCGTGTTCGCCCCGCTGCCCGCCCTGATCGGCATGCGGGCCGCGCCCGAGCAGGCCCGGCGCGACCGCGACCTGCTGGACCACTGGTCGGCCACCTTCGGCCGCTGGACCGAGGTGCTGGGCGGCATGCGCACCGTCAAGGGTTTCGCCATGGAGCGCGCCGAGGAACGCCGCTTCCTGGGCGCCGTGGCCCAGGGCAATGCGCGCGTCAAGCGCGGCGCGCGCCTGGATGCCCGCACCGCGTCGCGGCAAGCGCTGTCGGTGGCCGCCGCCCGCCTGTGCGTGGCCACCATCGGCGCCTGGCTGGTGCTGCGCGGCCACGGCACCGTCGGCACCCTGGTGGCCGCCCTGCAGTACGTGGGCGGGCTGTTCGCGCCGATCCAGGGCCTGACCAACGTCTATGCCACGGCGCGCCGCGCGCGCGTGTCGCTGGAAGCCGTCGGCGCCATCCTGGACGCGCCCGACCCGGTGGCCGACGCACCCGGCGCGCGCGAGCTGGTGGTCGGCCGCGGCGAGGTCGCGTTCGAGCGCGTGGGATTCCACTACGGCGATGGCCGCCCGGTGCTGCGCGAGCTGTCGCTCACGGTGGCGCCCGGCGAAACGGTGGCCCTGGTGGGCCCCAGCGGCTGCGGCAAGACCACCCTGGTGTCGCTGCTGGAGCGGTTGCATGCGCCCACCACCGGGCGCGTGCGCATCGACGGCATGGACCTGGCCGGCTGCACCGGGCAGTCGCTGCGCAGCCAGGTCGGCACGGTGATGCAGGACGTGCACCTGTTCCACGACACCATCGCGGCCAACATCGCCTACGGCACGCCCGGCGCGACGCGCGAGCAGACCGAGGCGGCGGCCCGCAACGCCAACGCGCACGAGTTCATCGAGCGGCTGCCGGCCGGCTACGACACCGTGGTCGGCGAGCGCGGCGCCGGCCTGTCGGGCGGCCAGAAGCAGCGCATCGCGATCGCCCGCGCGCTGCTGAAGAACCCGCCGATCCTGGTGCTGGACGAAGCCACCAGCGCCCTGGACAACGAGAGCGAGGCGCTGGTGCAGGCGGCCCTCAAGCGCCTGACGCGCGGGCGCACCACGCTGGTGGTGGCGCACCGGCTGTCGACCGTGGTCGATGCCGACCGCATCGTGGTGCTGCGCGGCGGCCAGGTCGAGGCCATCGGCAGCCATGCACAACTCATGGCCCAGGGCGGCTACTACGCGCAGCTGTTCCGGTCGGCGTCCAAGGGGACGCCCGTCAAGGCAGCCACTCGGGTTCGGCACCCGGCGCGCGCGGCGCGACGGCCTGCGCGCTGACCGCTGGCGCGCCCGGCAGCGGGTGCAGGAATTCCGGCCGCAGCTCCGGGATGCCGTTCGGATAGAAGCGCTCGGGTCCCAGCGGCGGCAGCGTCCAGGCCACCGGTGGCGGCAGCGTCGAGGGCGCCGCGCGCCCGACCCTCGCTGACGGCGCCTTCCGGGTTTGCGGCCCGCGGGTGGACAGGACCGGCTTGCTGCGCCGTTGCAGGCGCGGTGGCGAGTGCTTGCCGGTGGCGCGCGCCTTGCCCGACGGGCGGACCTTCTTGCGCAGCGCGGACTTTTTCTTCTTCACGGCGGGGGGCACGGCCGTGCCGGACGCGTTCGCCTGGGGCAGCTTGCCGGTGGCCTGCGCCGATGCATGTGCGGGAGCGACCGTCGCCGCCGCGCAGCCCAGCACGGCGGCCAGCACCCAGGCAGCCGTCCCCGGAACCCGCTCGATCACACCCATGGCGCCGGCCTCCGCGCGGAAGTTGCACACAGGCCGGAATGATCCAGTCCAGCCTGCGGTTCGGCGGTAGGAGGGCAGCCGCCCCGCTCGTCAGCCACGGCGGGACGTCACTGGCCCGATGGAGCCACCAGCCCCTGGCTGTCGGCTTCGTCCGTGCGGCGCGCCCGCGGCAGCGGCGCCATCGGCGGCAAGGCGCTGACCTCCGGCGGTCCGCCCATGGTGGCCGTCACCGGAGAGGTCACCGCCGATTCGCCCACCCTGGCCGCGAGGACAGGCGACGGGGGCGCGCGACGGATCACCGCGACCGAAGGCGGCGTTCCAGTCGGGGCCGCTGTCGGGCCGACGTCGGGGCCGCCGCCGGGGCCCTGGCCGGCCCCGACGGACGCAGTCCCCACCGAGCCGACCGCCGCGGATCCGGCGCCGGCGGATGCGCCCGAAGCGGTTCCAGCGCCGGCCCCGGCTGCAGTCGGCGATCCGCTGGCTCCGGCCGTGCCGCTGGTGCCGCCCGCCGCGCTGCCGCCGCCCACGCCCGCGGATCCGGCGGCTCCTGCTGAGCCAACGCCAGCGCCTGGGCCGCCTCCCGCGGCGGCCCCACCGCTACCCGATCCGCCTACACCTACACCGACGCCTGCACCTGCCCCTGCACCGCCTGAGCCACCTGTCCCGCCTGCGCCGGACCCCCCGGACCCACCGGACCCACCGGAACCACCGGACCCACCGGACCCACCGGACCCACCGGACCCACCCGAGCCACCCGAGCCGCCGGGCCCACCGGAGCCACCGCCGCCCCCACCGCCGCTCGCGCCGCTACCGCCGCCGACACCGGCGCCGGCACCGCCGCCCGGGGCGCCTCCCCCGCCACCTACCCCTGCGCCCACGCCACCACCGCCGCCACCACCAACTCCCGCTGCGCCGGCACCGCCACCCACGCCTCCAGCGCCGCCGCCTGCACCACCGCCGGCACCGCCGCCGCCTCCACCACCCTTGGCCCAGGCCTGGTGCGGCCACAGCGCCCCGCAAGTGGCCGCTGCCGCCGTGACGAGCAGCGCGGCCACCATCCTGCTTGCCTGAGCTTTCATGGTTTGCCTTTCAGTCCGGCAGCCATGTTCCCGTTTCCCATCTGCCGGGCTGGTCGGACGTTGTCCGACACGTGCGTCGGCGGCGCCTTGCGCTGACTTCGCGCGTTGGCACAGCCGTTGGTTGCCGACACGCATGCACGGGCGGTACGCCCTAGCATCGTCCATGGCCACCGCACTACGCCCCCAGGCTCCGCTCGGCTTTGCCGACGGGCAGCTCGAGGCGCTCAAGTGGGTCGGCATGGCGGCCATGTTCTGCGACCACATCGGTCGCCACCTGCTCGGGATGCCGCACGAGAGCTGGGCCTTCATCGCCGGCCGGCTGGCCTTCCCGCTGTTCGCCCTGGTGCTGGGGCTGAACCTGGCGCGCGAAGGTGATCGGGCCGCGCGCTGCGTCCGCGTGACCTGGCGCCTGCTCGCCTGGGGCGCGGTCTCGGTGCTGCCGTCGATCTGGGCGCGCGGCGACCCCGCCCTGCTGAACGTGCTGTTCACGCTGGGCCTGGGCGCGGCACTGTGCTGGATGCTGGAAAGCCCGGCCCACGCCGCCTGGCGCGCACTGGCCTGCCTGGCGATCGCCACCGCCAGCTGGTTCGTCGAGTTCGGCACCGGCGGCGTATTCCTGGTGGCCGCGACCTACCTGTATGCGATCCGGCGCGGAGGCGGCCTGGCCACGGTGGTCATCGTGCTGCTGCTCGCCACCGCCTGGCTGAACGCGATCTTCGGCGGCTGGCCGGCGTTCTTCGGCACGCTGGCCGCGCTGCCGGTGGCCTGGCTGGCGCAGCGGCTGCCGCTGCGGGTGCCGCGCTGGCAATGGCTGTTCTACCTGACCTACCCGGTGCACCTGGCGGTGATCGGCGCCCTGAAGGCGGCCGGGTGACGGCGCGGCCGGCGAAGCGCCGCCCCGAGACGCCGAGCACCGACAGACTTGCTGCGGCTCGACGCAGCTGCTTGGCAACGTCCGCGGGAAGGTCATGCGGAAGTCATTCGCCACCAAGCATGCAGAGCCGCGCCGTTGCGGCTTCACTCGTTGGCCGCGTCCAGCCAGAAGACGGCGATCACCTCACGCGGCCATCTGCTCGCAAGCCTGGGCACAGCGCTGGCACGCTTCGGCGCACTGCTGGCAATGGTCCATCGGATGGCGTGCGCATTCCTCGCCGCAGGCGCGGCAGGCCTGTGCGCAGACCTTGCACAGCGCCGGCGCGAGCTCGCTGGCACCGGCCATCAACGCGACCGACACCTGGCACAACTGGGCGCAGTCCATGTCCAGCGCGATGCAGCGCGCCATCGCCTTCACGTCGGGCTCCTGCAGGCAGGAAGCGGCGCAGTGCTGGCAAGACACGACGCAGGCGTTGCACGCGGCGATGCAGTCGAGGTAGCGGGTCAGGGCGTCCTGGGACATGAGCTTGCTCCGGGGCAAACCGGCAGCTTAGGCACCGCTCCGCACGGCGATGTGGGGCCGAAGGTGACAGCTGTTGCCGAAGTGCGCCCCCTGGCTGCTGGTCGCCCGTGCCAGTGCGCGCGCTTGGCCGGCCGCGCACGAGAATCCCGCGGTGGCCTGCCTGCCTTCCGCCGCCCCCGCCACGGGCGAGACTGCCCCCCGCTTCGCCGCCGACGCCATGCTGGCCCGGCTGGCGCGCTGGCTGCGCCTGCTGGGCTGGGACACCACGCTGGATGCCGCGCTGCACGACGGCAAGCTGGTCCGCCAGGCCGAGCAGGAAGACCGCGTGCTCCTCACCCGCGACCGCCACCTCCTGCGCGAGCTGCGGCCGCACCGCGCGTTGCGCATCGAGCATGACGATCCGCTGCAGCAGCTCGCGCAAGTGGTGCGCCAGCTGGCCCTGGCGCCGCCGGCCGAGCTGTTCACCCGGTGCACCGTCTGCAACACCGCGCTGTCGGCCCCCTTGCCGCCGCAGGCGAGGGCCGCCCTGCTGCCGGCCGACGTGCGCGAACTGCCCGGTCCGGCCCGCCACTGCCCCGGTTGCGGCCGCCTCTACTGGCGCGGCTCGCACGCCCGCCGCATGCGCGCGGCCCTCGAGCGGGCCCTGCCCGGCTGGTTGCGGCGCGAGCCCTGATCCGCAAGCCGGCCGCGCTCGGCGCATGTAAGCCGCGCCGCCCAGCCTTTGCACCTCGACACGGTTGTAAACGGCTGAGCCACAGCAAGATGCCCCGTCCGAACTGTCGAGCAGGAGGACGGCATGAACACGAGAACGAGGGCCGCCGTGGGCGGGTTGCTGTGGGTGGGCATCGTGGCCGCCGGGCTGGTGGCCTGCGGCGGTGGCGGTGGCGGCGCCGCCGGCGCCATCGGCGACACCCCGACCGGCACCAGCGTGGTTTCGACACCGGGCGGCGATTCCGGTGCGGGCGCCGGCAGCGCCCCGGTGCTGGGCAGCTGCGAGATGTTCCCGCCGCAAGCGGTGTTCAACACCCGCATCGACGACACCAGCCGGTTCCCGGCGCATGCGCAGAGCGCGCGCTGGATCGCCTCGATCGGCGCCGCCACGCCGTTCCGCGCCGACTGGTGGCTGGGCGAGGACCCGTCGCAGCGCGACGCCTACTACGGCATGCCGGTCAACGTGGTGAGCGGCGGCGCCGCCGACACGGACTGGGCCGGCCTGCAATACGACTTCCGCCCTTCGGGCGCAAGCAGCGAAGTCGGCTGGCCGCACGAAAGCGACTGCGCGGTGGCCGACGGCGCCGGCGGCCACTCGCTGGCGCGCGGCTGCAGCGCGGTGCCGGCCGGCGAGCGCCGCTTCCCGTTCCCGCGCAGCGGCCTGAAGAACGAAGGCGGCACCTGCAACGACCCCAACACCTGCGGTGACCACCACGTGCTGGTGGTCGAGCAGGGCGCCTGCCGGCTGTGGGAGGGGTTCGCCACCTACAAGCTGTCGAACCAGTGGTACACGCTGGCCAGCGCCGGCTGGGACCTGAAGTCGCTGGCGCTGCGGCCGGACGGCTGGACCGCCGCAGATGCCGCCGGCCTGCCGATCACGCCCTTCCTGGCCAGGGCGGCCGAGGCCGGCAGCGGCGAGATCCGCCATGCGCTGCGCGTGACCTTCCGCGACGCCGTGCTGTCGCGCGGCTACAGCTGGCCGGCGCGCCACGGCGCCGGCGGCGACACGCCCGGCGGCATCCCGTTCGGCGCCGTGCTGCGGCTCAAGGCCGGCTTCGCCATCCCCGCGCACTGGACGCCGCAGGCCAAGGCGATCGCCACCGCGGCCCAGCGCTACGGCCTGTACGTGGCCGACATCGGCATGGACTTCTACGTGCAGGGCGAGCCCGACGCGCGCTGGAGCGAGCAGATGTTCCGCGACCTGCGCGGCATCGCGCTGTCCGACATGGAGTTCGTCGACCTCGGCGCCATCACCCGCGACCCGCGCTTCTCGCCCGACTCGATGGCCGCCAGCTGGTGACCCAGCGCTGGAGAGCTCATCACTTGAGTTGCACTCGACACACGCGATGCATCATGAGTTGAGGTTCCAGTGCCACCGCGGAACCGGCTTCGCCGGGCCGCTGGTGGCGCCCCTTGAGGGGGAGCGGCCGCAGGCCGCTTCGGGGGTGGTCAGATCACCTGGCAGCCGCGCGTGCCGGCGAGCAGGTGGCGCACCTGCTCGGCCATGGTTCCGAGCCAGCCGCCGGCGCTGTCACCGGCATCGCCGAGGATGATGCGGTCGCAGCCGAGCTCCTGCGCGGTGCGCGCGATGGTCTCGGCCCGGCGCCCCACCCGGACCACCAGCCGGTGCCACACCCCGGCGGCCTGCAGCAGCGCGCGCGCCGGCTCGAGTTCCTCCAGCCCGGCGTCGTGCTGCAGCCGCGCCAGCTCCCCCGGGCCGAAGAACGCAGCGACATGCCCGGACACCAGCGGCTGCACGCTGAGCAGGTAGACCGGCACCTCCTCGCGGCGGTGGATGCGGATGGCCTCGGCCAGGGCGCGCTGCGCCTGCGGGCCATGACCGTCGATCGGCAGCAGCACCTGGGCCATGGCCTCTGCTCAACCGGCCGGGCGGCGGCCGCCATCCAGGGCCTGCTGCGCCGACAGCCGGGCCAGGTACTTGCCGGCGGCGATCACCAGCAGCGCGCCGGCGACCGGCGCGACGAGGTGCAGGGTGTGCTGCTGCTTGGCCCAGACGTTGATGGCCGGATCGGTCAGGGCCATCTCGCCGGCCACCCAGCCCAGCAGCCCGGCACCGATGGTGACGATCACCGGGAAGCGCGTCATCAGCTTCAGGATCAGGGTGCTGCCGAAGATGATCAGCGGGATGCTGATCACCAGGCCCACCACCAGCAGCAGCACGTCGCCCTTGGCGGCCGCGGCGACGCCGATCACGTTGTCCAGGCTCATCACCAGGTCGGCCACCACGATGGTCTTGATGGCGCCGACCAGGTTGGAGTTGCCCGCCAGCTCGTCGCCCTCGTCGTCGCCCTTGAGCAGGCCGACGCCGATCCACAGCAGCAGCACCGCGCCCAGCAGCTTGAGGTAGGGCAGCGTCAGCAGGTAGACCGCGAAGAAGGTCAGCACCAGCCGCAGCACGATGGCGCCCACGCTGCCGAACAGGATGGCCTTCTTCTGCTGGTGCGCCGGCAGGTCGCGGCAGGCCAGGGCGATGACCACGGCGTTGTCGCCGCTGAGCACGATGTTGATCATGATGATCTGCATCAGCGCGATCCAGAACTCGGGGGAGGTCAGCAGGGCCATGGCTTCCTTCGTGCGGCGGAGGCGCCGGCGGAGGCCTGCGCTCGCATCCGAGCTTAGGAAGAGCCGCTGTCGCGGCCTTTTCGGCCAGCTGTCTGCAGGCTTACACGGCCGGCCGCCGGCGACCGCCTCGCCCCGAGGATTCCGGCGGCCGCGGACAGGCCCGTCAGTGGGGAACGGCTTCCGGCGGCGGGAAGTGCACCGTGAAGGTGTTGCCGGTGCCGTCGTGGTCCTCGCCGAGCGTGATGCGGGCGCCGTGCAGCGCGGCGATCTCGCTGACGATGGCCAGCCCCAGCCCGCTGCCTTCGGCGCGGCCGCCCAGCAGCCGGTGGAAGCGCTCGAACACGCGGCTGCGTTCCTCGGCCGGGATGGTGGGGCCGTCGTCGCTGATCGATAGCGTGCGCGCCTCGCCGGCACGGCCCACCTTGACCGTGACGCGCCCGCCTTCGCGGCTGTAGCGCACGGCGTTGTCGACCAGGTTGTTCAGCAGGTCGCGCAGCCGGTCAGGGTCGGCGTCGATCGTCAGCGGCGCACCCTGCCCCTCGAAGCCGAGATCGATGTCCCGCGCCAGCGCCTGCGGCGCCCACTCCATGCTGATCTCCAGCGCGAAGGCCTCCAGATCCAGCGCCTGCAGGCGCACGGCGCCGGCGGCGCCGGGTTCGTTGCGGGCCAGCGCCAGCAACTGCTGCACGATGCGCGACAGCCGTTCGGCGCTCAGGTGCAACTGGGCCAGCGAGTGCCGCACCCGGGCCGGATCGCTCTCGCCCAGGGCCAGGTCGATCTGTGCCTTCAGGCCGGCCACCGGCGTCTTGAGCTGGTGCGCGGCGTCGGCGACGAAGCGGTTCTGCGCGTCCAGCGCCGCGCCCAGCCGCAGCATCAGCGCATTGACCTCCTCCACCAGCGGGCGCACTTCCTCGGGCGCATGGGCGGCGTCGAGCGGGCTCAGGTCCTGGTGCGAGCGCCGCGCCAGCGCCCGGCCGAGGGCGCCCAGCGGACGCAGGCCGCGCCCCACGCCCCAGTACACCGCCGCCACCGCCATGCCGATCAGCACCAGTTGCGCCAGCAGCAGGCTCGCCACGATCTCCCACGCCAGGCGCTGGCGCTTGTGGGTGGTTTCGGCCACCGTCACCAGCACCTGGCGGGAGGCATCCTGCGCGTCGTAGGGCAGCCAGGAGACGGCGACCCGCACGTCCTCGCCGGCGATGCGGTCCGAATGGAACAGCGGCCGGCCGTCCCTGGGCGGCCATCGCGGCGGGGGCCCCAGCGCGGCGTCGCCGCCGAGCGCGCGCCCGCCGGCGTCCCAGACCCGCAGGAACAGGCGGTCGTCCTGGTCCACCTGCAAGGCGCGCTCGGCCGCCGGCGACAGGTCCAGCCGCGGCCCGTCGGTGCCGGCGTGCACGTGCAGCGCGACCTCGCGCGCGATCTCGTGCAGCCCGCGGTCGTAGGCCTGGTTGGCCAGCCGGGCGGCGCTCCACCAGCCCAGCGCGGTGTCCAGCACCAGCAGCGCCAGCAAGGGCCCCAGCAGCCAACGCAGCAGGACGCCCTTGAGCCGCGTGCTCACAATGCCTCGCCCTCCTCGTGGCTGCGTTCCATCAGGTAGCCCATGCCGCGCACCGTGCGGATCTCGCAGCCCAGCGGCTCGAGCTTGCGGCGGATGCGGTAGACATAGACCTCGATGGCGTTCAGGCCGACGTCGTCGCCCCAGCCGTACAGGTGGCTGACGATGTTCTCCTTGCTCACCACCCGGCCGGCGCGCAGCAGCAGCAGCTCCAGCACCGCCAGTTCGCGCGCCGACAGCTCGATCGGCTTGCCGTCGAACGCCACGCGCCGGCCCACGGTGTCGAAGGTCAGGCGGCCATGGTGCAGCAGCGGCGACACGGCGGCGGCGCCGCGCCGCAGCAGCGCCCGCACCCGCGCCTCCAGCTCGGCCAGCTCGAACGGCTTGGTCAGGTAGTCGTCGGCGCCGGCATCGAGCCCGGCCACCCGGTCGGCCAGCGCATCCATCGCCGTGAGGATCAGCACCGGCGTGGTGGCGCGCCGCGCCCGCAGCCGGCGCAGCACGTCCAGCCCGCTCAGGCCGGGCAGGCCGATGTCCAGGATCGCCAGGTCGTAGGCGGCGGCCCGCAGCGCCTGGTCGGCCTCCTCGCCGGTGGCTGCGACGTCCACCGCGTGGGCGGCGCGCGCCAGCGCCCGCGACAGGGCGTCGGCCAGCACTTTGTCGTCTTCGGCCAGCAGGATTCGCATGGGGTGGGCGGGTCGGCTTGCCCTGCCATTGTCGCGCCGGGCCGCCGACGGCGCCGGCCCGGTCAGTCCGTGAGCAAGCCCGGCAGTTCGTCCATGCGCGTGAACACGTGCACGGCACCGGCCGCGCGCAGGGCGGCGGCCCCGTCGTGCCCCGCCTCCGGTGGGCTGTAGCCGAACACGGTCGCGCCGGCGGCCGCGCCGGCCGTCACGCCGACGACGGTGTCCTCCACCACGGCACAGCGCCGCGGCTGCGCAGCCAGCGCCGCCGCGGCGGCCAGGTAGACGTCGGGGGCCGGCTTGGAGCGGGGCATCTCGTGGCCGCTGAACACGCGCCCGTCGAAGAACGGCAGCAGGCCGCACTTGGCCAGCTGCATTTCGGCCTTGCCGCGGTCGGCGCCGGTGGCGCAGGCGACGCGCCCGCCGAAGCGCCGGTGGACGTCGGCCACGGCCGCCGGCACACCCGCGATCGGGCCGACGCGGCGCTCCAGTTGCTCGTTGCGGCGGCGCCGGAAGTCGGCCAGCCAATCGTCGGTGAGCGGCCGGCCGGTGGCGGCTTCGATCCGCTCGCGCTCGTCCTTCACCGCCTTGCCCAGGAAGATGCGCATGCATTCGGCCGGCGTGAGCTCCCAGCCGCGCTCGGCCAGCATGTCGCGCAGCACGCCGTGGGTGATGGGTTCGCTGTCGACCAGCACGCCATCGCAGTCGAACAGGACCGCATCGAAGCGGTGCGCCGGCCTCACGCCAGCGCCCGCTGGATGATGATCTTCTGCACGTCGGAGGTGCCCTCGTAGATCTGGCACACGCGCACGTCGCGCCAGATGCGCTCGACCGGGAAGTCGCCGACGTAGCCGTAGCCGCCCAGCGTCTGGATGGCGGCGCTGCAGACCCGCTCGGCCATCTCGCTGGCGAACAGCTTGGCCATGGCCGCTTCCTTCAGGCAGGGCCGGCCGGCATCGCGCAGGCTGGCGGCATGCCAGATCAGCTGGCGCGCGGCTTCGAGCTGGGTGGCGCACTCGGCCAGCCGGAATCCGACCGCCTGGTGCTCGAAGATGGACTTGCCGAAGCTCTCGCGCTCCTTGGCGTAGGCCAGCGCCACCTCGAAGGCGCTGCGCGCCATGCCCAGGCTCTGGGCGGCGATGCCGATGCGCCCGCCCTCCAGCGACGACAGCGCGATCTTGTAGCCCTCGCCTTCCTCGCCGATCAGGTGGTCGGCCGGGATGCGGCAGCCGTCGAACCGGATCTGCGCGGTGTCGCTGGAATGCTGGCCGACCTTGTCCTCCAGCCGGGCGACGACGTAGCCCGGCGTATTGGTGGGCACCAGGAAGGCGCTCATGCCGCGCTTGCCGGCGCCCTTGTCGGTGACGGCGATCACCACCGCCAGCTGGCCGTTCTGGCCGCTGGTGATGAACTGCTTGACGCCATCGATCACCCAGGCATCGCCGTCGCGGCGGGCGGTGGTGCGCAGGGCCGAGGCGTCGCTGCCGACGTGCGGCTCGGTCAGGCAGAAGGCGCCCAGCAGCTCGCCCTGCGCCAGCGGCGTGAGCCAGCGCTGCTTCTGCGCCCGGCTGCCGTAGCGCATCAGGATGGCGTTGACGGGGCAGTTGGTGACGCTGATCGCCGTGCTGGTGCCGCCGTCGCCGGCGGCGATTTCCTCCAGCACCAGCGCCAGGCTGACGTAGTCGAGGCCGGCGCCGCCGTATTCCTCCGGCACGCAGATGCCATAGGCGCCCAGCGCCGCCAGGCCTTGGTGCACCTCGCGCGGGAAGGTGTGCTCCTTGTCCCAGCGGGCGGCATGGGGCCACAGTTGTTCCTGGGCGAAGGCGCGCACGGCGTCGCGGATCATTTCCTGGTCGGGGGTCAGCAGCATCTCGAGGGTCTTGGGTGTGGATCGTTGCGGTTACCAGCCGTCGAACGGCGTGCCGTCGTGGTCGAGGAACGCGCCGCTCTGCGGCGCGGCGAGCAAGGCGATGGTGCGGCGCATGGCGGCGACGCTCTGCTCGGGACTGAGCGGCGCCCCGGGCCCGCCCATGGCGGTGCGCACCCAGCCGGGGCTCAGGGCCACCAGCGTGGCGCGGGGATAGTCGTAGCTGGCCGCGCGCACGGTCATGTTGAGGGCCGCCTTGCTGGCCCGGTACAGCCAGCCGAAGCTGGAATGGGCGCCGGCGATGTGGCCCATTTCGCTGCTGATGAAGACGAAGCGGCCGTGCGCGGCCTCCACCAGCGGGGCCACCTTCGGGATCGCCTGCATGGCGCCCAGCACGTTGGTGCGCATCACCTGGTCGAAGTCGGCCTGGGTCGGCGGCTCTTTCGCGCCGGCCGTGCTGTACACGCCGGCCACGTACAGCGCGATGTCGAGCTTCTCGCCGTCGAGCTGCCCGGCCAGCGCACCGATGCTGGCCGGCGCCGCCACGTCCAGTTGCACGGGCTCGGCGCCCAGGGCCGCGATCTTCTGCAGCCCCTCGTCGGTGCGCGCGGTCGCGATCACCTTGTCGCCGGCGGCGCGGTACTGGCGCACGAACTCCAGCCCGATGCCGCGCGAGGCGCCGAGGACGAGCACGGTGCTCACATCACCCTCGCCCGGATAAACGCATCTTCGCCGCGCCGGGCCGGAAGCTTGCGCCTCAGGCCAGTTCCAGCGCGACCGCCGTGCCTTCGCCGCCGCCGATGCACAGCGTGGCGATGCCGCGCTTGCCGCCGCGCGCCTGCAGGGCGTGGATCAGGGTGACCATGATGCGGGCGCCGGACGCGCCGATCGGGTGGCCCAGCGCGCAGGCGCCGCCGTTGACGTTGACGATGTCGTGCGAGACCTTCAGCTCGTGCATCAGGGCCATCGGCACCACGGCGAAGGCCTCGTTGACCTCCCACAGGTCGACGTCGGCCACCTTCCAGCCGGCCTTGGCCAGCGCCTTCTGGGTGGCGCCCACCGGGGCGGTGGTGAACCACTCGGGCTCCTGCGAGTGCATGGCGTGGCTGACGATGCGGGCGATGGGCTTGCAGCCCAGGCGCTGGGCGGTGCTCTCGGTCATCATCACCAGCGCCGCGGCGCCGTCGTTGATGCTGGAGGAGGAAGCGGCGGTGATGGTGCCGTCCTTCTTGAACGCCGGCCGCAGCGTCGGGATCTTGTCGAGCTTGACCTTGCCCGGGCCCTCGTCGGTCGAGATCACGGATTCGCCGGCGCGGGTCTTGACCGTCACCGGGGTGATCTCCCTGGCGAAGGCGCCGGACTCGGTCGCCTTCTTGGCGCGCGTGACCGACTCGGTGGCGAAGGCGTCCTGGGCCTCGCGGCTGAACTTGTACTTGGCGGCGCAGTCCTCGCCGAAGGTGCCCATGGCGCGGCCGGGCTCGTAGGCGTCTTCCAGGCCGTCGAGCATCATGTGGTCATAGACCTTGTCGTGGCCCATCCGGTAGCCGCCGCGGCCCTTGAGCAGCAGGTAGGGCGCGTTGGTCATGCTCTCCATGCCGCCGGCGACCATCACCTCGTGGCTGCCGGCCAGCAGCATGTCGTGGGCGAACATCGCGGCCTTCATCCCCGAGCCGCACATCTTGGACAGCGTCACGGCGCCGGCGCTCTTGGGCAGCCCGCCCTTGAAAGCGGCCTGGCGGGCCGGCGCCTGGCCCTGGCCGGCCATCAGGCAGTTGCCGAACAGCACCTCGCCGACCGCGTCGGCCGAAATGCCGGCGCGCTCGACGGCGGCGCGGATTGCCGCGCCGCCCAGGTCGTGGGCCGACAGCGTGGAAAAGTCGCCCTGGAACGCCCCCATGGGGGTGCGGGCGGCACTGACGATGACGATGGATTCAGCCATGGTTCACTCCTTGTCGAAAAATCAGGTGGCCGTGAGGATGGCGCCACGCTCCTCGGAGGCGATGCGCCGCAGGTAACTCTGGAATTCGGGGTCTTCGCCGCTCAGCAGCAGCGGCAGGGTGTTGTGGAAGTCCTCGCGCCGGCACCACTCGCGCATGTAGTCGTCCCAGCTGTTCCAGCGGCGGCGCTCGTCCTCGCCCATGCGGGGCTTGTAGGCCACGAGGTAGGCTCGCTCGAAGAGCGAGATCAGCATATCGAAGATCACCAGCATGCGCTCGCGCTGCTCGGGCGTGGGGTTATCCAGCCGCTCGTTGCTGCGCAGCCTCAGGTCGGGGTGCTGCAGCACCACCTGCAGGAAGTCGTTGTAGGCATCCGAGAGCAGCTGGTACTGGTGCTCTTCCTCGTTGTCGCGTTCCTTGCGCTGCTCCCAGGCGAAGAACAGGATGGCGAAGGGCAGGCCGAGCGCGGTCACGACATAGCTCGCCAGTTCCCAGGCGTCCCGCATGCTCATGCCACCGTGGCAGCGGCGACGTGCTCGAACCGCTTGTCCTGTTCATAGGGGAAGACGTCGTGCACGTGGCCCGCGCGGATGCGCTGCTGGTGGGCCTGCCAGAAGCGCGCGTCCAGCAGGTCGCCGTGGTGGCGCATGAAGACCTCGCGCACGGCCGGATTGCCCAGCAGGAAGGGGCCGAAGGTCTCGGGAAAGACGTCGCGCGGCCCGACCGGGTACCAGACCTCGCCGGACAGCTCCTGCTCCTCGTTGCGCGCCGCCGGCACCTCGCGGAACCGACAGTCGGTGACGTACTCGATCTCGTCGTAGTCGTAGAACACGACCTTGCCGTTGCGGGTCACGCCGAAGTTCTTCCACAGCATGTCGCCCGGGAAGATGTTGGCGGCCACCAGGTCCTTGATCGCGTTGCCGTACTCGATGACGGCGCGCTCCACCTGCTCGTGCGCGCCGGCGTCCAGCGCTTCCTGCAGGTAGATGTTCAGCGGGATCATGCGCCGCTCGATGTAGAGGTGCTTGATCACCACCTCCTCGTGGCCGTCGCGGTCGCGGTCGCCGATCTCGAGCTGGCTGGGCGCGAAGCGGCGGATCTCCTCCAGCAGGCCTTCCTCGAAGCGGTCGCGGTCGAACGCCACCTCGCTGTACTCCCAGGTGTCGGCCATCCGGCCGACCCTGTCGTGCTGCTTGACCAGCAGGTACTTGCCCTTGATCTGCTCGCGCGTGGTGTCCTTCTGCGGCGGGTAGTAGTCCTTGATCAGCTTGAAGACGTAGGGGAACGACGGCAGGTCGAACACCAGCATCACCATGCCCTTGATGCCCGGCGCGATGCGGAACTTGTCGCTCGAGTGCTTCAGGTGGAACAGGAAGTCCCGGTAGAACAGGTTCTTGCCCTGCTTGGCCAGTCCGAGCGCGTTGTACAGCTCCGAGCGCGGCTTGCGCGGCATCAGCGAGCGCAGGAACTGCACGTACGCGGCCGGGATTTCCATGTCGACCATGAAGTAGGCGCGGGCGAACGAGAACAGCATCAGCAGCTCGTCCTCGCCGAACAGGCAGGCGTCGATCACCAGCTTGCCGTTCTCATCGTGCAGGATGGGCAGCGCGAACGGCACCTCGTTGAAGCCGTTGATCAGCTTGCCCACCACGTAGGCGCCCTTGTTGCGGAAGAACAGCGACGACAGCACCTGGATCTGGAAGTTGGCGCGCAGCTTCACGTGCGCCAGCCGCGAGCTCATCGCCTCCAGCACCTGGCGTGCATCGCGCTCGAGGTCGTCGAACGGGCGGCGCAGCTGGAAGTTGGTGATGATGCGCACGATGTTCTCGTGCAGCGTGTCGCGGCTCGGGTAGTAGGCGCGATAGGTGGGCGTGGCGGCCGGCTCGTCGTTCTCGATGTACTCGGTGGAGACGGCCGGCCGCACGAAGATGAAGTCGTTCTGGAAGTAGGTCCGGTGCAGGATCTTGGTGGTGACCGAGTTGAAGAAGGTCTCGGCGCACTCGGGCTGGTGGTGGTCGATCAGCAGGCCGATGTAGTGCAGCTTGGCCTGGTGCCAGACCTCCATCGGCTGCTCGCCGGCCCTGAACTCCTTTTCCAGCCGCGCGACCGCTTCCTTGACCCGCAGGTCGTAGAACTCGATGCGCTCGCGCTGGGCCCGCTGCTGGCCGTGCCAGTCGGCGGTCTCGAAGCGGTGCTTGGCGCGCTGCGACTCCAGCCGGAACAGCCGGTAGTGGCGGTTGAAGCCGTCGAGCATCGCCTTGGCGATGTCATAGGCAAGGGTGGAGTCCAGCCGCTGCGGAAACATGGGACCCTGTTCGCGTGGCTGCCCGTGCGCTTCAGCGCTGCGCGTCGACCACCGCGCGCAGCGCGGCCCGGTACTGCGGCTCCAGTTCGTCGGGGCCGGCCACGTCCATGCGCAGGTCCTGCAGCAGCCCGTCGTTGATGCCGTAGGCCCAGCCGTGCACCGCGACCGGCTGGCCCTTGGCCCAGGCATCGATCAGCACCGTGCTGACGCAGACGTTGACCACCTGCTCGATCACATTGAGCTCGACCAGCGTGTCGACGCGCCGCTCGGGCGCCGTGTTCTCCAGGATGCCGCGGTGCCGGTCGCGCACGTTCTGGATGTGGCGGATCCAGTTGTCGGCCAGGCCGACGCGGATGTCTTCGAGCGCTGCCTGCACGCCGCCGCAGCCGTAGTGGCCGACCACCATGATGTGGCGCACCTTGAGCATCTCCACCGCGAACTGGATGGCCGACAGCGCGTTGAGGTCCGAGTGCACCACCACGTTGGCGACGTTGCGGTGCACGAACACCTCGCCCGGCTCGAGCCCGGTGATCTGGTTGGCCGGCACCCGGCTGTCGCTGCAGCCGATCCACATGTACTGGGGCCGCTGCTGCTGCTGCAGGCCGGTGAAGAAGCCGGGGCGCTCGCGCTCCATCTGCGCGGCCCAGGCGCGGTTGTGGGCGAACAGGTCCTTGATATCGGGCATCGGGGTATTTTCGAGTGGCTGGGGGATTGAAAGCTACTGGCTAGGGAGTTCTGCGTATGGCGAGGACCCGGGGCCTTGCTCGCGGCCCCGGCCTCCGAGCCGAGGCAGCGCCGCGCGCTACATCGTCTCCGCGAACAGCTCCCGCCCGATCAGCATGCGCCGGATCTCGCTGGTGCCGGCGCCGATCTCGTAGAGCTTGGCGTCGCGCCACAGGCGACCGAGTGGGTACTCGTTGATGTAGCCGTTGCCGCCGAAGATCTGGATGCCCTCGCCTGCCATCCAGGTGGCCTTCTCGGCGCACCACAGGATGACCGAGGCGCAGTCCTTGCGCACCTGGCGCACGTGCTCGGCGCCCAGCATGTCCAGGTTCTTGCCGACCGTGTAGCAGAAGGCGCGCGCCGCCTGCAGCACGGTGTACATGTCGGCGACCTTGCCCTGGATGAGCTGGAACTCGCCGATGCTCTGGCCGAACTGCTTGCGGTCGTGGATGTAGGGCACCACGTTGTCGAGCACGGCCTGCATGATCCCGATCGGGCCGGCCGCCAGCACGGCACGCTCGTAGTCGAGGCCGGACATCAGCACCTTGGCGCCGCCGTTGAGCGACCCCAGCACGTTCTCGGCCGGCACTTCCACGTCCTGGAACACCAGCTCGCCGGTGTGGCTGCCGCGCATGCCCAGCTTGTCGAGCTTCTGGGCGATGGAGAAGCCCTTCATTCCCTTCTCGATCAGGAAGGCGGTGACGCCGCGCGCGCCCAGCTCGGGTTCGGTCTTGGCATAGACCACCAGCGTGTCGGCATCCGGGCCGTTGGTGATCCAGAACTTGCTGCCGTTCAGGAGGTAGTAGCCGCCCTTGTCCTCGGCCTTGAGCTTCATGGAGATCACGTCGCTGCCGGCACCGGGCTCGCTCATCGCCAGCGCCCCGACGTGCTCGCCGGAGATCAGCTTGGGCAGGTACTTGCTCTTCTGCGCCTCGCTGCCGTTGCGCTTGATCTGGTTGACGCACAGGTTGCTGTGGGCGCCGTAGGACAGGCCGACCGAGGCGGAGGCGCGCGAGATCTCCTCCATCGCCACCATGTGCGCCAGGTAGCCCATGTTGGCGCCGCCGTAGGCCTCGGGCACGGTGATCCCCAGCACGCCCAGCTCGCCCATCTTGCGCCACAGGTCCATCGGGAACTGGTCGCTGCGGTCGATCTCGGCCGCGCGCGGTGCGATCTCGGCATCGGCGAAGGCGCGCACCGCCTCGCGCAGCGCGTCGATGTCTTCGCCCAACTGGAAGTTCAGCCCTGGCAGATTCATTTCAGTCTCCTGTTGCTCGAAATTCCCGTGCCCTTCGAGGTTCTCGGCCTGCGCGCGGTCGGGTCGCGTGCCACCGCGGAACCGGCTCTGCCGGGCCGCTGGTGGCGCCCCTTTGAGGGGAGCGGCCGAAGGCCGCTTCGGGATGATCCATTAGTGCTTGATGTCCTCGCGGCCGCTGATCGCCATCATCGTGGCACTCATGGTGGCGACCAGCTTCTCGCGCCCTTCGTCGATCGCATAGGCGCGGCCTTCGACCACGCTGATCGTGCGCCCGGGCTTGATCACCGTGCCGACCATGCGGAAGCGCTGGCCGCGGGCAGGCGCCACGAAGTTGACCTTGTATTCGATGCTCAGCACGCCCACGTCGGCCGGCATCAGCGTGGACGCGGCATAGCCGCAGGCCGAGTCGAGGGCGGCGCCGACGATGCCGCCGTGCAGGAAGCCGTGCTGCTGGGTCACGTGCGGCGCCCACGGCAGCTGGATCTCGACCTCGCCCGCCTCGGCGCGCACCATGCGGGCGCCGATCGTCTCCATCGCACTCTGGCGCGCGAAGCTGGCCCGAACCCGGGCCTCGAAGTCGGGATCCGGCGCCTTGAAATCGGGTTTGGCCATGGGCAAGAGTTGACGTTTACGTAAACGTCAATTATGCCTGCCGGGCCCGCGGCGCCTCTTTGCCGATGCGCCCCAGCAGGGCCTTGGCCTCCCGCTCGTGCTCCTTGACCTCGTCCAGGTTGGCCTGCAGGTCGGCCAGCTGCTCTTCCAGCTGCTTGCGGTGCTGGGCCAGGATGGCGAGGAACTTGCGCAGTTGCGGGCCGGTGTCGCGCGGGCTGTCGTACATGTCGATCAGCTCGCGCGCTTCCGACAGCGACAGACCCAGTCGCTTGGCGCGCAGCGTCAGCTTCAGCCGGGTGCGGTCGCGCGCGCTGTAGACGCGGTTGCGCCCGCCCGGCCCCGAGCGCTCGGGCTGCAGCAGCCCCATGTCCTCGTAGAAGCGCATCGCCCGGGTGGTGAGGTCGAACTCGCGCGCCAGGTCGCTGATGGTGTAGGTGGTGGCCATTCGAAGGGCTGTTCGGCGGGAGACAGGGGCCCGCGGCCGGGGTCCCTAGAATGGCCGATTACATCTGACGTTTACGTCAACGTCAATTCCGCCGTACCGCAGGACCCCTTTCCATGAATCTCCAAGAAGCCGAGCTGAACTACCCCCTGGGCGACACCCTGCCCGCGCCCGGGCGCACGCTGGAGATCGCGCCGGGTGTGCGCTGGGTCCGCATGGCGTTGCCGTTCGCCCTGGACCACATCAACCTCTGGCTGCTGCGCGACGAACTGGACGGGCAGGCCGGCTGGACCGTGGTGGACTGCTGCATCGCCCGCGACGAAGCCAAGGCACAGTGGGAAGAGGTGTTCGCCTCCTCGCTGGAGGGCCTGCCGGTGCTGCGCGTGATGGTCACCCACATGCACCCCGACCACATCGGCCTGGCGCACTGGCTGTGCCAGCGCTGGACCACGTCGGAGCACACCTGCCGGCTGTGGATCAGCGCCACCGACTTCAACGCCGCCCGGGTCGCCTCGCAGAGCACCACCGGCTTCGGCGGCGCGGCCGCGGCCGATTTCTTCGCCTCGCATGGCCTCAGCGACCCGGAATCGATCGAGAAGATCCGCGCGCGCGCCAGCTACTACCCGAGCATGGTGCCGGACGTGCCGCGCAGCTTCCGGCGGCTGCAGGACGGCGATCAGGTCCGCATCGGCGGGCGCGACTGGCAGTGCATCGCCGGCTACGGGCACGCGCCCGAGCACATCTCGCTGTTCTGCCCGGAGCTGAAGCTGCTGATCAGCGGCGACATGGTGCTGCCGCGCATTTCCACCAACATCAGCGTCTACGACGTGGAGCCGGAGTCCAACCCGCTCCAGCTGTTCCTGTCTTCGATCGAGCGGCTGCGCCGGCTGCCGCAGGACACGCGGGTGCTGCCCTCGCACGGCAAGCCCTTCACCGGCCTGCACCGCCGCATCGACCAGTTGCATGAGCACCACCGCGAGCGGCTGGCCGATGTGCTGCAGGCCTGCGCCGAGCGGCCGCGCACGGCGGCCGAGATGCTGCCGGTGCTGTTCAAGCGCAAGCTCGACCTGCACCAGACCACCTTCGCCATGGGCGAAGCGGTGGCCCACCTGCACGCGCTCTGGTACGAGGGCCGGTTGCGGCGCGAGCGCGGTGCCGACGGCGTCTGGCGCTTCGCCGCCGGCTGACGGACGGCCGGGTGCGACGGCAGGGCTGCGGCGTTCGCCCCGCCGTTCACCAGCCCGGTATCGCCTCGTCCTTGAGCTGGCCGCGCAGCTGGGCGTAGTCCGGCACCACGGTGGCGACCGTGTCCCAGAAGCGCGGACTGTGGTCCATCACCCGCAGGTGCGACAGCTCGTGCGCGACCACGTAGTCGATCACCGGCAGGCGGAAATGCACAAGCCGCCAGTTCAACCGGATGGTGCCGTCCGAGTGGGCCGTTCCCCAGCGCGTGCCGGCGTTGCTCAGCGCCAGCTTGCGCCACTGCACGGCCAGCAGCGGAGCGAAGTGGTCCAGTCGCTCGGTGAACAGGCGCCGGGCCTGCCGCATCAGCCAGGCCTGCACCACGTCGCGGATCTTCTCGGGCGCCGCGTCCTGCGGCAGGCCGACGTGCAGCGTCAGCCGCGGCACGCCGGGCAGCGCCTGGGCGTCGGTGTTCAGCACGGCGCCGGTGCCGCGGCGCGGGTCCAGCACCACGATCACCGGCTCGCCCAGGAACGGGAAGCTGGCGCCGTCCTTCCATTCGATGCGAGCCGATTCGAGCTTGTCCTGGCGCTGGCGCGCGGCCTGCAGCTTGGCCAGGATCCAGCCGGATTTTTCCTGCACCGCGGCATCGACTTCGCGCAGCGGCACCCAGTTCGGCGCGCTGACCGTCAGGCCTTCGGCGCCGACGACAAAGCCGATGCTGCGGCGGCGCCGCCGGCGGAACTCGTAGGCCACGAAGGTGCCGCCCAGCGTGGCCTGCCGGTTGGCGCGCGGGTGGTGGAAGGTGGCCGGGGCGAGCACCGCCGCCAGCGGCTCGGCCGGCGGCGCGGCCGGCTCGGGTTCGGGCAGCGGCGCCGGTTGGACGGCAGGCTTTGCAGGCGCGGAGGCCGCCGGCGCGGGATCGAGGAAATCGAGCGTGAGCTGCAGGAACTTCAGCACGGCGGGCAGTATAGGCAGCGCGCTTGCGGGCAGCGATGCGCCGCTAGCGGTAGGCCTCGGGGTCGAGCCGGCGCATCTCGGCTTCGATCCAGGTCTCGACCTGGCGCATCAGCTCGTCGGGATCGCGCCCCTGGCTGGGAATCGGCCGGCCGATCGAGACGTCGACCAGGCCGGGTCGCTTGATGAAGGCCTTGCGCGGCCAGACCTTGGCCGAGCTCACCGCGATCGGGATCACGGGCGCGCCGGTGGCCACCGCCAGCCGGGTGCCGCCGGTCTTGTAGGTGCCCTGCCGGCCGCGCGGGATGCGCGTGCCTTCCGGGAACATGATGATCCAGATGCCTTGCGCGAGCAGGCGCTTGCCCTGTTCGACCACCCTGTTGAACGCCTGGGCGCGCTTGCGGCGGTCGATGTGGATCATGTCCATGCGCCCGATCGCCCAGCCGAAGAACGGGATGTAGATCAGCTCGCGCTTGAACACGTAGGCCAGCGGGTGCGGCATCAGCGTGGGCATCAGGAAGGTCTCCAGCGTGGACTGGTGCTTGACCAGCAGGATCGCCGGGCTGGTCTTGCCGTCCGGCAGGTGCTCCATGCCGGTCACGCGCACCTCGATGCCGCACAGGATGCGCGCCGCGCCGATCTGCCAGCGCAGCCAGCGCGCGGCCTTCCAGTACATCTGCTCGCCGTTGGCCCAGATCGAGGCGAGCACCATCCACAGCGCCCAGGGCACCACCGTCACCAGCATCCACAGCGCGTGCAGCGCCGATCGAACAAACGCCATGGGATCAGGCCTGCGGGCGCGGCGCCGGCCGCCCCACCAGGTATTCGGCGAACGCCGCCAGGTCCTCGTGCACCCGGGTGTCGGCGGGGAAGCTGTCCGGCAGGGGCTGGCCGCGATAGGGCGCGCCCTTGCCGGTCAGCACCAGGTGCGGCTCGCAGCCGGCGGCCACCGCCGCCTGCATGTCGCGCAGGCTGTCGCCGACCGCCGGCACGCCCTTGAGCTCGACGCCGAAGCGCTCGCCGATCTGCTCGAACAGGCCGGCCAGCGGCTTGCGGCAGCCGCAGCCGTCCTCCGGCGTGTGCGGGCAATAGAAGATCGCATCGACGCGGCCGCCATGGGCCGCCAGCAGCTTGTGCATCTTGGCGTTCATGGCGTTGAGCGTGGCCACGTCGAACAGCCCGCGCCCCAGGCCCGACTGGTTGGAGGCGATCGCCACGTGCCAGCCGGCGTGGTTCAGGCGGGCGATCGCTTCCAGCGCGCCGGGCAGCGGCTCCCACTCCTGCGGCGACTTGATGTACTCGTCGCTGTCCGCATTGATGGTGCCGTCGCGGTCGAGGATGACGAGCTTCATGCGGCTTGCGGGCTCAGGCGGCCAGGCGCGACAGGTCGGCCACGCGGTTCATCGCCCGGTGCAGCGTCGCCAGCAGGCCCAGCCGGTTCAGCCGCAGGTCGGTTTCCTCGGCGTTGACCATCACGCCGTCGAAGAACGCATCGACCGGGGCGCGCAAGGCCGCCAGCGTCTGCAGCGAGGCGGTGTAGTCGCCGGCCTCGAACTGGGCCTGGGCCGCCGGCGCCGTCTGGCGCATGGCGGCGTACAGCGCCTTCTCCGCCTCCTCGCGCAGCAGACCTTCCGCGGCGTGCGGATCCACCGGACCGTCGGCCTTCTTCAGGATGTTGCCGATGCGCTTGTTGGCGGCGGCCAGCGCCGGCGCCTCGGGCAGGGCCGCGAACGCGCGCACCGCTGCCAGCCGCTTGACCACGTCGCCCAGCCGCTGCGGCCGCAGCGACAGCACGGCATCGACCTCCTGCGCCGTGTAGCCCTGCTCGCGCAGCAGGCCGGCCAGCCGGTCGTAGATGAAGTCGGCCAGTTGCGCGCCGGTGCCGGCCGGCGCCTGCGGGAACAGCGCCAGCGATTCGGCGATGAGCGGATCCATCTGCAGCGGCAGGTCGCGCTCGAGCAGTATGCGCACGATGCCCAGCGCGTGGCGGCGCAGCGCGAACGGGTCCTTGTCGCCGCTGGGCAGCTGGCCGATCGAGAACAGGCCGACCAGGGTCTCCAGCTTGTCGGCCAGCGCCACCGCGATGCCGACGTCGCCGCGCGGCAGGCTGTCGCCGGCAAAGCGCGGCTTGTAGTGGTCCTCGATCGCATCGGCCATCCCGGCCGGCAGGCCGTCGGCCAGCGCGTAGTAGCGGCCCATGATGCCCTGCAGCTCGGGGAACTCGCCCACCATGTCGGTCAGCAGGTCGGCCTTGGCCAGCCGCGCGGCCTTGTCGGCGTGCACCGCCAGCTCGTCGCTGCCCATCTGCGCGCCGATCACCTTGGCCAGCGCGCGCACGCGCTCGATGCGCTCGCCCTGGGTGCCCAGCTTGTTGTGGTACACGACCTTGGCCAGGCCGTCGACCCGCGATTCGAGCGGCTTCTTGCGATCCTGGTCGAAGAAGAACTTGGCATCGGCCAGCCGCGGGCGCACCACGCGCTCGTTGCCGCCGATCACCGCGCCGGGGTCCTCGGGGCGGATGTTGCTCACCACCAGGAAGCGGTGGGTGAGCCGGCCCTGGGCGTCCAGCAGCGGGAAGTACTTCTGGTTGGCCTTCATCGTGAGAATCAGGCACTCCTGCGGCACCTGCAGGAACTCGCGCTCGAAGGCGCAGGCCAGCACGTTGGGGCGCTCGACCAGCGCCGTCACTTCGTCGAGCAGCGCGTCGTCCTCGATCGGGCGGGCGCCCTCGCCCACCTGGGCGGCGACGGCGGCGAGCTGGCGCGCGATCTCGGCGCGGCGCTCCTCGAAGCCGGCGATCACCGCGCCCTGCTCCAGCAGCACGCGGGCGTAGCTGTCCGCATCCGGCACCGAAACGGCGCCGGCCGACTCGAAGCGATGGCCTTCGGTCACGCGGCCAGCCTGCAGGCCCAGCGCCTGGACCGGGATTACCTGGCTGCCGTGCAGCGCCACCAGCGCATGGGCCGGGCGCACGAACTTCACGTCGGTCCAGCCGTCGGCCAGCTGGTAGGTCATGACCTTGGGAATCGGCAGGCGCGCGATCGCTTCGGCCAGGGCCTTTTGCAGACCCTCGGCCAGCGTCGCGCCGCGGGCCGTGCTTTCATGGAACAGGGCTTCGGCCTTGCCGTCCATCACGCGCTTGAGGCCTGCCACGGCGGAGGCGTCTGCCCCCAGCGCCTGCAGCTTCTTCAGCAGCGCCGGCGTCGGCTGGCCCTGCGCATCCAAGCCGACGCTGACCGGCATCAGCTTCTGCGACACCGCCTTGTCGGCGGCGCGGTCCGCCACCCGGGTGACGTGCGCGGCCAGCCGGCGCGGCGAGGCATAGGGCGTGAGCACCGAGCCTTCGCCGGCCAGGCCCTGCGCCCTCAGTTGCTCCAGCAGCGTGGCGCCGAACGCCTCGCCCAGCTTCTTCAGGGCCTTGGGCGGCAGTTCCTCGACCAGCAGTTCGACCAGCAGGTTGTCGGTGGCCATCACGCAGCCTCCACCAGCTTGTCGGCCACCATCTTGGCGGTGGCAGCCTCGGCCCAGGCCTTCGGTGCCATCGGGAATCCCAGTCGCTGGCGGCTGAGCAGGTAGCTCTGGGCCACGCTGCGCGCCAGGTTGCGGATGCGGCCGATGTAGGCGGCGCGCTCGGTGACGCTGATCGCCCCGCGCGCGTCCAGCAGGTTGAACGAATGCGCGGCCTTGAGCACCTGCTCGTAGGCCGGCAGCGCCAGCTGCTGCTGCATCAGGTGCTGCGCCTGCTTCTCGTGGGCGCCGAAGGCGGTGAACAGGAACTCCGCGTCGCTGTGCTCGAAGTTGTAGGCCGACTGCTCGCGCTCGTTCTGCAGGTAGACGTCGCCGTACGTCAGCCCCTCGGTCCAGGTCAGGTCGTAGACGTTGTCCACGCCCTGCAGGTACATGGCCAGGCGCTCCAGGCCGTAGGTGATCTCGCCGGTGGCCGGCTTGCAGTCGATGCCGCCGACCTGCTGGAAGTAGGTGAACTGCGTCACCTCCATGCCATTGAGCCAGACCTCCCAGCCCAGGCCCCAGGCGCCCAGCGTCGGGTTCTCCCAGTCGTCCTCGACGAAGCGGATGTCGTTCTTCTTCAGGTCGAAGCCGAGCGCCTGCAGCGAGCCCAGGTACAGCTCCAGGATGTCGGCCGGCGCCGGCTTGAGCACCACCTGGTACTGGTAGTAGTGCTGCAGCCGGTTGGGGTTCTCGCCGTAGCGGCCGTCCTTGGGCCGGCGACTGGGCTGCACGTAGGCAGCTTTCCAGGGCTCGGGACCGATGGCGCGCAGGAAGGTGGCGGTGTGCGAGGTGCCGGCGCCCACCTCCATGTCGTACGGCTGCAGCAGCGCGCAACCCTGGGCATCCCAGTAGGCCTGCAGCTTGAGGATGATTTGCTGGAAGGTGAGCATTTGGCCCGATTTTAAGTGGCCGCTCTCCTGCGAAGCCGCACCATCGCTGCGAAAGCAGGAGCAAGGCCGAGGAGCCACAACGGCCACAGGCCCAGGCGCGCGGCCCACTGCGCGTAGGGCGTCACCCCCTCGCGCCCCTGCACCTCGCCGGTGAGCACGCCCCGGCTGAAACGCTCCAGCGCATGCGTCACGCGGCCGCGGTGGTCGATGATGGCGGTGGCGCCGGTGTTGGTGGCGCGGATCACCGGCCGCGCGAATTCGAGGGCGCGCATGCGGCTGATGTGCAGGTGCTGGTCGATCGCGATGGTGTTGCCGAACCAGCCGATGTTGCTCACGTTGACGAACACCGTCGGCGCGCGCGCCGGATCGGCGAAACGCGCCGCCAGTTCGTCGCCGAACAGGTCCTCGTAGCAGACGTTGGGCGCCAGGCGCTGGCCCTGCCATTCGAACGAGGGCTGGCCGACGGCGCCGCGGTTGAAATCGCCCAGCGGGATGTTCATCAGGTCGGTGAACCAGCGGAACAGCGGCGGGATGAACTCGCCGAAGGGCACCAGGTGGTGCTTGTCGTAGCGATAGGCGTCGGCGCCGGGCTTGAGGCCCACCACCGAATTGGTGTAGCCCTGCTCGAAGCTGCCCAGCGGGATGCCGACCAGCGCCGCCTGGCCGCCCTGGCCGAAGCGCGCGGCGAGGGCCTGCAGGTAGCCTTCGGGCAGCTGCTGCGGCAGCAGCGGAATGGCCGTTTCCGGCGCCACCGTCAGGCTGGAGCGGCTGGCCTGCAACTGCTGGCCGTACCAGTCCAGCGCCAGCGGCACCCCGCTGCCGGACTCGAACTTCTCGTCCTGCGGGATGTTCCCTTGCAGCAGCGTGACCGACAGGGGCTCGCCAGCGGCATCTCCATGCCGCGCATCCACCTGGGCGCAGGCCGCCAGCAGCAAGGCCGCGCCGACGAGGCCGGCCCAATAGCCGCGCGAGCGGCGCATTTCGTGCAGCCGGGACAGGGCGAAAGCCGCGGCAGCGGCGATCAGGCCGATGCCGTACGCGCCGGTCCAGGGCGCCAGGAAGGCCAGGGGGCCGTCGACGTGGGCATAGCCGCCGGCGCCCCAGGGAAAGCCGGTGAACCACTCGGCGCGCAGCAGCTCCGCCAGCAGCCACAGCGCCGCGAAGGCGGCCGCCCCAGCCATCAGGCCGCGCGGCGCCAACCAGCGGAACACCGCGGCCGCGGTGGCGTAGTAGGCCCCCAGGAACGCGGCCAGCGCCAGCACGGCGAGCGCCGCGAGCGGCGCCGCCAGCCCGCCGTAGGTGTGCATGGAGATGAACAGCCACCAGAAGGTGCCGGCCAGCCAGGCCACGGCGAACAGCCAGCCTGCGAAGAAAGCTTGCCGGACCGTGGCGGTTGCATTCAGCGCCGCGCAGAACAGCGCCAGCGAGGCGAGCTGCAGCCACCACAGGGGCTGGCCGGTGGCGGGCCAGGCAATGGAGAACGCCTGCGCCAGTCCGGCGAGCGGCGCCAGCCCGCCCACGACCATGGGCGCGGCCGCGCGTGTCACCCGGCGCGATCGTCCGCGGCGGCCGGCGACACCTTGAACCAGCGCACGGCGCCGCCCTTGGTGTGCAGCACGACGAAATCGAGCCCGCCGATACGGTGGCTCTCGCCGCGGCGCGGCACGTGGCCCATCTCGTGCGCGATCAGGCCGCCGATGGTCTCGAAGCGGCCTTCCTCTTCCTCGTCGCTCGGCGCCAGCGTGACGCCGAAAGCCTCGCCTACCCGGTCGATGTCGGTGTCGCCGCTGACGCGCCAGGTGCGGTCGGCCAGCGCGAAGATGTCGCCGCCCTCCTCGCCGATGTCGAACTCGTCCTCGATCTCGCCGACGATCTGCTCGAGCACGTCCTCGATGGTGATCAGCCCGGCAATGCGGCCGAACTCGTCGACCACCACCGCCAGGTGGTTGCGGTTGCCGCGGAACTCGCGCAGCAGGTCGTTGAGCCCCTTGCTCTCGGGCACGAACACGGCCGGGCGCAGCAGCGCGCGCACGTTCAGCTCCGGCGCCCGCTGCAGCTTGAGCAGGTCCTTGGCCAGCAGGATGCCGATGATGTTCTCGCGATCGCCCTCGAACACCGGAAAGCGCGAGTGGGCAGTGCCGATCACCAGGTGCAGGATCTCGTCGTAGCGCGAGTCGATGTCGATCAGGTCCATCCTCGGCGCCGCCACCATGACGTCGCCGGCCGTGAGGTCCGCCATGCGGATCACGCCTTCGAGCATCACGCGGGACTCGGCGTCGATGACCTGGTTGTCTTCGGCGTCGGCGAGGGTGGAAATCAGTTCATCGCGGGAGTCGGGGCCCGGGTGGATGAACTCGGCGACCTTCTGCAGGAACGTGCGGCGATCTTCCCTGTCCGGGGATCGCGCAGGGTGGGGGTCGGACACAGCCTTGGGATGCAGGACGTGCGGTAGTTGGGGGACGAATAGGATAGCGCAATCGTTTTTCACCGCGCCCGGCGGCGGCCATACGCGCCCGCTCAGCTGCCGGACTTGTGCCGGCCCCGGCGCACGCCCTGCCGGGTTTCCTGCAGCCCGGCCAGGAACGTCCAGAAGCTGCGTGCCTGCTGCTTGAGGCGGTAGTCGGTCTGGGCCAGCTGCTCATCGACCAGCGCACTCACGCGGGTCTCGAGCGTCGCGGGAGGCAAGCGCAGGTGGGCTTCCGTCTCGCTGCCGAAACGCTCCAGCCGGGCGCCGGCGTTCTTCGCGATCTTGAGCATGGCCTTGTTTTCGCTGAGCGCATGGATGAACAGCATGTCCACCCCTTCGTTGCGGGCGTGGATCGCGGCGCGATCGAACAGGCGCCGGCCGAGGCCGCGGCCGCGGCCCTTGGCCAGCACCGAGACGCCGAACTCGGCGCAGCGGCTGGCCTCGGGGTCGCGCGAGAACGCCAGGTGCGCCATCGCGATCAGCTCGAGCTTGCGGTTGTAGATGCCGAAGATCTCGTCGTGCTCGAAATCGAGCTGCTCGACGTAGTGGCGCACCTGCTCGTCGGTCGCTGCGTAGCCGAACCGCAGGTAGCGGTCGTTGGCATCCAGCGCCAGCAGGTGCACGGCGATGCGTTCGCGGTGGCGCGGCCCGAGCGAGCGGATCGGGACGATGGCCGGTTCATGCATGGCAGCCATGGAACCAATTTAAGGGCTTTCGCCGGCGGACCAACCACCCGCGAGCCGGACAGGTAGTTCTACCTAGCACGGAAGGCTCAGCCAGGGGCGGCCCCGCTAGACCGGCATGGCGGTGGTCGCCTTGACGCTGTCGAGCACGAAGCTGGTCTTGCAGTCCTGCACGCTCGGGTGCTTGAGCAGCGTGTCCAGGATGAAGCGGCTGTAGTGGCTCATGTCCTGCACCACGACCCGCAGCAGGAAGTCCATCTCGCCGGTCAGCGCGGCGCACTCGACCACCTCGGGCCAGCCCTGCACGCTGGCGCGGAACACGTCCATCGGGTTGCGCTTGTGGCTCTCGGTGTGCTTTTCCAGCCGCACATTGATGTACGCGGTCAGGCCCAGCCCGACGGCCTCCGGCCGCACCAGGGCGACGTAGCGCTCGATCACGCCGGCCTCCTCCAGCCGCTTGACCCGGCGCAGCACGGCGCTGGCCGACAGGCCGACCTGCTCGCCGATCAGGTCGTAGGTCTCCCGGCCGTTGCGCTGCAGGGCCCGCAGGATCGCCTTGTCCAGCTTGTCAAGTGCGGCAACATCGGCCATGACGCAATTTTACTGCTCACTACGGTCATTTCGAGCCGTGGATCGGCGGAATATTGAGGTGCCCTGCACCTACAGTGGCGGCCTCCGTTATCCCTTGGAAGCTGCCCACATGAATGCCGCACTGCCCGCCCTAGCCACCCAGGCCGCCCCCGGCTGGGACAACCCGATGGGGACCGATGGCTTCGAGTTCATCGAGTACGCCGCGCCCGATCCGGGGGCGATGGGCGAGCTGTTCGAGCGCATGGGTTTTCGCGCCATCGCCCGGCACCGCCACAAGAATGTGGTGCTGTACCGGCAGGGCGGCATCAACTTCATCGTCAATGCGGAACCGGACTCCTTCGCCCAGCGCTTCGCGCGCCAGCACGGCCCCAGCATCTGCGCGATCGCCTTCCGGGTGCAGGACGCCAAGGCCGCGTACGAACGCGCCGTGTCGCTCGGCGCCTGGGGCTACGCCGGCCAGGCCGGCCCGGGCGAGTTGAACATCCCGGCCATCAAGGGCATCGGCGACAGCCTGATCTACCTGGTGGACCGCTGGCGCGGCAAGAACGGCGCGCGCCAGGGCGACATCGGCAACATCGGCTTCTACGACGTGGACTTCGAGCCCCTGCCCGGCATCGGCGCGCAGGAAGCGTTGGACCCGCGCGGGCATGGCCTGACCTACATCGACCACCTGACGCACAACGTGCACCGCGGGCGCATGGCCGAGTGGTCGGAGTTCTACGAGCGGCTGTTCAACTTCCGCGAGATCCGCTACTTCGACATCGAGGGCCAGGCGACCGGCGTCAAGAGCAAGGCCATGACCAGCCCGTGCGGCAAGATCCGCATCCCGATCAACGAGGAAGGCAACGACAAGGCCGGCCAGATCCAGGAGTACCTGGACCTGTACCGCGGCGAGGGCATCCAGCACATCGCCCTGGGTTCGACCGATCTTTACGAGACGGTGGACGCGCTGCAGCTGGCCGGCGTCAAGCTGCTGACCACCAGCGAGACCTACTACGAGCTGCTGCCCCGGCGGATTCCCGACCTGCAGGAGGACCTGGAGGGCTTGAAGCAGCGCAACATCCTGGTCGACGGCGAGCCCGGCGAGCTGCTGCTGCAGATCTTCAGCGAGAACCAGCTGGGCCCGATCTTCTTCGAGTTCATCCAGCGCAAGGGCAACCAGGGCTTCGGGGAGGGCAACTTCAAGGCGCTGTTCGAGACCATGGAGCTGGACCAGATGCGGCGCGGCGTGCTGACAGCGCCCCGCTGAACCCGGCTTTTGTCAGCACCCCTGTCATTTCTGACGGGGGTGGACCGTGCCACTCCGACGGAAGGCGGACGTGCGGGATTGCGCCGGAGGTCGCGAAAGTGACAATCCGAACTCATCCGTCGCCACGCCGCCCGCGCCATGAGCCCCGCACTCCCGCCCGACACCGTCCAGCTGACCGGGGTCATCCTGGTGCTCGACGTGGTCGAGTCGGTCCGGCTGATGGAAGTCGATGAAAGCGGCTACATCCTGCGCTGGCAGCGGTTCGTGCGCGAGATCCGGGAAGAGGTGCTGCCGGCGTTCGCGGGCCGCATCCACAAGAGCACGGGCGACGGGCTGTTGATCGAGTTCAGCGGTCCCCTGCAAGCCATCCAGGCCGCTTTCGGCATGCAGCGCTCCTGCGCGGCGGCCAACGCGGAATTGCGCCAGGAAGACCAACTGCACCTGCGCATCGCGGCCCATTTCGCGCAGTTCGTCGCCGACGAATACGACATCTATGGTTGCGGCGTCAACCTGGCGTACCGCCTGCTGCAACTGGCCACGCCGGACGAGATCTGTATCAGCGCCGACCTGCGCACCCTGCTCGGCGACGGCATCCCGGCGCGGGTGGTGGATTGCGGCATGCACCGGCTGCGGCACGTGCGCGACCCGGTGCACGTCTACAAGGTGCAGTTGGCGGAGTGCGATGCCGCGACCGGCAACGCACGGCTGCCTGCTGCCGTCTGAGTCGGCTGCAGGCTACCAGCGGGCCGGCAGCTTGCGTCGCAGCGTGATGCGCTTGACGCCGAGCTCCAGGTAGCCGCCCCGCTCCAGGTCCTTCAGCAGGCGGCTGACCATCTCGCGCGAGGAGCCGACGCGACTGGCGATGGCCTGGTGCGTGATCGGCGACAACACCACCGGCCGGCCCGGCACGGCCGGCCCCTCGTGCGCCTCCAGCGCGCGCACCACCCGGCCGTAGACGTCCAGCAAAGCCAGTTCCCGCGCTTTCAGCGTCGCTTCGCGCACGCGGCGGATCAGGCGCGACACCAGTTCCAGTGCAAAGGCCGGATCGCGGGCGAAATGATCGCGAAAGTCATCGCTGCCGACGATGGCGCAAATGCAGGGCTCGAGAGTCATCACGGAAGCGCAGCGCGGACCGCCGTCCAGCCACATCTCGGCGAAGTAGTCGCCCGGACCGACCACGCTGTAGACGATTTCGCGTCCTTCGGCGTCGTTGGAATAGACCTTTGCCTTGCCTTGCAACAGCACGAACGTGGAATCGCCGCGCTCGCCCTCTTGCACCAGGATGGTGTTCTTGCGATAGCTGCGGACGACGCCGCGCAGGGCAAGCGACCGGATGGGGGCTGTGAGCGAGGAGAAGAGGCGGTCGCGCGCCGCCGGGTCCAGCATGGTCATCGGGGCCTGCCTCCCTGCGGCGGCACTCTAGCAGAGCCCTCCGGCGCCGCCAACGGGAGGTTTGCGGCTCAGTGCATCGCCTCGCACAGCAAGGCCGGCGCGACCGGCGGCAGCATCGCGACCCGGTTCACCAGCTCGCGCACGCCGCTCGAACGCGTCTTGGCGCACAGGCTGCGCACGTGGCTGCGCACCGTCGATACCGCCACGTGGAGCTGCTCGGCCACCTCGGGAGCCGAGTAGCCCTGGCACAGGATGGCGAGCACGTTTTCCTCGGTGGAGGTCAGCGAATGGCTGCGGGCGAAGAAGAACAGCATCAGCGATCCGCAGACCGACGGACGCGAGAACAGCAAGGCAGCGTGGGCCTGCCCCGCCGCAGGATCGCGCCGCACCGGCACCACGGCCAGGCTCACCCGACCGGCCTCGGCGCTGCCCAGCGTGATCAGGCTGCGCTTGCCGTCCACCGCCTTGGCCAGGGCTTCCTGCAGCACCCGGGCGTCTTCCGGAACGCGCACACGCAGACGCCCGTTGTGCAATGCCATTGCGCGTCGCCGGCCCAGCTCGTGGCGGGCGGCGTGGTTGGCGTGGAGCAGCTCGCCCTCGCCGGTGGCGACAGCGACGCCGTACGCCAGCTCGTCGAGCACGAGGTCCAGCAATGCCGGCGAGCCCCACCTCGCATCGGGCGCGCGCAGCGCCTCCCCTCCCGTCGTCGTATCCATGGTCTCCTCCCTCTGGAGGGCCGAGCTTAAGGAGCCGTCCGGCTGCAGACCAGTGAATACCGCCGCCACTTCCTGTGACTTGCTTCACCGGCGACCCGGCAAGCCGCCCTTCAGGTGCGCCCGACCAACGCGAACACTTCCTGCATCAGGGCCGGCCGGAAAGCCAGGTCGACGTGAGCGGCCCCCGCCAGCAAGCGGTTGTCGGCCCCCGGCAAGGTCGCCGTGGACGGCGGAAGAACGATGTTGTCGCAGTTGGTGTACCAGCAGGTGAAGAGGCGCGCGGCCTGCGGGTCCAACGCGCCCATCGCCAGCAGCCAGTCGCCGCCGATGCGCATCTGGCGCCCGTTGGGCATGCGGCTGAAGCGGGCCAGCCAGGTGCCGTGGTGAGGTGTGCCGATGGTGACCACGTGCGCCACCCGATCCACGTTGCGGCTGGTCCGCAGCCAGGCGCGCGCGGCCAGCCCGCCCATGCTGTGGCACACCAGCAGCGGCGGCCGCCCGGTGGCTTGCTGCAATCGGGCCACCGCCTGGTCGATGGTCCTGCCGTAGTCGTCAATGGAGCCGAACGCCGGCTCGAGGTTGACTGCGATGAAGGCGTGTCCGCGCGATCGGGCCTCGCGCAGCCAGGGCGTCCAGAAGCCGCGGTTGCACAGGAATCCATGCACGAAAAGGATGCCGGTGGCACCGGGACGCCCCTGCAATCGATCGGGTTCCTTGCGCCACGCGAAGGGCTGGCGCCATGCGAACACCCGGCTGGCGACCCCCACCTCGCGCAGCCAGGCGCCCGCCAGTTGGGCCAAGCTGGCCCTCGGCGCCGGGTCGCCGCGCCGGGCCAGCGGCAGCAGCAGGAACTCGACGCCCAGCACAGCCGCGTGGACCAGCATCAGGGCCAGCGCGCCGGCGACGGCCCCGGCCCGCGAGTGGTCCCAGACCAGGAGCAGCCAGGCCAGGGCCGCTCCCAGCAAGCCCAGCGTCGTGGCTTGCTGGAGCAGCGCAACGCTGGACTTCGAAGGCATCAGGCGAGTATCGCGTCGCGGCCGCCCATCCGGCGGGCCAGGTCCTGCGCCAGGCGGTTGACGATGCCGTAGATCGACAACTGCGGGTTGGCGCCGACGCTGGTGGGAAACAGCGAACCGTCGTGCACCGACAGGTTCTGCAGTTGCCAGTGCACGCCGTCGGGCCGCACCACGCCCAGCGCCGGATCGCCGGCCAGGCCGCAGCCGCCCATCACATGCGCGCTGACGATCTTGGCGAGCAGCGGTTTCATGGGCAGGGCCGCGACGGCGCGACGGGCCTCGTTCCAGTCCAGGTACGGCCGGGCGAGCTCGTGCACCGGCAGCACCCGCCGCGCGCCAGCGGCGAACTGGATCTCCATCATGCTCAGCAGGGCGCGGCGAGCGCCCTCCATGACGAAGTCCGTCAAGGGGTAGTCCAGCTGCGGCGATCCGTCGCCGCGCAGCCGCACCGAGCCGCCCGGCGACTGCTCGTGGAAGCCGTCGCGCAGCAGCGCAATCAGCACGTGCGTGTTCGGAAATTGCCGCATCAGATCCGCGTGCTCGCGGCCGTAGCCCGTGACCGTGGTGGCAAAGATCACCGGGTGGACCGGCGGGGCTTCCAGCTTGTAGCCGATCGGACCGTCGATCGGCTGCGTCTCCAGGAAATGATCCGAGTAGAGCGTTTGCGGCGCCCCCCGCCAGCCTTCGACCTTGCCGTCGAAGTGAGCCGCGGACAGGACCACGGGGTGCAGGAAGGTGCGCTGGCCCAGACGTCCGTGCGGGTCGGGTGCCTGCGACCGAAGCAGGACGGCCGGCGAGTTGATGGCACCGGCAGCCAGCACGTAGTGGCGCGCGGTGATACGGGTGGCCGGCCCTTCGCCCGAGGCGGGGACACAGACCAGCGCCGTGACGCGGCCATTGGCCAACTCGAGCCGCTCGGCGCGCGTTTCCACCAGCAGGTGCGCACCGTGGTCCAGCGCCCAGGGAATGGTGGTGACCAGCATCGACTGCTTGGCGTTGGTCGGACACCCCAACCCGCAGGAGCCCAGGTTCCAGCAGCCCTTGACATTGCGCTGGATCGCCGCCGTGGCGATGCCCAGGCGAGCCGCGCCGCGGCGCAGCAGAGCGTTGTTTTCGTTGGGCGGCAGCAGCCAGGGACCGATCGACAGGCGCCGCTCGGCCTGCTCGAAGAACGGCGCCAGCTCGTCATTGCCGAATCTCTGCAGGCCGAAGTGCCGCTGCCAGTGATCCAGCGTGGCCGCCGGCGTGCGGAACGAGCTGGTCCAGTTCACCGTGGTGGAGCCGCCGACGCAGCGGCCTTGCAGGATGGTGATGGCCTTGTCGCTGGTCTTGCGCGCCGCGCTCTCCTGGTACAGCGAGGGGTAGGCTTCGGATTCGAGCTGGCGAAAGTCGCTGCTGGTCTTCAGCGGGCCTTCCTCGACCAGCAGCACCTTCAGTCCGGCCCTGGTGAGGATCTCGGCGCTGATCCCTGCGCCGGCGCCGGAGCCGACAATCGCGACGTCGCACGCCAGCCGGTCGGGCACGGCGCCGTGCGGGCCGCCGGCCACGCGCCAGCCGCGCGCCAGGCCTTCACGGATCGGATCAGGCAGGCGGCTCATGGCGTCAGATGTCCATCGGCCCGGGATAGCCGAGCTGCGGCCAGGTGCCGCGATCGGAGAAATAGGCGGCGCCCGTGATGTCGTGCAGCGCCTGGTAGGCCTGCCGGCGCAGCGACAGCGACGAGATCCGCATCGATTGCAGCCCCTGCTGGATGCCGGCGAGGGGAGCCACCGGCCAATCTTGCGCGAGGCCGGCGAGCGCGCGCCGTCCGGCGCTAGTGGCCAGCAGCGACAGCAGTTGCGACAGCTCTTGCTGCGCGTGGGGCGGCAGCGCCGCGACCAGCGCGTCCACGCGATCGAGCAGGCCGTCGAGTGCCGCGGCTTGTTCCGCCGGGTTGGCCGGCAGGCTGCCCTCCAGCAAGGCACGGCCGACGTGGGTGAAGACGGTCCGGCCGGCGGGGGCCAGCCGGCCGCGCTGCCAGCCTGGCCCGAGCAGCGCGACCGCGCCGCCGCCAATGGCCAGCACCGCGGCTGCTCCGATTCCGAGCTTGAGCCAGCTTCTCCTGCGCATCCGACCACTATGGCAGCGGGCGCACGGCGGCGGTAGAGCACTTCGCCTAGTTAGACTGCGGGCCTGAATGGAAGCCGCCCGCAGCATCCGCGATGCCGTTGCCGCCGTCACGAGCCTGAGGCAGTCGGCGGGCGGGGACCACCGGTTGCAGGAGGCGCTGGTACAGGTCAAGCGGCTGCAATCCAGCCGCTTCGCCGGCACCTACGCGGACCTGCTGCAGGGTGGCGTCTATGCCCCTGCCGCCGCGTTCTTCCTCGAGGAGTTGTACGGCGACAAGGATTACGCACGGCGCGACGAGCAGTTCGCCCGGATTGCCGGCGCCATTGAAACGCTGTTTCCAGCGCATGTGAGCGACACCGCCGCCTCCCTGGCGCGGTTGCACGCCATGACGGAGGATCTGGACCTGCAGATGGCGCGACTCTGGCTGCGCAGCGCCCCGCAGGAACCACCGGCCAGGCGGTACGTAGCGGCCTGGCGCGAGCTGGGGCGCCGGCAGGAGAGGGTCGATCAGCTCGATTCGGTGATCCGGCTCGGGGAAGAGCTCGCGCGGCTCACGCGCGCGCCGGGGCTGCGGACCATGCTGCGCATGATGCGGGGTCCGGCGTCGGCCGCCGGTCTGGGCGCGCTGCAGCACTTTCTGGAAGCCGGCTTCGACACATTCGCCGGCATGGCCCGCCAGCGCGGCGCCGTCGAGCATTTTCTGGCGACGGTCCGACAGCGGGAGGAGGCGCTGTTCACGCTCTTGTTTGAGCAGGACCTGGCCGAAAGCGAGTCGGCGTTGGCGCGCATCCTAGGACAAGCCCCGTAGCGACCTGCGGCGCGCTGTCGACAATCACGCGCGAGGAGGCGACGATGCCCAAACACTGGCTGCGCAGCTACCCCGAGGGCGTTCCCCAGACGATCGATCCGGAGCAATACGGCTCACTGAGCCAATTGCTGGAGGAGTCCTTCCGCAAAAACGCCGCGCGCCCATTTGCGGTCTGCATGGAGCGCTGGATCTCCTATGCCGACCTGGACCGCTGGTCGAGCGCGCTCGGTGCCTGGCTTCAAGCCCAGGGCCTCGAGCCCGGCGCACGGGTGGCCTTGATGCTGCCGAACATTCCGCAGTTTCCGGTTGCGATGGCGGCGGTCCTGCGGGCCGGGTTCACCTGCGTCAACGTCAACCCGCTCTATACCGCGCGCGAACTGCAGCACCAGTTGCAAGACTCTGGCGCTACGGCGATCGTGATCCTGGAGAACTTCGGGCACACATTGGCCGAAGTGGTCGAAAGCACCTCGGTGCAGCATGTCGTGGTTGCGTCCATGGGGGACTTGCTGGGCTCCTGGTATGGACGCTGGATCACGTTTGCCGTGCGGCACGTTGCCAAGATGGTGCCGCCTTACCGGCTTCCACTGTCCGGCGGCCGCAAGGTCACACCGTTCGCGCGCGCAGTTCGGGCCGGCGCGTCGATGCCGTTGCGACCGGCTCCGCAGGCGCTGGATTCCGTGGCTTTCCTGCAGTACACGGGCGGTACGACCGGCTTGTCGAAAGGTGCGGTACTCACCCATCGCAACATCGTGGCGGCCATCCTGCAAGCCGAGGCTTGGTTCACCCCGGCCCTGGGCAAGGTAGGCGACATCCGGCGCGCCAATTGCATCGCGGCGCTGCCGCTGTATCACATCTTCGCGCTCACGCTCTGCCTGTTGACGATCCGCTGGGGTGCCCACCTCACACTGATTCCCAACCCGCGCGACATCCCCAAGTTCATCGAGGTGCTCAAGCGCCGGCCGTTCCACCTGCTGCCGGCGGTCAACACGCTGTTCAATGCGCTGCTGCAGCATCCCCAGTTCCGCAGCATCGATTTCTCGCAATTATGCGTGTCGCAAGCCGGTGGCATGGCGGCCTCGGAAGGCACCGCCCGTGCGTGGCAGAAGGCCACCGGTTGCGTGATGGTCGAAGGCTGGGGGATGAGCGAAACCTGCGCCATCGGGACCAACAACCCGGTCACTGCCAGCGAGTTCTCCGGCACCATCGGCTTGCCGCTGCCCGGTGTCGAGATCGCGATCAAGGATGACGCGGGCCGTAGTCTTGCAGTGGGCGAGGCCGGCGAGATCTGCATCAAAGGGCCGAACGTGATGACCGGCTACTACCTGCAGCCGGAAGAAACTCGCATGGCGTTTACCGATGACGGATTCATGCGGACCGGCGACATCGGCGCTATGGACGATCGCGGCTACACCCGCATCATCGATCGCAAGAAAGACATGATCCTGGTCAGCGGCTTCAACGTGTACCCCAACGAACTGGAGAACGTGATCTCGTTGTGCCCTGGCGTATTGGAGTGCGCAGCCATTGGAGTCGCGGACGACAAGCAGGGCGAAGCCATCAAGGTGTTCGTAGTGAGAAGCGACCCGGTCTTGACCGAGGAGGATGTCGCCAGCTACTGCCGCCAGAAGCTCACCGGCTACAAGCTGCCGCGCCACATCGAATTTCGCGACGAACTGCCCAAGAGCAACGTCGGCAAGATCCTGCGGCGGGAGCTGCGCTCGACGAAGCAGGCTTGAGTCTGCCGCTGAGCGGCCGCCGAGGCCGATCAATCGCCTTTTTCGGACCAGGCTGGTGCTTCAGCAATGGAGTCATGGCCGAACAACTCGGCAATAACCGCATCCGTGGAGACTGCGCATCAGCAGGCAAGGCTACCACTGCGCATTGATCGAGAAGAGTGCCGGAAAAGCAAAAGGCCCGGCATATCTGCCGGGCCTTTGCTGCTGTAATAGCCTGACGATGTCCTACTTTCACACGGGAATCCGCACTATCATCGGCGCAGAGGCGTTTCACTGTCCTGTTCGGGATGGGAAGGAGTGGGACCACCTCGCTATGGTCATCAGGCATAACTTGTCGTCATCTTGAGCGGGTCAAGACAACCAATTCATAGAGCCAATCAGCTTATTTGGATTGCGTCACTCGGCACAACAACCCTGATCTGAGCGATCAAAGTTATAGGGTCAAGCCGCACGAGCAATTAGTACTGGTTAGCTTAACGCATTGCTGCGCTTCCACACCCAGCCTATCAACGTCCTGGTCTAGAACGACTCTTCAGGGGCTCAAGGCCCCGGCAGATCTCATCTTGGAACGAGTTTCCCGCTTAGATGCTTTCAGCGGTTATCTCTTCCGCACTTAGCTACTCGGCAATGCCACTGGCGTGACAACCGATACACCAGAGGTGCGTCCACTCCGGTCCTCTCGTACTAGGAGCAGGCTTCCTCAAATCTGCAGCGCCCACGGAAGATAGGGACCAAACTGTCTCACGACGTTTTAAACCCAGCTCACGTACCTCTTTAAATGGCGAACAGCCATACCCTTGGGACCGGCTACAGCCCCAGGATGAGATGAGCCGACATCGAGGTGCCAAACACCGCCGTCGATATGAACTCTTGGGCGGTATCAGCCTGTTATCCCCAGAGTACCTTTTATCCGTTGAGCGATGGCCCTTCCATACAGAACCACCGGATCACTATGTCCTGCTTTCGCATCTGCTCGACTTGTCAGTCTCGCAGTTAAGCACGCTTATGCCATTGCACTATCGTCACGATGTCCGACCGTAACTAGCGTACCTTCGAACTCCTCCGTTACGCTTTGGGAGGAGACCGCCCCAGTCAAACTGCCTACCATGCACTGTCCCCGACCCGGATAACGGGCCTAGGTTAGAACCTCAAACGCACCAGGGTGGTATTTCAACGTTGGCTCCATGCGATCTAGCGACCGCACTTCAAAGCCTCCCACCTATCCTACACAGATCCGTTCAAAGTCCAATACAAAGCTACAGTAAAGGTTCATGGGGTCTTTCCGTCTTTCCGCGGGGAGATTGCATCATCACAAACATTTCAACTTCGCTGAGTCTCGGGAGGAGACAGTGTGGCCATCGTTACGCCATTCGTGCAGGTCGGAACTTACCCGACAAGGAATTTCGCTACCTTAGGACCGTTATAGTTACGGCCGCCGTTTACTGGGACTTCGATCAAGAGCTTGCACCCCATCACTTAATCTTCCAGCACCGGGCAGGCGTCACACCCTATACGTCCACTTTCGTGTTTGCAGAGTGCTGTGTTTTTATTAAACAGTCGCAGCCACCGATTTATTGCAACCCCATTGGGCTCCATCCGCGAGGGACTTCACCTACTAAGGGCACACCTTCTTCCGAAGTTACGGTGTCAATTTGCCGAGTTCCTTCTCCCGAGTTCTCTCAAGCGCCTTAGAATACTCATCTCGCGCACCAGTGTCGGTTTGCGGTACGGTCGTGTGCAGCTGGAGCTTAGTGGCTTTTCCTGGAAGCAGGGTATCACTCGCTTCGGCGGCAAGCCGCCTCGTTATCACCCCTCATCTAAGCCTGGCGGATTTGCCTACCAGGCACGACTACAGGCTTGAACCGGGACATCCAACACCCGGCCGAGCTAACCTTCTCCGTCCCCACATCGCACTGCACATCGGTACAGGAATATTGACCTGTTTCCCATCAGCTACGCATCTCTGCCTCGCCTTAGGGGCCGACTCACTCTACGCCGATGAACGTTGCGTAGAAAACCTTGCGCTTACGGCGAGCGGGCTTTTCACCCGCTTTAACGCTACTCATGTCAGCATTCGCACTTCTGATACCTCCAGCATCCCTCTCGAGACACCTTCACAGGCTTACAGAACGCTCTCCTACCACTTGCACTTGCGTGCAAATCCGCAGCTTCGGTAACTGGCTTAGCCCCGTTACATCTTCCGCGCAGGACGACTCGATCAGTGAGCTATTACGCTTTCTTTAAATGATGGCTGCTTCTAAGCCAACATCCTGACTGTTTTAGCCTTCCCACTTCGTTTCCCACTTAGCCAATTTTAGGGACCTTAGCTGGCGGTCTGGGTTGTTTCCCTCTTGAGTCCGGACGTTAGCACCCGGTGCTCTGTCTCCCAAGCTGTACTCTTCGGTATTCGGAGTTTGCCTTGGTTTGGTAAGTCGCCATGACCCCCTAGCCAAAACAGTGCTCTACCCCCGAAGGTAATACTTGAGGCACTACCTAAATAGTTTTCGGAGAGAACCAGCTATTTCCAAGTTTGTTTAGCCTTTCACCCCTATCCACAGCTCATCCGCTAGTTTTGCAACACTAGTCGGTTCGGACCTCCAGTACCTGTTACGGCACCTTCATCCTGGCCATGGATAGATCACTTGGTTTCGGGTCTACACCCAGCGACTGGACGCCCTGTTCGGACTCGGTTTCCCTGCGGCTTCCCTATTCGGTTAACCTTGCCACTGAATGTAAGTCGCTGACCCATTATACAAAAGGTACGCCGTCACCCTTGCGGGCTCCGACTTTTTGTAAGCATGCGGTTTCAGGATCTATTTCACTCCCCTCCCGGGGTTCTTTTCGCCTTTCCCTCACGGTACTAGTTCACTATCGGTCGATGATGAGTATTTAGCCTTGGAGGATGGTCCCCCCATGTTCAGACAGGATTACACGTGTCCCGCCCTACTTTTCGCTAGCTCAGTACCACACAGATCTTTTCGCGTACGGGGCTATCACCCTCTGTAGCCGGCCTTTCCAAGCCGTTCCGCTAAGTTCTGCGCTATCACTAGCAGGCTGTTCCGATTTCGCTCGCCACTACTCTCGGAATCTCGGTTGATGTCTTTTCCTCGAGCTACTGAGATGTTTCAGTTCACCCGGTTCGCCTCGCATGACTATGTATTCATCATGCGATACCCATAAGGGTAGGTTTCCCCATTCGGAAATCTCCGGATCAAAGCTAATTTGCCAGCTCCCCGAAGCTTATCGCAGGCTATCACGTCCTTCGTCGCCTATCATCGCCAAGGCATCCACCACATGCTCTTATTCACTTGACCCTATAACTTTGACGCCTCTCACGAGAAGCAAAGTCAATCAAGGAATGGCCAGGTCTTTCACCTGGCGCGTTATGCCGTCTTCATTCGAATTGCTTCGAAGTGAAGTTCAGTTGACGCAATCAAAATTGTTGTCCGCGGCACGGTCTGCCATGAAGCAGTTTCCGCGAACAACGCTGATTCGACTCTATGAATTGTTAAAGAACAGCCGATTGATTCCAGACAATGCCGGATTCAACAACAAAGCAGCCTCGTGAAAAGCCGCTTTGGTGTTGACTGATGAATGGTGGAGGATGACGGGATCGAACCGACGACCCCCTGCTTGCAAAGCAGGTGCTCTCCCAGCTGAGCTAATCCCCCCAGGATTAGAGAAGGGATGGTGGGTCTGGTTGGTCTCGAACCAACGACCCCCGCCTTATCAAGACGGTGCTCTAACCAACTGAGCTACAGACCCAAGCCGGTCGCTAGTCAACTCAGGTCAGACCCGGTCGGTGGCGACAACCTTCCAACAACCGATAAGTGTGGGCATTTGATTTGGATTGCGGTTTTCCAGAAAGGAGGTGATCCAGCCGCACCTTCCGATACGGCTACCTTGTTACGACTTCACCCCAGTCACGAACCCTGCCGTGGTAATCGCCCTCCTTGCGGTTAGGCTAACTACTTCTGGCAGAACCCGCTCCCATGGTGTGACGGGCGGTGTGTACAAGACCCGGGAACGTATTCACCGCGACATTCTGATCCGCGATTACTAGCGATTCCGACTTCACGCAGTCGAGTTGCAGACTGCGATCCGGACTACGACTGGCTTTATGGGATTGGCTCCCCCTCGCGGGTTGGCAACCCTCTGTACCAGCCATTGTATGACGTGTGTAGCCCCACCTATAAGGGCCATGAGGACTTGACGTCATCCCCACCTTCCTCCGGTTTGTCACCGGCAGTCCCATTAGAGTGCCCTTTCGTAGCAACTAATGGCAAGGGTTGCGCTCGTTGCGGGACTTAACCCAACATCTCACGACACGAGCTGACGACAGCCATGCAGCACCTGTGTTACGGCTCTCTTTCGAGCACTCCCGCATCTCTGCAGGATTCCGTACATGTCAAAGGTGGGTAAGGTTTTTCGCGTTGCATCGAATTAAACCACATCATCCACCGCTTGTGCGGGTCCCCGTCAATTCCTTTGAGTTTCAACCTTGCGGCCGTACTCCCCAGGCGGTCAACTTCACGCGTTAGCTTCGTTACTGATCCAGTAAAGGACCAACAACCAGTTGACATCGTTTAGGGCGTGGACTACCAGGGTATCTAATCCTGTTTGCTCCCCACGCTTTCGTGCATGAGCGTCAGTGCAGGCCCAGGGGATTGCCTTCGCCATCGGTGTTCCTCCGCATATCTACGCATTTCACTGCTACACGCGGAATTCCATCCCCCTCTGCCGCACTCCAGCGATGCAGTCACAAATGCAGTTCCCAGGTTGAGCCCGGGGATTTCACATCCGTCTTACATCACCGCCTGCGCACGCTTTACGCCCAGTAATTCCGATTAACGCTTGCACCCTACGTATTACCGCGGCTGCTGGCACGTAGTTAGCCGGTGCTTATTCTTACGGTACCGTCATTACGCCGTGGTATTAGCACAGCGCGTTTCGTTCCGTACAAAAGCAGTTTACAACCCGAGGGCCTTCATCCTGCACGCGGAATGGCTGGATCAGGCTTTCGCCCATTGTCCAAAATTCCCCACTGCTGCCTCCCGTAGGAGTCTGGGCCGTGTCTCAGTCCCAGTGTGGCTGGTCGTCCTCTCAGACCAGCTACAGATCGCAGGCTTGGTGAGCCTTTACCCCACCAACTACCTAATCTGCCATCGGCCGCTCCAATCGCGCGAGGCCTTGCGGTCCCCCGCTTTCATCCAGAGATCGTATGCGGTATTAGCTACGCTTTCGCGTAGTTATCCCCCACGACTGGGCACGTTCCGATGTATTACTCACCCGTTCGCCACTCGCCACCAGGGTTGCCCCCGTGCTGCCGTTCGACTTGCATGTGTAAAGCATTCCGCCAGCGTTCAATCTGAGCCAGGATCAAACTCTACAGTTCGATCTTGATTTGTTGCCCCTCGCGGGGCCGCTCAAAAGGAATCGAAGTGAACTTCACTTCTCTTCAGTGAGCGTTTAATTGTTCCGAAGAACTTGGCAATCGCCATCAAACGCCCACGCTTATCGGCTGTATGTTGTTAACGAACCTTGCGGCGCCACCGGCTCATCGCCCTGCTTTGCCTGACTCGCTGCGATCAGCGAAGCCTTGAATTCTAACAGATTTTTCGAAGCTCTGTCAAACTCCTGCCGTCTTCTTTTCGCCTGCCGCTTCGTGGTGAAGCTTTGGCGAATCGCTTTCGGCGAAGCCCTTGATTATGGCACGTTTTCCGCCAGCCTCCAGGGTTTCTACCGATTCCGCCGCATCCGTTGGCCCGCTAGGGCCGCCTGATGCCTCGTCATCAGCAGAGCCTTTGATTCTATACCGGTTTATTCACGCCGGTCAACCAACTTGGCTCTTTTTCTTCTTCTGCCCCCGCTGCCGAAGTCTGGCGCCCTCTGGGCACCCCCTCATCAGCGGAGCCCGTGACTATAGCACGTTGAAAAGGAAACGCGACAACGCGGATGCACTTTCTTACCTGGTTGCCACAAGGGGACGCGTGGCCGAGCACGGCAAGACGCTCGACTTTGAACACCCACGGTACAAGGAAGAGCCTGACGTGGCGAGATCCAAGGAAGAGGCCGTGGCGCGGCGATCTGCTCCGCTTGTCGTTCCCTTCAAGTCTCGCGGCGTCCGCGCCATGCATTCACCCCGCCACGCATTCAGGCGCTCTCGTGTGCGGGGCACTGCCCATAATCGCCCGCGTCATGGCACTCCTCACCCTTTTGGACGCGCAGCTGGCTTTCGGCCATCTGCCCCTGCTCGATCATGCGCAGTTCGCACTTGAAGCCGGCGAGCGGGTCGGGCTCATCGGTCGCAACGGCGCCGGCAAGTCATCGCTGCTGAAGATCCTGGCCGGACTGGAGCGCCCCGATGACGGCAGCTTGCAACTCCAGCAAGGGCTGCGCGTTGCCTATGTGGCCCAGGAGCCTGTGCTCGACGATCAGTCCACGGTGTTCGACGTGGTCCGCCTGGGACTCCGCGATGTGCTGGAGCTCATCGGGCAGTACACGCAGGGCGACGGCGACCTCGACCGCCTGCAGGCACGCATCGAGGCGGGAGACGGCTGGAACTGGGAACAACGCGTCAATGAAACGCTGCATCGCCTGCATCTGGATGCGGCGGCGCGCATCGGCACGCTGTCGGGCGGGGTACGCAAGCGGGTCGCGCTGGCTCAGGCACTGGTCACTCGCCCCGACGTGCTGCTGCTGGACGAACCCACCAACCACCTGGACCTGGACGCCATCGAATGGCTCGAGGGCTTGCTGCTGGATTTCAAAGGCAGCGTGGTGACCATCACCCACGACCGCGCCTTTCTCGACCGCATCGCCACCCGCATCGTCGAACTGGACCGCGGCCGTCTCCATTCCTGGCCCGGCAACTTCAGCCGCTACCGAACCCTCAAGGAAGAGCAGCTCGCGCAGGAGGCAGTGGGCAGCGCCAAGGCCGACAAGCTGCTGGCGCAGGAAGAAGTCTGGATCCGCAAGGGCGTCGAGGCGCGCCGCACCCGCGCCCAGGGCCGCATCAATCGCCTCCACATGCTTCGCGAGCAGCGTGCGGCCCGGCGCGAAGCCGTGGGCCAGGTGCGGATGGAGGTTGCGACCGGCGCCTCCAGCGGCAAGCTGGTCGCCGAGCTCGAGAACGTGCACAAGGCGTTCGACGGCAAGGCCGTGGTGCGCGACTTTTCCGCGACGATCCTGCGCGGCGACAAGGTCGGGCTGGTCGGCCCCAACGGGTCCGGCAAGACGACCCTGCTCAAGCTCATCCTCGGCGAGCTGGCAGCAGACAGCGGCAAGCTGCGCCAGGGCGCCAACCTGCAGGTCGCCTACTTTGACCAGATGCGGGAGGCGCTCGACCTCGACGCCACGCTGGAGGATTTCATCAGCCCCGGCAGCGAATGGGTCGAGATCGGCCGCCAGCGCAAGCACGTCAAGAGCTACCTGGGCGATTTTCTGTTTCCCCCGGCCCGCGCGGCGTCGCCGGTGCGTTCGCTGTCGGGCGGCGAGCGCAACCGGCTGTTGCTGGCCCGCCTGTTCGCGCGGCCGGCCAACGTGCTGGTGCTGGACGAGCCCACCAACGACCTGGACATCGATACGCTGGAGCTGCTGGAAGACCTGCTGCAGGAGTACGACGGCACCGTGTTCCTGGTCAGCCATGACAGGACGTTCCTTGACAACGTGGTCACCAGCATCGTCGCGCACGAAGGCGACGGCCGCTGGCGCGAGTACGAAGGCGGCGTGCAGGATTGGCTGGCCCAGTCCCAGCGCAGCCGGTCCCTCGCGCCGATGCCGGCAGCGACGGTCGGAACCACGCGCGAGCCGCCGGCGGCTGCTCCGGCTCCAGCACCGGCACCCCAGGCGCGCCGCAAGCTCAGCTACAAGGAACAGCGCGAGCTGGAAGCCCTGCCCGGCCGCATCGATGCACTGGAGCAGGAGCAGGCGGCCATCACGGCCGAGCTCGCCGACGGCAGCCTCTATGCACGCGAAGCCGCGCGCGCAGCCCAACTGGCCACCCGCAGCTCCGAGATCGAAGACGAGCTGATGGCCGCGCTGGAGCGCTGGGAAGCCTTGGGCGAGCTGTAGGGCGCCACTGGCGCCAACTGGGGGCCACGGCTGACCTGCGGCGCGCCCCGCACGCACGGCGCCGCATCTAAAGTGGCCCGGCATATGGCCAGCAACTCCGGACCCCTGGTGCGCGCCCCGCGCAGGGCGGCGCCGGACTGGCTGCTGCAGCTGTTGACCTGCCTGTTGCTGCTCGGCTGGACCACCGGCTGCGCCAGCCTGCCCAGCCACGTCGAACGCCCGCCCTCGCACGCCTTCACCACCCCCGAGCAGACCGCGCTGGGCCGCCTGGCGCTGGAGCGGCGGACAGCGGCAGGCACGCGCGCCGGCTCCGGCTTCCTGCTGCTGGACAGCGTGGAGACGGCCTTCACCAGCCGCCTGGCGCTGGTCGAGGGCGCCGAGCGCAGCCTGGACCTGCAGTACTACGCCATCCATGCGGACACCAGCACCGCCGTGCTGCTGGAGCGGATCCGCGCGGCGGCACGGCGCGGCGTGCGGGTGCGCATCCTGCTGGACGACTTCAACTCGGTCGGCGAGGACGCCCAGGTGCTGCGGCTGGCCTTCGAGCCGGGCGTCGAGATCCGGCTGTTCAACCCGCTGGTCGGCTCGCGCCGGTCGCTGCTCACCCGCGTGCTCGGCTCCCTGCCGGACGTGCAGCGCATCCAGAAGCGCATGCACAACAAGCTGTTCATCGCCGACAACGCCTGGGGCATCACGGGCGGTCGCAACCTGGGCGACGCCTACTTCGGCGGCGACGGCGAGAGCGCCTTCGTCGACCTGGACGTGATGGCCGCCGGCGCCATCGTCAAGCCGATGTCGGCCAGCTTCGACCGCTTCTGGAACGACCAACTCGCCTATCCGGTACAGGCTCTGCTGTCCCGGAAGGACCTGGACCGGCTGCGCGAGGCGGGCCGGGCCAGCGGCGCGCCTGGGAGCGGCGCCGCTTCCGCGCAGGAGGCCCCGGAGGCAGCGCCCGCGGCCGCGGCGAAGTCAGCCGCGGCAGTCGCCGACGGCCGGCCCTCGACCGTGCTCCCCGACGGGGCACCGGCCGCCAAGGCCTGGGCCCAGCGTCCCGCGATGGACCTGCGGCGGGCGCCGCTGGTCTGGGCGCCGTCCACCCTGCTGGTGGACGAGCCCGGCAAGATCGGCCCCGGCGACGACGAGGCCGGGGCCGGCGACACCGTGGTGGACGGCCTGCTGCAGCTCATGCAGCAGGCCCGCAGCGAGCTGCTGATCATCTCGCCGTACTTCGTGCCCGGGCCACAGATGATGGAGGTGTTCCGGCAGGCCCGGGCCCGCGGCGTCGCCGTCCGCGTGCTGACCAATTCGCTGGCCTCCAACGATGCGCCCGCGGCCCATGCCGGCTACCGCCGCTACCGGCGCGGCCTGCTGCGCATGGGGGTGGAATTGCACGAGATGCGTGCCGACTCGCAGTCGGCCGCGCTGCACGGCGGCCGCAGCCACAGCGGCGCCGGCCTGGGCAGCGCCGCCGGCGGCTCGAAGAGCGGCGCCACCCGCGCCAGCCTGCATTCCAAGGCGGTGGTCATCGACCGGCGGCTGTCGGTCATCGGTTCCATGAACCTGGACCTGCGCTCGCACAAGCAGAACAGCGAAGTGGCCCTGCTGATCCGCAGCCGCAAGCTGGCCGATCTCGCGGCCGGGCTGATCGAGCGATCCTTCGCCGAAGGGACCTACCGGGTCGAACTCGATGGCGAGGGCGGCCTGGCGTGGCGGGCACCGCCCGGCGCCGCGTTCGGGGATGCGACGCAGGAGCCCGAGGCCTCGCTGCGGCTGCGCGGGCTGGTCAATCTGCTGGCGCCGTTCGCGCCGGACGAGATGCTCTGACGCCGAGGCGTCACATCCGCCGCACCAGCTCGGCGTACTTCCGCCAGAACGCGGCGTCCTGCGTGGTCGCGAAGTTGATGCGCATCAGCGTGCTGGGCTTGCGCTCGGCATGGAACAGGGCGCCGGGCGCCAGCAGATAGCCCTCGTCCAGCATGCGCTGGGCCAGCGCGTCGGTATCCACGCCGGTCTCGACCCAGCCGAACAGCCCGGCCGGCTCGGCGGCAAAGCGGCAGCCGGCGTTCAGCGCCAGCTTCACGCTGCGGCTGCGCGCCGCATCCAGCCGGGTGCGGATGCGCTCGGCATGCCGGCGCAACTGGCCCTGCTCGATGCACAGCGCCAGCGCACGCTCCAGCAGGGCCGGCGTGGTCAGCGTCGACAGCAGCTTGGTGTCCAGCAGCCGCTCGATCAGCGCCGGGTTGGCCGCCAGGAAGCCGACGCGCCAGTTGGGCGCCAGGATCTTGGCAAAGCCGCTGACATGGATGGTGCGCTGCAGCCCGTCCAGCGCACACAGCCGGGTGGCGTGCTCGGGTGCGATGTGGCTGTAGGTGTCGTCCTCGACCACATGGAAGTCGTGGCGCTGGGCCAGTTGCAGCAGCCGGTGCGCGCTGCCGGGCGACAGGCAGTAGCCGGTCGGGTTGTGCAGCACGCTGACGCTGACGTACAGCTTGGGCCGGTGCACTTCGCAATAGCGCGCCATGACATCCAAGTCCGGCCCGTCGGCGCGGCGCGGCACCGGCAGCAGCCGCATGCCCAGCGCCGTCAGGCGGGCGAACTCCACGGCCCAGCCCGGCTCTTCGACCATCACCGGGTCGCCCGCGCGCAGCAACGCGCGGCTGACGATGTCCAGCGCGTGGGTCGCGCCGACCGTGGTGATGATGTGGTCCGGGCCGGCGTGCACGTTCATCGCGGCCAGCTTGCGCGACAGCGCCAGCCGCAGCGCGCTGTCGCCCATCGGCTCGCCATACTGCAGCGAGACCGCCTGCAGCGCCCGGGCGCCGGTCACCTTGCGCACCGCCGCCGGCATGAAGGCCGATTCGAGCCATTGCGGCGGAAACGCGCCCATCCCGGGCTGGGGCTTGCCGTCGAAGCCCTGGAACATGCCGCGGATCAGCGCCGTGGCATCGACCGGCGACGGCCGCGGCGCTGCGTCGGTGGCGCCCGCCCGGCTGCCGGCACCCGGCCGCACGGCGGCCGGCTCGCGCCGGGCCAGCTCGCGAACGAAGAAGCCGCGGTTCTTGCGGGCCTCGACCAGCCCTTGCGCCAGCAGCTGGTCGTAGGCGGCCACCACGGTCGAGGGACTCACGCCCTGCTGCTGCGCGCACTGCCGCACCGAGGGCAGGCGCGCGCCCGGCGCCAGCAGCCGGTCGCGGATGCGCTGGGCGAAGCGGCCGGACAGCTGCTCGGTCAGCGATTGCGAGGACGATCGGGTCAGCATCGGCGCTTTCGTGTATTGCCCGGCGGGTCGATACAGAACTGCATCTGAACCGGCCAACTGTATGGATGGTGTACTGGTCGCCAAGCTTACATTGGCCCTCATGCAATCGCAAGCAAGCCCCTCCCGCCGCTGCCGCACCGGAGCGCGCCCATGAGCGCGCCGACCCGCTCCCAGGCGCCCCTACCGGAGCACGCAGTGCAGAGGGTCGTCCAGTGAAGCCGCAGGAGATCCGTGGTCTCTGGCTGGGCTTCATCGGCGTGGCGGTCTTCGCGCTCACGCTGCCCATGACCCGGCTGGCCGTCGGCACGCCCGATGCGCCGCAGATGTCGGGCGTGTTCATCGCGCTCGGCCGCGCGGTGGTCGCAACCGCCCTGTCCGCAGTCTTCCTGCTGGCCAGCCGGGCGCCACTGCCGCAGCGCGGCGACTGGCTGCCGCTGGCCATCACCTCGGCCGGCGTGGTGTTCGGGTTTCCGCTGCTCACGTCGGTGGCCATGCGCTACGTCGAGGCCGTGCATGCCAGCGTGATCGTGGGCGTGCTGCCGCTGGCGACCGCGGCGGTGGGCGCCTGGCTGCACCGTCAGCGGCCCAGCGCCGGCTTCTGGGCCTGCGCCGCGCTGGGCAGCGCGCTGGTGGTCGGCTTCGCGCTGCTGCGCAGCGGAGGCACCGCACTGCACCCGGCCGACCTGCTGCTGCTGGCCGGCATGGCCTGCGCCGCCGTCGGCTACGGCTACGGCGCGCGCCTGTCGCAGCGCATGCGCGCCGAGCACGTGATCTGCTGGGCGCTGGTGATCGCGCTGCCGATCACGCTGCCGGCGGCGCTGCTCACCCGGCCGCAGGCGACGCTGCCGGCCTCGGCCTGGTGGGCGTTCGCCTACGTCGGCGTGTTTTCCATGTGGCTGGGCTTCTTCGCCTGGTACCGCGGCCTGGCGCTGGGCGGCACCGTGCGGGTGAGCCAGGTGCAACTGGTGCAGCCGTTCCTCAGCATGCTGTTCGCCGTGCCCCTGCTCGGCGAGGCGATCGACGCCACCACGCTGGGCTTCGCCCTGGCCGTGATCGCCACCGTCTTCATCGGCCGCAAGATGCCGGTGCAACCCCGCTACGTCCAGGAGCCTGCATGAACCCGAACGACCTGCCCTCCCCCTGGGTGCTGGCGCGGCGCGCCGCCCGCATGAACCCTTCGGTGATCCGCGAGATCCTGAAGGTCACCGAGCGCCCCGGCATCATCAGCTTCGCCGGCGGCCTGCCCGCGCCGGCCACCTTCCCGGTCGCCGAGTTCGCCGCCGCCAGCGCCCAGGTGCTGCAGCAGGACGGCGCGGCCGCGCTGCAGTACGCCGCCAGCGAAGGTTTTCCGGCGCTGCGCGAGCGGGTCGCCGCCCTGCTGCCCTGGCCGGTCGACCCCGACCAGGTGCTGATCACCACCGGCTCCCAGCAGGGCCTGGACCTGGTGGCCAAGGTGCTGCTGGACGCCGGCTCGCGCGTGCTGGTCGAGACGCCGACCTACCTGGGCGCGCTGCAGGCGTTCACGCCGATGGAGCCGCAGGTCGTCGGCGTGCGCAGCGACGACGGCGGCCTGAACCTGGACGACCTGCGCGCCAAGGCGGCAGGCGCCCGCTTCCTGTACCTGCTGCCCAATTTCCAGAACCCGACCGGCCGCACGATGGGCGAAGCGCGCCGGGCGGCGCTGGCCGAGCTCGCCGCCGAACTGCGCCTGCCGATCGTCGAAGACAACCCCTACGGCGACCTCTGGTTCGACCAGCCGCCGCCGCTGCCGCTGTCGGCGCGCCTTCCCGACGGCAGCCTGTACCTCGGCTCCTTCTCCAAGGTGCTGGCGCCCGGGCTGCGCCTGGGCTTCCTGGTGGCGCCGCCGGCGCTGTACCCCAAGCTGCTGCAGGCCAAGCAGGCCGCCGACCTGCACAGCCCCGGCTTCAACCAGCGCATGGCGGCGCGCGTCCTCGAAGGCGACTTCCTCGAGCGGCACCTGCCACGCATCCGCGCCCTCTACCGCTCGCAGCGCGACGCCATGCTGGCCGCGCTGTCGCGCGAGATGCACGGGCTGGACGTGCAGTGGAACAGCCCCGACGGCGGCATGTTCCTGTGGGCGCGCCTGCCGCGCGGCCACTCCGCACTCGAGCTGCTGCCCCGCGCGGTGGACGCCGGCGTGGCCTTCGTCCCGGGCGCCGCCTTCTACGCCGACGCACAGGACGACGCCGCGGCGCAGCGCACCCTGCGGCTGTCGTTCGTCACCGCGACGGCCGCGCAGATCGACACCGGCATCGCGGCACTGGCGCGCGCCATCCGCGCGACGGGACCGCGGCCATGATCCGGCTGTGGGGGCGGCTGTCCTCCATCAACGTGCGCAAGGTGGTCCTCGCGCTGCAGCTGCTGGAGCTGCCGTTCGAGCGCCTGGAGGCCGGCGACGCCTTCGGCGTGGTGCGCACGCCCGGGTACCTGGCGCGCAACCCGAACGCGCTGGTGCCGCTCCTCGACGACGACGGCTACGAGCTCTGGGAATCCAATGTGATCGTGCGTTACCTCGCGGCACGTTACGGCCGCGAGGACCTGTATCCGCACGACCTGCGCGCGCGCTTCGACGCCGAGCGCTGGATGGACTGGCAGCAGACCACCCTCAACCCGGCCGGCCGCGATGCCTTCGTGCAGCTGATCCGGATCGCCCCGGCCGCCCGGAACCAGGCGTTGGCCGATACTTCGGTCGCCGCCACCGAGCCGCTGTGGGACCTGCTCGAGTCGCACCTTGCCGACCGGCGCTTCATGGCGGGTGACCGCCTCACCGTGGCCGACCTGCCCGTCGCCTGCGAGATGCACCGCTGGCGCGGGCTCCCGCTGGCCTGGCGCGAGCGGCCGCGGCTGGACGCCTGGTACGGGCACATGCTGGCGCTGCCGGCCGCCGCGGGCGTGCTCGACCTTCCCCTTTCCTGATCGACTTCTCATTCTCGCCAGCCACGCCATGACTTCCCGTCCCTTCCAGCAAGTCGACGTCTTCACCGCCACGCCCTACCTCGGCAACCCGCTGGCCGTGGTGCTGGACGGCAGCGGCCTGTCCACCGAACAGATGCTGGCCTTCACCCACTGGACCAACCTGTCCGAAGCCACCTTCCTGTTGCCGCCCGAGAACCCGCAGGCCGACTACCGGGTCCGCATCTTCAGCCCGGGGCGCGAACTCCCGTTCGCCGGCCACCCGACGCTGGGCAGCTGCCATGCCTGGCTGGCCGCCGGCGGCCGCCCCCGGGGCGCGCACGTGGTGCAGGAATGCGGCATCGGGCTGGTGCGCATCCAGCGCGACGCGGCCAGCGGCCGGCTCGCGTTCGCCGCGCCGCCGCTGCGCAAGGGCGGACCCTTGCCCGAAGCCGACGTCGAGCTGATCGCGCGCGGGCTGGGGATTGCGCGCGACGACGTCGCCGCCCACGCCTGGTGCGACAACGGCCCCAACTGGCGCGGCGTGCTGCTGCGCAGCGCCGAACAGGTGCTGGCCCTGAAACCCGACGCCGCCGTGCTGGCCGGCCTGGACGTGGGCGTGGTCGGCCCGCGCGGCAAGGTCGGTGTCGCCGGCCCGCACGCCGCCGGCGGCGATTGCGCATTCGAGGTGCGCGCCTTCTTCCCCGGCAACAACGGCATGGTCGAGGACCCGGTCACCGGCAGCCTGAACGCCGCACTGGCCCAGTGGCTGATCGGCGCCGGGCTCGCGCCCGAGCGCTACGTCGCGGCCCAGGGCACCGCGCTGGGCCGCGCCGGCCGGGTCCATGTGGCGCGCGAGGGTGGCGAGACCTGGATCGGCGGCCACGCGGTCACCTGCATCGCCGGCGAGGTGCGCCTGTGAGCGGCGGCGCGCGCATCGACCACCTGGTGGTGGTGGCCGACGCGCTCGAGCAGGGCGCCGCCTGGTGCGAGCGCACCCTGGGGGTGGCGCCGGGCCCCGGCGGCGAGCACCCGCTGATGGGCACGCACAACCGGCTGCTGCGGATCGCCACGGTGGACTTCCCCCAGGCCTACCTCGAGCTCATCGCGCGCAACCCGGCAGCGCCGGCGCCGGCGCGCACGCGCTGGTTCGACATGGACCAGCCGGTCCAGCGGGCGGCGGTGCGCGAGCAGGGCCCGCGGCTGCTGCACTGGGTCGCCCGCGTGCCGGACCTGGATGCGGCGCTGGCCGCCTGGCAGCGGCTGGGCATCGATCGGGGCGAAGCGGTCGCCGCTTCGCGCGAGACGCCGCGCGGGCCGCTGCGCTGGCGCATCAGCCTGCGCCCGGACGGCCAGCGCCTGTTCGATGGCTGCCTGCCCACGCTGATCGAGTGGGGCGGCCCGCATCCGGCCGCCGGCCTGCCCGCGTGCGGCGCCACGCTGCACGGACTGGCGCTGCAGCATCCGCAGGCCGCGCTGCTGCGGACGGCGCTGGCCCTGATCGGCCTGGAGAGCTTCGCCGTCCACGAGGGTCCGCCCAACCTCTGTGCCGCGTTGCACACGCCCCGGGGCCTGGTGCGCTTCGAATCCGCCGGCCTCTGACCGGCCCGGCCGGGCACATCCGGGTGCGCGCCACCTTCCTCGGCACCGCCGCGGCCGGCGACGCCAGCGCCGTCCACGCCGCCTGCTGAGCCGTCGCGGCGCCGGTCACCGGCTCTTGCGGCTGGCGGTCGTCTTCGAACCCGACTTGCTGCCGCCGGACTTGCCCGAGGAGGACTTGGCCGCCGCGGGCTTGTCGGAGCCGGCCTTCTTCTTCGGCACCTTGCCGCCCTCGCTGCGCGCCTCGGACAGGCCGATCGCGATCGCCTGCTTCGGGTTCTTCACCTTGTCGCCGGAGCTGCTGCGCAGCTGGCCATGCTTGAACTCATGCATGGCCTCTTCCACTTTCTCGTTCGCCTTCTTGCCGTAACGGGCCATCGTGTCTCTCCTGCAGGCGGCCGTCCATCACACCGCCGCGCGCCGCGCGCCGGTGCAGGAACGCGGCGGCACATCGCGTAGGCGAGGGCCCGCGTGAGCGCCGTCCCCCACGAGACCGCGCCCCTGCTGCCCGCCGGACCAGAATGCAGGCCATGGGAACCCTGTACCTCGTGCGCCATGGCCAGGCCTCGTTCGGCGCCGACGACTACGACCAGCTCAGCGAGCTCGGCCACCGCCAGAGCGTGCGCCTGGGCGAATACTTCGCGCACCAGGGGCTGCGCTTCGACGGCCTGATCGCCGGCACCCTGCGCCGGCACCGGCAGACGCTGGCCGGCATCCTGCAGGGCATGGACCAGGCCGGCGAGCACCTGTCCTGGGAAGGGCTGAACGAGTACGACAGCGGCGCCGTGATCGCCGCCATCCACCCCGAACCGCTGCCGCGGCCCGATTCGCCGGAGGCCTACCGCCACCACTTCCGGCTGTTGCGCGATGGCCTGGCACAGTGGATGGCCGGCGCGGCGCAACCCCGCGGCATGCCGAGCTGGGCCGAGTTCCTGGCCGGCGTGGCCGGCGCGCTGGACCACGTGCGGGCCAACCACTACGGCCAGCAGGTGCTGATGGTCACCAGCGGCGGGCCGATCGCCACCGCGGTCGGCCACGTGCTGGGCGCGTCGCCGCAGGCCACGATCGAGCTGAACATGCGCCTGCGCAACACCGGGCTGACCGAGTTCGCCTTCACCCCCAAGCGGCACTCGCTGGTCAGCTTCAACTGCCTGCCGCACCTCGATGCGCCCGGCCTGCGCGGCTGGATCACCCATGCCTGAGCCGGGCAGCCCCCGCCGGTACGCCGGCGAGAGCCGGGGAATGCGGCCCTGCCCTAGACTGCCCGCATGAGCACGAGCAGCGCAGGCGATTCAACCGGCTGGCAGGTGATCTGCCTGTGCGCGGCGTGGTGCCGCGTGTGCGGCGAGTGGAGCCGTGAGTTCGAGGCGCTGGCCGCCGCCCATCCGCAGGCCCGTTTCGCCTGGGTCGATGTGGAAGACCAAGCCGATGCCATGGGCGACGTCGAGATCGAGACCTTCCCCACCCTGCTGGTCGCGCGCGGCGCGCAGGCGCGCTTCTTCGGGCCGGTGCAGCCGGCAGCCGCGCAGGTCGCGCGCCTGCTCGACGCCTTGCTGGCGGACGACCGCGCGGCCCCGGCAACGCCACCGGAGGCGGGCGAGCTGCTGCAGCGGCTGCAGGCCGGCGTGCTTCCAAAAGGCTAGCAGCCGATACAGGCGTTGTCGGGATGTAACCCCGCAAGGTCCCTTCCTACAGCGCTCGGCTGAAGGGCCTGACGGGCTTTTCTCTGCTTTGCAAGCCCAATCCGGTCCATGGCAGGCGACGGCCTCCATGCAACTCTTCCCAAGCGTTTTTTCCAGGAGTACCCAGATGGCATCGAACAATCAAGGAAGCGCCGGTGGCAAGTCGAACCGCGGCTTCGCATCGATGGACCCCGACCGCCAGCGCCAGATCGCCAGCGAGGGCGGCAAGGCGGCCCACGAAAAGGGCACGGCCCACGAGTTCACGTCCGAGGAAGCCCGCGAGGCCGGCCGCAAGGGCGGGCAGGCGCGCAGCGCCAACCGCAAGAAGAACGCGCAGTAGGCTGCGCCGACGATGCGCCGCACAGCGGCGCGCGCTTGCAGGGCCACCCCGCGCGGGTGGCTTTTTGTTGCGCGGGCCGCGGCCCCCGCCTTCTCAGGTGCCGCCGACGAAGGGGTTGCTGCGCCGCTCGCGGCCGAAGCTGCTCTCGGGGCCGTGGCCGGGGATGAACACGGTGTCGTCGCCCATCGGCCAGAGCCGCTCGACGATGCTGGCGACCAGCGTGTCGTGGTCGCCGCCTGGAAAGTCGGTGCGCCCGATGCTGCCGGCGAACAGCACGTCGCCGACGAAGGCACGCTGCAGCTCGGGCGAGTGGAACACCACGTGGCCCGGCGTGTGGCCGGGGCAATGGCGCACCTGCAGCGTGTGCGCGCCGAGCGTGACCGTGTCGCCGTCCTCCAGCCAGCGCGCCGGCGCGAACGACTGCGCCGGCGGGAAGCCGAACATGCTGCTTTGCTGCGGCAGCGCGTCGATCCAGAACTGGTCGCCGCGGTGCGGGCCGATGATCGGCAACTGCAGCCGCTGCGCCAGCTCGCCGGCGGCGCCGGCATGGTCGATGTGGGCGTGGGTGAGCCAGATCTGCCGCAGCGACAGGCCGAGCGCCCCGGCCTGCTGCAGCAGCACGTCCAGGTCGCCGCCGGGGTCGATCACGGCGGCTTCCATCGTCTGGTCGTCCCAGACGAACGAGCAGTTCTGGGCGAAGGGCGTGACGGGGACGGTGCGGTAGCGGAGCATGGCCGCAATTGTCCCCTGTGCCCGCGCGCGCGTTGCGCGGCCCGCCTGCGCGCCCGGGCCTGGCGCGCAGGCGGGAAGGGTCGGCGTTCAGCCCTTCTGCTTTTGCTTGCGCGAGCCGGAGCGGTCCGGCTCGGCCGGGGACGAGATGTCCCCGAGCGACAGCCCCACGTCCTCCTCGTCCTCGGGGCTCTTGGCGGCGATGTCGCCGATCGACAGGATGCCCACCAGCCGGTCCTGGGCGTCCACCACCGGCATCCGGCGGATCTGCGCGTTGGACATCTCGATCAGCACCTCGTCGACGTCGTCGTCCTGGCGCGCGGTGCGCACGTGCCCGCTCATCACGTCGGCCAGCTTGCAGGCCTCGGGATCGGCGTCGCGGGCCAGGCCGCGCACCACGATGTCGCGGTCGGTCACCATGCCCAGCAGGCGGTCGCCCTCGCACACCGGCACCACGCCCACGTTCAGCTCGTCCATCACCTTGGCCGCAGCCACCAGCGTGTCCTGCGGGGTCATGCTGCGCGGGTTGCGGGTCATCACGTCTGCCACGGTCGCCATCGTTCGCTCCTGGTTGGTGCCGGCGCCAGCGGCCGGCTTGCGAACCAATCTACGCGGCAGCGCGGCGAAAGCCATCGGCCCCCTCGCAAGCTGCCGTAGGACGCGAACGACGAAGCCGGGCGCAGGCTCAGTCGGGAAAGTGCGGGCGCGCCACCAGCGTGGACAGCGGCACCTGGTCCACCTCCTGCAGCAGCCGCGCGAGCTGGCGCCCGGCCGCCTCCACCACCGCGCGGCCCTTGTCCGCGCTGGCCAGCGCGGCGTTGCCGGCGGCCCCGTGCGGGTTGTAGTCCTGCATCTGCCAGCCCAGCTTGGCCGAGCGGCCGTTGCCCAGCAGCTCGAAGCGCTGCGCCCGCTCCTGCGAGGTGGAGCGGAAGTGCCGCGCCTGCGCCATGTCCACCCACTGCGGCCGCAGCGCCAGCATCATCGAGGTCTCGATGTCGCCGGCGTGGATGCCGAAGCGGTGCTCCTCGGCGCTGAACTGCCCCTCGACCGCCTCGCCCAGCGGCAGCGTGAACCAGTTGCAGCCGAACACCAGCATCTCGCAGCGCTCGCGCAGCTCGCGCGCGACGATGTCCAGCAGGCCGACCTGGCCGCCGTGCGAGTTGAACAGCACCAGCTTGCGCACGCCGGCGCGCGCCACCGACTCGCCGATCTCGGCCCACAGCCGCACGGTGGTGTCGGCCGACAGCGTCAGCGTGCCGGGGAAGCGGATGTGCTCGTTGCTCTTGCCCACCGCCTGGGTCGGCAGGAACAGCACCGGCAAGTCGGCCGGCAGGTGCGGCAGGCTGGCCGCCACCACGCCGTCCACCAGGGTCGCGTCCACGCTCACCGGCAGGTGCGGGCCGTGCTGCTCGATGGCGCCGACCGGCAGCACCGCGATCACGTCGGCGGCCGCGCCGGCGGCCTGCAGGCGCGCGAACTCGCGCGTCGACAGGTCGGACCAGAAGCGGGAAGGCAGGGCCATGGCGCGATGGTAGCGGCTGGGGCCGTGGCGGCCGCCGCCGTCAGGGCAGCGGCTGCGGTGGCGGCAGCCGGCCGAACAACCGCTCCAGCGACAAGCCGATGCCCAGCAGCCGGCGGTCGCTGTTGGCCGGGCCGTCCAGCTCGATCCCGATCGGCAGCCGGCTGGTCTCGCCCAGTCCGATCGGCACCTGCACGCCCGGAACGCCGGCGTTGCTGCCCGGGTCGGTGTTCTGGATCAGCCGCAGGAAATTCGGCAGGCTGCTGGCGTCGGGGTTGGCGTGCAGCGCCGTGACCGGCACCGTCGGGAAGACGAAGGCATCGAGCCGCTGGGCGGCGAAGGTTTCCGCATAGAGCCGCATCAGCGCCGGCCGGTGGGTCTGCAGGGCGGCCTGGTACGCCGGCGCCGCATCGACCACGCCGCCGGCCGGCGCCGGCAGCTTGCGCGGCAGCACCAGCCCTTCGTAGGTGGCCTTCACGTCGGGGCTGACGATGCCGGCGACCAGTTGCCCGATCGGGACGCCCGTGCCCGACTGCGCGAGGTAGGCCGCCATGTCGTCGTTGGCTTCGTACACCGCCAGCGGGAAGCTGACCGCCGCATTGAGCTGCGCCAGTTGCGGCAGCGGCACGTCGACCAGCGTCACGCCGGCCGCGCGCAGCCGCCCGAGCGCGGCCTCCCAGGCGCCCCAGGTGTCGGCATCCAGGTTGGCCTGCATGGAGGAAACGAGGCCCAGCCGGACCGTGTCCAGTGGCACCGGCTGCGCGGCTGGCGCGCCGGTCAGCACACGGTCCAGCAGCTCGACGTCGCCCATGGCCACCGCCATCGGCCCGGCCGTGTCGCGCGTGTGCGAGATCGGCGCGATGCCCGCCTGCGGGTAGCGGCCGACGGTCGGTCGCAGCGACGCACAGCCGTTGAAGGCGCAGGGAATGCGCACCGAGCCGCCGGTATCGGTGCCCAGCCCGGCCGGGGCCATGCGCGCGCCCAGCGCGGCGGCGGTGCCGGACGAGGAGCCGCCCGCCACCCGCGACGGGTCGTAGGCATTGCGCACGCCGACCCCGTTGCCGGGCGCGATGTACGCCGGGTTGTAGCCGGTCACGCCGAACGCCAGTTCGTGCATGTGGGTCTTGCCCAGCACGATCGCGCCGGCCTCGCGCAGCCGCGCCACCACCGGGGCGTCGGCGGCCGGCACGAACCGGCGCAGCGCCGGGGTGCCGGCGGTCGAGGGCAGGCCGGCCACGTGGATGTTGTCCTTCACGACGACCGGCACCCCTTCCAGCGGCCGGCACGGCGCGCCCGCCGCCCGGCGCTGGTCGGCCGCCCGCGCCGCCGCCAGCGCACCGTTGGCGTCCAGCGTGATGAACGCGTTCAGCTCCGGCCGCGCCTGCACCCGCGCCAGGTAGGCCCGGATCAGCGCCTCGCTGCCGAGCTGGCCGGCGCAGATGCGCGCCGCCGCGTCGGTGGCGGTGAGGACGTCGATGTCCGGTGCCGGCGCGCTGGCCCGCGGCGGCGCGGTGCAGGCGGCCAGCACGAGGGCGGCGAGGGGGACGGCGGTGCGCAAAGGACTCATGGCGGTCTCCTTGGTGAAGCCCTGGCCGCGGGTCCGTCCGCCACGCGCGCTCAGCGCGCCGGCGCCACCCGCCAGACGGCATTGCCCACGTCATCGGCTACCAGCAGCGCGCCGCGTGCATCCAGCGTCACGCCGACCGGCCGGCCCCAGGCCTTGCCGTCCGGGCTGAGGAAGCCGGTGAGCACGTCGCGCGGCGGGCCGGCCGGCCTACCGTCCTCGAACGGCACGAACACCACCTTGTAGCCGGACAGCGGGCGCCGGTTCCAGGAGCCGTGCAGGCCGATGAAGGCGCCGGCGGCGAACGGCGCCGGCAGGCGGCCATCGGCGAAGGCGAGCCCGAGCGGCGCGACGTGGTTGCCCAGCGCATAGTCCGGCACCACGGCCTGCGCCACCCGCTGCGGCTGCGGCGGCTGCACGCGCGCGTCCACGTGGGCGCCCCAGTAGCTCCAGGGCCAGCCGTAGAAGCCGCCGTCGCGCACCGAGGTCAGGTAGTCGGGCACCAGGTCGCTGCCCAGTTCGTCGCGCTCGTTGACCACGGTCCACAGCACGCCGCTGGCCGGCTCCCAGGCCAGCCCGTTGGGGTTGCGCAACCCGCTGGCGAACAGGCGCCTGGCGCCGGTCGCCACGTCGATCTCCCAGATCGCCGCCCGCCCCTCTTCCTCCGCCAGCCCGTTCTCGGCGGCGTTGCTGTTGGAGCCCACCGTCGCATACAGCTTGCGGCCGTCGCGGCTGGCCAGCAGGTTCTTCGTCCAGTGGTGGTTGCGCCCGGCCGGCAGCGTGGTCAGTTGCTGCGGCGCCGCGGTCACCTGCGTCTGCCCGGGGGCCAGCGGAACACGCACCACCGCATCGGCATTGGCCACGTACAACCGGCCGTCCAGCAGCGCCATGCCGAACGGCGAGTGCAGTCCCTGCAGCAGCACCGATCGCGTTTCGGCCACGCCGTCGCCGTCGGCGTCGCGCAGCAGCGTGATGCGGTCGGCGCTGGGCACGCCGGCGCCGGCCCGCTTCATCACCCGCTGCATGGCCCAGGCCCGCAAGCCGCCGGAGCGGCCTTGCGGCGGCGGCGGCTGGTTGCTCTCGGCCACCAGCACGTCGCCGTTGGGCAGCAGGTACAGCCAGCGCGGGTGGTCCAGGCCGGTCGCGAAGGCGGTCACCTGGAAACCGGGCGCCGCGATCGGCCGTCCGCCGGCCGGCCAGCCCTCGGCCGGCGCGATGTTCACGGTCGGCAGCAGGCCGGATCGCGGCGCGGGCAACTGCGGGGAAGGGCCGACCGTCGCCGATTCCGGCAGGCGCCCCAGGTCGACGCAGCCCGCCAGTACGGCCAGCGCCAGAAAAGGTAACAGTCGGTTCACTCCGCGCAGTCTGGTTGTCCCCGCGCAGGACGGCTGTAGGTCCAAACCGCGACAATCCGGACCATGACCGAAGAGCTGTTCCGCGACGACGGCTACCTGCGCGAGTGCGAGGCTGGCGTGCTGTCGGTGGGCGAGCACGGGATCGTGCTGGACCGCACCGTGTTCTACCCGCTCGGCGGCGGCCAGGCCGGCGATGCCGGCGTGCTGGCGCTGGCCGGCGGCCGCACGCTGGCGATCGCCGACACCCGCAAGGCCAAGGACGAGCAGGGCCAGCCGACCGGCGGCATCTGGCACGTGCCGGCGCCGGGGCAGGACGGGCTGCTGGCGCAACTGAAGCCGGGCGACCGCGTGGTGGCGCGCATCGACTGGGACCGCCGGCACCGGCTGATGCGGTTCCACACCACCACCCACCTGCTGTGCCACCTGGTGCCGCAGCTGGTCAACGGCTGCTCGATCACGCCCGACTACGCGCGGCTGGACTTCAACATGACCGAGCCGCTCGACAAGGAGCAGCTCACGGCCGGCATCGCGCGGCTGGTGGCGGCCGCCCACCCGGTGGCGATCGGCTCGATCACCGACGAGGAACTGGACGCCAACCCGGCGCTGGTCAAGAGCATGTCGGTGCAGCCGCCGCGCGGCACCGGGCGCATCCGCACCATCCGCGTCGGCGGCGCCGAGCTGGTCGACTACCAGCCTTGCGGCGGCACCCACGTGGCCAGCACCGCCGAGATCGGCGCCGTGGTGGTGACGAAGATCGAGAAGAAGTCCGCCAGCACCCGGCGGGTGGTGCTGGGAATGGCGTGAAGCGGAACTTCATTCCACGGCCGAGCTCGGACACGGCGATGACGTTCGTCCTTCGATGGCTGCTGGCCGCCTGGCTGCTGGCGCTGGGCGCCGCCACGGCCCAGGCCCAGGCGCCCGCCGCCGGGTCCGCGGTCGTCACCACCGACCAGGTGCGGGCCGAACTGCTGGCCCATGCGCCGCAGGGCGTCGCGACCGACCAGCCGCTCTGGCTGGGGCTGCAGCTGAGGCACGCACCGCAGTGGCACACCTACTGGAAGAACCCGGGCGATTCGGGCCTGCCGACGCGGCTGGAATGGACGCTGCCGCCGGGCGTGCTGGCCGGCGACATCCAGTGGCCGGTGCCCAAGAAGATCCCGATCGGCACCCTGGCCAACTACGGCTACGAAGGCACGGTGCTGCTGCCGGTGCCGCTGACCGTCACGCCGGAATTCAAGCCGTCGCCGTTCGCGCCCGAACTGGAAGTCAGGCTCAAGGCGAGCTGGCTGGTGTGCCGGCTGGAATGCATCCCGCAGGACGGCGAATTCACGCTCAAGGTGCCGGTGCGCGGCAGCACCGCGCTGCACGGCTCGGCTTTCGAAGCCGCGTTCGCCGCCCAGCCGAGGCCGCTCGCGCCCTCCGGAACTTCCACCGGCAACACCGCGCAGATCGCCGATGGGGCGCTCGACATCCGCGTGCACGGGCTGCCGGCGACGGTGCGCGGCCAGACGCTGCAGTTCCTGCCCGAGACGCCCGAGGTGATCGAGACCGCCGGCGCCTGGACCCAGGCCTGGCAGGGCGAGGTCTGGACCGCCCGGGTGCCGCTGTCGCCGCAGCGCAGCGCCAGCCCGCAGCCGATGCCGGTGGTGCTGGCGGCGGGCGATCGCGGCTGGCACACCGAGCTGCAGGTGCTGGGCACCTGGCCGGCCGTGGCGGCACCGGCCACCGTGTCACCGGCGCTGGCCGAGGCGCTGCGCAACAACGCCGCCGCGCCGGCGGCGCCGCCCGGTCCCGGCATCGGCCTGGCGGCCGCGCTGCTGGGCGCCCTCATCGGCGGACTGATCCTCAACCTGATGCCCTGCGTGTTCCCGGTGCTGGCGATCAAGGTGGTCGGCTTCGCCTCGCACGCCGGGGACGTGCGCCGCCATCGCATCGCCGGGCTGGCCTACACGGCCGGCGTGGTGCTGTCGTTCCTGGCCCTGGCCGGGCTGATGCTGGCCTTGCGCGCCGCCGGCGATCAGCTCGGCTGGGGCTTCCAGCTGCAGTCGCCGCTGGTGGTGTCGGCGCTGGCCGCCCTGTTCACCCTGATCGGGCTGAACCTGGCCGGCGTGTTCGAGTTCGGCTCGGTGCTGCCGGGCTCGCTGGCTTCGATGGAAGTGCGCCATCCGGTGGGCAACGCCTTCCTGACCGGCGTGCTGGCGGTGGCGGTGGCCTCGCCCTGCACCGCGCCGTTCATGGGGGCTTCGCTGGGGCTGGCGGTCACGCTGCCGGTCGGGCAGGCGCTGCTGGTGTTCGCGGTGCTGGGCCTGGGCCTGGCCCTGCCCTACCTGCTGGCCAGTTTCGTCCCGGCGCTGGCGCGCCGGCTGCCGCGGCCCGGCGCCTGGATGGACGTGTTCCGCAAGCTGATGGCCTTCCCGATGTTCGCCACCGTGGTGTGGCTGGTGTGGGTGCTGGGCCAGCAAAGCGGGATCGACGGCGCCGGCGCGCTGCTGGCGCTGCTGGTCGCGCTGAGCCTGCTGGTGTGGACGCTGACCCTGCGCGGCCGCACCCGGGCGGTGCTGGCGGCCGCCGCGCTGGCGGCGCTCGTCCTGGTGGGCTGGGCGGCCCTGCCGCAGCTCACGCAGCCGCTGCCGGCGGCGACGGCGGCCCGGGCCTCCGAGGACGGCTGGCAGCCCTGGTCGCAGGCCAAGGTCGAGCAACTGGTGGCGCAAGGCCGGCCGGTGTTCGTGGATTTCACCGCCGCCTGGTGCGTGACCTGCCAGTTCAACAAGAAGACCACGCTGACCAACCCGCAGGTGCTGGCCGGCTTCGAGCGCCAGGGCGTGGCCCTGCTGCGCGCCGACTGGACCCGCCGCGATCCGGCCATCACGGCGGCGCTGGCCGCGCTCGGCCGCAACGGCGTGCCGGTCTACGTGTACTACCGCCAGGGCAGCGCGCCGGTGGTGCTGTCCGAGGTGCTCGGGGTGCAGGAAGTGCTGGCCGTCATCGGCCCGCTCTGAACGGTTCCGCGCGCAGGCAGGCCTGACCAGCGCCTCGCTCAGGCCGCCAGCGCAGCCAGGTAGCGTTCCAGCACGCCCAGTTCCGCCTCGCTCGGCCGGCCCCTGCCGGCGATGGCGCCGAACACCAGCCCGCGCAGGCTCTCCTGCGGGTAGTGGTCGACGAAGCCCCAGCCGATCAGCATCTGGTCGAACACGGCCGGCGCGAAGCGGTCGCTGCCTTGCGCCACCGGCCGGCCGTCGATGCGCAGCGCTTGCGAGCCCGGCGCGCTGGTCAGCGCCAGCACCGCCCGGCCCGGCTGCAGCCGCTCGGGCGCGCGCAGCACGGCCTGCCGGCCGCCCGCGTCGGTCCAGCGGGCCAGCGCCACGCCGCCTTCCAGCAGCAGTTCGCTGGCCTGGCGCGCCTCGGCGCGCGAGGCCTGGAACACCACGCCGCCGGCATTCGCCCGCGGCAGCCGGATCGCCGCCAGGGCGAAGTACTCGCCCTCGAGGTCGTAGGGCACGCGGTTGCGCGGGTGCGGCTGCACGCCGGCGGCCGGCGCGCGCTGCTTGCACCACAGTCCCCAGGCGCCCGGCGCCGCCGTGTCGATTGCCCGGCGCCCCTCGACCACGCGCAGCAGCGGCGGGCGGATCGCTCCGGCATCCGGGTTGTCGGTGTTGATGAAGCACAGCATCTCCATCGCGCTGGCGGTGCTGGAGCCGAAGCCCGAATCGGCCACCGCGCGCACCGGCTGGCCGTCCTGCGCCGGCGCGCCGCCCACGTAGTCGGTCCAGGCGTGCGCCATCTCCCACTTGCTGGCGCCGTAGCGGGCCAGGATGGCATGGGCGGCCTCGGCCAGGTCGCGCCCGGCGTGGGCCACCGGGTCGGCCAGCGCATACACCTTGCGCGGCGGCGGCACGGCGATGCCTTCGGCGACGTAGCCGAGCGTCGCGATGCGCCCGGGCTGCGGCGTGAAGCGGTAGCGGGCGGCGGTGTTGGCGCCGGCCGGCAAGGTGATGCGGTCGGCCGACAGCTTGCCACTGCTGGCGCGCACGCCCACCGTCAGCGGCTCGCGCAGCCAGCCGCGCGCCTGCAGCGTGATCTCCACCGCGCGGCCGCCCTCGGCCCAGCCCGGCCCTTCGTCGTACAGCGTGGCGGCGGCAATGCCGGCCGCCTGCTGCATCGGCCCGGCCACCGCCGGCACCAGGGTGCGGTCCTGGTACCAGCCGGGCACGTGGTGGATCGGGTAGTTGCGGATCGGCCAGTGGTTGCCGCCCATCCAGCTGTAGACCTCCACGCCGTCGCGCGCTGCGCGCGCCAGGGTGCGCTCGAACATCGGCTGCCAGCGCGGGTCGTCCACCGGCATGCCGATCTCGGTCAGCGCCAGCCGCAGCCGGTGCTCGCGCGCCCAGTCGCCGGCCATGGCCAGGCGCTTGGCGCCGGTGTCGGCATCGATGGCACGGCCGCCCAGGCCGGCGCTGAAGCCCTTGCGGCGCTCGCTGTCGTAGTCGAAGGCGTGGCCGTTGCTGGCCGCGTCCAGGTACAGGTGCACCTCGTACACCAGGCGCTCGCCGGCCAGCGGAAAGCCCGGGTTGCGCCCGGCCATGGACATGGCCGAACTCCACTCGTTGCCGCCGACGTAGATCGGCGTGCCGCCGTCCACCTGGCGGATGGCCTCGATCGCCGCGCGCGCGTAGGCCGGCCAGATCGCCAGGTCCTCGCCGCCGCCTTCGCTCGCTTCGGTGCCGCCGGGCCGGGGCAGGTCGTGCGGCTCGTTCATCAGGCCGAAGCCGGCCAGGCCCTTGTGGCCCTGCCAGCGCTGCGCGGCGCGGCGCCAGACATCGGCGAAGTGGGCCTGCGTCAACGTGGCGCCCGGGGCCAGCGAGAAGATGCGCTCGCGCAGGCCCTGCGGGTCTTCGGTGAAGGCGCGGTGCAGCGGCGTCAGGCCCCGGCGCAGGCCGGGCACGCTGCCATCGTCGCGGTAGCGGAAGTCGCGGTAGCGGCCGTAGTTGTGCAGGTCGAGCAGGCAGGTGGCGCCGACCGCCGCATGCGCGTCCAGCACGTCGGTGATCAGTTGCGCATAGAGCGGGTGGAACGCGCCCGGCTCGCCGACCAGCGCGCGGGCGGCGGCGTCGGGCCGGCTGTCGAACAGCACCGGCTGCAGCAGCTCCCACAGCACCGGCAGCCGGTTCCGGCGAAAGCCCTGGGCCGCCAGCCAGGCGATGTCGGCGCGGCGCGGCACCGTGAAGTGCAGGTTGGGCAGGGTGCTGTTGCCGCGCCGGATGCCCGGCTGTGGCCACTCCATGCCCGACAGGTTGGTGCCGATGGAAAAGCCCGGCTGGGTGGCCTGCGCCTCGCCGTCCCGCCCCAGGCAGCCCGGCAGCGCGGTGGCTGCGGCGGAGGCGGCGGTGAACTTGAGGAGCAGGCGGCGGCGGATCGGCGGCAGGATGTCGTCGGTGTCGTCAGGTTGCACGCGGTTCACCTTAGGCTGAGCCAGCGTGCGGGCAGGTAGGACGGCGGCGCGTTTGCGGGGCCCTGCGTACACTGGTCGCATGAGCTCCATCAGCGATCTGCGGCGCATCCTGGCCAGCTGCCGCACCCTGGCCGTGGTCGGCCTGTCGCCGCAATGGCACCGGCCCAGTTTCTTCGCCGCCAAGTACATGCAGGCGCACGGCTACCGCATCGTGCCGGTCAACCCCAAGGCCGACGAGATCCTGGGCGAGCGCTGCTACCCGAGCGTCACGGCCGCCGCCCAGGCGCTGGCGGCGCAAGGCACGACGATCGACATGGTCGACTGCTTCCGCCGCAGCGAGGACATCCCGCCGATCGCCGACGAGGCCATCGCCATCGGCGCCAAGTGCCTGTGGCTGCAACTGGGCGTGGTGCACGAAGCCGCCGCGGACAAGGCGCGCGCCGCCGGCCTGGACGTGGTGATGGACCGCTGCGTCAAGATCGAGCACGCCCGCCTGTTCGGCGGCCTCAACTGGGCCGGCGTCAACACCCGCGTGATCTCCGCGCGCCGGCCGCAGCAACTGCCTTATTGACATGGCCCAGGACCACGATTTCGGCTTCGGCACCCGTGCCATCCACGCCGGCGCCATCCCCGATCCGGTGACCGGCGCGCGCGCCACGCCGATCCACCAGACCACCAGCTTCGTGTTCGACTCGGCCGAGCACGCCGCCAGCCTGTTCAACCTGCAGACCTTCGGCAACGTCTACAGCCGCATCAGCAACCCCACGGTGGCGGTGCTGGAAGAGCGCGTGGCTGCACTCGAAGGCGGCCGTGCCGCGCTGGCCTGCGCCACCGGCATGGCGGCGCAGATGACCGCCCTGCTGGCGATCCTGAAAGCCGGCGACCACATCGTGGCGGCGTCGACGCTGTACGGCGGCACGGTGGGACAGCTCGGGGTCGGCTTCTCCCGCCTGGGCATCGAGACGACCTTCGTCGACCCGCGCGACCCCGACCAGTTCCGCCGCGCGATCCGCTCGAATACCCGGGCGCTGTACGGCGAGACGCTGGGCAACCCGCGCGTCAACGTGTTCGACATCGAGCCGGTCGCCGCCATCGCCCACGCCCACGGGCTGCCGCTGGTGATCGACAACACCGTGGCCAGCCCCTACCTGTGCAACCCGTTCGCCTTCGGCGCCGACATCGTGGTGCACAGCGCCACCAAGTACCTGGGCGGGCACGGCACCACCATGGCCGGCGTGCTGGTGGAATCCGGCAAGTTCGACTGGGGCTCGCCGCTGTCGCGCGACAAGTTCCCCGAGATGCTGGAGCCCAGCCGGGCCTACCACGGCGTCAGGTTCCACGAGACCTTCGGCGACTTCGGCTACACCATGAAGGCGCGCATGGAGGTCAACCGCACCTTCGGCGGCACGCTGTCGCCGCTGAACGCCTGGCTGATCCTGCAGGGCATCGAGACGCTGCACCTGCGCATGCAGGCGCACTGCCGCAACACCCAGCGGGTGGCCGAGTTCCTGAGCGAGCATCCGCTGGTCGGCTGGGTCAACTACCCCGGCCTGCCCGGCTCGCCCGACCACGCGCTGGCGAAGAAGCAGTTCCGCGCCGTCGATGGCCGGCCCGGCTGCTCGGGCATCCTGACCTTCGGCATCAAGGCGCCCGACCCGGCCAAGGCCGGCGAGCGCTTCATCGACGCCTGCGAATTCCTCAGCCACCTGGCCAACATCGGCGACGCCAAGACGCTGGTGATCCACCCGGCGTCGACCACCCACCGCCAGCTCGACGAAGCCGAGCTCGAACGCGCCGGCGTCGGCGCCGACATGGTCCGGCTGTCGGTGGGCATCGAGGACGTGGACGACATCCTGTGGGACATCGACCAGGCGCTGCGCAAGGCGGTGGCCTGAGCGACCGGGCAGGCAGCGCCGGGCATCGCCGGCGCTGCACTTCGATCCGGGCGCGCGCCCCTTCCGAGGCTGGCGACGCTCAGAAGTACACGTCGTAGTTCTGGCCCCGGAAGCCCAGCACCGCGCTGTCCGGCTGCACCTTCTGCAGCGTCACGCCCGAGCCCAGGTCGGCCCCTTCCCGGAACACCTGTCCGTTGACGATCAAGCGGCGCTGCGCCGGATCGGCCGAGTACACCGAGCCGGTGATCACCAGCCGCGGCGCGTCGGGCGGCAGGCCTTTCACCGCGGACTGCGCCGGTGCCGGCGCAGCCGCGGCCGGGCCGCCGGGCCGCGGCGCGCTGAAGGGCTGGGTGGCCGGCGCGGGGCTCATGGCCGGCGGTGGCGGTGGCACCGGTGCCGGCGGTGGCGGAGCCGGTGGCGGAGCGCTGGGGGGCGGCGCCATGCCTTGCGGCAGCGCCGGGCCGCCGGCGCGCGCCGTGCCCGTCTGTGGCGGCGGCGCGCTGCCTTGCGGCGCCCCGCCCGGCAGGGGCATGGACGAGCCCGCGCCGGCGTCGTCCGGCCGGCCGGCGCCGCCAGCGGGCCCTGCGCCCATGACGGCGGTCGAGGGAGCCGGCGGCTGCACGATCACCGGCGCCTGGGGCTGCACCACCACCGGCGCCGCGGGCTCCATCACCAGGGCGGGCGGCGGGGCCGGCGCGGGTACTGCAGCGGTACCCGCCGGCAAGGGGGCCGGTGCTGGTGCGAGCGCCCCACTCGCGCCGCTGGCGCCGAAGGGCCGGCCGCCGAACGGCTCGGAGGGCGTCACCTGCGCCGCCGCACTGGCGGCGGCCAGTGCCGCCGCCACGGCCAGGAGCCGGGAAGGGATGACAGGACGATGCATGGCTGGCCTTGCTCCTTGTGGCAGGCCCGGTCCGGCGCAGGCGGCCGCCGCTACCCGCCGGCGGACCCGCGGGCCGGCAAGCCGGCAGCGCCGCCCTTGCGCAGCCAGGCGAACAGCCCGGCGACGGGCTGGCCAGCGTCCATCCTCAGGGGCCCGCGCTCGATCGCTTGTAGTTCGAAGCCGCATGGTCCCGCCAGCGCACGGACATAGGCCTCGCCATGCGCATAGCGCAGGCTGGACTGCAGCACGAACCCGGGCCGGTCGCCGGCATCCTCGAGCGAGAAACAGAACTCGCCGCCGGCCTCGAGCACCCGGGCGGCGCCCTCGAACACGCGCTCGAGCGCGCCGACGTAGATGAACACGTCGGCGGCCAGCAGCAGGTCGTAGCGGCGCCCGGTGCTGCCCAGGAACCCGGCCAGATCGCCCGGCTGCACTTCGTCGTACAGCCCGCGCCCGCGCGCCTGCTCGACCATGCGGGGCGACAGGTCGATGCCCTCCAGCCGGTCGCAGCGCGCGCGCAGCAGCGGCGCGCACAGGCCGGTGCCGCAGCCCAGATCGAGGGCGCTGCGATAGCGCGCCCGGCCCAGCCCGGCCGCCAGCACCTGCGGCGCCCGGTAGCCCAGGGCGCCCGCCAGGTGCTCCTCGAAGCCCTCGGCATAGCTGTCGAACAGCGTCTGCACGTAAGCGGCCGGCGGGGCGGGCGGGGTGTCGTCGCCGGCCTGCACGGCGGCCAGGCCGAAACGCACCAGCTCCGGGTCGGCCCCGTGCGCCAGCGCCTGCCGGTAGGCGCCGGCGGCCTCCTCGATCGAGCCGAGCTCGCGTGCCAGCGTGGCGCGCAGCAGCCAGCCGGCCCCGCTGCCCGGCGCATGGTCCAGCGACTGGCGCACGGCGTCGAGCGCCGCTTCGCGCCGGCCCATCTCGGCCAGCGCCGCGGCCAGGTGGCCCAGCGCTTCGGCGTTGTCCGGCTCCTGCTGCAGGACCTCCTGCAGCAGCTGCGCCGCTTCCTCCACCCGGCCCAGCTTCAGGCGGGTGGCCCCCAGGTTGGTCAGGGTCGAGAGGCGGCCGGGCAGCAGCGACAGCGAGGCGCCGAAGTCGCGCTCGGCCGCCTCGAAGCGGCCGGCCTGGTAGTGCCCCAGGCCCTGCAGGAAGAAGGCCTTGGCCTGTTCGAAACGCGCGTCCATCGGGCCGCGATGATAGGGGCGCCGGTCGCGGCCCGGACGACCCCGGGCCGGCCGCCGGAACCGTCCGGCGGGCTCACGCCTGCGACAATCGGCCCATGTCTTTTGCCCCCTTGAAGAACGACACCTTCCTGCGCGCCTGCCAACGGCTGGCGACGCCCTACACCCCGGTCTGGCTGATGCGGCAGGCGGGCCGCTACCTGCCGGAGTACCGGGCCTCGCGGGCGCGGGCGGGCAGCTTCATGGGCCTGGCGACGAACCCCGACTACGCCACCGAAGTCACGCTGCAGCCGCTGGACCGCTACGCGCTGGACGCGGCCATCCTGTTCTCCGACATCCTGACCGTGCCCGATGCCATGGGGCTGGGCCTGGATTTCGCCGCCGGCGAGGGTCCGCGCTTTGCCCGCCCGGTGCGCGACGAGGCCGCGGTGCAGGCGCTGGCCGTGCCCGACCTGGACAAGCTGCGCTACGTGTTCGACGCCGTCACCTCGATCCGCCGGGCGCTCGCTGGCCGGGTGCCGCTGATCGGCTTTTCCGGCAGCCCCTGGACGCTGGCCTGCTACATGGTGGAAGGCCGCGGCTCGGACGACTACCGGCTGGTCAAGTCCATGCTGTACGGCCGGCCCGACCTGATGCACCGGCTGCTGCAGGTCAACGCCGACGCCGTCACCGCCTACCTGAACGCGCAGATCGAGGCCGGCGCGCAGGCCGTGATGGTGTTCGACAGCTGGGGCGGCGTGCTGGCCGACGGCGCCTTCCAGGACTTCAGCCTGGCCTACACCCGGCAGGTGCTGGCGGGCCTCAAGCGCGAACACGAGGGCCAGGTCATCCCGCGCATCGTCTTCACCAAGGGCGGCGGGCTCTGGCTGGACGAGATGGCGGCGCTGGACTGCGACGTGCTGGGGGTGGACTGGACCGTGAACCTGGGCCGGGCGCGGGCGCTGGTCGGCGAGCGCAAGGCGCTGCAGGGCAACATCGATCCCAACGTGCTGTTCGCGCCGCCCGAGCGCATCGACGAAGCGGTGCGCGCCACGCTCGCCAGCTTCGGGGCGCCCCATGCCGGCGCCGGCACCGGCCCCACCCACATCTTCAACCTGGGCCACGGCATCAGCCAGCACACCCCGCCCGAACATGTGCAGGTGCTGGTCGAGGCGGTGCACCGGCATTCGGCCCGGCAAGTCGCCGCCTGAAGCCACGTCATCGGGACATACCCCAGTGGACGGGGCGACGAGCGGGCCGGCGCGGCTTGACTTATGCACAAAAACCGTGTTGCGGCGCAACGAGTGAGCGTTGCCGCACACGGCCGCGCTACGAAACCCATAGCTGCGCTAAGTGCTTGATTTTCTTGATGTTGTGAGAATGCCGCTTTTGCGTGCAGTCCAGCCAAATCCTTGATTTTTCGGGGGTTGCCGAGCTCGACGCAGGTTCTATCAACAAAGTTATCCACAGAAATCCTGAACAGAGGCAAAGAGCTTGCAAATCAAGGACTTGGCTGACATTTCGCAGATCGGCCTGAGGAAGCCGGCGTAACGGATGGCCGAGCCCCTGCATCGACTCGCGATCGTGGTGCCGACGCCGGCCCACAGCACGGTGGGCGGGCCGCTCAGCTATCGAAGTGAGCTCCCGCTTGCAGCCGGTACCCTGGTGCGCGTGCCGCTCGGCCGGCGCGAGGTGCTGGGGGTGGTCTGGGGCGAGGCGCCGGACGAGCCGGACGGGCCGGCGCGCGAGGAAAAGCCGGTGGCCGGCGTGCTGGACGGGCTGCCGCCGCTGGCCTCGGCCTGGCGCGAACTGGTGGCGTTCGCGGCCGCCTACTACCAGCGCAGCCTGGGCGAGGTTGCGCTGGCGGCGCTGCCGCCGCAACTGCGCGAACTCAGCCCCGAGCAATGGCAGCGCCGGCTGCGCCGCGCGGCCGCCGCCGGCGGCGGCGCCGCGGTCGATCCGGCGCCGGCCCTGACCGACGAGCAGGCCGCCGCGCTGCAGCGCATCGGCGCCGAACCCGGCCCGTTCCTGCTGCATGGCGCCACCGGCAGCGGCAAGACCGAGGTCTACCTGCAGGCGGTGGCGCAGGCCCTGGGCGCCGATCCCACCGCGCAGGCGCTGGTGATGGTGCCGGAGATCAACCTCACGCCGCAGTTGCAGGCGCGCTTCGGCGAGCGCTTCGGCGACGCCGGCGTGGTCTCGCTGCACAGCGGCATGACGAATCCGCAGCGCCTGAAGGCCTGGCTGGCCGCGCACACCGGCGCCGCCCGCATCGTGCTGGGCACGCGCATGGCGGTGTTCGCCTCGCTGCCGCGGCTGGCGCTGGTGGTGGTCGACGAGGAGCACGACCCCAGCTACAAGCAGCAGGAGGGCGCGCGCTATTCGGCGCGCGACCTGGCGCTGGTGCGCGGCAAGCTCGACGGCGCCAAGGTGGTGCTCGGTTCGGCCACGCCCTCGCTGGAGAGCTGGCAGGCGAGCGAGCGCGGGCGCTACGCGCGCCTGGCCATGCCCTCGCGCATCGGTGCCGGGCCGCTGCCGCAGGTGCGGCTGGTCGACATGAACCTGCAGCCCAAGGGCACGGTCCTCGCGCCGGCGCTGGCGGCGGCGATCGAGGAGCGCATCGCCCGCGGCGAGCAGTCGCTGCTGTTCCTCAACCGCCGCGGCTACGCGCCGGTGCTGGCCTGCACCGCCTGCGACTGGAAAAGCGAGTGCCCGCACTGCAGCGCGTTCCGGGTGTTCCACAAGATCGACCGCACGCTGCGCTGCCACCACTGCGGCTTCAGCGAGCGGGTGCCGCGCGCCTGCCCGCAGTGCGGCAACCTGGACATCGCGCCGCTGGGCCGCGGCACCGAGCGGCTGGAGGAGCACCTGGCGCAGCTGTTCGCCGGCACCCGCCGGCCCGACGGCGAGCCGGCGCGGATCGCGCGCATCGACGCCGACAGCACCCGGGCCAAGGGCGCGCTGGAGGCGCAACTCGGCGCGGTCCATGCGGGCGCGGTGGACGTGCTGGTCGGCACGCAGATGGTCACCAAGGGCCACGACTTCCGCCGCATCACGCTGGTGGCGGCGCTGAACGCCGACTCGGCGCTGTTTTCCAGCGATTTCCGCGCGCCCGAGCGGCTGTTTGCCTTGCTGATGCAGGCGGCCGGCCGTGCCGGACGCGATGCGCGGCAGGCCGGCCACAGCCAGATGTGGGTGCAGACCTGGCACCCGGCGCACCCGCTGTTCGCCGCGCTGAGGCGGCACGACTTCCCGGCCTTCGCCGCCCAGCAGCTGGACGAGCGCGAGGCTGCCGGCATGCCGCCGTTCGCCTACCAGGCGCTGGTGCGGGCCGAGGCCCGTACCCAGGAGGTGGCGCAGGGCTTCCTGCGCGAGGCGGCCGAGGCCGCCCAGCAACTGCCCGAAGCGCCGCACGTCACCGTGTACCCGGCGGTGCCGATGGCGGTGCAGCGGGTGGCCAACGTCGAGCGGGCCCAGATGCTGGTGGAAAGTGCGTCCCGGCCGGCGCTGCAGCGCTTCCTGGCGGGCTGGCAGCCGCTGCTGCAGGCGCGCCGCTGCAAGGGCCTGATCCGCTGGGCGGTGGACGTGGATCCGCTGGCGATCTGAGGGACCGCTCAACGCGTCCTTTCACCCGCGATGCACTCCTCGCGGGCGATTGCGGAGCCGCAGGCGCGTTGGGCTGGATCCTCCGCCTGCGCGGAGGATGACGCAGACGAAACCTCAGGGAGCGGGAAATCTCAACCGCTCTTCAACCGCAACGCCTGCTCGTACAGCGCATTGCGCGGCGCACCGGTGATGTCGGCGGCCAGCTTGACGGCGGTCTTCACCGGCAACTCGGCCAGCAGCAGGCGCAGCACGCGCTCGCCGTCGTCGGCGCGCGCGGCCTGCGCCACGCCGTGCAGCACCAGCGCGAATTCGCCGCGGGTGCGCTGCGCGTCGGCGGCCAGCCAGGCCGGCAACTGCGCGCACGGCAGGGTCGCGACCTGCTCGAACTGCTTGGTGAGTTCGCGCCCGACGGTGACCGGCCGCTCGTCCAGCGCCGCGAGCGCGGCGGCCAGCGCCTCGATCCGGTGCGGCGCCTCCAGCAGCACCACCGCGCGGGCTTCCTGCGCCAGCGCGGCGACGGCGGCGTCGCGCTCGCCCGCCTTGCTGGGCAGGAAGCCGGCGAACACGAAGCCGCCGTCGTGCAGGCAGCCGGCGGCGCTGAGCAGCGTCGTCACGCTGCTCGGCCCGGGGATCGGCACCACCCGCAGCCCGGCGCCCTGCACCGCCGCGGCCAGCCGGGCCCCGGGGTCGCTGACCGCCGGCGTGCCGGCGTCGCTGGCATAGGCGATGCGCTCGCCCGCCTGCAGCCGGCCGATCACCTGCTGCGCGGCCTCGGCCTCGTTGTGCTGGTGCAGCGCCAGCAGCGTGCCGGCGGCGCGCTCCAGCCCGTAGGCACGCAGCAGCGACTGGGTGTGGCGGGTGTCCTCGCAGGCGATGCGGTCGGCCAGCGCCAGCACGTGCAGCGCCCGCAGGCCGATGTCCGCCAGGTTGCCGATGGGCGTGGCCACGACATACAGGGCCCCCTTCGGATAATCCTGGGCGCCCGCCGCTTCGCGGGCGGCCTGCCGGGCGGCGGCGTAGGAAGAAGCGCTGGACAAGGGGACCCTTCGCGATGTTCAGGAGTGCAGCCGGCCGCGCGGCCGGGCCCACCACCAAGGCCGCGGGCGACGCCGCCGAGGACCGCGCGCTGGCCCACCTGCTGGAGGCCGGGCTGCGGCTGGTGGCGCGCAATTATCGGACCCCCGGCCGCGGCGGCGGCGAGATCGACCTGGTGATGCGCGACGGCGCCACGCTGGTGTTCATCGAGGTGCGGCGGCGCGGCCGGCGCGACTTCGGCGGCGCCGCCGCCAGCGTGGGCGCGCTCAAGCAGCGCCGCATCGTGTTCGCCGCGCGCCATTTCCTGCTGCGGTTCGCGGCGCCGCCGCCCTGCCGCTTCGACGTGGTCGCGCTGGAGGAAGGCCGCGTGCAATGGCTGCGCGCCGCCTTCGATGCCGGTTGAGCGCGCGCCCGGCGTGCCGGTGCATTCACCAACGCTGACACCGCGTTACGGCCTTTGGGCGTAGCTTGGAGCGCCCAACCCAGCAGGAGACGACCATGCCGAAATTCGTGATCGAACGAACGCTGCCCGGTGCCGGCAGCCTGAAGCCGGAGGAACTGCAGGCGATCTCGCGCAAGTCCTGCGACGTGCTGGAAGCGATGGGACCGCAGGTCCAGTGGATCCAGAGCTACGTCACCGGCGACAAGATCTATTGCGTCTACCACGCGCAGAACGAAGAGCTGATCCGCGAGCACGCCCGCCGCGGCGGCTTCCCGGCCGACAGCGTCTCGAAGGTGATGGCGGTCATCGACCCGGCCACCGCCGAGCCGCGCGAGCCGGCACTGGCCGGATGACGCAGCTGCCGCCCGTGGTGCCCGGGCTGGACATCGAGCGCGGCCTGCGCCAGTGCGGCGGCCGCACGCCGCTCTACCAGGCCTTGCTGCGCCTGTACCTGCAGCACAGCGGGGGCTTCGGCGCCGAGCTGCGCGGCGCGCTCGCGCGCGGTGACCGCGCCGCCGCCGCGCGCATGGCCCACACGCTCAAGGGATCGTCGGCGCAGGTGGGCGCAACCCGCATCGAGCAACTGGCCGCCGAGCTGGAGTCCGCGCTGCGCGGCCAGGCGCGGGTCGACGACACGCTGGCGCAGCTGGCGCAACTGGAACCGGCGCTGTCGGCCCTGCTGGCGGCGCTGGCGCCGCACCTCGCGCCGGATTGAGGCGCCGGCCTCAGACGACGGGCCGGTCGCCCGGGGCGGTGGCGTCGGCGTTGGTCCACGGGTCGGCGCCGTCCGCCGGGCTGCTGGCGGGATCGGGCAGCGTCACGTCGAGCAGCACCACCTCGGGCGCGCGCGGGGCCGAAAGCCCGCCATCACTTCGGCCCGGCTGGCGACCAGCCGCCCACTTCGATCACGAATGACCGCTTCCTGATTCGGGCGCCGCCGGCTCGGCCTGCAGGCGCGCCGCCAGCGCGGCCACCAGCGAACCGAGCGTCCGCTCCAGCCCGCGCAGCCGCTCCTGCACGGCGGCCGGCGGTTCGTAGTTGCGCAGCGCCACCTCCAGCTGCGCCGCGAACTGCGCCACCGGCGCCGCACCGACGTTGGCGGCCGCGCCCTTGAGCGTGTGCGCCAGCCGTTCGGCGTCGCCGATCTGGCCGTTGGCCAGCGCGTCGTGGATCTGCACCGGCACCGGCCCCTGCCCGCTCACGAAGCGCGCCAGCAGATCGCGGTACAGCTGGCGGTTGCCGCAGGCCACCGCCAGGCCCTGGTCCGCGTCCAGCCCGGCGATGCCGTCCCATTCCGACCGGCCGGTGCGCGCGGCGCCCTGCTGCGCCCTGGCGCCGCCCGCCGGGTGCAGCGGCGCGATCCAGCGCAGCAGGACCGCCCACAGCACCTTGGGGTCGATCGGCTTGGTGACGGTGTCGTTCATGCCGGCCTGCAGGCATTGCTCGCGGTCGTGCGCCATCACGCTGGCCGTCATGGCCACGATCGGCAGCCGCGCCAGCCGGGCGATCTTGCGGATCTCGCGGGTGGCGGTCACGCCGTCCATCACCGGCATCTGCATGTCCATGAAGACCAGGTCGTAGTACGCGCTCTGCACCATCTCCAGCGCGACCTGGCCGTTCTCGGCGACGGTCACCTCCAGCCCGGCCTCGCCCAGGATCTCCTGCGCCACCAGCTGGTTGATGTCGTTGTCCTCGACCAGCAGGATGCGCGCACCGCGGATCGACGCCAGGCAATCGGGCTGCAGCGGCGCGTCGCCGGCCACGTCGACCTCGCGCTCGGCGGACCGCACCCCGAGGGAGCGGGCCAGCACGTCCATGGTGGCGTCGTGCAGCGAGGACGGGCGCACCGGCTTGACCAGCACCGTCTCGATGCCCACGCGCTCGGCTTCCCTCATCAGCTCCTCGCGGCTGTAGGCCGACACCATCATCAGGATCGGCGGCTGCTGCAGGCCGAGCGAACGGATGCGGCGCGCCGTGTCGACCCCGTTGATGCCGGGCATGCGCCAGTCGAGATAGACCACGTCGTACGGGCGGCCCTCGATGGCGGCGGTGCGCACGGCGTCGATCGCCTCCAGCCCGCCGGCCGCTTCGCTCACCTCGAAGGTCATCTCCTGCAGCAGGTCGACCAGCGCCGCGCGGGCGTAGAAGCTGTCGTCCACCACCAGCGCCCGCCGGCCGCGCAAGTCGGGCCGGGGCAGCATTTCGCGCACCTGCCGGGCGCTGACGCCCAGCCGCGCGGTGAACCAGAAGGTGCTGCCCTTGCCGGGCTCGCTCTCGACCCCGATCTCGCCGCCCATCAGCTCGGCCAGGCGCTTGCTGATCGCCAGCCCGAGGCCGGTGCCGCCGTGGGTGCGGGTGATCGACATGTCGGCCTGCGAGAAGCTGCGGAACAGGCGCGCGCACTGGTGGGCGGACAGGCCGATGCCGGTGTCGCGCACCCGGAACTCGAGCAGTGCCTCGCCGCCCTGGCGCTCGCGCACCGCCACGCCGATGCCGACCTCGCCGCGCTCGGTGAACTTGACCGCATTGCCGGCCAGGTTGAGCAGCACCTGGCCCAGGCGCAGCGAGTCGCCCTGCAGCAGGCGCGGAACCTCGGGCTCGGCCTCGATCACCAGCTCCAGGCCCTTGCGCTCGGCCGAGTCGGCCAGCAGGCTGCTGGTGGTGTCCAGCAGCTCCTCCAGGTCGAACTCGCCGCGTTCCAGCTCCAGCTTGCCGGCCTCGACCTTGGAGAAGTCGAGGATGTCGTTGATCACCCGCAGCAGGTGCTGGCCGGCCGACTGCACCTTCTGCAGGTAGTCGCGCTGCTTGGGCCCCAGCTCGGTCTTGAGCACCAGGTGCGACAGGCCGATGATGGCGTTCATGGGGGTGCGGATCTCGTGGCTCATGTTGGCCAGGAAGTCCGACTTGGAGCGCGTGGCCGCCTCGGCCGCGTCCCTGGCGTCGCGCAGCTCCGCCTCGGCGCGCTTGCGCTGGGTCATGTCGCGCGAGACGCCCAGCATGCCGATCGGGGCGCCCTGCGGCCCCCACATCGGCGCGGTCAGCGTCTCGTACAGCACCTCGCGGCCGTCGCCGTGCACGATCCATTCCTCCGTCACGCGCGGCTGCAGGGTGGCCAGCGTGGCGTTGTCGCGCAGCCGGACCGCCGCCGCCCGCTCGGCCGGGTACAGCTGCTCGCAGGTGCGGCCCAGGATCTGCTCGCGCGTGCGGCCCTGGCGCCGGCAGTGCGCGGCATTGGAGCCGAGGTACACGCCGTCCATGTCCTTGTAGAAGATCGGGTCGGGGATGGAGTCGATCAGCGCGGCCAGCAGCGTCTGCTGGCGCGCCGCCTCGCGCTGCGCCGCCTTCTCCTCGGTCGTGTCCTTGACGTTGGCCACGAACATGGCGCGGCCGCCGTGTTCGGCCAGGAACATCGTGGCATCGACGTCGCGCCAGTCGCCGTCCTTGCGCCGGTGGCGGGCGGTGAAGCTGGCGATGCGCCCCTGCGCGGCGCTGCGCGAAACCTCGCGCCGCTGCTGGGCGGAGATGTCGCTGAATTGCTCGATCGACAAGGCCAGCATCTCTTCGCGCGAGTAGCCCAGGTGCTCGCACATCGCCGGATTGGCCCAGGTCACCACGCCGGTCGCGCAATCGATCCACAGCATCGGGCCGGAGTTCTCCAGCACCTGGCTGTTGAAGGCCATCTCGCGCTCGTGCTGCGCCTGCCGGCTCACGTCGCGGTAGATCAGCACGCTGCCGACGGCGCGGCCATGCAGCACCTGCGGATGGACGCGCCGTTCGATCACGCGCCCGTCCCTGAATTCCAGCAGGTCGGTGCTGGTGCGGCGGCGGTCCGCTTCCGTGGCCGCCACCAGGCGGCGGAACCCCTCCGGGTCGACCAGCTGCGCGGCCATGACCTTGCGCAGCGCCTGGGTGTCCAGCTGCTCGAGCTCCAGCTCGGGCAGTCCCCACATCTCGACCGTGCGGATGTTGAAGAAGCGCGTGCCATCGGGGCGTATCACCAGGATGCCGTCGCTGCAGGCGTCCAGCGTCGACAGCAGGCGATCGTTGGTGGCCTGGCACTCGAGCAGCGCCGCCCGGGCGGCGTCGCGCTCGGCTTCGACGCGGGCCAGCCGCTCGCGCAGGCCGGCGATGTCATCGGACGACGGGGAGGCCGGAGGTTCAGGGCGCATCGGGATCTGCGTGGTGTTCCGCTGCGCTGGGGCCAGGATGCAGGTCCGCGGATCCTGTCTCAGCGAACGTCAGCTCATCAATGACTCTAGTAGGCCAACGACGCCATGCTTTAGGCCGATTGCCTAGCCGGGTTACGCCGCGCGCGAAAGGCACGCGGGCGCGTCGGCCCGGCGCCACGGGGGCGTGCGGCGGGGCCGGACAGGGCCTTCGGTATCATCCCCGGCCATGCTCGAACAGCGGATCCAGCAGCATTTCATCGACAGCGCGGACCTGAAGTACCAGTCCGCGCAGGCGCTGAGCAAGCCCATCGCCGCCGCCGTGCAGGCGGTGCTGGCCTGCGTCACCAGCGGCGGCAAGGTGCTGGCCTGCGGCAATGGCGGCTCGGCCGCCGACGCCCAGCACTTTTCCGCCGAATTCGTCGGCCGCTTCGAGCGCGAGCGCCCGGAGCTGGGCGCGATCGCGCTGACCACCGACAGCTCGATCCTGACGGCCATCGCCAACGACTACGACTACCAGCAGGTGTTCGCCCGGCAGGTGCGCGCGCTCGGCCAGCCGGGCGACGTGCTGCTGGCGCTGTCCACCAGCGGCAACTCGGCCAACGTGATCACCGCCATCGAAGCCGCGCACGAGCGCGAGATGAGCGTGGTGGCGCTCACCGGCCGCGGCGGCGGGCGCATCGGCACGCTGCTGCACGAGACCGATGTGCACATCTGCGTGCCGCACGAGCGCACCGCCCGCATCCAGGAAGTCCACATCCTCGCCCTGCACTGCATCTGCGACGGCGTCGATTCCCAATTGCTCGGAGAACAGGAACCCCCCGCATGACCCACCCCTTGCTTCGCTTTGCCGCCGCCGCCCTCGCCACCGCCGCCTTCGCGGCCACCCTGTCCGCCTGCACGCCGCTGGTGCTGGGCGGCGCCGCGGTCGGCACGCTGGTGGCCCTGGACCGGCGCACGTCCGGCGCGCAGCTGGAGGACGAGGGGATCGAGCTGCGTGCCGCCTCCCGCATCCGCGACGCCCTGGGCGAGCGCGCCCACGTCAACGTCAGCAGCTACAACCGCCAGGTGCTGCTGACCGGCGAGGTGCCCAGCGAGGCCGACAAGCAGCAGGTCGCCCAGATCGTCTCGCGCGTGGAGAACGTCAAGGGCATCTACAACGAGCTGGGGGTGATGGGCAATTCCAGCCTGAGCCAGCGCTCGTCCGACACCCTGGTCACCGGCAAGGTCAAGGCCTCGCTGGTCGATGCCCGCGACCTGTCGGTCAACGCCTTCCGCGTGATCACCGAGCGCGGCACCGTCTACATGATGGGCCGGGTCACCCAGCGCGAGGCCGACCGCGCCAGCCAGATCGCCCGCACGGTCGGCGGCGTGCAGCGCGTGGTGCGGCTGTTCGACATCATCTCGGAAGAAGAACTGCAGCGCATCGCGCCGCGGCCGACAGCGGCGTCCAGCTCGGCAAACTGAGGACCTCCCCGTCTTCTCCGCGCGGCAGGCGCGGACCCGAGCCGGCGCAGCCACGCGGGGGGGAAGCCCAGCGCCACCGCGGAACCGGCTTCCCGGGCCGCTGGTCCCCTCAAGGGGAGCGGCCGCAGGCCGCTGGGGGGGTGGGCCTACTTCAATCGCGTGATCAGCGACGACGTATCCCAGCGGTTGCCGCCCATCGCCTGCACGTCGGCATAGAACTGGTCCACCAGCGCGGTGACCGGCAGCCGGGCGCCGTTGCGCTGGGCCTCGTCCAGGCACAGCCCGAGGTCCTTGCGCATCCAGTCCACCGCGAAGCCGAAGTCGAACTGGCCGGCGATCATGGTCTTGCCGCGGTTGTCCATCTGCCAGCTCTGAGCGGCGCCCTTGCCGATCACCTGCAGCACCTGCTCCATGTCCAGCCCGGCGCGCTGGCCGAAGGCGATCGCCTCGGACAGGCCCTGCACCAGCCCGGCGATGCAGATCTGGTTGACCATCTTGGCGAGCTGGCCGGCGCCGCTGCCGCCCAGCAGGGTGAAGGCGCGCGCGAACGCCATGCCGACCGGCTTGACGGCGTCGAAGGCCGGGGCATCGCCGCCGCACATCACCGTCAGCATCCCGTTCTGGGCCCCGGCCTGGCCGCCCGAGACCGGGGCGTCGATGAAGTGCAACCCCTTCGCCGCGGCGGCGGCGGACAGCTCGCGCGCCACGTTGGCCGAGGCGGTGGTGTGGTCCACGAACACCGCACCCGGCTTCATGCCGGCCAGTGCGCCGTCATCGCCCAGCACCACCGAGCGCAGGTCGTCGTCGTTGCCGACGCAGCTGAACACGATGTCGCGGCCGGCCGCCGCCTCGCGCGGGGTGGCGGCGGCGCGGCCCTTGAACTCGCCGGTCCAGGCCTGCGCCTTGGCCGGCGTGCGGTTGTAGACCGTCACGTCGTGGCCGGCCAGCGCCAGGTGCCCGGCCATCGGAAAACCCATCACGCCCAGGCCCAGGAAGGCCACCTTGCGCGCGGGCGTCGGTTCATAGGGGCGGGGGTTGGTGCTGGGCATGGTGTCTCCTTCGTGTGAAAGCGACCAATTCTAGGAAAGACCAGCCCCGTGCGATGCCTCCGCCTGGCCGATGCCCGGCGGTGTGGGCGCTATCGCATTGCGCCGCAGGCGCGTACCGTTCGCGCGGAATAGCATGCAGCGCGAACACCCTTTGACCGAAGAACCGGCTTCGCCGGGCTTCGGTCAACTGACTGAGGAACAACTTCTGAATCGCGCAGCGATTCAGAAGTTAAACAATCGCCAGGTGTTCCGTGCCCGAGGACAGGTCCTGGGTCTTGGCGCGCTGCGAGTTGAGCTTGATCTGCAGCCGCAGGTCGTTGACCGAGTCGGCGTTGCGCAGCGCGTCCTCGTACGAAATGATGTTGTTCTCGTAGGCGTCGAACAGGGCCTGGTCGAAGGTCTGCATGCCCAGGTTGCGGCTCTTCTTCATGATCTCCTTGATCTCGGAGACCTCGCCCTTGAAGATCAGGTCGGAGATCAGCGGCGTGTTGAGCATGATCTCCACCGCCGCGTGCCGGCCCTTGCCGTCCTGCTTGGGCACCAGCCGCTGCGACACCATGGCCTTGAGGTTGAGCGACAGGTCCATCAGCAGCTGGGCGCGGCGCTCCTCGGGGAAGAAGTTGATCACCCGGTCGAGCGCCTGGTTGGCGCTGTTGGCGTGCAGTGTGGCCATGCACAGGTGGCCGGTCTCGGCGAAGGCGATGGCATGCTCCATCGTCTCGCGGTCGCGGATCTCGCCCATCAGGATGACGTCCGGTGCCTGGCGCAGCGTGTTCTTCAGCGCCGCTTCCCAGCTGTCGGTGTCCAGCCCGACCTCGCGCTGCGTGACCACGCAGTTCTTGTGCGGGTGCACGAATTCCACCGGGTCCTCGATGGTGATGATGTGGCCCCAGGAGTTCTCGTTGCGCCAGTCGATCATCGCCGCCAGCGTGGTCGACTTGCCCGAGCCGGTGGCGCCCACCAGGATGCACAGGCCGCGCTTGGCCATCGTCACTTCCTTGAGCACCTGCGGCACGCCCAGCTTGTCGATGGTCGGCAGGCTCTGCGGAATCACCCGCAGCACCATGCCGACCTTGCCCTGCTGCACGAAGGCGTTGACCCGGAAGCGCCCGATGCCCGGCGGCGAGATGGCGAAGTTGCACTCCTTGGTGCGCTCGAACTCCGACGCCTGCTTGTCGTTCATGATCGAGCGCGCCAGCGCCAGCGTGTGCTGGCCGGTCAGCGGCTGCGGCGACACCTTGGTGACCTTGCCGTCCACCTTGATGGCGGGCGGGAAGTCGCCGGTGATGAACAGGTCGCTGCCGTTGCGGCTGATCATCAGCTTGAGCAGGTCGTTGATGAATTTGCTGGCCTGGTCGCGTTCCATGGTCTGCGCGCTCCTTCGTCGCTCTCGGGGCAGGGCTGCGAGTGGCTAGCCGGGGAAATTCTCGGGAATCTTCGCCTTCGACCGCGCTTCGGCCGGCGAGATCACGTTGCGCTTGACCAGGTCCGACAGGTTCTGGTCCAGCGTCTGCATGCCGAAGCTGTTGCCGGTCTGGATGGCCGAGTACATCTGCGCGACCTTGGCCTCGCGGATCAGGTTGCGGATGGCCGAGGTGCCCAGCATGATCTCGTGCGCCGCCACCCGGCCCGAGCCGTCCTTGGTCTTGCACAGGGTCTGCGAGATCACCGCCTGCAGCGACTCCGACAGCATGGCGCGCACCATTTCCTTCTCTTCGGCCGGGAACACGTCGATGACCCGGTCGATGGTCTTGGCGGCACTCGAGGTGTGCAGGGTGCCGAACACCAGGTGGCCGGTCTCGGCCGCCGTCATGGCCAGCCGGATCGTCTCGAGGTCGCGCATTTCGCCCACCAGGATGGCGTCCGGGTCCTCGCGCAGCGCCGACTTCAGCGCCGCGGCGAACGACAGCGTCATCGGCCCGACCTCGCGCTGGTTGATCAGGCACTTCTTGGATTCGTGCACGAACTCGATCGGGTCTTCCACCGTCAGGATGTGTCCGTACTCGGTCTCGTTCAGGTAGTTGACCATCGCCGCCAGCGTGGTCGACTTGCCCGAGCCGGTGGGGCCGGTGACCAGCACCAGCCCGCGCGGCTTGAGCGCCAGGTCGCCGAAGATCTTGGGCGCGTTCAGCTGCTCCAGCGTCAGGATCTTGGACGGGATGGTCCGGAACACGGCGGCGGCGCCGCGGTTCTGGTTGAAGGCGTTGACCCGGAAGCGCGCCAGCCCCTCGATCTCGAACGAGAAGTCGCACTCGAGGAATTCCTCGTACTGCTTGCGCTGGGTGTCGTTCATGATGTCGTACACCATGGCGTGCACCTGCTTGTGGTCCAGCGCGTCGACGTTGATGCGGCGCACGTCGCCGTGCACGCGGATCATGGGTGGCAGGCCGGCCGACAGGTGCAGGTCCGAAGCCTTGTTCTTCACGCTGAATGCCAGCAGCTGGGTAATATCCACCGGGTCCCTCTTGACGTCTTGTCTTCGAATAAAAAGCGCCGGTTGATTATGACGACGATTCGTAACAACCTCCAGGCCGTCCGGGCGCGCATCGCCGCCGCGTGCGCCGCGGCGCAGCGACCAGTGAACGATGTCACGCTGCTGGCGGTGTCCAAGACCTTTGGTCCCGATGCCGTGCGCGAAGCCCACGCCGGCGGCCAGCTGGCCTTCGGCGAGAACTACATCCAGGAGGCCGTGGAGAAGATGGCGCTGCTGGCCGACCTGCCGCTGCAGTGGCACTGCATCGGTCCGATCCAGAGCAACAAGACGCGGCTGGTTGCGCAGCACTTCGACTGGGCCCACACGGTGGATCGCCTGAAGATCGCCCAGCGCCTGTCGGACCAGCGGCCCGAGGGCAAGCCGCCGCTGTCGGTGTGCATCCAGGTCAACATCGACGGCGGCGCCGCCAAGTCGGGCGTGCCCCCAAACGAGGTGGCCGGCCTGGCGCGCGAAGTGGCGCGCTTGCCGGCCTTGCGGCTGCGCGGGCTGATGACGATTCCCGAACCGGCGCCGGACTTCGAGGCGCAGCGCGAGGTCCATGCGCGCGCCGCGGCGCTGCTGCGCCAGCTGCAGGCCGAGGGCCTGGCGCTGGACACGCTGTCGATGGGCATGAGCGCCGACCTGGAAGCGGCCATTGCCGCCGGCAGCACGATGGTGCGGGTGGGCACCGCCATCTTCGGCGGGCGGCCGCGCGCGGGATGACCCGGGCATCCGCGCGCATTCTGGGAGCCCCGCTTTCGCGGGGTTGACTGGCGCCGCGCTGCGCAGACGCGGGGATGACCCGCGTCGCGCTGCGCGCTTGCGGGTCACTTGCCTTTGGGGGCCACCACCGGCTTGACGTTGCCGCAGTCGGCCGACAGCCACTTGCCGGACGATTCCATGTTCGTGGTCTCGGTCTTGCCGCGCTCCGTGCTGGTGATGGTGGTCCTGGCGGTGTAGGCCTCGTTGCCCTTCATCGTGATCTGGCTTTCGCCGCGCGAGGGCGGGTTGGTGCAGGTGAACACCACCTTCGTGGTGTTGCCGCTGCGCTGCTGCTGCGTGGTGCGGCAGTCGCCCTGCGGGCCCGCCACGTCGTTGCGCTCGACCATCTCGCGGGTCATGCACATGCGCACGCCCTTGCCGCTCATCTGCACGCCCTGGCGCGCCATCATGGCTTCCATCTGCTTGCGCTGCTCGGGCGGCATCGAGGCCATCTGCTCGCGCATCTCCTTCATGGCTTCGTCGAGCTCGGGGTTGCCCTGGAAGCGCTGCTCGATCTCCCACAGGCCCGGCTTGAGGGTGGACTGGGCGGCGGCGGGCGCCAGCGCCCCGGCGGCCGTCAGTGCGAAGGCGAAGGCCAGCGGCAGTTTCTTCATGGGTTGCTCTCCTCGTGTGTGACAGGCGCCGATTGTGGCGGCCGCCGGCCGCTCAGGCCAGCGTGGCCTGGCGCACCGCGTGCTCCCAGCGCGCCATGGCCTCGAGCGCGCGCTCGCGCGGCAGCACCGGCGTGAAGCGGCGCTCCACGCGCCACTGCGCCTGCAGTTCGTCGGTGCCGGCGTACACGCCGGCCGACAGGCCGGCCAGGTAGGCAGCCCCCAGGGCAGTGGTCTCGGTGACCGCCGGCCGCACCACCGGGATGCCCAGCAGGTCGGCCTGGAACTGCATCAGCAGGTCGTTGACGCAGGCGCCGCCGTCGACCCGCAGCTCGGCCACCGGCGCCGCCCCCGCCGCCTGCGCATCGCGCGCCATCGCCTGCAGCAGCGCCGCGCTCTGGTAGGCGATGCTCTCCAGCGCGGCGCGGGCGATGTGGGCCAGCGTGGTGCCGCGCGTCAGGCCGGTGAGGGTGCCGCGCGCGTCGGGCTTCCAGTAGGGCGCGCCCAGGCCGGTGAAGGCCGGCACCAGCATCACGCCGCCGGCATCGGGCACGCTCTCGGCCAGCGCCTGCACCTGGGCGCTGCTCTCGATCGCCCTGAGGCCGTCGCGCAGCCACTGCACCACGGCGCCGCCGACGAAGACGCTGCCCTCCATCGCGTACTGCGGCCGGGCCGAGGTTTGCGCGGCGCTGGTGGTCAGCAGGCCGTTGGCCGAGCGCTGGAAGCGCCCGCCGGTGTGCATCAGCAGGAAGCAGCCGGTGCCGTAGGTGTTCTTGGCCAAACCCTCGGAGAAGCAGGCCTGGCCGAACAGGGCGCTCTGCTGGTCGCCGGCGACGCCGCCGATGCGCACCGGCGCGCCCAGCAGCGCCTCCACCGTGCGGCCGTAGTCGGCGCTGGACGGCAGCACCTGCGGCATCAGCGAGGCCGGCACCTGCAGCAGCTCCAGCAGCTCCTCGTCCCAGCGGTTGCGGTGCACGTCGAACAGCATCGTGCGCGAGGCGTTGGTCACGTCGGTGGCGTGCAGGGCGCCGCCGGTGAGCTGCCACAGCAGCCAGCTGTCGATGGTGCCGAAGGCCAGCTCGCCCTGGTCGGCCAGGGCGCGGGCGCCGGGCACGTGGTTCAGCAGCCAGCGGATCTTGGTGCCGGAGAAGTACGAGTCGATCAGCAGCCCGGTGCGCTGCTGGATGCGCTCGGCATGGCCCTGCTCGCGCAGCTGGGCGCACAGCGGCTCGCCGCGCCGGTCCTGCCAGACGATGGCGTGGTGGATCGGCTGGCCGGTCCGGCGGTTCCACACAACCGCCGTCTCGCGCTGGTTGGTGATGCCCAGCGCCGCCACGTCCTTGGCCGCGATCCCCGCCTGGGCCAGCGCCTCCTGCGCGGTGGCCAGCTGGCCGTGCCAGATCGCCATCGGGTCGTGCTCCACCCAGCCGGGCTGCGGGTAGATCTGCGGCAGCTCGCGCTGGGCCATGGCGACGATGGCGCCGGCGGCGTCGAAGACGATGCTGCGGGAGCTGGAGGTGCCCTGGTCGAGCGCAAGCAGGTAGGTCATCCGGCGATGCTAGCCGCAGCGCGGACCGGCGGCCAGGCAGCAGGGCCACGCCGCGGCGCTGCACATCCCAGGCGCCGGCTGCTGCCGCCCTTGGCACGGCTCGATGCCCGCTCCGATGTGGCCGGGACCTGCAAACCCATTGCGCCAATCGATGGCGGATCGAAACAAGCCGCGTCCCGCATCCCGCATCCCGCATCCCGCATCCCGCATCCGCAACCTGTCGCCACCAATGATGCGAGACCGGCTCGCTTCCGGCCGGGGCGCGACGCCAGCATCCGCCATTCACTCCGGGAGACGCGCACGGACTGCGGGGTCACGACGATTGCGCCGCCGGTCCGCTCGTTCGCGCTCGCCGGCCTGTCGAACGGGGACTGGGTCATCGCCTGGAGCGCCCCCGCCGTCCCGGCGCTGGTGCCTCCGGCGTGTGGGCGCAGCCCCTGGGGCCGGTGCTGGTTCCGCTGGAAGCGCGCTGGCAGGTGCTCGGATCCGGATGGGCGGCCCCCGCACGGCCCCGCAAGCCGGTGCCGCGCCGATCGACTTCGCGGTGGCGGGCGGACCGGATGGCCACTACGTCGCCGCCTGCTAGGCCGCCGTGGCGGCCGGCGCGGCTCAGCTCTTGCGCCGCGCCGCCAGTTCCTCGATCAGCCCGTCGATGCGCGCCACGTTGAGCGGCTTGGTCAGGTGGGCATCGAAGCCGGCTTCCATCGAATGCCGGATATCGGTCTCCTGCGCCCAGCCGGTGGCCGCGATCAGGATCATGTCGCGCCCCCAGGGCGACCGGCGCAGCCGCCGGGCGACCTCGTGGCCGCTGAGGTCGGGCATGCCGATGTCCAGCAGCGCGATCGCCGGCCGCTCCTGCTCGGCCACCTGCAGCGCCTCGCCGCCGCTGCGCGCCAGCACGGCGCGATAGCCCGACAGCTCCAGCAGCTTGGCCAGCCCCCACGCCGCGTCGCCGTTGTCGTCGGCCACCAGGATCAGCTCGCCCTCGGCGGCAACGGCCGGCTCGGGCGCCTGCTGCGGCGGCGGTTCGCCGGCAACGGCGCCGCGCGCCGATTCGGGCAGCAGCGGCAGCCCGACGCGCACCTGGCAGCCCTGCCCCAGCCCGGCCGAGCTGGCCATGATCCAGCCGCCGTGCAGCTCGACGATGTTGCGGGCCAGGGCCAGGCCGACCCCCAGCCCGGCATTGGAGCGGTCCAGCGCACCTTCGCCCTGCGAGAACAGGTCGAACATGCGCTCGATCTGCGAAGGCTCCATGCCGATGCCGTTGTCCGACACCTCGATCACCACCTCGTCGTGGAAGACCGTGGCCGACACCTCGATGCGGCCGCTCTCGGGCGTGTACTTGGCGGCATTGGTGACCAGGTTGGACACCACCTGGGCCAGCCGCATCGGGTCGCCATCGACTTGCACCGCCGGCGGCGGCAGCCGCACCAGCAACTCGTGGGAGGCGGCCTGCACCAGCGGCCGGGTGGCCTCCAGCGCGGTCTGGATCACCGAGGCCACCGCCACCGGCTGCCGCTCCAGGCTCAGCCGCCCCAGCGTCAGCCGCGAGACATCGAGCAGCTCGTCCAGCAGCGCCTTCATGGCGTGCGCCTGGCGCTGCACCACCTCGGCCGCCTTGTGCCGGGCCGACTCGGGCAGGCGCGGCATCAGCAGCAGCTCGGAGGCGCTGGCGATCGAGGCCAGCGGGTTGCGCAGTTCGTGCGAGAGCACGGCCAGGAAGCGGTCCTTGTTGGCGTCGGCCGTCTCCAGCGCGCTGCGCGCCTGCTGGGTCTCCTCCAGCGCCTGGCGCAGCTCGGCCTCGCGCTCCTGCAACGCCTGCCGCGCGCGCATGGCATCGCTGATGTCGCGCGCGATCGCGGTGCCGCCGACCACCTGGCCGTCGGCGCCGCGGATCGGCGACACCCGCACCGAGATCTGCGCCTCGCCGCCGTCCTTGCGCCGCCGCACCGCCTCGTACTGGATCGCCTCGCCCCGGCGCAGCTGCCGCATGTTCTCGTGGTAGTCGGCCTCGCGGCCCGGCGCCAGCAGGAACAGGGGCCGGCCGATCACCTCCGCCGCCGGGTAGCCATAGATGCGCTCGGCGCCGGCGTTCCAGCTCAGGATGGTGAAGTCGGTCGAGAAGCTGATGATGGCGTCGGTCGAGGCATTGACCACCGTGGACAGCCAGCGCCGTGTCTCGTCGGCCTGCTTGCGCTCGGTGACATCGGTGAACGACAGCACCACCCCGGCCAGGTCGTCGCCGGTGGCGCGGTAGGGCAGCAGCCGCGCCAGGAAGCGGCGCCCGGCGCGGTCGCCGACTTCGCGCTCGACCGGCTGCAGCTCCTGCAGCACGCGTTCGAGATCGGCGGCCAGCTCCGGGTACGCCAGCGGCGTGGCCAGGTCGGTCAGCCGGCGCCCGGCGTCGGCCGGCAGCAGGCTGAACAGCTGGGTCGCGGCGCGCGTGTAGCGCCGCACGCCCAGCCCGGGATCGAGGAACACGGTGGGAATGCCGGTGGCCTCCAGCAGCTCGAGCAGGCCGCGGGTGGCGTGCTCCAGCTCGGCCAGGCACGCATCGGCCGCCGGCGCTGCGGCGGGGGGGCCCGTCTCGAACAGCACCAGCAGCAGGCCGGGGCCCAGGTCGGCCGCCGGCACCACCCGCACCGCCAGTGACAGGCGCTCGCCGCCGCTGCCTAGCTCGACCGGCGCCGATCGCACTTCGGCGGCCGACCGCCCGGCTTGCTGCAGGGCCGCCGCCAGGCTCGGGCGCAAGGCCGGATCGACCAGCGCCAGCAACCGTCGCGACGGCTCCCCGCCGCGCAGTTGCAGGAAACGGCCGGCTTGCGGCGACAGGTGCAAAACCTCGTGGTCGGCGTCGACCAGGGCCGACGGCGGGCCGAGCCGGTCCAGCAGCTTCAGGTGCAGCTCGGCCAGTGCGGCGCGCTGGCCGGGGATGTGCCCGGCACCGGCCAGCGGCCCTCCTGTGCGCTCGGCGGGACGGTGGGATGGAGGGCCGGCGGACGGCTCCTCCGCTGGGTCGGGCTGCGCAACTTGCATGCTCGGTGCCCCGGGCTGGAGGCTGCGGACGGGAGTGCAAACGATTATGCGCCGCGTCCGACAGCGGGCGCGCCCTGCCGACTACGCGACAGCAGCAACGGCGCCGCCAAACTGGTTCCGGACCACAGGAGAACCCCATGGCCTACAGCAGCATCCTGGGCGCCGACCCGGCGCCCGCCCAGCCCGCCGGGCGCGGCAGCGACGCCCTCGGCCCGAGCGACAACTCCGACAGCGGCAGCGACGCGATCGGCACGCCCGAGGTCCATGCCGACTCCGACGGCCCCGGCACCGGCGAGCGCGCCGGCGTCTTCGGCGGCGATTTCGAGGAAGGCGCCGACATCGCGCCCGACCGCGTGGTGCGCATGGGCGCCGGCGACCAGGACGAGACGCTCGGCGAGGACGTGGACAGCGGCCCCGGTTCCGGCAACGGCTTCCCGGAAGCCGATCCCGACAGCCAGGAGTTCACCGACCTCGACGCCGATCGCGAGCCGGAAGCCGACGACTGAAAACGCGGCCGTATCGGCTTGTCGGTGCCCGGCTCAGCGCAGGCTGACCGTCAGCCGCTTCCAGGCCGGGTCGGCCCAGCGCTGGAACGGACCCAGCCCAGCCGCATCCGTCGATTGCCGCTGCACCGCCAGGCTGTCGAGCGACAGCACCTCGTAGCGGCGCCGGTACTGGCCATCGCCGCGCGCCTCGCGCGCCACCAGCACCTGCTGTCCGCCCGGCACCCAGCCGGCGAACTCGGCGTAGCCCAGCGCCGGCGACACCGCATGGGGCGGCAGCACATCGACCGCCCAGCCGGCCCGCGAGCGGCGGAACAGCCACAGCTCGCGCCAGCCCGCCAGCGGCTGCACCGCCAGCGCCAGCGCGTTGCCTTCGCGGTTGAGCGAGGCCGATGAGGGCCAGGCCACGCCCCAGGTGCAGCGGCGCGCCAGCGGGTTCGCCGCATCGTGGCGCGCATCGACCAGCAGCACGCAGGTCTCCCCCGGCTGGCCGGCAACGGCGATCACCGACGGGCGCGACGAGGGCGTGGCTGCCGCCGGCGGCGCCACCGCCGCCCAGCGCGAGGCATTGACCCGCATCACCGCATCGTTCCACGCCGCCGCATCGGCTTCCGGCAGCTCGGCCGGCTGCACCGAGCCCAGTTCCGCCAAGGCGCGCCGGCCCGCCGCCTGCGGCGGCTGGCTCAGGCGGGCCAGCTCCCAGGCCAGCGTGCTCCAGACCTCGGCGCGACGCATCGCGACACGGTTCTTCAAGTACGCGGGCAGGCCCGCCGCCTCGACCCGATCGAGCACCTGCGCGCGCCACTGGTTGGCCTGGTGCAGCTGCAACGGCGGCAGGTCCGGGTCGAGGCAATCGGCATTCGTCAGCGCCAGTGCGGCGTGGGCCTGCTGCGCCGGCTGCGCGCCCAGGACCAGCACGCGCCGGAACGCCTCGCCGTCGTAGCACACGCGCATGCGGCCGTCGCGCTCGTGGCTGGCGAAGCGCACGCCGTAGTGCCGTGCGACCTCCAGGTCGGCGGCGACGCCGGCCTGCGCACCGCGGCTCAGGTGTGCACCGGACGAGGCGCGCTGCGCCAGCCGCTCGGCCAGCGTACCCAGCGCATCCAGCACCTCGACACCGGCCGCCCCGCGCACCGCCTCGGCCGGCGCGGCCTGCAGCCAGGCGCCGGCCAGGCCGATGCCCAGCGCCTCGTCGCCCGGCGTCTCGCGCACGAAGCGCAGCACCGCGAGCAGCTCCGGCGCGTCCTCCGGCGCACCGGACAGCCGCCGCAGCTGGCTGGCGCGCACGAAGCCGCCGCGCTCGCGCCGGTGGTCCCAGACCTGCAGGTGGTCCAGCCGCTCGCCGCGCACCTCCAGCAGCTCGCCGCGGCGCAGGCTGGCCTGCTGCTGCGCCGACTCGCGCGGTGCGGCGCGCAGCACCGCCGCCTCGCCGGTGACGATGGCGGTGCCCAGGCCGGCGGCCGCGGCGGCGGTGAGCAGCATCCCCGCCGGCATCTCAGTCACCCTCCTGCGCTTCGCGCGCGGCCGCCTGCTGCAGACCGGGCGCCGCGCCGGAGCCGCCCCCCAGCAGGTTGGCGCCGATGAAGCCGCCGGCGGCACCAGGCGGGGCGATGATCACCTGCACCTTGTCCGACAGCTTGTCGGCCAGCGTCTTCTGGATCAGCAGGGGGTGGCGCGACAGCAGCGTGCCTTCGCGCGCCATCTGCTCGGCGCTGGCCTGGCCCAGCCGGTCGAGCCGGAAGGCCTCCGCTTCCGCCAACTGCCGGCGCGCGTCGGCCTCGCCGCCGGCCTCGATGCGGCGCGCCTGGGCACTGCCCTCGGCCACCTTGAGGCGGGCCTGCTTCTCGGCCTCGGCCTCCAGCCGGCGCTGCTCGATCTGGCGCTCCTTGAACGGCAGCACGTGCCGCATGGCCTCCTCCTGCGCGCGCGCCGCAATCACCTGCTCGCGCGCCGCCGCCTCGGCCCGCACCTCGCGCCGGACCTTGTCGGCCGTGGCCTCCAGTTCGGTCTCCCTGACCCGCTTGTCCTTCAGCTCCAGCGTGTAGCGCATCTTCTGCGTGGCCAGTTCCTCGGCCAGCAGCGACTCCATGCCGCGCTTGTAGTCGGCCGGCAGGTCGACCTTGCCGACCAGCACGCTGCGCAGCAGCACCGCATCGGCCGCCAGCCGCGGGCCCAGCTCCGCTTCGATCGCGGCCTGGATCTCGGCCCGCTGGGTGGCGAAGATCTCGCGCACCGTGTAGCGGGCGAACACCTTGTAGACCACGTTCTGCACCGCCGGCTCGACGATCTCCGCGTCCAGGTCGGTCGGCAACTCGCGCAGCCGCGCCACGCCGGCCGGATCGACCGCGTAGCGCACGGTCAGGTCGATGCCGACCGACAGGCCTTCGACCGACTGCACCGGCGCCGGCCCCGACGCCAGCGCCAGCTGGTCCGGCCGCCAGGTGCGGTCGCGCAGCGACACCACCCGCATCCGGTGCAGGCCGGGCACGACCAGCACCAGCCCGTCGCGCCACTGCGTGACCTGGCCGGTGAACTGGTTGACGCGCAGCCCGACCTCGCCGCGCGGCACCGGCTGCAGCGGCGGATGGAAGGCGAGCCAGCAGCCGGCGGCCACCGCGCCGGCCAGCACCAGCAGCACCGGCAGCAGCCGGGCGAAGCGGCCCAGCGTGGCCTCGGCGCCGAAGGGAGCAGGCGCGGCTTCGCCGGCGGGGCCGGCACGGCGCCACCGGACGCGCGAGAGTGCGGCACGCAAGGCGGCCCACAGGGACTCGAGGCGGTCGTTCATGGCGTTCCTCCAGAAACGGGTGTCAGCAGCCGTCGTGCGCCGCGGCCCACAGCTGCGCGCTCGGCAGATTGACGCCCGGCCGCGCGGTACCCGAGAGCAGCAGGTAGGTCTGGTCGTCCACGTCGACGACGAAGTCGGGCCGCCCGTCGCCATCCAGGTCGACGATCGAGCGGATCGCGGTCGGGTCGCCCGGGCGCCCGAGCCGGTACAGGTGCTCGGCGCCGTCATAGCGGATGGCGTAGTTCAGCGACCCGTTGCCGTCCTCGACCGTGAAGCCGAAGGGCGTGCGGCCGAACATCAGCTGGTACTCGCGGTCGAGCGCCGGCTGCGCCACCGGCGCCGCCATGCGGTACAGCGCACGCGCGCCGGTCTGCAGGCGCAGGCCGGGGATGCGCACGTACCAGCCGCGGTCCTCGTCTTCGTCCGCAACGGTGGCCAGCTGGGGGTCGGCGACTTGCACTTCGATCGCCTGGTCGCCCAGGGCCAGCCGGTACCAGCCGTCGCGCGGCCAATGGCTCGCGGCCGCACCGGCCACCTCGCTGTGCCAGAGCCCGGCATCGAGCAGGTAGCCCTCTTCCTGGACGCCGGCGGCCCAGGTGGAGGCGGCGATCACCGCGGCGGCGGCCACGGCCAGCAACTGGCCGAGTGCGCGCCGCGCGCGGAACGGGACGGGGGTGGCGTGCATCGCGTTTCTCCTTGGTGGTGGTGCGATGCGGCCATTCTTCGAAGCGGCCCCGGAGTGAACAAGGCGGGCGGCGGGCGGCTTGCTTCACGGCCCGGAAGAAACCTTCACGCGCGCCGCGCGGGCCGCCGCCCATAATCGGCCGCATGGCCCGCATCGCCGTCATCGAGGACGACCCGCCCACCAGCGGGCAGCTCGCCGGCTGGATCCGCGCCGCGCACCCGGCGGCGCAGATCGAGCAGTTCTTCAGCCGCGACGAGGCCGAGGCCGCGCTGGCGCGCCAGGCCTGGGACGTGGTGGTGCTGGACATCGAGCTGGGGCGCGAGCGCCACGCCGGCGTCGCCCTGATCAACGCGATCAACAAGCAGGGCCGCGGCACGCCGGTGCTGGTGGTGTCGGCCATGCCGGCAGCGATCTACCGCAGCATCATGAAGGCGCTGGACGCCTGGGACTACCTGCAGAAGACCACCTTCGAAGAGGCCGACTTCGTCGAGACCTTCCTGGAGATCCTGCGGGTGGCGCGCGAGCGCCGTGCGCAGCAGCCGGCGCCGGCACAACCGGCCGCCGCCGAACTGTCGCTCGATCCGCTGTGGCAGCGCACCCCGACCTGGCGCGGCGAGCGCATCAACCTGCCGCTGACGGCCCAGCGCATCCTGGCCACCCTGTACCAGCGGCGCGGCCAGGTGGTGGGCTACGACGAGCTGTTCGAGGTGGTCAAGAGCGGGCGCAACCGCGACAACGTGCGCAAGCACGTCAGCACCATCCGCGACGCCTTCCGCGAGGTCGATCCCGCCTTCGAGGGCATCGAGAACGTGCCCATGCGGGGCTTCCGCTGGGTCGATGCCGCCACCGCGCGCCGGCCATGAAGCGGCCGGCGCCCGCCCCGTCCGCGCGCGACAAGCCGCGGCTGGGGCTGGCCGCCTTCACCCGCCGCATCCTGCTGCGCGGCGTGTTCCTGCTGCTGGTGGTCGCGACATTGGCGCTGGCGCTGGTGCTCCTGCAGGACGAGAAGGAGCGCAGCTACGCCAACTACCAGCGCGGCTTCCTGCGCACCCAGGCCGAACTGATGGCGCGCCTGCGGCATCCGGCCGGGCTGCTGGCGCTGCTCAACCCCGGCGCCAGCGGCGAGGGCGCCGGCGCCCTGCACCCGCTGCTGCTGCCCTATTCGGCGATCGACTTCGATGACCAGCACAAGGCGCAGCAGGCCGTGGAGATGGCCGGCTGCTCGGTGCGCTACCCCGACGGCAGCTCGGTCTGCGTGGCGATCGGCAGCGACCCGTACGCCGGCGGCTTCGTCTACCTGGTCGGGCGCTTGCGGGTCGGCGAGCTGGTGCCGCGCGAGCGCGGCATGCTGGACCTGGGCGCCGTGCACCGCGCCCACGTCAGCCTGTCCATGCGCGGCGAAACCTGGCGCTGGGTCGCGCCGTTCGAGCAGCTGGGCAGCCCGCGCTCGCCGTTGGTGCGCGGCCGCCTGACCGGCTTCGTCGACAGTGGCGCGCCGACCCTGCCGTCGGCGGCGCGGCCGGTGCGCGATTTCCGCGGCTGGCTGTGGCAGGCCGGCGCCTGCGCCGAGGGCGACCCGCAGCCGGGCTGCCTGCGCGATGCCTTCTTCTCGATCCGGCTGCCGGTCGAGGCCTTCAGCGAGGCCCTGTTCGGCGATCGCCGGCCGGTCTGGCCGCCGCCCGACCTGGACCGCATCGACGTGCGCATGCAGGTGCTCGGGCCGGGCTCGGACCGGCCGCTGTTCGACACCGCGGCACCGGGCGCCTCGCCGCCGCCCTCGCTGCAGGACCTGCGCAAGGCGCTGCTGCCCGGCGAGACGCTCAGCATCCGCAAGCTGGGCGCGAAGAACCCGCAGCCGCTGGTGCTGCAGGGCCGCGACGAGTCGCCCGAGCCGAGCTCACCGCTGATCACGCGGCTGGTGCGGCAGCTGCCGGTCAAGGGCATGACCGGGCGCTCGGAGGCGCGCGAGGTGCTGGCCACGCCGGCCGGCCGCTACGAGGTGCTGCTCACCGGCGACGCGCGCGGCATCGAGCGCGGGCTGAGCGCGGTGGCCACCCGCATGTCCTGGTACGTGGCCGCCATGCTGGGCGCCATCGTGCTGGCCTGGCTGGTGATCGAGCTGGGGCTGATCCGGCGCATCACGGTGCTGACGCGGCGCGCGGCAGCGGTGTCGCGCGACGTGCAGCAGGACGCGCACGGCGGCGAGCGCATCGGCCGGCTCGACGTGTCGGACCTGCGCGGGCGCGACGAGCTGGGCATCCTGGCCGGCGGGCTGGCCGACCTGCTGCAGCGCGTGAAGGACGACGTGCAGCGCGAGCAGCTGCGCGCCCGCCAGGAGCGCGACATGCTGCAGGCGGTCGGCCACGAGATCCTGTCGCCGCTGCAGTCGCTGATGGTGCTGCACGCGGGCGAAGACGACCCGGCGCGCCGCTATGTGCAGCGCATGCAGCACGCGGTGCAGGTGCTGTACGGACAGGCCTCGCCGAGCGAGGCGCTGGCCGCCGCCGACCTGGCGCTGGCGCCGCTCGACCTCGACGAGTTCCTGCGCCACGTGGCCGGCAACGCCGCCTTCGCCGGCATCGCCGGCGTCGAGTACCGCCCGCTCGGCCGCGCGGTGACGGTGCGCGCCGACGAGTTCTCGCTGGAAGACGTGCTCACCCACCTGCTGCGCAACGCCGACCGGCACCGCACGCCCGGCACGCCGATCGGGCTGCGCCTGTCGGCGGCCGACGGCCAGGCGCTGGTGCGCGTGCACAACCGGGGCCCGGCCATCGATCCGGCCCTGCTCGACAAGGTGTTCGACTACGGCGTCAGCGACGCCGCGCGCGAGGACACCGGCGGCCGCCGCGGCCAGGGCCTGTTCGTGGCGCGCACCTACCTGGCCAAGATGGGCGGGCGCATCCGCGCGGCCAACGAGGACGGCGGCGTGGCGCTGGAGATCACGCTGCCGCTGGCCGGCTGAGGCGGATTCAGCGGGAGCGCGGCGGTGGGCGGCGCGCTGCGGCGGCTTCGGCAGCGGGCGGCGCGGGCGGCGCGCCCATCGCCTGGGTCGGCTCGGCCGGGGTGGCGGCCGGCGGCGGCAAGGGGATCGCCGCCAGCGACGGGTCCGGCGCGCGCTTCCAGTCCAGGCTGGCGGCCAGCGCCAGGATCAGCAGCACGTTGGCCACGATCGCCACCGGCAGGCCGCGCAGGAGCAGCCGCCGCTCGGGCGGCGGGGCGAAGTCCTGCTGTTCCAGCTCGGGGTCCACGGGGGCGGTCTCCCTGCAACCCACCAGCCTAGCCGCGCAGCCGCCCAGCAGGGCGCGCCGATCACACTTTGCGGCCGACGTGACGCGGCCGAAACGGCTGCCGGCTCAGCGGACCAGCGTCGAGGCGCCGAACAGGCTGCGCACGAACTCCACCGCCAGTTCGGCGGTCCGGTTGCGCACGTCCAGCGCCGGGTTGATCTCCACCACGTCGAGCGAGCCGAGCCGGCCGGTGTCGGCGATCATTTCCATGCACAGCTGCATCTCGCGGTAGGTGGGGCCGCCGCGCACGCCGGTGCCCACGCCGGGCGCCTCCATCGGATCCAGGCAGTCGAGGTCGAAGCTCACGTGCAGGTGGGTGTCCTCGTGCACGTCGGCCAATACCTCGGCCATGGTGGTGCGCATGCCGTGCTCGTCCAGGTGGCGCATGTCGAACACCTGCAGGCCGAGCTGGCGGATCGCCTCCTTCTCGTCGGCATCGACGCTGCGGATGCCGATGAAGTCGAGCTGGCCGGGCGCCAGCGCGGCCGGCTCGCCGCTCCAGCCCACCAGCGGCGCCGGGCCGTGGCCCAGCAGGCAGGCCACCGGCATGCCGTGCAGGTTGCCGCTCGGGCTGATGGCTTCGGTGTTGACGTCGGTGTGGGCGTCCAGCCAGACCACCCGCAACTGCCGGCCATGGGCGCGGCAGTGCCGCGCCACCGCGCTGATCGAGCCGATCGCCAGCGAGTGGTCGCCACCCATCAGCAGCGGCACCTGTCCGCTGGCCAGGGCCTGCTCGACGGCGCCGTACACGCTCCAGTTCCAGGCCACCACCTCGTCCAGGTGGCGCGCCCCACCCTGCGCCGGCTGCCAGGGGTTGGGCGGGCCGGACAGGTTGCCGCGGTCGACCACCTCCAGCCGGTGCGCGCGCAGCGCTTCGGCCAGGCCAGCCACGCGCAGCGCGTCCGGGCCCATGCCGGCGCCGCGGACGCTGGCGCCGATGTCGGTGGGCGCGCCGATCAGGCAGACGGTGCGGGCCGAACTCATGCCGCGATTGTCGGTGGATCGCGCGGTCGCCGGGGCGCCCGCAGCGGCAGGCCGCTGGCGCAGCGCAAGCGGCGGAGCGGGTCGCCGGCGCACGCCTGCTGCAAGCCCCCTCGCCGACGCCGGGACATGCGGACGCTACGTATTCCGGCTGTGCAGCCTGCGTGTTCTAATCGCGGCCTGCGAAGGGGAGTAGCTCCCCGGCGCGCCGGCGATCCCGGCCGCGCCGATCGACGTGTCGTCAGTACGAAGCCGCTGCGCGGCTTCCGGCACGCCGGGCCGGACTCATCAAGCCGAGCAAGACCTTCGACGACGGCCTGGGTGCCGGACGTCGGCCTTGCGCCGGCGCCGTCGCCCCGGACACCCCGAAGTCAAGACCTGGAGCCCTTCTCACCATGGAATTCCTTTCGCCGGCCTGGTTCTCCGCGCTGCTGGCCATCATCCTCATCGACCTCGTGCTGGCGGGCGACAACGCCATCGTCATCGCGCTGGCCGCGCGCAACCTGCCCGAGCACCTGCGCAAGAAGGCCATCGTCTGGGGCACCGTCGGTGCCATCGCCGTGCGTTCGGTGATGACCATCGGCGTGGTCTGGCTGCTCAAGGTTCCGGGGCTGATGCTGGTCGGCGGCCTGGGCCTGCTGTGGATCGCCTACAAGCTGATCGCCCCGCACGAGGAATCGGACGAACACGGCGGGGCGGTCGCCTCCACTTTCTGGGGCGCGATGAAGACCATCGTGATCGCCGACGCCCTGATGGGCATCGACAACGTGCTGGGCGTGGCCGGTGCCGCCCACGGCTCGTTCGACCTGGTGGTCATCGGCCTGCTGGTGAGCATCCCGATCGTGGTGTTCGGCAGCACCATGGTGCTCAAGCTGGTGGACCGCTTCCCCATCATCATCCAGCTCGGCGCGGCCGTGCTGGCCTTCACGGCGGCCAAGATGATCGTCGGCGAGCAGTGGCTGGACGGCGTGTTCGACCCCCAGACCGTGCAGGCCACGGCCTCGCGCTGGGCCGTCTACGTGCTGGCCATCGTCGGCGTGCTGGGCGCCGGCTGGCTGGCCGCCCGCCGCCAGGCGCAGCGCACCCAGGCCGGGCAATCGAAGGAAGAAGGCGCACCCGCCTCCTGACCCCCGGGCGGCGCCCGCCGCCCCATCCGCGCCACACGAGGCGCCGGCGCGAACCGCCGGCGCCTTCTTCTTTTCGGGAACCCGACAGCGCGCGACGCGACCCGCTCCCGCCGGCGCCTCGATCGCGGGCGGTCCAGCCCGTCGTATGCCTTGGCCTACACGCGATGGCGTTGCGGCTGACTGGCACGCCGCGCCGGCCCTGGCGAGGATCGATAGTGCGGCGCTGGACGCCGCGCCACCCCGTGAGGAGAAACCGGCCATGAGCAACCTTCGCGTGCTGGACCCCGTGTTCAGCGATCCCTTCGATGCCGCCTTCCGCCGCTTCTTCGCGCCGACCCATGCGGACGACTCGCAGCCGCTGCGCATGCGCATCGACGTGAGCGAGAACGACCAGGGCTACCAGGTCACCGCCGACGTGCCCGGCGTGCGCAAGGAAGACATCCAGGTGCGGGTGGACGGCAACGTGGTGCGCATCGACGCCGAGTGCCGCAGCGAGAAGGAGACCAAGGGTGCTGGCGACAAGGTGCTGCGCAGCGAGCGCTACTACGGCACGATGTCGCGCAGCTTCAGCCTGGCCAGCGACATCGACGAGATCAAGGTGGAAGCCAAGTACGCCGACGGCGTGCTGAGCCTGCAGCTGCCCAAGAAGGCGCCGGCGGCGGCCCGCAAGATCACGGTCCAGTGATCCGCGGCCCGCATCGGGGCCTGCGCGCACCGCCGGGCGAGCCGGGTGCGTGGGTATAAACGGGCGCATGGCTGCGATCGTCACGCTCACCCTCAACCCGGCCCTGGACGTCTCCACCCGCACCGAGCGCGTGCTCGACGCTCACAAGCTGCGCTGCGAGCAGCCGCGCTTCGACCCGGGCGGCGGCGGCATCAACGTGGCGCGCGTGCTGCACCGCCTCGGCGCCGAGGTGGCGGCGGTGTTCCCCTGCGGCGGCTCCACCGGCGACCGCCTGCGCGAGCGGGTGCAGGCCGAGGGCGTGCCGGTGCACTGCGTGGGCATCGGCGGCGAGACGCGCGAGAGCTTCACGGTGAACGAAACCGCCACCGGGCGCGAGTACCGCTTCGTGCTGCCGGGCCCGGAGCTGGCCGAGAGCGAGTGGCGCGCCTGCCTCGATGCGCTCGGCGCCTTCGCGCCGGCGCCGCGCTGGATCATCGCCAGCGGCAGCCTGGCGCCGGGCGTGCCGCTGGCGTTCCAGCAGGCGCTGGCGGCGGCCGCGCAACGCCTGGGCAGCCGGCTGGTGGTGGACACCTCCGGGCCCGCGCTGGCGGCTGCGTTCGCCGCCGGGCTGTACCTGGCCAAGCCCAGCCTGTCCGAATTGCGCACCCTCACGGGCGAGCCGCTGGCCGTCGAGGCCGACTGGCTGCGCGCCGCCCGCCGGCTGATCGAGCAGGGCCGGGCCGAGATCATCGCCGTCTCGCTCGGGGCCAAGGGGGCCCTGCTGGTCACGCGCGATCAGTCCCTGCGCGCGCCCGGTCTGAGCGTCGACGTGGCCGGCACCGTGGGGGCCGGCGACAGCTTCCTGGCCGGGCTGGTGTCGGTGCTGGCGCGGGGGGGCGACCTGCCCGATGCGCTCGCCACCGCCATGGCCGCCGGCGCGGCCGCGCTGCTGGGCGGCGGCACCAGCCTGGCGCGGCCGCAAGACATCGACCGGCTGCGGGCGCAGGTGCAGGTGCGGCCGGTCTAGCGGGGCCGCCCCCGCCGTGCCGAGCACGCGCGGGCGATGCAAGCCCTGCCGCCAAGGCTATGCTTGGCGGCAAGCCACCTGCAGGAGGTCCCATGCCCAACTACCAACGCATCCTCGTTCCCGTCGATGGCAGCGCCACCGCGCTGCAGGCGATGGCCACGGCCATCGAATTCGCCCGCGCCTCGGGCGGCCGGATGCTGGCGGTCCATGCGGTCGAGGAGCTGGCCTTCGTCGCCGGCATGGACTATTCGGGCCAATTGCTGACGGTGGCGCGGGAAGCCGGCGCGAAGTCGCTGCAGGAGGCGGCCCAGCGCGCCCGCGACGCCGGCGTCGAGGTGGAGACCCGCCTGCTCGAACACACCGCCAACCGCCTGGGCGAATCGATCGCGCAGGCGGCGCAGGGGTGGAATGCCGACCTGATCGTGGTCGGCACCCATGGCCGGCGCGGCATGGGCCGGCTGCTGCTGGGCAGCGGCGCCGAGCAGATCATCCGGCTCGCGCCGGTGCCGGTGCTGGTGATCCGCGGCAGCGAGATCGACTGAGCCGGCCCGCCCCGCCTATTGCTTGCCGGTCGCGTTCGCCTGCCGTTCCTCGGCCGGCGGGGTGACCGTCACCTTGGGCACCTCGATGGTCTTCTTCTCGGCGTGCACATCGACGTCGGGAACCGTGACCTGCTTGCGCGTGGTGCCGACTTCGACGTCCGGCGTCTTCACGTTGTAGTTGGGCAGGTCGACCCGGCCCTCCTGGGTCTTGGTGACTTCGTACTTGGGCAGCGCCACATGGCCCTCGTCGGTCTTCTGCACGTCGCAGGCGGCCAGGCCCAGGGCGGCGGCGGCCGCGAGCGCGGCGGTCAGCGTGGTCTTGGACATGTCGAATCTCCCGATGGCATGGAAAGTGATGGAAAGCGGAGCGCGGCCGCAACCGCGGGTCCTGCAGCCATTCTGGACAGGCGCACCGCTGCCGGGCTGTAGGAACGCGGCGGCGCCGGCTGTGCGGTCCGGCCCTGGGCCAGGGCCCCGCAGGGCCACTGCATGTGTCACCCTCCTCCTACGAGGCGTCGGGAACGGCCCGCCTAGCATGGGCGGCGCACCGCCGAAGGGAGGACCCCATGCCCAGCCCCGCACCGACCGCCGATCCGCCATGGCCGCGCCACGCCGCCGCCGCCGTGCGCGACCTGCGCGGCGGCATGCGGCTGGTGATGGACGGCGTGGCGCTGGGCATCGATCGCATCGAGGCGGCGCACGACCGCCTGGCCCGGGTCCGGCCGGCGGTGCGCGGCGCGCGCATTGCGCAGCCGCGCACCGGCTGGGGCACGGTCATCTACCACGGCCTGCGCGGCACGGCCGGCCTCGCCGGCGGCGTGATCGACCTGGCGCTGGCCTCGTTGCAGGCTTCGCTGGCCGACCCGCGCCAGGAGCGGGATTCGGCCGGGCCGTCGCCGCGGCGCGAAGCGCTGCTGGCCGCGCTCAATGCCGTCGCCGGCGACCACCTGCAGCGCACCGACAACCCGCTGCTGATCCGCACCCGGCTGCAGCGCGCCGGCAGCCCGACGCCGCGCGTGCTGGTGCTGGTGCACGACCTGGGCCTGGATCCGCTGCACTGGCAGACCGACGACGGCCAGGACCACGGACAGGCGCTGGCCGCGGCCATCGATGCCACGCCGGTGCTGGCGCACTACAGCAGCGGGCGGCCGGTCGCGGCCGTCGGGCGCGAGCTGGCGTCCGAGTTGCAGGCGATGCTGTCGCAGTGGCCCGTCGCGCTGCAGGGCGTGGTGCTGGTGGGCCATGGCCTGGGCGGGTTGGTGCTGCGCAGCGCCCTGCACCAGGCCGGCCGCTGCGGCATGGCCTGGCCCGCGCGGGTGCGGCACGTGGTGTTCCTCGGCACGCCGCACGGCGGCGCCGCGCCGGGCCGGGTGCTGGCCTGGCTGGCCCGCATCGGCGCCGGCCGCGCCGCCGGCCTGCTGCCGCTGGCGCGCCTGCCCCGCCGACACAGCGCCGGCATCGACGACTTTCTCCATGGCCGCGTGCTGCCGGCCGATCCACGCGCCGGCGCGGCGCTGCCGCCCGACGCCGACGCCGGCCTGCCGCCCACCTTGCGCGCCCATGCGATCGCCGGTGCCGTCGGCGATGGGCTGAGCGACGGCCTGGTGCCGGTGGCGAGCGCGCTGGGCCGCGCCGGCGGCGCAGCCGGCGGCCCCCTGGCCCTGCCGGAGGAGCGCCGCTGGGTCGCCCGCGGCGTGGACCACATGGGCTTGCTGGCGAGCGATGCAGTCTTTCGCACGATGCGGCAGTGGCTGTCGGCCTGAGGGGCGCCGCTCGCACAGGGGGGTAGGCCGGTCGCTGACAGGCGCCTCGGCGGGCGCGCCGCACACTGGCCGCAACTTGTGGAGTGCGTGCGATGTCCTATCTTCCCCGAGCCCAGGAGCAGATGAACGGCGACCTGCTGGTGCCCGAAACGACCAAGCTTTTCCTGCACCGCGTGCTGCGCGACCTCAAGGCGCACCTCGAGCGCAGCGGTTCGCCCGAACCGGAGAGCACCGGAATGGCGGCCCTGGAGACGGCGCTCGGCCCCTGCCTGGAGCCGCTGCCAAGCGTGCGCGAGATGCTGGACCTGCCCGACCCGGAGACCGAGCGGCGCGGCCGCAACCTGCTGAAGGCATTGCACGGCGACGGCGCCGCCCGCCTGCACCGCAACCATTGATCGCCAGCCGCGGGCGCGGCGCGGGCGCAGGCCGGATGCGCTGACCGATGCTGCGCCCGGTCCCCCACGTCTCGGCCGAGCAGCTCGCCAGCGGCGAGCGCGCGCTGGTGCAGGACCTGGCCTGGGCCAGCCTGTGCGGCGCCTTCTCCGGCGGCGTGATCCTGGTCGCCTTCGCGCTCACGCTGGGCGCGACACCGCTGCAGATCGGCCTGCTGGCGGCCATTCCGTTCCTGGCCCAGGCGTCGCAGCTGCCGGCCACGCTGCTGATCGAGCGGGTGCGGCTGCGCCGGCGCATCGGCGTGCTGTCGGTGACGGCGGCGCGGCTGGTGATCCTGGCGACCGCCGTCCTGCCGTTCATCGGCGGCGGCTTCGCGCTGACGGCGCTGATCGGCGCGCAGGTGCTGATCGCCACCTTCAACGCGGTGGGCGGCTGCGCCATCAACTCCTGGCTGCACCAGCTCATCCCGCACGAGCGGCTGGGCCACTTCTTCTCGCGCCGCCTGTTCTTCGGCACGGCCCTGGCCTGCGTCGGCACGCTGATCGCCGGCAGGATGGTCGACGCGGCGCCGCGCGGCCAGCCGATGTACGCCTACGCCGCGGCCTTCGCCCTGGCCGGCCTGGCCGGCTTCGTCAGCTCCTGGCACCTGGGCCGCGCGCCCGAGCCGGCGATGTCGGCCGGCGCCCCGGCCGGGCGCGCGCTCGAGCGCTTGCGCCAGCCGTTCACGCATCCGAACTTCCGCCGGCTGCTGATCTTCCTGGCGGCGTGGACCATCGCCTCCAACTTCACCGCGCCGTTCCTGACCGTCTACCTGATCGAGCAGCTCGGCTACCCGGTGGGCACCGTCACCAGCCTGTGGGTCACCAGCCAGGTGAGCAACGCCCTCACGCTGTACCTCTGGGGGCGGCTGTCGGACCGGCTCTCCAACAAGGGCGTGCTGGCGGTGGCGCTGCCGGTGCACTTCGCCTGCGTGCTGGCGCTGGTGTTCGTCGATGCGGTGAGCGGTGCGCGCGGCCAGCTCGGGCTGCTGTACGTGCTGCATTTCGTGATGGGCATCGCCACCGGCGGCATCGCGCTGGCCACCGGCAACCTCGGCCTGAAGCTGGCGCCGCAGGGCGAGGGCACGGTGTACCTGGCCGCGATCGGCCTGGCCTCGGCGGTGGCCGGCGGCATCGCGCCGGTGCTGGCCGGCGCGCTGGCCCAGGCCTTCCAGACCAGCGAGCTGTCGGCCGTGGTGCGCTGGCAGTCGCCCGGCCACTGGAAGGAGATGGCGATCTTCAGCTTCGCCCACTGGGAGTTCCTGTTCGCGATCTCCGCCCTGCTGGGCCTGTACGTGATCCACGCGCTGTACCGCATCGAGGAAGGGCGCGAGGTGAGCGAGCGCCAGGTGGTGCAGGCCTTCGTGTTCGAGGCGCGCCGCTCGCTCAACAGCCTGTCGTCCGCCGCCTTCGAGGGCCTGTTCCCGTTCGAGCGCCTGAACGAGCGCCGCAAGTGGTGGCGCAGCGAGCGCCGCCGCCTGCGCGAGCCGCCGCGCTGGCCGGAGCAGCGGATCCTCGATCGCAGGCGAAGCGCGTGAGCGATGTCCCTCGAGGGTCCGCTGGCGGCACGCCTTTTCCCCGTCATCCCCGCGGAGGCGGGGATCCAATGCTTTCGCCTTCAGCGGGCGGGACACGCACAGAGCGCGTGACTTGAGGCCGTGCGGCGCGGCGGGCGGCGCCTGCCGCGGGAACCGCAGCACGTGTGCTACCACCTTCCAGTCGCCGTGCGATCGCACACAGCTGTGACCTCCGGCCGAGGCGGCGCCAGGCGCCTATTTCATCAACGCCACCGCCGCCGAAAACGTGAAGAACGCCGCGGCCGTGGTCAGCAGGATGATCCGCGCGATGCGCCCGTTGTCGGCGCCGAAGCGCTCTGCCAGCATGGACACGTTGCTGGCGCTGGGCAGCGCCGCCACCAGCACCATCACGGTCAGGGCGAAGCGGTCCAGCGGCAGGCCGAGCGCGATGGCGAGCTCGCCGACGGCGAACACCAGCAGCGGGTGCACCAGCAGCTTGGCTGCGGCGACCGGCACGTAGTCGCCCGCCGGCAGCGGGCCGTGCTCCGACGCCGCCGCGACGAGCTGCGAGCGCGCCAGCACCGCACCGATGGTGAACAGCGCCACCGGCGAGGCGGCGGCGGCCAGCAGCGAGATCGTGGCCATCACCGGCTGGACCGGCAGCACGCCGAGGCCCGAGGACAGCGCGCCCAGCGCGATCGACCAGGGCATCGGGTTGAGCGCCATGCCGCGCAGCGCCTTGCGGGCCGCGCCGGCGGCGCCGTGCTGGTGGGCGCCGTCCAGCCGCGACAAGGCAATGCACAGCGAACTGGTGATCACCAGGTCGATCGCGATCGTGAGGATGGTCGGGCCGGCGGAGGCCGCGCCGAGCAGCGCCACCAGCAGCGGCACGCCCATGAAGCCGGTGTTGGGGAAGGCCGCCACCAGCGCGCCGAACGCCGCGTCGTTCCAGCGGATGCGCGGGTTCAGGCTGAATTTCACGGTGCCGGCCACCATCAGCAGCGCGCAGGCCAGATAAACCGTGAAGGCCACCGGGTCCAGCAACTGGTGCAGCGGCGTGCGCGCGCCGAACTCGTACAGCATGGCCGGCAGTGCGAAATACAGCACGAAGGCATTGAGCCCGCCGATCGCCTCAAGCGGCAGCAGGCGCCAGCGCGCGGCCAGGTAGCCGCACAGCACCAGCGCGAAGAAGGGGAAGGTGACCCTCAGGACGTCGAGCACGCAGCGTATTGTCCGTGCAACCCCATGCGGCCTTTTTGCCGGGTGCGCGCCGGACCCGCCGCTTATGATTCGCCGCTTTCCCCATCGCGCCCCCGGGCGCCGCAGTACCCCCCGAATGTCCGGCCTCAACCTCGCCCAGCAGGAAGCAGTCAACTACATGCACGGGCCCTGCCTGGTGCTGGCCGGGGCGGGGTCGGGCAAGACGCGCGTGATCACGCACAAGGTCGCGCGCCTGATCCAGACCGGGCTGGAGGCGCGCCGCATCCTGGCCATCACCTTCACCAACAAGGCCGCCGCCGAAATGCGCGAGCGCGCCAAGGGCCTGATCGGGCGCGACGCCAAGGAGGTGGTGATCTGCACCTTCCACGCGCTGGGCGTGCGGCTGCTGCGGCAGGACGGCGCGGCGCTCGGTCTCAAGCCCCAGTTCTCGATCCTCGACACCGGCGACGTCACGGCGATCCTGAAGGACGCCGGCGGCACCACCGACGCCGCCACCGCGCGCCAGTGGCAGTGGGCGATCAGCCTGTGGAAGAACATGGGCCTGAACGCGGCCCAGGCCGAGGCGCAGGCCAAGGACGACAACGAGCGGGTCACCGCCCGCATCATGGCGCGCTATGAGGAGCGCCTGACCGCCTACCAGAGCGTCGACTTCGACGACCTGATCGGCCTGCCGCTGAAGCTGCTGCACGAGCACGACGCAGTGCGCGACAAGTGGCAGCGCCACCTGGGCCATGTGCTGGTCGACGAATACCAGGACACCAACGCCACCCAGTACGAGCTGCTCAAGCTGCTGGTGGGCGAGCGCGGCCGGTTCACCGCGGTCGGCGACGACGACCAGTCGATCTACGGCTGGCGCGGCGCCACGCTCGACAACCTCAAGCGCCTGCCGCAGGACTGGCCGCAGCTGAAGGTGGTCAAGCTCGAGCAGAACTACCGCTCCACCGGGGCCATCCTGCGCGCCGCCAACAACGTCATCCAGCCCAACCCCAAGCTGTTTCCCAAGACGCTGTTCTCCGAGCTGGGCGAGGGCGAGCCGGTGCGCGTGGTCGATTGCGACAACGAGGAGCACGAGGCCGAACGCGCGGTGGCGCGCATCCAGTCGCTGCGCGCCGCCGGCCTGGGCAAGGACTGGAAGGACTTCGCCGTGCTGTACCGCGCCAACCACCAGGCGCGGGTGTTCGAGCAGGCGCTGCGCAAGGCGCAGGTGCCGTACAAGGTCTCGGGCGGCCAGAGCTTCTTCGACCGCGCCGAGATCCGCGACCTGTGCGCCTGGCTGCGCCTGTGGGTGAACAACGACGACGACCCGGCGTTCCTGCGCGCGGTGACCACGCCCAAGCGCGGCATCGGCCACACCACGCTGGGGAGCCTGGGCGTGTTCGCCGGCCAGTACAAGCTGTCGCTGTTCGAGGCGCTGTTCTCCTCCTCGCTCGGCGCGGCGCTGCCGGCCCGGGCGGTGGGCAGCCTGCACGAGTTCGGCCGCTACGTGAACGACCTCGAGTACCGCGCCCGCCACACGCTGGGCGCGGAAGATGCGAAGGCGTTCCTGGCCGACTGGCTCAAGGACATCGGCTACGAGAAGCACCTGTACGACAGCGAGGACAGCGAGAAGCTGGCGGCGGCGCGCTGGAGCAACGTGCTGGACTTCTGCGACTGGATGGCCAAGCGCTGCGGCGGCGAGATCGACGACAGCGCCGGCGTCGCGCTGGCCGGCGAGAAGAAGAGCCTGCTGGAGGTGGCGCAGACGATCTCGCTGCTGTCCACGCTGTCCGAGCGCGAGCAGGACCAGAACGTGGTGACCCTGTCCACCCTGCACGCGTCCAAGGGCCTGGAGTGGCCGCACGTGATGCTGGTCGGCTGCGTGGAAGGGCTGCTGCCGTTCAAGCTGGATGACGACGACGGCCTCAAGGGCCAGGCCAACGAGGGCATCCTGCAGCGGCTGCAGGAGGAGCGCCGGCTGATGTACGTGGGCATCACGCGCGCGCAGCGCTCGCTGGCGGTGAGCTGGTTGCGCAAGCGCAAGAAGGGGCGCGAAGTGGTCGCCGGCCAGCCCAGCCGCTTCATCGCGGAGATGGCGCTGGACAAGGCCACGGTGAAGGAGGACCCGCGCGAGAAGCTCAAGGCGTTGCGCGCGGAGTTCGCGCGCCGCAGCGCCGAAGCGGCCGCCGCCGCAGCGGGCGGCACGCCATGAAGGCGCGGCTGGCCGCACTGCTGCTGGGCGGCGCCAGCGCGCTGGCGAATGCCGCCGACTGCCCGCAGCCGGCCGAAGTGACGCCGCTCCAGATGCTGGGCCTGTGGCACGCCGAGTTCGACGGCCTGGCGCAGGGCGCCACGCTGCTGCTGGAGCGGCACCCGGTCTATGCACAGAGCCTGCGCGGCGCCATCAACCGCGACGGCGAGCGCAGGCTGGTCGCCGGCGACATCGAGGAAGGCGAGGTCACGCTGGAGGAGTCGGCCGACGGCCGGCGCATCGACGGCACCTGGCTGGGCGAGGTGGTGCCCGGCTCGTGCGGTCGCGAGATCCGCGGCAGCTGGCAGCCGCGCGGCGAGGGCAAGGCGCTCGGCTTCACCATGCGGAAGCTGTAGCGACTTGATACGCAAGCGCGGCGGTTCGGGCCGCCTTGCGGGCTAGCATCGCCCGATGCCTGTTTTCCTCACGCGCGGGGCCGCCGGCCTCGTGTTCGCGTCGCTGGCTGCGCAGGCGCAGCCGACTCCTTCCGAACCCTGGCAAACCTGCACGGCGCTGGCCGAACCGGCCGCGCGGCTGGCCTGCTTCGACCGCTGGTCGCAGGGACAGACCGGTGCAGCCGCCTCGTCGAACGCGGTGCCGTTGCCAGTAGCGCCGCCGTCGCCCGCACCCCCGGCACCCGCGGCCCCGGCACCTGCGGCCCCGGCTGCCGAGGTGCTGCCCGAACCGCCGGTGCGCTCGGCCCCCGGCGCCCGCATCGGCCTGCGCCTGACCTCGCGCCAGGGTTGCGCCGACCAGCGCTACTCCTCGATGTCGCGCTTCTGGGAGCTGGAGCCCGGCGCCGATTGCGGCACCTTCGGCCTGCGCGGCTACCGCCCGAGCAGCATCGACGTGGTGGCGTCCGACAGCGTGAACCGGCGGCCCACGTCGGACAACCCGACCAACACCGCGCTGGCCGACGTGCCCTACCGCAACACCGAACTGCGGCTGCAGCTGTCGGTGCGCACCAAGATCGCCAAGGGGCTGCTGGTGCACGACGAGGACGAGACCGATTCGCTCTGGCTGGGCTACACGCAGCAGTCGTACTGGCAGCTGTTCACGCCCGGCCTGTCGCGGCCGTTCCGCAACACCGACCACGAGCCGGAGGTGATGTACGTGGCGCCGGTGCAATCGGCCATGCCCGGCCAGTGGCGGCTGCGTTACGCCGGCCTGGGCGCGGCGCACCAGTCGAACGGCCAGTCGCTGCCGCTGTCGCGCAGCTGGAACCGCGCCTACCTGATGGCCGGCGCCGAGAAAGGCGCACTGCAGTTGCACGGCCGCCTGTGGCGCCGCATGGCCGAGGGCGGCACCGACGACAACCCCGCGATCACCGACTGGCTGGGCCGCGGCGAGCTGCAGGCGATCTGGCAGGCCAACAGCGACAACCTGTGGTCGGTCACCGCGCGCCACTCGCTGCGGCGCAGCGGCCGCGGCTCGCTGCGCGTCGAATGGTTCCGCGCGCTGGTCGACAAGGGCACCGGCGAGCCCAGCGGGCTGCAGTTGCACACCCAGCTCTTCGCCGGCTACGGCGACAGCCTGCTCGACTACAACCGCCGGCGCGTGACGTTCAGCGTGGGGCTGAGCCTGGTCGATTGGTGAGCGGGAAATTGGAATCTGACCCCAATTTCTGGCGCAGGCTGCGCAGCCACTCGGCCGCCTGCACCGGCTGGCCCAGGCATTCCTGGGCGGAGGTGGCCTGGTCGCGCAGTTCCGCGGCGTCGCCGGACGGGCGGCCCAGCACCTCGCACAGCAGCGGCCAGGGCGGCGTGGACAGCAGGGTGCCCGATCCCAGGTAGATGTTCTGGCGGCGCCAGGTCTGGGCGATGCCGGTCAGCTTGCGGCCCTGCACCAGTACCTCGCCCGGCCCCAGGCCGGCGAAGCAGGACCAGTGCGCGGTGGTCTTGCCTTCGTGCAGCGCGGCGCCTTCGATGCCCTGCTCGCGCAGCCACTCGAGGTGCAAGCTACCGAACCAGCGCGCGGCTTCCGCCGGGCCCCGGGCCGCGATCGGGTGCTGACGCGGCAGCCGCAGCATCGCCTCCAGCATCCAGGGGCCGGTCAGCACGGCGCCGCCGCCGCTGGAGCGGCGCTGCACGCGCACCACCGGGTGCGTCGGCAGCCCGCGCTGGCTGCGGCCGAGGACGACGGCCGGCGCCAGGCTCACGCAAGCCCACAGGCGCGCGGGCTTCATCGGTACGGACGGGTGGCATCGAGGGGCATCACACGAGTATGGAGCGAACCGGTGCCGGCTGCACCGGCGTCGGCGCACGCGCACGGTCGTCGTCGCCCTGCCGGCGCTTGCGGTGGTCGCCGCCGCGCAGCGCCTTGGACGGCAGCAGTCCGTGGGGCGCCTGCTGCCATTCCCAGCTGCCGTACGCCAGCACGGCGGCCAGCACCAGCAAGGCCAGGCCGACGCGGTTCTGCTGCACCAGGTCGGGCCCGCGCCCGGGCAGGCGGCCGGTCAGCATGGGCAGCGCCTGGTTCTGGCGACGCAGTAGGCTGAGCACCGCCAGCAGCGCCAGGTGGGCGAGCACCACCCACAGCAACGCGTTGGCGAAGAACTCGTGGATCTCCTCCAGCCATTCGCCGTCGGCCCATTCGTGGAAGGTGGCGTAGCCGCTCAGGGTGACCGGAACGACCAGCGCCAGCATCCCCACGATGGCCAGCGGCGTCAGCAGGTTCTGGCCGCGCCGCCAATCGACGCCGGACAGCCTGCTCGCGACCGCGCCGCGCAGCCATCGCAGCGACCCGCCGAGCCGGCGGAACGTCAGGCTCAATCGCGCCTGCCGCGGCCCGACCAGGCCGTAGACGATGCGGAACGCCAGCAGGCCGGCCATCGTGTAGCCCAGCACCACGTGCAGGGCGCGCCAGCGCTCGGCGTCGCCGGTCAACCAGGCGCCGGCAAAGCTCAGGGCGAACAGCCAGTGGAACATGCGGGTGGGCGCGTCCACCGCGCGGCGGCTGGCCGCGGGCGGACGCGCGGCGGTCGCGGCCGCCAGCGAAGGGGAGGTGGAAGTCATGGCATGGGCTCCTTGTCAATCGTGGAAGGCGCGGCGCGAGCGGGCGTCCAGCCCGGCCGGGATGCGCAACTGGTGCTCGTCGAACTCGCCCTGCTCGGCGCGGGTGTGGCAGGCCGCGCAGTTGGCGGCGCTCCTGACGCTGGCCAGCTTCCAGGCAGCCGGCTCGAGGCCGCGGTGCTTGCGCTCGAACCAGGCCGAGCGCGTCAGGCGGTCCTCGGGCGGCTCCTCGCGCACCCGCTTGTAGGTGCCGGCGTTCGCCACCAGCCAGGCCGACAGCTGCTGCACCGTGGCGGGGTCCAGCGACGCATCGGTGCCGTAGTGGTCCTGCAGCCCGGACATGACGCGCAGCCAGGCGCGCGCCGGCAGCAGTCCGGGCGGATAGGCCAGGTGGCAACTGCCGCATTCGGCGGTGTAGGCCGGCGGCACCTGCGCCGGCAGTCGGCGGCCGCCGTCGGCCTGGGCGGCAACGGGAATAACACCGAGCACGGCCAGCGAGAGCAGCGCGCGCGAAGCGAAGGCAGCGGCGCGGGTCATGGCTTGAACCCCTGCAGGAAGGCCAGCACGTCGGCCTTCTCCTGGGCGCTGCACTCGCGCTGCAACACGTCGCGGCAGTTGCGGCGGAACCACTTGTCGACCTTGGCGCTGTCGGTGAAGGCCTTGGGGTTGAAGGCGGGCGCCAGCGGGGCGATGGTCTTGCCGGTGCTCTCGTGCCGGCCGTTGGCGGTCGGCGGGTTGCCGTGGCAGGACGCGCAGGACCACTCGCCGCCATGGCGGCCGGTGAAGAACACGCGGCCGGCCGCCGCATCGCCGGGCTGGTCGGCCTGCGCGCTCCAGTGCTGCAACTGCTGCGCCGCCGAGGTGTCGGCCGCGTGCGCGGCCAGCCCGCTCAAGGCGGCCAGCAGCGCGAGGGCCCACGGCAGCGCGCGCCGGGCGGCGGCGCGGATCGGGCGAGGCGTCATGGAAGCTTCCTTTCATCGAATGGCGCCGCCATGCTGCGAGCCGGCGGCTGTACCCGCGATGAAGGCGGCGTTCATGTGGCGTTCAGCCGGACCGCGACACAATGCGGCGCACGCCCACCCGCCCTTCGGAGCCCCGATGCGCATCCGTCCCCTCGCCCGCCTCCTGCCGCTGCTCGCGGCGCTGGCGCTGGCGTCCGGAGCACCCGCCGCCCGGGCCGACCGCCACCGGGACCACGAGCAGGCGCGGGCCGCGCTGCAGGCCGGCGACGTCCTGCCGCTCGACCGCGTGCTGCAGCAGGTGGCGCAGACCCATCCCGGCCAGGTGATGGCGGTGGAGCTGGAGCGCGACGGCGAGCGCTGGGTCTACGAGCTCAAGCTGCTGCAGCCCGGCGGCGCGCTGGTCAAGCTGGACGTCGACGGCCGCACCGGCGAGGTGCTGCGGCGCCGCGAGAGGCAGCGCTGATGCGGGTGCTGCTGGTGGAGGACGAGCCGGCGCTGCGCCGCCAGCTGGCGCAGGCGCTGGCCGAAGCCGGCTACGCGGTCGACGTCGCCGACAACGGGCAGGACGCGCTGCACCTCGGCGCGGTCGAGCCCCATGACGCCATCGTGCTGGACCTGGGGCTGCCGGTGCTGGACGGGCTGAGCGTGCTGCGCCGCTGGCGCGCCGGCGGGCTGGCCACGCCGGTGCTGATCCTCACCGCGCGCGACCTCTGGCACGAGAAGGTGGCCGGCATCGACGCCGGCGCCGACGACTACCTGGCCAAGCCCTTCCACATGGAAGAACTGCTGGCGCGGCTGCGGGCCCTGATCCGGCGCGCCCAGGGCCTCGCCTCGGCGGTGCTGACCTGCGGCCCCGTCGCGCTCGACACCCGCAGCGGCCGCGTGACCTGCGACGGCGTGCCGGTCCCGCTGACCAGCCACGAGTTCAAGCTGCTGGCCTACCTGATGCACCGGCCCGGCCGCGTGGTGTCGCGCACCGAACTCACCGAGCACCTGTACGCGCAGGACTTCGAGCGCGACTCCAACACCATCGAGGTGTTCGTCGGCCGCCTGCGCAAGAAGCTGCCGCCCGGCATGATCGAAACCGTGCGCGGCATGGGCTACCGGCTGGTGCCCGGCGCATGAAGCCCGCCGCCGCGCCGTCGCTGCGCCGGCGGCTGCTGGCCGCCACCGCGGTGGTGCTGGCGCTGGCGCTGCTGGTGGCCGGCTGGGGGCTGTCGGCGCTGTTTCGCGAACATGCGCTGCAGCAGTTCCGCGACGGCCTGCAGGGCCAGCTCGACCAGCTGACGGCGCGGCTGGATTTCGACCCGGCGGCGCAGCCGCTGGTGGACAGCGCCGGGCTGAGCGACCCGCGCTGGGACCGGCCCTACTCCGGCCTGTACTGGCAGGTCGACGGGCCCGCCCGCAGCGGCGCGCTGCGCTCGCGCTCGCTGTGGGACCAGGCGCTGGTGCTGCCGGACGACCGCGTGCCCGGCGGTGCCGTGCACGTGCACGAGGCGCTCGGGCCGCTCGGCCGGCCGGTGCTGGTGGTCGAGCGCAGCGTGCACGACCCGCGCCAGCCGCAGGCCAGCTGGCGGCTGGCGGTGGCGGCCGACACCGCGCCGCTGGACCAGGCGGTGCAGCGCTTTCGCGGCCAGCTGGCGCTGTCGCTGCTGGTGCTGTTCGCGCTGCTGCTGGCGGCCTCGTGGGTCCAGGTGCTGGTGGGGCTGGCGCCGCTGCGCGCGCTGCGCGAGGCGCTGGAGGCGGTGCGCGGCCAGCGCGCGCAGCGGCTGCTGGGCCGCTTTCCGGCCGAGGTGCAGCCGCTGGTCGACGACTTCAACGGCGTGCTGGAGCAGAACGCCGCCATGGTGGAGCAGGCGCGCAAGCACGCCGGCAACCTGGCGCATGCGGTGAAGACGCCGCTGGCGGTGCTGCGGCAGGCGGCCGAGCGGCTGGCGGCCGGCACCGTGGCCAGCGGCGAGCTGCCGCAGCTGGGCCGGCTGGTGCACGAGCAGGTCGATCGCGCGGCGCGGCACGTCGACTGGCACCTGGCGCGGGCCCGTTCCGCGGCCCTGGCGCGCCCGGGGGGCCAGTCCACGCCGGTGGCGCCCGTGGCGCAAGGACTGGTGCGGGCGATGGCGCGCGTGCATGCCGATCGCGGCCTGCGCATCGAGTCCGCGGCCATCGACGGCGCGCTGGCCTTCCAGGGCGAAGAGCAGGATTTGCACGAGATCCTGGGCAACCTGCTGGACAACGCCTGCAAGTGGGCGCGCAGCGCGGTGGACGTCCGCGCGCAGGCGGTCACCGCCGGCACGCAGCGCCCGCAGGTGCGCATCGAAGTGGAAGACGACGGCCCCGGCATCGACGACGCCGCTCGCGCGCAGGCCTCGCGCCGCGGCGTGCGGCTGGACGAAACCGTGCCGGGCAGCGGCCTCGGGCTGGCCATCGTGCAGGACCTGGTCGGCCTGTACGGCGGCACGCTGGAGCTGCAGCGCGGCGCCGCGGGCGGCCTGCGGGCGGTGCTGCTGCTGCCGGCGGCCTGAGCGCGGCAAGCGCCCGGCGACCTGCACCGCGCGGCCATTTCTTAGCAGATATCAAGACCGCGCCAGCGCGCCGGAATCCGTGGCCGCACGGGACGCTCCATCGGGGCGAGGAAGGCCATCGTCCTTCCCGCAACCGACCGAAAGGACACCCCATGACATCGATCCCCGCCACCGCCCGCCTGCTGGCCATCACGCTGGCCGCCGCCGGCTTCACCGCCCTGAACGTGGCCGCCACCCCGGCCCTGGCGGCCGGCGAAGCGCATGACCACGGCCATGCCAGCGCGGCCGACAAGCCGCTGCCGGCCGGCAAGCGCTGGGCCACCGACGCGGCCCTGCGCCAGGGCATGACCGAGATCCGCCACGCGCTGGAGCCGCAGCTGGGCGCCATCCACGACAACAAGCTGGCGCCCGAGCAGTACCAGGCGATCGCCGCCAAGGCCGAGCAGCAGGTCGCCTACATCGTGGCCAACTGCAAGCTGCCGCCGGACGCCGACGCGGCGCTGCACCTGATCATCGGCCAGATCGGCGAAGCCAACGAGGCGATGGCGGGCAAGTCCAAGGCCAGGCCGCGCGACGGTGCCGTCAAGCTGCTGAACGCGCTGAACGAATACGGCCGCACCTTCGACCACCCGGGCTGGAAGAAGCTGCGCGCCTGATCCCGCGCGCGCCGGCTTGCGCCAGCTCAAGGCGCGCCGGGGGCGCAGCAGGTACACCCGGTGGGCCGGCGCGGCAGGGCCGTGCCGGCCTGGCAGCCGTGTCCGCATCCGACCCCCGATCCCGCAGCGACGGCGCCGGCCTGGCGCCGGCCCGGGAACGCGCCCTGCTCGCCGCCTTGCCCCTGCTCAAGGGCATGGACCGGGCCAGCCTCGACCGGCTGGCGGCGCGCACCCGGCGCCTGGCCTTGCAGCGCGGCCAGGCGCTGTTCCGCATCGGCGACCAGCCCACCGGCATGTACCTGGTGGTGTTCGGCGAAGTGCGGCTGCTGGCGCGCGACGGCCACGGCCGGGAGCGCCTGACCGGCGTGGCCTCGGCCGGCCGCAGCTTCGGCGAAGCCGTGATGTTCCTCGAGCGCCCGGCGGTGGTCGATGCGGTCGCCGCCGGCGACGCGCTGCTGCTGCACCTGCCCCGCGAAGCGGTGTTCGAGGAGATCGACCGCAGCCCGGTGTTCGCGCGCCGCATCATCGCGGCGCTGAGCGCGCGCATCGAAAGCCTGGTGCAGGAACAGGGCCGCCAGGCCCGCGGCGGCGGCCGCCAGCGGGTGATCGACTTCCTGGCCCGGGTGGCCGAGGCCGGCGGCGGGCCCGACGGCGTCGTGCTGCCGGCCAGCAAGGCCTCGATCGCCGCGCGCCTGCACGTCTCGCCCGAGCATTTCTCGCGCCTGCTGCGCGAGCTGCAGGCGAGCGGCCTGCTGACCGTGGCCGGCCGGCGCATCGTGGTGCCCGACGTGGCCGCCTTGCGGGCGGCCGACGCCGCCTGACCGCATCCAGGGGAATCGAAGCGCTGCAGGCGCGCTGCGCCGGATCCGCCACCTTCGCGGGGGAAACGACCGGATTCAGGGATCGCCCGCCTGCAGCAGGAACTGCCAGGGTGTGTCGCGCAGCGCGCGGTTGCAGGCCTGCACGGTGGGCTCGAGCTGTTCGAACACGCGGCGCAGCGGCAACTCGGAGCGGAAGCTCAGGCTGCCGGCGGCCGCGCCGGCGGGCGGCACCTCCACCCGGCCGATCACCGCGCACCGCACCAGCACGCGGCAGCAGGCGTCGAACACGGCGGGGTCGTCGAAATCGACGGCCCGCACCGGCGAGCGGTCTGCCCGCTGGGCGAGGTGGAAGTGGTAACGCAGGGCCCGGCGGCGGTGCGGCTGCAAGGGCCGCACCGCCGGTCGGGCCGGCCGCGCAAGGGAGAGGGTGCCGTTGAAGGAGGTTTCGCGGGCTCGCTCGGGAGCAAAGGCACTGGCGGAAGTCACGTGTCGATGCAAGCGGTGGTACTACAGGGGCGCGATGGTGTTCCGCGCGGCCCCCTGGCGTCTGTAGGACGTTATTGACGACAGCGCCCCTCGCACCGCGGATTGAGCTGCATCAACGCGCCGGCCCGCCATAAGCTCATGAGAACTCGTTCCTTGCCGCGTCCCATTTCGCAGGCAAGCTACGCCCTTTTTGCCCGCCGGCTCGCGGCGGGCGCCATGCCGCACGAGGAGACCCTTATGAGCCAGAACTGGAAATTCGAGACGCGATCGGTGCACGCCGGCTATTCGCCCGACCCGACCACGCGCGCCGTGGTGCCGCCGCTGTACCAGACGGTGGCCTATGCCTTCGACAGCGCCCAGCACGGCGCCGACCTGTTCGACCTGAAGGTCGAGGGCAACATCTACACGCGCATCATGAACCCGACCCAGTCGGTGCTGGAGCAGCGGCTGGCGGCGCTGGAAGGCGGCATCGGCGCGCTGGCCGTGGCGTCGGGCATGGCGGCCATCACGGCGTCGATCCAGACCATCGCCGAGGCCGGCGACAACATCGTCTCGGCCAGCACGCTGTACGGCGGCACCTACAACCTGTTCGCCCACACCTTCCCGCAGCAGGGCATCGAGGTGCGCTTCGCCGACCCGGCCCGGCCCGAGTCGTTCGCCGCGCTGATCGACGATCGCACCAAGGCCGTGTTCTGCGAGTCGATCGGCAACCCGCTGGGCAACGTGACCGACATCGCCGCCCTGGCCCGGGTGGCGCACGACCATGGCGTGCCGCTGATCGTGGACAACACCGTGCCCAGCCCCTACCTGCTGCGCCCGTTCGAGCACGGCGCCGACATCGTGGTGCACGCCCTGACCAAGTACCTCAACGGCCACGGCAACAGCATCGGCGGCGCCATCGTCGACAGCGGCAAGTTCCCCTGGGCGCAGCATGCGGCGCGCTTTCGCCGCCTGAACGAGCCTGACGTGAGCTACCACGGCGTCGTGTACACCGAGGCGCTGGGCGCGGCCGCCTACATTGCCCGCGCGCGCGTGGTGCCGCTGCGCAACATGGGCGCGGCGATCTCGCCGTTCAACGCCTGGCTGGTGCTGCAGGGCATCGAGACGCTGGCGCTGCGCATGGACCGCATCTGCGACAACGCGCTGGCCGTCGCGCAGTTCCTGCAACAGCACCAGGCCGTCGAATGGGTCAGCTACGCCGGGCTGCCGCAGCACCCGCAGCATGAGCTGGCCAAGCGCTACCTGGGCGGGCGCGCCTCCGGCATCCTGACCTTCGGCGTCAAGGGCGGGCGCGAGGCCGGTGCACGCTTCCTCGATGCGCTCCAGCTGTTCACCCGGCTGGTCAACATCGGCGACGTGCGCTCGCTGGCCACCCACCCGGCCTCTACCACGCACCGCCAGCTGTCGCCCGAGGAGCTGAAGAAGGCCGGCGTGTCGGAAGAGACCGTGCGGCTGTCGATCGGCATCGAGCACATCGACGACCTCAAGGCCGACCTGGCGCAGGCGCTGGCGGCCACGCGCTGAGCGCGGGCCGGCTGCAACAATGGCGGCCTGGCGCCGCCATGGGTGACGGCGCAGCTTGTCCAGGGCCCTGCGGGGCCCGCACGAAAGGAATCGACTTGATCCAGCGCTTCGACGTGGGCACCCGGCTGTCCGAGATGGCCGTGCACAACGGCACCGCCTACCTCGCCGGCCAGGTGGCCGGCGACGCCACCCAGGACATCCGCGGCCAGACGCGCCAGGTGCTGGCCGCCATCGACGCGCTGCTGGCGCGCGCCGGCAGCGACAAGTCGAAGATCCTGATGGCCCAGATCTTCCTGCCCGACCTGGCCGACTTCGCCGGCATGAACGAGGTCTGGGAAGCCTGGGTGGCGCCCGGCAACGCGCCGCCGCGCGCCACCGTGCAGGGCCAGCTGGTGAAGAAGGAGTGGCGCATCGAGGTGGTGGTCACGGCCGCGGTGTAGCGGCTCCCGCCCCGGCCGGGCTCCCGCCGGGGCGAGCCCATCCGCGCGGCGGCACGGCCGCGCCTCGGCTGCCGCCAGGGCTGCCATCGGCCACCGAATGCACCCACAATGAAGGCGATCGGCCTCGCCCGCGGGGCCGTCCTTCGTTGCGAAAGGAGTGCCCCGTGCCCGCTCATCGTGACATTGCCAGCCGCCGCACCGTGGCCCTGGTGGGCCCCAGCGCGGCCGGCAAGACCAGCCTGGCCGAAGCCCTGCTGTGGAAGGCCGGGGCGATCGGCGCGCCCGGCAGCGTGGAAAAGGGCAGCACGGTCTCCGACGGGGACCCGCTGGAAAAGCGCGCGCTGCGCTCCCTCAACAGCAGCGTGCTGCACCTCGAGCACCGCGGCATCACCACCCACCTGATCGACACGCCCGGCGCGCCCGACTTCCTGGGCCAGTCGCTGCCGGCGCTGCAGGCGGTGGAGAGCGCGGCCATCGTCATCAACGCCGCCACCGGCATCGAGCCGATGGCGGTGCGCATGATGGAGGCGGCGCGCCAGCTCGGGCGCGACCGCCTCATCGTGGTCAACCGCATCGACGCGCCGGGCGCCGGGCTGCAGCCGCTGGTCGAGCAGATCCAGGCCGCCTTCGGCAAGGAATGCCTGCCGGTCAACCTGCCGGCGCAGGAGGGCCAGGCGGTGCTGGACTGCTTCTGGAAGCTCGGCGACGAAAGGCCGGCCCCCGACTTCTCCTCGGTCGAGCAGGCCCATCGCGCGCTGGTCGAGCAGGTGGTGGAAGTGGACGCCGCCTTCGTCGAGCGCTACCTGAACGAGGGCGACGTCGATCCGGCCGAGCTGCACGCGCCGCTCGAGCAGGCGCTGCGCGAAGGCCACCTGGTGCCGATCTGCTTCGTCTCGGCGCGCACCGGCGCCGGCGTGGCCGAGCTGCTGGACGTGATCGAGCGCCTGCTGCCCGACCCGAGCGAGGGCAACCCGCCCGAGTTCCTGCTGCGCGAAGACGAGGCTGCACGGCCGGTCGAGGCGGCGGTGGACCCGGAGCGCCACGTGTTGGCCCATGTCTTCAAGATCACGCAGGACCCCTACGTCGGCAAGATGGGCGTGGCGCGCGTGCACCAGGGCACGATCACGCGCGACAGCCAGCTCTACGTGGGCGATGGCCGCCGCCCTTTCAAGGTCGGCCACCTCTTCCAGCTGCAGGGCAGCCGGCTGACGGAGGTGGCCCAGGCGGTCCCCGGCGACCTGTGCGCCATTGCCAAGGTGGAGGAGATGCACTTCGACGCGGTGCTGCACGACGCCGCCGAGGACGCGCACATCCACCTGAAGCCGCTGCAGTTCCCGGTGCCGGTGCACGGGCTGGCGATCGAGCCGAAGCGGCGCGGCGACGAACAGCGCCTGCACGAGATCCTGCAGAAGCTGGTGAGCGAGGACCCGTGCCTGCGGGTCGAGCAGCCGGCGGGCGCCCACGAGACCGTGGTCTACGGCCTGGGCGAGCTGCACCTGCGCACCCTGCTGGAGCGGCTGACGGAAGTGCACGGCTGCCCGGTCGAGACGCGCCCGCCGCGCATCGCCTACCGTGAAACGGTGACGGCGCCGGCCGAGGGCCACCACCGCCACAAGAAGCAGACCGGCGGCGCCGGCCAGTTCGGCGAGGTGTTCCTGCGCATCGAGCCGCTGCCGCGCGGCACCGGCTTCCAGTTCGTCGACGAGGTCAAGGGCGGCGCCATCCCCGGCAACTTCATGCCGGCGGTGGAAAAGGGCGTGCGCCAGGCGATGGCGCAGGGGGTGGTGGCCGGCTACCCGGTGGTGGACCTGAAGGTCACCGTGTACGACGGCAAGCACCACAACGTGGACAGCAAGGAGATCGCCTTCGTCACCGCCGGCCGCAAGGCGCTGGTCGATGCGGTCAAGTCGGCCCGGCCCTGCGTGCTGGAGCCGATCGTCGGCATGGAGATCAGCGCGCCCGAGCCGAACCTGGGCGACATCACCGGCGACCTGGCCGCGCGCCGCGGCCAGGTGAGCGGCACCCATTCGGGCGCCGACGGCCTGTCCATGGTGCAGGCGCTGGCGCCGCTGTCGGAGCTGGCCAGCTACCAGTCGCGGCTCAACTCGCTGACCGGCGGCCAGGGCCGCTACACGCTGGCCTTCAGCCACTACGAGGCGGTGCCGCCCAGCGTGCAGGCGCAACTGGCGGCGCAGTTCAAGCCGAAGGAAGAGTAGCCCGGCCCGCGGGCACGGCAAAGCGCGTCAGAGCGCGTCAGAGCGCGACCACGATCAGCAGCGCGATCAGCAGGATCAGGATGATCTCGCGGTCGCTGAAGGCGCCGCCGGCCGGCAGGCTGTCGATGCGCTGCGCGAGCGCGTGCACCTCCTGCTGCGTCATGGCGTCGACCCGGCTGGCCGCGTGCAGCCCGTCCACGCCCAGCGCCCGCAAGCGGTCCTGCAGCGCGGCGCTTTCCAGGAACTGCTGCACGCGGGCCCGCTCGAGCTGCTCCTGGGTGGCCGGCTGCGCGGCCATGGCCGCCTCGGCCCCGATCATTTCCGCCTGCGCCAGCGGCGCCTGCAATGCGAGGGCCGCCGCCAGGCCCCAGCACGAGCGGCGAACGAAGTGCGTCAGTGGCTTCATGGCCGAGCCTCGCTGCGTGAAGTGGAGCGGGTCACTATATCGGCGGCCGGCCCCGCGTGGGGGCGGCGTTACCGGATGGGCTCGGCGTTCAGGCCGCCGGCAGGAAGCCGTCCACCGACAGGTAGCGCTCGCCGGTGTCGTAGTTGAAAGTCAGCACCCGGGCGCCGGCGGGCAGCTCGGGCAGCTTCTGCGCCACCGCGGCCAGCGCCGCGCCGGACGAGATGCCCACCAAGATGCCCTCCTCGCGCGCGCAGCGGCGCGCCATCTCGCGGGACGGCTCGGCGTCGACCTGGATCACGCCGTCGAGCAGCGACATGTCCATGATCGCCGGCACGAAGCCGGCGCCGATCCCCTGGATCGGGTGCGGGCTCGGCTGGCCGCCGGACAGCACGGGCGAGGCGGTCGGCTCGACCGCGAACACCTTCAGCTGCGGCCACTTGGGCTTGAGCACCTTGGCGCAGGCCGTGATGTGGCCGCCGGTGCCGACGCCGGTGATGATGCAGTCCAGCCCGTCGGGGAAGTCCTCCAGGATCTCGCGCGCGGTGGTCTGCTCGTGCACCGCGACGTTGGCCGGGTTCTCGAACTGCTGCGGGATCCAGGCGCCGGGCGTCTGCGCGGCCAGCTCCTCGGCCCTGGCGATGGCGCCCTTCATGCCCTTCTCGCGCGGGGTCAGGTCGAAGGTCGCGCCATAGGCCAGCATCAACCGGCGCCGCTCGACGGACATGCTGTCGGGCATCACCAGCACCAGCTTGTAGCCCTTGACGGCCGCCACCATGGCCAGCCCGATGCCGGTGTTGCCGGAGGTCGGCTCGATGATGGTGCCGCCCGGGCGCAGCTTGCCCGTCTTCTCGGCGTCCTCGATCATCGACAGGGCGATGCGGTCCTTGACCGACGCGCCCGGATTGGCGCGCTCGCACTTGACCCAGACCTGGTGGCTGTCGCCGAACAGCCGGTTGAGGCGCACGTGCGGCGTGCGGCCGATGGTGTCGAGGATGCTGTTGGCCTTCATCGCTGGATGCTCCTTGCAGGCAAGGCGGCCATTGTGCGCCGGCCGCGACCGCCGTGCGGGGGCGGTTCGGTGATGCGCGGCGCCCCACCCACCGGCGCCGGCGCGCGCCGCCAATAGCTCGTCAGTGGATCCAGGCGCCGGCGTCCTCGCCGAGGATGCCCTTGAGGTCGCGCCCGACCTGGGCCACCACCGGCAGCGCCGTCACCCGGCCCTCGCAGCCGATCTTCAGCCCGTCGTCGGCGTTGACCTCCGCGATCCAGCACGGCGGCGCGAAGGGCGAGCCGGTCACGCGCCGGGCCGGCGCGCAATCGACATACAGCGGCACGGCCGAATCGATGCGGATGCGGTGTCCCCAGGACTGTTCCTCGGGCGCCCGCGCCGCATAGCCCAGGGCTTGCAGGCGATCGCGCAGCCACGCCGCCACTTGCCGCTCGCCGTCGGCGCTGAAATCGGCACCGACGTGCTCGGCGCGAAACCAGAACTGCGGACGGTATTCGTTCATGCAACCTCCCTTGCAAAACCGGACTGCGCGGCCATGCTAAGGGCCGTGTGTGACACTTCGGCGAGGGAAACGGACTCTTACATGGGGGAACACACCCGACAATCGGACCGTGACCTCTTCCCCCTTGTGCGTTGCCGTCATCGGCGGCGGCCCCGCCGGCCTGATGGCGGCCGAGACGCTGGCCGGGCAGGGCCTGGCGGTGGACCTGTTCGATGCGATGCCGTCGGTCGGCCGCAAGTTCCTGCTGGCCGGCCGCGGCGGCCTGAACCTGACGCATTCCGAGGGCCCGCAGCGCTTCCTCGCGCGCTACGGCGCGCGCAGCGGCGAGCTGCGCGAAGCGCTCGCCGGCTTCGGCGGCGAGGCGGTGCGGCAATGGGCCGCCGGCCTGGGCATCGAGACGTTCGTCGGCACTTCGGGGCGGGTGTTCCCGACCGACATGAAGGCCGCGCCGCTGCTGCGTGCCTGGCTGCACCGGCTGCGCGCCGCCGGCGTGCGGGTGCACACCCGCCACCGCTGGACCGGATGGGACGGCGCCGGCGGCGCCCTGGCCTTCGACACGCCGGCCGGACCGGTCGTGCACCGGGCCGATGCCACCGTGCTGGCGCTGGGCGGCGCCAGCTGGCCGCGACTGGGATCGGATGGCGCCTGGGTGCCGCTGCTGCGCGAGCGCGGCGTGGCCCTCGCGCCCCTGCAGCCGGCCAACTGCGGGTTCGACGTGGTGCCGACGCGCCCCGGTGCGTCCGGCTGGAGCGACTGGCTGCGCCAGCGCTTCGCCGGGCATCCGGTCAAGCCGGTCGCCGCCCGCCTGTCGGTGCAAGCGCCGGCGGACAGCCAGCAAGGCGAATTCGTGCTGACCGACAGCGGCATCGAGGGCAGCCTGGTGTACGCGTTCTCGGCCGCCTTGCGCGAAGAGATCGCCGCCCGTGGCCAGGCCCGCTGGATCATCGACCTGCTGCCGCAGCACAGTGCGCAGCAGGTGCTGGCCGAGACCCAGCGCCCGCGCGGGCCGCGCAGCCTGTCCACCCACCTCAAGAGCCGTCTGGGCATCGCCGGCGTCAAGTCGGCGCTGCTGCATGAACTGCTCACGGCGGAACAACTGGCAGATCCCGCGACGCTGGCGACCGCCCTCAAGGCGTTGCCGCTTCCGCTGGCGCGGGCACGGCCGGTGGCCGAAGCGATCAGCACCGCCGGCGGCGTGTGCCTGGAGGCGCTGGATGCGCACGGCATGCTGCGCGAGGTACCCGGCGTGTTCTGCGCCGGCGAGATGCTGGACTGGGAAGCGCCCACCGGCGGCTACCTGCTGACCGCCTGCCTGGCCACCGGACGCATCGCCGGGCTGGGCGCGGCACGCTGGCTGCAGCACGCGGGCGCCGGCCGGCAAGGCGAATCCGCCTGAGCGCCCCGCGCGAATACGCGGGCAATACAAAACGGCGGTCGCCCGACACAGGGCGAATACCGTCGCCGGACAGACTCCTTTCCACGCCACGGGGCAATGCGGAAAGAGAGCGAAGGCCGCCTTGCCACCTCCTCGCAGTCGCTTCGCTCTGGAGAATGCCATGAACCGCCGCCTCGTTTCCGCCCTCGCGTACGGCAGCACCGTCGCCGCCGCCACCCTCGCCTCCGCCCTGATGACGGCCAGCGCCAATGCCGAGACCCCGCTGGTCGATACCCCGCCGTTCGTCAGCACCCGCAGCCGCGCCGACGTGCGGGCCGAGGTGATGAGCCAGCGCGACATGCTGACCGCCGCCGGCGGCGAATGGGCGTCGCAGGGCAACATGCCGCAGCCGAGGACGAGCCAGCTCACGCGCGCCCAGGTCACGGCCGACTACATCGCCTCGCGCGACGCGGTCCGCGCTTTCACCTCGGAAGACAGCGGCTCGGCCTATCTCGCCCAGCATCCGATGGGCAGCCGCGCCACGCTGCTGGCCGGCCGCGAGGAGACCCGCTGAGCTCGGCCGCCGCCGTCCCGCGCGGCCCCGCCTTGCCGGCCGGCCGCGCGAGCGCCTGGCAACCGGCATGTATCGGCTGTGTAGCGGCATGGCAATCGGCCCGCCGGCACCGCCCGCTGCGTCCTAGACTGGCGCCATGAGCAGGCCAGCGCCACCGCCGCCGGCGGCATCGATGTGCCACGCCGACCCAGGGCAGACGCGGCGGCGCCTGGTGCGGTCCGCACCGCCCTCGCCCAGCGCGATCGTGTTCGACGAGCTGGTGCGGCTGCTGGCCACCAGCCAGGCGCGCAAGCAGGTGCTGGAAGACCTGCGCCAGCGCGACGAACAGTATCGCGCCGTGTTCGAGGCCTCGCTCGACGGCCTGTTCGTCTGGGACGAGCGCCTGCGCGTGGCGGACGTGAACCCGGCCGGCGTTGCCCTGTACGGCGTGCGCCGCGAGGACATGGTCGGGCAGAGCTATCCGGACAGCATGCCCGCCGACTATGTGCGGGCCCGGCTGGACATGGTCCGCGACGCCCTGGCCGGCCGCACGACGCACGTCGAGACCACCGTGCTGCGTCCGGACGGCACCACCTTCGAGGCCGACCTGCGGGTGATGCCCTTCGTGCAGCGCGGCCGGCCGCACGCCCTGACCGTGGTGCGCGACATCAGCGAGCGACGCGCGCGCGACCGCGCCCTGCGCGACAGCGAGGAGCAGTACCGCGCGATCTTCAACGCCTCGGTCGATGCCCTGGTGCTGCGCGACGCCGATTTCGCCATCGTGGACGTCAACGCCACCTACGAGGCGATGACCGGCAACACCCGGGCCGAGGTGCTGGGGGTCGATCGGGTGCTGGCCAACCCGCCCGAGCTGAGCGCCACCATCCGGGCCCAGCACGACAAGGCACTGGCCGGGGCGACGATCCGGCTGGAAACCCAGCTGCTGCACCGCGATGGCCACCGCTACGAGCTGGAGTTGCGGGGCGTGCCGATCCAGCACCGTGGCCAGCCGCACGTGCTGTACATCGGCCGCGACATCACGCAGGCCAAGGCGGCCGGGCAGGCCCTGCGCGACAGCGAGGAGCAGTACCGCGCGATCTTCAACGCCTCGGCCGACGCGCTGGTGCTGCGCGATACCGACTACCGCGCCATCGAGGTGAATCCGGCCTACACGGCGGCCAGCGGCTACACGCGCGAGGAAGTGATGGCCGCCGACCACGTGCTGACGCAGGCGGATGCCGGCGCCCGCGCCCGGCACCGCCGGGCCCACGACGTGGCGCTGGCGACCGGCCGGGAACTGCGGTTCGAAGTCACCGGCACCCGCAAGGACGGCTCCACCTGGCAGGCCGAGGTGCGCGGCACGCCGATGACGTACCGCGGGCGGCCGCACGTGCTGTACGCGGTGCGCGACATCACCGAGCGCAAGGCCGCCGAGCAGCGCCGCGCCGAGCTGGAGCGGCAGCTGCGCCAGGCCCAGAAGATGGAGGCGATCGGCCACCTCACCGGCGGGCTGGCGCACGACTTCAACAACATCCTCACCAGCGTGCTCGGCTACGTCACGATGGCGCAGGAGCGCGCGGCGGCGAACGACGACGACGCGGTGCTGGGGCGCCAGCTCGAGCAGGCCCGGCTGGCCGCCGAGCGCGCGCGCGACCACGTCGCCCAGCTGCTGGCGTTCTCGCGGCCGCGCAGCGGCGACCGGCGGCTGCTGGAGCCAGCCCAGGTGGCGCGGCAGGCGCTGCAGTTGCTGCGGCCCAACCTGCCGGCCTCGATTGCGGTGACGCTGGACGCGCCGGGCGGCCACGACGCCGAACTGCCGCCGGTGGCGGCCGACCCGGTGCAGCTCGAACAGGTGCTGCTGAACCTGTGCCTGAACGCCCGCGATGCGATCGGCGAGCACGGCAACCTGCGCCTGCGCATCGGGCACTCCGCGGCGGCCGGCCATTGCGCCTCGTGCAGCATGGCGCTGGAGGGGGACGGCTGGGTCTGGTTCGAAGTGGCCGACGACGGCCGCGGCATGCCGCAGGACGTGCTCGACCGGATGTTCGATCCGTTCTACACGACCAAGGAGGTCGGCCGCGGCAGCGGCATGGGCCTGGCCATGGTCCATGCCATCGCGCACGACCATGGCGGCCACGTGCAGGTGGAATCGGAGCCGGGTCGCGGCTCCACCTTTCGCGTCATGCTGCCCGCCGCGCACCAGGCCTGCGGCGAGCCCCCGGCCGCGCTTGCGGCAGCGGCCGCGGCCGCGCCACCGGCGCCGCCGCTGCGCGCCCGGGTGCTGCTGGTGGAGGACGAGTCCATCGTCAGCGACTACATGCAGGAGCTGTTGGGCAGCTGGGGCCTGGAGGTGGTGCTGGAGCATGACCCGCTGCTCGCGGCCCGCCGGCTGGCGGCGCACGACGAGGCCTTCGAGCTGCTGCTGACGGACCAGACCATGCCGGGCATGACCGGGCTCGCGCTCGCGCGCCATGCGGTGCAGTGCCGCCCGGGCCTGCCGGTGCTGCTGTACACCGGCAATGCCGGCGCGATCCGGGCGGAAGATCTGGCCGGCAGCGGCGTGGCCGGGCTGCTGCGCAAGCCGATCGACACCGCGGCGCTGCGCCAGCTGCTGCGCGAGCTGCTCGATGCCGAAGCGGGGGCCGCGCGGCCGGTGGTCGAGCAGGGTGTAACGGCGCTGTAAGCGCACCCGCGGCTGGCCTTGGACCGGGCGGCCGCTGCGGGAAAATTCCGGCGCCATGGACGCGCGCAACCGTTTGCTCGTGGTGGACGACGACCCGTCGGTGCGGGCGATGCTGCACGACTACCTCGAAGGCCACGGCTTCGACGTGGACGAGGCGGGCAGCGGACCGCAGATGCGCCGGCAGCTGGAGCACCACCTGCCGGACGCCGTCCTGCTGGACATCCGGCTGCCCGGCGAGGACGGGCTGGCGCTGGCGCGCTACCTGCGCGAACACTACGACCTCGGCCTGATCATGGTCACCGCCTCGGGCGACGTGGTCGACCGCGTGGTGGGGCTGGAGATCGGCGCCGACGACTACATCGCCAAGCCGTTCGACATGCGCGAGCTGCTGGCCCGCCTCAAGAGCGTGCTGCGGCGGCTGCAGGCCAGGCCGACCGCCGCGGCCGTCTCCGGCATCGCGACCCGGGCGGGCGGGCGGCAGCGCTTCGGCCGCTGCGAGATCGACGTCGAATCGCACCGCCTGTTCGAGCTCGGCGGCGGCGAGATCCCGATCACGCCGATGGAGTTCGAGCTCCTCACGACCTTCCTGGCCAACCCGAACCGGGTGCTCACGCGCGACCAGCTGCTGATGCGCACGCGCAACCGCGAATCGGGCCCGTTCGACCGCTCGATCGACATCCGCATCGGCCGCCTGCGCCGCAAGGTGGAGCCCGATCCCGGCGGCGAGCCGCGCTGCATCCGCACGGTGCGCAACGCCGGCTACATGTTCGTCCCCGGCTGAGGCCCGGCAGGAGGAATGGCCTTGCCCGCATGGCCGGCACGGCGGCGCGGGCCTGCCCGAGAATCGGGTCTCCTTGGCCTGCACGGGAGCCCCGCTTGGAACCGACCATCTTCACCCGCATCCTCCGGCGCGAAGTGCCGGCGGCGATCGTGTACGAAGACGAACTGACCTTCGCCTTCATGGACGCGGGCCAGCTCAACCCCGGTCACGTGCTGGTGGCCACGCGGCAGCCGGCCGAGACCCTGCTCGACATCGACGAGGACACGGCCGCCGCGCTGTTCCGCACCGTGCACCGGGTCGCGAAGGCGGTGCACGCCGCCTTCCAGCCGGAAGGCCTGACCATCCTGCAGGCCAACAAGGCGTCGGGCTGGCAGACCGTGCCGCACCTGCACGTGCACGTGCTGCCGCGCCATGCCGATGACGGGGTCGGGCTGGTGTGGCCGCGCAAGAATCCATCGATCGACGAGCTGCGGCAGCTCGCCGCGAAGATCCGGCTCTGAGCCTGCCCTGACGCGTTGCGCCGGGCTACATCTTCAACTCGTACTCCACCGTCACCGGCGCGTGGTCGGAGAACTTCTCGGCGCGGTAGATCTCCTCGCGCCGGGCCGTGACGGCGACGTTGGGCGTGGCCAGGTGGTAGTCCAGCCGCCAGCCGACGTTGTTGGCATAGGCCTGGCCGCGGTTGCTCCACCACGTGTAGCTCTCGCCGGTGGTGTGCGGCTGCAGGTGGCGGTAGACATCGACCACGCGGTGCTGCTCCAGCAGCTTGGTCATCCAGGCCCGCTCCTCCGGCAGGAAGCCGCTGTTCTTCTGGTTGCTGCGCCAGTTCTTCAGGTCCTGCTCCTTGTGCGCGATGTTGACGTCGCCGCACAGCACGAATTCGCGCTCGCCCTTCAGGCGCAGCAGATGCGGCTCGAACTCGGCCAGGAAGCGGAACTTGGCCTGCTGGCGCTCCTCGCCCGAGGAGCCGCTGGGGAAGTAGGCGCTGATGACGGAGAACTTGCGCTGCGGCGTGTCGAAGCGCAGTTCGACGTAGCGGCCCTCGGCATCGAACTCCTCGGAGCCGAAGCCGGTGATCACGTCGGTCGGTTCGTGCCGGCTGTACGCCGCCACGCCCGAGTAGCCCTTCTTCTGGGCGAAATGGAAGTGGCCCTTCAGGCCGGCCAGCTCCTCGAAGCGGCCCTGCACGTCGGGCGCCTGGGCCTTGACCTCCTGCACGCAAATACAATCCGGCTTCGCCTGCGCCAGCCATTGCTCCACGCCCTTGTTCGCGGCGGAACGGATGCCGTTGAGGTTGAGGCTGGTGAGCTTGAACAAGGAATTTCCCATGGTGGCAGCGCGCGGCCAGGACGCCCTGGCGCAGGAGTTCGTGCAATTTGCGGTGGAAGCCGGCGTGCTGCGCTTCGGCGAGTTCAGGACCAAGGCCGGTCGCCTGTCGCCCTACTTCTTCAATGCGGGGCTGTTCGACGACGGCGCCAAGCTCGGCCGGCTGGCGCAATTCTATGCACGCCGCATCCTGGCTTCGGGCATCGAGTTCGACATGCTGTTCGGGCCGGCCTACAAGGGCATCCCGCTGGCGGCGGCGGTCGCGATCGAGCTGGCGCGCGCCGGGCGCAACGTGCCCTACGCCTACAACCGCAAGGAAGCCAAGGACCACGGGGAGGGCGGCCACCTGGTCGGCGCGCCGGTGCGCGGCCGGGTGCTGATCGTCGACGACGTGATGTCGGCCGGCACCGCCGCGCGCGAATCGATCGCGCTGATCCGCGCCGCCGGCGCCACGCCGCATGCGGTGGCGATCGCGCTGGACCGCCAGGAGAAGGCGACCGAGGATGGCCGAGACGTCGCGCACAGCGCCGTGCAGTACGTGCGCGGCCAGCTCGGCCTGCAGGTGTGCGCGATCGCGGAGCTGGCCGACCTGCTGGCCTATCTGGAGCAGCACGCCGGCGGCGAACTCGGCGCGCATTACGCCCGGGTGCTGGCGTACCGGGAGCAATACGGGGTCGACTGACGCCGGCCGGCATCCGGCCGGTGCAGCCCGCGCCGGCCCGCCATGGGCGGTCAGCCCCGCCGTGCGATCAGTGCGGCTTCTGTGCCGCCATCGGTGCCGTGAACATCTGCTGCCAGGCCTGCGCCATCGGGGCGGCCGCGTTCATGGCCGCACCGACGGCCTGCGCGGCCGCGCTCGCGGCCTGCGTGGCCGCATCCTGCTCGCGCGGCTCTGCCCGGCTGAGCCCATCGCTGCCGGCCCTGGTGCCGGCCTGCAGCAGCTCCTGCAGGTAGCGCATCGACTCCTGGAAGTCGTAGGCGAGCAGGTTGGCCTGCACCGACATCAACTCCAGCGGCGTCTCGGCCTTGCGCAGGTTCTCCGCCGCCTGCCGGTGCAGCAGCGAAGCGCGCTGCGTCATGTGCAATTGCGCCTGCTGCACGGACTCTCCGGCTCGCAGCAGCGTGGCCCACAAGTCGGCTGCCAGCGCCAGTTGCTGGCGTGCCATGTCGGCTGCCGCCGCGGCGCCGGACGTCAGGGCACCTCGGGCCACGCGGGCCGCGTCGTCGGTCGAGCTGTTCTGTGCACGCCTGGATTGGGTGGCCATCCGGATTTCTCCTTTCATTGCGAAGCGGCCCAATGTAGCCAGCGGATCGCCCGGTTCGTGCTCGGCAATCAACTGTTGCAGCCGGAGCCGCGCACGGCCGGCCGCGCGCCCAGTCCCCGTGCCGGCGGTAGCGCCACGGCGCCGCCGCTACCATGGCCGCTTCGCACACCAGGAGCGCGCCATGACCACCCTCCAGCAACTGCTGGGCACCGAGCTGCCCATCGTCCAGGCGCCGATGGCCGGCGTGCAGGGCAGCGCGCTGGCCATCGCGGTCTCCAATGCCGGCGGACTCGGTTCGCTGCCCTGCGCCATGCTCGCACCCGACGCGCTGCGCAAGGAGCTGGAGACGATCCGGTCGCAGACGGACCAGCCCTTCAACGTCAACTTCTTCGCCCACACCGCGCCCGCCGCCGACGAGCCGCGCGAGGCGGGCTGGCACCGGGCGCTGGCGCCGTATTTCAGCGAACTCGGGCTGGATCCCGGCGCGATCCCGCGCGGGCCAGGCCGGCTGCCGTTCGGCCCGGAGGCGGCGGACCTGCTGGCGGAATTCCGCCCGCCCGTGGTCAGCTTCCATTTCGGCCTGCCCTCGCCCGAGCTGCTGCAGCGCGTGCGCGGCTGGGGCGCCAAGGTGCTGTCATCGGCCACCACCGTGGCAGAGGCGCTGTGGCTGCAGGAGCGCGGCGTCGACGCGGTCATCGCCCAGGGGCTGGAAGCGGGCGGGCATCGCGGCATGTTCCTGACCGACGACGTCGCCACCCAGGTCGGCACCTTCGCCCTGGTGCGGGAGGTCGCGCAGGCCGTGCGCGTGCCGGTCATCGCCGCCGGCGGCATTGCCGATGCGCAGGGTGTCGCTGCGGCCCTGGCGCTGGGCGCCGCCGGCGTGCAGGTCGGCACGGCCTACCTGCTGTGTCCCGAATGCACGACCACGTCGCTGCACCGCACGGCGCTGAAGAGCGAAGCGGCGCGCACCACGGTGGTCACCAACGTCTTCACCGGCCGGCCGGCGCGCGGCATCGTCAACCGGGTGATCCGCGAACTGGGCCCGATCAGCGCGGCGGCCCCGGCGTTCCCGCAAGCGGCGCCGGCCATGGGGCTGCTGCGCGCCCGGGCCGAAGCCCAGGGCCGCAGCGACTTCTCGCCGCTGTGGGCCGGGCAGAACACCGGCGGCTGCCGCGAGGTGCCGGCCGCGCAGCTCACCCGGGAGCTGGCACGCGGCCTGGCGTGAAGCGGCGCGATCAGCAGCAGCCGCGCCGCGACAGCGGCTCGCCTTCCAGCGAATAGACCAGCTCGCCGCCCCGCACCCGCGCCGGCGGCGTGTAGGGATGGGGGCTGGCCTTGTGCTCGTCCAGGATGTGCGTCACCGCCATGCCGCTGAACAGCAGCACGTCCGCGATCAGGCCGCGGTGGCAGCGCCACCAAACGAGCTCCGAGCACATCATCGCGGTGCGGCAGGCCGCGGCCATGTGCAGCAGTTCGTCCAGCCCCTCGGCGAACTCCGGCGTCGCCAGGTGGTCGGCGTAGGCACGGAACGAGTCGTTGCGCCAGGCGACGTTGGGCGAGGCCGGGTCGGGCTTGCGCCGGCCGCCGAGCTTGTGCAGCCAGGCGTAGGAGATGCCGTGGGCTTGCAGCGAGGCCGCCAGCGCCTCGCTGCCGAACTGCGGGTGCTTGCGCGAGCCCGGGAAGCGCCGCACATCGGCCACCGCCTCGATCTTCCAGGCCTGGAGCAGCAACAGGAATTCCTGCGCCGAGCGGTTCGAGTGGCCGAGGGTCCAGACTTCAAGGGGCACCGCTGCACTGTAGTGCGGAACGGCATCCGCGTGTCGTGGCGCGCGGCTCCGTTCAGGACCCGAACAGGTTCCGGCGCACGTGCTCCAGGTGCGCAAGTGCGGCCGAGCGGGCCTGCTCGAGGTCGCGCGCCTTGAGGGCCTGCACCAGGCGTCGATGCTCCCGCTGGTACTCCTGGCGACGCTCGGGCGTGACGCTGCGCCGCTTCAGGGCGCCCCACTCGGTCTGGGCCCGGGCCTGGTTCATCAGGCGGAACACGCCGGTGACGAAGCTGTTGCGCGTCGCGCCGGCGATCACCTCGTGCAGCAGCCCGTCCCAGTGCTCGAACTCCTCGAGCGTCTGCGCGGCCTCCGCCCGCTCGCAGCATTCGTCCATGCGCTCGAAGTCGGCGGCGGTGGCCTGGGCCACCACCAGTTCGAGCACCGCCGGCTCCAGGGTGATGCGGGCCTCCATCAGTTCGGCCGGGCTGGTCTGGACCGCCGCCGGCCGCACGGCCGGCAGGGTGCGGATCACGGCATCGGCGCCCTCGGTCACGTAGGTGCCGCTGCCCACCGTCTGCTCGATCAGGCCCAGCCCGCGCAGGTCCTGCAGCACCTTGCGCACCGAACCGCGGCTGAGGGTGAACTGGTCGCTCAGGCTGCGCTCGGGCGGCAACCGGTCGCCGGCGCGCCAGCGGCCGGCGCGCAGGTTGTCGAGGATGAATTCGCGAAGGCTACCGGCTTTCATACCAATCAGTACCAATTCCGGCAGACCCCAGCCATATCGCAACTCCTTGTCGGATATCGCTGGATGCACGTGCGCCGATGCGTGTAGGATAAAGGATGTTGGTCCAAATGGACCATTTTTAACCAATCAGGAGTTTTTTCGTGCGCATCGCCACCTTTATCCATGAAGGGCGCCGCCAGGTGGGCATTGTCTCGCCCGACGGCCAGCAGGTCACGCCGTTGCAGTTGTCGCCGGAGCAGGCGCGCCAGGGCGCGCTGCCCCTGGTGGAGGCCGCGGCCCGGGGCGAGCCGATGCCGGCACCGGCCGGCGCCGCGCTGCCGCTGTCGGCGGTGACCCTCGAGGCCCCGCTGCCGCTGCCGCGTCGCAACCTGTGGTGCGTGGGCCGCAACTACCATGCGCACGCGCAGGAGCTGGCCGGATCGGTCTTCAAGGGCAGCAACGCCAACCCGATGGAGTGGCCGATCGTGTTCACCAAGGTGCCCGAGTGCGTGGTCGGCCCGGCCGACCCGGTGGCGCTGCCGGGCGACGCGGTTTCCGCCCAGATCGACTACGAGGCCGAACTGGCCCTGGTGATCGGCAAGGGCGGCAAGAACATCGCCCGGGCCGACGCCCTGTCGCACGTGTTCGGCTACACCATCGTCAACGACGTGACGGCGCGCGACGTGCAGATGCGCCACCAGCAGTGGGACATGGGCAAGTCGTTCGACACCTTCTGCCCCATGGGCCCGTGGATCGTCACGGCCGACGAGCTCGACGGCACGCGCACCCGCGTGCGCTGCTGGGTCAACGGCGAGCTGCGGCAGGACGCCGAGACCGTGAACCTGATCTTCGACATCCCGACCCTGATCGAGACCGTCTCGCGCGGCATCACGCTCTATCCCGGCGACGTGATCGCCACCGGCACCCCCGCCGGCGTGGGCATGGGATTCAACCCGCCGCGCTACCTGCGCAGTGGGGACGTGGTGCGCATCGAGATCGACGGGATCGGCTCGATCGAGAACCGATTCGAGTGACAGCCCCCTTTTCCATTTGACCCGAGGAGACACCATGAGAACCCTTGTTACCGGCTTCAGGTTCGCGGTCGTGGCCGCTTTGTGCATGGCCGGCACGACCGCGATGGCCCAGTCGGCCGACTTTCCCAGCCGTCCCGTGAAGATGGTCGTGCCCTTCCCGCCGGGCGGGCTCGCCGACACCGTCGCCCGGCCGGTGGCCGAGGCGATGTCGCGCGAGCTGGGCCAGCCGGTGGTCATCGAGAACAAGGGCGGCGCCGGCGGCGCCATCGGCATGGCCCAGGTGGCCAAGTCCGCGCCGGACGGCTACACGGTGCTGATGGCGCTGTCCTCGCTGACGGTGCTGCCGGAAGCCGACGCGATCCTGGGCCGCCAGACCACGTTCACGGTCCGCTCGCTGCGGCCGATCGCGCGCTTCACGGCCGACCCCACGGTGCTGGCCGTGCGCGCCGACGCGCCGTGGAAGACCGCGAAGGACTTCGTCGAGGACGCACGCAAGCGCCCGGGCGCGATCAACTACGGGTCCTCGGGCAACTACGGCACCATGCACGTGCCGATGGAGATCCTGGCCCAGAACGCCGGCGTCCGGATGACGCACGTGCCCTTCACCGGCGCCGGGCCGGCCGTCGTCGCCCTGCTGGGCGGCCAGGTCGACGCGCTGTCCACCGGGCCGGCCACGGTGCTGCAGCACGTCAAGGCGGGCAAGGTGCGCGTGCTGGCCCACTGGGGCCAGGCGCGGCTGGAAACCCTGCCCGAGGTGCCGGCGCTGAAGGACATCGGCTATGGCGCCGAATACGCGCAGTGGTCCGGCCTGTTCGCCCCGGCCGACACGCCCGAGCCGGTCGTGCAGCGCCTGCGCGCGGCGGCCAAGGCGGCCGCCAACGATCCCAAGGTCAAGCAGGTGATCCTCGGCGCCGGCAGCCCGGTGCTGTACCAGGACACGCCCGACTTCGAGAAGTACGTGCAGGACGATGCCCGCCGGATGGCGGACGTCGTCAAGAAGATCGGCAAGGTGGAGTAAGCCGGGCCGGCTTGGAGGCAACCGGCCGGGCCGCGCAAGGCCCGGCCATTGCCGGGGCCGCGCGGCCCGCAGGCCGCCCCGCTGCCGCGGCGTTCAGCCCTGCAGCTTCCGGCGCAGCAGCTCGTTGACCTGCTGCGGGTTGGCCTTGCCCTTGGTGGCCTTCATGGCCTGGCCGACCAGGGCGTTGAAGGCCCTGTCCTTGCCGGCCTTGAACTGGGCGACGTTGTCGGGGTTGGCGGCGATGATGCCGTCGAGGATCTGCTCCAGCTCGCCGGCGTCGTTCATCTGCCGCAGGCCCTTGGCCTCGATCAGCGCATCGACGTCCTGGCCCTCGCCGCTCCACAGCGCGTCGAACACCTGCCGGCCGGCGCTGTTGGAGATGGTGCCGTCGGCGATCCGGCCGACCAGCGCGGCCAGCGTGGCGGCCGGCACCGGCGCCTGCTCGATGGGCATCTCCTGCGCGTTCAGCCGGCGCGAGACCTCGCCCATGATCCAGTTGCTGGCCAGCTTGGGCTGGCCGCTGGCCTTCGCCGCCGCTTCGAAGTAGGCGGCCATCGCCGGGCTTTGCGTCAGCGTGGTGGCGTCGTACTCGGGCAGACCGTAGCCGGCGACGAAGCGCGCGGCCATGGCGCGCGGCAGCTCCGGCATCGAGCCGCGCACCTGCTCGACCCATTCGCTCGCCACCACCAGCGGCGGCAGGTCCGGGTCGGGGAAGTAGCGGTAGTCGGCCGCGTCCTCCTTGGTGCGCATGGCGCGCGTCTCGCCGGTGTCGGGGTCGAACAGCACGGTGGCCTGCTGGATCGCGCGGCCCTCCTCCAGCTCCTCGATCTGCCAGCGGATCTCGTAGTCGATCGCCTGCTGCATGAAGCGGAAGCTGTTGAGGTTCTTGATCTCGCGCCGGGTGCCCAGCGGCCCGCCTGGCCTGCGCACCGACACGTTGGCGTCGCAGCGGAAGCTGCCTTCCTGCATGTTGCCGTCGCAGATGCCGATCCAGGTGACGATCTTGTGCAGCTCCTTGGCGTAGGCGACCGCCTCGGCGGTGGAGCGCATGTCCGGCTCGGTGACGATCTCCAGCAGCGGCGTGCCGGCGCGGTTCAGGTCGATGCCGGTCTGGCCGACGAAGTCCTCGTGCAGCGACTTGCCCGCGTCTTCCTCCAGGTGGGCCCGCACCAGGCGCACCGAGCGCTTCTCGTCGCCGAGCCAGAACTCGACGACGCCGCCCTGCACCACCGGGATCTCGTACTGGCTGATCTGGTAGCCCTTGGGCAGGTCCGGGTAGAAGTAGTTCTTGCGCGCGAACACGCTGCGCGGCGCGATGTGCGCACCGACCGCCAGGCCGAACGCGATGGCGCGCTCGACCGCGCCCTGGTTCATCACCGGCAGCGTGCCGGGCAGCGCCAGGTCGACGGCGCTGGCCTGCGTGTTCGGCTCGGCGCCGAAGTCGGTCGGCGCGCGGCTGAAGATCTTGGAGCGGGTGGACAGCTGGGCGTGGGTCTCGAAGCCGATCACCACTTCCCAGCCTTGCACGAGCGGGCTCATTGCAGGCCCTCCGGCTGCTTCAGGTGGAAATCCGTGGCCTGCTGGAAGGCATGGGCGGCGCCCAGCAGCCGGCCTTCCTGGAACCAGTTGCCGATCAACTGCAGCCCCACCGGCATGCCGCCGGCGCCGAAGCCGCAGGGCACGCTCATGCCCGGCAGGCCGGCCAGCGAGGCCGGCAGGGTGAAGATGTCGGCCAGGTAGTCGGCCAGCGGATCGCTGCCGTGCTCGCCCAGCTTCCAGGCCACCGTCGGCGCGGCCGGGCCGGCGATCACGTCGCACTCGGCGAACGCGCGCCTAAAGTCGTCGGCGATCATCCGGCGCACCTTCTGCGCCTGCAGGTAGTAGGCGTCGTAGTAGCCGTGCGACAGCACGTAGGTGCCCACCATGATGCGGCGCTTGACCTCCTGGCCGAAGCCCTCGGCGCGGCTCTTCTTGTACATGTCGAGCAGGTCGGCGTACTGCCCGGCGCGGTGGCCGAACTTGACGCCGTCGAAGCGCGACAGGTTGGACGAGGCTTCGGCCGGCGCGATGATGTAGTAGACGGGGATCGACAGCTCGGTGCGCGGCAGCGAGATCTCCACCCGGCGCGCACCCAGCTTCTCGTATTGCTGCAGGGCGGCGTCGATGGCGGCGCGCACGTCCGGCGCCAGGCCTTCGCCGAAGAACTCTTTGGGCACGCCGATGCGCAGGCCCTGCAGCGAGCCGCCCAGCGCCTGCGTGAAGTCCTCGGCCGGCACGTCGAGCGAGGTGGAGTCGCGGTCCGGGTCGGGCCCGCACATGGCCGACAGCAGCAGCGCGCAGTCCTCGGCGCTGCGCGCCATCGGGCCGGCCTGGTCCAGGCTGGAGGCGTAGGCGATCATCCCGTAGCGCGAGGCGCGCCCGTAGGTCGGCTTGATGCCGGTGATGCCGCAGAACGAGGCCGGCTGGCGGATCGAGCCGCCGGTGTCGGTGCCGGTGGCGGCCGGCGCCAGGCGCGCGGCCACTGCCGCGGCGCTGCCGCCCGAGGAGCCGCCCGGGATGCGGCTCGCGTCCCACGGGTTCTTCACCGGGCCGTAGGCCGAGTTCTCGTTGGACGAGCCCATGGCGAACTCGTCGCAATTGAGCTTGCCCAGCGTGACCATGCCGGCTTCGGCCAGCTTGCGCACCACGGTGGCGTCGAACGGCGAGCGGTAGCCGGCCAGCATCTTCGAGCCGGCGGTGGTCGGGAAGTCGCGCGTGACGAAGATGTCCTTGTGCGCCACCGGCACGCCCAGCAGCGGCGCGCCGTCGCCGGCGGCGAGGCGCTGGTCGGCGGCGCGGGCCTGCGCCAGCGTCACTTCGGGATCGATGGCCAGGAAGGCGCCCAGGCTGCCGTGGGTTTCGCCGCGCGCCAGGAAGTGCTGCGCGACTTCAAGGGCGGAGACGTCCTTGGACTTCAGCCGGCGGGCCAGTTCGGCCACCGGCAGTTCATGCAGCTCGGCCCTCATTCGATCACCTTCGGCACCAGGAACAGGCCGCGCTCGACCGCCGGGGCGCTGCGCTGGTTGGCCTCGCGCTGGTCGGTCTCGCTCGCCACGTCCTCGCGCAGCCGGAGCTGCACGTCCTGGAACGCCGCGACCGGGTGCGCGAGCGGCTCGATCCCCGTGGTATCCACAGCCTGCATCGCCTCCACGATGGAAAAGAAGCCATTGATCTGGGTGAGCATGCGCTCGCTCTCGGCGGGCTGCATCTCCAGCCGCGCGAGATGCGCGATGCGGTGGATGTCGTCGGGGGTCAGGGCCATGGCGCGATGCGGCGGGAAACGGAATGTAAGCGCGACAGTCAGGGCGCCGCGCCGGACAGTTATTCACAGGGGATCAGTTATTATCCCGCCTTTGGCGCACGGCCCCTCCGCGGGGCCGCTTTCGTAGAAGAAAGAGGATTCCCCCCCATGTTCGGAGCGTTCCGTCGGTACCTGTCAACCGATCTGGCCATTGACCTGGGCACCGCCAACACGCTGATCTTCGTGATGGACAAGGGGATCGTGCTGGACGAGCCGTCGGTCGTGGCGATCCGCCACGAGGGCGGCCCCCAGGGCAAGAAGACCATCCAGGCCGTCGGCCACGAAGCCAAGGCCATGCTGGGCAAGGTGCCGGGCAACATCGAGGCGATCCGCCCGATGAAGGACGGCGTGATCGCCGACTTCACCGTCACCGAGCAGATGCTCAAGCAGTTCATCAAGATGGTGCACCCGCGCTCCATCCTGAAGCCCAGCCCGCGCATCATCATCTGCGTGCCCTGCGGTTCCACCCAGGTGGAGCGGCGCGCCATCCGCGAGTCGGCGCTGGGCGCCGGCGCCGCCGAGGTCTATCTGATCGAGGAGCCGATGGCCGCCGCCATCGGCGCCGGCCTGCCGGTGAGCGAAGCGTCCGGCTCGATGGTGGTCGACATCGGCGGCGGCACCACCGAAGTCGGCGTGATCTCGCTGGGCGGCATGGTCTACAAGGGCAGCGTGCGCGTCGGCGGCGACCGCTTCGACGACGCCATCATCGCCTACATCCGCCGCAACTACGGCATGCTGATCGGCGAGCCCACCGCCGAAGCGATCAAGAAGACCATCGGCTCGGCCTTCCCCGGCAGCGAGGTCAAGGAAATCGAGGTCAAGGGCCGCAACCTGTCCGAAGGCGTGCCGCGTTCGTTCACGATCTCCTCCAACGAGATCCTGGAAGCGCTGACCGATCCGCTGAACAACATCGTGTCGGCGGTCAAGAGCGCGCTGGAGAGCACGCCGCCCGAGCTGGGCGCCGACATCGCCGAGCGCGGGATGATGCTCACCGGCGGCGGCGCGCTGCTGCGCGACCTCGATCGCCTGCTGGCCGAGGAGACCGGCCTGCCGGTGCTGGTGGCCGAAGATCCGCTGACCTGCGTGGTGCGCGGCTGCGGCATCGCACTGGAGCGCATGGAGCGCCTCGGTTCGATCTTCACCAGCGAGTAATCCCGCCTGCGGAGACAGCGATGCCGCTCGGTACGCTGGATCGAAGCCCGCCCCCCTTCTTCAAGCAGGGCCCCTCGGCCCTGTCGCGGCTGATGGTGTTCAGCGCGCTGGCGCTGTTCCTGATGGTGGCCGACACCCGCTTCGGCATCACCCAGCCGCTGCGCGCCGGGGTGGCCACCGTGCTGTACCCGGTGCAATGGCTGGCGCTGCGGCCGGTGCTGGCCGTGCGCGAGGCGGGCCACTACTTCGAGTCGCTGCGCGCCGCCCAGTCGCAGGAAGCGGCGGCGCGCGAGAAGCTGGCTCGCCAGTCGCAGCGCGCCAACCAGGTCGAGGAACTGGCGCAGGAGAACGAGCGGCTGCGCCAGCTGCTCGCGCTGCGCGAGCGCATCACCACGCCGGCGCAGGCCGCCGAGGTACTGTACGACGCCGCCGACCCCTACACCCGCAAGGTGGTGATCGACAAGGGGCTGGCCCAGGGCATCGAGGCCGGCTCGCCGGTGATCGACGAGTCCGGCGTGCTCGGCCAGGTCACCCGCGTGCACCCGCTGATCAGCGAAGTCACGCTGATCACCGACCGCGACCAGGCCATCCCGGTGCTGAACACCCGCACCGGCGCTCGCAGTGTGGCCTTCGGCGACTCCGGCGCCGGCCACGCCGGCGCGCTGGAGCTGCGCTTCATGGCCGGCAACGCCGACGTGCACGAGGGCGACCTGCTCACCACCAGCGGGGTCGACGGCATCTATCCGGCCGGCCTGCCGGTGGCCCGCGTCGGCAAGGTGGAGCGGCGCGCCGACTCGGGCTTCGCCCGCATCTACTGCGTGCCGCAGGCGCAGGTGGACGGCGCCCGCTACGTGATGGTGCTCAAGCCGGTGGCCGGGCTGCTGCCGGCGCGGCCGGCCGACCTGGCAGCGCCGCCGGCCACGGGCAAGGGAGCGCGCAAATGATCATGCGCCCGGGCCAGCAGCTGCTGCTGCCGGCCAACCCCCTGTTCATCTGGTCCAGCCTGCTGGTGGCGATGCTCGCCAACATGCTGCCGCTGGGCCGCGTCGCCTGGATGCCGGACGTGCTGGCGCTGGTGCTGGTGTTCTGGAGCGTGCACCAGCCGCTGCGGGTGGGCATCGGCGCGGCCTTCCTGTTCGGCATCGCGATGGACGTGCACCAGGCCGCCCTGCTCGGCCAGCACGCGCTGGCCTACACCACCCTGAGCTTCTTCGCCATCACCATGCACCGCCGGCTGCTCTGGTTCACCGTGCCGTCGCAGGCGGTGCAGGTGCTGCCGCTGTTCGCGGCGGCGCACGCCATCGAGCTGGCGATCCGCATGATGGCCGGCGGCATCTTCCCCGGCGCCAGCGCCCTGCTCGCCCCCGTGATCGAATCCCTGCTCTGGCCGGTGGTGAGCGTGATCCTGCTGGCGCCGCAGCGCCGGGCGCCGGATCCGGATGAGAATCGCCCCTTATGAGACTTTGCGGGACAGACCGAGAGCGGCGGGACGCCGCGTCGCTCTGTCCCCAACTGACTAGAGAGCGGGACAGACCAAGCGCGGCACAGGGTGCCGCGTTGCTCTGTCCCCAACTGACTGGAGTGGTCGAACGGCCCCCGCACAGGCGCGCAAGCGCCGTCGATCGGAGTGATCCAACGCCCACGCTCAGACGACCAAGCGCCGCCAGAAACGCCCACCCATGACCGAACTCCGCAACGTCGAAGCCGACCTCTCGCGTTTTCGCGCGCGGGTGCTCGCGGCCAGCCTGGTGGTGCTGGCCTGCTTCCTGCTGCTGGCGCTGCGGCTGGTCTACCTGCAGGTGCTGCAGCACGACGAGCTGAGCGAGCGGGCCGAGAGCAACCGCACGGCGATCGTGCCGATCGTTCCCAACCGGGGCCTCATCCTGGACCGCAACGGCATCGTGCTGGCCACCAACTACTCGGCCTACACGCTGGAGATCACGCCGTCGCGCCTGGCCGGCAGCCTGGAGGCCACCATCGAGGCGCTGGCGCAGGTGGTCGACATCCAGCCGCGCGACAAGCGGCGCTTTCGCAAGCTGCTGGACGAGACCAAGGGCTTCGAGTCGCTGCCGATCCGCACCAAGCTGACCGACGAGGAGGTGGCGCGCTTCGCCGCCCAGCGCTACCGCTTTCCGGGCGTGGAGATCAAGGCCCGCCTGTTCCGCAACTACCCCTGGGGCGACCTCGCCAGCCACGTGATCGGCTACATCGGCCGCATCAACCAGGCCGAGAAGAAGCAGATGGAGGAGTGGGAAGAGGAGGCGCAGGCCAACTACCGCGGCACCGAGTACATCGGCAAGCTGGGGGTGGAGCAGAGCCTGGAGCGGCAGCTGCACGGCACCACTGGCGTCGAGCAGGTCGAGACTTCGGCCGGCGGGCGCGCCGTGCGCAAGCTGGCCAACACGCCGGCCACGCCGGGCCATACGGTGATGCTGTCGATCGACATCAAGCTGCAGAAGCTGGTCGAGGACCTGTACGGCGAGCGGCGCGGCGCGCTGGTGGCGCTGGACCCCAAGACCGGCGAGGTGCTGGCCTTCGTCTCCAAGCCGACCTTCGACCCCAACCTGTTCGTCGACGGCATCGACACCGAGAACTGGCAGGCGCTGAACGAGTCGATCGACAAGCCGCTGCTGAACCGGGCGCTGCGCGGCACCTACCCGCCCGGCTCCACCTACAAGCCCTTCATGGCGCTGGGCGCACTGACCACCGGCAAGCGCACCGCCAACCAGGTGGTGATGGACAACGGCTCCTGGAGCTTCGGCGGCCACGTGTTCCGCAGCCACGGCGACCACGGGCTGGGGGCAGTCGACATGCACACCAGCATCGTCAGGTCGAGCAACGTCTACTACTACTCGCTGGCCAACGAGATGGGCGTGGACCTGATGCACGACTTCATGAAGCCGCTGGGCTTCGGCCAGCTGACCGGCATCGACATCTTCGGCGAGGTGCGCGGCGTGCTGCCCAGCCAGGAGTGGAAGCGCAACTACTACCGGCGGCCGGAGCAGAAGAAGTGGTACGCCGGCGAGACCATCTCGCTGGGCATCGGCCAGGGCTACAACAGCTTCACCATGCTGCAGCTGGCCCAGGCCACCGCCACGCTGGCCAACGGCGGCGTCAAGCACAAGCCGCGGCTGGTGATCGCGACCCAGGACCCGATGACGCGGGTGCGCGAGATCGTGCCGCCGGAGCCGGGCGTGGACCTGGGCTACAAGCCCGAGCACATCACCGTGGTGCGCAAGGCCATGGTGGGCGTGACCCAGGGCGGCACCGGCACCCGGGTGTTCGCCGGCGCCGGCTACGTCTCGGGCGGCAAGACCGGCACTGCCCAGGCCGTGACCATCGGCCAGAAGGAAAAGTACAACGCCGCCAAGCTGGAGGAACACCAGCGCGACCACTCGCTCTACATCGCCTTCGCGCCGGCCGAGGACCCGCAGATCGCTCTGGCGGTGGTGGTGGAGAACGCCGGCTTCGGCGCGGCTGCGGCGGCACCGATCGCGCGCCGCGTGTTCGACTACTGGCTGACGGGGCTGTACCCGAGCGAAGAGGACCTGGCGGCGGTGAGCAAGGGCCAGGGCGGCCCGCCGATGGGCAAGCCGAGGCTGGCGTCCGAGGCGGCCTGGCCACCGGCCGGATCGCGCCCGCCGCCGCTGGCGCCGCCGGGCGCGGCCGCCATGGCCGCTGCCGTGTCCGCGCCTGCCTCGGCGCCCGTCACGGCGGCGGTGCCGACCACCAGCACCGTGCCGGTGGCAGCGCCGCGCCGGCCCGGCTAATCGCCCTGGCCGGCGGCGCGGCGGCGCCACCACGCCAGCAGTGCCTGGAAGTTGCCATCGAAGCCGCGCCGCAGCAGCGCCTCGTAGCCGAGCGAGCAGGTGAACGCGCTGTCGGGGTCCAGCAACTGGCGACCGGCGGCGGCATCGCACTCGACCATCAGGCGCTTGAGGCAGTGCTCGCCGAGGGACTCGAACTGCGCGAGGCGCTCTTGCCGATGCCACAGCGCCGGCCCGTCGTAGGCCGGCCCGTCACAGCGGGAGGGCGGCGGTGCGTCGTCATCTCGCCCGATCGGCTGCGGCTGGGCCTGGCTGGCCTCCGGCAGGGCCAGGACCGCGGCAACGCCGGCCACCTGAAGCATCTGTCGCGTGTTCATGCGGACACCCCCGCGGGCGATTGCCCCAGCCGCCGAACTTGCCAGTGCGCGCGCCGGCCCCCATCGGCGAAAGGCGACGGCCCGCGTCAGCCGCCGCCCACACCGCCCCCGTGCCATCCTCCGGCGTCCAGCAGCCAGTGCCCGACGGCGTGCGGCATCGAACGCACATGGGTCGGCCAGCCGCCGGCCGGAAAGCCCACGTGGCCGCCCTGCCGCGGCTGCCACAGCGTGACCCACCCGCCCACCTCGGCCGCGCGCGGCAGGCTGGACGCCGGCACGAACGGGTCGTTGCGGGCGTTCAGCGCCAGCGCCGGGAGACGGATGCGCGCCAGGTGCGGCTTGGCCGAGGCGCGCGCCCAGTAGTCATCGGTGTTGCGGAAACCGTGCAGCGGCGCGGTGAACACGTTGTCGAAGGCGTACAGGTCGCGCGCGGCCAGCATTGCCTCGCGATCGAACAGGCCGGGGTGCTGGGCCAGCTTGCGCAGGGCCTTGGGCCGCATGCTGCGCAGGAACATGGTGGTGTAGACCAGCCGGTTGAAGCCGCGCCCGATGGCGGCGCCGCCGGCGGCCAGGTCCAGCGGCGAGCAGACCGCCGCCACCGCATCGGCCAGCCGTGCGGCCTGGCTGCCGGACTCGCCGGCCCAGCGCAGCAGCGCATTGCCGCCCAGCGACACGCCGACGGCCAGCAGCGGGCCGCGATGGCGCTCGCGCAGCCGCTGCAGGATCCAGTCCACTTCCTCGTAGTCGCCCGAGTGGTAGGCGCGCGGGCCGAGATTGATCTCGCCGCTGCAGCCACGGAAGTGCGGCACCACGTAGGCCAGTCCTTGGTCGCGCGCGAAGCCGGCGAAGGCTTCGGCGTAGTGGCTGCGCGAGGAGCCTTCGAGGCCATGGAACAGCACCAGCAGGGGGGCTGCGGCGGCCGGCGTGGGCTCGAGCCAGTCGAGGTCGACGAAGTCGCCGTCCGGGGTGTGCCAGCGCTCGCGCCGGTACTGCGGCGGCGCGCCGGCCGCGCGCTGCGCGAACAGCGCCGGCCAGATCGTCTGCAGGTTGCCGCCGGGCAGCCAGGCGGGAGCAGCGTAGCCGAACGCCCCGTCCTGCGCGATCGTTCCCCCGCCTGCCGCCGCCTGCATCAGTGCAGCACCGAGGGCGAGTCCGAGACCTCCTGGATGTCGCTGGCGGTGCCGGGGCTGGCGTGGTGCGCCACCAGGCGCCAGCCCTGCGCGGTCTTGTGGTAGATGTTGGTCGCGATCACCCAGGCGTGGCGCGGACCCTGCGGCGTGAGCACCTCCACCTTCTCCAGCAGGTTGTGCACGCAACTGGCCATCGACTCGATCTTGCGCACCCGCTCGGGCCAGGCGCGGATGCTGCCGTTGGCGAACATCGCCTCGAAGGTGGCGCGGATGGCCGCCGCGCCCACCACCCGCGGGCCGCCGGGGTGGATGCAGACGATCTCGTCCTCGTCGGCCCAGCACGCCATCAGCTTGTCGATGTCGGCGCTCTGCAGCGCGTCGTAGAACGCGGCCTCGACCTCATCGGCATCGCCCTGGAGGTTGGCCGCCTGGAGCCTGGACTTGCGCATGTCCGGGCGATTGTGCATGGATTCAGCGGCGCAGCCAGGCGTGCACCGCCTCCTGCGCCGGGCCCTGCGCCGCGCGCCACACCGTCTCCGGCGCGGCCACGTGGATGCCCGGCGGCGCGGCCTGCAGCGCCGCGGCGACGAACTCGGCGACCTTGGCCGAGCGCACCGGCTGCTCGCTGTCGGGCAGCATGTACTTGAACACCGAACCCATCCAGCGGGCCAGCCCGGCCAGCGGCCCGCCGCCGACGACCGGCTCGGGCTTGCGGGCGCTGCGCACGATCAGCAGGCGCTCGAAGCCGAGCGCCGCCACCGCCTGCTCATCCAGGCTGGCCAGCCCGCGCTTGAGCGCCTCGGGCAGGCGCCCCTGCGCGTGCGGCAGCACGATCGCCAGCGTGCGCACCCCGCTGCGGCGCATCCACTGCGCGAGCGCGGGCAACTGCCCGGGCCGGGGCGTCCACAGCGCGCGCTCGCGGTCGTAGAACAGGCGCGGCGGCTCGAACAGCACCAGGCCGGTGTCGGCGGCGCCGGGCGCCCACTGCGCGGGGTCGTCGCCTTCCACCAGCCGGCTGCCGACGCCGCGCAGGCCGGCGCGGATCGGCTCGCGCGCCAGCACTTCCGTGCTGCCGTAGCGCTGCAGGCCGACCAGCCGGCGCAGCACTTCGTTGCCGAGCACGCCGGTGGCGCCGGCGATGACCAGGCGCGAGGGCGGCGGCGCCGTCCGGGCCGGGTCGCGCGCGGCCGCCTGCAGGGCGTGGATCGGCTCATGCCGCATGGCTTCTATGCTACCGTCGGCGACGATCCCTGCTGCAGGAGACGCCCCGATGCGCCACTGGTTCGCCCTCATCGCCCTGACCCTGTCGCTCACGCTCACCGGCTGCGGCTACAACGACTTCCAGCGACTGGACGAACAGACCCGCTCGGCCTGGTCCGAGGTGCTCAACCAGTACCAGCGCCGCGCCGACCTGGTGCCCAACCTGGTGGCCACCGTCAAGGGCGAAGCCAACTTCGAGCAGGAGACGCTCAGCCGGGTGATCGAGGCGCGTTCCAAGGCCACCTCGATGCAGGTCACGCCCGAGACGCTGAACGATCCGCAGGCGTTCCAGCGCTTCCAGCAGGCCCAGGGCGAGCTGTCCAGCGCCCTGAGCCGGCTGATGGTGGTGGTCGAGCGCTACCCGGACCTGAAGGCCAACCAGGGCTTTCGCGACCTGCGCGTGCAGCTCGAGGGCACCGAGAACCGCATCACGGTGGCGCGCAACCGCTACATCCAGGCCGTGCAGCAGTACAACGTGCTCACGCGCAGCTTCCCGACCAACCTGACGGCCATGGTGTTCAACTACGAGCCCAAGCCCAACTTCACGGTGCAGAACGAGGCCGAGATCTCGCGGCCGCCGCAGGTGGATTTCGGCGGCGCGGCACGGCCGGCCGCGCCGGCGGCACCTGCTGCGCCCGCCGCTTCGGGTGCGCCGTCCACGCCGGCCGGGACACCGACCCGCTAGCCGCATGGGCGGCCGGCCTCGTTCGTCGACGGCAGGAGGCGGTAGCGCGCCCCGGCCTGCCGCTGCCGCGCCGGCGGCGATCCAGGTCTTCGCACGGCTCCTGCTCTCGTGCTTCGTCGGCCTGCTGCTGGCATGGTCCTGGGGACCGGCCGCCGCCCAGGACGTCCTTCCCGTCCCCGAGCTCACCGCCCGCGTCGTCGACCAGACCGGCACGCTCGACGACAGCCAGCGCAAGGGGCTGGAGGACAAGCTGGCCGCCTTCGAGCAGCGCAGCGGCACGCAGATCGTGATGCTGCTGGTGCCCACCACGCAGCCGGAGGACATCTTCAGCTATGCCAACCGGGTCGCCAACACCTGGAAGATCGGCCGCCGGGACGTGGGCGACGGCATCCTGGTCATCGTCGCCAAGGAGGACCGGCAGGTCCGCATCGAGGTGGCCAAGACGCTGGAGGGCGCGGTGCCGGACCTGGCCGCGAAGATCATCATCGACGAGGCGATCACGCCGCGCTTTCGCCAGGGCGACTTCGCCGGCGGGTTGCAGGCCGCGGCCGACCGGCTGATCGCACGCGTCAGCGGCGAAGCGCTGCCGGCGCCCGGGCAGCGTGGCCAGGGACGGGCGCCGGGCTTCGACTGGTTCGACCTGGCGATCTTCCTGTTCTTCGCCGTGCCGATCGCCGGCGCCGTGCTGCGCGGCATCTTCGGCCGCAAGCTCGGCTCGCTGCTCACCGGCGGCGGCGTCGGCGGGCTGGCCCTGCTGATCACGTCCAGCCTCGTGGTGGGACTGGCGGCCGGCGTGCTGGCGCTGCTGTTCTCGATGCTGTCCGGCCTCGGCGGGCTGGGCGGGCGCCGGCGCGGCTGGGGCGGGCCGGTGACCTTTCCCGGCGGCGGCTGGGGCGGGGGTGGCCGCGGCGGCGGCTGGGGCGGTGGCGGCGGCTTCGGCTCCGGCGGCGGCGGCGATTTCGGCGGCGGCGGCGCCTCGGGGAGCTGGTGATGTGGCACAGGATCCGGCGCATCGCGCGCCACCGCTGGCTCGATGAAGACGACACCCGCAAGGCGATCCCGCCCCAGCTGGCCGAGCGCCTGGCCGCGCGGGTGGCGGCCAGCGAGCGGCGCCACAGCGGCGAGATCCGCATCTACGTGGAAGCCGGGCTGCCGCTGAGCTACCTGTGGCGCGACGCCGGCGTGCGCGAACGGGCTGTCGCCATGTTCGGCAAGCTGCGCGTGTGGGACACCGAGCACAACAACGGCGTGCTGATCTACCTGCTGCTGGCCGAGCACGCGATCGAGATCGTGGCCGACCGCGGGCTGGCGCGGCGCATCGAGCCGGGCCACTGGCACGCCATCGTGCAGCACATGCGCGAGGCCTTCCGCGCCGGCCGCTTCGAAGACGGGCTCACGCAAGCACTGGAGGAGGTGTCGGCGCTGCTGGTCGAGCACTTCCCGTTGCAGCCCGGCCAGGCCAACCCGAACGAGTTGCCGGACCCGCCGGCCCTTGGCTGAAGGGCCCGGCCGTCAGGTGGCGAACAGCTCCTGGCGCGCCGACGCGGTGATGGCCGCGATCGCCGGTTGAGTGATGCGCCGCTCGCCGGTGATGCCGTAGAACTCCTCCTGCACCTCCCCGGCGGTGCCGATCGCCTGCACCTCGTACTGGCGGGCGATCTCGCGGGCCAGCACGGCCGGCGCGGCGAAGACGCCGCTGCCCTCGCGGCCGAATGCCTTCATCAGGGCGGTGTCATCGAACTCGCCGGCCACCCGTGGCAGCACCCCCTGGCGGCGCATCCACGCGTCAAGGCGCGGCCGCAGCGCGGAATCCGGGCCCGGCAGCAGGGTCGGCAACTCGGCCAGCAGGACCGGGAACCGGGCGCGCGCGCCGCGCAGGGTCAGCCCGGCCTGCTGCAGCAAGGCCGGAGCCGCAAAGAACGAGACCGCGCTACGGCCGAGCAGGTGACTGTAGGCTCGCACGCCAACATGACCGGGCAGCGGTACATCCGACACCACGAGTTCGAGCCGGCGCAGCGCCAGCTCAGCGAGCAGCGCAGTGAGCTTGCCCTCGCTGCACTGCAGCCGCGGCGGGGGTGACATGCGCAGGGCCGGCTCCAGCACGTGCCAGGCGATCGCCTTGGGCACCGCGTCGGCGATGCCCACGCGCAGGACGGGCGACGGTGTCGCCGCTTCGCGCCCGCCCCGCAACGCGTGCTCCAACTCCTGTCCGAGGGCGAAGATCTCCTCGGCGTACTGCAGTGCCAGCCGCCCAGCCTCGGTGGGCTCGACCCCCCGGCCGGCCTTGCGCAGCAGCGGCTGGCCGACGCGCTCCTCCAGCAGCCGGATCTGGCTGCTGAGCGTCTGCGGAGTCAGGTGCAGCTGCTCGGCCGCGCGCAACACGCCGCCAGCGCGCACCACGCTCCAGAAGTAGTGCAGATGCCGATAGTTCACGGTCGCTCGGTCGGTCGGGCCAGACGAGGACATGGCGGCCCGACCCTTCGAGATTATCGAAGCTTGCTGCACGAATATCGATTTTTCTTGCGAGGTCGCCGGGCCTACATTGACCGCATCGATTCACTGGAGACCTGCGATGAGAGCCTATCCCCGCAACAGCCCGCACGCATCGGCGCGACTGGTCGCGCTGACCCTGATCGCCGACGGGCATCTCGGCAGCCGCGAACTCGCCGCACTCGAGCGCGCCGGCGCGCACGAACAACTGGGCCTGGGTCCAGCCGATCTGCACGAGGTACTGCGGCACTTGGCGGAAGACCTGGTCGCGACCGCCGGCTGGAGCGGCACGGCCGAGCTCGATCCGGCCATGGTCGGCGCACTGCTGTCCGAGGTCGACGACCCCGGGCTGCAGCAGACGGTGGCCGAGCTGGCGCTGGCCGCCGCGCAGGCGGACGGCCATCTGGCGTCCGGCGAGCAGGCCCTGCTCGCCAGTGCGCGCCTGCGCTGGGGCGTGGACTGCACTGACCGTGCAGCGAACGACGACCACCTCGCGTGGGGTGGACGGGAACAGACGTGACCGAAATACTGACGACCCCTTTCCTGGGGCAGGCGACCTGGCTCTGGCTGGTCTTCGCGGCCCTCGTCGTGATGCTGCTGGCGTTCGATTTGGGCGTGCTGCACCGCGACGATCACGAGATCGGTGTCAGCGAAAGCCTGTGGCTGTCGGCCGGTTACGTCGGTGCCGCCGCCGCCTTCGGCGGCTGGCTCTGGTGGCAGCTGGGCCCCGAGTCGGGGCTGGAGTACTTCACCGGTTACCTGATCGAGAAGTCGCTGTCGATGGACAACGTGTTCGTCATCGCGATGATCTTTTCGTTCTTCGCCATCCCGCGGCGGCTGCAGCACCGCGTGCTGTTCTGGGGCATCCTGGGCGTGCTGGTGCTGCGGGCCCTCCTGATCGGACTGGGCGCGGCGCTGGTGTCCCAGTTCGCCTGGGTGCTGTACCTGTTCGGCGCCTTCCTCGTGATCACCGGGATCAAGATGCTGTGGCTGGCCAACCACCCGCCGGACCTGGAGCGCAATCCGGTGCTGCGGCTGATGCGGCACATGCTGCGCGTGACGCCCGAGCTGCGGGGGAACGCGTTCTTCGTGCGCGAGCCGCTCGCCCGCGGCGGCGCGCCGGTGCTCTGGGTCACGCCCCTGTTCCTAGCGCTGTGCCTGGTGGAGTTCGCCGACCTGATCTTCGCGGTCGACTCGGTGCCCGCGATCTTTGCCATCACCACGGATCCGTTCATCGTCTACACGAGCAACATCTTCGCCATCCTGGGCCTGAGGGCGCTGTACTTCGCGCTGGCGGCGATGATCCACCGCTTCGTGTACCTGAAGTATGCGCTGGGCCTGGTGCTGGTGTTCATCGGCGGCAAGATCTTCCTGGTGAACATCACCGGCAAGATCCCGCCGGCGATCAGCCTGTCGGTCACGGCCGGGCTCATCGCCGGTGGCGTGCTGGTTTCGCTGTGGAAGACACGCTCGGCGGTCTTGCCGACTGCCAACGGCGGCGGGGCGCGCCGCGCCCGGGATCCGGTGTCGCGAGGCGACGGCAAGCGGTACCGCTGATCGGTGCCATCCGCGCGCTACGCCGGGCCGGCAAGAAAAAAGCCCCCGCCTTTCGGGCGGGGGCTCGAGAGCGCGGGTTTTTAGCGCGTTCTTGTTTCGGGCGGATGGAGCAGGCGCTGCGCGCTTGCTCTGTCCCCGGAGTCGTCTACTTCTTCTGCCGGTACTTCTGCAGCGCCGCGATTTGCGCCGCCATGATGGCCAGCTCGGATTGCGCCCGGGCGATGTCGATTTCGCTCTTGGCGTTCTTCAGCGCTTCCTCGGCGGCGCGCTTGGCTTCGGCGGCCTTTTCCTCGTCCAGGTCCTTGCCGCGGATGGCGGTGTCGGACAGCACGGTGACGCGGGTCGGCTGCACCTCCAGGATGCCGCCGGCCACGAACACGAACTCCTCGCTACCGTCGGCCTTCTCGATGCGCACCGAGCCGGGCCGCACGCGCGTGATCAGCGGCGTGTGGCGCGGGTAGATGCCGAGCTCGCCGGCCTCGCCGGGCAGGGCGACGAAGCGCGCCTCGCCCGAGAAGATCGACTCCTCGGCGCTGACCACGTCCACGTGGATGGTGTGGGTCGGGTCCGCCATGGCTTAGGCCGCCAGCTTCTTGGCCTTCTCGAAGGCTTCGTCGATGGTGCCGACCATGTAGAAGGCCTGCTCGGGCAGGTGGTCGCACTCGCCGGCCACGATCATCTTGAAGCCGCGGATGGTCTCGGACAGCGGCACGTACTTGCCGGGCGAGCCGGTGAACACCTCGGCCACGTGGAACGGCTGCGACAGGAAGCGCTGGATCTTGCGCGCGCGCGCCACGGCCAGCTTGTCTTCCGGCGACAGTTCGTCCATGCCCAGGATCGCGATGATGTCGCGCAGTTCCTTGTAGCGCTGCAGGGTGGCCTGCACCGCGCGGGTGGTGGTGTAGTGGTCCTCGCCGACCACGTTCGGGTCGACCTGGCGGCTGGTGGAGTCCAGCGGGTCCACCGCCGGGTAGATACCCAGCGCGGCGATGTCGCGCGACAGCACCACGGTGGCGTCCAGGTGGGCGAAGGTGGTGGCGGGCGACGGGTCGGTCAGGTCGTCCGCGGGCACGTACACGGCCTGGATCGAGGTGATCGAGCCGACCTTGGTGGAGGTGATGCGCTCCTGCAGGCGGCCCATTTCCTCGGCCAGCGTCGGCTGGTAGCCCACGGCGGACGGCATCCGGCCCAGCAGCGCGGACACTTCGGTGCCGGCCAGCGTGTAGCGGTAGATGTTGTCCACGAAGAACAGCACGTCGCGGCCTTCGTCGCGGAACGATTCGGCGATGGTCAGGCCGGTCAGCGCCACGCGCAGGCGGTTGCCCGGGGGCTCGTTCATCTGGCCGTACACCATGGCCACCTTGGACTCGCCGAGGTTCTCCAGGTTCACGACGCCGGATTCGGCCATCTCGTGGTAGAAGTCGTTGCCCTCGCGGGTGCGCTCACCCACGCCGGCGAACACCGACAGGCCCGAGTGCGCCTTGGCGATGTTGTTGATCAGCTCCATCATGTTCACGGTCTTGCCGACGCCGGCGCCGCCGAACAGGCCCACCTTGCCGCCCTTGGCGAACGGGCAGATCAGGTCGATCACCTTGATGCCGGTCTCCAGCAGTTCCTGCGAGGGCGACAGCTCGTCGTACGCGGGGGCCCTGCGGTGGATCGGGGCGGTCAGCGCCTGGTCGACCGGGCCGCGCTCGTCGATCGGGTTGCCCAGCACGTCCATGATGCGGCCCAGGGTGGCCTTGCCCACCGGCACCGTGATCGGCGCGCCGGTGTTGTAGACCATGGAGCCGCGGCGCAGGCCGTCGGACGAGCCCAGCGCAATGGTGCGCACCACGCCGTCGCCCAGCTGCTGCTGCACTTCCAGCGTCAGCGCGCTGCCTTCCATCTTCAGCGCGTCGTACACGCGCGGCATGTTCTCGCGCGGGAACTCGACGTCCACCACGGCGCCGATGCACTGGACGATTTTTCCTTGGACTTGAGCCATTCTTTGCTCCGTTAAATTCAAACAGCGGCCGCGCCGGACACGATCTCGGAGAGTTCCTTCGTGATCGCCGCCTGGCGCGTCTTGTTGTAGACCAGCTTGAGTTCGTTGATCAGGTTGCCGGCGTTGTCGGTGGCGGCCTTCATGGCCACCATGCGGGCCGACTGCTCGGACGCCATGTTCTCGGCCACCGCCTGATAGACCAGCGCCTCGACGTAGCGCAGCAGCAGGTCGTCGATCACCGTCTTGGCGTCGGGCTCGTAGATGTAGTCCCAGCCCGGCTCGCCGGCCGCATGGGTCTCGGCGCGCATCTTGTCGGCCGACAGCGGCAGCAGGGTCTCGACCACCGGCTCCTGCTTCATCGTGTTGATGAAGCGCGTGTAGCACAGGTAGACGGCATTGAGCTTGCCTTCGGCGTACTGGTCCAGCAGCACCTTGACCGGGCCGATCAGCCGCTCGAGGTGTGGCGTGTCGCCCAGCTGGGTGGCGTGCGAGACCACCTGCGCGCCGATGCGGTTGAGAAAGCCCAGGCCCTTGTTGCCGATGGCCACGGTCTGGGCGCTCACGCCCTGTTCCTGCAGCTCGCGCAGCTTGGTCGTGACCACGCGCAGCACGTTGGTGTTGAGGCCGCCGCACAGGCCCTTGTCGGTGGAGACCACGATGAAGCCCGCCGCCTTCACGTCGCTGTGGCGCATGAAGGCGTGGGTGTACTCGGGGTTGGCCTTGCCGAGGTTGGCCGCGATGTTGCGGACCTTGTCGCTGTAGGGGCGGGCCGCGCGCATGCGGTCCTGCGCCTTGCGCATCTTGGAGGCGGCGACCATTTCCATGGCCTTGGTGATCTTCTTGGTGTTCTCCACCGATTTGATCTTGCCGCGAATCTCTTTGCCTGCAGCCATTGCTAGTTTCCTGGTGTCCCGTGCGCACCGGCGGGGCCGGCGCGCACGAAAAGCGGGGTTAGGCGAAGGTCTTCTTGAACGCTTCGATGGCGCCGGTCAGCTCGGCCTCGGCATCCTTGTCCATGGCCTTCTGCGTTTCCAGCTTGTCCAGCAAGCCGGCGTGCTTGTCCTTGAGCCAGCCGTGCAGGCCCGACTCGAACGACAGCACCTTCTTGACGTCGATATCGTCCAGGTAGCCCTTGTTCACCGCGAACAGCGAAGCGGCCATCAGCGAGATGGGCAGCGGGCTGTACTGCGGCTGCTTGAGCAGTTCCGTCACGCGGGCGCCGCGATCGAGCTGCTTGCGGGTGGCGGCGTCCAGGTCGGAGGCGAACTGGGCGAACGCGGCCAGCTCACGGTACTGCGCCAGGTCGGTACGGATACCGCCGGACAGGCCCTTGATCAGCTTGGTCTGGGCGGCACCGCCCACGCGCGACACCGAGATGCCGGCGTTGATGGCGGGACGGATGCCGGCGTTGAACAGGCTGGTTTCCAGGAAGATCTGGCCGTCGGTGATCGAGATCACGTTGGTCGGCACGAACGCGGACACGTCGCCGGCCTGCGTCTCGATGATCGGCAGCGCCGTCAGCGAACCGGTCTTGCCCTTGACCTCGCCCTTGGTGAAGGCCTCGACGTAGTCGGCGTTCACGCGCGCGGCGCGCTCCAGCAGACGGCTGTGGAGGTAGAACACGTCGCCCGGGTAGGCTTCGCGGCCCGGCGGGCGGCGCAGCAGCAGCGACACCTGGCGGTAGGCGACAGCCTGCTTGGACAGGTCGTCATAGATGATCAACGCGTCCTGTCCGCGGTCGCGGAAGTACTCGCCCATCGTGCAGCCCGAATACGCGGAGACGTACTGCATGGCGGCGGATTCGGAAGCGGAGGCCGCGACCACGATGGTGTATTCCATCGCACCGTGCTGCTCCAGCGCGCGCACGATGTTCTTGATCGTGGACGCCTTCTGGCCGATCGCGACGTACACGCAGGTCATGTTCTGACCCTTCTGGTTGATGATCGTGTCAATCGCGACCGTGGATTTGCCGGTCTGGCGGTCGCCGATGATCAGCTCGCGCTGGCCACGGCCGATCGGCACCATCGAGTCGATCGACTTCAGGCCGGTCTGCACCGGCTGGTCGACCGACTTGCGCGCGATCACGCCCGGGGCGACCTTCTCGATCACGTCGGTCATCTTGGCATTGATCGGGCCCTTGCCGTCGATCGGCTGGCCCAGCGCGTTCACCACCCGGCCGATCAGCTCCGGGCCGACCGGCACTTCCAGGATGCGGCCCGTGCACTTGACGGTGTCGCCCTCGGAGATGTGCTCGTACTCGCCCAGGATCACCGCGCCGACCGAGTCGCGCTCGAGGTTCAGCGCCAGGCCGAACGTCGGGGTGCCGTCCTTGGTGGCCGGGAACTCCAGCATTTCGCCGGCCATCGCCTCGGACAGGCCGTGGATGCGGACGATGCCGTCGGTCACGGAGATCACCGTGCCCTGGTTGCGGATGTCGGCACTGGCGGACAGGCCCTCGATCCGGCTCTTGATCAGTTCGGAAATTTCTGCGGGATTGAGCTGCATGACTCGTTCCTTGTGTCCTTGGGAGCGGGCGGCCGTCAGGCCGTCAGCGCAACTTTCATTTGCTCGAGGCGGGCCTTGACCGAGGTGTCGAGCACCTCGTCGCCGACCACCACGCGGATGCCGCCGATCAGCGACGGATCCTCCTGCACCGTGACATTGAGCTTGCGGCCGAAGCGGCGCTCCAGTGTCTGCGCCACCTCGCCCAGGCTGGCTGCCGGGATCGGGAAGGCGCTGTAGACGATGGCGTCGGAGGCGCCGCTCTGGGCGTTCTTCATGGCCCGGAACTGCGCGCCCACCTCGGGCAGCGCGGCCAGCCGGCCGTTGTCGATCACGGTGCGCAGGAAGTTCTGGCCCACCGTCGGCAGCGGCTGGCGCAGCACGCCGGCGACCAGGTCGAACACTTCCTTGTCCGTGACCTTGGGATTGTCGGCGTACTGCAGCAACTGCTCGTTGCCGGCCACGGCGGCCAGCGCGTCCAGCCACTGCGCAGTGCCGTCCAGGTCAGCGGCGCAGGACTTGAACAGCGCCTCGGCGTACGGGCGGGCGATGGTGGCGAGTTCGGCCATGCGTCGGTCCCTTACAGCTCGGTCTTCAGGCGGTTGAGCAGGTCGGCATGGACGCCGGCGTTGACTTCCTTGCGCAGGATCTGCTCGGCACCCTTGACCGCCAGCGCGGCCACCTGCTCGCGCAGCGCCTCGCGGGCCTTCACCGTCTGCTGCTCGGCTTCGGCGCGGGCGGCTGCCACGATCTTGGCCGCCTCGTCGCCGGCGCGACCCTTGGCTTCCTCGACGATGGCCTGGGCGCGGCGCTCGGCGTCGGCCAGCAGCGATGCGATCTGGTTGCGCGACTTGCCCAGCTCCTCGTCGACCTTGGCGTTGGCGGCGGCGAGTTCGGACTTGGCCCGGTCCGCGGCGGCCAGCCCCTCGGCGATCTTGGTGGCGCGCTCGTCCAGCGCGGCGGCGATCGGCGGCCACACGTACTTCATCGTGAACGCCACCAGCAGCAGGAACACGATGATCTGAATGATGAGGGTACCGGTGATGCTCACTGTTTCATCCTTGTCCCCGGCACTCGGCGCGCCGGGAAAGACGTTGACGAAGGAAGATCCGCCCGCGGCGGCTTACTTCGGCAGGTTGGCCAGCTGACCCAGGAACGGGTTGGCGGTGGCGAACCACAGGGCGATACCGACGCCGATGATGAAGGCCGCGTCGATCAGGCCCACCAGCAGGAACATCTTGGTCTGCAGCTCGTTCATCAGCTCGGGCTGGCGGGCGGCCGACTCGAGGTACTTGCTGCCCATGATGCCGATGCCGATGCAGGCGCCGATGGCACCGAGGCCGATGATCAGGCCGGCGGCCAGGGCGACAAAGCTGATAACTTCCATGATTGCTCCTAAGGGACTTTGGGTTGGTTGGGAAAGGGAAGGGAAAACCGGATCAGTGGGCGTCGTGCGCCTGGCCGACGTACACGAGCGCCAGCATCATGAACACGAACGCCTGCAGCGTGATGATCAGGATGTGGAAGACGGCCCAGGCCCAGCCGGCGATGACGTGGCCGATCGCCAGGAAGATGCCGGTGGCCGAGAGCGACCAGGCGCCGCCCATCAGGGCGATCAGCATGAACACCAGTTCGCCGGCGTACATGTTGCCGAACAGCCGCATGCCGTGCGAGATGGTCTTGGAGACGAACTCGATGACCTGCATGGCGAAGTTGGGGATCCACAGCAGCGGGTGCGAGCCGAACGGAGCGGTGAACAGCTCGTGGATCCAGCCGCCCAGGCCCTTGATCTTGATGTTGTAGTACAGGCAGATCAGCAGCACGGCCACCGACAGGCCCATGGAGACCGACAGGTCGGCGGTCGGCACCACGCGCATGTAGTCGGGCGAGCCGACGGCCGGTGCCACGCCGTGCCAGATCTGCGGAAGCAGGTCCACCGGCAGCAGGTCCATCGCGTTCATCACCAGGATCCAGAGGAACACCACCAGCGCCAGCGGGCTGACGAACTTGCGGCTCTCGGCACTGTGCACGATGCCCTTGGCCTGCGACTCGACCATCTCGACCAGGATCTCCACGGCCGCCTGGAAGCGCCCCGGCACCCCCGGGGTGGCCTTGCGTGCCGCCTTCCAGAGGAAGTAGCAGGTGACCACCCCCAGCAGGATCGCCCAGAACAGCGAGTCGAAATTGAAGACACCAAAGTCGAGCACGTTGCCCGGCGTCTTGTTCTGCAGGTGCTGCAGGTGGTGGACGATGTACTCGCCTGCGCTCGGTCCGGTTTCGGCAGCCATGTTGTCGTGCGTCTCTTCAGTTCGTCTTCGGGGGCCGCCCGCGCGGTGCAATCGCCAGCGCCACCCAGTACACCTTCATCGCGAGCACCAGCCCCACCAGCAGCGCCGGCCAGCTCAACTCGCGCACCAGCCTTGGCGCGGCCATCAACATGGCCACCGTCAAGGCGATCTTGACCATCTCCCACAGCATGAAGCCGAACGCCGCGGTGCCCGCATTGAGCGAGGCAATCCGCCCGGTCAGGCCCCGCGCGAAGACCGCGGCGGGAACCGCCACGGCCAGCGCGCCGTACCCAACCGACCACCCGACGTTGTGCTTGCCGGTGATGGCCCAGGCCACGAGCGCCGCGACCAGCCCCACCACCGCCTGCCCCCCGACCACCCACCAGGGGGAAACCGGCGGGTGCTGTTCGCGCAGCTTTCGCGCCTCCTCGGCGCTCAGCGGCTTGACTGGGGATTGCTCGTCCTCCCAGGGCTCAGGCAGCGGGGCAACTGTTTTTTTCATTGAGAGCAGCCCCAGCCCTTGGCCCTGAAATCCACAAAGCCGCCCATTATAAGTAGAAACCCAAGGCCGAAATCCACGGCTGGGCTGGGCCGGACAGCCGGGCGGCTCGGCGCGACAATCGCGCCATGAACGACACCCCCGCCCCGCTGCCCGACCTGCCCTGCTACCTCAACGGCGAGATCACCCGCGTCGACCAGGCGCGCGTGAGCGTGCTCGACCGCGGCTTCATCTTCGGCGACGGCGTGTACGAGGTGGTTCCGGTGTATGGCGGCCGGCCGTTCCGCTTCGACGAGCACATGGCGCGGCTGGACCGCAGCCTGGGCGAGTTGCGCATCGCCAACCCGATGGCCCGCGCCCAATGGCGCGCACTGGTGGACCAGCTGGTGCAGGCCTACGCCCGCCATGTCGGCCAGCCCGCCGACGCCACGAACCAGATGGTCTACATGCAGGTCACCCGCGGCGTGGCCATGCGCGACCACGTGATGCTGCCGAACCTGCAGCCGACCGTGTTCGCGATGAGCAACCGGCTGCCGCTGTACAGCGCCGAGGACCGCGCCCGCGGCGTGGCCTGCATCAGCGCCGAGGACTTCCGCTGGAAGAAGGCGCACATCAAGAGCACCAGCCTGCTGGGCTCGGTCATGGCCCGCCAGCTCAGCGCCGACCAGGGCGCGGCGGAGACCGTGATGTTCCGCGACGGCATGCTGTCCGAGGCCGCCGCGTCCAACGTCTGGGTCGTCAAGGACGGCAAGGTGCTGGGCGCGCCGCGCGACAACCTGGTGCTGGAAGGCATCCGCTACGGGCTGATGGAGCAGCTGTGCCGCGCCGCCGGCATCCCGTTCGAGCTGCGCCGGGTCAGCCGCGAGGAGGTGCTGGCGGCCGACGAGCTGCTGCTGACCTCGGCCACCAAGGAAGTGCTGGCGATCACCACGATGGACGGCCAGCCGGTTGGAAACGGGCGCCCCGGCCCCATCTACGACAAGCTCTACGCCGGCTACCAACAAGCCAAGCAATCCTCCTGACCCATGACCGCACCGAAGCCCGCACCTGCCGCCGACCCGCGCAAGGACTCGCTGATCGAGTACCCCTCGCGCTTCCCGATCAAGGTGATGGGCGCCAAGGCCGATGGCTTCGTGCATGCGGTCACCCAGATCGCCCGGCAGTTCGACGGCGAATTCGATGCCGCGACCATCGAGCTGCGCGACAGCAAGGCCGGCAACTACCTGGGCATCACCATCATCGTCACCGCCACCAGCCGCGAGCAGCTCGACGACCTGTACCGCGCGCTGACGGCGCACCCGATGGTCAAGGTGGTGCTGTAGGGCGCTGCGGCATGCAGGTGCGCATGCTCGGGCGGGTGGACTACCTGCCCACCTGGCAGGCCATGCAGGCCTTCACCGACGCGCGCCAGGCGGACACGCCCGACGAGATCTGGCTGTGCGAGCACCCGCCGGTATTCACGCAGGGGCTGGCCGGCCGGCCCGAGCACGTGCTGGCCCCCGGTGACATCCCGCTGGTGGCCACCAACCGCGGCGGCCAGGTCACCTACCACGGCCCCGGGCAGGTGGTCGCCTATCCCTTGCTGGACCTGCGCCGGCGCGGCTACTTCGTCAAGGAGTACGTCTACCGGCTGGAAGAGGCGGTGATCCGCGCCCTGGCGCAGTTCGGCGTCACCGGCCACCGCGTGCGCGGCGCGCCGGGCATCTACGTGCGGCTGGACGATCCCTTCAGCCACGACCGCCTGGCCCCGAACCCGAACGATCCATTCCGCGGCCTCGGCAAGATCGCCGCGCTCGGCGTCAAAGTCAGCCGCCACTGCACCTACCACGGACTGGCGCTGAACGTCGGGATGGACCTGGAACCCTTTTCCCGCATCGACCCTTGCGGTTACGCAGGGTTGCAGACGGTGGACCTTTCTAGAATCGGGGCTCCCACCCCCTGGAACGAAGCAGCGCAGGTCCTGGGCCAGAAGCTCAACGCCCTGCTCGCACCCTGACCCCACGCCCATGAGCTCCACCCCCGTCGTGCGCGAAGCGCAATCCCTCGAGGCCTACGACCCGGCCGCCAAGCAGAAGGCCGCCGCCAAGCTCTCGCGCATCCCGGTCAAGGTGGAGCCGCACGAGATCCTGCGCAAGCCCGAGTGGATCCGGGTGCGGGCCGGCTCGCCCAGCACCCGCTTCTACGAGATCAAGCAGATCCTGCGCGAGGCCAACCTGCACACCGTCTGCGAGGAAGCTTCCTGCCCCAACATCGGCGAGTGCTTCGGCCGCGGCACCGCCACCTTCATGATCATGGGCGACAAGTGCACGCGGCGCTGCCCGTTCTGCGACGTCGGCCACGGCCGCCCGGACGCGCTCGATCCGCACGAGCCGGAGAACCTGGCCCGCACCATCGCCCGCCTGCAGCTGAAGTACGTGGTGATCACCAGTGTCGACCGCGACGACCTGCGCGACGGCGGCAGCCAGCACTTCGTCGACTGCATCCGCCGCACGCGCGAGCTGTCGCCCGCCACCACCATCGAGATCCTGACGCCCGACTTCCGCGGCCGCGACGACCGCGCGCTGGACATCCTCAAGGCCGCCCCGCCCGACGTCATGAACCACAACCTGGAGACGGTGCCGCGCCTGTACAAGCAGGCCCGCCCCGGCTCCGACTACGCCTTCAGCCTGAACCTGCTCAAGAAGTTCAAGGCGCTGTTTCCGCACGTGCCGACCAAGAGCGGCCTGATGGTGGGCCTGGGCGAGACCGACGAGGAGATCCTGGAGGTCATGCGCGACATGCGCGCGCACGGCATCGACATGCTCACCATCGGCCAGTACCTGGCGCCGTCCACCTCGCACCTGCCGGTCAAGCGCTACGTCCACCCGGACACCTTCCGGATGTTCGAGGCGCAGGCCAGGGAGATGGGCTTCACCCACGCCGCGGTCGGCGCGCTGGTGCGCTCCAGCTACCACGCCGACCAGCAGGCGCACGCCGCCGGCGTCGCCAACACCTGATTCGTCCGGCCCCGCGCGAAGGCAGGGCCGCCGCGCCCGGCTAAGCTCGCGCGCCATGCACGCCAACCTGTACGCGCTCGGCGCGATCGGCCTGTGGGCCGGCCTGGCTTCGCTGGGCGCCTCGCTGCAGCACCTGCCGCCCTTCCTGCTCACCGGCATCGCCTTGGTGATCGGCAGCGTGCCGGCCTGGCCCCTCGTGCGCCAGTGGCGGGTGCCGCCCGCGACGCTGGCGCTGGGCCTGTACGGGCTGTTCGGCTACCACTTCCTGCTGTTCATCGCGCTGCGCATGGCGCCGGCGGTGGAGGCCAACCTGGTGAACTACCTGTGGCCGCTGTTCATCGTGGTGCTGGCGCCGGTGTTCCTGCCCGGGCTGTCGCTGCAGGCCGGCCACGTGCTGGGGGCGCTGCTCGGATTCGCCGGCGCCGCCGTCGCGATCCTGGGCGCGGGCGGTGCTTCGGGCAGCTGGTCCTGGGGTTTCCTGCCGGCGCTGGGCGCCGCCTTCATCTGGTCGACCTACTCGCTGCTGACGCGCCGGGTGCCGACCTTCCCGACCGCGGCCATCGGCCTGTTCGGGCTGGTCTCGGGCCTGCTGTCGCTGGCCTGCCATGCGCTGCTGGAGCCGCGGGTAACAATCGGCGCCGGCGACTGGGGCCTGCTGGCGCTGATGGGGCTGGGCCCGCTGGGCGCGGCCTTCTTCCTGTGGGACCGGGCGCTCAAGACCGGCGATGCGCGCCAGATCGGCGTGCTGAGCTACATCACGCCGCTGGCCTCGACCGCGCTGCTGCTGCTGGTCACCGGCCGCGGCCTGAGCTGGAGCATTGCGCTGGCCGCCGCGCTGATCGTCGGCGGCGCGGTGCTGGGCACCCGCATGCGCGAGCGACCGGCGCCCGCCAGCGCAGCCTGAGCGCGATTGGCGCCGGCGGGCCGGACCGCTGGCGTACAAGTCCTACAGGGCCGCGGTGCGGCGCTTCCTAGAGTCGTTGTCCGACTCCGACCGAAGCTGCCGATGACCATGGCCGACCGTGCCGATCCCGGCGCCGCCCCGCCGCGGCGTCCCTGGTTCCTCCGCCATCCCTGGCTGGTCGGTGCCACGGTCCTGCTCGCGCTGCTGGTGGCCGCCACGGTACCGCCGGTGCTCTATCTGATGGATCAGCTGCCGCGGACGCCGCTGATCGGCGACCTCAAGCAAAGCCAGGACGACCACCCCAGCGTGCTGCTGACGTCGGACGGCCAGCAGCTGGCCGTGTTCCGCCAGGAGTGGCGCCAGTGGGTGCCGCTCGCGGACATCTCGCCGCACGTGATCCACGCGCTGCTGGCCACCGAGGACCAGCGCTTCTACGCGCACCGCGGGCTGGACTGGCGCCGCACGCTGGCGGCGGCCCTCAGCACCGTGCGCGGCCGGCTGCAGGGCGGCTCGACCCTGACGCAGCAGCTGGCGCGCAACCTCTACCCGGACGCGATCGGCCGCGCACCGACCCTGGAGCGCAAGGTGCGCGAGGCCCTCACGGCGCTGAAGATCGAGCGCGCCTACGGCAAGGACGACATCCTGGAGATCTACCTGAACACGGTACCGTTCCTCTACAACACGTACGGCATCGAGATGGCCGCGCGAACCTATTTCGACAAGCCGGCGCGCGAGCTGGACGTGCGGGAAAGCGCCACCCTGGTCGGCATGCTCAAGGGCACCACCTACTACAACCCCGTGCTCAATCCGGAGCGCGCACGCGAGCGGCGCAACATCGTGATGGCGCAGATGGTGCGGACGGGCGAGCTGGAGGCGCAGCGCTTTGAGCAGCTCAAGGACACGCCGCTGCAGGTCAAGTTCGAGCGGCGCGACGAGCAGCTCGGCCCGGCGCCGCACTTCACGGTGCTGCTGCGGCGCTGGCTGATCGACTGGGCCGACCGCAACGGCTACAACATCTACGCCGACGGCCTGGTGGTGCGCACGACGCTCGATTCGCGCGCGCAGGCGATGGCCGCCGCCGCCCTGGCCCGGCAGGCCGACACCCTGCAGCAGCGCGTGGACAAGGCCTGGGACGGCCGCAAGGGCTGGGCCGCCCAGCGCGCGCTGGTCGATACCTTCATCCGCGAGACCCCGCAGTTCCAGGCCGCGCGCGCCGGCGGCCAGGACGAGGCGCAGGCAATCGCGCGGCTGCGCACCGACGCCCGGTTCATGCAAGCCCTGCGGGCCGGCAAGACCCGGCTGGAAGCCGGCCTGGTGGCGGTGGAGCCCGGGACCGGGTACGTGCGGGCCTGGGTCGGCAGCCGTGATTTCGCGATCGACCAGTACGACCACGTCAACCAGGCGCGGCGCCAGCCCGGCTCGACCTTCAAGCCCTTCGTCTATGGCGCCGCGTTCGAGCTCGGCGCGCTGCCCACCGACATGCTGATCGACGAGCCGATGGAGTACGTCACGCCGGACGGCAAGATCTGGCGCCCCACCGACATCGGCGAGCCGAGCTACGAGCCGGTCAGCCTGCACGATGCCCTGGCGCGATCCAAGAACACCATCACCGCCCAGCTCATCCACCACGTCGGGGCGGATGCGGTGGCGCGGCTGGCGCAGGCCATGGGCGTGCGCGACAGCCGGCTCGACCCGGTGCCTTCGCTCGGGCTGGGCACCAGCGGGGTGACGCTGCGCGAGATGGCCGCGGCCTACGCCACGATCGCCAACGGCGGCGACTACGTGGCGCCCCTGCTGGTGCTCAGCGTGGAAGACCGCCGGGGCCGGGTGCTGGAATCGTTTGCCCCGGCGGCGCCCGAGCCGGCCCTCTCGCCGGCGGCCGATGCCGAGCTGCTGGACGCCATGCGCGCCGCGATCGACCGCGGCACCGGCGCCGCCATCCGCAGCCGCTACAAGCTGCGCGGCGAACTGGCTGGCAAGACCGGCACCACCCAGTACAACACCGATGGCTGGTTCATCCTGATGCATCCGCGGCTGGTGGCCGGCGCCTGGGTCGGCTTCAACGACAGCCGCATCACCATGCCCGACGCCTGGGGCCAGGGCGCGCGCAGTGCCCTGCCGATGGTCGGCGAGTTCATGGGCCTGCTCGCCGAAGCCCGCCTGGTCGATGCCAAGGCCCGTTTCCCGGCCGCACCCGAGCCGTTCTCCTGGGAGCCGCAGGCGCCGCAATGGGGCGCGCTGTTCCCGCGGCCGCCGCAGTTGCAGCCGGAACTGGTGCCGCTGACCCCCGTCAACCCCTACCCGGCCGAGTACGGGGTGAACACCGGCCCTGCGCTGGGCTTTCCGCCGGTGCAGTCGGTGGTGGTGGCGCCGTCGCCGGTGGAGTCGGCGGGCGGGCGCGGCGTCGAGCGCGCCATCGTGGTCGCGCCGCCCCGTGACCCGGCGGCAGGCGGCGGCGCGGGGCCGCCCCACCGCCTCTGGACACCGCCGGGCGAAGCCAGTGGCGCCGGACCGGCCCCCCTGCCGGCGATACCGGGCCTGCCGGGCGGCGGCTACCAGGGGCCCTGAGCCGCCATCAGCTGGGCCGGTTCCTCGGCCGCCACCACCTCGCGCGCCCACTCGCGCAGCCGCCGCGTGTCGGCCCGCAGCACCTCCTGCTTGACCGCCAGGATCTGCGCCGGGTGCATGGAGAAGCTGCGCAGGCCCAACCCGAGCAGCAGGCGCGTGTAGGCGGTGTCGCCGGCCATCTCGCCGCACACGCTGACGCCCTTGCCCTGGGCCTGGCACTCGGCGATGGTCTGGGCCACCAGGTTCAGCACCGCCGGGTGCAGCGGGTCGTACAGGTGCGCCACCGATTCGTCGGAGCGGTCGATCGCCAGGGTGTACTGGATCAGGTCGTTGGTGCCGATCGACAGGAAGTCGAAGTGGCGCAGGAAGGTCTTGAGGGTCAGCGCCGCGGCCGGGATCTCGATCATCGCGCCCAGCTGCACCGGCCCGTACGCGAGTCCGCGGCGGTCGAGGTCGGCCCGGGCGGCGTCCACCAGCGCCAGGGTCTGGCGGATCTCGCTGGCGTGGGCCAGCATCGGGATCAGCAGGTTGACCTTGCCGTGGGCGGCGGCGCGCAGGATGGCGCACAGCTGGATCAGGAACATGGCGGGGTCGGCCAGGCACCAGCGGATGGCGCGCAGCCCGAGCGCCGGGTTGAGGTGGCTCGAATGGCGGTCGGCCTCGTCCAGCGGCTTGTCGGCGCCGACGTCGATGCTGCGGATGGTCAGCGGCAGCCCGCCCATGCCCTCGACCGCGCGCCGGTAGGCCTCGTACTGCTCGTCCTCGCCGGGCAGGCCGTCGCGCCGGTTCATGAACAGGAACTCGCTGCGGAACAGGCCGACGCCCACCGCCCCGGCCTCGACGGCGGCCGCCGCGTCCTCCGGCAACTCGATGTTGGCCAGCAACTCGATCTTCTCGCCGTCCAGCGTGACCGCCGGCGTGTGCTTGAGCCGGGCCAGGCGGCCGCGCTCCAGTTCGGCCTGGCGCTGCTTGAAGCCGTACTCGGCCAGGATGATCGGCGAGGGCTCGACGATCACCACGCCCTCGTCGCCGTCGATGATCACCCAGTCGTCCTGGCGCACCAGCTGGCTGGCGCCGCGCGCGCCCACCACCGCCGGGATGTCCATGCTGCGCGCCACGATCGCGGTGTGCGAGTTGCGCCCGCCGACGTCGGTGACGAAGCCGGCGAACACGCTCTGCTTGAACTGCAGCATGTCGGCCGGCGACAGGTCGTGCGCGATCAGCACCAGCGGCACGTCGACACTGTCGTCCAGCAGCAGCTCCTGCGTGCGCCGGCGCGGCGGCGGCGCCGCCACCGGCGAGGGCACGCCCTTCATGTAGCGCAGGATGCGCTCGGCGACCTGCTCGAGGTCGGCCTTGCGCTCGCGCAGGTACTCGTCCTCCATCTCGTCGAACTGGCGCGACAGCTGCTCGAGCTGGGTGGTCAGCGCCCACTCGGCGTTGTACAGGCGCTCGCGGATCCAGTGCTTGACGCCGTCGATCAGGTCCTCGTCCTGCAGCAGCATCAGGTGCACGTCCAGCAGTGCCGACAGCTCGTGCGGCGCTTCCTTCGGCCCCATGCCGGCGATGGTGTGCTGCAGCCGCTGGATCTCCTCGACCACCGCATTGCGCCCCTCGCGCACGCGCGCGATCTCGGCATCCACCTGCGACGGCTCGATGAAGTAGTGCGCCACGTCCACCCGCCCGCCCATCAGCACCGCGCGGCCGATGGCGATGCCGCGCGCGACCGGCAGCCCGTGGACAGCGAAGGTCATGGCCGCTCCATGACGAATGGCCGCGTGCGGCGCGCGGCGATGACCGGCGGCTGGCGCTTCGGGGTCATTTCATTCGTCATTGGTCATGCGAAGCGAAGCGGGCTCACTCCCCCTCGCCGAACTTGTCGCGGATCAGCGCCAGCAGCGCGTCCACGCATTCCTGCTCGCGCGACCCCTCGGCCTCGATCAGCACCTCGCTGCCGACGCCGGCGGCCAGCATCATCACGCCCATGATGCTCTTGGCATTGACCCGCCGCTCGCCCTTGCTCATCCAGACCTCGCAGGGAAAGCTGGCCGCCAGCTTGGTGAGCTTGGCGGAGGCGCGGGCATGCAGGCCGAGCTTGTTGCCGATGGTCGTGCGGGTCGAGATCATGGGGCGCGGTGGGGCGGGTTGGGCGCAGCGCCGGCGGCCACCTGCATCACGCCCTGGGTGCCGCCGACGACGGCGCGCGAGACCAGCGCGTCCAGCGGCTCGTTGCGATAGCAGACGCTGCGCAGCAGCATGGGCAGGTTGACGCCGGTGATCAGGCGCGAGTGCACGCCGTCGACCAGCCGCTGCGCGACGTTGCCCGGCGTGGCGCCGAACAGGTCGGTCAGGACCAGCACGCCGTCGGTGCCGGGCCGGGCGAGTCCGGCCATCGCCTCGCGGGCGCGCGCCAGGGTCTGCTCGGGAGCGGCGTCGGGCGGGACATCCACGGCAGCCAGCACCGGCTCGCAATCCGGAAAGACGTGCAGCGCGCACTGGCGCAGCGCGCTCGCAAGCGGTACGTGGCCGATGATCAGGATCGCGTTCATGGCGAGGCCGGCTGTGCGGCCCTTCGATTATCCCGGTTCCCCAGCAGGAACCAGCCGTACGAGGCCACGCTGAAGGCAAGGAAAACGGCGAAGGCGCCTTGAAAGGCGGCTACCTGCGGCCAGCCGAGTGCCTCCAAGCCGTCCACCAGCAGGCCGATGCCCCATTGCAGGGTGAACACGCCCAGGAAGATGACCAGGTTGTAGGCCGACAAGGCACGCCCGGCCAGTGCCGCCGGGAAGGCCATGCCGATGGCGGGCTGGGCCAGCGTGACGAAGCTGGAGCTGACGCAGAACAGGGCCAGCGCCGCGGCGCCGGCGGCCGGACCGGCCCACACGATGGCGGCCAGCACCAGCAGGCTGCAGGGCAGGCCCCAGGCGATCAGCCGGTCGGCGCCGATGCCGCGGCGCGCCAGCAGCGGCGTGACGACGCCCCAGCTCCAGAAGGTGACCAGCATCGACAGGTTGATGGTGAACAGGCCGGCGGCCGATTCGACCGGCGTGTAGCCGGCCACCCGCACCATCCACGGCCCGGCCCACAGCGTCTGCAGTGCCACCAAGCCGCCATAGCTGAAGAAGCCGATCGGCACCATGCGCCAGAAGTAGGCGCTGCGCCAGACCTCGGCATAGCTGGCGGGCGCCGAGTTGCCGGCCGGCGGCGCCTGCCAGGCCGGCACCCGCCAGGCCAGCAGCAGCATGGACAGCGCGATCAGCGCCGCCAGCGCCCAGAACAACGGCCGCCAGCCGGCCAGCGGCACCAGCCACTGCACCGGCAGGGTCGAGGCCAGCATGCCGAACGAGCCGGTCATCAGCATCCAGGAGTTGGCGCGCAGTTGCGCACCTGGGTCGAGCCAGCGGCGGAAACCGGTGAGCGGCGCCATCAGGCAGGCGCTGACGCCGATGCCGCACAGCACGCGTGCGGCCAGCAGCGTGGCGAAACTGCCGGCCAGCGAGAACGCGATGCAGCCGGCCACCGCGATCGACAGGAAGGCGAGGATGACCCTCTTCGGCCCGTGCCGGTCCAGCCAGGTGCCCAGCGGCAACTGGGTGGCGGCAAAGCCGATGAAGTAGCCGCCGGCCAGCAGGCCGAGGTCGCGCGCCGTCAGCGCGAACTCGCCGGTCAGGGTCGGGGCCAGGGTGGCGATGATGGCCCGCAGCAGCGCGGAGAAGAAGTAGGCGAAGGCGAACGCCAGGAACATCTGGACCGCCGCGCGCCGGCTCAGCAGCGCCATCCGGACTTCATCGGCAGGTGCGCTGCGCAGGTCGAAGGCATCGGCCCGATGATACGGTTCCGTTCGACAATCGCGTCCATGACCTCGCTCGACGGCATCCGCATCCTCGACCTGTCCCGCGTGCTGGCCGGCCCCTGGTGCACCCAGACCCTGGCCGACCTGGGGGCCGACGTGATCAAGATCGAGCGCCCGGGCAGCGGCGACGACACCCGCAGCTGGGGCCCGCCGTTCCTGCCGGGCCGCGACGGCCACGACACGCACGAGGCCGCCTACTACCTGGGCGCCAACCGCAACAAGCGGTCCGTCACCTGCGACATCGCGCAGCCGGCCGGACAGGCGCTGATCCGCGAACTGGCGCGCCACTGCCACGTGTTCGTGGAGAACTTCAAGGTCGGCGACATGGCCCGCTACAGACTGGACTGGGCCTCGCTGCGCACCGTCAATCCGCGCCTGGTCTATTGCAGCATCACCGGCTTCGGCCAGACCGGCCCCTACCGCGAGCGCGCCGGCTACGACTACGCCGTGCAGGGCATGGGCGGCCTGATGAGCATCACCGGCGAGCGCGACGACCTGGGCGGCGGGCCGCAGAAGGTCGGCGTGGCGGTGGCCGACCTGTTCACCGGCCTCTATGCGACGGTGGCGATCCTGGCGGCGCTGCGCCACGCCGAGCGCACCGGCGAGGGCCAGCACATCGACATGGCCCTGCTGGACACGCAGGTGGCGATGCTGGCCAACCTGGGCGCCAACTACCTGGTCAGCGGCCAGGTGCCGGGCCGCGCCGGCAACGCGCACCAGAACATCGTGCCCTACCAGGTGTTCGAGGTCGCGCCGGCAGCGGACGGCGGCAAGGACCACATCATCCTGGCCGTCGGCAACGACGGCCAGTTCGCCAGGTTCTGCGAGGTGGCGGGCCGGCCGGCGCTGGCGCGCGACGAGCGTTTCGCCCGCAACCAGGACCGGGTGCGGCACCGCGCCGTGCTGGTGCCGATGCTGGAGGAGGTGATGCGCACCCGCGGCAAGGCCGAGTGGCTGGGCGCGCTCGAGGCGGCCAAGGTGCCCTGTGGAGCGATCAACAACCTGGCCGAGGTGTTCGCCGACCCGCAGGTGCGCGAGCGCGGCATGGTGACCGACTGGCCGCACCCGCTGGCCGACGGCTTGCGGCTGGTGGGCAGTCCGATCAAGATGGGAGCGACCCCGGTGCGCAGCGAACGGCCGCCGCCGCTGCTGGGGCAGCACACGCGCGAAGTGCTGACCGGCGTGCTCGGCTGGAGCGACGAGCAGGTGGCCGGCCTGCAACGACAGGGAGTGACCTGATGGCCAATTTCGTCCTGGTGCACGGGGCCTGGCACGGCGGCTGGTGCTGGCAGCGGGTGGTGCAGGCGCTGGCGCGCGAGGGCCACCGGGCGCATGCGGTGACGCTGACCGGGCTGGGCGAGCGGGCCCACCTGCTGTCGCCGGCCATCACGCTGGAGACCCACATCCAGGACGTGGCGGCGGCGATCGAGGCCGAGGAGATGGACGACGTGGTGCTGGCCGTCCACTCGTACGCCGGGATGATCGGCACGGCGATCGCCGACCGCATGGGCGGCCGCCTGCGCCACCTGGCGTACGTCGATGCGGTGGTGCCGCGGCCGGGCGAGAGCTGGAGCAGCACCCATGCGCGCGCCGTGCGCGATGCGCGCCTGGCCAGCGCTGCCGCCTCGCCCGAGTTCGCGCTGGCCGTCCCCGATCCGGACAACTACGGGCTGGACGCCGCCGATTACCAGTGGGTCAAGCGCCGGCTCACGCCGCAGCCGGGGCACTGCTACGAGGCGGCGCTGGCGTTCGACCCCGCGCGCGTGGCGGCCGTGCCGAGAACCTTCGTCAACTGCACCCGGCCGCCGCTGCCCACCATCGACGCCATCCGGCCGCGCATGGCCGACCCGGGCTTCTGGGCCGGAGCCTGGCGTGGCGGCGCCGGCGCCCGCGTGGTCGAGCTCGCGAGCGGCCACGACCCGATGGTCAGCCAGCCGGCGGAGCTGGCCGCCGTTCTGTCGGCCTGCGCCTGAGTCCCGGCCAGAAACCTTTTGCCGGAAACGGGGTCCATCGGGCCGTAAACTGGACAGCCCATGAAGAAAGCATTGATCGGCGTGGTGGCGGCGGCCGTGGTGGCCATCGGCGCCACCGTGTACCTGAACACCGGGACCGCGGCCGCGCCGGCGTCCACCTTCGTCCTGCTGGACGGCAGCAAGAAGACCACCGAGGACCTGAAGGGCAAGGTCACGCTGGTGAACTTCTGGGCCACCAGCTGCACCACCTGCGTCGCCGAGATGCCGCACATCGTCGAGACCCACGACAAGTACAAGGCGCGCGGCTACGACACCCTGGCCGTGGCGATGAGCTACGACCCGCCGAGCTACGTCGTCAATTTTGCGCAGACGCGCAAGCTGCCGTTCTCCGTGGCCATCGACAACACCGGCGCGGCCGCCAGGGCCTGGGGCGACGTGCAGCTGACGCCCACCACCTTCATCGTCAACAAGCGCGGCGAGATCGTGAAGCGCTACGTCGGCCAGCCGGATTTCGCCGAGCTGCACCAGTTGATCGAGCGGTTGCTGGCGCAGGGGTGAGCGCTCCGGCGCGCTGGAATGAACAAAGGGCGCCACCGGCGCCCTTTGTTTTTCGGCGTGCCCCGCTTCACGGGGCTTTGCCGGGTCACTTGTTGCGGAAGTCGTCGTGGCAGGCTTTGCAGGTGCCGGCGGTGGCGCCGAAGGCGGCCTTCAGGTTGTCCAGGTTGTTGGTCTTGGCCGCCGCCAGCAGCTTGCCGGATTCGCCGACCAGCTTTTCGTTGTGCTCGCGGAACTTGGCCTGCTCGGCCCAGATCTCCGGCTTGGCCTTGGTCTGGCCGACCTTGTCGGTACCGGCGACGAAGCCCGCCCAGGGCAGCTTGGCCATGACGTTGACGATTTCGGCGTTCTCCACCGCCGCCTTGGCGTCGTAGGGGGCCTTGCCGTTCACCATCGCGCCGATGCGACCGAAGTGCTGGGCCATCACGAACAGCGAGTTCTGGCGGTACTTGACGGCGTCCTCCGGCTTGGCGAACTGCGCCGCGGCCGGGCCCGCGAAGGCGGCGGCTGCAGCGGCGAGGGCGAGCGGTGCGAAAAATCTCATGAAGGGTCTCCGGGTTGATGGGTGCCGCGGGGGCGGCGCCGGGTTTGTAGCAAATCGGCCCGGTCCGGCGGCGCACTCGGGAATTTGGCGGGGACCGGCGCGGTCGGAGATTCCACGCACAATCGGCGGCGAGAAAATCGACCCATGACCCTGCACACCGTTCGCGTCTGGGACCTGCCCACGCGCCTGTTCCACTGGGGCCTGGTGGCCTGCATCATCGGCCTGCTGGCCACCGCCTGGGCGCCGGGCTCCTGGATCGTGTGGCACGCCCGCCTGGGCTACGCCGTCCTGGCGCTGCTGGTCTTCCGGCTGGTCTGGGGGCTGGTGGGCGGGCGCTGGTCGCGCTTCGCCGCTTTCCTGCAGGCGCCGGCCCGGGTGGTGGACTACCTGCGCGGGCGCGCCCATCCCGACCATCTGGTGGGTCACAACCCGCTGGGCGCCGCCTCGGTGCTGGCCATGCTGGTGGCCTTGCTGGCACAGGTCGGCACCGGGCTGGTCAGCGATGACGAAATCGCCTTCCAGGGACCGCTGAACCGGCTGGTCGGCACCGACACCGGCCTGGCCGCCACCGCGTACCACGCCGACATCGGCCAATGGCTGCTGGTCGGCCTGCTCGGCCTGCACATCGCGGCGGTCCTGTTCTACCAGTGGAAGAAGAAGCACGACCTGGTCGGACCCATGCTGCGCGGCGACAAGGTGCTGGCCTTCCCGGCGCCGGCTTCGCGCGACGATGCGGCGTCCCGGCTGGCCGCCCTGGGCCTGTTTGCCGCGTGCGCCGGTGCCGTCGGCTGGCTGGTCACCTAGCCCCTGCCGGCCGAGCGGCTCAGCTTGAGCCGCTGCGGCCAGCCGCTAAACTGGCCAGCCCGTCCATCCCCCCGCCACCAGATTGCCCACGGCCGACTTACCCTTGATCGAGCTGGCGACGCCGGCCAGCGCCGAAGAGCTGGAAGCCACCCGCGAGATCTTCATCGAATACGCCCAGGGACTTGGCGTGGACCTGTGCTTCCAGGGGTTCGAGGAGGAGTTGAAGACGCTGCCCGGCGAGTATGCGGCTCCCCATGGCGCGCTGCTGCTGGCGCGGGTCGATGGCGCCCTGGCCGGCTGTTGTGCGCTGCGGCCGCTGGCCGCCTGCGACTACCCCAACGCCGCCGAGATGAAGCGGCTGTACGTGCGCAGGGCTTTCCGCGGGTTCGGGCTGGGCCGGCAACTGGCCGAAGCCATCCTCGACGCAGCCCGCCAGGGTGGCTATGCCTGCGTGCTGCTCGATACGCTGGACGACATGGAGGCAGCGCGCGCCTTGTACGAGGACCTGGGTTTCCACCCGATCGAGCCGTACTACCACAACCCCATCGCCGGCGCGCACTACCTGAAGGTGGACCTGTAGCGCTGAAAGCCCCCGGACGGGCGGCCTGAAAAGCAAAAAGGGGCACGCCTGTGCGCGCCCCTACCGCTCGCCCGAGCGAAGCAGGCGCGAGGTCCGGCTTACCCCTTGGCTTGTGCCAGCAGCGTGGCGGCGTCGCTCACCTCGAACTTGCCCGGCCCTTCCACATTCATCGTGGCGACCTTGCCGTCCTTGACCAGCATGGAGTAGCGCGTGCTGCGCACCCCCATGCCCCGGCCGGTGAGGTCCAGCGTCAGGCCGGTGGCCCGGGCGAAATCGGCGCTGCCGTCGGCCAGCATGCGCACCTTGCCGCCGGTCTTCTGCTCGCGCGCCCAGGCGCCCATGACGAAGGCATCGTTGACGCTGACGCACCAGATCTCGTCGACCCCGGCCTTCTTCAGCTCGTCGAACTGCTGCACGTAGCCCGGCACGTGCTTGGCCGAGCAGGTCGGCGTGAAGGCGCCGGGCAGGCCGAACAGGGCGATGGTCTTGCCGGCCGCCGCCTCCTTCACCTTCACCGGGTTGGGGCCGATGCTGCAGCCATTGCCCTCGACTTCCGAGTACTCCTGCAGCGTCACATCGGGCAGGTTGTCTCCGACCTTGATCATGTGCATTTCTCCTGTTGCTGGGTCTGAAAAAAGAAAACGGCCCACATTGTGGGCCGTTTCGAAGTCGCGGGAAGGCGAGGGGGTTTAGACCGCCGCGGCCTTCTGCACCAGGCGGGTAGCCACCCAGTTCTTGGTCTTGGAGATCGGCCGGCTCTCGGTGATCTCGATCAGGTCGCCCACGTGGTACTCGCCCTTTTCGTCGTGGGCGTGGTACTTGCTCGAGCGGGCCACGATCTTGCCGTAGAGCTCGTGCTTGACGCGGCGCTCGACCAGGACCGTCACGGTCTTGGCACGCTTGTCGCTCACCACCTTGCCAACCAGGGTGCGCTTCAGAGAAGTCTTGGCTTCCGTCATGTCCGTCACTCCTTACTTGGCGGTCTCGGCGCGCTTCTGGGCCAGGATGGTCTTGGCGCGCGCGATGTCGCGGCGCGTGACGCGCAGCGAAGCGGTGTTGTTCAGTTGCTGGGTGGCCTTCTGCATGCGCAGGCCGAAATGGGCCCGCTGCAGATCCTTGACCTCGGTCTCGAGGGCGGCCACGTCCTTCTGGCGCAGGTCGGATGCTTTGCTCATGCTTTCCTCCTTACGCGCCGATCATGCGCGACACGAACGTGGTGCGCAGCGGCAGCTTGGCCGCCGCCAGGCGGAACGCCTCGCGCGCCAGCTCCTCGGGCACGCCCACGATCTCGTACAGCACCTTGCCCGGCTGGATCTCGGCCACGTAGAACTCGGGGTTGCCCTTGCCGTTGCCCATGCGGACTTCGGCCGGCTTCTGCGAAATCGGCTTGTCCGGGAAGACGCGGATCCAGATGCGGCCGCCGCGCTTGACGTGGCGGGAGATCGCGCGGCGCGCGGCCTCGATCTGGCGCGCCGTCAGGCGGCCGCGGTCGGTGGACTTGAGGCCGAAGTCACCGAAGGCGACGCTGTTGCCACGCGTCGCGATGCCGGTGTTGCGGCCCTTCTGCTCTTTGCGGTACTTGCGTCGAGCGGGTTGCAGCATGTTTACTCTCCTTGCCGTCGGCCGGGGTGGCGGCCGGCGCGGCGACCTTGCGGGCTACGCGCTTAACGGCGGGTTTCGGCGCATCCGCGCCTCCAGTTGCCTCTTGGGGCTTGTCGCTGCCGTCGGCGGGCGCGGCGCTGGTCGAGCCAGCACCGGCGCCGCCGCGCGGGCCGCGCGAGGGACCACGGCGATCGCCGCCGGGGCCGCCGCGGCCGTCACGGCGCGGGCCGCGCGGGCCACGGCGCTCCTCGCCTTCGGGGCGGGGCGTCGAGTCCAGCGACGGCGCGTCGCTGCGGCCCAGCGTGTCGCCCTTGTAGACCCACACCTTGACGCCGATGACGCCGTAGGTGGTCTTGGCTTCGGAGAAGCCGTAGTCGATGTCGGCGCGCATCGTATGCAGCGGCACTCGGCCTTCGCGGTACCACTCGGTGCGCGCGATCTCGATGCCGTTCAGGCGGCCCGCCGACATGATCTTGATGCCCTGCGCGCCCAGGCGCATGGCGTTCTGCATCGCGCGCTTCATGGCGCGGCGGAACATGATGCGCTTTTCGAGCTGCTGGGTAATCGAGTCGGCGATCAGCTGGGCATCGACTTCGGGCTTGCGCACTTCCTCGATGTTGACGGCGACCGGCACGCCCAGGCGGGTGGCCAGTTCCTTCTTCAGCGCCTCGATGTCCTCGCCCTTCTTGCCGATCACCACGCCCGGGCGGGCCGAGAAGATGGTGATGCGGGCGTTCTTGGCGGGGCGCTCGATCAGAACGCGCGAGACGGCGGCGTTCTTCAGCTTGCTCTTGAGGTACTCGCGGACCTTGATGTCCTCGGCCAGCATGCCGGCGAAGTCACGGTTGTTGGCGTACCAGCGGCTGGCCCAGTTGCGGCTGACCGAAAGACGGAAGCCGGTCGGGTGGATTTTCTGTCCCATATTCTTGCCTTGCCTCAGTTGCCGACCGTCACGTACACGTGGCACGTGGGCTTGCTGATGCGGTTGCCGCGGCCCTTGGCGCGCGCCGTGAAGCGCTTGAGCGTGGCGCCCTGCTCGACGTAGATGGTCTTGACCTTCAGCTCGTCGATGTCGGCGCCTTCGTTGTGCTCGGCGTTCGCGATGGCGGACTCCAGCACCTTCTTGACCACGAGGGCGGCCTTCTTCTGGGTGAAGTCCAGGATGTTCAGCGCCTGGTCCACCTTCTTGCCGCGGATCAGGTCGGCCACCAGCCGGCCCTTGTCGACGGACAGGCGGACGCCGCGGAGGACTGCACGGGTTTCCATGGTGTCTGCTCCTTACTTCTTCTGGACTTTCTTGTCCGCCGGGTGACCCTTGAAGGTGCGCGTCAGGGCGAATTCGCCCAGCTTGTGGCCCACCATCTGGTCGGTGATGTAGACCGGCACGTGCTGCTTGCCGTTGTGCACGGCGATGGTCAGCCCGATGAACTCGGGCAGGATCATCGAGCGGCGCGACCAGGTCTTGATCGGCTTCTTGTCCTTGTTGGTCACGGCCTTGTCGGCCTTGGCCACCAGGTGGTGGTCCACAAACGGACCCTTCTTGAGAGAACGCGTCATTTGTGCGACCCCTTACTTCTTGCGGCGCGAGACGATGAACGTCTGCGTACGCTTGTTATTACGCGTGCGGTAGCCCTTGGTCAGGTTGCCCCACGGATCGACCGGCGGCATGCCGGTGCCGGTGCGGCCCTCGCCGCCGCCGTGCGGGTGGTCGATCGGGTTCATCGCGACGCCGCGCACCGTCGGGCGGATGCCCATGTGGCGCTTGGCGCCGGCCTTGCCGAGCTGGCGCAGGCTGTGCTCTTCGTTGGCCACCTCGCCGATCGTGGCGCGGCACTCGATGTGCACGCGGCGCACTTCGCCGGAGCGCATGCGCACCTGCGCGTAGACGCCCTCACGGGCCAGCAGCGTCGCCGAAGTGCCGGCCGACCGCGCGATCTGCGCGCCCTTGCCGGGCTGCAGCTCGATGCAGTGGATGGTCGAGCCCACCGGGATGTTGCGGATCGGCAGGGTGTTGCCGGCGCGGATCGGGGCTTCGGAGCCGGACACCAGCTGCGCGCCGACTTCCAGCCCGCGCGGAGCGATGATGTAGCGGCGCTCGCCATCGGCGTAGCACACCAGGGCGATGTGCGCCGTGCGGTTCGGGTCGTACTCGATGCGCTCCACCTTGGCCGGGATGCCGTCCTTCTCGCGGCGGAAATCCACGACGCGGTAGTGGTGCTTGTTGCCGCCGCCGCGATGCCGGATGGTGATGTGGCCGTTGTTGTTGCGGCCGGCCTTCTGGAACTGCTTTTCGAGCAGAGGCGAGTAAGGCTCACCCTTGTACAGGTGGTCCCGCGTGACCTTGACCACGGCGCGCTGGCCGGGCGAGGTCGGTTTCATCTTCACGACTGCCATGATTTACGCGGCCTCCCCGGAGAGGTTGAGCTCCTGGCCTTCCTTGAGCGTCACGTAGGCCTTGCGCACGTTGTCGCGGCGACCCACCGAGCGGCCAAAGCGCTTGGTCTTGCCCTTGGTGTTGACCACCGACACGCCGGTGACCTCGACCTTGAACATCAGTTCCACGGCAGCCTTGATCTCGGGCTTGGTGGCGTCCTGCAGCACCTTGAAGGTGACGGCATTGGTCTTGTCTGCCACCTGCGTCGCCTTCTCGGAGACGATCGGTGCGACCAGCACCTGCATCAGGCGGCCTTCGTCGAACTTGCGTTCGGCGGGAGTGGGGTTCACACGGCTCATGCGAACATCTCCTTGAGCTGGTCGAGGGCGCCCTTGGTGAGCAGCACCTTCTTGAAGTGCACCAGCGACAGCGGATCGGCGTAACGCGGCTCGACGACGAGCACGTTGGCCAGGTTGCGGGAAGCGAGATACAGGTTCTCGTCGACCTCTTCGGCGATCACCAGGACCGACTCGAGGTTCATGGCCTTGAAGCGGGCCGCCAGCTGCTTGGTCTTGGGCGAATCGACCTTGAGCGAGTCGACCACGGCCAGGCGCCCTTCGCGGGCCAGCTGGGAGAAGATGGACGCCATGCCGGCGCGGTACATCTTCTTGTTGATCTTCTGGGTGAAGTTCTCTTCCGGGCTGTTCGGGAAGATGCGGCCGCCCCCGCGCCACAGCGGCGAGGAGGTCATGCCGGCGCGGGCCCGGCCCGTGCCCTTCTGCTTGAACGGCTTCTTGGTCGAGTGCTTGACCTGCTGGCGGTCCTTCTGGGCCCGGGTGCCCTGGCGGGCGTTGGCCTGGTAGGCGACGACGATCTGGTGAACCAGGTCCTCGTTGTATTCACGGCCGAACACGGTCTCGGGCGCGTCCACCTTGGACGCGGCCTGGCCCTGCTCGTTCAGGAGTTCGAGCTGCATTTACTTCGCTCCCTTCTCGGCGGCGGCGGCCTTGGCCTTGACGGCCGGGCGCACCGTGACGAAGCCGCCCTTGGCGCCGGGCACGGCGCCCTTGACCAGCAGCAGCTGGCGCGCTTCGTCGATGCGGATGACGTCGAGGTTCTGGGTGGTGACGGTCTCGTCGCCCATGTGGCCGGTCATCTTCTTGCCCGGGAACACGCGGCCCGGGTCCTGGGCCATGGAGATCGAGCCCGGGACGTTGTGCGAGCGGCTGTTGCCGTGCGAGGCGCGCTGCGAGGCGAAGTTGTGGCGCTTGATGGTGCCGGCGTAGCCCTTGCCGATCGAGGTGCCCTGCACGTCGACCTGCTGGCCCACGGCGAACACGTCGGCCACCGGCACGGTGGCGCCTGCGGCGTACTTGCCGGCGGCCTCGGCCGTCACGCGGAATTCCTGGATGATCTCGCCCGCCTCGACGCCCGCCTTGGCCAGGTGGCCGGCCAGCGGCTTGGACACGCGCGAGGGACGACGCTTGCCGAACGTGACCTGCAAGGCCGCGTAGCCGTCGGTTTCCTGGGTCTTGACCTGGGTCACGCGGTTGCCCGACACGTCGAGCACCGTGACAGGAATGGCATCCCCGTCATCGGTGAACAGGCGCATCATGCCCACCTTGCGGCCCAGCAACCCGAGGGAGTTGCTTTGACTCATGTTGTTAGCTCCTGAACTTGCGCCGCAGCCGCTGCAATTGGCTTCTGCGTTGGACGCCCTCCCGCAGGAGAACGGCACAAGAAGGTTGAAAAAAGCTCCGCACCTGTCGGCGCGGAGCCCGAAATTATAGCCGGACCCCGGCAAGCCTGCCAAGAGCGGGCACTGACTTGCCTTGCGGCTGCGCTTACTGCAGCTTGATCTCCACGTCCACGCCGGCCGGCAGGTCGAGCTTCATCAGCGCGTCCACCGTCTTGTCGGTCGGGTCGACGATGTCCATCAGACGCTGGTGGGTGCGGATCTCGAACTGGTCGCGGCTCGACTTGTTGACGTGCGGCGAGCGCAGGATGTCGAAGCGCTTCATGCGCGTCGGCAGCGGCACCGGCCCCTTGACGATGGCGCCGGTGCGCTTGGCGGTATCGACGATCTCGGCGGCGGACTGGTCGATCAGCTTGTAATCGAAGGCCTTGAGGCGGATGCGGATTTTCTGCTGGGCCATCTGATTACTCCATGATCTTGGCGACGACGCCGGCGCCGACGGTCTTGCCGCCCTCGCGGATGGCAAAGCGCAGGCCTTCTTCCATGGCAATCGGGGCGATCAGCTTGACGGTGATCGTCACGTTGTCGCCGGGCATCACCATTTCCTTGTCCTTGGGCAGCTCGATCGAGCCGGTCACGTCCGTCGTGCGGAAGTAGAACTGCGGGCGGTAGTTGTTGAAGAACGGCGTGTGGCGGCCGCCCTCGTCCTTGCTCAGCACGTACACCTCGGCCGAGAAGTGCGTGTGCGGCTTGATCGAGCCGGGCTTGCACAGCACCTGGCCGCGCTCGACGTCCTCGCGCTTGGTGCCGCGCAGCAGGATGCCGACGTTGTCGCCGGCCTGGCCCTGGTCGAGCAGCTTGCGGAACATCTCCACGCCCGTGCAGGTGGTCTTTTGCGTGGCCTTGATGCCCACGATCTCGATTTCCTCGCCGACCTTGACGATGCCGCGCTCCACGCGGCCGGTCACCACCGTGCCGCGCCCGGAGATGGAGAACACGTCCTCCACCGGCATCAGGAAGGCGCCGTCGACGGCCCGCTCGGGCGTCGGGATGTAGGTGTCCAGCGCCTCGGCCAGCTTCAGCACGGCCTGCTCGCCCAGCTCGCCCTTGTCGCCTTCCAGCGCCAGCTTGGCCGAGCCCTTGATGATCGGGGTGTCGTCGCCAGGGAAGTCGTACTTGCTCAGCAGCTCGCGCACTTCCATCTCCACCAGCTCCAGCAGCTCGGCGTCATCGACCATGTCGCACTTGTTGAGGAACACGATGATGTAGGGCACGCCCACCTGGCGCGCCAGCAGGATGTGCTCGCGCGTCTGGGGCATCGGGCCGTCGGCGGCCGAGCACACCAGGATGGCGCCGTCCATCTGGGCAGCGCCGGTGATCATGTTCTTGACGTAGTCGGCGTGGCCCGGGCAGTCCACGTGCGCATAGTGGCGCGCCGCCGTCTCGTACTCGACGTGCGAGGTGTTGATCGTGATGCCGCGCGCCTTTTCTTCCGGCGCCGCGTCGATCTGGTCGTAGGCCTTGGCTTCGCCGCCGAACTTGGCCGACAGCACCGTCGCGATCGCCGCCGTCAGCGTCGTCTTGCCGTGGTCCACGTGGCCGATCGTGCCCACGTTGACGTGCGGCTTGGTGCGCTCGAATTTACCTTTTGCCATTGAAAAATCTCCAGAAAGAGCAATGCCCGTGATCGGGTTTTACGTCTGCACCACGCTCCTGGCTCCCTCGCCACGGGCAGCGAGGGGGGCGTGGTCGCAGACGGGCCGCCGAAGCGGCCGTCTCGAACTTACTTGGCGCGCGCCGCGATGATCGCCTCGGCGACGTTCTTCGGGGCCTCGCTGTACTGCTTGAACTCCATGGTGTACGTCGCGCGGCCCTGCGACATCGAGCGCAGGGTGGTCGAGTAGCCGAACATCTCGGACAGCGGGACCTCGGCCTTGATGGCCTTGCCGCCGCCGACCATGTCGTCCATGCCCTGCACCATGCCGCGGCGGGACGACAGGTCGCCCATCACGTTGCCGGCGTACTCCTCGGGCGTCTCGACTTCCACTGCCATCATGGGCTCGAGGATGACGGGGTTGGCCTTCCGGGCGCCATCCTTGAAGCCGAAGATGGCGGCCATCTTGAACGCCTGCTCGGACGAGTCGACGTCGTGGTACGAGCCGAAGGTCAGCGTGACCTTCACGTCCACCACGGGGTAGCCGGCCAGCACGCCGGTGTTCAGGGCCTCTTCGACGCCCTTCTGCACCGCCGGGATGTACTCGCGCGGCACCACGCCGCCCTTGATGGCGTCGACGAACTCGAAACCCTTGCCGGCCTCGTTCGGCTCGACCGTGAAGACGACGTGGCCATACTGGCCCTTGCCGCCCGACTGGCGCACGAACTTGCCCTCGACCTCGGTGACCTGCTTGCGGATGGTCTCGCGGTAGGCCACCTGCGGCTTGCCGACGTTGGCCTCGACGCCGAACTCGCGCTTCATGCGGTCGACGATGATTTCCAGGTGCAGCTCGCCCATGCCGGCGATGATGGTCTGGCCGGATTCCTCGTCGGTGTTCACGCGGAACGAGGGGTCTTCCGAGGCCAGGCGCTGCAGCGCGATGCCCATCTTCTCCTGGTCGGACTTGCTCTTGGGCTCCACGGCCTGGCGGATCACGGGCTCGGGGAACACCATGCGCTCCAGCACGATGGGCGAGGCCGGGTCGCACAGGGTCTCACCGGTGGTGACGTCCTTCAGGCCCACGCACGCGGCGATGTCGCCGGCGCGGATCTCGTCGACTTCCTGGCGCTCGTTGGCGTGCATCTGCACGATCCGGCCGATGCGCTCCTTCTTGCCCTTGACCGAGTTGAAGACGGTGTCGCCCTTGCTCAGCACGCCGGAGTAGACGCGCACGAAGGTCAGCTGGCCGACGAAGGGGTCGGTCATCAGCTTGAAGGCCAGCGCCGAGAACTTCTCGTTGTCGTCGGCCTTGCGGGTGACGGGCTTCTCGTCGTCGTCGGTGCCCTTGACGTCCGGGATGTCCGTCGGCGCGGGCAGGAAGTCCAGCACGGCGTCCAGCATGCGCTGCACGCCCTTGTTCTTGAACGCGGTGCCGCACAGCATGGGCTGGATCTCGGTCGCGATGGTGCGCTGGCGCAGGCCGGCGATGATCTCCGCCTCGGAGAGGGAGCCCTCCTCGAGGTACTTGTTCATCAGCTCTTCGCTGGCTTCGGCGGCCGCCTCGACCATCTTCTCGCGCCACTCGTTGCAGGTGTCGACCAGGTTGGCCGGAATGTCGCGGTACTCGAACTTCATGCCCTGGGATGCGTCGTCCCAGTAGATGGCCTTCATCTTGATCAGGTCGACCACGCCCTCGAAGCCGTCCTCGGCGCCGATCGGCACCACCACCGGCACGGGGTTGGCCTTCAGGCGCAGGCGCATCTGGTCGTGCACCTTGAAGAAGTTGGCGCCGGTGCGGTCCATCTTGTTGACGAAGGCCAGGCGCGGCACCTTGTGCTTGTTGGCCTGGCGCCAGACCGTCTCGGACTGCGGCTGCACGCCGCCCACGGCGCAGTACACCATCACGGCGCCGTCGAGCACGCGCATGGAACGCTCCACCTCGATGGTGAAGTCCACGTGGCCCGGGGTGTCGATGATGTTGATGCGGTGCTCCGGACGGCTCAGGTCCATGCCCTTCCAGAAGCAGGTCACGGCGGAGGACGTGATCGTGATGCCGCGCTCCTGCTCCTGCTCCATCCAGTCGGTGGTGGCGGCACCGTCGTGCACCTCGCCCAGCTTGTGGGTCACGCCGGTGTAGAAAAGAATGCGCTCGGACGTCGTGGTCTTGCCGGCGTCGATGTGCGCCGAGATACCGATGTTGCGGTACCGCTCGATAGGCGTTTTGCGGGCCATGATGTGCTTTCGTTAACGGGACAGGCCCGCTCGCGGCGGGCCCGATCCTGGATGGGGACGGTGATTAGAAGCGGAAGTGGCTGAAGGCCTTGTTGGCCTCGGCCATGCGGTGCACTTCGTCCCGCTTCTTCATGGCACCGCCACGGCCTTCGGTGGCTTCCATCAGTTCGTTGGCCAGGCGCAGGGCCATGGACTTCTCGCCGCGCTTCTTGGCGGCCTCCTTGAGCCAGCGCATCGACAGCGCCAGCCGGCGCACCGGGCGCACTTCCACCGGGACCTGGTAGTTGGCGCCACCGACACGGCGCGACTTCACTTCCACCATGGGCTTGATGTTGTTGATCGCCATGGTGAAGGCCTCGACCGGGTCGCGGCCGGGGTTCTTCTTCTCGATCTGCTCGAGCGCGCCATACACGATGCGCTCGGCGACCGCCTTCTTGCCGCCTTGCATGATGACGTTCATGAACTTGGCGAGCTCGACATTGCCGTACTTGGGATCCGGCAGGATTTCACGCTTGGGGACTTCGCGACGACGTGGCATTTTTCACCTCTTGATTTGCTTCAGCCGGCCCTCGGAGGGCCCAGGGAGCCAATCGGCCTCCCGCTTACTCGACCCGACAGCGGGTCACTACGCTTCGATTCGCCTGCCGAGCGGTCGAAGCACCGACAAACGAAAAACCTGTTACGCCTTCTTCGGGCGCTTGGCGCCGTACTTGGAGCGGGACTGCTTGCGGTCCTTGACCCCCTGCAGGTCGAGCGAGCCGCGCACGATGTGGTAGCGCACGCCCGGTAGGTCCTTGACGCGGCCGCCGCGCACGAGCACCACCGAGTGCTCCTGCAGGTTGTGGCCTTCGCCGCCGATGTACGAAATGACCTCGAAGCCGTTGGTCAGGCGCACCTTGGCGACCTTGCGCAGGGCCGAGTTCGGCTTCTTGGGCGTCGTGGTGTACACGCGGGTGCACACGCCACGGCGCTGGGGGCTGTTCTGCATCGCGGGGGACTTGGAGTTGGTCTTCTCGACCTCCCGCCCCTGGCGCACGAGTTGGTTGATGGTTGGCATTGAAAAAGGGTCCCTAAGCGTGAAATGGCGCACCCGGTGGCGCGCACGGCTTCCCCGCCCCAATTGCGGGAAAGCCCGCCAGTATAGCCGGATGCGGGTTTGCCCTCAAGGGCGCGGGGGCCGTCCGCTCACCGGATCCACAGGCGGATGGCGTCCCAGGCGCGGCCGAGCACGCCGGCCTCGCCGACCGCCTCCAGCGCCACAAGCGGCACCTCAGCCACCGGCTTGTCGCCGGCCAGCACCTTCAGCGTGGCCACCTGCTGGCCTTTGGTGAAGGGCGCCACCAGCGGGTCGGGCCGGGCCACGGCGGTCTTGAGCTGGGCGGCGGTGCCCGCCGGTACGGCCACCACCAGCGGCTGGTGGCGGCCGAGCTTGACCGTGTTGGCGGTGCCCTTCCAGACCTCGGGGGTGACCACCGGCTGGTTGGCGTCGAACAGCTTGATGCCTTCCCAGGCGGTGAAGCCCCAGTTCAGGAGCTTTTGCGACTCGTTGGCCCGCACGTTCTCGCTGGTCGTGCCCAGCACGATCGACAGCAGCCGGCGGCCCTGCAGGTTGGGGAAGTCGCGTCGCGCGGTGGCGACCAGGCAGTAGCCGGCGGCGTCGGTGTGGCCGGTCTTGAGGCCGTCGACCGTGGGGTCGCGGAACAGCAGCATGTTCCGGTTGGTGTCGTTGGCCGTCGGCGTGCCCTGGAAGCGGTACTTCTTGATCGCGTAGTAGTGGGTGTACTCGGGGAAGTCCTGCAGCAGCCGGGTGGCCAGGATGCTCAGGTCGCGCGCGGTGGTCGTGTGGCCCGGCGCGGTCAGGCCTTCGGCATTCTTGTAGCCGGTGTTGTTCATGCCCAGGGCCTTGGCCTGGTCGTTCATCAGCTCGACGAAGCGCTCGACGCTGCCGCCGACGCCTTCGGCCAGTGCCACCGTGGCGTCGTTGCCCGACTGCACGATCATGCCCTTGATCAGGTCCTCCACCGGCACCTGCATGCTGGGGTCGATGAACATCCGCGAGCCGGGCATCTTCCACGCGCGCACGCTCACGGGCAGGGTCTGCTGCAGGCCGATCTTCTTCGCGCGCAGCGCATCGAAGACGAGGTAGGCGGTCATCAGCTTGGTCAGGGAAGCGGGCTCGACCGGGGTGTCGATGTCGCGGCCGGCCAGCACCTGGTTGGCGCTGACGTCCAGCAGCAGGTAGCTGCGGGCGGCGATTTCGGGAGGCTGCGGCGCCTGGGCGGCGGCGGCCAAGCAAAGCAGGGCGAGCAACGGCGCGGCCAGCGCCTTGGCAAAACGGTTCATCGGCAGGGAAAACTCCTTCAGCTGCGAAGGTGGCGGGCCACCAGGTTTTTCAGGAGCGGCAATTGTCCGTGAAAGAAATGACCGCCCCCGGGCACCAGCGTCACCGGCAGGGTCTGCGGCCGGGCCCAATCGAGCACCGCCTGCAACGGCACCGTGTCATCCTGCTCACCGTGCACCACCAGGGTGCGGTCGTGGGCGTCGCGGGGCAGCGCCGGCACCGCGAAGCGCGAAGCGGCGGTACCCACCAGCACGATCTTGCGCAGCTCGCGCTGCGGCCACAGCGCCTCGGTCACGCTCGCCGCCACGTAGGCGCCGAAGGAAAAGCCGGCCAGTGCAATCGGCCCTTGCGGCGCCAGCTCCTGGACCAAGCCGCGCATGTCGTCGGCCTCGCCGCGGCCCTCGTCGTGCTCGCCCGCGCTGCCGCCGACGCCGCGGAAATTGAAGCGCACCGCGCTCCAGCCTTCCTGCACGAAGGCGCGCGCCAGCGTCTGCACCACCTTGTTCTCCATGGTGCCGCCGAACAGCGGGTGCGGATGCGCGATGAAGGCGACGCCGACGGCGGCCTGCTCGGGGTCGTCGCGCAGCACCTCGATGGCACCGGCCGCGCCCTGCGCCTGCAGTCGCCGCGTGTGGACGTTCATGGCGCCGGGCTCAGCGCCCCAGGTGCGGCGGCGTCAGCAGGCGCTCGACCACGCGGCCGTTCTTCAGGTGCGACTCCACGATCTCGTCGATGTCCTGCTGGTCCACGTAGCTGTACCAGACGGCTTCCGGATAGACCACCGCCACCGGTCCGGCGGCGCAGCGGTCGAGGCAACCGGCCTTGTTCACCCGCACCTTGCCCGGCCCGGCCAGCCCCTGGGCCTTGACCTGCGCCTTGCAGCGGTCGAAGGCGGCCTCGGCGTTGTGGTCGGCGCAGCAGTTCTCGCCGTTGCTGCGCTTGTTCAGGCAAAAGAAGATGTGCCGCTCGTAGTAGGAGGGCTGGTCTGGACTCATTGCGGAATTCTAGGCCGCGCATCCGGACTGGAGACGCGCACCAGCACATAGGCCAGGGCCACGTAAGGCCACAGCCACCCGAGCCACTGCACCAGGCCGTGGAAGCGGATGAAGCGGCCCTGCTCCCAGCCTTGCAACGTGTGCGTGAAATAGGCGTTGGCGGGCGCCTGGTTCAACAGGGCCAGTTGCAGCACCAGCACCAGCAGCAGCAGCGCCGCGCAGCCCCGGCGCGGCAGCGCCAGCAGGGCCAGGGCCAGCACCAGGCCGGTCACCAGGCCCAGTCGCACCGGCAGCGTCAGCCAGCTCCAGGCATGCGCCGGCCCCCAGCTCAGGGCCGAGGACAGCGCGGTGACCGCAACGCCCGCCGCCACCAGCAATCCGGCGAAGAGCGCGCGCCGGCCGATCGACTGCATCACCGAATACGCCAGCAGGCAGGGCACGAGCGCACCCAGCGCCACGCCGATCAGCTCGGCGCCCGGCACCAGCGGCTGCAACTCCACGTCGCGCACCGGCAGCCACTCGAGGAACGGCGTGTCCATCAGCCAGTCGGCCACGGCGGCCTCGAGGCGCTCGAACACCTGGCCCAGACCGAGCGGCACCGCCGCCGGGAACAGCAACGCCACCGGCCACAGCGCCAGCAGCACCAGCGCGCCGCGCGATTCGTCCACGAACCAGCGCCGCCGGAACCGGCTCCAGTGGTCCAGCGCACCGGCCTTCTCCAGCGCCACCGCCAGCGCGGCGCCGATCAGCGCGCCCAGCGCGTTCAGCCCGAAGTCCACATTGGAGGGCACGCGCGCCGGCAGGTAGGTCTGCAGCGCCTCCATGCCGAACGACAGCACGGCGCCGCAGGCCGTGGCGACCGCGACCGGCGCCCAGAGCCGGGCCTGCGGCAGCGCGCTGCTTCGCCGCAGGAAGGCCAGGGCCAGCAGGAAGCCGAGCGGCGCATAGCCGGCGGTGTTGGCCGCGAAGTCGAACGCGGTCCAGTAGCGCGGCCAGGGACTGTGCAGGAACGCCCACGGCTCAATGCCCTGATCGCGCCAGTCGGCGAACGGATACAGGCTGGCATAGACGATCAGCGCCGCCCAGGCCTGCGCCAGCGGCCAGGCCGAAGTCTTGCGTGCCGCCATCCGCGCTGCCGTCAGAAGGGCTTGAGCACCACCAGCACCACGGCCGCCAGCAGCAGCAGCACGGGCGCCTCGTTGAACCAGCGGTACCAGCGGTGGCTGCGCCGGTTGTCGCCGGCATCGAAGCTGCGCAGCAGCCGTGCGCAGGCGGCGTGGTAGCCGACGGTCAGCGCCACCACCGCCAGCTTGGCATGCATCCAGCCGCTGCCGCGGCCGATGCCCCAGCCGAGCCACAGCCACAGCCCGAGGCCGACCGCCGGCACCGCCAGCAGCGTGGTGAAGCGAAGCAGCTTGCGCGCCATCAGCAGCAGCCGCTCACGCTCGGCGAGCGAGCCCGGCTCCACCATCGCCAGGTTCACGTAGATGCGCGGCAGGTAGAACAGGCCCGCGAACCAGCTCGCGATGAACACGATGTGAAGCGCCTTGACCCAGAGCATGCGCCGAGTGTACGGAAGGGGTGGCCCCGCGTCCGCGACAGCCACCGGCGGGGCACGGGCAAAAAAAAGCCCCGGCCATCAGCCGGGGCAGGAAGCCTTTTTGCTGTCACACATTAAGGCACCCGCTCAGGGAGGAAAAGCGGGGGGCGGCAAGCCGCCCGGCCGTAATCTACCAAACGCCTCCCGCGCTTTCAAGCCGGCAAGCGCAAAAGCGGGGGATGCGCCGCGCCGGCGACGCCGGGGCATCGGGCACAATTTTCCCCATGGTCCTGCATGCCCCCTACCCCCAAGGCCGCCCGCGCCGCCTGCGCCGCGACGAATTTACCCGCAATTTGGTGCGCGAGCACGCGCTGTCGCCGCACGACCTGATCTACCCGGTGTTCGTGCTCGATGGCCAGAACCAGCGCCAGGCGGTCGCCTCCATGCCGGGCGTGGAGCGCCTGAGCGTGGACCTGCTGCTGCCGGTGGCGCAGGAGTGCGTGGAACTGGGCATCCCGGTGATGGCGCTGTTCCCGGTGATCGATCCGGCGCTCAAGACCGAGGACGGCCGCGAGGCGTTCAACCCGCAGGGGCTGGTGCCGCGCGCCGTGCGCGCGCTCAAGCAGCAGTTCCCGCAGCTGGGCGTGATGACCGACGTCGCGCTGGACCCGTTCACCAGCCACGGCCAGGACGGCCTGCTGGACGCCAGCGGCTACATCCTGAACGACGAGACGGTCGAGGTGCTGGTGCGCCAGGCGCTGGTGCAGGCCGAGGCGGGCGTGGACATCGTCGCCCCCAGCGACATGATGGACGGGCGCATCGGCGCGATCCGCCAGGCGCTGGAGTCGCGCGGCGCCATCCACACCCGCATCATGGCCTACAGCGCCAAGTACGCCAGTGCCTTCTACGGCCCGTTCCGCGACGCGGTCGGCTCCGCCGCCAATCTCGGCAAGGGCAACAAGAAGGTCTACCAGATGGACCCCGGCAACAGCGACGAGGCGCTGCGCGAGGTCGCCATGGACATCGCCGAAGGCGCCGACATGGTGATGGTCAAGCCCGGCATGCCGTACCTGGACGTGCTGCGCCGGGTCAAGGACGAATTCCGCATGCCCACGTTCGCCTACCAGGTCTCGGGCGAGTACGCGATGCTGCAGGCCGCCGCCGGCAACGGCTGGCTGGACGGCGAGGCGGCGATGATGGAAAGCCTGCTGGCCTTCAAGCGGGCCGGCGCCGACGGCATCCTGACCTATTTCGCGCTCGAAGCGGCACGCCGGCTGCGCGCCTGAAGCACCCACCCATGCACATCGTCGAATTCACGCCCGGCACGCTGCGCTTCCTCGATGAAGTGCCGGCGCAGGCGCCGGGCGATGGGTTCATCTGGATCTACCTCGAGCGCGAGGCCCTGACCGAGCAGCTGGCGGTGCTGCAGGCCGCCTGCCAGCGGCTGGGCGGCTCGGCGCTGCTGGACCTGCACCTGAAGGACCTGGGCAACCGGGCCCATCCCTCGCACTACGACTACACCTCGGTTTATGACCTGGTGGTGTTCCGCCGGCTGGCCACCGGCGAAGAGGTCGACCGGGAGTTGCAGGAACACCCGGCCGGCGCCCCGCCGTCGGCCCTGGCCAGCTTCTACCGCATCCGCACGCGCGCGCTCGCCTTCGTGGTGTTCGACCGGCTGCTGGTGACGGTCCATCCCACCGGCTGCCTGACCGCCCGCTCCTTCATCTCGCGCTACCTGTCCGACGCCGTGCAGAACGACGGCCTGGCTGGCAGCAACCGCAGCCGGCTGCCGGCCAGCCCGTCGGACCTGATGCTGCGCATGGTCAACGTGATGGTGGACGGCTACCTGGAGCTGCGCCGCCAGCTCACCAGCGAGCTGGACCAGTGGCAACAGGAACTCCTGCGACCCAACACCGCCTTCCGCAACTGGGGCGCACTGATGGTCGCCCGGCGCGAGCTGCATGCGCTCGAAGACCTGTGCGAGGAGCAGGGCGACGCCATGCAGGAGTGGCTGGACACCGCGCGCGAGAGGTGCAGCGCGATCGCGGCCGTCTCGTACAACACCAGTTCGCCGTCGACCAGCACCGGGAGCAGCCCGTTGGGATTGAGCCGCAGGTAGTCCGGCGCCTTGTGCGCGTTGGCGGCGCGGTCCACGTGCACCCGCTCGTAGGGCACGCCGATTTCTTCCAGCAGGATGTGCGGCACCATGGCCGCGGTGCCGGGGTAGTGGAACAACCGGATCATGTCGCGCGCGCTGGCTCAGGCCGCCAGGTGCTGTCCGAAGAAGGCCAGCGAGCGCTCGCGCGCGAGCTTCGCGGCCGGCTCGTTCCAGGAGCCGCGCTGGTCGCAGTTGAAGCCGTGTTTGGCCTTGTACACATGGACCTCGACCTCCGGGTGGGCCCTGCGGAACGCCTCCACGCCTTCCAGCGGGATCCAGTGGTCCTGCTCGCCGAAGTGCGACAGCACCGGCACGCGGGGCTGGCGCGCGGCTTCATCCGGCGTGGTCATGCCACCGCCGTAGTAGGTCACCGCCGCCGACAGGCCGTCCAGCAGGCAGGCCGAGCGCCAGGACAGCAGCCCGCCCCAGCAGTAGCCCACGATGCCGACCTTGCCGGCCTGCGCCGCATGGCCGATCGCGGCCTGGATGTCCGGCATCACGCCGGGCGCCGGCAGCGCCTCGACCGCGGTCTTGAGCGCGAAGCCGGCCGACATGTCGTTCTCGCCGTAGCCCAGTTCCACGCCCGGCTTGATTCGGTGGAAGGTCGATGGCGCCACCGCCAGCCAGCCTTCGGCCGCGTAGCCGTCGGCTACCGAGCGGATGTGCGAATTGACGCCGAAGATTTCCTGCAGCACCACGACGCCGCCCTTGGGACGGCCGTTCGGTTGCGCCACATAAGCGGGAAAGCTGAAGCCGTCGCCGGCCTGCAGGTCCACGAAGCTGCCCATGTCGGTCTCCTTGTCGGTGGGTTGAGCACGCGGGCGGCGCCGCCCGCGCTTTGTTCTAATGGGGTTGTATCGTAGTCGCGCCCTCGGCGCAGGAGGCGGAAATTGGAGCGAGTCGTGCTGGTCACCGGCGGCAGCCGGGGCATCGGCGCCGCCACGGCCAGGCTGGCCGCGGCGCGCGGCTGGGCAGTTGCGGTCAACTACGCCAGCAACGCCGATGCGGCGCAGCAGGTGGTGCGCCAGGTCGAGCAGGCGGGCCGGCGCGCCATCGCCGTGCAGGGCGACGTCGCCGACGAGCAGCAGGTGGTCCGCATGTTCGCCGACATCGATGCGCGCCTGGGCCGCGTCACCGACCTGGTGAACAACGCCGGCGTTGTCGACGTGAGCGAACGGGTCGAGCAGATGAGCGCCGCGCGCCTGCAGCGCATCTTCGCCATCAACGTGATCGGCTCCTTCCTGTGCGCGCGCGAGGCCGTGCGGCGCATCAGCACGCGGCACGGCGGCCCGGGCGGCGCCATCGTCAACGTGTCCAGCGCGGCGGCGCGGCTCGGCTCGCCGAACCAGTACGTCGACTACGCCGCGGCCAAGGGCGCGATCGACGTCTTCACCGTGGGGCTGGCCAAGGAAGTGGCCGCCGACGGCATCCGCGTGAATGCCGTGCGGCCCGGACTGATCGACACCGACATCCACGCCTCCGGCGGCATCCCCGACCGCGTGCAGCGGCTGGCGCCCGAGGTGCCGATGCAGCGCGGCGGCAGCGCCGACGAAGTCGCGCAGGCGATCGTGTGGTTGCTCTCGCCCGAGGCAAGCTACACCACCATGAGCCTGTTGGACGTATCGGGAGGGCGTTGATGGCGATCCGCTACTGGTGGGAGGACCTGCAGCCGGGGGTGGTGCTGGAGCTGGGCACCGTCAGCCCCAGCGCCGAGGAGATCAAGCACTTTGCGGCGCAGTTCGACCCGCAGCCGTTCCACCTGGACGAGGAGGCCGGCCGGCAGTCGGTGTTCGGCGGCCTGTGCGCCAGCGGCTGGCACACCTGCGCCCTGGCCATGCGGCTGACGGTGGACCACTTCCTGCGCGATTCCAGCAGCATGGGCTCGCCGGGGCTGGAGAGCCTCAAGTGGCTCAAGCCGGTCTACCCCGGCGACACGCTGGCGCTCAAGCACCGGGTGCTGGAAGCGCGTCCGATGAACAGCCGGCCCGACATCGGCCTGGTGCGCTCGGTCTGGGAAATGTTCAACCAGCGCGGCGAGCAGGTGCTGCACATGGAGGGCTGGGGCATGTTCCGCCGGCGCACGCCCGCCGCTCCCGCTGCAGCCGGCTGATGGACTTCAAGCCGCTGATCACGCTGCTGGCGGTGGTCAATCCGCTGGCCATCGTGCCCTTCTTCATCCACTACACCGACGGCTTCAGCCGCCAGCAGCGGCGCGAGACCGTGGTCACGGCGGCCACCACCGCGGCCCTGGTGATCGCCATGAGCGCCCTGCTGGGCCTGCAGGTGCTGGAGTTCTTCAACATCTCGCTGGCCAGCTTCCAGGTGGGCGGCGGCATGCTGCTGCTGACCAGCGCCCTGAACATGCTCAACGCCCGGCCGGCCGAGGCCAAGCCGGCCACGCACGACCTGGAGCAGGGCGCGGAGAAAGCCGCCATGGGCGCCAGCATCGCGGTGGTGCCGCTGACCATCCCGCTGCTGACCGGGCCGGCCACCATCTCCACCGTGGTGATCTATGCCGAGCGCGCCCACACCTTCTGGCAGATGGCGGCGCTGGTGGGCTACGGAGTGGTGATCGGCCTGGCCATCGCCATCGCCTTCGCCCTGGCCGAGCCGATCGCCCGCGTGCTGGGCAAGACCGGCATCAGCGTGATGACCCGGCTGATGGGGCTGATCCTGGCCGCGCTGGCCGTCGAAGTGATGGCCGTGGGTCTCGTCAAATTGTTTCCGGCCCTGGCCCACTAGCGGCCTGCCCGGCGGCGGCCTGCTCCAGGTGGCGCAGCAGCTGGTTGCTGGTGTTGCGCAGGCGCTGCGCCAGCAGCTGCGTGATCTTCACCAGCAGCTTGGCGCCGACCGCCGGTTGCCCGGCGATCAGGCCGGCGACGGCCGCGCGGCTGAGCACCGCCGCCTCGACCTCGCTCAACGCCCAGCAGCTGGCGTAGCGCGGCTCGCCGTCCAGCATCGACATCTCGCCCAGCGCCGCGCCCTCCCGCAGCACCGCCAGCCGCTCGGTCGTGACGGGCAGCGCGCCGCGATCGACCGCCGCGCCGACCTTGCGCTTGCCGACATCGACCGTGCCGGACAGCAGCAGCATCATCCAGTCGCTGGCGTCGCCCTCGGCGATCAGCACCTGGCCGGCCTGCGCGCGCACGTGCAGCATGGCCTGCCCCAGCACCTCGGCCTCGGCCGGCGTGAAGTCCTGCAGGAACGGCGACTCGCGCAGCAGTTCGCGGCGCTGCGACAGCCCTTCGCACGGGCCCAGCACCTCCAGCCCGGCCGCTTTCATCTCCTCCTCCAGCGGCGGTCGACCCGTGGCGCCGGTGACCAGCCGGGCCGCCTCTGCGGTGCCTTGCGCCGCCGGGCTCATGGCCGCGTCCGCGCCACCTGCACCAGCCACTCGCTGATGTCGGACGCCGCGGCATCGGTGGCCTCGGTCAGCGCCCTCACGCCGCCGGAGGCGTCCTGCGACGGCGCGACGCCCTGCACCGCAATGCTGCGCTGGCCGACCAGCTTCTCGCCCGCCGTGGTGCTCAGGAACAGGGTGGCGCGCAGGCGGATCACGCCCCGGCTGCTGGCGGGCTCGTCGAACACGTGGGCGAACTCCTCCAGCTCCATGCGCAGCAGGTACAGCGGCTGCGCCGCCTCGCGCGCCAGCGAGGCGCTCTCGTCCAGGTTCAGCACCGGCCGCTCGCGCCCGAGCTGCTGGCGCAGCCGCTGGCGCACCAGCTGGGGCGGCGGCGCGCTCCAGCGCGACTGCGAATAGGCGCGCAGCTGGTGGTCGTCGGAGTAGCCGAGCCGGTACAGGATGGCCGAGCCTTCCAGCGCGCCGGCGGCGTCGATCTCCGGCACCACCAGTGCGAAGCGCTGGCCCGAGCGCTCGATCGGCGGCGTGATCGGGGGCAGCGGCCCCATGTCGAACAAGGTCGGGCGCACCGGCTTGTCGACGATGCTGGCGCAGGCGGCCAGCAAGAGCAGCGACAGAGCGGCGGCGGCGCGCGCGAGGATACGGATCGTCATTTGCTCGCTCCTGGGGGCGTGAAGCCTTCCTCGCCGGGGCCCGGTTCGATGCGGCCGGTACCGAAGATCAGCGACTGCGGGTTGTCGTTGATGCCGATGATGGTGCGGCTGAGCTGGCGCACGGCGCGCGAGGTGTCCTCGGTCACCCGGTTGATGCGCGGCAAGGTGGCGGAATTGAAGGCATCGGCGGCGTGCGCCAGCGAGGCGGTGCCGGCCGACAGGCGATCCATCGGCCCGTCGGCGGCGTTCAGGCGGCGCGCCGTCTGGCCGATTTCGGTGATGGTGACGCGGGTGGCCTCGGACGTCTCCTGCAGCGAGGCCAGTGCGTTGTCGGTGCGCCGCACCAGCGAGGGGATGTTGACGCGCTGCGGCCCGAACTGGGCGCTGAGGGTGGCGTCGAGGTTGCGACTCAGGACGGTGATGCTGGCGGCGGCCTCGGCCACGTTGTCGAAAGCGGCGGTGAAGCGCTTCTGGTTGGACTCGGAAAGCAGCTGGCTGATGCGGGTGCTGGCCTGCTCGACCTGCTCCATGATGGCCTCGCCGCGCGAAGCCAGCTTGGACAGCAGGCCCGGCTTGAGCGGGATGCGCGGCGGCGCCGCGTCGTCGGGCGGCAGCAGCGGCGCCGGCTGGCCGGCGTCGTCGAGCTGGACGAAGGCCAGGCCGGTCACGCCCTGGAACGACAGCGTGGCGAAGGTCTCGCGCGTGATCGGGGTGCCGGCGGCGATGTCCATGCGCACCAGCACGTTGCCCTGCACCTTCGGATCGAACGCGATGGAGGCGACCTTGCCGACGTCCACGCCGCGCAGGCGCACCGGCGCCTGCTCCTGCAGGCCGGTCACGGCCTCGCGGGTGGAGATTTCATAGACATGCTGCTCGCCGCTCTCGCGCGTGAGCCAGGCCCCCAGCAGCAGCAGCAGGCCGGTCAGCACCAGCACGAAGACGCCGGCGGCCAGGGCGTGGGCTTTGTTTTGCATCCGGTCTCCTAGACGGCGAAGGGGTACTCGCGCAGCAGCTCCATGGCGCGCTGGCCGCGCGGGCCGAGGAAGAAATCATGCACAAACGGATGCTGGAAGGCGATGACCTGTTTGGGTGGGCCGTTGACGATCACGCGCCGGTCGGCCAGCACCGCGATGCGGGTGGACAGCTCGAACAGGGTGTCGAGGTCGTGCGTGACCATGATCACGGTCAGCGCCAGGTCGCGGTGCAGGGCCCGCAGCAGCGTGACGAAGCCGTCGGAGCTGTCCGGATCGAGCCCCGCCGTGGGCTCGTCCAGCAGCAGCAGCGGCGGGTCCATGATCAGCGCGCGGGCCAGCGCCACCCGCTTGATCATGCCGCCGGACAGGTCGGAGGGCATCTTGGCGCCGTCCTCGGGCTTGAGGCCGACCATCTGCAGCTTGACCATGGCCGCCTCGCGCACCAGCGCCGGCGGCAGCGTGCGCAGCTCACTGAGCGGAAAGGCGATGTTCTCCAGCACGGTGAAGGCGGAGAACAGCGCGCCGTGCTGGAACAGCATGCCGACCCGGCTGGCGGCGCCGCGCTGGCCGAGTTCCGCCACCGGCCGGCCCAGCACCCGGATCTCGCCGGCGGCCGGCTGCTCCAGGCCCAGGATCTGCCGCAGCAGCACGGTCTTGCCGGTGCCCGAGCCGCCCACCAGCGACAGCACCTCGCCGCGCTGCACGGCCAGGTCGAGGTTCTCGTGCACGGTGAACGTGCGCCCGGGCAGGTCGAACACCGTGCTCAGGCCGCGGATGTCGACCATCGGGGTGCCGGGCGCCGGCAGCAGCGGGGCAGCCAGCGCCTGCGCCATCAGAACCCCACTTCCTGGAAGGCGATGGCAAACAGCGCATCGACCAGGATCACCGCGGTGATCGAGGTCACCACCGAGGCGGTCGTGCCTTCGCCCAGGCTCTGGGTGTTGGGCTCCACCGCCAGCCCGTAGTGGCAGCCGATCAGCGCGATCAGCAGGCCGAACACCACCGACTTGGACGTGGCCAGCAGCAGGTTGCCGATCTGCACGGCGTCGGGCAGCGCGCGCAGGAAGAAGGTCGGCGTGATGCCCAGCGACATGTCGGCCGCCAGGATGCCGCCCACCAGCGCGCACAAGGTGGTCCAGATGCTGACCAGCGGCATGGCGATGGCCAGCGCCAGCGCCCGCGGCAGCACCAGCCGGTAGCTGTGCGAGATGCCCATCACGCTCATGGCATCGAGTTCGTCGGTGACGCGCATGACGCCGATCTGGGCCGTGATGGACGAGCCCGAGCGCCCCGCCACCAAGATGGCGGCCAGCATGGGGCCGAGCTCGCGGATCAGCGCCACGCCCAGGATGTTGACGATGAAGGCATCGGCGCCGAACTGGCGCAATTGCTTGGCGGTGAGGTAGGCCAGCACCACCCCGATCAGGAAGCCGACCAGCGCGGTGATGGGCAGCGCGGTCGCGCCGATGTGGTACAGGTGGCCGGAGAAGTCGCGCCAGGGCCCCTCCTGCGGGCTGCGCAGCAACCGCAGGCCGTCCATGGCCAACTGGCCGGCCAGCCGCACGAACTCGCGCGCCCGGAAGGCCCGGTCCAGGACCGATTCGCCGACGGCCAGGTAGCGCTCGCCGAGGCTCGGGCGGCGCGGCGGCGGCGCGCCGGTGGTGAACTGCTCGACCCGCTCCAGCACCGCCTGCTGCGCGGCCCGCACCTGCAGCTGCGGCGGGCGGCTCCGCCCCCAGTGGTCCCACAGCAGCTGTGCGCCCACGTGGTCGAGTTGCTCGACGCCGCGCAGATCCCAGTGCTCCCGGCCGGCGGCGCCGCGCAAGTCGGCGGTCAGGGCATCCAGCACGCCGGGCTGGGCGATGTGAGCGGCGGTCCACTGGCCCCGCACCCTGACCGGGGTTCCTCCTGCATCGGGCAACGGCTCGAGACGGGGTGTCGAGGGTTCCTGCATGGGCGCTTGTAAGAAAGTGCAATGCTAACGGCGGGTGGCGCGGGTAGTGCCATTTCCGGCCCGAATCCGGTCCGCGGTGTTGCGCGCCTTAGACTGGCACATTCCGAGCCTGCCCCACCACGATACCGCCATGAACGCACCCGACTCCACCCGCGCCGCCGCCGCCCTCGCCTCCATCGACCACTGGATCGACGGCGCGCCGGTGCCCGGCGCCAGCGGCCGCAGCGCCGACGTCTTCAACCCGGCCACCGGCACCGTCACCGGCAAGGTCGCCCTGGCCAGCGCCGCCGAAGTGGACCGGGCGGTGGCCAGCGCCCGCGCTGCCTTCCCGGCCTGGGCCGACACCCCGCCGATCCGCCGGGCCCGGGTCATGTTCAAGTTCCTGGAGCTGCTGAACCGGCACCGCGACGAACTGGCGCATGCCATCACCGCCGAGCACGGCAAGGTGTTCACCGACGCCCAGGGCGAGGTCAGCCGCGGCATCGACATCGTCGAATTCGCCTGCGGCATCCCGCAGCTGCTCAAGGGCCAGTACACCGACCAGGTCTCCACCGGCCTGGACAACTGGACGATGCGCCAGCCGCTGGGCGTGGTGGCCGGCATCACGCCGTTCAACTTCCCCTGCATGGTGCCGATGTGGATGTACCCGGTGGCCATCGCCGCCGGCAACAGCTTCATCCTCAAGCCCAGCCCGCTGGATCCGAGCGCCTCGATCCTGATGGCCCGCCTGCTCAAGGAAGCCGGCCTGCCCGACGGCGTGTTCAACGTGGTGCAGGGCGACAAGGACGCGGTGGACGCGCTGCTGGAGCACCCGGATGTGCAGGCGATCTCCTTCGTCGGCTCCACCGCGATCGCGCAGAAGATCTACGAGACCGGCGCGCGCCACGGCAAGCGGGTGCAGGCGCTGGGCGGCGCCAAGAACCACATGGTGGTGATGCCCGACGCCGACCTCGAGCAGGCGGTGGACGCGCTGATCGGCTCGGCCTTCGGTTCGGCCGGCGAGCGCTGCATGGCGATCTCGCTGGGCGTGCTGGTGGGCGAGGCGGCCGACAAGATCCTGCCCATGCTGGCCGAGCGCACCCAGCAGCTGAAGATCAGGAATGGCGTCGAGCTCGATGCCGAGATGGGCCCGATCGTCAGCAGCGCCGCGCAGCAGCGCATTGCCGGCTACATCGGCCAGGGCGTCCAGGAGGGCGCCAAGCTGGTGGTGGATGGCCGCGGCTTCCAGGGCGCCAAGGCGGGCGCCGGCTGCGAGGGCGGCTTCTGGATCGGCGGCACGCTGTTCGACGACGTCAAGCCGGACATGCGGATCTACAAGGAGGAGATCTTCGGCCCGGTGCTGGGCTGCGTGCGCGTCAAGGACCTGGCCGAGGCGGTGGCGCTGATCAACTCGCACGAGTACGGCAACGGCGTGTCGTGCTTCACGCGCGACGGCCATGTGGCGCGCGAGTTCTCGCGCCGGGTGCAGGTGGGCATGGTGGGCATCAACGTGCCGATCCCGGTGCCGATGGCCTGGCACGGCTTCGGCGGCTGGAAAAAGAGCCTGTTCGGCGACATGCACGCCTACGGCGAGGAGGGCGTGCGCTTTTACACCAAGCAGAAGTCGATCATGCAGCGCTGGCCCGAGAGCATCGGCAAGGGCGCGGAATTCGCCATGCCGACGGCCAAATAGGCTCCCCCCGAAGCGGCCTGACGGCCGCCTCCCCCGAGGGGGAGCCACCAGCGGACCGGCCAAGCCGGATCCGCGGTGGCACTGGAAAAGACAGCCGCATCCAAGAGCGGAGGAGGAGACAAGGGTGAGCGACAACACCTTCGACTACGTGATCATCGGTGCCGGCACCGCCGGCTGCCTGCTCGCCAACCGCCTCTCGGCCGATCGGTCGAAGACCGTGCTGCTGATCGAGGCCGGCCGCCGCGACGACTACCACTGGATCCACATCCCGGTCGGCTACCTGTACTGCATCGGCAACCCGCGCACCGACTGGATGTACCGCACCGAGCCGGACGCCGGCCTGAACGGACGCCAGCTGAAGTACCCGCGCGGCAAGGCGCTGGGCGGCTGCTCCAGCATCAACGGCATGATCTACATGCGCGGCCAGGCGCGCGACTACGACCACTGGGCCGAGCTGACCGGCGACCCCGACTGGCGCTGGGACCGCTGCCTGCCCTTCTTCAAGCGGCACGAGGATTTCTACAAGGGCGCGGACGAGGTCCATGGCGCCGGCGGCGAGTGGCGGGTGGAGCGCCAGCGCCTGCGCTGGGACATCCTCGACGCCTTCGCGCAGGCGGCGCAGCAGGCCGGCATCCCGCACAGCGAGGACTTCAACCGCGGTGACAACGAAGGCGTGGGCTACTTCCAGGTCAACCAGAAGAACGGCTGGCGCTGGAACACGGCCAAGGCCTTCCTGCGGCCGACCTGCTACGGCCGGCCGAACTTCTCGATGTGGACCGGCGCCACGGTGCACCGCCTGCTGGTCGAGCGTGGCGCGGACGGCGCCTTGCGCTGCACCGGCGCGCAGGTGTGGACCGGCAGCGAGCACGTGCGGGTCCATGCGCACACGCAAGTGCTGCTGTGCGCGGGCAGCATCGGCTCGCCGCAGCTGCTGCAGCTGTCCGGCGTCGGCCCCGGCGCGCTGCTGCAAGGGCACGGGATCCCGGTCGTGCACGAGCTGCCGGGCGTCGGCGAGAACCTGCAGGACCACCTGCAGATCCGCGCGGTGTTCAAGGTGCGCGGCGTGCCGACGCTCAACACCCTGGCCAACAGCTGGCACGGCAAGGCCCGCATCGGCCTGCAGTACCTGCTGATGCGCAGCGGCCCGATGAGCATGGCGCCCTCGCAACTGGGCGCCTTCACCCGCAGCACGCCCGAGCAGCGCTGGCCCAACGTGGAATACCACGTGCAGCCGCTCAGCCTGGACGCTTTCGGCGAGCCGCTGCACGGCTTTCCCGCCTTCACCGCCAGCGTGTGCAACCTCAACCCGACCAGCCGCGGCTCGGTGCGCATCCGCAGCCCGCGCGCCGAGGACGCGCCGGCGATCGCGCCCAACTACCTGAGCACGCCCGAGGATCGGCAGGTCGCGGCCGACTCGCTGCGGCTGACGCGGCGCATCTGCGCCCAGCCGGCGCTGGCGAAGTACGGCACCGAGGAATGGAAGCCCGGGCTGCAGTACCAGACCGACGAGGAACTGGCGCGGCTGGCCGGCGACATCGCCACCACCATCTTCCACCCGGTGGGCACCACCCGCATGGGCCGCGACGGCGACCCGATGGCGGTGCTGGATGCCCGGTTCCGCGTGCGCGGTGTCGAGGGGCTGCGGGTCGTGGATGCCGGCGCCATGCCCACCATCACCAGCGGCAACACCAATTCGCCGACGCTGATGATGGCGGAGAAGGCCGCCGACTGGGTGCTGGCCGAGGCGGCCTAGAAGCGCCGGCCGACCCGCAGCACCAAATCGCTGGAGGTCAACTCCGGCTGCCGCACGGTGGTGCCGGGCAGCAGCATGCCGCCGCGCGACACCGGCACGGCCTTGCTGGCGGGTTGGCGCAGCAGCGACCACTCCAGCCCCCATTGCCAGGGCGAATCGGTCGGCGCGGCCTGCAGCCGCAGCGTCCATAACTGCTTGCGCGCGCCTTCGAACCTGGATCGGTCGAGCAGGCCGTAGTAGTCCACCCGCAGCTGGTGCGACAGGCTGGTGCGCGCCTCCACCTCGACCCGGCTGGTCCAGCCCGCCGCCGGGGTGAACGCCGGGCTGCGCCAGCGCACGCCGGCCAGCGTCGCCGACGAGAGTTCGTCCAGGCCGCCCGCGATCGGCGTACCCCGGATCAGGCGCCGGTTGGCCAGCCAGCCCAGCGACAGCCAGGCTTCGCCCCAGGCCGCGGGCTCGTGCGGCCGCCACAGGACGTCGACGCCGCCCTCGTATTGCCGGGTGGTGGTGGCCAGCGGCACGCCGCCCTGGGTGCGACCGTCGTAGTCAATGTCGCCGGCGGCCAGGTGCGCCCGCGCCGCCAGCGCAGCGCCGTCCGGCAGCGGCCGCGTCGCTTCCAGTTGCACCTGCAGCATCGGGCCGGTCTCGGTGAGCAGCTTGCCGCCCAGCGCATTGCGCTCCGTCAGCCGGCGGTGCATCAGCCCCACCGAACCGGTGAGGTCCGGCGCCGGCGCATCGGCCTGCGCCAGCGGCGCGGCGGCGAGCAGCAGAAGGAGGGCGGCGGGGCGGATGCGCGCGTTCAGGGCAGCGCCCCCGGTTCCGGAGCCGTACCGTCGCATCGTGGTCATTCGATCGTTCGCTCCGGGATGTGTGCGGGCCTCGCGGACCGCGCGGCACTATAGCACCGGTCCCTCGGGCCGAAACGCAGGCGCCCGCACAGGCGCGCGGTGCCGCGCCGGCCACGGGGAGCGCCGATCGTTGCGGCCGCCTTGAACCGGGAAAGTCCCGATGGCGGCCCCTCGATTCGCCGCTACAGTGGCCGGCACTCGCAAGCGGACAGCCGTCCGTGCACAGGCGGGGGTCCGAGGAGACAAGGCAGAGAACACCACAACGGCCTGCCGCAATCCAAGAAGATGCATTCAGGGCGCCGGCTCACCCCGGCGCCCTTTGTTTTTTCGCGCCGCCGCTGCCGCGGGCGCCTGCAGGCTGGATGAGACAATCGGGCCCGATGGACCTGATCTGGATGGCGTTGGCCTCGCTGATGGCCGGATTCGTGGATGCCATCGTCGGGGGCGGGGGGCTGATCCTGGTGCCCGCGCTGTTCGCGATCCTCCCCAACACCCATCCGGCCACGCTGTTCGGCATCAACAAGAGCGCGTCGATCTGGGGCACGGCGATCGCCACCGTGCAGTACAGCCGGCGCGTGCAGTTGCACTGGCACTCGCTCGCACCGGCGGCACTGTGCGGCCTGGCCGGCGCCTTCGCGGGGGCGTGGGCGGTCACCGTGGTCTCGCCGGAGTTCCTGCGCAAGCTGCTGCCCTTCGTGCTGCTGGCGGTGCTGGCCTACACGATCGCCCGCAAGCAACTGGGCCAGCACCATGCGCCGACGCTGACGCGGCGCGCCGAGACCTGGGCCGCCGCCGCGATCGGCCTGGTACTGGGCTTCTACGACGGCTTCTTCGGGCCGGGCACCGGCAGCTTCCTGGTGTTCCTGTTCGTGCGCTGGCTGGGCTACGACTTCCTGCATGCCTCGGCGTCGGCCAAGCTGGTCAACACCTCCACCAACCTGGCCGCGCTGTCGCTCTTCGCGTACAAGGGCCACGTGTGGTGGCACTACGCGCTGGTGCTGGCTTTGGCGAATGTGGCCGGCAGCCTGCTGGGCACGCGGCTGGCGCTGCGCCATGGCGCCGGTTTCGTGCGCGGCATGTTCATCGCGGTGGTGGGCGCGCTCATCCTGAAGACCGGCTACGACGCGTTCCTGCGCTGAGACAGCGCGCGCCGGTTGCGGCCGATAATGGCGCGATGGATGACATCGTCCGGCAGGCCATCGCCAAGTGGCCCAACGTGCCGGATTGCTACGGCTGGCTGGCGCTGGACGCGCGCGGCGACTGGTACATGCGCGACGACCGGGTGCAGGCCGCCGGCTCCTTTCCGGCCGTGAAGGGCGCGGTGCTGCGCCATGCCAAGCTGATCGAATTCATCCAGCGCAACTACGAGGCCGACGATGACGGCTGCTGGTTCTTCCAGAACGGCCCGCAGCGCGTCTATGTCGAACTGGAAGCCGCGCCCTGGGTGCTGCGGCTGGCTCCGGACGGCCAAGTGCTCACCCACACCGGTCGCCCCGTGCAGGCGCGCACCAGCCATGTCGATGAAGGCGGGCGGCTGTTCCTGCACACCGACGCCGGGCTGGGCCTGGTGCACACCCTGGACATGCATGCGGCCGCCGACCGGGTCGAGGCCGGGCAGTGGTCGCCCGAGCCGGTGGCCGCCACCGACTTGCCGCTGCGCTTCGGCTTCGTGTGCAGTCCGGCGCAGCGCCACCTCGGCTGATTCACCGATCCGCCGCGCGCAAAAAGAAAGAGCCGGTCGCTGACCGGCTCTTTGTCGCGGCGCGTGCGCCTTACTTGGACGCGTTCGCCATGTACTCGACGGCGGCGCGCAGCTCGGCATCGGAAGCGGTGCTGGCGCCGCGCGGGGGCATGGCGCCCTTGCCCTTGATCGCCACCTGCACCATCGCGTCCATGCCTTGCGCGATGCGCGGCGCCCAGGCCGCCTTGTCGCCCAGCTTGGGGGCGCCTGCCACGCCGGCCGCATGGCAGGCCATGCAGGCCTGCTTGTACAGGGCTTCGCCCTGGCCGGACGCCGCAGCGGGAGCAGCCGCAGCAGGAGCTGCCGCCGTCTGGGTGGCCGGCGCAGCAGGGGCCGAAGCGGGCGCAGCAGCAGCAGAAGCCCCCGCATCGGCAGCCTGCGCCTGGCCCTGCGGCTCGGCGAACTTGGCACCCGCGCCATTGGCCATGTAGGCCACGGCCCGCGCGATCTCCACGTCGTTGTGGTCGCCGCCGCCCTGCGGAGGCATGGCGCCCTTGCCCTTCAGGGCCGAGGCCACCAGCGCCTCGAAGCCCGTCTTGATGCGAGCGGCCCAGGCGCCCGCGTCGGCGAACTTGGGCGCACCGGCGACACCCCCGTCGTGGCAGGCCGCGCACTGGGCCTTGTAGACGTCCGCGCCGGCCTTGAGCGGCCGGTTGGCATCGCGGATTTCCACGGTGCCGACCTTGCGCAGGCGCTCGGCGACGCCCCGCTCCAGGTCCTGCGCGGTCATGCCGCCCATGGCGTACGCCTCGGCCTGGGTGCTGCCCGAGGGCTTGTTCTCCGAGGTGACGTAAGCCACCAGGCCGATGATGACGATCACCGGCACGACGAAAGCCATGATGGCGGCGAGCAGCAGCTGCTTGGGCGTCTTGATCGGGCCGGTGTGGGCTTCTTCCTGCATGCTGTCGCTCATGGCGTCCTCGGGAGATGTATTGCGCGCGTCGGCGTTTCAAACCAACTCTCGATTATAGCTGGGGCACTGCTGCGCTTCGCGTGCGCATGCACGCCGCACACCCGTGCGCCGAGCCCCATGCGCGATCAGCGATAATGCGCCTCCTGCCCTGATGCGGCTGTAGCTCAGTGGATAGAGTATCGGCCTCCGAAGCCGAGGGTCGTGGGTTCGATCCCCGCCAGCCGCGCCAATCCCCCCTCTTGATTCCAGCGTAGCAGTGACCCACGGGGCCGTCCGTGGATGCCGCCTGCTTGCCGGGCAATGGCGCCGATGGGGCCGGCGCCTGAGCAGCAACCCGCCTCCATCCTGCTTGAACCTTCGTGCTCGAGGCCGCTTCCCGCAGCGGCGAGTTCACCGCGCAGGACGGAGCTCGATCTTGGCCATCGCCTGACGCGCCGCCTGCACCACGGCCGCAGCCGTTCGATGCCAGACGCGTCGTGCTTGCCAGAAGCTTGAACGCTCAAGCATCGCTACCGCTTCGGCCCGACGCTCACGACCGCTCGCTTTCCCTTAGGGCCGGCCGAGCGGAAGAGAGCACTGCAGCGCCATGCCTGGGCTTGCGGGCGCACCTAACGAGATGGTTATGCTGTTGACTCCAATATTCATTAGACGTCAGCCCGGCTCGTTTCCATGATGCGCGCCATGGACGGCAGCGCCGTCTCCGGCGAACAGGAGCAAGTTGGGATGGCGGCACAACCGCAGCGGACGTCGGCACGGAACGTGCTGTTCATCATGTGCGACCAGTTGCGGTGGGACTACCTGTCCTGCTACGGCCACCCGGTCCTGCACACCCCGCACATCGACTCGCTGGCCCGCCGCGGCGTGCGCTTCGACCGCGCCTACGTGCAGTCGGCCGTCTGCGTGCCGTCGCGCATGTCGTTCTACACCGGCCGCTACGTGGCCAGCCACGGCACGACCTGGAACTACGTGCCGCTGTCGGTGGCGCAGGTCACCCTGGGCGACCACCTGCGGCGGGCCGGCCGCCGCGCCACGCTGGCTGGCAAGACCCACGTGATCCCCGACCGGCACGGGCTGATGCGGCTGGGCATCGATCCCGATTCGGACCCCGGGCGGCTGCTGCTCGGAGGCGGCTTCGAGCAGCTGGACCGCTACGACGGCCACGCCCCGCCGGGCCCCGAGAGCGGCTATGCCGACTACCTGCGCAGCCACGGCTACACCGGCGACGATCCCTGGAACGACCACGTCGTTGGCGCGCTGGACGAGCAGGGCGAGCCCGTCAGCGGCTGGTACTCGCGCCATGCCCACCTGCCGGCGCGGGTGCGCGAAGAACACTCCGAGACGGCCTACATGACCGACCGCGCGATCGATTTCGTGCGGCAGCAGGGCGACGCGCCCTGGGTCCTGCACCTGTCGTACATCAAGCCGCATTGGCCGCTGATGGCGCCCGCCCCCTACCACGCGATGTACCGCGACAGCGACACCGGCCCGATCGTGGTGGCGGACCCGCGCACCGAGAATGCGCACCCCGTGCTCGAGGCCTACCGGCGGGCGCACGAGGACTGCGTCTCGCACCAGGACGAGCGCTTCGTGCGGCACGTGCGCCCCACCTACATGGGCCTGGTCAAGCAGGTGGACGACCACCTGGGCCGGCTGTTCGCCGAGCTGCAGCGCCTGGGCCGGCTGGACGACACCCTGATCGTCTTCACCTCGGACCACGGCGACCACCTGGGTGATCACGGGCTGGGCGAGAAGGAGCTGTTCTACGAACAGGCGGTCCGGGTGCCGCTGATCGTGGTGGATCCGAGCGCCGCCGCCGACGCGACGCGCGGCACCGTGGAGCGGCGCCTGGTGGAAGCCGTCGATGTGCTGCCCACGATCCTCGACGCGCTCGGGCTCGACCCGGCGCGCCACCTGGTGGAAGGCGAGTCGCTGCTGCCGCTGCTGCGCGGCGAGCCGCCGGCCGGCTGGCGCGACTGCGCCTTCAGCGAACTCGACTATGCCTTCCGGGGCGCTCGCACCCACCTGGACCGCCATCCCGGCGAGTGCCAGGCCTGGATGGCCCGCACCGAGCGCTGGAAGTACATCCACCACGACGGCTTGCGCCCGCAGCTGTTCGACCTGCAGGAGGACCCGCAGGAGCTGGTGGACCGCGGCGACGATCCGCAACTGGCCGGTGTGCGCCGCGAGATGCGCGACCGCCTGGCCGACTGGCAGCTGCGCCTGAAGCGGCGCACCGGCGTGGACCATGACTACATCGCCTCGCACACCGAATACCAGCGCAAGGCCAACGTGCTGATCGGCGTGTGGTGACGCCTCACCTTTTCCGTTGAACAAACCAGGAGACAAGACATGAACCGCCGTTCCTTCCACATCCGCGCAGCCGCCCTGCTGGCCGCCACGGCGGCCGGGCCCGCCTTCGCCGCCTGGCCCGAAAAGCCGATCGAGGCCATCGTGCCCTGGCCCGCCGGCCAGGAACTGGACATCCTGGCGCGCACCATGGTGCCGGTGCTGTCGCGCCAGCTGGGCGTGCCGATGGCCGTGATCAACCGGCCGGGCGGCGGCGGCGTGGTCGGCACCGCCGAGGCCATGCGGGCCAAGCCCGACGGGCACACCATCCTGTTCAACAGCATCGGGCCGATGCTCACGCAGCCGCTGGCCGGCAACGCGCCCTACAAGGTGACCGACGCCGAGCCGATCGGCATCTTCAACGCCTCCACCTTCGTGGTGATCGTGCGCGGCGACTCGCCGTTCAAGACCATCCAGGACCTGGAGGCGCACGCCAAGAAGTCCGACAAACCGCTGGTGCTGGGCCACTTCGGGCCGGCCGCCGTGCCCACGCAGGTCATCTATCGCATGGCCTCGCAGAACAAGTGGCGCTTCCGCGGGGTCACCTTCAGCCCGGCCAGCCCGGCGCAGCTGAAGTCGGGCGACGCCGATTTCGTCACCGCGCCCTACAACACGGCCCGCAGCGCCATCGCCGCCGGCGACGTGCGCGCGATCCTGACCTTCAACCCCACGCGCCTGCACGAACTGCCCGACGTGCCCACGCTGCGCGAGGCCGGCTACAACTTCGACGTCCTGGTCTGGCAGGCACTGTTCGTGCCCAAGGGCACGCCGGCCGACATCCGCGACAAGCTGGCGGCCGCGATGCAGGTCGCGTTGAAGGATCCCTCGGTGCTCGAGCTGGCCAAGAAGATCAACACCCCTCTGTTCTGGAAGAACGCCGAAGAGACGGCCGCCCAGATCCGCGCCGACGAGGCCGGGCTCACGCCGGTGATGACCGAGCTGGGCCTGATCAAGAAGGCCGGAGGAGCGCAGTGAGCGTTGCCGCCGGCCGCTCGCGCGAGCTCGGCGAAGCTGCGCAGCGGCGGCTGGCCGCCGGCTTCGTCGGCCTGCTCGCGCTGGGCGCCGCGGTCCTGCTGCCGCTGGTGCCGAGCCTGATCATCGGCATGCCCAAGGACGTGCCCTATTACCGTTCCCCCGCCCTGTTCCCCTTGCTGGCGCTGGCGGTGGTCGCGGTCAGCGCGCTCGTGCATGGCGTTCGCCTGCTGCGGGGCGCCGCCCTCGCCACCGATGACATCGACGAGCCGGCGGCCAACTGGCCCGTGGTGGTACTGGCCTTCGTCGGGTACGCGGTCTACGCCGCGCTGGTACCGCTGGTGGGCTACGTCGCGGCCACCGCCGCCTTCCTGTTCGCCTTCGGCAGCCTGGCCGGCCTGGGCTGGCGCTTGCCGGCCGTGCTGGCCGTGGTCATGACGGCGGCGCTGTACCTGGCCTTCGTGGTCGGACTGAAGGTCTGGTTTCCCAGCGCCAGCCTGCTTGCCGCCGCCTCCTGAAGCAAGGGACTGGACATGAACGAACTGCTCCTCGGGCTGCAGTCCGTGCTGCATTGGGGCGTGCTCGCCTCGCTGGCGGCCGGCTCCGCCCTCGGCATCCTGATCGGCGTGCTGCCCGGCATCGGCCCGGCCGTCGCCATCGCCGTGATGCTCCCCATCACCTACGGCATGTCGCCGATGGCCGGGCTGGTGCTGCTGCTCGGCATCTACTGCGGAGCCTTCTACGGCGGCGCCGTCACCTCGATCCTGATCCGCACGCCCGGCGAGGCCTCGTCGATCATGACCATGTTCGACGGCTACCCGATGGCCGCGCGGGGCGAAGCGCAGCGCGCGTTGACGCTGGCCTTCACCTCCGCGTTCGTCGGCGGGATCGTGAGCGCCGTCTTCCTGATCTTCGCCGCGCGCCCGCTGGCCTCGTTCGCCGGTCGCTTCGGTGCCGCCGAGTTCAGCGCCGCCGCGCTGCTGGCGCTGGTCTGCGTGGTCAAGGCCTACCAGGGCCGCACGGTGCAGGCCGCGCTGATGCTGGGGCTGGGCCTGTTCATCGGCACCGTCGGCATCGACCCCAGCTCGCAGGAGCAGCGCTTCACCTTCGGCTCGCCCCAGCTGATGACGGGGCTGCCGCTGGCGGCGGTGGTCATCGGCGTGTTCGGCATGGCGCAGGCTTTCGTGCTGCTGGGCATGCGTCCGCGCGAACGCAAGAGCGGCGACCAGCTGGAGCAGGCCGGCTTCCGCTGGAGCGGCCTGGGCGAGGTGTTCCGCCACCCGGGCACGCTGGCCAAGTCGGTCGGCATCGGCACCTTCATCGGCGTGCTGCCGGCGGTGGGGGCGGCGCTGTCCACCTCGCTGTCGTACTTCGAGGCCAAGCGGCACGATCCCGAGAACATCGGCAAGGGTGACCCGCGCGGCATCATCGCGGCCGAGGGCGCCAACAATTCGGTCAGCGGCGGCGCCCTGGTGCCGCTGCTGGCGCTGGGCATCCCGGGCGACGCGGTCACCGCCATCATCCTGGGCGTGTTCATGGTGCACGGGGTGTTCCCGGGCCCCAACCTGTTCGCGGAACGCCCGGAGCTGGTCAGCGGGATCATGGTTTCCATGCTGCTGATCAACGTGGTCATCATGCTGCTGCTGGTGTTCCTGGTGCGCTGGGTGGCGCTGTGCGTGCAGGTCGATCCCCGGCTGCTGGGCCTGGCGATCCTGGCCCTGTGCTTCATCGGCTCGTACTCGGTCGGCAACTCGCTCTACTTCACCTGGGTGGCCTTCGGGTTCGGCATCTTCGGCTGGCTGTGCGCGCTGTCCGGCCTGCCGGCGGTGCCGCTGGTGCTGGGCATGGTGCTGGGGGACCTGATGGAGACGTCGATGCGGCAGGCCCTGAACATCGGTGAAGGCTCGCCGGCGATCTTCTTCTCGCGTCCCGTCTCGGCGGCGCTGATGTCGGCCGTGCTGCTGATGCTGCTGTGGCCGCTGCTGCGCCGCGGCTGGCGGATCCTGCGCGGCGCACCGGTCCCCGCGGCACCGCCGAAGGGCCCGGCGTGCTGACCGGCCCACGCCCGATCGCCGGATCGGTCGCCCTGGTGACCGGGGCCGCCGGCGGCATCGGCGCGTGGATCGTGACCGAGCTGCTGCGCCGCGGCGCGGCGCGCGTGTATGCCGCCGGCCGCCGGATGCCCGCGGCCGCCCACCCCCGCGTGGTGCCGCTGTCCCTGGACATCACGGACCCGGCGCAAGTGGCCGCCGCCGCCCGGGCGGCCGAGGATGTGACGCTGCTGGTCAACAACGCCGGCGTCAACCGCAACCAGCGGCTGCTGCACGCCGCCGACCCGATGGCGGCCCGCGACGAGATGGAGACCAACTACTTCGGCACGCTCGCCATGTGCCGCGCCTTCGCGCCCGTGCTGGCGCGCAACGGCGGCGGCGCCATCGCCAACGTGCTGTCGATCGCCGCCCGGGTGGGCATGCCCGCGATGGGCTCGCTCAGCGCTTCCAAGGCCGCCGCGCTGCGCCTGACGGAGTGCGTGCGCGCGGAACTGGCGCCGCAGGGCACGCTGGTGGTGGCTTTCCTGCCCAGCGCCGTCGACACCGCCATGACCCGGGGGCTGGCGATTCCCAAGGGCCGGCCCGAGGATGCGGCGGCAGCCCTGCTCGACGGCATCGAGCGGGGCCAGGAGGATCTGAGCTTCGGTGACGGCGCCGCCCGCATCGAGCAGATGCTGGCGAAGGACCCGCAAGCGCTGGCCCGCGAACTGGCAGCACCCCTGGCGCGCTGAGATCGGCCGGCCAGCCAGCGCTAGAACCAGCTCACCGGCGTGAGCGCCAGCGTCGGCCAGACACAGACCAGCACCACCGCCACCAGGTTGGCCACCACGAAGGGCATCGCGCCCCGCACGATGGTGGACAAGGGCACCTCCGGGCACATGGCCTTGACCGTGAACAGGTTCATGCCCACCGGCGGCGTCAGCATCCCGATCTCGATCATCATCACGACGAAGACGCCCAACCACACCAGGTCGATGCCGACCTGCGACGCGATGGCGGCGAACAGCGGCGCCGTCAGCAGCATCAGGCCCATCCCCTCCATGAAGCAGCCCATCACGAGGTAGATCAGCCCGATGGAGAGGATCACGCCCGTGGCGCTCATGCTGCCGCCCTGGATCCAGGCCACCAGCTGCCCCGTCAAACCCGACAAGGTGATCAGGTTGGTGAAGACCAGCGCCCCGAAGATGATGGTGAAGATCATCGCCGTCGTCTTGCCCGCCTCGACCAGGCTCGCGATGAACACCTGCAGCGTGATCCGCCGGCGCGCCGCGCCGAACAGGAAGGCCCCGGCGGCGCCGATTCCGGCCGACTCCGTCGCCGTGAAGATGCCGCCGTAGAGCCCACCCATGATCAGGGTGAACAGCGCCAGCACCGGCCACACGCCCTTGAGGGACTTGAGCCGCACCGCTGTCGGCTGCTTCGGCCCGGCAGGACCCAGGGCAGGATTGCGGCGCACCGAAATCCAGACCGTGAGGAAGAACAAGGCCGCCAGCAGCAGGCCCGGCACTACCGAGGCGATGAACAGCTTGCGGATGTCGGTCTCCGTCAGCAGGCCGAAGACGACCAGCGGGACGGACGGTGGAATCAGCACGCCCAGCACGCCCGCCGATGCAACCGTGCCGGTGGAGAGCCGGTCGTCGTAGCCGAGGCCGCGCATGGGCTTGATGCTCACCTTGCTCATGGTGGCCGCAGTGGCGATCGAGCTGCCGGAGATCGCCGCGAACAGCGCACACGACAGCACCGTGGCCTGGGCGAGGCCACCGCGCAGGTGGCCGACCCAGGCATTGGCCGCCGCGTAAAGCTCATCGACGATGTCCGCCTTCTGCACGAAGACACCCATGAGGACGAACATCGGCAGCACCGACATCCCGTAGTTGGCGGACGAGTCCATGATCATCTGGGCCAGCATTTCCAGTGCCGGGTCCAGTCCGCGCAGCAGCGCGAACCCTCCCACCCCGACCAGCAGCGTCGCGATACCGAGCGGGACGCCGAAGAACGCGAGAAGGAAGACCGCCGCGAATCCAGCCAGCGCGATGTTCATGACTTCTGCCCCTTCAGCGCCGCCGCCATCGCCGCGAAGAGCACGAAGGCGCTCACGCCACTGAGCACCGCCATCGCGTAGGCCAGCGGCGCCTCCGGCAGGCCGACCACCATGGTGCGCGTGCCGGCCGCCAGCGAAGCGTCGGCGTACACCCACAGCCGCCAGCCCACGACCGACAGCACCACCGCGCCGACCAGGTCGCAGGCCAGGCGACGCGCTCGGCGCAACCACGGCGGGCCCAGGTCCTCGAGGAGCCCGACGCGCACGTGTTCGCCATGCCGCGTCACCAGCGGCAGCGCCGTGAAGATCACCAGCGCCATGCAGAACTCGATGATCTCGAGGCTGCCGCGCACGGGCGCCGCGAACAGGTAGCGCGCGAACACGTCGACGAAGGTCAGCCCCACCATCAGCGCGCCCGGGATGGCGCAAAGCACGCCCAGGGTGGCGTCGAATCGGTCGTGGGTTTCCATCGTCCGTCCTAGCGGCTGGTCCGGGCCGCCTCGGCCTTGTAGAAGTCGAGCGCCTGGCGCCCGTCGACGCCCAGGCGGGCCGCATCGGCCAGCCATTCCTTGACCAGCGGCTCCGCCGCCTTGCGCACACCCTCCACGACGGAACTGCCGGCCTGTGCGATCTGCACGCCCCTGGCCGCCGCTGCCTCGCGCCCCTTGGCCTCGATCTCGTCGAGGACCACCAGGCGCTGCGCCAGCGCTTCCCCGCTCAACGCGGTCACCGCCTCCTGGTCCGCGGCCGACAGGCGGGACCACGCGCGCTTGTTGATGAACAGCGCGAAGGACGGCGCCTGCAGGAAGCCCGGCAGATCCATGACGTGCCGCGCGTACTGCAGCGTGTTGAAGGCAACGGCATCGGACACCGCGTAGCTGGCGAACGCGTCCACGGTGCCCCCGGACACGATCTCGTAGCTGCGGACCGCCGGAGCCGCGACGACGGACACACCCAGCCCCTCGAGCACCCGCGCCGGGTAGCCCGGCGTGCTCCACACCTTCATGCCCTCCAGCTCCTGCAGCGAGCCCACCGGCTTCTTCATCAGGAAGATGGTCGCCGGCGACATCACCCACAGGCCCAGCAGATGCACGTCCCGGAACTCGGCGGCCGGCGCGAAGAAGCGGGCATGCGTCTTCCACAGCGCGACCGAGCTGGCGCGGGCGCCGGCGTGCAGCAGCGGCAGATTGGTCATCTGCGGCAGCTTGATGCGATCGCTCAGGTTGCCGAGGAACTGGTAGCCGACATCGATCACGCCCTTCGCGGCCGCGTCCATTTGCTGCGTCGGCGGCGCGACGCTGCCGCTGGGGATGTCCAGCACGACCCGCCCCTGCGTCGCCTTCCCGACTTCCTCGGCCCAGGGCTTGAGGATGCGCGCGGCCACCGGATGGACGGGCGGCAGGAAGCTGTTGAACAGGAGCGGCCGGGAGGCGCGCGAAAGCCCGGGCAGCGCGGCCGCGGCAGCGGCGGCGCAGAAATGGCGACGAGGGATCATGCGAAGCTCCTTGGGACGCAGTCGTGGACGTGGACGGGAACGGGAGGGAGGTCGGGGAATCAGGCAACGGCCGGCCCGGCCGAGGGCCGTGCTTCGGCAGGCAGGTCGTAGCCGGAGAGCGCCCCATCGACCAGGGACGCAGCGTTCCCCCAGTCGAAGTTGCGGAACGCGGCGGCCCGTTGGAACACGGTGGCGCCGGCGTAGAACATCTCGTACTGGACGTGCCGCGAGGCGAACTCGGACCCCACCGCATCCCACGCCAGCTTGAGCGTCTTCACCCGGCCATAGGCGTCGGTCACGCTCGAGCGCTGCGTGCGCCCGATCAGTCCGCGGATCTCCTCGTTGTCGAAGTCGGCGCTGGAGGACGGCAGCATGATCATCCCGCCGCCGGCGAGCTCGCGGATGGAGGTGATGAACTGCGGATAGAGCTCCTGCGCCAGGCAGGTCGCCGCGTGCATCATCATGCGGTTCGGCGCGAAGTAGGGACCCACCTGCTCGCCCGCGACCTCCATGGCCTGCACAAGGCTTTCCACCATGGTCACCGATGCGGCCATGCGCCCGAGCTGGTCACGCACCTGCGGAATGTCGATGACGCCGTTGATCTCGGCGATGCGGCGCGCCAGGCCCAGCAGGAACTGCAGCTTCACCGACAAGCGGATCTGCGAATGGTGGTTCTGCATCGGTGCAGCCCAGGTGTCGCGGAACTGCGATGCCGCCAACCCGATGTCGCGGTGCACGAACACGCGGTCCCAGGGCACCTTGACCTGGTCGAACACCACCACGGCATCGTTCTCGTCGAAGCGGCAGGACAGCGGGTTGTCGAACTCCGACAGCGCACTCTGTTCGTAGGACTTGCGCGACAGGATCTTCACGCCCGGTGTTCCCAGCGGGATCGCGAAGGAGGTGGCGAATGCCTCTTCTCCCGGGCGCAGCGGGGTGATGTTGGCCACGAACACTTCGTTCGCCATCACCGCGGCCGTCCCGAGCATCTTGGCGCCGTGCACGGTGATGCCGCCCCCGTCCTCGTCCACGATCCTGGCTCCGGGATGCTGCTCGAACCCCTGCTCGCCCGGGCCCTTGGCCTGGTTGGACTGCGGATTGATGATGGTGTACGTGACGTACAGGTCCTGGTCCCGCGCGTGCTCGAACCAGCCCTGCAGCGCGCTGGCCCGCTCCGGTGCGGAACGGCGGAAGCGCTCGAGGTCCATCAGCATGCCGCACACCGAAGTCGGGATGTGGTCCGGCGAGCGGCCAAAGAACCCGTAGGAGGCGCGGCTCCAGAGCGTCATGGCGCGGCGCCGCTCGACCAGGTCCTGGTGGCTGCGGGGGATCTGCCAATGCCTCCCCACCGGCTTGCCGCTGGTGGGCGAGACGAATGTCATCGTCTCGGGGTGGTCCGACTGCAGGTCGTACAGGTGCGCGATGGTTCCGATGGCATTGCGGAAGGCCGGGTGCTCGACGGGGTTCTGCACGCGCTCGCCGTCGAGGAGTACGACGCGGCCATCGGCAAGGCTCTTGAGGTGCTTGGATCCGGTCTTCGACATGGCCCCTATCTCGTGAATGGATGGAGCGGCATGGTGTCAGCGGCCCTGCCAGGGCGCTACTGACATATTCGGCCAAGCGAATAACCCGTGGGTTATGAGAGAACGCGAGCGCTCGGCGCGAGCGCGCACGCGGTGCAGGGCGCCTGCAAGCAGACGCCCTGCGTGGCCGCTGTGCTCATTGCGGAGGACGGCTGCCGCCACCCGTCCGCAGGCACCGGGCCTACTTCTTCGAGAGGAAGTCCCCGATCGTCTCGTCGGTGTGGAACACCGGCTTCTCGTAGTAGTGCGGGCCGTCGTAGATCTCGATCAGCAGGCTCTTCTCGTGCGCCACCGTCGGGCCGTGCGGATGGTCCTTGGGGTTCATGTAGAACGAGCCCGGCTTCAGGCGCAGGCCCGAATCGGTGTATTCGTAGTCGCCCTCGAGGCAGTACATGAACTGGTTGGACGCGTGGCTGTGCTTGACCGGGATGCGGCCGCCCTTCTGGTATTCCAGCAGCGCGATCGAGGCACCGGTGTCCTTGTTCTTCCACAGGAAGTACTGGCGGAAACCGTACTCGGGGTAGTCGATCCACTGGGCAGGATCTAGGTCCTGGCTGCGGATCAGCACTTCCAGCGTCTTCAGGTCGGGGGCGTTCATGGCAGGTTCTCCAGGGGCGGGCGGCCAGCGGCCACCCATTGCTCGAATTCGGCGCGGCTCTCCGGCGTCGCCGGGAACAGGCCGAAGATGGACCGGCCGCGCCTGAGGTGCGCGGCGACGAACACCTCGTAGTCGGCGTTGCCGGCGGCTTCCGCCGCCACCTCGGCCATCAGGTGCTGCGGGATGCAGACCACGCCTTCGGCGTCACCCACGATCACGTCGCCCGGGTACACCGCCACCCCGGCCAGGCCGACCGGCACGTCGAACTCCACCGGGCTGAGCGCGATGGGCGTTGCGGGCCCCGAGCTGCGCGCCTGGAAGCACGGCAGGCCGACGCTGCGGATGCCGGGCGCATCGCGGAAGCCGCCGTCGGTGACGACGCCAGCGACCCCGCGCACCTGCAGGCGCAGCGCCATCATGTCGCCCATCACCGAGGCCCGCGTCTCGCCGGACGGTGCCAGCACCAGCACCGCGCCGGGCGGGCACTCCTCGATGGCGCGGCGATGCAGGCTCTGCTCGGTGGCGTACAGCGCCATCGTGTCGAGATCCTCGCGCGCGGGAATGAAGCGCACCGTCCAGGCCGGGCCCACCAGCGGCGGCTGGCCCGGATCCATCGGCGACAGGCCCAGCAGCATGGTGTTGCGCAGCCCGCGCTTGAGCAGGCAGTTGGCGATGTTGGCCGATCCGCTGCGGGCCAGCTGCTCGCGGCTGCGCTCGGTGAGGACGCTGCTCACCCCGCCGCCCCTTCCTTGACGACCGGGTTGCGCAGCACGCCCACGCCTTCCAGCTCGATCTCGACGACGTCGCCGTGCTTCATCCAGACCTGCGGGTCGCGCCGCAGGCCGACGCCGCCGGGCGTGCCGGTCACCAGCACGTCGCCGGGCTCCAGCGTGGTGAAGGTGGAGACGAACGCGATCAGCTCGGGGATGCCGAACATCATGAGGTCGGTGGTGGTGCGCTGCATCTCCTGGCCGTTCAGCCGGCACACCAGGCTCAGCACACGGTCCGGCGGCAGTTCGTCGGCGGTCACCATCCACGGGCCGAAGGCGCCGGTGGCGGGGAAGTTCTTGCCCGGCGCCCACTGGCCCATCAGCAACTGCCAGTCGCGCACCGAGCCGTCGTTGTAGGCGCTGATGCCGGCCACGTGGGCCAGCGCGTTCTCCTTGGCGATGCGGCGGCCGGCCTTGCCGATGACGACCGCGAGCTCGGCCTCGAAGTCGAATTGGTCCGACTCGCGCGGGCACACCAGCGGGCGGCCGTGGCCCACCTGCGATTCCGGCAGCCGCAGGAAGATGGTCGGCGCGGCGGCCTCGGTCTTGTGGCTGCCCTCGGCGCGGTGCGCCACGTAGTTCAGGCCGACGCACAGGATGCGGTTCGGGTTGGGGATCACCGGCAGGGCCACCACCTCGTCCAGGCGGAAGTCGGCCGGCGCGTTGTCGGCCAGCGCCGCGATGCGCGGCAGCAGGCCTTGCGCGATCGCGCTCTTCAGGTCGGGGCAGCCGGCGCCCAGACGCAGGCCCATGTCGATCACGTGCCCGCCTTGCACCACGCCGAAGCTGGCGCGCTGCGGAGTGACATAGGACATCAGTTTCATGCGGGGGAACTCTCCAGTAGGGGGGATGCGGACAGCGCCATGGACAACGCGCGCCGGACGGCGACTGCGACGAGCTGCGCGCGGTAGGCCGCGCTCGCATGCAGGTCGGCGTTGAGGCCCTTGGGATCCTGGCGGAACCCGGCCAGCGCGGCGGGTGAGAAGTCGGCGCCCAGCGCGGCTTCGAGCGCCGGCAGGCGGAACACGCAGGGGCCGGCGCCGTTGACGGCCACGCGCACCCGGCCGCCGCCGAAGTCGGCGATGAAGCAGCCGGTGGTCACGTAGCCCGAGGCGGGGTTGGCGATCTTGCAGTAGCCCGCGCGCACCGGTCGCGGGAAGCGCACGCGCACCACCAGTTCGCCCGGCTCCAGCGCGGTCGAGAACAGGCCGGTGAAGAAATCGTCGGCGGCGATGCTGCGGCTCGTGGTCTGGACCTGCGCGCCCAGGCCCAGCAGCGCGCCGGGGTAGTCGGCCGCCGGGTCGTTGTTGCTGATCGATCCGCCCATGGTTCCGACGTGGCGCACCTGCGGGTGGGCGATCCCGCCCGCGAGGAAGGCCAGCGCCGGGATCGCCGCGGACAACCCCGCGTGGCTGGCGGTCTCGGCGTGGCGCGTCATGGCGCCGACGCTGACGAAGCCGTCGCCCACCTCGATGCCGCGCAGCTCGGCGATGGCCTGCAGGTCCACCAGCAGCGCCGGCCGGGCGAGCCGCTGCTTGAGCGTGGGGATCAGCGTCTGGCCGCCGGCCAGGGCCCGCGCCTCGGGATTGGCGGCCAGCAAGGCCAGCGCTTCGGCAAGCGTGCGCGGCCGCGCGTAATCGAAGTCGACCACCGTCAGACCCCCTCGGCCCCGCAGCGCTGGGCGCAGGAGCGGATCGCATCGACGATGCCCTCGTAGCCGGTGCAGCGGCACAGATTGCCCTCCAGCTCGCGGCGCACCGTCGCGTCGTCGCCGGCGCAGCCGCGGCGGATGATGTCGATGCCCTGCATCACCATGCCCGGCGTGCAGAAGCCGCACTGCAGCGCGTGGTGTTCGCGGAAGGCCTCCTGCAGCGGATGCATCTGGCTCGGCGTGCCGATGCCTTCGATGGTGGTGACCTCGCCGCCGTCGGCCTGGACCGCCAGCAGGGTGCACGACTTCACCGCGCGGCCGTCGAGATGGACCGTGCAGCAGCCGCACTGGGTGGTATCGCAGCCGACGTGGGTGCCGGTGAGGTGACAGTGCTCGCGCAGGAACTGCACGAGCAGCGTGCGAGGCTCCACCGCATGCGTGCGGCGGATGCCGTTGACGGTGAGGGTGACTTCGCGCGTGGGCATGGCGGCCTCAGGTGCCGGCGATCCAGACGCAGGCCACGGCCGCGGCGACGGTGAAGGCCCAGGCCCAGCCCGGCATCGCGATCGTGACGGTGCCGCTCCAGCCAGGGGCTTCGACCGGCGCCGAGCCCAGCGCGGGGCCCCGTTGCCTGGCAGGCGACGGCGACTCGCCGGCGCTCAGGGGAATGCCCACGGCCGGGCGGGCCGCCTGCGCCGATCCGGGCGGTGCCGTGATCACTTCGGTCAGCCGCTCGAAGAACTCCTGCGACATGCGCGCGGCCGTGGCATCGACTAGGCGCGAGCCGATCTGCGCCAGCCGCCCGCCGATCTGCGCCTGCGCGCGGTAGGCCAGCACGGTGCTGTTGCCGTCCGCCTCGCTCAGATCGACCTCGGCGCTGCCGCGGGCGAAGCCGGCCATGCCGCCGTCGCCCTCGAAGCTGAGCGTGTAGCGCTGCGGCGGCTGCAGGTCCTGCTGCTGCAGCCGGCCCTTGAAGCGTGCCTTCACCGGTCCGACCGCCGCGACCACGCTCACGCTGTAGCGCCCGTCGCCTTCGTGCGTGACCGCCTCGCAGCCCGGAATGGCCGCGCGCAGGGTGTCCGTGTCCAGCAAGGCCGCCCAGACGCGCTCGCGCGTCACCGGCAGCCGCTGCTCGCCTGTCAGTTCCATGGAATTCCTCTCGCTCGCACCCTCACAGGGGTGGCAGGTCCGCCGGCCGGTTGGTCTGCCAGCGGAACGGGTAAATGTCGATGCGGGCCGACAGCCCGGCCTGCTCGAACGGGTCGTTGCGCACCATCTCGCGCACCGCCTCCTCGCTCTCGGCCTCGATCAGCATCAGCCCGCCGCAGCCCTGGCCGCCGGCGTCGAGGATCGGGCCGCCCAGGCGCACGCGCGTGGCGAACTGGTCCATGTAGGCGCGATGGGCCGGCCGTGTCGCGGCGCGGATGGCGGCGGCCTGGCCGTCGTCGCGATCGACGCGGTACACCATGTAGAGGTTCATGCGCGGGCTTCCTGGATGGCTTGCCACACCGCATGCGGCGTGGCGGGGCAGTTGATGTCGCGCACGCCCAGCGGGCGCAACGCGTCGACGATGGCGCCGACGATCGCCGGCGGCAGGCCGACCGTGCCGGTTTCCGCGCCGCCCTTGACCCCGAGCGGGTTGGTCTTGGTGGGCACCGGCCGCAGCGCCGATCGAAAGCGCGGGAAATCCGCCGCATGCGGCATGGCGTAGTCGGTGAAGGACCCGGTCAGCAGCTGGCCGTCCGGTGCGTACACCACGGCTTCCTTGAGCACCTGGCCGGCGGCCTGCGCGATGCCGCCGCGGATCTGGCCTTCCAGCAGCAGCGGATTGATCACGTTGCCGACGTCGTCGACGGCGGTCACCGCGTCCAGCCGCACCTCGCCGGTGTCGGCATCCACCTCCACCTCCGCGATGTAGCAGCCGTTGGGGTAGTTCTGCGGACTGGCGCTGAAATGGCCCACGCCTTCCAGCCCGGACCAGAGCTCCGGCGGCAGCGGCTTGGGCGTGCCCCACGCATAGGTGGCGCGGGCCACCTTGTCGAGCGAAATGCTGGTGTTGGGATCGTCGGCGCTGCGGTAGGTGCCGTCCTCGAAGACCAGGCTCGCCTCCGGCCGGTCGAGCAGGATGGCGGCCACGCGGCGCCCGCGCTCGACCACCTGCGCGCAGGCGGCCTTCAGGGCCGAGCCGCCGACGGTCATGCTGCGCGAGCCGAAGCTGCCGCGCCCGTTGGCGATCTTGTCGGTGTCGCCCTGGACGAAGCGGATGCGCTCCAGCGGCACGCCCAGCCACTCGTGCACCATCTGCGCGTAGCTGGTGTGGTGGCCCTGGCCGTAGCTGAAGGTGCCGGCCAGGATGGTCAGGCCGCCGGTGGCGTCGAAGCGCACCTCCATGCGGTCGCTGATGGTGGCGCAGACCTCGATGTAGCAGGACAGGCCGCGGCCGCGCAGCTTGCCGCGCCGGGCGCTCTCGGCGCGCCGGGCCTCGAAGCCCTGCCAGTCGGCCAGTTCCAGCGCCTGGTCCATCGCGGCCTCGAATTCGCCGCAGTCGTAGGTCTCGCCGATGGCCGTGCGGTACGGCATCTGCTCGGGGCGGATGAAGTTGCGGCGGCGCAGCTCGACCGGGTCGATGCCGATCTCGGCCGCCGCGAGGTCGAGCATGCGCTCCACCACCATCGTGGCTTCCGGCCGGCCGGCACCGCGGTAGGTGGTGAGCGTGCGGCTGTGCGTGAAGATGCCGTTGATCTCGACGTGCATCGCCGGGATCGCGTACACGCCCGACAGCATGCGGCAGCCCACCAGCGGCGGGTGCGCCGTCGACGGGCCGAGTTGGCAGCCGAGGTTGTGGTTGACGACCACGCGCAGCGCGCGCACCTTGCCGTCGGCGTCCAGCGCCATCTCGGCGTCGGCGATCTGGTCGCGGCCGTTGAAGTCGGACAGGAAGGCCTCGCTGCGGTCGCTCACCCATTTCACCGGGCGGCCGACGCGCTGCGCCGCCCACAGCACCAGGATCTCCTCGGGATAGAGACCGCCCTTGGTGCCGAAGCCGCCGCCGACGTCGCCGGCGATCACGTGGATGCGGTGCGCCGGCACCCGGAAGATGTGCTCGGCCAGCAACAGCCGGATGCGGTGCGGGTTGGACGCCGAGCTGGTGAGCTGCCAGCGGCCCTCGCCTTCCTGGTAGACGCCCAGCGCGGTGCGCGGCTCCAGCGGATTGCCGGCCACGCGCTGGCTGCGCACGCGCGCGCGCACCACGTGGGCCGCGCCCTCGAAGGCGTCCGCCGTCGCATGCGCATCGCCCAGTTCGTGCTGGAAGCAGCGGTTGCCCTCGGCCTCTGGCCACACCAGCGGCGCGCCCGGGGCGATCGCCGCTTCCACCGTCGGCGCCGCCGGCAGCGGCTCGTAGTCGACCACGATGCGCTCGGCCGCGTCCATGGCGGCGGCCAGCGTCTCGGCCACGACGAAGGCGACGCCGCTGCCGACCGCCAGCACACGATCGCTGGCCAGCGGAGGAAAGGGCGTGCGGTGGTAGGTCCGCCCGGTGATGGTCGGCGGGATGCTCACGCAGGGCATGTGGCCCAGGCCGTCGGCGGCGTAGTCCTCGCCGGTCAGCACCGCCAGCAGCCCGGGCACCTCGAGCGCGCCGCTCACGTCGATGGAGCGGATGCGCGCGTGCGCCACCGGCGAGCGCAGCACGTAGCCCCGCACCATGTCGGGCAGCACCGCGTCGTCGGCGAAACGCCCGTGGCCGGTCAGCAACCGTGGATCTTCCAGCCTGGGCAGCGGCGCGCCTATGCCGTGCAGCGCGCGCTGGATCGGGTCAGCCTTCATCGCGGATGGGTCTCGTGCGTTCAGCAGGCCATGGGTTGCGCTGCCGCGTAGCGCCCGCCGTGGTACAGCAGCGGCGGCGGCTTCTCGGCCTGGCCGCGCAGCGCCAGCACCCGGCCGACGTAGAGCGTGTGGTCGCCGCACGGGTAGGCGTGTTCCAGCGCCGCCGCCACGTGCACGGCGGCCCCGCGGATCACGGGCAAGCCCTGCAGGCGGTCGAATTCGGGGGCGAAGCCGTCCACCGGACGGCCGGCGAAATGGCTGCTCACCTGCAGCTGGTGCTGCGCCAGCACGCTGACGCCGAACTGGCCGGCGGCGCGGATCTTGTCGTGCATGCGGGCCGTGCACGCCACCGACACCAGCACCAGCGGCGGCTCGAGCGAGCCGGACATGAAGGCATTGGCGGTCATTGCATGGGCGTCACCGTCCACCTCGGTGGAGATGACGACCACGCCGGTGGCGAACTGGCCCATCGCGTCGCGGAACTCGCGCGCGGTGAAGGCCGGGGCGACGCCCTCGAAGGCGCTCGCCAGGGAAGCGGGAACGATCGGGGGCATCGCCTTGTGTCCTCAGGCCTGGCCGGAGCCCGCCATCGCCTGGCAGGTGATCTCGAGCTTGATCTCGGGGTTGGCCAGCGAAGCCACCTGGACCAGCGTCGAGCACGGGAAGTCGCCGGTGAAGAATTCCTGGCGCGCCTTCCAGATGGCCTTGTTGTCGGCCATGTCGGTGACGTAGATCGTCATGGTCACCACGTCCGCCATGGTGGCGCCGGCGGCCTCCAGGCAGTGCTTGACCTTGGTGAAGATCACCTTGGCCTGCTCGTAGGCGTCGCCCACGCCATGGATCGACTTCAGGTCGTTGGAGCGGGCGGTGAAGCCCGACAGCCAGATCTGGTCGCCGACGCGGATGGTGTTGGACCAGTGGCCGGGGGGGTACTCGGCAACGTGGGGCGAGATGAAGCGTTGCTTCTTCAGGGTGGTCGTCATGGGTGTACTCCTTTGTTGACGGAACGGGTTAGTCGAAGAAGGTGCGGGGGGGCTGCATGCCCCACTGCGTGGTTTCGTCGGCGGCCACCGCATAGCGCACGGGCTCGTAGCGCGAATCGGCGACATCGCCGTCGGTGTAGTGCTCGACGCGGAAGTCGAACGGGTCGCGCCAGTAGTCGAAGATCTGGCTGCCCACCAGGTGCCGGCCGACGCCGCACTCCAGCCGGTAGCCCTTTTGCAGCAGGTAGTCGTGCGCGCCGAACACGGCGTCGATGTCCTGCATCTCGAAGCTGCAGTGGTGCACGCCGGTTTCCGCGGCCTGCGTGATCAGCATCGAGTGGTGGTCCACCGGCTCATCGCCGCAGTCGAAGCGCACGAAGGTGCCGAACACCTGGCTCTCGTCGCCGGGCACGCACAGGTAGTCGGAGTCGACCAGCCCGAACCGTTCGTGGAACCAGGCCTTGGAGGCGGCGTGGTCGCTCACGCGGAGCACGAAATGGCCCAGGCGCAGCACCAGGCCCGGCTCGCGCTGCGGGCGCAGCGAGGCGTTGATGCGGCGCTTGACGGTGCCGGCGTTGAACGGGTTGGGATCGCGCAGGCCCAGCGGCTCCGCAGGCGCCTGGCCCCAGACGCCGTCGACCGGCACACCGTCGGGCGTCGTGGTGCGCACGCGCCAGCCGCCGCCGGGCAGGTCGTCGATCGGCTCCACCAGCGACGAGCCGGGCAGCCTGGCCAGCGCCTCCAGGTCGGCGCGCGACGCCATCTGCAGGGCCGCGCCGAGGAAGCGGTTGTCCGGCCCCTTGCGGGTGACGTGGATCACCGGCGCCGTCGAAGCGCCGCGCAGGCACAGCTGGCCGGCGTTGCGCTGCGCGGTCACCAGGCCGAAGTCGTGCATGAAGGTTTCCATGCGGTCCAGGTCGTCGACCTGGTAGATGACGTACGCGACGTCGATCGCCTTGGGCATGTCAGCGGTCCTCGTCAACGGCGCTTGAGCACGCTCACGTCGTCGTTGTTGACGAGGTCGGGAACGGTCCAGCCATCCAGGTCGTACTCGCCCATGCAGCGGTCCACCAGCGACTCCATGTTGGCCATGTCGCCGCTGCCCTGCGATTCCCACAGGTTGGCCAGCCGGGTCACGTCGTTGGAGCCCAGGTAGTTGATCTCGTACAGCTCGCTGCGGCCGCCGAACTCGCTGCCGATGCAGTCCCACAGCAGCTTCATCACCTTGACGCGGCCCTCGGCGTCGACGCCGCCGCTGCCGCGGACGTAGCGGTCGAGGTAGCCGCGGATCTCCGGCACCTTGAAGTCGTTGGCGTGCGAGGGCAGGTAGATCAGGCCGCTGGTCACGCTGGCCTCGATGATCTGCTTGATCATCGGGAAGGCCACCTGCGAGATGGTGCGGTAGGCGGCGCCGAAGCGCGCGTCCGGCTGCACCATGCCGTTCCAGGGGATGTTGCTCTTGGCCATCGCATCGGACAGGCCCCACATGGTGTTGCGCCAGGCGACCACTTCGCCGAAGCGCGACTGCACGCCGTGGAAGGCGGCGGTGCCGGTCAGCTTGAGCGCCTTGCTCAGCACGCCGACGATGAAGTCCAGCTTGACGGCCAGCCGGGTGCAGCCATGCATGGCGGCGCGGGCGTTGAAGCCGGAACCCGGCGCGAAGTCGTTGGCCTGCTCGACGTCGCCGTGCATGAACACGTTCTCCCAGGGCACGAACACGTTGTCCAGCACCAGGATGGCGTCGTTCTCGTCCATGCGCGAGGACAGCGGGTAGTCGAACGGGCTGCCCAGCACGGCCGCGCGCTGCTCGTTGGAGATGCGCGAGATCATCTTCACGCCGGGCGTGCCGGTGGGAACGATGAACACCGGGGCGTAGGCCGGGTCCTTGATCGGGATCTGGCCGGCGTGGGCGACGAAGGTGTAGTTGGTCAGGGCCGAGGCCGTGGCCACCACCTTGGCGCCGCTGATGTACAGCCCCGCATCGGTTTCCTTGACGACGCGGATGAAGACGTCGGAGGTGTCCGCGCTCGGCTTGTTGCGGTCCACCGGCGGATTCATGATCGCGTGGTTGATGTACCAGGTGCGCTCCTGCGCCTTGCGGTACCAGGCCAGGGCGTTGGCCTCGTAGCCCTTGTAGTAGGCGGAGTTGGCGCCCAGCGTGGCCAGGAAGCTGCCCTTGTAGTCGGGCGAGCGGCCCATCCAGCCGTAGGAGATGCGCTGCGATTCGGCGATCGCGTCGCGCGAGGCCACCTGTTCCTCCACCGTCCTGGGCGCCTGGAAGAACTTGTGCGTGTAGCCGCCCCACTCGGTCGGCGCCGTCAGCACCTCGCGCCGGGCCGGATCGTGCAGGGCGTCGTAGAAGCGCGCGACCATGCGCGCCGAGTTGCGGAAGGCCGGGTGCTCGGTGATCTTCCTGACGCGCTCGCCGTAGATCCAGACCTCGCGGTCGTCATTCAGGCTGTCCAGGTATTCCTGGCCGGTCATCGGGACCAGCGCCTGCTGCAGCATCGGTGCGTTCATGGGAGGGTGTCTCCGTCGGGGTGGGTGGAAAGGTCAGTGGCGGGCGAGCGCCATGGCAAAAATGAGGATGGCGCCGATCGCCATGGTCTGGGCATAGGCGCCCACCTGCATCAGGTTCAGGCCGTTGCCCACCAGCATGATCAGCAGCGTGCCCAGCAGCACCTTGAGCGCGCGCCCCTGGCCGCCGGCCAGGCTGACGCCGGCAATCACGCAGGCGGCGATCGACTCCAGCGGCAGGCTGGCGCCGATGTTGGCCTCGCCGGTGTCCAGCCGCGCCGTCAGCAGCAGCCCGGTGAGCACGCCCGTCAAGGCGGACAGGATGTAGGAATGGACCAGGACGCGGCGGGTGCGCACGCCGGACAGCTCGGCCGCGCGCAGGTTGCCGCCGGTGGCGTAGAGGTGCCGGCCGAAGCGCGACCACTCCAGCAGCAGGTAGGTGGCGGCGACCAGCAGCACCGCCACGAGGGCCGGCACCGGCACGCCGAGGAATTCGCCGAAGCCGAACACCTCGCCCAGCACGGGCGGCAGGCCGTAGATCGGCACGCCGCCGGAGACCAGCAGCGTGATGCCGAACAGCACCGACGACATGCCCAGCGTCATCATGAAAGGCGGGATCTTCAGCAGCGTGCTGCCCAGCCCGTTGACCAGGCCGACCGCGCAGCCGATCACGAGGCCGGTGGCGGCACCGGCCGCCACCGCCAGCCAGGGCGCGTCGGGTGCGGCCGCGTAGACGGCGGCCATGACGGTGGCGCTGGCCACCGAGGTGAGCGACACCACCATGCCCACCGACAGGTCGAGGCCGCCGCCCACCAGCACGATCAGCTGGCCGAGCGCCACGATCAGCAGGTAGACCGACTGGCGCGCCATGTTGGTCAGGTTGTCGGCGGTGAGGAAGCCGGGCGCCTGCAGGCTGAACACCGCCACGGCGGCGATGAACATGAGCGGCAGCGCCAGGTCCTGGCGGTTGCGCTGCAGCCAGGGCAGCAGGCGAAAGCGGGCGGGCGCCGCCGTGGCGGTGGCGACGTCCGGCGGCGCAGCCGCGGGCCGCTCGGGGACGACGGCCAGTTCGGCGGCAACGGCGTGGGTGGTATTCATGCGAGGGGTCAGAAGAACTGGGCCAGGATGCGGTGCTCGTCGTAGTCGGCCCGCTGGAATTCGGCCGCGATGCGCCCCTCGTTCATCACCAGCAGGCGGTGCGTCATGCCCAGCAGTTCGGGCAGGTCGGACGACACCAGCAGGATGGCGGCGCCGGCGGCGCTCAACTCGGCCAGGCAGCGGTAGATCGCCTGCCGCGCGCCGACGTCCACGCCCACCGTGGGCTCGTCGAACACGTACACGCCGATGTCCTGCGCCAGCCCCTTGGCGAGCAGCACCTTCTGCTGGTTGCCGCCGGAGAAGTTGGCCGCCGGCTCGCGCAGCCGTGGCGCCGCGAAATCCACCCGCTGCGCCAGCGTGCGCAGGTGCGCGCGCTCGTGGCGCGGCTTCAGCCAGCGGCCGCGCACCGGCCCGAAGCGCAGCGCCGACAACGCCATGTTGTCGCCGGCCGGCAGGCCCAGCGCCAGGCCTTCGTACTTGCGGTCGGCCGGGCTGTACCACAGGCCCGCCGCGATGGCATCGGCGGGATGGGCGAAACGCACGGCGTGGCCGTCCAGCAGGACGCGCCCGGCGGCCAGCGGCCGCAGCCCGAAGCAGGCTTGCGCCAGTTCGCTCTTGCCGCAGCCCACCAGGCCGGCGATGCCCACGATCTCGCCGGCGCGCACCTGCAGGCTGGCATCGCGCACGGTGATGCAGCCCGGCCGCGGCGCGAGGCTCACGCCATCGAGCTGCAGCCGGACGCGCTCGCCGACCCGTCCGGGCGCGGGATAGATGTCGGCCAGCTTGCGGCCGGTCATCAGCTCGATCAGCCGGTGCTGCGGCGTGTCGGCCGGCACGGTGGCGACCTGCTTGCCGTCGCGCAGCACCGTCACCCGGTCGCCCAGCGCGGAAATTTCGTGCAGGCGGTGCGTGATGTAGACGATGGCCGTGCCGTCCTGCTTGAGCCGCCGCAACAGCCCGAACAGCGCCTGGGCGTCATGCTCGGACAGCGACGCGGTCGGCTCGTCCAGGATCAGCACGCGCGGCACCCGCCGCAGCGCCTTGCAGATCTCCACCATCTGCTGCTTGCCGCGCGGCAGGTCGCCTACCTGCGCGTCGGCGTCCAGCGCAAAGCCCAGCCGCTCGATCAGCGCCCGGGCCTCGGCCCGGGCCGCCGACTTCGACAGCAGCCCGCCTGCGCGCAGCGGCTCCTCGCCCAGCGTGATGTTCTCGGCCACAGACAGCGAGGGCACCAGAGAGAACTCCTGGAACACGGCGCGCACGCCATGGGCGCGCGCCTGCGCCACCGAGCCGAACGCGCCGCGATGGGCACCGATCTCCAGCTCGCCGGCGCTCGGTTCACCGGCGCCGGCCAGCATGGAGATCAGGGTGGACTTGCCGGCCCCGTTCTCGCCGAACAGCACGTGCACCTCGCCGGCGTGCAGGTCCAGCGACACCGCGTCGAGCGCGATGTGCTGGCCGTAGCGCTTGGACACGCCGCGCACGCGCAGGGCGGCATGCCCGGCGCGCGGTGCGCAAGCGGCTGGCGAGGCGACAGCGTTCACGGCGCGGGGTCCCGGCTTACTTGCCGAACTTGAAGACCGGCTTGTAGCTGGCGGGCGCCAGCACGTCGTTGATGGCGAGCGTGCCGATGTCCGCACCGGTATAGACCTGCCCCAGGGTGTTGACGTCCGGGTACTCGACCTTCTTTTCCAGCAGGCGCACCGCGGTGTCCAGCATGATGCGGCCGGTCAGCGCGATCGGGGTGGCACCGGCGGCTTCGATGTTCCTGGCCTTCAGGTGCCGGTACACGCCGGGCGTCATGTAGATCGAGACCATCATGACCTTGTCGTGGACCTTGCGCGCCTTCAGGATCGGCACGGCGGCCTCGGCCATCACGGCGGTGCCGACGATGTAGTCGAGGTCTTTGTGGGTCTGCAGGATGTCTTCCACCAGGCGGGCCTGCACTTCCTTGCCGACGTCGCCGTACTTGGTCTCGGCGACCACGACCGCGCTGCCCTTGATGCCTTCCTGGAAGCCGGCGTTGAACGCCTCGACGAAGCCGGCGCCGGCCGGGCCCGGCAGCCACGCCACCTTGACCGGCTTGCTGCCCTGCGGATGCTTCTTGGCCAGGTACTGGCCGGCGCGCAGACCCTCGTCGCGCGGGCTGGTGAGCACGCGTGCGCCGGTGTCCTTGGATGACACGCCGTTGACGGCGTCCACCACCGGGATGTTCTTCGACTTCAGCTGCGTCAGGAGGTTGTTCATGCCGTCGCGCGCGATCGCCACCATGACCACCGCGTCGGCGCCGCCGGAGACGCAGTTCTCGATCTGCGAGATCTGGGTGTTCAGGCCGGTATAGCCGCCCGCGTCCAGCGTCTGCACGCGCACGCCCAGCCGGCGCGCCTCCTCGACCATGCCGTAGTTGGCGGCCAGGAAGAACGGGTCCTTCATGTGCGGGAACGACACGCAGATCGACCAGTTCTTGCTCGCCTTGTCGAGCGGCCGGTAGTCGGCCAGCGCGACCTTGCCGTCGGTCCCGGTGTTGACCTTCAGCGGGTACCAGTCGGCTGCGCGCACGGTCGTGGTGCCCAGCATCAGGACCGCGGAAGCGGCGGCGAGCGCCAGTCGTTGAAGTCTCAGCATCGGTTCCTCTTGCGTTGGAGTTGTCGCGCCGCCGGCATCGGGAGCCGGCGTCCGCCGCGTGGTCGTCAACGAAGCGTGAGAGGGATGCTAGGGGGAAGCACCATATGAGGTCCATTGAATCTTCCAGTCCAATTCAATTACCGGACGGTTATCGGTCCTCCGTACTTTCCCCTAGTCACACCATGTCCAGACTCGATTGGTACATCCGCGCGAACCTCAAGCTGCGTCATCTGCAACTGCTGGTGGCGATGGATGATCTGGGCAGCGTCAACCGCGTCGCCGCCTACCTGAACGTCACGCAGCCTGCCGTGTCCAAGACCCTGGCGCAGATCGAGGAAGGCCTGGAGCTGCCGCTGTTCGAACGCACGCCGCGGGGGATGGAGCCCACCGAGCACGGGGCCTGCCTGATCCGCCACGCGCGCGAGATCCTGGGCCAGCTCGCCGTGGTCCGCGACGAGCTGCGCGACATCACGGAAGGGCGCATCACGCGCGTGTCGATGGGCGTGCTGCCGGCCACCGCCTGCGTGCTCGTGCCCCGCTTCATCGCGCAGCTCGAGGCGGAAGCCACCGATGTGGCGGTCAACGTGCGCGAAGGCACCATGGCCACCATGCTGCCGGCCCTGCGCGCCGGCGACGTCGACCTGCTGGTCGGGCTGCTACCCGAGCGCCGGCTTCCGGTAGAGTTCGACAGCGAGCTGCTCTACGAGGACCCGGTGGTGGTGGTGGTGCGCCGTGGCCACCCGCTCGCGGCCGCCCGGCGGCTCGAGTGGCCGATGCTGTCGGGCTATCCGATGGTGCTGCCGCCGCCCTCGGCCTCCACCCGCGGCCCGATCGACGCCTTCATGGCGGAAAGCGGCGTCGACGTGCCGCGCCGGCACGTGGAGTCGATCTCCACACTCACCAACATCGGCGTGCTGCAGTTCACCGATTCGGTCGGCTTCCTGGCGCGCGATCTGGCGCGCCACTTCGCCGCCCAGGGTGCGCTGGAGGTGCTGCCCCTGGAAGTGCCGAACATCCTGATCCGGGTCGGCCTGGTGTGGATGGTGGACCGTCGCATGAGCAACGCACAGCGCATGGTGCGCGAGCTGCTGCGCGAGACGGCGGCGCGGATGCCGCGGGTGGTGGCCGACACGTCACCCCTGGCGGATCCCGGTCCGCCTCTGGTGGCCAGCACACCGGTCGTGCAGCAACGGCCCGTCGGCATCTGGTAGGGCGGCTGCGCCGCCGGCGCCTGTGCGGCACCGGCGCAGCGCGCGCCGCGCGTCAGTCGATCCTGGCGCCCGAGATGCGGATCGCTTCGCCGTAGCGCGCCGACTCCGCCTGCAGGAAGGCGCCGAAGTCGGCGGCGGAATTGCCGACGATGTCCAGCCCGGTGGGCTCGAGCACCTGGCGCAGGCGCGGATCGGCCATCGCCGTGGCAATGGCCGCCTGCAGCTTCTGCACTGCATCCGGCGGCGTGCCGGCCTTGACGACGACGCCGTACCAGGATTGCGACAGGAACCCCGGCAGGCCGGCCTCGCCGAAGGTCGGCACCTCGGGCAGCGCCGCGTCGCGGCGGGCCGAACCCACGGCGATGGCCCTGAGCTTGCCGGCCTTGATGTGGCCCACCACCTGCGGCAGGTCGGCGAACATCGCGTGCACGTGGCCGCCCAGCAGGTCCTGCGTGGCCGGTGCGCTGCCCTTGTGGGCCACGTGCACCATGTCGAAGCCGCTGGCCTTCTTGAACAGCTCGAAGCCCAGGTGGCCCGAGGAGCCGTTGCCGAAGGACGCGAAGGCCGCCTTGTTCGCCTTGGCCCAGGCGACGAACTCGGCCAGCGTCTTGGCCGGCACGGCGGGATGCACCACCAGCACGTGCGGGTTGCTGGCCAGCTGCGTGACCGGCGCGTAATCGCGCAGCGCGTCGTACGCCGGCTTGGCCTGCAGCTGCGGCTGGATGACGAAACTGGCCGCCACGAACAGCAGCGTGGCGCCGTCGGCCGGCGCCTGGGCCGCGAACTGGGTACCGATCACGGTGCCGCCGCCCGGCTTGTTGTCGACGATGAAGTTGCGGCCGAGCGCGGGGCCGATGCGCTCGGATACCGCCCGTGCCAGCAGATCGCCGGTGCCGCCGGCCGCATAGGGCACGACGAAGCGGCCGCTGCCCGACTGCGCCAGCGCCGGCTGCGCCAGCCCGGCCAGGAGGGCGCCGGCGCCGAGCGCCAGCAGGTGTCTGCGTTGGGTATTCATCGGTTCACCACCTTGTTCCATTGATCGACGATGCCGGCGCGTTGCTCGGCGAAGAAACTCCAGTCCAGGTGCCGCAGCTTGTCGGCGGTCGGCACCGCGGCCGCCACTTCGGCCGGCACCTTGGCCTTGGCATGCACCGGCCGGGCATTGCCGATGCGCGCCCACGCCTCCTGCGCCTCGATGCCGAGCATGTGGTTGATGAAGGCATCGGGAACCTGGCCCGCGGAGGGGTTGACCACCCGGGCCACGCTCATGGGCAGCGCATAGCCGCCCTCGCTGGGCACGCAGAACTTCAGGTCGGCCAGGTCGGGATCCTTCATCATCGCCAGCACGTTGCCGCTGAAGTAGGGCGTCGCCCAGATCTCGCCGCTCTTGAGCCAGCCGACGGCGATGCTCTCCTGGTCCCACAGCCCGGGACCGCGGGTGCGCACCTGGTGCAGCGCCTCCAGCCCCGCGGCCGGCTCGCGCAGGCTGCCGCCCTTGAGGCTGGCCAGGGCGTCCAGCGTGTACATCGAGGAGTTGTAGGTGACGTTCGGTGCCGACACGTGGCCCTTGAGGTCGTCGCGCAGCAGGTCGGCCCAGCCCGTGATGGGCTTGCCCACCTTGCGGGCGTTGTAGGCGATGCCCCAGGTGCCGTAGGTCACCGGGACGGCATGGCGCCCGACCGGCAGCTTCACCGCCGGATCCAGCGCGCGCAGGTTGGGGATCAGCTTTTCATCGAGCTGCGCCACCAGGCCCGAGCGCGCGATCAGCGGGAGCAGCACGTCGGTGAACACCCCCACGTGCAGGTTGGGCGCGCTGCGGTTGGCCTGCATCTGCGTGAAGCGCGCGTTGTCGAAGGACTCCACCACCTTGGCGCCGGGCGCGCCGGAGAAGGTATCGAGGAAGCTGCGCTTGAAATAGGAGCCGAGCAGGCCGGGGTACCAGCCGATGGTGAGCGGCGCCGTCTGCGCGGCCACCGGCAGCGAGGGCAAGCCGGCGGCGGCGCACGCGGCGGCCGCGGTGAGCAGCCGGCGGCGCGAGAAGTCGTGGGTCATGGTTCTTTCTTTCGTGGGAACAAGCAAACGCCGGCGCTTCAGGCGCCGCCGCCGCCCAGGTGGCGCAGCCAGCCCAGGCGGTCGATCAGCAGGGCCGCCAGCAGCCCGAACACCACCAGCACGGTGGACACGGCGGCGGCGACCGGGTCGTTGACGTCGAACAGGTACTTGTAGAGCGCCACCGGCAGCACGACCTGTTCGGACTGGGTGACGAACAGGCTGACGGTGAACTGGTCCAGCGAGACGATCGCCGAGAAGATCGCGCCGGCGACGATGCCGGGCAGCAATGCCGGCAGCACCACGCGGCGCAGGGTCGTCGCCGGCGATGCACCGAGGATCTCCGAGGCATCGACCAGGGCCTGCTTCAGTGCAAGCGCGCTGGTGAGGACCGAGCGGAACATGAACGGAAACACGATCAGCGTGTGGGACACCAGCAGCGCCGTGAAGGTGTCCAGCAGGCGGGCCCGGTTGAACGCGTAGAGCAGCGCGATCCCGATGATCAGCGCCGGCACCACCAGCGGCGACAGGAAGCCGAACTCCAGTGCCGCGCGCAAGCGCCCCGGCGGCATCCGGCGCAGACCCAGCGCCGCCGGCACGGCCAGCACGGCCGCCAGCGCCGTGGCCAGCGCCGCCAGCACCAGGCTGCGCACGGCCGGCGCCAGGAACAGATCGGAGGCCCAGGCGGCGCGGTACCACTTGAGCGAGAAGCCGGCCGGGGGAAACGTGAAGAACGAGCGTTCGCTGAAGCTGAACAGCACGACCACCAGCAGCGGCAGCGCCAGGAACAGGCAGACCAGCGCGGCCAGCGCGTTGCCGCCCCAGCGCCAGAGTCGATCCGCGGTCATGCGAGCGCCGCCTCCACCCGGCGGGTCAGGCGCTTCTGCAGCGCGTAGACGGCCAGCACCGCCACCATCAGCAGCAGCGACAGGGCGGTGGCCCGCGGCAGGTTGAACAGCACCAAAGCGTCGGTGTAGACCGCCACCGACACGTACTTGACGGCCGTGCCGCCCAGGATCAGCGGCGTGACGAAGGCGCCCAGCATCAGGCTGAACACCAGCACCGAGCCGGCGATCAGGCCCGGCAGCGCGAGCGGCAGCGTGACGCTGAAGAAGGCGCGGGCCGGACCGGCGCCCAGGATGTCGGCCGACTCCAGCAGCCGCCGGTCCAGCGCCAGCAGCGAGGTGGCCAGCGACAGCACCATGAACGGCAGGAACACCTGGGTCCCGCCGATCACCAGGCCGGTCAGGTTGCCGGTGAGCGCCAGCGGCTCGCCGCTCCAGCCGGCCGCCTGCAGCAGCGTGTTCAGCAGGCCCTTGCGCCCCAGGATCAGCAGCCAGCCGTAGCTGCGCACCACGGTGTTCACCAGCAGCGGCGCGGCGACCGCGAAGTACAGCAGGCCGCGCCAGTGCGCCGGCGCGCGCGCGATGGCCGCCGCCAGCGGGAAGCCGAGCAAGGCGCACAGCAGCGTGACGGCGGCGGCGACCGCGAAGGTCTGCGTGAACAGCTGCAGGCTGCCCAGGCCGCCCAGCAGGCTGGCGTAGTTGGCCAGCGTGAAGCCGGGCAGGATCTGGCCGAAGCTCTCGCTGCGGAAGCTGATGACCGCCATCTCGGCCAGCGGCACCACCATGGCCAACAGCACCAGCGCGGCCGCCGGCGCCAATGCGAGCCACAGGGTCGCGCGATCCGGCAGCGAAGCGGCCCGCAGCGCGCTCATGCGGCGGCCGGGCCGAACGCCAGGGTGCAGTGGTCCAGCTGGACCCGCACCGGCTGGCCCGGTGCGAGCGCGCTCGCGGGCAGGCCGAGCAGCCGCGCCTGCAGCCGCTGGCCGCAGGCCAGGCGCAACCCGAGCAAGGTGCTCCCGGTCTCCGGCGCCACCTCGACGATCATCGCGGCCAGGCCGGAGCTGGCGTTCGTCAGGCTCACCTGCTCGGGGCGCACCGCCAGCCTGGCAGGGCCGGCCGGTCGCGGCAGCGGGGCGGCGATGCGCGCGCCGCCGGGCAGCTCGAAGCCGCCCTCGGCGTCGTAGTGGCCGTCCAGGAAACTGATGTCGCCGATGAAGTCGGCCACGAACTCGTTGGCGGGCTCCAGGTAGATCGAACGCGGGTCGCCCAGCTGCTCGATGCGGCCGCCGCGCATGACGGCGATGCGATCCGACAGGTGCAGCGCCTCCTCCTGGTCGTGGGTGACGAACAGGAAGGTGGTGCCGGTCTGGCGGTGGATGCGCTTGAGCTCCGCCTGCAGCTGGCGCCGCAGCTTCAGGTCCAGCGCGGCCAGCGGCTCGTCCAGCATCAGCAGCGAAGGCCGCGTCGCCAGCGCGCGGGCGAGCGCCACCCGCTGCTGCTGGCCGCCGGACAGCTGCGCCGGCCGTCGATCATGCAACTGCGGCAGCTGCACCAGCTCCAGCATGGCCTGCACCCGCTCGTCGATTTCGGCGCGGGCGCCGCCCTGCGCCTGCAGGCCGTAGGCGACGTTCTCCGCCACCGTCATGTGCGGGAACAGCGAGTACTGCTGGAACACCATGCCGAGCCGCCGGGCCCGCGGCGGCAAGGCAGTGACGTCGCGGCCATCGATCTCGATGCGGCCGGCGTCCGGCCGCTCCAGGCCGGCGATCATCCGCATCAGGGTCGTCTTGCCGCAACCGCTGGCGCCCAGCAGCGTGAGGAATTCGCCGTCGCGGATGTCGAGGTCGATGCGGTCGGCCGCGACGGTGGTGCCGAAGCGCCGGGTGAGGCCGCGGACGGCGACCTTCACCGCCCGCTGGCCCGCCCCGCCCGACCCGGGGCTGGATGCTCGAGACTGCTGCATTTGGCGAGCGATGCTGGCGCATGCTCTGCCGTGCGTCCAATCACTTTTCGCCTCGCGCGCAGCGCCGGCTGGTTATAGGCCCGCGGCTTTCGTGCTCACCTGCCACGCCAAAAAGCCAAACGCCCACCGAAGTGGGCGTTTGGCTTGGAAGGTGGTTGCGCGGGCAAGATTTGAACTTGCGACCTTTGGGTTATGAGCCCAACGAGCTACCAGGCTGCTCCACCGCGCGTCGAAGCCGTGATTATAGGCCAAGTCGCGGGCCGCCGCACTCAGCCGGCGGCGGCCGTGTTGCCAGGCGTGCCGATGATCAGCTTGACCGTCATGCCGAGCGTGCGCGCGGTGGCCGGCAGCACGGTCGCCGGCGCAAAGCCCGACGAGTTGGCGGCGTCCAGCACCGCGCGTGGCACCGAGGCCCGGCGCGGGTCGGCCGTGATCGCGCCGACCATGTACAGCGCGCCGAGGTGGCGGGCCAGCGCGGCCTCGCCGAGGCCGGTGCGCTCGCGCAGCTCGGCAAAGCCGGCGCACGCATGGCCTAGCTCGCGCACCAGCAGCAGGCTGGTGTCGTCCAGCGTGCGCGCCGGCAGCCGGGGCGGGCGGCGCAGGAACAGGGGCTGCGTCCGGTAGTGCGGCGGCAGGCAGTCGCGCGAGGTGCGCGTCGCGTACTGCCACATCAGCTGCGAGAAGTCGGTCGTCACGAAGTGGGCCGGGATCGCGTTGGCCGATTCCGGGCGGCGGCTCCAGCGCGCGTTGGGCAGCGCGGCCGGATCGGCCAGCGCCCAGACGCCGATGCCGCTGCGCTGGTTGACGACCGCGCACAGGCGGCCTTCCAGCGTCACGTGCCAGCTGCAGGCCCGCAGGTCGGGCTCCGCCACGGCGATATGGCGCGCCACATGGAACTGGACGACGATCGGCCGCAGCCGGCCTTCCAGCCAGCGCAGCATGGCGGCGATGGTGGCCGGCTGTTCGGGATCGAACACGCATTGCGGCCGGAACCCGGGCGATGCCGGCAGCCGGGCGAAGACCACGGGGCAATCGACCGCCCGCGGGTCGACCCGGATCGAGCGGCTCGACGGCAGTCCCGGCGCGATGCGGACGGTGCCGTCGCCCAGCGGCTGGGCGCGCACGCCGTTGACGCACCAGGCATCGGCGTCGGCCAGCGGCACGATCTCCCAGAGAAGCCCCGGCGCGGGCTCGCGCAGCGCGGCGCGGATGCCCTCTTCCTCGGCCGGGCTGAAGCCGGCCAGGCCGAGCCGCAGCACGGGGAAGTCCTGCGCCGCCGGCGCACGGGCGCGGATGTTCATGAGACGCTCGCGCGGGCGACGGCGCGTCGGCGCCCGGCCGCCGACGGCGCGGCGGCTGCGCGGCCGGCGTGGCACCGTGGCCGGCCGGCGTAGCGCTCGACCACGTCCGCGAAGCGGCCCTCGTCCAGCGGCTTGGTGAGGTAGGCGTCGCAGCCCGCCAGCGAGCCGCGCAGCCGGTCCATCGGCGAGCTGCGGGCGGTCAGCATCACGACCGCGGTGCGCTGCGCCGCGCGCCGCGACTTGATGGCTCGGCAGACCTGGAAGCCGTCGATGCCGGGCAGCATCACGTCGAGGAACACGCACAGGTAATCCTGGGCGCCGGCCATGGCGATGGCCTGCTCGCCGCTCTCGGCGAAATGCGCGTCGATGCCGCAGGCCGCCAGCCGGGCCTGCATGAAGGCCCGCACGCCGGCGTTGTCGTCGACCACCAGCACCGTCGCCTCCGGCGCGGCGACGGCCGCCGGCTCGCGCGGCTCGCCCAGCGTGCGCTCCAGCGCGGCCAGCAGCCGTTCGCCCTGGAGCGGGCGCTCCAGCACTTCGCCGGCGTGCCCGAGGCTGCCGTCCACCAGCACGGCCGGCTTGTCCTCGCGCCGGCACAGCAGGCGGTACTCGCCGTAGGCGCTCGCATCGGCGGCATCGACCAGGTACAGGTCCGGCTCGCCCATCGAGTCGGGGTCGAACGGCACGAAGGCGGTCGCCTGGCCCGAGGTGCGCGCGAACAGCACCGAGAGCATGTCGCGCTCGGTGGCGTCGAAGCCGATCACGTCGACCTGGTACGGCGTCGCCGCACCCGTCGCCTCGTGTCCAGCCTGCATTCCCGTCATCTGCACCACGGCCCCTTCACCCGTTCGGTCGCCGAAAGTAGCCGCGCATCGCCCACGGCGCAACCGCGCCACGCACGCAAAGTCGGGTTCGTCACGTTCAGCCCGACTGGCGGCCGGCACGGCCCGTTGGCCGTTATAAAAAATGTCATGACATGGGCCATGCATGCGACGGCAAGGCGCGAACCGGGCCGACCGGCGCGCCCGGCGCGGGCCATTGCCGCGGCCATGGCCACCCCCTGGCGACGGGCGCCGCTGCTGCTGGGGGCCGGCGGCAGCGCGCTGCTGCTGCTGGTGGGCGGCGCCGGCTGGCCTTCGCTGGCGGCTGCGGCGGCGCTGCTGGCCGCGGCCCTGCACGCGGCCCGCTGGCTTTCCGCCCGGGCCGCGGCCGAGCGCGCCGAGGCGGCCGCGCAGGCGCAGTGCGAGATCGAACGCATGGCCCGGTTGTGCGCCGTGTCGGCGCCGCTGTGGGCGCGGCAGATCGAGACGGTGCGCAGCGAAGGCGACGGCGAGGTGGCCCAGCTCACCCGGCTGTTCGGCCGCATCGCGCAGCGGCTGGACTCGGCGATCGGGCCGGCCGGCTGGCGCGCGCCCGCCGGCGCCGACCTGCTGGCGCAGCTGGACGACAACCGCGAACGGCTCGACCGGCTGGTGGAGGCGCTCGGCCAGTTGCAGTCCAGCCGCGAGCGCATCGTGGCCGAGATCGGCAGCGAGGCCGCGCGGCTGAAGGAGAACGCTGCCGACATCCGCCAGATCGCGATGCAGACGCGCATCGTCGCCCTCAACGCCACCATCGAAGCGGCGCGCGCCGGCACGGCGGGCCGGCCGTTCGCAGTGATCGTCAGCGGCATGCGCGAGCTGGCGGCACGCAGCGCGGAAGCCAGCGACCAGTTCTCGCGCCACACCGACCGCCTGCATGGCATGGTCCAGGCCGCCTTCCACGAACAGTCGCCGGCCGCGGGCGAGCCCGGCGGCTCCATCGCCTGGGGCCAGTCGCTGGTGCGCGAGGTGGTGGACAGCTTCGAGTCGGCGATGGCGGAACTGGCGCGCGCGATCGAGGCCATGGGGCACGAGCGGCGCGAAGTGCGCGACGACGTCTCGCGCGTGCTGGTCGCCTTGCAGTTCCAGGACCGGGTCAGCCAGATCCTGTCGCACGTCACGCGCAACCTGCACGAGCTGCAGCGCGAGCTCGATGGCGGCCGCTTCGAGTCGACCGATGCCGGCGACTGGCTGCAGCGGCTGGCCCAGCCCTACTCCACGCCGGAGGAGCTGCGCAACCTGCAGCCCGACGCGGCGCCCGGCGTGCCCGCCGGCGCCCGGGCGGCCGACGAGATCACCTATTTCTAGCTTCGCTATCCAACCGGCAGTTCGGGAGTCCGCGTGAACCGCAAGTCCATCCTGGTCGTCGACGACTCGCCTTCGCTGCGCGAAGTGGTCGGCATCACCCTGCGCGGCGCCGGGTACGACGTGATCGAGGCGGCCGACGGCCGGCAGGCGCTGCAGCGCCTGGACGGCCGCCGCATCCACCTGGTGGTGTGCGACGTCAACATGCCGGTGATGGACGGCATCAGCTTCGTGCGCGAGGCGCGCAAGCTGCCGCGCTATGCCTTCGTGCCGATCATCATGCTCACCACCGAGTGGCGCGAGGAAAGCAAGCTCGAAGGCCAGATGGCCGGCGCCCGCGCCTGGATGGTCAAGCCGTTCCGGCCCGAGCAGATGCTGCAGGCGGTGGCCCGGCTGGTGCTGCCATGACGGCCGGCGCGCTGCACCCGGCGGGCCGTGACGCCGACGATCCGCTGCGACTGGCCTGGCAGGGCCCGGCGACGATCTACGAGGCGCCCGAGCTGCGCCGGCAACTGCTGGCGGCCCTGCAATCGGGGCGCGACTTCGAGCTGGACCTGCGCGCGGTGGAGGAGATCGACACCGCCGGCATCCAGCTGCTGGCGGCGGCGCAACGCGAGGCGCTGGACGCCGGCCGCCGCTGCGCCCTGGTGGCGGCCAGCCCGGCGGTGCGCCAGGCGCTGGCGCTGTACCGGCTCGACGCGCTGCAGCCCACCACGACGGACGGATCCGCATGAACCGGCCGAACCCCGGCGCCGACGCCGTCCCGCAGACCTTCCTTGCCGAATCGCGCGAACTGCTGCGCGAGATGGAGGCGGCGCTGCTTGCGCTGGAGCGGTCGCCGGGCGACGCCGAGGCGATCCACGCGCTGTTCCGCGCCGTCCACACGCTCAAGGGATCGGGCGGCATGTTCGGCCTTGATCCGATCGTCACCTTCACCCACGTGCTGGAAGGCGTGCTGGTCGAGGTGCGCCGCGGCGAGCTGGCCATCGGCGACGCGCTGGTCGAGCTGCTGCTGGCCTGCAGCGACCATGTCGCGGCGATGGTCAATTGCCTCGACGACGAGGACCGGGCCGAACGGCTGGAGGCGATCGCCGCCGACAGCCCCGGCCTGCTGGCGCGGCTGGCGGGCTTCAGCGCGGCCGGCGGGCCCGCGCCGGGCTCGCCCGACGCCGGCGCGCCGGGCGAGCGCGCCCGCTGGCATGTGTCGGTGCGCTTTGCCGCCGATGTCCTGCGCCACGGGATGGACCCGTTGTCGTTCCTGCGCTACCTGGGAACGCTGGGCGAGGTGGCCGGCGTCGCCACGCTGCTGGATGCGCTGCCGGCGCTCGCCGACCTGGACCCGCAGGCCTGTTACCTGGGCCTGGAGATCCAGCTCGACACCGCGGCCGGCCGCCGCGCGCTGGAGGAAGCCTTCGAGTACGTGCGCGAGGGCAGCACGCTGCACATCCTCGGACCCGATCCGGTGCTGCAGGACTATGCGGACCTCGCCGGCCGGCTGCCGGAAGGCGCGGACCGGGCGCTGGCCTGCCTGGCCGCTTGCGGCGCGGCCAGCCCGGCGCATCTGCGCAGCGCCTTGCAGCAGCAAAGCAGCGCGCACCCGGCGCCGGCTACCCGGCCGGCCGGCGGACTGGCCGCCGATGCACCGAAGCCCCGCAGCGGCGCGGATCGGCCCGAACGCCAGGCGCCGCAGCGCAGCGCCGGGCGGCAGTACGTGCGGGTCGATGCCGTCAAGCTCGACGAGCTGATCGAACTGGTCGGCGAACTGCTGATCTCCAGCGCCGGCGTGTCGCTGGGCGCGCGCCGCTCGGGCGAGGCCGACCTGCGCGAAGCGGCGGGGCAGCTGGGGCGGCTGGTGGAAGAGGTGCGCGACCGCTCGCTGGCGCTGCGCATGGTGCCGATCGGCGAGACCTTCAGCCGCTTCCAGCGTGTGGTGCACGACCTCGGCCGCTCGCTCGGCAAGGACGTCGAACTGGCGATCGGCGGGGCCGACACCGAGCTGGACAAGTCCATGGTCGAGAAACTCGGCGACCCGCTGCTGCACCTGGTGCGCAATGCGCTGGACCACGGCATCGAGCCGGCGCCGCGGCGCCTGGCGGCCGGCAAGCCGGCGCGCGGGCGCATCCGGCTGGACGCCTGGCACGAGAGCGGCCACATCGTGATCGAAGTGGCGGACGACGGCGCCGGGCTGGACACGCACAAGATCCTGCAGCGCGCCCGCGAAGCCGGGCTGGTCGACGCCGCCCAGGCCCTGAGCGAGCGCGAGATCCAGCAGCTGGTGATGGAGCCGGGCTTTTCCACCGCCGACGAGGTGACCAGCGTGTCCGGCCGCGGCGTCGGCATGGACGTGGTCAAGCGCAACATCGAGGCGCTGCGCGGCACGGTGGCCATCGACAGCATCCCGGGCGCCGGCACGCGGGTCGCGCTGCGCCTGCCGCTGACGCTGGCGATCATCGAGGGCTTCCTGGTCGGCGTGGGCCGCGGCGCCTACGTGATCCCGCTGGAAATGGTGCTCGAGTGCCTGGAGCTGCCGGCCGCCGAGCGGCAGGAGGTCTGCGCCCGCGGCTACCTCAACCTGCGCGGCGAGGTGCTGCCGCTGCTGCGGCTGCGCGACGTGTTCGGCGCCGGCGGCCCGCCCGGGCGGCGCGAGAACATCGTGGTCGTGCAGCACGGCCAGCGGCGTGCGGGCCTCATGGTCGATGCGCTGCTGGGCGAATCGCAGACCGTCATCAAGCCGCTGGGCAAGCTGTTCGAGCGGCTGGCCGGCATCAGCGGCTCGACCATCCTGGGCTCGGGCGAAGTGGCCCTGATCCTGGACATCCAGGCGCTGGTGGAGCAGGCGATCGGCGCCGAGGCCGCCTGCACCGGCTCGCGCGCCGTGCGCATCGAAGACAGGCAGATCCCATGAGGAGAGAGCAGGCATGTTGAAGAACGTGAGGGTCGGATTGCGCATGGGGCTGGGCTTCGGCTTCCTGCTGGTGCTGCTGCTGCTGGTGGCCTGGATCGGGGTCAGCCGCATGGCCATGATCCAGGGGTACCTGGAGGACACCACGCAGGACGTCTATGCCAAGGTGACGCATTCGATCGGGATGGAGCGTGCCCTGCAGGACCAGTCGATCGAGCTGCGCAAGGCGGCGCTGGCGGCTTTCGCGGGCCAGGACTGGCAGCCGGCGCTGACGCGCTTTCGCGAGCAGCAGGGCGCCTACGACCAGGCCGGCGAGAAGTACGCCGCGCTGGTCCACCTGGACAGCGAGCGCCAGCAGCTGGCCCGGGTGCGCGAGCTGGAGAAGGAGCTGTTTCCGCGGCGGCTGCAGGTCTTCGAGCTGCTGCGCTCCGGGCAGGTGGCCGAAGCCAATGCCTACATGCTCAGCACGACGCAGCCGGTGCAGGTCAAGCTGGTGGCGGCGCTCGAGGATGCCGTGGAGTTCCAGCAGGAGGTCATGGCCCGCAACAGCAAGGAGGCCGAGACGGCCTACTCCGGGGCGCGCAACCTGATGTTCGTGCTCACCGGCGCGGCCCTCGCCCTCGGCGTGCTGGCCGCCTGGCTGCTGACGGTCAGCATCACCTCGCGGCTGGCCGTCGCCGTCGATGTGGCCAACCGCATGGCCGAGGGCGACATGACGGTGCGCATCCCGCCCACTTCGCGCGACGAGCTGGGCCAGATGCTGGAGGCCATGGGCCACATGACCACTCGCCTGTCGCGCGTGGTGGCGGACGTGCGCTCGGGCGCGCAGGCGCTGTCGTCGGCGTCCGAGGAGGTCAGCGCCACCGCGCAGTCGATGAGCCAGGGGGCGAGCGAGCAGGCGGCCAGCGTGGAGGAGACCTCCGCCTCGGTCGAGCAGATGACCGCCTCGATCACCCAGAACGGCGAGAACGCCCGCGTCACCGACGGCATGGCCGGCGAGTCGGCCCGCCAGGCCGCCGAGGGCGGCGCCGCCATGGAGCAGACCGTCGCGGCCATGAAGGACATCGCCCGCAAGATCGGCATCATCGACGACATCGCCTACCAGACCAACCTGCTGGCGCTGAACGCCGCCATCGAGGCGGCCCGCGCCGGCGAGCACGGCAAGGGCTTCGCGGTGGTCGCCGGCGAGGTGCGCAAGCTGGCCGAGCGCAGCCAGGTCGCCGCCGCCGAGATCGGCGAGATGGCCGGCACCTCGGTGGCGGTGGCCGAGCGCGCCGGCCGCCTGCTCGGCGAGATCGTGCCCTCGATCCAGAAGACCAGCGAGCTGGTCCAGGAGATCGCCGCCGCCTCGCAGGAGCAGTCCACCAGCGTCGGCCAGATCAACCTGTCGATGGGGCAGCTGAGCCAGATCACCCAGCAGAACGCCTCGGCCGCCGAACAGCTGGCCGCCACCTCCGAGGAAATGAGCGGCCAGGCCCAGGCCCTGCAGCAGCTGATCGGATTCTTCCGCGTCGAGGACGGCGGCCCGGCACCGGCCCCCCGCTCGGCGGACCACCCGGCACCGGCGCGGCCGGCCCAGGCCCTGCCGCCGGCGCGCCCGCAAGCGCCGGCCGGCGCACAGCCGGCCCCGGACGGCTTCACCCGGTTCTGAGGCAGCGGCCATGGACGCAGTCGCATCCCCCCGCACGCCGGCGCCGGCCGGCGCCGCTCAGCAGCGGCGGCAGTACCTCACCTTCCAGGTGAACGGCGAGATGTTCGCGATGGGCATCGCCGCCATCAAGGAAATCATCGAGTACCGCGCGCCGACCGACGTGCCGCTGATGCCGGCGTTCATGCGCGGCGTGATCAACCTGCGCGGCCGCGTGGTGCCGGTGATCGACCTGTCGGTGCGCTTCGGACGCGAACCGACGGTGCCCACGCGGCGCACCTGCGTGGTGATCCTGGAGCTGCCGCACGAAGGCAGCACGCAGGACATCGGCGTGCTGGTCGACGCCGTCAGCGCCGTGCTGGAGATCGCCGACGCCGACATCGAGCCGCCGCCGAGCTTCGGCGCCCGGCTGCGGTCCGATTTCATCAGCGGCATGGGCAAGGTCGGCGAGCGCTTCGCGATCATCCTGGCGATCGCGCACGCGCTGTCGATCGAGGAACTGGCCAGCCTGGACGCGCTGTCCGGCGCGCAACAACTGCCGCCCCCGGGCGGCACCGGGGAATCCGAATGAAGGTGATCGACGGCCTGAAGGTCTGGCAGAAGTTCGTGCTGATGGGCGCGCTGGGCGCGGTGCTGATGGGACTGCCCGCGTGGCTGTACGTGGCCGAGGCGGACAAGGCGATCGGCGCGGCGCAGTCCGAGCAGCGCGGGCTGCGGCCCGCCAAGCAGGCGCTGGAACTGCTGCGCTTCGTGCAGCAGCACCGCGGGCTGAATGCGCTCGCGCTCGAGAACGGCGAGGGCGCGCAGGCCGCTCGCCAGGCCAAGGGCGCCGAGGTGCTGCGCGCGGCGCAGGCGTTCGGCGATTCGGTGGCCGGCGTCGGCGGCGCGCTCGGCGCCGAATGGCAGCAGGTGCGGCGCGAGCTGGAGCAGCTGGCGCGCGCCGCCGATGCCGGCGCCATGAACGCCAACGAGAGCTTCCAGAAGCACACGGCCCTGATCGTGCGGCTGATGGACGTGCTCGCGCTCAGCGCCGACCACTTTTCGCTGACGCTGGACCCGCAGCCGGACGGCCACTTCCTGGTGGTCAGCCTGCTGTCGGAGGGTCCGGCCCTCACCGAGGTGCTGGGCCAGGCGCGCGCGCGCGGCGCCGCCATCCTGGCCCGGGGCGAGGTGACGGTGCGCGACCGCGAGGGGCTGGGGGCGCTGCTGGAGCGCATCCGCCAGCTGCAGCGCGGGCTGACGATCTCGCTGGGCAAGAGTTTCGCGGCCGATGCCGCCACCCGCGATGCACTCGCCGGCCCGGCCGACGCGGCGGCCACCGCGGTGCGGCAGGCGCTCGAACTGACCGACCAGCGGGTGCTGCAGGGCGGCAGTTCGGTCGACTACCCCGCTGCGGCGTATTTCAAGACCTACACCGACGTCATCGATGCCCAGTTCAAGCTGATCGATGCCGCGTCGCGCCAGCTCGAGCGCATCGTCGAAGGGCGGGTCGATCGGCTGCGCCGCGCCCAGCTGATGCTGCTGGGCCTGCTGGCGGCGGTGACGCTGCTGGCGGTGGTGCTGGGCACGGCGATCGCGCGCGGCCTGCTGCGCCAGCTCGGCGGCGAGCCGGCCTATGCGGCCGAGGTCGCCAACCGCATCGCCGCCGGCGACCTGACGGTGAACGTCGCGCTGCACAAGGCCGACCGCGGCAGCCTGCTGGCGTCCATGTACCACATGGTCGACCGGCTGGCGCGGGTGGTCGGCGAGGTGCGCGCCGGCGCCCATGCCCTGGCCTCGGCGTCGGAGGAGATGAGCGGCACCGCGCAGTCGATGAGCCAGGGGGCGAGCGAGCAGGCGGCCAGCGTGGAGGAGACCTCCGCCTCGGTCGAGCAGATGACCGCCTCGATCACCCAGAACGGCGAGAACGCCCACGTCACCGACGGCATGGCCGGCGAGTCGGCCCGCCAGGCCGCCGAGGGCGGCGCCGCCATGGAGCAGACCGTCGCGGCCATGAAGGACATCGCCCGCAAGATCGGCATCATCGACGACATCGCCTACCAGACCAACCTGCTGGCGCTGAACGCCGCCATCGAGGCGGCCCGCGCCGGCGAGCACGGCAAGGGCTTCGCGGTGGTCGCCGGCGAGGTGCGCAAGCTGGCCGAGCGCAGCCAGGTCGCCGCCGCCGAGATCGGCGAGATGGCCGGCACCTCGGTGGCGGTGGCCGAGCGCGCCGGCCGCCTGCTCGGCGAGATCGTGCCCTCGATCCAGAAGACCAGCGAGCTGGTCCAGGAGATCGCCGCCGCCTCGCAGGAGCAGTCCACCAGCGTCGGCCAGATCAACCTGTCGATGGGGCAGCTGAGCCAGATCACCCAGCAGAACGCCTCGGCCGCCGAACAGCTGGCCGCCACCTCCGAGGAAATGAGCGGCCAGGCCCAGGCCCTGCAGCAGCTGATCGGATTCTTCCGCGTCGAGGAGCGCACGGCGCCCCCGCCGGTCCCGCAAGCGCCGCCAGCGGCACGGACCGAAGACCGTCCGCTGCGGCTGGCAGGCGTCCGGTGAGCCCTGCGCCGCCACCGCCGCTGGCCCAGGCGATCGGCGAACAGGAGTTCCGCGCGTTCAGCACCTGGCTGCATCGCGAGGCCGGCATCCACCTGGGCGAGCAGAAGAAGGCACTGGTGGCCGGGCGGCTGGCCTCGCGGCTGCGGCACCACGGGCTGCAGCGCTTCGGCGAGTACTACGAGCTGCTGCACAGCCCGCGCCACGCGCCCGAACGGCAGATCGCGCTGGATCTGCTGACCACCAACGAGACCTCGTTCTTCCGCGAGCCGCGCCACTTCGACTTCCTGCGCGAGCGGATCGTGCCGGCCCATGCCGGCGGCAAGCCGCTGCGGGTGTGGAGCGCCGCCTGCTCCAGCGGCGAGGAGCCGTACAGCATCGCCCTGGTCCTGTGCAGCACGCTCGGCGACCGGCCCTGGGAGGTGCTCGCCTCGGACCTCAGCTCGCGCGTGCTGGAGCGCGCCCGCCAGGCCCGCTACCCGATGGCGCGGGCCGGCCAGATCCCGACCGCGCTGCTGCACGCCCATTGCCTGAAGGGCACCGGGCGGCACGAGGGCCAGTTCGCCGTCGCGCCCGAGGCGGCGTCCCGCGTGCGCTTCCAGCAGGTCAACCTGAACGGTCCGCTGCCGGCCCTGGGCGAGTTCGAGCTGATCCTGCTGCGCAACGTCATGATCTATTTCGACGCATCCACCAAGCAGGCCGTGCTGGACCGGGTGCTCGCCTGCCTGCGGCCGGGCGGCCACCTGCTGATCGGCCATTCCGAGAGCCTGGCCGGCCTGCGCACCGGCCTGCGGCCGGTGGCCCCGGCGATCTATCTGAAGCCTTGAAACGATGGCTGTCCTGCCCGCGCCGCCGGACGTGCTGGAGGTCTTCCTGCAGCCCGGCGAGCTCTGGTTCGGCGACGAGAAGACACGCATCCGCACGGTGCTCGGCTCCTGCGTCGCCATCGTGCTGTGGCATCCGCAGCGGCGCATCGGCGGCATGTGCCACTTCATGCTGCCGTCGCGGCCGCGGGCCCGCGCCGGCGATGAGCCGCTGGACGGGCGCTACGGCGACGAGGCGATGGAACTGCTGCTGCGGGAGCTGCGGCGCACCGGTACCGGCCCGGCGGACTACCAGGCCAAGCTGTTCGGCGGCGGCTGCATGTTCGGGCCGCGCGAGGGCGCGGCCGCCATCGACGTCTCGCGCCGGAACATGGAAGCCGGCCGGACGTTGCTGGAGCGGGCGGGTTTCCGGCTGCTGTCCCACGATCTCGGGGGCGAGGGCCACCGCAACGTGATCTTCGATGTGTGGAGCGGGGACGTGTGGCTGCGCCGGGCGCAGTCGGCGCCGGCGGTTGCGGCACCAGGCAGGCCATGGGAAAGACCGGCGTCCTGATCGTCGACGACTCCGCGGTCGCGCGCCAGGCGCTGACGGAGATCCTGTCGCAAGACGGCGGCCTGCATGTGCAGGCCGCCGTGGCCGACCCGCTGTTCGCGATGCAGCGCATGCGCAGCCATTGGCCGGACGTGATCGTGCTGGACATCGAGATGCCGCGCATGGACGGCCTCACCTTCCTGCGCCGGCTCATGGCGCAGCGCCCGACGCCGGTGGTGGTCTGCTCCAGCCTCACCGGACATGGCGCCGCGATGACGGTGCAGGCGCTGGCCGCCGGTGCCGTCTCGGTCGTCGCCAAGCCAAGGGCCGCGCTGCGGGGGAACCTGCACGAATCGGCGGCCGAGCTGGTGCAGGCGGTGCGCGCCGCCGCGCTGGTGAACGTGCGCAACCTGGCCGCGGTCGGCTCGCCCCCGGTGCCGAGTCCGGCCGCCACTGAACCCGGCGCCGGCGGACGGCGCGATGGCGCCGCGCGGGTGATCGCGCTGGGCGCGTCCACCGGCGGCACCCAGGCGCTGGAGGCCGTGCTCAAGGCGCTGCCGGCCGCGGTGCCGGGGATGGTGGTGGTGCAGCACATGCCGGAGAAGTTCACCGCCGCCTTCGCCGAGCGGCTTGATGCGCTGTGCCGGCTGGAGGTGCGCGAGGCCCGCGACGGCGACGCGGTCCTGCCCGGCCGGGTGCTGATCGCGCCCGGCGGCCGGCACATGAGCCTGCGGCGCGGCGGCAGCGGCTATGGCGTGGAGGTGCGGCGCGGCCCGTCAGTGCACCACCATTGCCCGTCGGTCGATGTCCTGTTCCGCTCGGTGGCGGGCGCCGCCGGCCCGGGTGCGCTGGGCATCATCATGACCGGCATGGGCGCCGATGGCGCGCTCGGCCTGCTGGAGCTGCGGCGCGCCGGCGCGCGGACCGTGGCGCAGGACGAGGCCAGCAGCGTGGTGTTCGGCATGAACCGCGAAGCGATCCGCGCCGGCGCGGTCGAGCGGGTACTGCCGCTGGCGGCGATCGCGCCGGAAATCGTGCGCTACGCCGAGGCGTCGCCGGCGGGCTCGAGGTAGTTCGGGCTCCGGCCGGGGCCGGCCGCGTTGCTGTTGATCAGGTTCAGCACCCGGTTGCGCATCACCTCGCACAGGCGACGCTCCAGCCGGCGGATGATGCCCTGGCGTTCCAGCGTCCCGAGCGCGCGCGCGATGGTCTCCCGGGTGGTGCCCAGCAGGGCCGCCAGCGCCGAGTGGGTCGGCAGCTCGACGATGGCGCTGCGCTGGGCCTGCGAAAGCAGCAGCACGGAATAGGCGAGCTGGTTGGTGATGCCGTTCATGCGCATGCACTCCGACCAGGCGGCAATCGCGCCGCAGCCGCGCGCCATGCTGGCCGCGATCTGCTCGGACAAAACCGCGCTTTCCCGGGCCCGGGCCTGCAGCGCCGGCACCGCGATCACGCAGGCGCGGCCGGCGGTGGCGGCGATGCCGGTCACCTGGTTGGGCTGGCCGAAGAAGGCGAACATGCCGAAGGCGGCGCCGCGGCCTGCGATGCCGATCGGCCGCGACGCCCCGTCGAGCCCGCAGCGGTAGCCGAAGACGCTGCCGACCTTGATCACCTTGACCTGCGACGAGTGCTGCCCTTCCTCCAGCAGCACGTCGCCCTTGCGGAATTTCAGTTCATGGATGGCCGGCTGCAGGGCGCGCAGCATGATGCTGCTCTGGTTGGCCAGGATGCAGGCAGGGCGGGTCGCGCACAGTTCGCAGCTGTTGCCGCTGCGTACGGCGCCGTCGGGCTGCGGGGGAATGTCGATCGCGGATTCAACTGCCAGCATGGGAGGGAGTTGCAGAACTCGGTGGGGCCGCCGATGGGAGGGCCGGCGCCCCGTCCGGGCCGAGCCGGAAGGTAACCGGATGTGTGTTGCATGTCGAATTGTCTGATGCAGCGGCACCCCGGTCTTTACGCCGTCTCAAGAAGTGATGCTTTCGACACCGGCGTGCAGCAGCGGCAGCCAGATCGCCTGGTAGCCACTGCGGGTCCCCCCGGAAAACGGTTCGACGCCCCCGAAAACGACAACGCCCACGACTTGCGTCGTGGGCGTTGGCATCCTGGATGCAGAAGGGTCGATCAGCTCGCGGGCGTCTCGCCGCCCTCGGCGGGCTCGGGGCGGTCCACCAGCTCGACCAGCGCCATCGGCGCGTTGTCGCCGACGCGGAAGCCCATCTTCAGGATGCGCGTGTAGCCGCCCGGGCGGGCCTGGTAGCGCGGGCCCAGCTCGCCGAACAGCTTGGCGACGCTTTCGCGGTCGCGCAGGCGGTCGAAGGCCAGGCGCTTGTTGGCCAGCGTGTCCTGCTTGCTGAGGGTGATCATCGGCTCGATGACGCGGCGCAGCTCCTTCGCCTTGGGCACGGTGGTCTTGATCACCTCGTGCTCGATCAGCGAGTTCATCATGTTGCGCAGCATCGCGAGGCGGTGCTCGCTGGTGCGGTTGAGTTTGCGGAGGCCGTGGCCGTGGCGCATGGTGCTTTCCTTTCCGTTCTAGTTCGCCCAGCCGTACCAGGTACTGGGCGGTTCATCATCGGAAAACGGGGCCGCGAGCAGCCTTGTCTTCCGTATTGGCGGAGCGCTATCGGAGCGCTTACCGCTTGTCGAGGCCGGCCGGCGGCCAGGACTCGAGCTTCATGCCAAGCGTCAGGCCGCGCGAGGCAAGCACTTCCTTGATCTCGTTGAGCGACTTGCGGCCCAGGTTGGGCGTCTTGAGCAGCTCGTTCTCGGTGCGCTGGATCAGGTCGCCGATGTAGTAGATATTCTCGGCCTTCAGGCAGTTGGCCGAGCGCACCGTCAGCTCCAGCTCGTCGACCGGACGCAGCAGGATCGGGTCGAACTGCTGGCTGCTGCGCTGCACCGGCTGGTCGAAGGCGGCCAGTTCGCTGCCTTCCAGCTGGGCGAACACCGCCAGCTGCTCGACCAGGATCTTGGCCGAGGCGCGCACGGCGTCTTCGGCGGTGATGGCGCCGTTGGTCTCGATCTCCACCACCAGCTTGTCGAGGTCGGTGCGCTGCTCGACGCGGGCGCTCTCGACCGTGTAGCTGACGCGCTTGACCGGCGAGAACGACGCGTCCAGCACGATGCGGCCGATCGACTTGGTCGGCTCGTCGGCGTAGCGGCGCATGGTGCCCGGCACGTAGCCGCGGCCCTTCTCGACCTTGATCTGCATGTCGATCTTGCCGCCTTGCGACAGGTGGGCGATGACATGCTCGGGGTTGATGATCTCGACGTCGTGCGGGGTCTGGATGTCGGCCGCGGTGACGACGCCTTCGCCGTCCTTGCGCAGCGACAGGGTGACCTCGTCGCGGTTGTGCAGCTTGAAGACCACGCCCTTGAGGTTCAGCAGGATGCTGACAACGTCTTCCTGGACGCCGTCGATCGACGAGTACTCGTGAAGCACACCGGCGATGGTGACTTCGGTTGCCGCATACCCGACCATCGAGGACAGCAGCACCCGGCGCAGGGCGTTGCCCAGCGTGTGGCCGTAGCCGCGCTCGAACGGCTCCAGCGTCACCTTGGCCCGGTTGGTGCCAAGCTGTTCCACGTTGATGGCTTTGGGTTTCAGCAGGTTGGTTTGCATGCAGGACTTCCTCTCAATACCCCCGGCTCGTTACACCGGTAAGGCTGGTGAAGCCCCAAGTTGCGGTGTTCCGCAACGAGGGAACGAAAACTTCTACAAGGACGAGGCTGCATGGGCAGCCTCGCTTCCTTTTCGGGTGCCTCGCGATTAACGCGAGTACAGCTCAACGATCAGCGACTCGTTGATGTCGGCGCCGAACTCGTCGCGATCCGGCACCTTCTTGAAGGTGCCTTCGGCCTTGTCGGCATTCACTTCCACCCACGCCGGGATGCCCACCTGCTGGGCCAGCTGCAGGGCTTCGACCACGCGGTTCTGCTTCTTGGACTTCTCGCGCACGGCGATCACGTCGCCGGTCTTGACCATGTACGAGGCGATGTTCACCGGCTGGCCGTTGACCGTGATGGCCTTGTGGCTCACCAGCTGGCGCGCCTCGGCGCGGGTCGAACCGAAGCCCATGCGGTACACGACGTTGTCCAGGCGCGATTCCAGGAGGAACAGCAGGTTGGCACCGGTGTTGCCCCGGCGGCGGTCGGCTTCCTCGAAGTAGCGGCGGAACTGCTTTTCCAGCACGCCGTACATGCGCTTGACCTTCTGCTTCTCGCGCAGCTGCAGGCCGAAGTCGCTGGTGCGCTGGCCCGAGGTGCGGCCGTGCTGGCCGGGCTTGGAGTCGAACTTGGCCTTGTCGCTGATCGAGCGGCGGGCGCTCTTGAGGAACAGGTCCGTGCCTTCGCGGCGGGAGAGTTTGGCCTTCGGGCCGAGATAACGTGCCACTTGTCTTTCCTTTGTTCATCTGCCGCGGCCGTCTGCCGCGGGAGCCGTCAGCGGGGACCGACGGCGGTGGGCTTTGAAACTAACTGGAAACACGGTCCGCCTTCGGCCGACCGTGTCCTTCAGGCGCTTAGATTCGGCGGCGCTTCTGCGGGCGGCAGCCGTTGTGCGGCACCGGGGTCACGTCGGAGATCGACGTGATACGGATGCCCAGCGCGCCCAGCGCGCGCACCGACGATTCGCGGCCCGGGCCGGGGCCCTTGATCTCGACTTCCAGGTTCTTGATGCCCTGCTCGATCGCGGCGCGGCCGGCCACCTCGGAGGCGACCTGCGCGGCGAACGGCGTCGACTTGCGCGAGCCCTTGAAGCCCTGGCCGCCGGAGGACGCCCAGGACAGCGCGTTGCCCTGGCGGTCGGTGATCGTGATGATCGTGTTGTTGAACGACGCGTGCACGTGCGCGATGCCGTCCGACACGTTCTTGCGGACCTTCTTGCGAACGCGCTGCGCTGCGGTGTTGGCGGGGGACTTGGCCATGTGAGATTACTTTCCCGGTTTATTTCTTGAGCGCCTGGGCGGCCTTGCGCGGACCCTTGCGGGTGCGGGCGTTGGTGCGCGTGCGCTGGCCGCGCATCGGCAGGCCGCGGCGATGGCGGAAGCCACGGTAGCAGCCGATGTCCATCAGGCGCTTGATGTTCATCGTGGTCTCGCGGCGCAGGTCGCCTTCGATCGTGAACTGGCCGATGGCCTCGCGGACCTTCTCGAGTTCGGCGTCGGACAGGTCCTTGACCTTCTTCGAATAGGCAATGCCGCAGGCCTCGCAGATCTTGCGGGCGCGGGTGCGGCCGATGCCGAAGATGGCCGTCAGGCCAATTTCGGCGTGCTGGTGCGGCGGGATATTGATGCCGGCGATACGTGCCATGTTCTGTACCTCTGGATGCCTGTTGCTCAGCCCTGGCGCTGCTTGTGCCGCGGATCGGTGCAGATCACCCGCACCACGCCCTTGCGGCGGATGATCTTGCAGTTGCGGCAGATCTTCTTGATGGAAGCCGAAACTCTCATTCTTTCTCTCCTAAATTCTCTTGGTCCGCCCTATTTGGCGCGGAAAACAATTCGTGCCCGCGACAAGTCGTAGGGCGTCAATTCAACCGTGACCTTGTCCCCCGGCAGGATGCGGATGTAGTGCATCCGCATCTTTCCCGAGATGTGACCCAGCACGACATGACCGTTCTCCAGCTTCACCCGGAAGGTGGCGTTGGGGAGGTTTTCCACCACCTCCCCGTGCATCTGGATCACGTCGTCCTTGGACACTCGCTCCTCTCAGCCGCCCAGTGAAGTCTTGAAGTTCGCCTTCTTCAGCAGCGACTCGTACTGCTGGCTCATCAGGTAATTCTGCACCTGGGCCATGAAGTCCATGGTGACCACCACGATGATCAGCAGCGAGGTGCCGCCGAAATAGAACGGCACGTTGTACTTCAGGATCAGGAATTCGGGCAGCAGGCAGACGACGGTGATGTACACCGCGCCGGCCAGCGTCAGCCGCAGCAGGATCTTGTCGATGTAGCGCGCGGTCTGGTCCCCCGGCCGGATGCCGGGCACGAAGGCGCCGCTCTTCTTCAGGTTGTCGGCGGTTTCGCGGCTGTTGAACACCAGCGCCGTGTAGAAGAAGCAGAAGAAGATGATGGCGCCCGCGTACAGCATCACGTAGATCGGCTGGCCCGGCGACAGCGTGGCGGCGATGTCGCGCAGCCAGCGCATCGAATCGCCGGTGGAGAACCAGCTCACCACCGTGGCCGGCAGCAGGATGATCGACGAGGCGAAGATCGGCGGGATCACGCCGGCCATGTTCAGCTTGAGCGGCAGGTGCGACGACTGGCCGCCGTACACCTTGTTGCCCACCTGCCGGCGCGCGTAGTTCACCAGGATCTTGCGCTGCCCGCGCTCGATGAAGACCACCACCCAGGTGACCAGCACGACCACGGCGACGATGAAGATCGCGATCAGGATGCTCATGGCGCCGGTGCGCACCAGCTCCAGCAGGCCCCCGATGGCGCTGGGCAGGCCGGCGGCGATGCCGGCGAAGATCAGGATCGAGATTCCGTTGCCCAGCCCGCGCTCGGTGATCTGCTCGCCCAGCCACATCAGGAACATGGTGCCGGCCGTCAGGCTGACCACCGCGGTCATGCGGAAGCCGAAGCCCGGGTCGATCACCAGCCCCGGCGACTGCTCCAGCGCCACCGCGATGCCCAGCGACTGGAACAGCGCCAGGCCGAGCGTGCCGTAGCGGGTGTACTGCGTGATCTTGCGGCGGCCGGCTTCGCCTTCCTTCTTCAGCTGCTCGAACTGCGGCATCACGTAGGTGAGCAGTTGCATGATGATCGACGCCGAGATGTAGGGCATGATGCCCAGCGCGAACACCGTGAACCGCGACAGCGCGCCGCCCGAGAACATGTTGAACAGGCTCAGGATGCCGCCCTGCTGGCCCTTGAACAGGGCCTGCAGCTGGCTGGGGTCGATGCCGGGCACCGGGATGTGCGCCCCGATGCGGTAGACCACCAGCGCGAGCAGCAGGAAAAACAGCCGCCGGCGCAGGTCGCCGAACTTGCCGGTCTTCGCCAGTTGGGCGGCGTTAGTGGCCACGCACTGCTTCCTTTGCCTTACTCGGCCGAGGCCACGCTGCCGCCGGCCGCCTCGATGGCAGCCTTGGCGCCGGCGGTTGCGGCGACGCCGGTCAGCTTGACCGCGAGCTTGATCTCGCCGGACTTGATCACCTTGACGTTGCGGATCAGCTCGCCGACCAGGCCGGCCTGCTTGAGAGTCAGCAGGTCAACCTCGGCCGCGCCCAGGCGCTCGAGCGCCGCCAGCGACACCTCGGCGTTGAAACGCTGCGTCTGCGACTTGAAGCCGCGCTTGGGCAGGCGACGCTGCAGCGGCATCTGGCCGCCTTCGAAGCCGACCTTGTGGTAGCCGCCCGAGCGGGACTTCTGGCCCTTGTGGCCGCGGCCCGCGGTCTTGCCCAGGCCGGAGCCGATGCCACGGCCGACGCGCCGGCGCGGCTTGCGCGCGCCTTCGGCGGACTTGATGGAGTTCAGTTCCATGTTCAGATCACCTTCACCAGGTAGCTGATCTTGTTGATCATGCCGCGCACGGCAGGCGTGTCCTGCAGCTCGGAGACCGAGTTGAGCTTGCGCAGGCCGAGCCCGCGCACGGTGGCGCGGTGCGATTCCTTGGTGCCGATGGGGCTGCGCACCAGCTGCACCTTGATCGTGTTCTGTTGGGTGGCCATCTCGTGTCCTCGCTTCAGGCCGCGAACAGGTCTTCCACCGACTTGCCGCGCTTGGCCGCCACCTCCGAGGGGGTGGTGGAGTTCTTCAGCGCGTCCAGGGTGGCGCGGACCATGTTGTAGGGGTTGGTCGAACCGTGGCTCTTGGCCACGATGTCGGTGATGCCCATGACTTCGAACACCGCGCGCATCGGGCCGCCGGCGATGATGCCGGTTCCCTTGGGGGCGGGTGCCATCATCACGTGCGCGGCGCCATGGTGGCCGACCACGTTGTGGTGCAGGGTGCCGTTCTTGAGCGACACCTTGGTCATGTTGCGGCGGGCCTCTTCCATCGCCTTCTGCACGGCAGCGGGCACTTCCTTGGACTTGCCCTTGCCCATGCCGACGCGGCCGTCGCCGTCGCCGACCACGGTCAGGGCGGCGAAACCGAGGATCCGGCCGCCCTTGACGACCTTGGTGACGCGGTTGACCGCGATCATCTTCTCGCGCAGGCCGTCTTCCGGACCGTCAGCTTGCGTTCTCGCTTGAATTCTTGCCATGTCTCTGATCCGTGTCCGTTAGAACTGCAGGCCCGCTTCGCGCGCGGCGTCGGCCAGCGCCTTGACGCGGCCGTGGTAGGCGAAGCCGGCGCGGTCGAATGCCACCTTCTCGACGCCGGCCGCCTTGGCGCGCTCGGCGATCAGCTGGCCCACGCGCTGCGCAGCGGCGGTGTTGCCACCCTTGCCGGCGGCGCCGAGCTCCTTGCGCAGGTCGGCCTGGGCCGTCGAGGCGCTGGCCAGCACCTTGCTGCCGTCGTCGGAGATGACGCTGGCGTAGATGTGCAGGTTCGTGCGGTTGACCGTCAGCCGCGCAACGCCCTGGGTGGCGATGCGGATGCGGGTCTGGCGGGCCCGGCGAAGACGCTGTTCCTTTTTGTTCAACATCGTTCGCTCCTTACTTCTTCTTGGTTTCCTTGATCGCGACCTTCTCGTCCGCATAGCGGATGCCCTTGCCCTTGTAGGGCTCGGGCGGACGGATGGCACGGATCTCGGCGGCTACCTGGCCGACGCGCTGGCGGTCGGCGCCCTTGACCACGATCTCGGTCGGGCCCGGCGTCGCCACCGTGATGCCCGCCGGCATGTCCTTGTTGACCGCGTGCGAAAAGCCCACGTTCAGGTTCAGGCGCGCGCCCTGGGCCGCGGCCTTGAAGCCGACGCCGACCAGGTTCAGCTTGCGCTCGAAGCCCTTGGTCACGCCGACCACCATGTTGTTGACGAGCTGGCGCATGGTGCCGCTCATGGCATTGGCCTCGCGCGATTCGTCGGCCGGCACGAAGGTCAGCTTGCCGCCTTCGTTGTTCACCTTGACCAGCGCATTGGCGGCGAGCGAGAGCTGACCGCCCGCACCCTTGACGCTGATCTGGTCTTCCTTGATCTGCACGTCGACGCCCTGCGGGACGGCGACCGGCATCTTGGCTACTCGGGACATCTGTCTTTCCCTCCCTTTACGCCACGTAGCACAGCACTTCGCCGCCGACGCCGGTGGCACGTGCCTTGCGGTCGGTCATCACGCCCTTGGGCGTGGTGACGATCGCCACGCCCAGGCCGTTCATGACCTGGGGGATGGCATCGCGGCCCTTGTACACGCGCAGGCCGGGGCGGCTGACGCGCTCGATGCGCTCGATCACCGGACGGCCGGCGTAGTACTTCAGCGCGATCTCGAGCTGGCTCTTGTTGCCGTCCTTCTTGACCTCGAAGCCGTCGATGTAGCCCTCGTCCTTGAGGACCTGGGCGATCGCGACCTTCAGGTTGGAGGCAGGCACGCTCACCGACGGCTTGGCCACCATCTGCGCGTTGCGGATGCGGGTCAGCAGGTCGGCGATGGGATCACTCATGCTCATGTCTTGTCACTCCTCGCCGTTTACCAGCTGGCCTTGATCACGCCGGGGATGTCGCCGGAAAACGCCATCTCGCGGATCTTGTTGCGGGCCAGGCCGAACTGGCGGAACGTGCCGCGCGGGCGGCCGGTGATTTCGCAGCGGTTGCGCTGGCGCGTGGGGTTCGCGTTGCGCGGCAGCTTCTGCAGCGCCAGCCGGGCGGCGGCGCGCTCTTCGTCGCTGCGCTTGGCATCGCCGGCGATCGCCTTCAGTTCCGCATGCTTCTTGGCGTACTGGGCGACCAGTTTGTCGCGCTTGAGTTCGCGTTGGATCAAAGCTGTCTTGGCCATGCTGCGCCTTCAGTTCTTGAACGGGAAACGGAAGCCCGCGAGCAGCGCCTTGCACTCTTCGTCGGTCTTGGCCGTGGTCGTGATGCTGATGTTCAGGCCGCGCAGGGCATCGACCTTGTCGTACTCGATCTCGGGGAAGATGATCTGTTCCTTGACCCCGATGTTGTAGTTGCCGCGGCCGTCGAAGGCGCGGCCGGAGATGCCGCGGAAGTCGCGCACGCGCGGCAGCGCGACGGTGACGAAGCGGTCGAGGAACTCGTACATCTTCACGCCGCGCAGGGTGACCATGCAACCGATGGCCTGGCCTTCGCGGATCTTGAAGCCGGCGATGGCCTTCTTGGCCTTGGTCACCACGGGCTTCTGGCCGGCGATCTTGGTCAGGTCGCCGACGGCGTTGTCCATCACCTTCTTGTCGGCCACGGCCTCGCTCACGCCCATGTTCAGCGTGATCTTGGTCAGGCGCGGAACCTCCATCGGCGACTTGTAGCCGAACTTGGCGGTCAGCTCGGAGACCACCTTTTCGCGGTAATGCTGTTGCAGTCGTGCCATGGTCATGCCACCTTGATTTCTTCGCCGCTGGACTTGAACACGCGCACGCGCTTGTCGCCCTCGACCTTGATGCCCACCCGGTCGGCCTTGCCGGTGGCGGGGTTGTAGATCGCCACGTTGGACTGGTGGATCGGCATGGCCTTCTCGACGATGCCGCCGGTGGTGCCCGCCATGGGGTTGGGCTTGGTGTGCTTCTTCACCAGGTTGATGCCCTCGACCACCACGCGCTGGTCGTCCTTGCGCAGCACGACCTTGCCGCGCTTGCCCTTGTCACGCCCAGCCAGGACGATGACCTCGTCGCCTTTGCGGATCTTGTTCACTTTGCGTTCCCCTTACAGGACCTCGGGGGCCAGCGACACGATCTTCATGAACTTCTCGGTGCGCAGCTCGCGCGTCACCGGGCCGAAGATGCGGGTGCCGATCGGCTCCAGCTTGTTGTTGAGCAGCACGGCGGCGTTGCCGTCGAACTTGATCAGCGAGCCGTCGCCGCGGCGGATGCCCTTGGCCGTGCGCACCACGACGGCGCTGTAGACCTCGCCCTTCTTGACGCGGCCGCGCGGCGCAGCTTCCTTGACGCTGACTTTGATGATGTCGCCCACGCTGGCGTAGCGACGCTTGGAGCCACCGAGCACCTTGATGCACAGGACGGATTTCGCGCCCGTGTTGTCGGCGACTTCGAGCCGGGATTCAGTCTGGATCATTTGTATGTTTCCCAACTTGTCCCCGATGCCCGGCACATGCCGGGCGATCAGGTCAGTCTTGGGCCTGTCGTCCCCGGCCGGCTGGCGCCGCCCGGATCCGCTGTAGGCTGAAAGCTCGCCCAAAAATAGGCGAGCCCGCGATTATGCCCTATTCGCAGGCATTGTCAAACCAGCGGCGATACCGGCACCGCCCAGGCCGGCCGGCGCTGCCGGCAGGTAGCTGGCAGCCAGCGCGCTGAAGGCGTCCTGCTGCGGGTCGGCGCCGGTTTCCTCGCGCAGCAGCCGCGCCACCGCCGGCGCCAGCCGCCCGGCCAGCGCCGCGTCCAGGAACAGCAGCCGCGAGCGCCGCGCCAGCACGTCTTCCACCGTGCGGGCGTACTCGTGGCGGGCCGCGAAGCGGACCATGGCCTCGGTCAGGCCACCGCCCAACTCGACATCCGCGCCCGGCAGCGCCTGCACGGCGGCGGCCTCGGAGCCATACAGATGCAGGCCCGGCGGCTCGCACAGCGGCACCGCGGGGCGCCCGCCCAGGTCGCCCCCGAGCAAGACCAAGTTGGTGGTCACTCCGGCTGCAGACCTGGCCAGCAAACCCGCCTCAAAACAGCGCTCCAGCACGTCCTCGGCCATGGCCCGGTAGGTCGTCCACTTGCCGCCGGTCACGGTGACCAGGCCGGAAGCACCGACCAGCACGGTGTGTTCGCGGCTCAGCGCCTTGGTCGGCCCGGCCTCCGCGTCGTCGGGTTTGACGAGCGGGCGCAGCCCGACCCAGATGCTGCGCACATCGGCCAGGGTCGGCGCCCGGGCCAGGTAGCGGCCGGCCTCGCCCAGGATGAACTCCAGCTCCTGCGGGAACGGGCGCGGCTCGCGCGCCAGGTCGCTGCGCGGGGTGTCGGTGGTGCCCAGGATCACCTTGCCCAGCCAGGGCACGCCGAACAGCACCCGGCCGTCGGCCGTCTTGGGGACCATCAGGGCATGGCGGCCGGGCAGGAAGGCGCGATCGACCACCACGTGCACGCCCTGGCTGGGCGCCACGATCGGCCGCACCGGGCGGCCGATCGCCTGGGCATCCTGCTGGCGCAGCTCGTCGACCCAGACGCCGGCGGCGTTGATCACGCAGCGGGCGCGCACCTCGAACGCGCGGCCGGTCTCGCGGTCCTCGCAGCGCAGGCCGCTGGCGCGGCCACCCTCGTGCAGGATCTGCGTGACGGCGCAGTGGTTCACCAGCAGGGCGCCGCGGGCCGCCGCGGTGCGCGCCAGCGCCAGCGCCAGCCGGGCGTCGTCGAACTGGCCGTCCCAGTACTCGACCCCGCCCTTGAGGCCCCAGGCGCGGGCGGTCGGCAGGGCCTGCAGCGTGCCGGCCCGGCTGAGGAAGCGGGTCGGCGCCAGTCCGGCCTTGCCGGCCAGCGCGTCGTACAGCTTCAGGCCGGCGCCGTAGAAGGGCGTCTCCCACAGCCGGTACGAGGGCATGACGAAGGCCAGTGGCTGCGCCAGGTGGGGCGCGTTGTGCAGCAGCACGCTGCGCTCGTGCAGCGCCTCGCGCACCAGCGGCACGTTGCCCTGCGCCAGGTAGCGCACCCCGCCGTGCACCAGCTTGGTGGCGCGCGACGAGGTGCCGCCGGCGAAATCGTGCGACTCCAGCAGCACCACCGAAAAGCCGCGTGCCGCCGCGTCCAGCGCCACGCCCAGCCCGGTAGCCCCTCCCCCGACGATGGCCAGGTCCCACACCGCCGGGCTGGCCAGACGGGCCAGCAGATCCTCTCGCTTCATCGGGGGCGATTGTCTCGCAGCACGACCGTGTCCACCGTCCGGGCCCACTTAGACTTGGCGCCATGGCACTCCAGGACACGCAGATCGCCTTCATCGGGGGCGGCAACATGGCCAGCGCGATCATCGGCGGGCTGCTCCGGCAGGGGCTGCCCGCCGCCAACGTGCAGGTGGTCGAGCCCTGGGAGAAGGCCCGGGCGCGGCTGGCGCGCGAGCTGGGCGTGCAGGCCGATGCGGCTGCCGGGCCGGCACTGGCCCGCGCCCGGCTGCTGGTCTGGGCGGTCAAGCCGCAGGCCTTCCACGAGGCGGCGCAGCCGGTGGCCGCCCACGCCGGCGGGGCTCTGCACATCAGCGTGGCCGCCGGCATTCGCTCGGACAGCATCGCCCGCTGGCTGGCCAGCGAGCGGGTGGTGCGCTGCATGCCCAACACGCCGGCGCTGGTCGGCCGCGGCATGACGGCGCTGTTCGCCCGCCCGGCCGTGAGCGGCGCCGACCGCGCGCTCGCCGAGCAGGTGCTGGCGCCCACCGGCGCCACGCTGTGGGTCGAGGAGGAAGTGCAGCTGGACGCCGTGACGGCGCTGTCCGGCTCCGGCCCGGCCTACGTCTTCTATTTCATCGAGGCGATGGCGATGGCGGGCGAGCAGATGGGGCTGCCGCCGGCCCAGGCGCTGCAGCTGGCGATCGGCACCTTCACCGGCGCCGCCGAGCTGGCCCGCGCGTCCAGCGATCCGCCGCAGGTGCTGCGCGAGCGGGTCACCTCCAAGGGCGGCACCACCTACGCGGCGCTCACGTCGATGGAGCAGGCCGGGGTGGCCCGGCACTTCATCGAGGCCATGCAGGCCGCTCGCCGGCGCGCCGCCGAACTCGGCGACGAATTCGGCCGCGGCTGACGGCCGCTACTTCAGCGCATAGCCGCCGGCGATGCCGGCGAACACCGCGAAGCCGACCCAGTGGTTCAGGCGAAAGGCCTGGAAGCAGCCCTCTCGCGTGCGATCGCGGATCAGGCGCCAATGCCACAGGGCCTGGGCCAGCGCGGCGGCGATGCCCAGCCAGAACGGCCAGCCCAGCCCGCGCGGCGCCAGCGCCAGCAGCCAGAGCGCCAGGTAGGCGCCATAGCAGGCCATCACCACCGCCACGTCGGCGCGGCCCAGCGTGATGGCCGAGGTCTTGATGCCGATGCGCAGGTCGTCGTCGCGATCGACCATCGCGTACTCGGTGTCGTAGGCCAGCACCCAGAACAGGTTGCCCAGCAGCAGCACCCAGGCCAGCAGCGGCACGCGCGACTGCACCGCCGCGAACGCCATCGGGATGCCGAAGCTGAAGGCCACCCCCAGCACCGCCTGCGGCATCGACACCACCCGCTTGGCATAGGGATAGAGCAGGGCGACCGCCAGCGCGGCGAACGACCAGGCGATGGCGGCGGCGTTGGTGGTCAGCACCAGCGCGAACGCCGCCAGCGCCAGCACCGCGCCGACCGCCAGCGCCTGCTTCACCCCGATGCGCCCGGCCGTGACCGGCCGCTGGGCGGTGCGCTTGACGTGGCGGTCGAACTCGCGGTCGGCCACGTCGTTGAGGCAGCAGCCGGCGCTGCGCATCAGGACGGTGCCCAGCGTGAACACCGCCAGCAGGTGCCAGCCGGGAAAGCCGTGCGCCGCCACCCACAGCGCGCTGAGCGTGGGCCACAGCAGCAGCAGCCAGCCGGCCGGGCGGTCCCAGCGGATCAGGTCGAGCCAGAGCGCGAGCCGCGCCGGCATGCTCATTCGAACCCGAGCCGGCTCAGGTCGAGCCGGCCGCCGCGCATCGGCGGGCACCAGAAGTAGGCCCCGGTCACCGGCTTCGAGATTGCGAACAGGCCATCGACGATGCCGTCGTCCTGGCCGGCCATGCGGCGCATCTGGGCCTCGAAGGGGCCGTGCGAATGGCCGAAGGCCACGAACATCAGGCCGGCCTGGGTGCCGGCCAGCCAGGGCATGGAGCGGCGCAGCACGAAGGCGGGCGGATCGAAGTCCTCCTGCGCGGTGCGCTTGACGTGGGCCGAGACCGGCGAGTCGTCGATCTCCTCGTTGTCGGCCAGGCGCCGGCCGAAGTGGTCCTTGATCGCCCGGGCCGGCTGCTGCTCGCCGGCGATGTTGAACAGCACGTAGCGGGCCAGCGGCGGGATGCCGTCCAGGATGCCCGGCTGGTAGAGCTCAGGGGTGGGTTGCATGTCGATCGTTCGGATTCGGAAGGCGCGCCCGGCTCAGGACAGCCGCTTGACGCCCGGCAGCTCGCACGCATAGATCGCGTTGCGCAGCGCGGCGATGGCCTCGTAGCGGGTGAAGCTGCGCCGCCAGGCCAGCACCACGCGCCGGCTGGGCGGCTCGCCCTCGAACGGGATGTAGCGCACGAAAGCCTGGTCGTCCTTGCGCCGGCGCGGCTTGGGATCGAGCGCCTCGCGCGGCACCGACAGGCGCGGCACCAGGGTCACGCCCATGCCGGCCGCCACCATGTGCTTGATGGTCTCCAGCGAGGAGCCCTCGAAGCTCTTGCGGATGCCCTCGGCGTCGCTGGAAAAGCGCGCGAACTCGGGGCAGACCTCCAGCACGTGGTCGCGGAAGCAGTGGCCGGTGCCCAGCAGCAGCATGGTCTCGCTCTTGAGCTCCTGGGCGTTGATGGCCTTGTGCTGCGCCAGCGGGTGGGTGGCCGGCACGGCGGCGTAGAACGGCTCGTCGTACAGCGGCGCCAGCGCCAGCCCGGTGTCGGGAAAGGGTTCGGCCATGATGGCGCAGTCGATCTCGCCGGTGCGCAGCATCTCCAGCAGCTTGACCGTGAAGTTCTCCTGCAGCATCAGCGGCATCTGCGGCGTGCGGTCGATCGCATGGCGCACCAGCTCGGGCAGCAGGTACGGCGCGATGGTGTAGATCACGCCCAGCCTGAGGGGCCCGGCCAGCGGGTCCTTGCCGCGCTTGGCGATCTCCTTGATCGCGGCGGCCTGCTCCAGCACGCTCTGCGCCTGGCGCACGATCTCCTCGCCCAGCGGCGTGACGCTGACCTCGTTGGCGCTGCGCTCGAAGATCTTGACCTCCAGCTCGTCCTCGAGCTTCTTGACCGCCACCGACAGCGTGGGTTGCGAGACGAAGCAGGCTTCGGCGGCCTTGCCGAAGTGCTTTTCGCGCGCCACGGCGACGATGTATTTGAGTTCGGTCAGGGTCATGCGGTCGTTCGCGTTCTTCGGGATCAGGCCTTGAGGTACTCGGATTTTCCCCCCAACCACCGCTGGACGTGCCGGTCGGCCTGTTCGGGGAAGCGGTCCAGCATCTGCGGCGCCAGCGCGCGCGCCGCCTGCAGCAGCCCGGTGTCGCTGGCGAGGTCGGCGAACCGCAGCAGCGGCGCGCCCGACTGGCGCGCCCCCAGGAACTCGCCGGGGCCGCGGATCTCCAGGTCGCGCCGCGCGATCTCGAAGCCGTCGCCGGTCTCGGCCATCGCCTTCAGGCGCGCCCGTGCGGTCTCGCCCAGCCGGCCATTGTCACCGGCCGAATACAGCAGCACGCAGGCCGACGCCGCCGCGCCGCGGCCGACCCGGCCGCGCAGCTGGTGCAGTTGCGACAGCCCGAAGCGCTCGGCATGCTCGATCACCATCAGCGAGGCATTGGGCACGTCCACCCCGACTTCGATCACGGTGGTGGCCACCAGCACGCCCATGCGCCCGCCGGCGAACAGCGCCATCACCGCCTTCTTCTCGGCAGCCGGCATGCGCGAGTGCAGCAGGCCGACCTGCACGCCGGGCAGCGCCGCGGCCAGCTCCTCGTGGGTGGCGGTCGCGTTGCGCAGGTCCAGCGCCTCGCTTTCCTCGATCAGCGGGCAGACCCAATAGACCTGCCGGCCCTGGTCCACTTGCGCGCGGATGCGCTCGATGACCTCCTCGCGCCGGCTGTCGGCCACCACTTTGGTGACCACCGGGGTGCGCCCCGGCGGCAGCTCGTCGATGGTGGAGACGTCCAGGTCCGCGTAGTAGCTCATCGCCAGCGTGCGCGGGATGGGCGTGGCGGACATCATCAGCAGGTGGGGCTCGAGCGGGCCCGGCGACTCCGGCGCTTCATTGGCGCCTTCCCCGTCGTGCGCGCCACCGCTCCCGGAACCGGCCTTTCCCCGTAGTGCCAGCCGCTGCTCCACGCCGAAGCGGTGCTGCTCGTCGATGATGGCCAGCCCCAGTGCGCGGAATTGCACCTGCTCCTGGATCACCGCGTGGGTGCCCACCACCAGCGCGGCTTCGCCGCTGGCCAGCGCATCCAGCATGGCGCCGCGCTCCTTCTTGCGCTGGCCGCCGGTCAGCCAGGCGACGCTGCGGCCCAGCGGCGCCAGCAAGGGCTCGAGCCAGCCGACCAGCTTGCGGAAGTGCTGCTCGGCCAGGATCTCGGTCGGCGCCATCAGCGCGCACTGCCAGCCGGCATCGATGGCGATCGCCGCCGCCAGCGCCGCCACCACCGTCTTGCCGGACCCGACGTCGCCCTGCAGCAGGCGGTGCATCGGCACCGGCCGGGCGAGGTCGGCCGCGATCTCCTCGCCGACGCGGCGCTGCGCCGCCGTCAGCGCGAACGGCAGCGCCGCCAGCAACTGCTCGTGCAGCCCGCCCGGGCGCGTGCGCAGCACCGGCGCGCGCAGGCGGTCCCGCTCCCGCTTGCTGTGCAGTTGCGACAGTTGCTGGGCCAGCAGCTCCTCCGCCTTCAGCCGCTGCCAGGCCGGGTGGCTGCGGTCTTCCAGCGCGGCCAGCGGCGTGTCGGGACCGGGGTGGTGCAGGAACGCCAGCGCCTCGCGCAGCGTCCAGGCCGGCTGCAGGCCGAACTGCGGCAGCAGCGGCGCGGGAACCGTCTCGGACAGGTCGGCCCGGGCCAGTCCCGACACGACGGCCTTGCGCAGGTAGGCTTGCGGCAGCGCTGCCGTGGTGGGGTAGACCGGCGTCAGCGCCTGCGGCAACTCGCCGCCCGCCGGCTTGCACACCGGGTGGACCATCTGCCGGCCGAACAGGCCGCCCTTGATCTCGCCGCGCGCCAGGATGCGGTTGCCGACCGCCAGCGCCTTCTGCTGCGAGGGATAGAAGGAGAAGAAGCGCAGCACGCAGGCGCCGGTGCCGTCGTCAATCGTCACCACCAGTTGCCGGCGCGGGCGGTACGCCACGTGGTTGTCGGTCACCGTGCCCTCGACCTGCACCGTGTCGCCATCGCGGGCGTCGCGCAGCGCGACGATGCGCGTCTCGTCCTCGTAGCGATAGGGCAGGTGCAGCGCCAGGTCGATGTCGCGCGACAGTCCCATCTTCACGAGGGCGTTCTGCGGCGCGGACAGGGCCTGTGCAGTGGACATGGGACAATTCTGCCTTCACCTTCGAACGGGTCCGTCCGGCCCTCGAGCATGCGCGCATACACCCTGGGCGACTTCGATTTCGCCCTGCCCCCCGAACTGATCGCCCAGCAACCGGCGGCCGAACGCAGCGGCTCGCGGCTGCTCGATGGCCGCCACCTGCCGCCGGCCGACCGCGTGTTCCGCGAGCTGCCGGCGCTGCTGACGCCGGGCGACCTGCTGGTGTTCAACGACACGCGGGTGATCAAGGCCCGCCTGTTCGGCGAAAAGTCCACCGGCGGGCGGGTCGAGCTGCTGGTCGAGCGCGTGCTGCGCGGCCGCGAGGCGGTGGTGCACATGCGGGCCAGCAAGAAGCCGCCGGTGGGCGCGACGCTGGCGATGGAAGGCGGCTACAGCGCGACCCTGCTCCGGCGCTGGCCCGACGCCGATGGTCCGCTGTTCCGCTTCGCCTTCAGCGACGAGCCGTTCGCGCTGATGGAGCGCCACGGCCACGTGCCGCTGCCGCCGTACATCGAGCACGCCGACACGCCGCACGATGCCGAGCGCTACCAGACGGTGTTCGCGCGCTCGCCCGGCGCCATCGCGGCGCCCACGGCCGCTTTGCACTTCGACGACGCGGTGCTGGCCAGCCTGGACGCCTGCGGCGTGCGCCGCGCCAGCCTGACCCTGCACGTGGGCGCCGGCACCTTCCAGCCGGTGCGCACCGACAACATCGCCGAGCACCGCATGCACAGCGAGTGGTACGAGGTCCCGGCGGCCACGCAGGAGGCGATCGCGCGCACCCGGCTGGCCGGCGGGCGCATCGTCGCGGTCGGCACCACCACCGTGCGCACGCTGGAGAGCTGGGCCCTGAGCGGCCGGGCCGAAGGCGACACCGACATCTTCATCACGCCGGGCTTCCGCTTCCGGCTGGTCGACCTGATGGTCACCAACTTCCACCTGCCCAAGTCGACGCTGATGATGCTGGTGGCCGCCTTCGCCGGCCACGAACACGTGATGGCGCTGTACCGGCATGCGGTCGAGCAGCGCTACCGCTTCTTCAGCTACGGCGACGCCATGCTCCTGGAACGCCGACGCTGAACCTCACACACGAATGCTGCAATTCGAAATCCTCGCCACCGAAGGCCGCGCCCGGCGCGGCCGCCTGACCCTCAACCACGGCGTGGTGCAGACGCCGATCTTCATGCCGGTGGGCACCTACGGCACGGTCAAGGGCGTGACCCCGCGCTCGCTGGAAGAGATGGGCGCGCAGATCATCCTGGGCAACACCTTCCACCTGTGGATGCGCCCCGGGCTGGACGTGCTGGCGCAGTTCGGCGGCCTGCACCGCTTCGAGGGTTGGGAGCGGCCGATCCTGACCGACTCCGGCGGCTTCCAGGTCTGGAGCCTGGGCGAGATGCGCAAGATCAGCGAGGAGGGCGTGAAGTTCGCCTCGCCGGTCAACGGCGACCGCCTGTTCCTCACCCCCGAGGTGTCGATGCAGGTGCAGACCGCGCTGAACAGCGACATCGTCATGCAGTTCGACGAGTGCACGCCGTACGAGACCAAGGGCCACCTCACCACCGAGGCCGAGGCGCGCTTTTCGATGGAACTGTCGCGCCGTTGGGCGGTGCGCTGCCAGGCCGAGTTCGCCCGGCTGGAGAACCCGAACGCGCTGTTCGGCATCGTGCAGGGCGGCATGTTCGAGCACCTGCGCGAGGAATCGCTGGCCGCGCTGGTCGAGATGGACTTTCCCGGCTACGCCATCGGCGGCGTCAGCGTGGGCGAGCCCAAGGAGGACATGCAGCGCATCGTCGCCCACACGCCGCACCGGCTGCCGGCGCACAAGCCGCGCTACCTGATGGGCGTGGGCACGCCGGAGGACCTGGTGGACGGCGTGGCCAACGGGGTGGACCTGTTCGACTGCGTGATGCCGACCCGCAACGCGCGCAACGGCCACCTGTTCACCCGCTTCGGCGACCTGAAGATCCGCAACGCGCGCCATCGCAGCGACGAGCGACCGCTGGACGAGACCTGCAGCTGCTACACCTGCCGCGGCCAAGCGCGCCCCGACGGCAGCGTGAGCGGCGGCTTCTCGCGCGCCTACCTGCACCACCTGGAGCGCTGCGGCGAGATGCTGGCGCCGATGCTGGCCAGCATCCACAACCTGCACTACTACCTGAACCTGATGCGCGAGGTCCGCGAGGCGCTGGAGGCGCAGCGCTTCGCCGACTTCGCGCGGCGCTTCCGCGAGGACCGCGCCCGCGGCGTCTGACGCGCCCGGCCGGCGCCGGGTTCAGGCGCCTTCGGTCACCAGCCGGGTGAAGCCGGGCGCCGCGCCGCTGCCGCAGGCGTGGCAGAAGCGGGCGAAGGCATTCTTGCGCGTGGCGCAGTTCCCGCAGCGGTCGAACAGGCCGATGCCGCAGTGCGGGCAGAAGTCGATCTTCTCGTTCTTCAGGTCCACCGGCCGCTCGCAGCCCGGGCACACGCCCTTGGCCAGGCGCGCCAGCGCGGTGTCGTAGGGCAGCTCCTCGCGCCGCTCGGCGTCGGGTTTCTGCTCCGCCGCCTTCTGCCGCTGCAGGTAGCGGTCCAGCGCCAGGATCGCCTGCCGGCCCGCCAGCACGGTGATGACGATGCCCACCGCATAGCGCACATAGCCGCCGTAGCTGGGCAGGTAGGGCACCAGCTCGACGAAGAAGGTGAACAGGGCGAACAGGATGAAACCCCACACGAACGGCCAGTACGTGCCCTTGCGCTTGTGGCGGAACAGCCAGCCGGCGACCACCAGCAGCGGCAGGGTGAGCGCCAGCCGGTACAGGAACACGCGCAACTCCACCTTGCGCTGCTCGGCCGACAGCCGCTGGCCGGCCTCCTGCTGCATCTCCGTCAACGCCAGCCGCGAGCGCTCCTGCCGCTGGCGCGCGTCCAGCACAGCCTGGTCCTGCTGCTCCACGGCCGCCTGTGCGCTGCGCTCGGTTTGCTTCAGCGCATCGAGCTGGCGGGTGCGCGCCAGCAGCTCGGGATCCTGCTCCGCCAACTGGGTGGCACGCCGCGTCGCCAGCCAGTTGTTGAAGGTCTCGCGTGCACTGTTCGAATCGGCCCGCGCCACCTGCAGCTTGAGGCGGGCCTGCTCCAGCGCCGACTGGGCGTCGCGCTGGGCCCGCTCGCCGGCCTTGATGTCGGCGCGCAGGCGGTCGGCCGCGGCACGGTCCAGGAAGTCGTCGAGCGCGAGCCGCTGCTCCACCTTGGGCAGGTCGCCGACGATGGTGCCGCCCAGCCCGGTCAGGAAGCCGGCGAACACGACCGCCACCAGCCAAAGGCCGCGGCGGAACCATTTCTCGGACAGGCGCAGGGCTTTGCCCATGGGGTCTCCTCAATCCAGTTGCAGGGTCCGGGGTGCCGCACCCAGTCCGGCGCGCGGCAACCAGGCGAACACGGAATCGGCCGTCACGGTTTCGATGCGGTCGGAAAAGCGCTTCGCGTCCGGATGATCGTCGAAGGCGATGTTGGCGGCCGTCATGCGGCCGCCCAGGCGGGTCAGCGGCCCCAGCTTCAGGACCGTCGGCTGGTAGCCCTGCGCCGCCAGCCAGGCCTGCGCCTGCGCGCGGCCGGACACGGCTTGCGGCTGCGCCAGCGCCAGCGTCTCGATGGCCCACTGGTTGGACTGCTGGTAGCGGCTGCCCCAGGCGTAGCTGACCATGCTGTACGGCTTGTGGTGCAGCGCCGCCAACCGTGCATCGTCGCGCAGCACCGGCAGCAGCCCCGCCTGCAGCGCCGGCGGCAACGGCGACCAGGCGGCCTGCTGGCGCCACAAATCATCCAGGAAGAACTCGCCGAGGCCCTGGCGATAGAGCGCGCCGTCGGCGGTTCCGCAGTGATTGAGCTTGTGCACCACGCGCCAGACGGGACGTGCTGGCGTCGCCTCCCGATAGGCGAACCCCAGGTGCGACCAGCGCAACCCGTACTTCGACAGGTCCTGGCCGGCGCGGGCCAGCACCACCACCTGCAGGCCGGTGCGTTCGTGCTCGGCCTCCAGGACCTGGCGCGTGCGTTCGGCGAGTTCGAGTCCGCGCTCGAGCGCCTGGGGCGTCAGCTTGCGCGTCTCGCAGGAGCGGCCGGCGTGGGCGGCGGTGCCGGCCAGCAGCAGGAACGCGACCAGCGCCGCCAATGCGCCTCGCAACAGGGGTGCGGTCCTCACGGGGTGATCCGCTCGTTGTGCAACAGCGCCTGGCCGATCGCGTTCGGGATGAAGGCGATGGCCTCGCCGGCAGCCGACAGGATCACGCCGCTGGCGACGACTGTCACGGTGACGGCGGTGCCGACGGCGAGCGAGGCCGTGCCGGCGGCGCGGCTGGCGACTTCGACGCTGGCGCGGGCGCCGTCCGACGCACGCTCCAGCAGGTAGACGGTGCCGCGGGCGCTGGCCTCCACGGCCTTGACCATCAGCACGGCACCGCTGGCCGACAGCGCCACCGGCATGGCAACGACAGCTCCGGCGGCTGCGCTGGCGCCCAGGGCAACCGATGCCACGGGCAGCGCCGAGACGGCACTCACCGCCGACAGGTCGTTGTGGGCCCGGGCGCCGCCAGACAGCAGCAGCCCGGCGGACATGACGAGGGCCAGGTAACGAAGCTTCATGATCGATCCTTGGTGATGCGCGGTTTTCGGTTCAGGCCGCCGGATGGCCATGGCTGGCCCGCAGGCGGGACTCCGCCAGGTCGGCCTCGTGCCGGTCGCGCAAGGTCTTGGCCAGCGTGAAGGTGCAGGTGATCAGGTAGAGCCAGCTGACCCCGAGGTAGGCCTTGTAGGTCTGGTTGATCTCCATGCGCAGCAGGCCCCAGCCGGTCAGGGCCATGGCGAGGATGAAGCCGCCCCAGACCACGAACGTGAACAGCGGGGTATCGGTGGCGCCCGCGGCCGAAAGGCGGGACTTCTCGCTGTCGCGAACGAACTTGGCCAGCACGAAGGCGGCGGAGAGGCAGAAGAAGTAGCCCATCACCATGAACGCGCGGTCCAGGTCCTTGCCCGGCAGCCAGGCGAGCCCGACGCCGCACAGGAACACGGCGAGCGCGAAGGAAATCCAGACCTGGAGCTGCCAGGCGCGGGTGTCGCGGGGAACGGAGACTTGCATGCAGACCTCTTGGAGAGGGTTGGACATGGGGCGCGAGTCTCTCCATCGCAGGCGCAGAAGTCGCCGTCCGATTGTGGGAACTGCCCCGGCGCGCCCACCGGTATCGCTTTCCGATACCGCCAGCCGCCTGCGCACCGGCCCTCAGGCGGCCAGCAGTTGCGCCACCCGGGCCTGCAGCGCGGCAGGGTGCATGGCCGCAGCGGGCAGCGGCTCGCCCACGTTCAGCCCGACCCGGCTGAACACGCCGCGGCGGAACGGCCGCACCATGGCGCGGCCCCGCTCGATGCGGCTGAAGAACGAGCCCCACAGGTGGGTCAGCGCCATCGGCACCACCGGCGGCTCCAGCCCCTCGGCGCGCGCGCGCTCCAGCACCTTCATGATCCCGGCCTTGAACGGCTGCAGGTGCCCGTCGCTGGTGATCGCACCTTCCGGAAAGATCGCCAGCAAGTCGCCTTCGCGCAGCACCTGGGCGGCCCGCTCGAAGGCGGCGGCGTACACGGCCGGGTCGTCCTTCTGCGGCGCGATCGGGATCGCCCGCGCCAGCCGGAACAGCCCGCCCAGGACCGGAAAGCGGAAGATCCGGTGGTCCATGACGAAGTAGATCGGGCGCGGGCTGGCCGCCATCAGCAGCACGGCGTCGATGAAGCTGACGTGGTTGCAGGCCAGGATTGCCGCGCCCTGCACCGGGATGTGTTCGTCGCCGCGGACCTTGAAGCGGTAGACGACGCGCGAGGCGAACCAGGCCACGAAGCGCAGCAGGTACTCGGGCACCAGCAGGAAGATGTAGAACGCCACCACCGCGTTGGCCAGCCCCACCAGCAGGAAGATCTGCGGGATGCTGGCGCCGGCCTTGAGCAACGCGCCGGCGATCAGCGCGCTGGCGATCATGAACAGCGCGTTCAGGATGTTGTTGGCGGCGATGATGCGGGCGCGGTGCGTCGGCTGCGCACGCAACTGGATCAGCGCGTACATCGGCACGCTGTACAGGCCGGCAAAGAGCGACAGCAGCGCCAGGTCGGCCATCACGCGCCAGTACTCCGGCTGCGCCAGGAAGGCGCCAAGCGACAGCGCCGGCGACGGCGGCAGGCCGCGCGAGGCGAAGTACAGGTCGACGGCAAACACGCTCATGCCGATGGCGCCGAGCGGCACCAGGCCGATCTCCACGTGCCGGCGCGACAGCACCTCGCACAGCAGCGAGCCGGCGCCGATGCCCACCGAGAAGACGACCAGCAGCAGTGAGGCGACCTGTTCGTTGCCGTGCAGCACCTCCTTGGCGAAGCTGGGGAACTGGCTGAGGAAGACTGCGCCGAAGAACCACATCCAGCTGATCCCCAGCAGGGAACGGAACACCACCACGTTCCGGCGCGCGAGCTTCAGGTTGCGCCAGGTTTCGGTGAACGGATTCCAGTTGATGGCCAGCCCGGGGTCGGTGGCCGGCGAGGCGGGGATGAACTGGGCGAAGGCCCGTCCCAGCAGCGCCAGCGCGATGCAGGACCAGCCCACCCACTGCGGCCCGACCTCCGGCACGGCGACGATCAGCCCGCCGGCCACGTTGCCCAGCAGGATGGCCACGAAGGTGCCCATCTCCACCATGCCGTTGCCGCCGGTCAGTTCGCGCTCGTTCAGGTGCTGCGGCAGGTAGGCGAACTTGACCGGTCCGAACAGTGTCGAGTGCAGTCCCATCAGGAAGGTGCATGCCAGCAGCGCTGGCACGTGGGCGGCGAAGAAGCCCCAGGCGGCCACCCCCATGATCGCCACCTCCAGCCACTTGACGAAGCGGATCAGCACCCGCTTGTCATACTTGTCGGCCAGCTGGCCGCTGGTGGCCGAGAACAGCAGGAAGGGCAGGATGAACAGCGCGCCGATCACCAGCCCGGCCAGCGCCGGCGGCAGCCAGGCCAGCTGCAGCTGGTAGGTCACCATCACGGTGAACGCGAACTTGAACAGGTTGTCGTTGGCGGCGCCCGAGAACTGGGTCCAGAAGAAGGGCGCGAAGCGCCTCTGCCGCAGCAGCGCGAACTGGTTGGGATGCCCGTGCGGGCCTGCGGCCGGCGACCCCGCGGCGACAGCGGTCGTGGTCATGGTGTCTCCTCCTCTGGTCACTCTGCATGCATCGGCAGTTGGCGCCGATTCTGCATGCCGCGCCCTACCGGGCGCCATCCCGCAATCACCGGAAGGACAGCCAACGCGGCCAGCGCCGGACCGAACACGGCCAGGGCGATCGAGGCCAGCACCGCCACCAGCAGGCGGGCTTCGCGGGGCAGGGCGGGATCAGGGGACATGCGGGCTCCTCGGTTCGAAAAGGGTGGCGCAGTCTGCTGCGGGCGCCAGGGGGGAGTGCGGGATTCCAGTTACATTGCCGCTCCATTGACCCTCCAGTATCGAAAGGCGATACCGACCATGAGCACCACGGCCGACCTCGTGCTGGCGCTGAAACAGGAGCTGAAAGCCGCGCGGCTGACCTACGCCGACCTGGCGCAGCGGCTGGGCATGGCCGAGTCCAGCGTCAAGCGCATGCTGGCCAGGGGCGACATGTCGCTGTCGCGGGTGGACGCGGTGTGCCGCGCGCTCAAGCTGGATTTCGCCGAGCTGGCGCGCCGCGTGGCCGACGCCCAGCCGCTGCTCAAGGAGCTCACCCAGGAGCAGGAGCGGGCGGTGGTGGCCGACAAGAAGCTGCTGCTGGTGGCGATCTGCGTGCTGAGCCAATGGACGCTGGAGCAGATCACCGGCAGCTACCGCCTGGGCGAAGCCGAGTGCATCAAGTACCTGGTCCAGCTCGATCGCATCGGCATCATCGAGCTGCGCCCGCTCAACCGCTACCGGCTCAAGCTCGCCAAGGCCTTCCGCTGGCGCCCGCACGGGCCGGTGATGACGTACTTCCGCGAGCACGCGGTGCTGGACTATTTCGCCGGCGGCTTCGACGGCGCGGGCGAAGGGGTGCTGCTGGTGCACGGCTCGGTGAGCCGCTCGATCGCGCCCTCGTTCGTGGACCGCATGCAGCGGCTGGCGCAGGACTTCGCCCAGCAGCACCAGGCCGACCAGAAGCTGGCGGAGAAGGACCGCGAGGGCTACACGCTGGTGCTGGCGATGCGCAGCTGGGAATTCGAGGCCTTCGCCCGGCTGCGGCGCTGAGCGGACTTCAGCGGAACACCGTCAGCACGCCGGTGTAGCCGTACAGGTGGTGGCGCGCGATCTCGCCGCCGGCGAAGAAGCCCACCAGCGGCACGTCGCCGAGCGCGTGCCGCACGATCTGCAGCTCGGCGCTGGGGCCGCCGAAATGCGGGCCGCCGCGGCCGGCGCAACTGACATAGACGGCGCCGGCGATGCGCCGCGCCGGGTTGGGCGCGGCCTGCGCCTCCGGTGCCGCCAGCGCGGCGGCCACGGTCTGCGGCATCTCCTCGGGCTCCAGCTCCTCGCGGATCTCGGCGCAGATGCGCATCAGGTCGGCGCGCGCCGCCGGCGCGTTGCGGTTGCAGAACGCCATGCGCATGCCCGGCTCGACCCGGCTGGCCACGGCCACGCCGCGCCGGCCCGGGTCCAGGCCGATGATGTGGCGCACCTCGACGTCGGTGCCGAACGTGCCGCCGCGCGCCATCACGTCGCCGCCGGGCGCCGTCAGGCCGACCAGCGTGGCGCGCAGCCGGGCGATCGCGGCCTCGGGCCGGTCCAGGGAGATCTGCGCCTCCTGCAGCAGCACGTCCAGCGCCGGCTCGCCGTCCAGCGACAGCAGCACGTTGTCCTCGGCGGCGATGACCCGCCGCTCGCGGCCGAGCGGCTGGCAACCCTGGGTGACGCGCGAGACGAGTTGGACGCCCTCGCCGAAGGCCACGCCCGACAGGCCGCCGCGGAACACGCCGCCGGCCTTGCCCTGGCCCCGGATGTTGCCGTTGCCGCCGACGGCGAACTGCACCGTGTCGCCGCGGCTGGCCGCCAGCCCGCCGAACAGGTAGCCGGTGGCGGTGCGCTCGGCCATCTCGGCCACCAGCTCGCCCAGCTCGGGAGTGGAGGCATCGGCATGCACCAGCGCGGTGTGTGGCTCGAAGCCCATGCCCTCGACCGTGCCGAGCGGCGCCACGCCGGAGAACACCCGGTACTGGTGCGGCGGCACGGCGCACAGCATGACCGCCAGGGCCGGCTCGTCGAAGTACTCGACGTTGCTGGAGGCGATGCCCACGCCCACGGTGCCCGACCAGTCGGTCACTTCCGGCAACTCGGCCGAGAGGTGGTCGAGGATGTCCTGCGCCTGCGCGGCGTAGTGGTCGGTGATGTACAGCAGCCCCAGCGTGGGCGCGGCGGCGTACTCGGGCAGCGCCATCTGGGCGCGCAACTGCGCCAGCACCAGCCCGGCCGCCATCGGCCATTGCGGGTGGGTGGCATGCGCGAAGGGGAACAGCTTCATCGCGCGACAGTCCTTCAGCGGCTGGGGGTTCGCTTGCGGGCCGCGGCCTGGCGTCCCTTGGCAGCCGTGCCGGCCGGCTTGCGGGCGGCCTTCTTCGCCGCGCCGGCCCCGGGCGTGGCCGCGCGCACCACCTCGCCGGCCGACTTGAAGGCATCCTTGGCCATGCCGGCGGCCATGTGGCGGGCCGCATCGACGGCGGTGTTGCGGCTGGCATCCTTCAGCGCGTCGGCCGCGATCTGCTGGAACTGCTGGGTCAGCGCACCCCACCACTGCAGCGGATCGACCACGCCGTTGCCGGCCTTGGCGGCGGCCTTGCCGCCGGTCTTGCGCCCGGGCGCGGCGCGCGCCACGCCCGAGACGGTGCCGGCGGCACCGGCCGCCGTCTCGGTGACCTTCTGCACCCCGCCCAGCACCGTGTCGGCGGCCTTGAGCTTGAACGCATTGGCCACGTCGCCCATGTTGAAGTTCATGCCCTTGAGCGTCGCCAGGGTCATCTTCTGCACCTCCAACGCCTGGATGGTGGCGGCCAGCGCCTTGGAGTTCTGGTCCAGCCAGAAGTGCACCGCCTTGAGCTCGTCGATGCGCTTGTCCAGCTCCTCGACGTTGAGCGTGGGCGCGACCCAGTTGCCCAGGTTGGGCATCTGCGGAATCGCCTGGCCGGCGCCCCGGGCCAGGTTCTGCAGGAAATCGAACCCGGGAACGAACTTGCCGAAGCCCAGGGGGTCTTGCTCGCTCATGGCTGCCGCCTTTCGTGTGGGAATGCGGCAGCTTAGAGCATTGCGACAGGAAAAGCCGTCGGCGCGGCAAAAGGCGCCGACGGCTTGCCGATCAGTGCTTCCTGTGCCCGTGCGCGTCGGCAGCGCCGGCCTCGCGCGGCGGCGTCGCCGACACCGGTACCTGCAGCTGCAGTTCGCGCGGCTCGCCCGCGGCGGTCTTGAAGCTCAGGGTCAGCGGGATGCTGGTGTTCACGGCCAGGGGCGCCTTGAGCTCCTGCAGCATCAGGTGGTAGCCGCCCGGCTTGAGCTGGACTGGCTGGCCGGGCTTGAGCTCCAGGCTGGCGATCGGGCGCATGCGCATCACCTCGCCTTCCATCTTCATCTCGTGCACTTCGGCAAAGCCGGCCACGGGACTCGCAGCGCCGACCAGCGTCAGCGGCTCTTTGGCCACCAGCGTCATGAAGGCGCCGGAGGCGCGCTGGCCCTGCACGCTGGCGCGCGCCCACGGCGCCATGACGGTGACGGGGGCCGTGGCCTGGGCCCAGGCGGCGGCGGTGGAGGCAAGCGCCAGCAGGGCGCCCAGCAGGGTCCTGGAAGTCGCGTTCATCGTGGTTTCCTTTCGTGGCTCAATGGCGGTGGCCGCCACCGGCGGCCGGCAGGATTTCGAGGGCGGCGGCCGGCTGCTGCAGCTCGGACGCCGGCTGCCCGGGCTGCAGCACCTGCGTCCAGTCGGTGCGTCCCTGCTCGCACACCTGGCTCACCGGCCAGTGCAGGGTGCCGGCCTGGGCCGGCAGTTGCGCGACCAGCACGAACTCGTCGTACTGGTCGGACGGCAGCGCGTCGGCCGGCGTGCGCGCGGTCCAGGTGATGCGCGCCACGCGGTCGGTGAGCGTGCGTCCGTGCGACGACACCGGCTTGGCCAGCGGCGCGCGCTCGACCGCCACGGTCCAGCCCGGCTTGGGCATGGGCCGTGCGCCGGACACGCCGTCCGGGATCGCCACGCTCAACTGGCGGGTGGCGGAGGGGCCGCAGCCATGGCCGACCTTGAAGGTGGCCTTGTAGCTGCTGGCGGCCGGGGCCACGGGGTACTCCAGCGAAATGTGCGCGAGAGCGGGAAGCGCGCAGCCAAGGGCAGCGGCCCCCGAGCTGGCAAGAAGCATTCTCTTCATGGTGATCGGCCCTTGCGGCCGCCTGGAAAACGGAACGGGCCGGCGCGCGCAGAACGCGGCCGGAGCAGGGTTCAGGCCAGGCGGGCCGGCGGGCCGCGGGCCGGCAGCGGCGCCGCCGGGCGCGCAACCGGGGACCGGGCGGGGATCGACCGCTCCATCGCGCCGACCGGCGGCAGCACCGTAGCGGCTCGGATGACCGGCGGGGGCGGCGCCACGCTGGCGCACAGCGGGCAGTCGAGGGTGTGGCTGGTGGCCGGCTCACCGCCGGAATCGGCCTTGACCAGCAGCTTCATCGTGCCGCCGCTGCACACCAGCTCCAGCGCCTGCGGCTGGGCCACCGGCGAGGCGATGGCCACGCCGATGGCCAGCGCGAACCAGGCCAGCACGAGGCGGGCGAGGAAGCGGGCTTGGCGCAGGCGCTGCATGGCGGCGATTATCGATGGGTGGCCGGCCGCCGTGCGCCGGGTGCGGGCGTGCTTGACCTGGCGCAAGCGGCCGCGCCGGTCAGGCGCCCGGGAACTTCGGCGCCCGGCGCTCGCGCAGCGACGCCACGCCCTCGCGCACGTCGGGCCCGCCGAAGCCCATGAACTCGAGCGCCAGCGAGGTGTCGAACGCCGGCCCGGCCTGGCGCAGCCAGTTGTTGAGCGCGTACTTGGTCCAGCGGATCGCGCTCTGGCTGCCCTGGGCCAGGCGGTCGGCGACTTCGTAGGCCTTGGGCACCAACTGACTGTCTTCGACCGCCAGCGCCACCAGCCCGATGCGCTCGGCCTCCTCGCCGCTGACCGGCTCGCACAGCATCAGGTAGTACTTGGCCTTGGCCATGCCGCACAGCAGCGGCCAGACGATCGCCGCATGATCGCCGGCCGCCACGCCCAGCCGGGTGTGGCCGTCGACGATCTTGGCGCTCTTCGCCGCGATCGGGATGTCGGCCAGCAGCCCGGCCACCAGCCCGGCGCCCACCGCCGGACCGTGCATGGCGCTGACGATCGGCTTGTCGCAGTTGATCACGTTGTAGACCAGGTCGCGCGCCTCCTTCCAGACCCGGCTGCGCACCTCGAAGTCGGTGGTCATGTCCTGCACCAGCGACAGGTCGCCGCCGCCGGAAAAGCCCTGGCCCTCGCCGCGCAGCACGGCGCAGCGCACGCTGTCGTCGGCCGAGACGTCGCGCCAGATCTCCGTCAGTTCCCGGTGGCCGTCGTGGCCGGCCGTGGGCAGCTTGCCGTTGCCCGCGCGCATGACGATGTCGAGCACCGAATCGCCGGGACCGCGGCGGCTGATGGCAAGGGTGCGATAGCGCGAGTAGTCCATGGCGGGTGGCGTGCAGTAGTCTTGCGGAATGGCAAGCTTATTCCACCTCGCCTTCCACGTGACCGACCTCGACGAGGCGCGCCGCTTCTACGGCGGCGTCCTCGGCTGCGCCGAGGGCCGCAGCACCGACACCTGGGTCGATTTCGACTTCGAAGGCCACCAGCTGTCGCTGCACCTGGGCACGCCGTTCGCCACCACCCGCACCGGCCGCGTGGGAGACCAATTGGTGCCGATGCCGCACTTCGGCCTGGTGCTGGAGCTGCCGCAGTGGCAGGCGATGGCGCAGCGGCTGCGCGACGCCGGCACCGCCTTCATCATCGAGCCGCACCTGCGCTATGCCGGCCAGCCCGGCGAGCAGTGGACGATGTTCTTCTGCGACCCGTGCGGCAATCCGATCGAGGTCAAGGGCTTCCGTTCGCTCGCCGGCCTGTACGCGCAGCAGCCGGCCTGATCGCCGGCTGTCGGCCGCGTCCTACGCAGGGCCACGGTAGCCCTGCCGGCTTCCGGGCGCCGCCCGCGTGATACGGTCAGGACCCATGAATTTCGTCGACATCCTGAGTCCGGCCTGCGCGCTGTTCCTGGACTTCGACGGCACGCTGGTGGACATCGCGCCGGAACCCGGCGCCGTCGTCGTCCCCTCCGGGCTGGTGCCCTTGCTGGGCACCCTGCAGCAGTACCTGGGCGGCGCAGTGGCCGTGGTGAGCGGCCGTCCGATCCGGGAAATCGACAGCTTCCTCGACCCGCTGCGGCTGCCCGTGGCGGGCGTGCATGGCGCCGAACGGCGCGCAGCCAATGGCGACCTGGCGCACCTGCCGCCGCATCCGCTGGAGGTCGTGGAGGTCGCGGCGCGGGCGCTGGTGGCGCGGCACCCCGAGCTGCTGCTGGAGCACAAGGACCGGTCGCTGGCGCTGCACTACCGGCGGGCGCCGCAGCTCGAGGCCCTGTGCATCGAGGCGATGGAGCAGGCGGTGGACCAGTCGCCCGGCCTGGCGCTGCTGCGCGGCAAGATGGTGGTCGAGGCCAAGCCCGGCGGCGCCAGCAAGGGCAGCGCGATCGAGGCATTCCTGCGCGAGCCGCCGTTCGCCGGCCGCACGCCGGTGTTCATCGGTGACGACGTCACCGACGAGGCCGGCTTCGCCGCCGTGCAGCGGCTGGGCGGGCTGGGCGTGAAGGTCGGCGAGGGTCCGACCGTGGCCTGGCAGCGCCTGTCGCACCCCGGCGCGCTGCGCCTGGAATTCGAAAGTGCGGTGGCCATGAAGGTCGCCCGCAAGGACCGGGCATGAGCCGGGCCGCGCCTGCCGCCACGAAAGGCGTGATGCCGTCATGAAAGCCAACACCTCGATCCCCAACCTGAACCTCGGCCTGGTCGGCAACTGCTCGTACAGCGCGTTGATCGATGAGCGCGGCAGCGTCGTCTGGTGCTGCCTGCCGCGCTTCGACGGCGACCCGGTCTTCAACGCGCTGCTGGACCCCAGCGAGCAGGCAGCCCTGTGGGCCTTCGAACTGGAGGACTTCGCGCGCAGCGAGCACCAGTACGAGCCGAACACGGCGATCCTGCGTACCCGCCTGTACGACAGCCAGGGCCAGGGCATCGAGATCTCCGACTTCGCGCCGCGCTTCTGGAGCCGCAACCGCACCTTCCGGCCGCTGACGCTGATCCGCCGGGTGCGCGTGCTGGGCGGCACGCCGCGCGTGCGGGTGGTGCTGCGGCCGCGCTTCGACTGGGGCCGGCACAAGCCGGAGGTCACGCGCGGCAGCACCCACATCCGCTTCGTCGGGCCGGGCCAGACGCTGCGCGTGAACACCGACGCGCCGATCGAGTACATCCTGTCCGAGACCTTCTTCGTGGTCGACCGGCCGCTGAACTTCATCCTCGGGCCCGACGAGACGCTCACCGGCGGCATCGAGGACACGGCGCGCGCGTTCGAGCAGGACACCGCCGCCTACTGGCGCCACTGGACGCGGTCGCTATCGCTGCCCCTGGAGTGGCAGGACGCGGTGATCCGCGCCGCCATCACGCTCAAGCTGTCGCTGTTCGAGGACACCGGCGCGATCGTCGCGGCCATGACCACCAGCATCCCCGAGGCGCCCGACAGCGGGCGCAACTGGGACTACCGCTACTGCTGGCTGCGCGACGCCTTCTTCGTGGTGCGCGCGCTCAACAGCATCTCCGAAGTGGCGACCATGGAGGAGTACCTGCGCTGGCTGAACAACGTGATCGTGCGCTCGCGCGGCGGCCACATCCAGCCGCTGTACGGCGTCGGCCAGGAGGAGCAGCTGCCCGAGGCCATCCTGGGCCACCTGGCCGGCTACCGCGGCATGGGGCCGGTGCGGGTGGGCAACCAGGCGGCCGAGCACTTCCAGCACGACGTGTACGGCAACATCGTGCTGGGTGCGGCCCAGGCGTTCCATGACCACCGCCTGCTGCGGCGCTCCGGCCGCGCCGAGTTCGCCTCGCTGGAGGCGGTCGGCGAGCAGGCGTTCCGGGTCTACGACACGCCCGACGCCGGCATGTGGGAGCTGCGCACGCGCGCGCGCATCCACACCTCGTCGGCGCTGATGGGCTGGGCCGCCTGCGACCGGCTGGCCAAGGTGGCCGCGACGCTGGGCCTGAAGGACCGGGCGGACCACTGGCGCGAGCGCGCCGAGACCATCCGCGAGCGCATCCTGCGCGAAGCCTGGAGCGAGGAACGCCAGGCCTTTGCCGAGAGCTTCGGCGGGCGCGACCTGGATGCCAGCGCGCTGCTGATGGCCGAGGTGAACTTCATCGACCCGCGCGACCCGCGTTTCGTGGCCACCGTCGATGCACTGGAAAAGAGCCTGTCCGACGGCCCCTTCATGCGCCGCTACGAGGCGGCCGACGACTTCGGCAAGCCCGAGACCGCGTTCAACATCTGTACCTTCTGGCGCATCGACGCGCTGGCGCGCATCGGCCGCAAGAGCCAGGCGCGCGAGATCTTCGAGCTCATGCTGCGCAGCCGCAACCCGCTCGGGCTGCTGTCGGAGGACACCCACGCGCAGACCGGCGAGATGTGGGGCAACTTCCCGCAGACCTATTCGATGGTCGGCCTGATCAACGCCGCGGTGCGCCTGTCGGCGTCGTGGGACACCGTGATCTGAAAGCCGGAGCCCATGGCCCGCATCGTTGTCGTCTCCAACCGTGTCGCCGATCCGCGCAAGACCGCCGCCGGCGGCCTGGCGGTGGCGCTGGGCGAGGTGCTCCAGCGCAGCGGCGGCCTGTGGTTCGGCTGGAGCGGCAAGCTGTCCGAGAACGGCGGCGAACCGCAGGTGCACCTGCATCAGGCCGGCCCGGTCAAGCTGGCCACGGTGGATCTGAGCCCGGCCGACTACCAGTCGTACTACGTCGGCTACTCCAACGGCGTGCTGTGGCCGGTGTTCCATTACCGGTTGGACCTGGCGGCCTTCGATCCCGGCGCGATCGAGGGCTACCGGCGGGTCAACCAGATGTTCGCGCGCACACTGCTGCCGCTGCTGCGGCCGGACGACGTGATCTGGGTGCACGACTACCACCTGATCCCGCTGGCCGCCGAGCTGCGGGCGCTGGGCTGCAGCCAGCGCATCGGTTACTTCCTGCACATTCCGCTGCCGCCGCCGCTGATCCTGGCGGCCATCCCCGGCCACGACTGGCTGATGAAGGGCCTGTGCTCGTACGACGCCGTCGGCTTCCAGAGCGTGGCCGACCACGAGCACTTCTGCAGCTACATCCAGTCGGAGGCCCATGCGCAGGATGCGGGCGGCGGCCGCTGGCGCGTGTTCAACCGCACCATCCACCCGATGGCGCTGCCGATCGGCATCGACGTCGGCGATTTCGAGGCTTTGACGCAGGCGCCGGAGGCGCAGGAGATGTACGCCCGCATGCGGCGCGAGTACTCGCGCCGCAAGGTGCTGGTGGGGGTGGACCGGCTGGACTACTCCAAGGGCCTGCCGCAGCGCATCCGCGCCTTCGGCGAGCTGCTGGCGCGCTACCCGGAGACGCGGCAGAGCGCCACCCTGATCCAGATCGCCTCCCCCAGCCGCGAGGACGTCAGCGCCTATACCGACATCCTGCACGAGCTGGAGAGCCTGTGCGGCGCCATCAACGGCAACTACGGCGAGCTGGACTGGATGCCGGTGCGCTACATGCACCGCACCGTGGCGCGGGCGCGGCTACCGGGCCTGTACCGCGCCAGCCAGGTCGCGCTGGTGACGCCGCTGCGCGACGGCATGAACCTGGTGGCCAAGGAATACATCGCGGCGCAGGACCCGCAGGACCCCGGCGTGCTGGTGTTGTCGCGCTTCGCCGGCGCGGCCGAGCAGCTGAAGGAAGCGCTGATGGTCAACCCCTACGACATCGAAGGGACGGCCGCCACCATCCACCTGGCCCTGCAGATGGGGCTGGAGGAGCGGCGCCAGCGCCACGGCGCGCTGCTGGCCACCCTGCGCCGCTACGACGTGCACTGGTGGTGCGACACCTTCCTGGAGGCGCTCGGCCAGGCCGAAGCGAAGGAAACGGGGACGCCCTGGCTGCGCCTGTGAGGAGCGCGCCTCAGGCCGGCGCGGCGATCTTCTGGTCGATCGCCCCGAAGATGCTCTGGCCGTCGCGGCCCTTCATCTCGATGCGGATGGTGTCGCCGAACTTCATGAACGCCGTGCTCGGCTGGCCGTCCTGGATGGTCTCGATGGCGCGCTTCTCGGCGATGCAGCTGTAGCCCTTGGGCCATTCCATGCGGCCGTTCTGCTCCACCCCCTTGTTGCTGACCGTGCCGGAGCCGACGATGCTGCCGGCGCGCACGTTGCGGGTCTTGCCGATGTGGGCGATCAGCTGGCCGAAGTGGAAGGTCATCTCCGGGCCGGCCTCGCACATGCCGACCTTGCGGCCGTTCCAGGTGGACTGCAGCGTCAGGTGCACCCGCCCGCCCTGCCAGGCGTCGCCCAGCTCGTCGGGCGTCACCGCCACCGGGCTGAAGGCGGTGGCCGGCTTGCTCTGGAAGAAGCCGAAGCCCTTGGCCAGTTCGGCCGGGATCAGGTTGCGCAGGCTGACGTCATTGGCCAGCATCACGAGGCGGATGCCGTCCAGCGCCTGCTCCGGCGTCGCCTGCATCGGCACGTCGCCGGTGATCACGGCGACCTCGGCCTCGAAGTCGATGCCGTAGTCCTCGCTCGGCACCACCACGTCGTCGCACGGGCCGATGAAGTCGTCGCTGCCGCCCTGGTACATCAGCGGGTCGGTGTAGTAGGTGGCCGGCACTTCGGCCTTGCGGGCCGCGCGCACCAGCTCCACGTGGTTGATGTAGGCCGAGCCGTCGGCCCACTGGTAGGCGCGCGGCAGCGGCGCCATGCAGCGCTGCGGCTCGAACGGAAAGGCGTGGCGCGCCTTGCCCTGGTTCAGCGCCTCGTACAGGTCCTGCAGTTGCGGGGCGATGAAGCCCCAGTCGTCCAGCGCCTGCTGCAGGCGCGCGGCGATGCCGGTCGCATAATGGGCTGTCGCCAGGTCGCGCGACACCACCACCAGCTGGCCGTCGCGCGAACCGTCCTTGTAGGTCGCAAGCTTCATCGGGGATTGCCTTCGTTTCGCGTGTTGCGCTAGAGTCGGCGGCCGACCGTCGCGTTACGCATGGTGAAATGAATTTACCTAATCGAAATTCTACAAGAAGCCCCCGCGCATGAAGGAACGCGCCGGGATCCAGTCGGTGGAGGTGGGGTTCGCGCTGCTCGATGCGCTGGGCCAGGCGCGCGGGCCGCTGATGCTGCGCGACCTCGCCGCCGCCGCCGGCATGAGCGCCGCCAAGGCGCACCGCTACCTGGTGAGTTTCCAGCGCCTGCAGCTGGTGGTGCAGGATGCCGCCACCAGCCGCTATGACCTCGGCCCGGCGGCGCTCAAGCTGGGGCTGGCCTCGCTGTCACGGCTCGACGCCGTCAAGCTGGCCCGCGAGCGCATCGCGGCGCTGACCGAGCGCATCGGCCACACGCTGGCGCTGGCGGTCTGGGGCAACCACGGCCCGACCATCGTGCACTGGGAAGAGTCGCCCTCGGCGGTCACGGTGAACCTGCGCCTGGGCGACGTCATGCCGCTGCTGACCTCGGCCACCGGCCGCTGTTTTGCCGCCTGGGCCCCGCGCGAGGCGATCACCCCGCTGCTGCGCGAGGAACTGGCGCGCGCCCAGAAGCAGGGCCGCAGCGACCTGCCCGCCAACCTGGCGCAGGTGCGCGCGATGCTGGACGACGTGCGCGCGCGCGGTGCAGCCCGGGTGGTCGATGTGGTGCTGCCCGGCATCGTCGGCTTCTGCCTGCCGGTGTTCGATGCCGACGGCCACATGGCGCTGGGCATCGTCGCGCTCGGCCCGACCGGCACTTTCGATCCCGCCTGGAACGGCGCCGTCCATGGCCCCTTGCGGCAGGCGGCGGCGCAGCTCTCCAGCGACCTGGGCTGGCGCGGATGAACGCGGCCACGGGCGTGCCGCCGCGGCCGCTCGTGGTGCTCACGCTGGGCGTGTTCGCGCTGCACCTGCTGGCCTTGCGCCTCGCGCCCGGCGAGATGCGGCCGGCGCTGCACTTCGCGGCGCTGCGCGTGCGCGCGCTGGAAATGCCGCCAGCGCGGCCGCTGGCTACGCCGTCGCCCGTGCGCGCGGCGCTGCCGCCCCACCGGTCCGCGGCCGCGACACCGGCTGCTGCTCGTTCTCCGCGATCGGTGGCGGCCTCGCAGCGAGCGGCCGACGCCGACGCGCCATCCCCATCCGACGAAACGGCCACGGCGCCGCCGACCGCGGCCGCGGCGCGGGCCAGCGCACCGGCCCTGGCCGCGCCGCCCGCCCCCCTGGGCGCCCGCACGCCGGCCGCCGCCACCCCGATGCCGATCGCGCTGCCGGCGCCGGCACGCTGGCGCTATGCCGTCACGGCGCGCCGCCGCGGCCTGCCGGTGGCCGGCGGCACGGCCGAGCTCGACTGGCGCCATGACGGGCGCACGTACCAGGCGGTGCTGCAGGTGAACGCACCGCCGCTGCCGGCCCGCACCCAGCGCAGCGACGGCGAGCTCGGGCCTGACGGGCTGGCGCCACTGCGCTTTTCCGAACGCCTGCGCGGCGAGCAGGCCACCCACTTCGATCGCGCGCACCAGCGCATCGTGTTCAGCAGCAACCGGCCCGAGGCCACGTGGGTGCCGGGCACGCAGGACCGCCTGAGCGTGCTGCTGCAACTGGCGGCGCTGGTGGCGGCCGATCCCGCCCGCTTCGCGCCCGGCGCGGTGGTGACGCTGCCGGCGGCGACCACGCGCGAGGCCGGCGACTGGCCGTTCCGGGTCGAGGGCAGCGAACTCCTGGCGCTGCCGGCGGGCCGCATCACGGCATTGAAGCTGGTGCGCGCGCCGCAGCACGAATACGACGTGCGGCTGGAGGTCTGGCTGGTCCCCGGGCGGGACTACGGGCCGGTGCGCCTGCGTCTGACAGCCCCCAATGGCGATTGGCTGGACTTGCAGGGGTCGGGCACCGACAAAGGCTGAGGCAGGCGTCGCCTACTGTGCGTGCAAGGCCACCCCAGTGGCCCGGGTCATCTTGAAAGCCGGCCCGGCGTTGATATCTGGAGGGCAAAGGATTCCCACCATGCAGATGCTCTATGACTCCGACTCGTTCGTCGTCGTGCACATGCAGGCGAACGAACCCGCCGAGGGCGAGCCGCCGCCGCGCACCGTGCGCCACGGCTTCGAGATCGTCGACAAGCGCACCAACAAGGAGGTCTACCTCGACGGCTCCTGGGCCGATGCGTTCCAGCGCCAGATCAACGCCTGGCAGCTCAACACGCCGACCCAGGAAGAGGTCGAGGAGACCCTCGACGGCTACGCGGAGCTGGCCCAGAACCCGCTCGTGATGCACTGACCCATCGGCGCGCCGACCCCGGCGCGTGCGCCCCCCGGCTGCTCAGCGCAGCCAGCCCCAGCGGTGCAGGGGCTCCACCAGCAGCAGCACCGCCACCAGCCGGCAGACCTGGAACGCGGTTACCACCGGTACCCCCAACTGAAGCGCCTTGGCCGTGATGGCCATCTCGGCAATGCCGCCGGGCGAGGTGCCCAGCACCAGAGTCGCGGCGTGCAGCCCGGTGGCCGAGGCCAGCAGCGCTGCGAAGCCAGCGCACAGGACGATCATGCCGAGGGTGCCGACCGCCACCGCTGCCAGCCAGCGCGGCGCGGTGTGCACGAACTCGGCGCGAAAGCGCACGCCCAGGCTCACGCCGATCAGCAACTGGGCGGCGTTGACCAGCGGCTGCGGCATCGCCGACAGCTCGATGCCGGCCATGGTCAAACCCATGGCCGCGAGCAGTGCGCCGATGAACCAGGGGTTGGCGCGGCCGGTCTGCGCCAGCAGCCAGGCACCGGCGCCGGTGGCCAGCAGCAGCAGCGCCAGGCCGGCCGGCCGCACCTCGCGCGGGCCGGGCACGGCCGGGTCCAGGCCCTGCAGCCCGATCCAGCTGAAGGCGAACGGCAGCACCAGCGTGACCACCAGCAGGCGCAGGCTGTGGGCCGCCGCCACCAGGTCGGTGCGGGCGCCGGCGCGCTCGGCCAGCAAGGTCATCTCGGAGGCACCGCCGATGGCGCCGGCGAAGTAGCTGGTGGCGCGCCGTTCGGCCTGGCTGCCCGGCAGGCGGTCCTGCAGCGAACGCTGCAGCCAGCGCCCGAACAGCCAGCCCAGCAGCAGGGCCCAGGCGATCGCCATCACGATCGCCCACCACAACTGGGCCACCAGCGCCGTCACCTGCGGCGTGAAATAAAGGCCCAGCGCGCCGCCGATCGCCCACTGGCCGTAGTTGCGCAGCGGCGTCCAGCTCTGGGTGGGCGCACCCAGCACCGACGCCAGGGCGGTGGCGATCAGCGGGCCCAGCATCCAGGGCAGCGGGGTGTGCAGCCAGCGGCACACCAGCGCCGCCGCCAGCGCCAGAGCCAGGGTGCCGGCGACGCGGACGGGAAACGGGGAAGTCATCGGGAAGCAGGCGAGCCGCGCCGCCAGCGGCGGGGGCGGCATAGTATCCATGGATGCGCCTGCTTTCTGCCTTCGCCGCGCTGACGCTGTCGCTGCAGCTGGCCGGCTGCGGCAGCCCCCCGCCGCACATCGCGCACCTGCAGGGCGCCGACGTGCTGCTGCTGGGCGAAATCCACGACCAGGCCAGCCACCAGCGGCAGCACCGCGACGTGGTGCAGGCGCTGGCGGCGCGCGGCCGGCTGGCGGCGCTGGTGCTGGAGATGGCCGAACGCGGCCACGGCACTGCCGGTCTGCCGCGCAGCGCGGACGAGGACGCGGTGCGTGCCGCCCTGCGCTGGGACGACCAGGCCTGGCCCTGGGCGTCCTATGCGCCGGCGGTCATGGCCGCGGTCCGAGCCGGTGTGCCGGTGCTCGGCGCCAACCTGCCGCGCGGGCAGATGCGCGCGGCCATGGCCGATGGGTCGCTGGAAGGCACCCTGGACGACGGGGCGCTGGCGGCGCAGCGCGAAGCGATCCGGGCCGGCCACTGCGACCTGCTGCCGCCGCAGCAGCTGTTGCCGATGGTGCGGGTGCAGATCGCGCGCGACCGGGCCATGGCGCGCACCGTGGCCGAAACGGCCCAGGCCGGGCGGGTGGTGGTGCTGCTGAGCGGGGCCGGCCATGCCGACCCGGCGCTGGGCGTGCCGCGCCACCTGCCGGCGGCGCTGGTGGCCCGGCCCGTGCTGCTGGAGCGGCCGGCGGGCGGGGCGGCCAGGGACTACTGCGCGGAGCTGCGCGAACAGCTGCAGCGAGAACAATGACCCCCCGAGGCGCCTTCGGCGCACCCCCTTCAAGGGGCCGAGACCTGCGGCGCCGACCCCGGCGTGCTCAGGCGTGGGCCTTGATCGAATCGGCCAGCGTGTTGACCAGCTGGTCGATGTGCGACTTCTCCACGATGTAGGGCGGCGCGATCACCAGCACGTCGCCGGCCGGGCGCACCAGCGAGCCCTTGTGGAAGCAGTCCAGGAAGATGTCGAAGGCACGCTTGCCGGGCGTGCCGGCGATCGGGGCGAGTTCGACCGCGGCGGCCAGCCCCATGCTGCGGATGCCGATCACGTTGGGCAGCCCCTTGAAGGTGCTGTGGAACGCATCGCCCAGCACCCGGCCCATCTCGCCGGCGCGGGCGAACAGGTTCTCCTGCTGGTACAGCTCCAGCGTGGCGATGGCGGCGGCGCACGCCACCGGATGGCCCGAGTAGGTGTAGCCGTGGAAGAACTCGACCACGTGCTCGGCCGCGTCGGTCTTCATCATCTGGTCGTACAGCTTGTCGCGGCAGATCACCCCGCCCAGCGGGATCACGCCGTTGGTCACGCACTTGGCAAAGCTCAGCATGTCGGGCACCACGCCGTAGAAGTCGGCGCCGAAGTTGGTGCCCATGCGCCCGAAGCCGGTGATCACCTCGTCGAAGATCAGCAGGATGCCGTGCTTGTCGCAGATCTCGCGCAGGCGCTGCAGGTAGCCCTTGGGCGGCAGGTACCAGCCAGCCGAGCCGGCGACCGGCTCGACGATGATGGCCGCCACGTTGCTCGGGTCGTGCAGCGGCAGGATGCGCTGCTCCAGCTCCAGCAGCGGGTCTTCCTTCCACTGCGGCTCCTGGTGGTGGATGTACGCGTGGTTCACCGGGTCGTGGATGAAGCGCATGTGGTCCACCCGCGGCAGCAGCGCGGTGCCGAACACCTTGCGGTTGGCCGCGATGCCGCCCACGCTCATGCCGCCGAAGCCGACGCCGTGGTAGCCCTTCTCGCGGCCGATGAACAGGTTGCGGTGGCCCTCGCCGCGGGCGCGGTGGTAGGCCAGCGCCACCTTCAGCGCCGTGTCGGCCGCTTCCGAGCCGGAGTTGCAGAACAGCACCTTGTTGAGGTCGCCCGGCGCCATCGCCGCGATCATGCCGGCGGCCTTGAAGGCCTTGTCGTTGGAGGCCTGGAAGGCAGTGGCGTAGTCCAGCGTGTCGAGCTGCTTCTTGATCGCCTCGTTGATGGGCTTGCGGTTGTGGCCGGCACCCACGCACCACAGGCTGGAGATGCCGTCGATCACCTGGCGGCCGTCATGGGTGGTGAAGTGCATGCCGTCGGCGCCGACGAACACGCGCGGGTCCTTGCGGAACTGCCGATTGGGCGTGAAGGGCAACCACTGGTTGTCCATGTTGAAGTCGTTGTAGGCCATGACAGCTCCTTGTGATGCGGACGGTTGATTGTGCGACGGCCGGGATGCGGCCCCGGCGGCGCGCGGAAATCAGCGGATGGCGCCGAACACCTTCGAGAGGATCGAGCTGCCGGTGCCGACCGGGTCGCGCCGGATCTTCTGCTCCTCCTCGCCGATCACCAGGTACAGCCCGTCCAGCGCCTTGCGGGTGACGTAGTGGTCGATGCTGGCGTCCTCCTGCTTGACCAGGCCGAAGCCAACCGCCTTGCCGGCCACCCGGTCGTACTTGGCGGCCAGGCCGGCCCGCGAGGTGGCCTGCTTCACCACCGGCAGGAACTGGCCCGACAGCGGCGCGCGCGTCTTGCCGGCGAAGAACTCGGTGACCGAGGTGTCGCCGCCGGTGAGGATGTTCTTGGCATCGGTGACCGACATGTTCCTGACCGCGTTCACCAGCAGGTTCTTGGCCAGCGGCACGGCGTTCTCGGCGGCCCGGTTGATGGCGAGCTCCAGCTCGTCGACTTGGCGCCCCTGGCCCATGGCCTTGAGCAACTTGGAGGCGTCCTGCAGGGCGCCCGGCAGCGGGATGCGGACCTTGGGGTTGCCGAGGAAGCCGTCCTGCACGCCGAGCAGCCGGACGGCGGCCAGCGCGCCGGTCTCGAGCGCCGCCTTCAGGCCGCGGGTGGCATCGGCATTGCTCAACGATGCGAGGCCGCCGGCACGCGCGGCGTGCGGCAGGACCAGGGAAGCGGAAGCGGCAAGGACGATGGTGCGGCGATGCATCGCGGGCCTCGGGTTCATGCGGGGACGGCCATCATGCCTCGGCCCTGCCGGCCGGCCAACCGCAGGGCCTTTGCGACAATGACGGGTTCGACCATGAAGCAAGCCTACATCCTCACCCTGTCCTGCCCCGACCGCACCGGCATCGTCCACGCCGTCTCCGGCTTCCTGCTGGAGCGCGGCGGCAACATCGAGGAGGCGGCGCAGTACAACGACCCGGCCACCGGCCTGTTCTTCATGCGGGTGCAGTTCGGCTGCGACCAGCACACCTTCGACGACCTGAAGTCGCAGCTGCAGTTCTTCGCCGAGCCTTTCCGGATGAACTGGAAGCTGCACGCGGTGCAGCAGCCGATGCGCACGGTGATCCTGGTCAGCAAGGAAGGCCATTGCCTGAACGACCTGCTGTTCCGCTGGAAGAGCGGGCTGCTGCGGCTGGACATCGCCGCCATCATCTCCAACCACCGCGAGTTCTACCAGCTGGCGGCCAGCTACAACGTGCCGTTTCACCACGTGCCGGTCAGCGCGGCCGGCAAGGCGCAGGCCGAGGCGCGCCAGTACGAGATCATCGAATCGGAACGGGCCGAACTGGTGGTGCTGGCGCGCTACATGCAGATCCTGTCGGACGAGCTGTGCGGCAAGCTGGCCGGCCGCGCCATCAACATCCACCACAGCTTCCTGCCCAGCTTCAAGGGCGCCAAGCCCTACTACCAGGCGCACGACCGCGGGGTGAAGCTGATCGGTGCCACCGCCCACTACGTGACGGCCGAGCTCGACGAGGGCCCGATCATCGAGCAGGACGTGGCGCGGGTGGACCACGCCCACACCGTGGAAAACCTCACCGCGGTCGGCCGCGACACGGAAAGCCAGGTGCTGGCGCGCGCGGTCAAGTGGCACAGCGAACACCGGGTGCTGCTGAACGGGCACAAGACGGTCGTATTCAAGTGACTTCGCAAGCGCAGCGCGCGAAGTCATCCCCGCGGGGATCCAGTTGCACGGCTCAAGCGCAGCGCGCAACGTCGTCTCCGCGCAAGCGGCGATGACAGGACGCTGCGTGGATGCAGAGGGCCTGGCCGCGCCAGCCCGGCATTGACCGAACGACATGCCCCGCATCCCGCCCATCCAGTGCCTGCTCACCTTCGAAGCGCTCGCCCGCCTGCGCTCGGTGACCCAGGCGGCCGACGAGCTGTGCGTCACGCCCAGCGCCGTCAGCCACCGGGTGCGGCAGCTTGAACAGATCCTGGGCGCCAAGCTGTTCGGCCGGGCCGACTTCTCGCTCACCACCGAGGGCAGCGAGTACCTGGCGCACGTGCGCGAGGGCCTGGCCAGCCTGGAACGCTTCCCGGGCCGCGACGGCAGCCCGGGCAAGCGCAAGCTGCGGCTGGCGGTGACGCCGACCTTCGCCCGTTCGATCCTGATGCCGCGCCTGCGCGGCTTCGCCGAGGCCTACCCGGAGATCGACCTGACGCTGCAGGTCTCCATCCCGCTGCTCGACGTGGTGGCCGAGGACGCCGACCTGACCATCCGCTTCGGCCGCGGCCGCTACGCCGACGTCGAGCACCTGTGCCTGCTGACCGACGACGTCACGCCGCTGGCCTCGCCCGCCTTCCTGCGCGAGCACGGGCCGTTCGACACCCTCGACGAGCTGCTGGCCGCGCGGCTGCTGAAAAGCCCGCTGGAGCCCTGGCGCACCTGGTTCCTGGCGCACGGCGTGGATGCGCCCGAGCCCACCGAGGGCTCCTCCTTCAACGACATCGGCCTGATGTGCGATGCCGCCGCGCAGGGGCTGGGCATCGCGCTGGTGCGGCTCAAGCTGGGCCAGCCCTGGCTGGAGGACGGGCGGCTGGCGCGCATCTCCGAGCGCAACGTGCCCAGCCCGCACGCCCACTACCTGTGCTGGGGCACCGGCGCGATGGAGCGCTGGGAGTGCGCGGCGTTCGCCGACTGGCTCAGGAAGAGCCTGAGTTAACGCAAGGCCGCGCTGCTGTAGAGTTGCCGGCAGAGACGGCGGCACCGGCAGGGGGCAGCAGGAAGCAGGCGATGCCGGCCTGCACCCCCGCGCGGCCAACGCCGACCCTTACTGGAGGAGAAGACCCATGAGATGCATCCGCTTGGCCGTGGCCTGCTTCTCCGTCCTGCTGGCCGCCTGCGCCGCCACCGGCCCGCGGTTCACCGAAGTCCAGGCGAACCTGCCCCAATTGCGGGGCGGCGAGGGCCGCATCTTCTTCTTCCGCGACAACAGTGCCGTGGGCGCGGCGGTACAACCCGACATCCGGCTCGGCGGCGAGGACGTGGGCGCGCTGCAGCCGGGGGCCTTCTTCTTCGTGGACCGGCCCGCCGGCCACTACACGGCCAGCGCCCGCACCGAATCCGAATCGTCGGTGGACTTCGACCTGCGCGGCCAGGACACGGTGTACGTCAGCCTGCACATCACCATGGGCCTGCTGGTCGGCCGTCCCACGCTGACCCTGCATCCGCCGGATGCGGGCGCCGCCGCCGTCCAGAGCCTGGCCTACACCGGCTCGATCCCGCTGGCGCCGAATCGCTCCGCTCCCTCGGCGGGCAGGGCGACCGCGACTTCACCCGCACCTGAGCCTGCACCCACGCCCACGCCCGCCCCCGCCACGGCGCCCTCTCCCGGCGCCGTCACCCTGGACGATCTGCGCGGCCTGCTGCCACCGGCACGCTGAGGGAGCCCCATGCAGCTACGCGCATCCTTCGCCGCCGGCGTGCTGTCCCTCCTGGCCGCCGCCCCCACGAGCGCCCAGGACACCGGCGCATTGGCGCCCGAGCAGCTGTTCGAACGACTGGCGCCCAGCGTCTGGACAGTGGAGACCCTCGACGCGAACGGCCGACCGCTCGCCACCGGCAGCGCAGTGGTGATCGCGCCGGGCAGCCTCGTCACCAATTGCCATGTGTTGACCCGGGCCTCGCGGGTGCTGGTCGGCCGCGAGAACGTCAGCTACGGCGCCACCCTGGACCAGCCGGATCCCGAACGCGACCTGTGCCTGCTGAAGGTGAGGAACTTCACCGCGCCCGCCGTCCCGATCGGCAGCGTCGATGAGGTAAGGGTCGGCTCGCGCGTCTATGCCATCGGCAGTCCGCGCGGGCTGGAGCAGACCATCAGCGACGGGCTGCTGTCAGGTGTGCGCCGCTCCGCCAGCGGCGACTTCACGGCCCTGCAGATCACCGTGCCGATCTCCAACGGATCCAGCGGGGGCGGCCTGTTCGACGCGCGCGGCCGCCTGATCGGCATCACCACCTTCATGCTGCGGGACGCGCAGAACCTGAATTTCGCCCTGCCGGCCAGCTGGATTGCCGAGGTGCCGCAGCGCGCGCAGCGGGCACTGGCGGCGCACGCCGAGGGCCGGCAGGCGGCGCGGGCGCCCGGCCGCGGGCAGGTCTTCGAGTACCAGTTGCGCGACCGCCTCACCGGCGCGGTACGCACAGTGGTGTACCGGCTCGACCGGGTCGACAGCGACCGCTTGGTGTTCAACCAGGGAACGCGGGTCGAGCGGCCCGGCGGCGCCGTGGTCACGCTGACCCAGGCCATCGGCGGCGAATACGAGGTGGCGATGCCGCCGGGCGGCTGGATCACGGCCGAGCCGCAGCGCGGCTCGGCCTGGAGCATCAGGTACAGCAGCGGCGTTCCCGGGCAGTTCGTGGGCATGGAGCTGGACGCGCGCACGCTGGGCGAGACGACCATGCGGCTGAAGGAGCGCGAGCTGCGGGTCGTGCAGGTGGCGTTCACCGGCTACACCAGCCGCACCCTCGGCCCCGCCACCAACCCGCAGGGCCGCTACACGGCCACCGCCTGGTATGCGCCCGAGCTGGGCCGGATCGTGCGCTTCGAGGCCCGCACGCGCGGCGGCTCGGGTGGTGTCGCCTTCTACATCGACGAGCAGCTGCAGCTCGTCGATATTCGCGACGACTGACGCGGAAAGGCGGCTCGCACGTGAGCTGCACGGCGCCGAGGGCTGAAGAATCTTCAGCCCGCGCGCCGGGCAAACCGCTACCCTAGGCGGCATGAACGCCCTGCTGGAGCCCGTTGCCACGACCCAGGCCAGCCTCGAGCGCGTATTGCCCGCGCTGCAGGCGGTGCTGCCCGCGCACGCGCTGCTCTGGCACGCCGAGGACACCACCCCCTACGAGTGCGACGGCCTGACCGCCTACCGCGAGCGGCCGCTGGCGGTGGCGCTGCCCGAGACCGAGGAACAGGTGCAGGGCGTGCTGCGCGCCTGCCATGCGCTGGGCGTGCCGGTGGTGGCGCGCGGCGCCGGCACCGGCCTGTCGGGCGGCGCCATGCCGCACCGCGGCGGCGTCACGCTGTCGCTGGCCCGCTTCAACCGCATCCTGGCCATCGATCCGGCCAGCCGAACGGCGCGCGTGCAGTGCGGCGTGCGCAACCTCGCGATCAGCGAAGCGGCCGCGGCCCACGGCCTGTACTACGCGCCCGACCCCTCCAGCCAGATCGCCTGCACCATCGGCGGCAACGTGGCCGAGAACTCCGGCGGCGTCCACTGCCTCAAGTACGGCCTGACGGTGCACAACGTGCTGCGGGTGCGCGGCTTCACCGCCGCCGGCGAACCGGTCGTGTTCGGCAGCGAGGCGCTGGACGCGCCCGGCTATGACCTGCTGGCCGCCGTGATCGGCAGCGAGGGCATGCTGGCGGTGGCGATCGAGGTCACCGTGCGGCTGATCCCGAAGCCGCAACTGGCACGCTGCATCATGGCCAGCTTCGACGACGTGCGAAAGGCCGGCGACGCGGTGGCGGCGGTGATCGCCGCCGGCATCATCCCGGCCGGGCTGGAAATGATGGACAAGCCGATGACCGCGGCGGTCGAGGACTTCGTCCACGCCGGCTACGACCTGGCGGCCGAGGCCATCCTGCTGTGCGAGAGCGACGGCACGCCCGAGGAGGTGCAGGAGGAAGTCGCCCGCATGGATCAGGTGCTGCGCGCGGCCGGCGCCACCGCCATCGCCGTCAGCCGCGACGAGGCCGAGCGGATGCGCTTCTGGAGCGGGCGCAAGAACGCCTTCCCGGCCTCGGGCCGCATCAGCCCCGACTACATGTGCATGGACTCGACCATCCCGCGCAAGCGGCTGGCCGACATCCTGCTGGCGATCCAGGCCATGGAGAAGAAGTACGGCCTGCGCTGCGCCAACGTGTTCCACGCCGGCGACGGCAACCTGCACCCGCTGATCCTGTTCGACGCCAACGACGCCGACCAGCTGCGCCGCTGCGAGCAGTTCGGCGCCGAGATCCTGGAGACCAGCGTCGCCATGGGCGGCACCGTCACCGGCGAGCACGGCGTCGGCGTGGAAAAGCTCAACTCCATGTGCGTGCAGTTCAGCCCCGGCGAGATGGAGCAGATGCGCGCCCTGAAGCGCGCCTTCGACCCGGCGGGCCTGCTCAACCCCGGCAAGGTGATCCCGACGCTGAACCGCTGCGCCGAGTACGGCAAGATGCTGGTGCGCGGCGGCCGGCTGGCGCACCCGGACCTGCCGCGGTTCTGAAGCGCTGCCTAGCGCGCTGGCGGTCAGGCCGGCTTGCAGGCCTCGTCGGTGACGACGATGTCGCCCTCGTTGCGGCGGTCCTCGTCGCCCGGCTGTGCCTGCTCACCCGCGATCGAGTTGTTGACCGATTCGGTGATCACCTGCTGGATCTGCCCGAGCGTCACGCCCGACAGCACCGACGCCATGGCCGCCAACAGCCCGGAAGTGCGCAGGCCGGGAACGTCCAGCACCGCGCCGCCGACGTTCATGCGGATCTGCGACACCAGCTCGGGCGGGCCGGAGATCAGCGAGAACTGGCCGCTGGCCGCGCCGGCGCTGAGCAGCTCGTAATAGGGGGTCGGCGCGGGCTCGCTCGCCATCGGCAACGACGCGCCCGCCAGCAGCAGGCTGGCGCTTGGCGTGGTTACCGCCGGGACGGCGGCCACCTGCAGCTGTCCGCCCAGCGTCGCATTCCCGAGCACCACGAGCTGGTCATACGTGACGCCCGGCAGATAGGGTGAGTTGGCCGCGATGTCCATCTGCAGCACGCCGGTGGACTGCTGTGTGTAGTTGCCCGCCACCAGCAGCGTGCCGATGGCGCCGGCGCCGCCGACGGCCACCGTGCCGGCATTGACGACGTCGCCCGCCACCATGCCCGAGCCCTTCAGCGTGGCGCCTGCGTTGTTCAGCAGTGTCACACCGCCGGGGGTGAACGTATCCGTCCAGTCATCGTGGTGGCCCAGCTCCAGCGAGGCGCCGGCCGCGATGTCGATCGAACCGTTGTTCGCGAGCGTCTGGGAGGTCAGCACCCGGGCGCCGGACGCGATCGCCAGGTTCGCCTCGTTGGTCCACTGGGCATCGACCACCAGGTCACCATACGCGCCCGACTCCATAGGCGCGAACGTGGACTCTGGCGCAGCCATCGGCGAGAACGTCGGTTGCGGCAGGCCGAACGGCACCACGATGCCGCCCGGCGCCACGGTCCGGAAGCTGCCCCAGGCATCGCCGCGGGCCCCGATCCGGCTCGGGTCGCGCCCGCCGGTCTCGTAGTCGGCGGCCTCGCCGCCGAGGCCGGCTCCCGCCATCACTTCGCCGGCCAGGGTGAGCGAGCCGCCCGCCAGCGCCACCTCGATGCTGCCGCCATTGCCGCCCTTGCCGCCGATGGCACTCGAACCGCTGGACGGGGCCCAGCCACCGTCGCCACCCGCAGCGTCCAGGCTAGCCAGCAGGCGGCTGCTGTCGGCCGCGCTGATCCGGATCGACCCGCCGTTGCCGCCTTGCCCCCCACGCGCGCTCGCCGCCGTGCCGTAGGTGTCGCCGCCCCAGCCGCCTCGCACGCTGAGGCGGCCATAGCCCTCCATCAGCACGCCGCCGGCCGCGGCACTGGCTTGGATGCGGCCGCCTTGGCCGCCGGTTCCGCCGATGGTGTCGCTGTCCCCGCCCCAGCCGCCTTCGGCATCGACGTAGGTGTTCGACAGGTCGAGGTGGCCGCTTCGCTGGAGCAGCTTGACCTCCGCCCCGCTGCCGCCAGCGCCCCCCTGGCTGCCGCTGGCATCGCCACCATCGCCGCCGTAGGCCCAGATGCTGTCGATGCCCAGCGTGCCGCCGGCGTCGATGGTGACGGCGCCGGCATTGCCGCCGCGCGAGCCGTTGTCGCCGGAGCCGCCGACCGTGTCGATGTAGGTCACCGTGACGGCGCCCCCGGCGCGGATGTCCACGGCGCCGCCGTCGCCGCCGCGGCCTCCGCTGCTGCCCGAACTGCCGTAGGTCTGGATGTACTGCAGGTCGACCGAGCCGCCGGCACGGATGGCCACGCTGCCGCCGTTGCCGCCCGGCCCTTCGGAGCCGTAGGCGCCGTCGCTGCGGATCTCGTAGCCGCTGACATGGCCGCCGGCATCGATGTTCACCCCGGTCGCATGGAGCGGGTCCCCACCCGTGTCGATGTCGCCGAACGCAATGTCGCCGCCGGCAACGAGGTTGACCGTGACGGGCCCCGGTGCCGCCGTCCCGTAGGTGGACAGCTGCACGCCGCTGCTGTCGATGTGGCCGCCCGCGGTCATCTCGATGGTGGCACCGTACACATCGGTGGCAACCTGGATGTTGCCCGCCAGCGCCTTCAGTTTCACGCTGCCGCTGGCATGGACGTAGCCGGCCCCCGGTATCACCAGGTCGCCGGACTGCTGGTTCAGCTCGAGCTTGTTACCGCCGAAATCGAAGGTCCCGCCGGTCGCCTGGAACGATCGGTTGACGACCAGGTCGGTGCCCGCAGCGAGGTTCAGGGAGCCCCCCATCAGGTTGAGGCTGTCCACCCTGATCGACCCCTGCGAGTAGTTCACATTGCCGCTGTTGCGGAAGGTGCCGGTACCGGCGATGCCTCCGTTTGCCCCCCCCGAGCCGAACATCTGGCCGTTGTTGTGCAAGGTCGCGCCCGTGGCAAGGTTCACGCGGGCATTGAGGTTCAGCGCCAGCGTGCCGGCGTTGTCCAGGATGGCGCCCCCCGGGACCTGGAGGTTGACCTGGTTGCCGTTGCCGCTGGTGCTGGCCTCCACCCAGGCGCCCGGGTTGATCAGCACCGAGCCGGCGCCGGGCTGGAAATTCACGTTCAGGGTGGCCGGCCCGCCGCCGGAATCATCGGCGTAGAAATGGACCCGGTTGGTGCCGGCGAAGACGATGTTGCCGTGGGCCTGCAACTCCAGGCTGGTGGTCCCCGGGCTGGTCTTGCCGATCGTCATGGCGCCGGTCGTCGTGTCGAACACGATGTCGCCCACGCTGCCGCCCGATCCGCTGGTCGAGACCACCACGTTGGCGGCGCCGCTGTTGAGCGCCGTGTTCAGCGTCTCCTCGCTCAGCACCGAGTCAGCGCTGTCGCTCGAACCAAAGTTCGGTGCCGGGTTCTGGTTGACGCTGTCGTTGGCTGCCATGCCGGCCACGATCGTGACGTTGTTCGGGTCCAGCAGCCAGGTGCCGGCCTGTCCCCTGGCGGCCGACGCGTCCACCCGCGCGCCGTTCACATCCAGGTACCGTTTGCCCGAGGTCTCGACGAAGCCGCCGTTGCCGCCGTTGGCGCCGCCCTTAGCCTCGATGCGGCCGTAGGCGCGTGTCGTGTCATCGGCCCAGACGATGACCCGGCCCCCGTCGCCCTGCTGCGTGGCGTTGGCGCGCAGTTGCGCGTCACCGGCAACCCAAGTGACCTGCGCATTCGGCACCTCGGCGCTGCCGCCCTTGTAGTCGCCGCCCACCCGGATGCGGCCCCCGCCATCGGTGTTGGAGGTGTCGATCAGCGCCCCGGCCATCACGCCGACGGTGCGCCCCAGCACGTCCACCTGGCCGCCGGCGCCGCCCAGGCCCTGCGCCTGTGTTACCCCGGCCGCTTCGGCGTGCTCCGATGCCTTCAGCACCACCCGGCCGCCTTCCAGCGTGGCCGCGCTGGCCTGCACCAGCCCGCTGTGCCGCAGCGTGCCGGCGAACACGCCGACCGCATCGCCGCGCAGCGTGCCGAGGTTGACGGCCTGGTCGGTCGGCGCCTGCACCTCGAACACGATGCCTTCCAGGCCACGTCCGGTGACCTCCACCCTCCGGCCGGCGGCCAGGAGGGTCGCGCCCTGCGGGCTCTGGATCAGCGCCTGCGCGCCGGCCTGCACGTCGCTGCCGATCAGCACCACGTCGCCGCTGCGCGCCAGCACCTGGCCGTCGACCCGCAGCGGCCCGGCGGCGCTGCCGTCGCCGAAGCGCAGGCGGCCGGCGAGCGCGTCGGCGTCGCTCATGCGCAGCGTGGAGGCGGTGAAGCCGGCGGTATCGACCACCGCCCCGGCGCCCACCGCGATGCCGGCCGGGTTGACCAGCACCAGCCGGCCGTTGGACGACAGGGTGCCGAAGATGGCGCTCGGGTCGGGGCCGAGCACGCGGTTGATCGAGGTGCTGGTCGCGCCCGGTTGCGCAAAGTGCGTGCTGGTGCCCGCCGGAATGCTGAAGCTCTGCCAGTTGATCGCCGAATGGCTGGTGCCGGCGCCGTTCTGCGTGGTGACCACCAGCTGGTTGCCCTGCTGGCTGAGCGTGGCGGCGCCGTGGATCGCCTGCGCGCCGCTGGGCTGGGCCTGCACCGCCGCGGCAGCGAAGCCGGCTGCCAGCGCCAGTGCCAGCAGCGCCGGCCGCGGGCGGCACGCCGGACGAAGCGGCAAACGGGAGCGGGACGGGGAGCGGAACTGGCGTCGCGACATGGCTGTGCGGCCCTCGTGAGATCGGTTGGGGGCGGGCCGGCGAGGCACCGATGCACCCTCGACCGTTGGTTTCGAAGGTAGCATATCGTTACACAACGGGCAACGGGCCAGGGGCGTGCTCGCGGCATCGACCGCGGCCAGCCTCAGAGGCCGCGGCAAATGTCACAGCCCCGTGGGCGCTCGGTGCGGCATGCTCGCGGGGCCCATGAGCATCTTCATCAGCATCGCCGCCTACTGCGACCCGGTCCTCGGGTTCACGCTGGCGCGCGCCCGGGCCGCCGCCAGCCGGCCGCGGGAGCTGCATTTCGGCGTGCTGGACCAGAGCCCGCAACCGCCGCCGGCTTCCATCTTCGAGCTGCTCGCGCCGGCGCGCCTGAGCTACCAGCGCATCGATCCGGTGTACGCGCGCGGTCCGTGCTGGGCGCGGGCCCTGGCGATGGCCCTGTACGACGGCGAGGACTGGTTCCTGCAGATCGACTCGCACATGGACTTCGAGGCGGGCTGGGACGAGCGGCTGGCGGCGCAGGCGCTCGCATTGGCACCAGGCCGCCCCGGCCTGGTGATCTCCGCCTACCCGAACGCGTTCGGCTTCGAGAACGGCCTGCCGGTGCCGCGGCCGGCCACCGGCCGGGTGCTGGCCCACGTGGTCAAGCCGGGCACCGGCTTCGAACCCGGCCACCTGGTGCTGGCCTTCGAGGCCCAGCCGGTCGACAGCGACCGGCCGGTGCCCGGCTTCCACCTGGGCGCCGGCTGCCTGTTCGCGCCGGGCCGCTTCGCGCTGGCCTTTCCCTATGACCCGGCGCTGTACTTCCACGGCGAGGAGCAGGCGCTGGCCGCGCGCCTGTACAGCCACGGCTGGGACATCTTCCACATGCCCGGCCTGCCGCTCTCGCACCTGTACAACGATGGCCGCTCCGGCGGGCCGCAGCGCCCGCTGCACTGGGACGCGGCGCACCAGGCCGGGCGCAGCCAGAACTGGTGGGAGCTGGAGCAGCGCTCGCGCGCGCGGCTGGCGGCGCTGCTGGCCGGCCAGCCGCTGGGCGTCTATGGCCTGGGCCCGGTGCGCAGCATGGCCGACTATGCGCGCTGGTGCGGCATCGACTACGCCGCCCGCAGCCTGTCGGCCCAGGCGTACCGGCCGCTGGCGCCGGCCTGAGGGTTCAGGCGCCGCCGCCGTCCATCAGGTCGGCCGCCAGGCACAGGTCGGCCCAGGCCTTGGCCTTGTCCGGCAGGTTGCGCAGCAGGTAGGCCGGGTGGTAGGTCACCACCACCGGCACGCCCTGGTAGGCATGCACCCGCCCGCGCAGGCGGCCGATCGGCTCGCTCGACTGCAGCAGCGTCTGCACGGCGAAGCGCCCCATGGCCAGGATCACGCGCGGCTGCACCAGCGCCACCTGGCGGCGCAGGAAGGGCTCGCACCGGGCCACTTCCTCCGGCTGCGGGTTGCGGTTGCCGGGCGGCCGGCACTTGAGCACGTTGGCGATGTAGACGTTGCGCCGGCGGTCCAGGCCGAGCGCGCGCAGCATGTTGTCCAGCAGCTGCCCGGCCGGGCCGACGAAGGGCTCGCCCTGCAGGTCCTCCTGCTCGCCCGGGGCCTCGCCCACCACCATCCAGTCGGCCTGCGCCGGACCCACGCCCAGCACGGTGTTGCGACGCGATTCGCACAGGCCGCAGGCGCGGCAGGCGGCGACGGCCGTGGCCAGGCCGCCCCAGTCCAGGGCGTCGACTGTTTCGGTGCGCTCGTCGGGGACATCGGCGAGCGGCACTTCAGCGACGGCGGGCACGGGCGCCGCCGCCGTGGCGGCGCGCATCGGCTGCACCGGGCGCTCCGGCGCGGGCGGCCGCGCCGGAGCGGGCTGGACCGGCTGGGCCTCGGATAAATCGGGCGCCGGCGAGGGCGGCAGCAGCCGCAAGCCCATCTCGCGCAGCATGGCGAGGCGGCGGGGATCGAGTTGCAGTGTCACAGCTTCAGGCTCATCACGATGGCGTCCTCGCGCCCGCCGCCGGCCGCCGGGTAGTAGCGGCGGCGCTCGCCCACGCGCCGGAAGCCGATGTGTTCGTACAGGCGCTGGGCCCGCAGGTTGCCCACCCGCACCTCCAGCCACAGCCACTGCGCGCCCTGGCCGCGCGACCAGGCGGCCAGCCCGTCCAGCATCAGCCGCCCCCAGCCCTGGCCCTGCCAGGCCGGCGCGACCGTGATGTTGAGCAGGTGCACCTCGTCCACGCCCTTCATGGCCACGAAGTAGCCCACCACCTGGTCACCCGCGCACAGCAGTTGCGCCTGGTAGCCCGAGCGCAGCGAATCGGCGAAGTTGCCGTGCGTCCACGGGTGCTCGTAGGCGCTGCGCTCGATCGGCAGCACCTGCGGCAGGCGCGCCTCGGTCATCGGCTCGAAGCGGGCCTCGCGGACATCCAGCACGGCGCTCATGGCGCCATTCTGGCTGCTGCGGCGGCTGCGGCCCGCGCGGCCTCGCGTTCGGCCGTGGTTTGCGCCACCTTGTCACGCACGTACAGCGGCAGGGCCTGCTCGGCCGGCCGCGCCAGCCCCTGCGCCAGCAGTTGCGGCGCCAGCCGCAGCAGGGCGGCGGCGGTCGGCAGCGCCTCCACCCGTTCGCCGCCGGCCGGCAGGCGGCCGCCGTACGGCCCGAAGGCGTTGCCGGCAATGCAGGGCGCCGGCTCCAGCACGTCGGGCGCGCACAGCCGGATCTCGCCCTGGCGCTGCCAGCGCTGGCCGTCATGCCAATAGCGCGCCGCATAGACCTCGTCCATGCGCGCGTCCAGCAGCGCCAGCACGTCGGCGGCGCCGGTGCGCTCGCGCGCGGCCTCGGCCACCGCCAGCAGCGTTTCCACCGGCAGCACCGGCACCCCGGCGCCCAGCGCCAGCCCCTGCGCCACCGAGCAGGCGGTGCGCAGCCCGGTGAAGGAGCCGGGCCCGCAGCCGAACGCGATCGCATCCAGCGCGGCCAGTCCGATGCCGGCGCGTGCCAGCAGGTCCAGCACCGCCGGGATCAGGGTGGACGAGGCCTTGGCGCCGCCTTCGCCGCTGTGCGCCAGCGGCGCCGCGCCGGTGCGCACGAGCGCCACGCTCATCGCCTCGGTGCTGGTGTCGAAGGCAAGCAGGTTCACGGGCGGATGCAGGAGGCAGGCAAGCGCCGGATTATCGGCCCCGATAATCGGCCGATGCGCTGCCTGCTGATCCTGGCCTGCTGGCTGTGCGCCTTTGCCGCCGCCGCGCAGCCGCTGCCGCCGGCGGTCGATGCCGCGCTGGCCCGCGCCCACCTGCCGCGCGAGGCCGTGACGCTGCTGGTCACCGAAGCCGACGGCACGGCGCCGCCGCGCCTGAGCCACCGCGCCGACGTGCCGGTCAACCCGGCCTCGATCGCCAAGCTGGCCACCACCTTCGCGGCGCTGGAGCTGCTGGGGCCCACCTTCACCTGGACCACCCCGGTCTATGCCGACGGACCGATCGTCGGCGGCACGCTGCAGGGCAACCTGTACCTGCGCGGCCAGGGCGACCCCACGCTGGTGCTGGAGCGCCTGTGGCTGCTGCTGCGCCGCGTGCGCGCGCTCGGCATCGACCGCATCGCCGGCGACATCGTGCTGGACCACGGCGCGTTCGAGCTGGCGCCGCACGATGCCGGCGCCTTCGACGGCGAGCCGCTGCGGCCCTACAACGCGGCGCCGGACGCGCTGCTGCTCAATTACCGGACGGTGGTGCTGACCTTCCTGCCGCAGGCGGACGGCAGCGCCCGGGTGGTGGCCGATCCGCCGCTGACCGGCGTGCAGTGGCCGCGCGCGGTGCGGCTGGCCGGCGGCGATTGCGGCGACTGGCGCGCGGCGCTGCAGGCGGACTTCAGCGCGCCGCTGCAGCCGCGCCTGGCCGGCGCCTATCCGGCCGCCTGCGGCGAGCGCCGCTGGCCGCTGGCGTTTGCCGATCCGGCCAGCCATGCCGCGCGGCTGGTGGCCGGCCTGTGGCAGGAAAGCGGCGCCGCGCTCGGCGGCCAGGTGCGCGACGGCACCGTGCCGGCCCACCTGGCCCCGCTGTTCGAGCAGGCCTCGCCGCCGCTGTCGGAAGTGGTGCGCGACGTCAACAAGTTCAGCAACAACGTGATGGCGCAGCAGCTGTTCCTGACGCTCAGCCTGCAGGCCGAGGGGCGCGGCAGCCGCGAGGCCTCGCGCGAGATCCTGCGCAACTGGTGGCGCGAGCGCATCGGCCCGCAGCCGCCCGTGTTCGACAACGGTGCCGGCCTGTCGCGCGACGCGCGCATCAGCGCCGCGCAACTGGCGCGCCTGCTGCAGCACGCCTGGGCCTCGCCGCTGATGCCGGAGCTGCTGGCCTCGCTGCCGCTGTCGGGCAGCGACGGCACCTTGCGGCGGCTGCAGGCGCCGGCGCAGGCGCACCTCAAGAGCGGCAGCCTGCGCGACGTGTTCGGCGTGGCCGGCTACGTGCATGGCACCCACGGGCGCCGCTGGGTGGTGGTGGCAATCGCCAACCACCCCAACGCCGGCGCCATGCGCCCGGCGATCGAGGCGCTGCTGGCCTGGACGGCACGGCAGCCGTGACGGCGATCGACGACAACTGAAAAGGGGCCCCTGCGGGCCCCCTTTGCACGATCGGCGCGGCGCGCCTTACCAGTTCTCGCGCAGGCGGTCGAAGGCGTAGCTGCCGAACGAGGCGTGGCCGGCCGGGGTGAAGTAGACCCGGTCGGCGAACAGCGTGGTACCGACCGGCCCGCCCGACAGCGTGCCGGCGTTGCACAGGGCCGAGTTGACCTGGCCGGCGCCGATGCCGATGCCGGGGCCCGGATCGACCGAAGTGCACAGCGGGTTGGTCACGTCGGTGTAGCCGTAGGTGGCCGGGTTGGAGGTGACCAGGTTGAAGAACAGCGCGGCGTCCACGTACAGCACGCTGCGCGCGCCGAGGCCGGCATTGCTCATCTCGATCAGCAGGCGCTGGTTGAAGACGCTGCTCAGGCAGGCGGGCGAGGCGTCGGGCGGCGGCCGCTCCCCTTCGCGGGTTTCACAGGTATCCCGCCCACCGACCGCCTGGAGGTTCCATGGCGAACGGCCCAGGTTGTAGGGACCCGTCACCAGCACATGCTTGGCGCCGGCATTGACCAGCCGGCGAACCTGGGCCGCGAGCGCAATGGCCGCTTGCCGCACGTTGGCGATGGTCTGGGTCGCATCCTGGCCGCCTCCGCCGAGCGCCGCGCTCTCCGCGATGATGTCGGCGGCGCCGGCCGACACGACGATCAGGTCACCGCTGCCCGGCGCGCCGGCGACCAGGAAAGCGTCGATCTGCTCGGTGACGGTCGGCGTGGCGGCGTTGCCGCCGGCGTCCGGCTTGGCGCTCACCCGGGCGCTGCCGATGGCATAGCCGGTGCCGCCGGCCGCGCTCGGCGTCAGCGCCAGCCCGAACCGCGACGCGACCTGCTCGGTCCAGGTGGTGCCGCCGTTGTTGACGGTGTAGCGCGCGCCGCGCTGGCCGGCATCGGCCGAGGCGTCGCCGAAGGCCACCATGCGGGTCGGGCTGAACTTGGACTCCACCGAGCCGCCGCCGCAGGCGGCCAGCAGGAGGGGGGCAACACAGGCGGCCGTGAGCAGCGCACGGCGCAACCGCTGGAAAGGCATGGGGATCTCCGTCGAAAAGCCGGCGATAGTGTAACGAGCGGTCAAGCGGCGGCGCGCTGCAGCCGGTCGCGCACGCCGTCCCAGTCGGCATCGGCCGGCGGCGTCTCGACCCAGATCAGTTGCACGCCCTGGGCATCGAATTCGCGCAGCACGGCGAACAACTGGCGCGCCGCTTCGCGCGCGTCCTCGGGCATGCGCCGCCGCAGCACCCGGGGCGAGTGCGTCTGCAGGATCGCGCGCGACCAGGTGGCGATGCCGTCGGCCTTTTCGCCCAGCACGTCCAGCGCGGCCTGCAGCGCCTCCGCGTCCATCAGCCGCACGCGCGCCCGCGGCGCGTAGTGCGAGGCCAGCGTGCCGGAGGCGCGGGGCGCCGCGTCGCCCAGTTCGCCGGGTTGCGCCAGCGGTTGCCCGCACGCGGCTTCGATCTGCTGCGCGGTCAGCACGCCGGGGCGCAGCAGGACCGGCCGGCCGCGCGTGCAGTCGACGATGGCCGACTCGATGCCGACTTCGCACGGACCGCCGTCGAGCACGCGCAGCGCAGCCCCGAACTCCGCCGCCACGTGGGCCGCGCTGGTGGGGCTGACGCGGCCGAAGCGGTTGGCGCTGGGCGCGGCCAGGCCCGCCACCGGCGGCGACGCCTGCGCGCCGGCCAGCAGCAGCGCGTGGGCGACCGGGTGGGCCGGACAGCGCAAGCCGATGGTGGCGTGGCCGCCGGCCGCGGCTCGCGCCACCTCCGGCCGGCGCGGCAGGATCAGGGTGAGCGGGCCGGGCCAGAAGGCATCGATCAACCGCTGGGCGAAGGCCGGCACATCGGCGGCGAAGCGGCCGACGGCGGCGCCATCGGGCACGTGCACGATCAGCGGGTGGTCGCTCGGCCGCCCCTTGGCCGCGAAGATCTTCGCCACCGCGGCGTCGTTGCCGGCATCGGCGCCCAGGCCATAGACGGTCTCGGTCGGAAAGGCCACCAGTTCGCCGGCCTGCAAAGCCGCGACGGCCTCCTGCAGCGCCGCGGGGTCGCTCGGGTCGCGGATCATGGCTCTCGGAACGGCTCGATGCCCAGCAGCTCGCAGGCGCGCAGCGCGGTGGCGCGGGCGGCGGCCGCGTCGGCGGCCGTGACCGTGAGGTGCCCCATCTTGCGCCCCGGCCGCGCGCTGGCCTTGCCGTACAGGTGCAGGTGCACGCCGGGCAGCGCCAGCACCTCGGCCCACGGCGGCTCCTGCGCCTGGGCACCCCGCGCGAACCACAGCTCGCCCAGCAGGTTGAGCATGACCGCGTGGCTGTGCTGGCGCGGCGCCACCAGCGGCAGCCCGGCCAGGGTGCGCACCTGCAGCTCGAACTGCGACACGTCGGCGCCGTCGATGCTCCAGTGGCCGCTGTTGTGCGGCCGCGGCGCCATCTCGTTGACCACCAGCGCGCCGTCCTGCAGCAGGAAGAACTCCACGCACAGCACGCCGACGTAGCCGAGCCCCTGCGCGATCGCGCGGGTGGCCTCGATCGCCTGCTGCGCCGTGGCTTCGGGCAGCACGCCGGCGCCCACTTCGGTGACGGCCAGGATGCCGCCGCGGTGCAGGTTCCTCTGCACCGGCAGGTGGACCATGGCGCCATCGGCGCCGCGCGCCACCAGCACCGAGCATTCGGCCGCCAGCGGCAGCAGGCGCTCCAGCACGCAGGGCACCCGGCGCAGCTCGTCCCAGGCGGCGGCCAGCGCCGCCCGGTCGGCCACCCGCGCCTGGCCCTTGCCGTCGTAGCCCAGCCGCGCGGTCTTGAGCACGCCGGGCAGCAGATCCGCGGGGACCTGCTGAAGGTCGTCGGCCGAGGCGATCACCGCGTGCGGCGCGCAGGGCACGCCGCAGCGCTGGAAATGGGCCTTCTCCTGGGCCCGGTCCTGGGCGATGGCGACGGCCGCGTGTCCGGGCGCCACCGGCCGCTGCGCGGCCAGCGCCTGCAGCGCCTGGGCCGGCACGTTCTCGAATTCGGTGGTGATGGCCTGCGCCACCTGCGCCAGCCGCGCGAGCCCGGCGCGGTCGTCGTAGGCCGCACGCACGTGGACATGGCTGACCAGCCCGGCCGGGCTAGCTTCGTCGGGGTCGAGCACCGCGGTGCCGTAGCCCAGTTGCTGGGCCGCGTGCACGAACATGCGGCCGAGCTGGCCGCCCCCCATCACGCCCAGTGTGCTGCCAGGCGGCAGCGGCCACGCCGTAGACCCGCTCATGCCGAGGGCGGCAGCGTGGTGGCACGCGCGAGTTCGGTCTGCCGGGTGCGGAAGGTGGTGAGCTGGCGGCGCAGCCGCTCGTCGTCGGTGGCCAGCATCGCCACCGCGAACAGGGCGGCGTTGGCGGCGCCGGCGGCGCCGATGGCGAAGGTGGCGACCGGGATGCCCTTGGGCATCTGCACGATGCTGTGCAGCGAATCGACGCCCTGCAGGTGACGGCTGGGCACCGGCACGCCCAGCACCGGCACCGTGGTCTTGGCCGCCAGCATGCCCGGCAGGTGGGCGGCGCCGCCGGCGCCGGCGATGATGGCCTTGAGGCCGCGGCCGGCGGCCTGTTCGGCATAGGCGAACATCTCGTCGGGCATCCGGTGCGCGGACACGACCTTCGCCTCATGGGCGATGCCGAATTCCTGGAGAATCTGCACTGCGTGCTGCAGGGTGTCCCAGTCACTGCCGGACCCCATCACCACTCCGACCTGAACAGGGGGCATGAAGTGCTCCTAAAGGCCGAATTCTAAGTTTAGGGACCCGCACTCCATGATCGACGTCACGATCGAGAACTTCGAAACCGAAGTCATCGCCGCTTCCATGAACCAGCCGGTGCTGGTCGATTTCTGGGCCCCCTGGTGCGGCCCCTGCAAGGTGATCGGGCCGATCCTGGAAAAGCTGGAGGCCGAATACGCGGGCCGCTTCAAGCTGGTGAAGATCGACTCCGACCAGGAGCAGCAGCTGGCCGCCGCCTTCGGCATCCGCAGCATCCCGACCTGCATCCTGCTGATGAACGGCCAGCCGGTCGATGGCTTCATGGGTGCGCTGCCCGAGGGCCAGCTGCGGCAATTCCTCGACAAGCACCTGCCGGCGGCAGCCGAGACCGTCGAGGCGGAAGAGGCGATGGTCGAAGCCCCGCAGGAAGCCGGCGACCGGCTGGAACAGCTGCAGCACGCCGTGGCCACCAACCCGGCCGACGACGAGGCCCGATTCGACTATGTCAAGGCGCTGCTGCTGGCCGGCCGGCTGGCCGACGCGCGAACCGCGTTCGAGCCGGTGGCCGGCAAGGCCGCGGGCATCCGCCGGCTCGAATCACTGCAGCGGGTGATCGAGGCCCTGGACTTTGCGGCCCAGCAGGGCGCTGCGGCGCCGGCCGAGGCCGCGCTGGACGCCCGCATCGCCGCCAACCGGCGCGACTTCGAGGCCCGCTTCGGCCGCGCGCAACTGCTGCTGGCGCAGCAGCGCTGGACCGAGGCGATGGACGAGCTGCTGGAGATCCTGATGCGCGACAAGGCCTGGAACGAGGATGCCGCGCGCAAGACCTACATCGCCATCCTGGACCTGATCGAGCCACCCCGGCCGCAGGTGGCCGAAGGCCAGATCCCGCCCGACGACCCGACGGTGGCGACCTACCGGCGCCGGCTGTCCAGCGTGGTGCTGTCCTAGCTGGCCTTGGATCGCGGCGCAGCCGCGCCGAAGGCCATCCCCCGCGCAGGCGGGGACCCAGCGCAACGCGCCTTAACCCGTCAGCCGGTCGAGCGCCTCGCGGTACTTGGCGGCGGTCCGGGCGATCACTTCCTGCGGCAGCCGCGGCGCCGGCGGCGTCTTGTCCCAGGGCTTGCCGTGGATGCGCGCCTGCTCCAGCCAGTCGCGCAGGTACTGCTTGTCGAAGCTGGGCGGGTTGCGCCCTTCGCGCAGCGCGTCCTCGTAACCCTCCACCGGCCAGTAGCGCGAGGAATCGGGCGTCAGCACCTCGTCCATCAGCACCACGCGGCCGCTCTCGTCGAGGCCGAACTCGAACTTGGTGTCGGCGATGATCAGGCCGCGGGCCAGCGCGATCTTCGCCGCCTCGGTGTACAGGGCGAGGCTCAGCTCGCGCACCTTGGCCGCCACCTCGGCGCCGACCAGCTCGACGGTGCGCTCGTAGGTGATGTTCTCGTCGTGCTCGCCGGCCGCCGCCTTAGACGCCGGCGTGTAGATCGGCTGCGGCAGCCGCGCCGAGTTGGTCAGGCCGGCCGGCAGCGGCACGCCGCACACCGACTGCGATTGCTGGTACTCCTGCCAGCCGCTGCCGGCCAGGTAGCCGCGCACCACCGCCTCGATCGGCAGCGGCTTGAGCCGCCGCACCAGCATGGAGCGGCCGACCACCTGCTGGATCTCGGCCGAGGTCACCACGCTGTCGGGCAGCTCGCCGGTCAGGTGGTTGGGGCACAGGTGGGCCAGCTTGCCGAACCAGAACAGCGCCATGTGGGTCAGCAGCTCGCCCTTGCCGGGGATCGGCTCGCCCATGATCACGTCGAAGGCCGAGATGCGGTCGGTGGCGACCATCAGGATGCGGTCGTCGCCGACCGCGTAGTTGTCGCGCACCTTGCCGCGCGCCAGCAGCGGCAGCGAAGTGAGCGAGGAGGTGTGCAGGGCGGAGGTCATGGCAGTCGTCCGGCAAAAGCAAACGGCCCGCAACGCGCGGGCCGTTCGATTATCGCCAAGGGGGCGCGGCGTCCTCAGTTCACCGTCTGCGCCAGCTCGCCGCGCTGGTACTTCTGCGCCACGACCTGCAGCGAGTGGCCCTGGATCTTGGGCGCCTGGCCTTCGCAGCCGAACTGCAGGTAGCGCTGCTTGCAGACCTGTTTGGCGGCCTCGCGCGCCGGCTTCATCCACTCGCGCATGTCGAACTTCTCAGGGTTCTCGGCCAGGAACTTGCGCACCGCGCCGGTCATGGCCAGGCGGATGTCGGTGTCGATGTTGATCTTGCGCACGCCGTACTTGATGGCTTCCTGGATCTCCTCGACCGGCACGCCGTAGGTCTCCTTCATCTTGCCGCCGTACTGGTTGATGATGGCCAGCAGCTCCTGCGGCACCGACGACGAGCCGTGCATCACCAGGTGGGTGTTGGGGATGCGCCGGTGGATCTCCTTGATGCGGTCGATCGCCAGGATGTCGCCGGTGGGCTTGCGCGAGAACTTGTAGGCGCCGTGGCTGGTGCCGATGGCGATCGCCAGCGCGTCGAGCTGGGTCTTCTTGACGAAGTCGGCGGCCTGCTCGGGGTCGGTCAGCAGCTGCTCGCGCGTCATGGTGGCGTCGGTGCCGTGGCCGTCTTCCTTGTCGCCGCGCATGGTCTCCAGCGAGCCCAGGCAGCCGAGTTCGCCCTCGACCGTGACGCCCAGCTTGTGCGCCATGTCGACCACCTTGCGCGTGACGTCGACGTTGTACTCGTAGCTGGCGATGGTCTTGCCGTCGGCCTCCAGCGAGCCGTCCATCATCACCGACGAGAAGCCCAGCTGGATGGCGCCGGCGCACACGTCCGGGCTCTGGCCATGGTCCTGGTGCATCACCAGCGGGATTTCGGGGTAGGCCTCCAGGGCCGCCTGGATCAGGTGCTTGACGAAGGGCTCGCCGGCGTACTTGCGGGCGCCGGCGCTGGCCTGCAGGATCACCGGCGCGGCCGTCTCGCGGGCGGCTTCCATCACCGCCTGGACCTGCTCGAGGTTGTTGACGTTGAAGGCCGGAATGCCATAGCCGTTTTCGGCGGCGTGGTCCAGCAGTTCGCGCAGGGAAACGAGGGGCATGGTGCAGTCCTGTCGAGTAATGAAATGCGGCTTCGCGCGAAGCGCCACACGCCCCGCGCTCGTGAGCCAAATTCTACCGGCTGGGTCTGGCCGCGGGGGCCCGTGCACAGTCGCGCTGGGTCGCCGGCGCGGCCGGCCAGTCCCGTGTCAGGCCGGGCTCACGCCACCCTCAGGACCTTGAGCATGTTGGTGCCGCCCGGGGCGCCCATGGGCTCGCCGCAAGTGATGGCGTAGATGTCGCCGGACGCCACGATGCCGCGCTTCTTCAGGTGGGCCTCGGCATCGGCCAGCGCCGTGTCGCGCTCGGCGCTCTGGTCCATCAAGAGCGGCCGCACGTTGCGGTACAGCGCCATGCGGCGCTGCGTCACCAGGCGCGGCGTGAGCGCGTAGATCGGGATGTGGATCGGATGGCGGCTCATCCACAGCGGGGTCGAGCCGGAATCGGTCAGCGCCACGATCGCCTTGCAGCCCAGGTGGTAGGCGGTGAACAGCGCGCCCATGGCGATCGACTGGTCGATGCGCGAGAACTCCATGCCGCTGAAGTCGGCGTCGAGCTTGACGTCCTCGGCCATCTCGGCTTCGGCGCAGATGTTGGCCATCTCGATGATGGTCTCCAGCGGATAGCGGCCGGTGGCCGTCTCGGCGCTGAGCATCACCGCGTCGGTGCCGTCCAGCACCGCGTTGGCGACGTCGCTGACCTCGGCGCGCGTGGGCACCGGGTTGGTGATCATGGACTCCATCATCTGGGTCGCCGTGATCACCACCTTGTCGAACTTGCGGGCCGCCCGGATCATGCGCTTTTGCAGCGCCGGCACCGCCGCATTGCCGACCTCGACGGCTAGGTCGCCGCGCGCCACCATGATGCCGTCGCTGGCCTTGAGGATGGACTCCAGGTTGGGGATGGCTTCGGCCCGCTCGATCTTGGCGATCAGGCCGGGCTTGTGGCCGTATTCGGCCCCCGCCACGTTGCACAACTGGCGCGCCATCTCCATGTCGGTGGCGGTCTTGGGAAAACTCACCGCCACGTAGTCGGCCTGAAAGCTCATGGCGGTGCGGATGTCCTCCATGTCCTTGGCCGTCAGCGCCGGCGCCGACAGCCCGCCGCCCTGCTTGTTGATGCCCTTGTTGTTGGACAACTCGCCGCCCAGCTTGACGGTGGTGTGCACCTGGTCGCCGCGCACCTTGTCCACGGTCAGCACGATCAGGCCGTCATTGAGCAGCAGCGTGTCGCCAGCGCGAACGTCGCGCGGCAGCTCCTTGTAGTCCAGCCCGACGCCGCCGGCGTCGCCGGGCTCGGTGCGGGCGGCATCGAGCACGAACTTCATGCCCGGCTCGAGCAGCACCTTGCCGTCGGCGAACCGGCCGACCCGGATCTTGGGGCCCTGCAGGTCGGCCATGATGGCCACCTCGCGGCCGGCCCGCTGGGCCGCCTCGCGCACCAGTTGCGCGCGCTCGATGTGGTCCTGCGCCTTGCCATGGCTGAAGTTCAGCCGAACGACGTTGACGCCGGCGCCGATCAACTGCTCCAGCAGCTTGGGATCGCTGGAGGCGGGACCGAGGGTGGCGACAATCTTGGTGGCGCGACGGGCCATGGGGCGAAATCCTCCTGGAAAGGGGTGGGCGGCATTCTCACATGCGCGACGCACTCGGGCCGCCGGTGGCGCCCGTGCGCGAACAGCGGGCGGGGGCGGCGGGGCGTCCCCGCCGCGGCATCAGGCGGCGGCGCGGCGCGCCAGGATCTCCAGCGCAGGCAGGGTCTTGCCCTCCAGCATCTCCAGGAAGGCGCCGCCGCCGGTGGAGATGTAGCCCACGTCCTGCTCGATGCCGTACTTGGCGATCGCGGCCAGCGTGTCGCCGCCGCCGGCGATGCTGAAGGCATCGGAGCGGGCGATGGCCCGCGCGATCGCCTCGGTGCCGTGCGAGAAGGCCTCGAACTCGAACACGCCGACCGGACCGTTCCAGACGATGGTGCCGGCGGCCAGCAGCTGGTCGGCCAGCCACCGGGCCGTGTCGGGGCCGATGTCCAGGATCAGGTCGTCGGCGGCGACGTCGCCGGCGGCCTTGATGGTGGCGGGCGCGTCGGCGGCGAACGCCTTGGCCGTGACCACGTCGGTGGGGATCGGCACCTCGGCGCCGCGCGCGGCCATCGCTTCCATCACCGCGCGGGCCTCGCCCACCAGGTCGGCTTCGGCCAGCGACTTGCCGATTGGAAGTCCGGCGGCCAGCAGGAAGGTGTTGGCGATGCCACCGCCGACCACCAGCCGGTCCACGTTGCGGGCCAGCGACTGCAGGATGGTGAGCTTGGTCGAGACCTTGGAGCCGGCGACGATCGCCACCAGCGGGCGCTTCGGGTGGGCCAGCGCCTTGCCGATGGCGTCGATCTCGGCGGCCAGCAGCGGCCCGGCGCAGGCCACCGGGGCGTATTCGGCGATGCCGTAGGTGGTGGCCTCGGCGCGGTGCGCAGTGCCGAAGGCGTCATTGACGTAGATGTCGCACAGCGCGGCCATCTTGCGGGCCAGCTCGGGGGCGTTCTTCTTCTCGCCCTTGTTGACGCGGCAGTTCTCCAGCAGCACCAGCTGGCCGGGCTGGACGTCCACCCCATCGACCCAGTCGGCCTGCAGCGGCACCGGCCGGCCCAGCAGCTCGGACAGGCGCTGCGCCACCGGCGCCAGCGAGTCCTGCGGCTTGAACGCGCCCTCGGTCGGGCGGCCCAGGTGCGAAGTCACCATCACCGCCGCGCCGGCGTCCAGCGCCAGCCGGATGCAGGGCAGCGAGGCGCGGATGCGCGTGTCCTCGGTGATGCGACCCTGCTCGTCCTGCGGCACGTTCAGGTCGGCCCGGATGAACACGCGCCGGCCGGCCACCTGGCCCTGGGCACACAGATCGGAAAAACGCAGCACATTCATGGGTCGCAACTCGGCCATGGGAAGCAAGAAAGTGAACCCGCGATTGTAGGCAGCGGCCCCGGCGCCGCGGGCCGCGCTACCAGCCCAGGCCCAGCCGCAAGGGCAGGTAGATCGCCATGCCGACGACCAGCGTCGCCAGCACGCTGCGGCGCCAGAAGAACACCGCGATGCCGGCCCCGGTGGCGAACAGCCGCGCGTCCTGCCAGGTGGCGACGAGCGCGCCCTGGGTCATCACCACCTCGGGCAGCACCACCCCGGCCAGCGCCGCCACCGGCGCGTACTGCAGCGCGCGCCGCGCCCAGTCGGGCAGCGACCAGGGCCGCTCGAGGATGAAGAAGAAGCAGCGGCTGAGCACGGTGACGCCGGCCAGGCCGACGATCACGGCCAGCGTCCACAAGTCGGTGGTGCCCGCGTTCATGCCGTGTGTTCCCGCTGCCGCGCCGGCCCGCGCGTTTCCAGCCAGAAGGCGGCCAGCACCGCCAGCGCGATCGCGGCGACGACGTTGAGCTTGAAGGGCAGGGCGTAGGCCGCCACCGCCGCCGCGCCCGCCACCGCCGCGGCCAGGACGCGCAGCGGCGTGTTGGCCAGCGAGCACATCACCCCCAGCAGGCACAGCACGCCGGCAAACCCGAGGCCCCATTGCGAAGGCACCAGGTTGCCCAGTGCCACGCCCAGCAGGCTCGGGAAGATCCAGCCCACCCAGGTGATCGCGTAGTTGCCGGCCAGGTAGGCCTCCTGCGCGACGCGCCCGCCCGGGTCCTGCGCCGGCAGCGGATGGCGGGCGGTAAACAGCGCGTAGCTCATGTCGGCGGTCAGGAAGCCGTTGACCAGCCGGCGCCAGCGGGGCTGGTGGATCAGGTAGTCGCGCAGGTGCAGGCTGAACACCACGAAGCGCAGGTTGACGCAAAAGCCGGTGGCCCAGATCACCCACATCGGCGCGCCGGCCACCAGCAGCGGAATGGCGGCGAGCTGCGAGCTGCCGGCGTAGACCAGCAGCGTCATCGCCACCGACTCGGTCACGCTCATGCCGGCATTGACCATGGCCACGCCGGTCATCAGCCCCCAGGCCGCGATGCCGGGCGTGATCGGGGCGCTGGCCCGCACGCCGGCGCGGAATTCCGGGTGCCGCCGCACCGCAGGCAGCCAGAACATCAGGCCGCCCCGAACCGCTGGCCGGGCGCGATGGCGGTGCCGCGCAGGAATTCGGCGGCGGGCAGGCGCTTGCCCCCGGCGCGCTGCAGTTCGGTCAGGCGCAGCACGCCGCGCCCGGTGGCAACCTCGATGCCCGCGGAGCCCGCCGCCAGCACGGTGCCCGGCGCCGCGACGTCGGGCGCCGACGCGTCCGGCACTTGCGCACGCCACAGCTTGAGGGCCTCGCCAGCCAGCGTGCTGGCGGCGCCGGGGAACGGGTCGAACGCCCGCAGGCGGCGCTCGATCGACACGGCCGGCTGCGACCAGTCGACCTGCGCCTCGCTCTTGTCGATCTTGTGGGCGTACGTCACCCCCTCGGCCGGCTGCGGGGTGCGCGTCAGCCCGCCGCAGGCCGCCAGCTCCAGCGCTTCGACGACCAGGCGACCGCCGAGCGCGGCCAGCCGGTCGTGCAGCGTGCCGGTGCTGTCGTGCGGGGCGATGGCGATGCGCTCGGCCAGCAGCATGTCGCCGGTGTCCAGGCCGGCGTCCATCTGCATGATGGTGACGCCGGTCTGCGCATCGCCGGCCTCGATGGCGCGGTGGATCGGGGCGGCGCCGCGCCAGCGCGGCAGCAGCGAGGCATGGATGTTCAGGCAGCCCAGCCGGGGGAGGTCGAGCACCCACTGCGGCAGGATCAGGCCGTAGGCCGCGACCACCATCGCCTCGGCGCCCGCGGCCAGCAGCGCCTGGCGGGCCTGCGCGGCGTCCTCGGGGTACTTGCCATCCAGCCGCAGGCTGCGCGGCTGCGCCACCGCGATGCCGTGCCGCTGCGCGAACTGCTTGACCGGCGAGGGCTGCAGCTTCAGCCCGCGGCCGGCCGGCCGATCGGGCTGGGTCAGCACCAGCGGGATGTCGAAGCCGGCGTTGTGCAGCCGCTCGAGCGCGACGCGGGCAAAGTCCGGCGTGCCGGCGAAGACGAGCCGCATCGTGGGGGCGCCGCGCTCAGTTGCGCTCGTTGGGCGCGTTGATGAATTCCATGCCCTGGTGGGCCCGCTGGACGACGCCGCGCTCGTCCAGATAGACCCAGTAGAACATGTCGCTGCGGTCGGCATCGCGCCAGCGCCAGGTCAGCACCGGGCCGTTCCAGCTCGCGACGCCGTCCACCCGCGCGGGCGGGCCGAACTCGCGCTCGACGTCGGCGCGCGTCCACTGGCCGAGAACGATGCGCTGGAACTCGGCGGCGGTCAGCACCTGGCGGGCGCGCACGACGCGGCCGCCGCCATCGAGGTCCACCATCCAGGCCTCCTGGCCGAACGGCTGCAGCGAGTACTGCAGCCGCTCGCCGCCGGGGATGGCGACCACGCGCGTGGGCGGACCCAGCCGCGCCAGCACGTCCTGCCGGCTGGTGCCGGGCTGCACGTCCCAGCTGCGGAACGGACTGGCGCAGGCCGCCAGCAGGGCCGCGAGGCCCGTGCCCAGGAAGGCGCGGCGCAATCGCATGGGGCCCTCAGGCGCGCTCGGTTTCGCGGCGCGCCTTCAGCATCTTGCTCTTGATGCGATTGCGCTTGAGCGGCGACAGGTACTCGACGAACACCTTGCCCAGCAGGTGATCCATCTCGTGCTGGATGCACACCGCCAGCAGGCCCTCGGCTTCGATCGTGCGCGGCTGGCCGTGGTCGTCCAGCGCCGTGACGCGCACCGCGCCGGCGCGCTCGACGCCGTCGTACACGCCGGGCACCGACAGGCAGCCCTCCTCGTTGACCTGCCGGTCCTCGCTGGCCCAGACGATCTGCGGGTTGATCAGCACCAGCGGCCGGTTGCGCTCTTCCGACACGTCGATCACGACCACCCGCTCGTGCACGTCGACCTGGGTGGCGGCCAGGCCGATGCCATGGGCGTCGTACATGGTCTCCAGCATGTCGGCGACGAGCTGGCGGATTTGGGCATCGACCGCCTGCACCGGACGGGCGACGGTGTGCAGGCGGGGGTCGGGGTAGCGGAGGATGGGCAGGAGGGCCATGGGACGCAGATGGGGGCTGTCGCTATTTTCGCCACTTTTGCGGGGCCGGGTCCGCGCCGGTAGCCATAAACGTTGCCCAATCAAGGGCTTGAGCGCAGAATCGACAGTGACTTATCAAGTCCTGTAGGAGGAGGAAAGATGATGGCGCAACGCGAAGCCGTGGCCGCCCGCCCGCCGCTGGCCCGGCGCACTGCTGCCGTGCTGGCCGCAGCGGTGTTTGCGTTGCCGGTGCTGGCCCAGCCGGTCACGCCCGGACAGCGCGCCACGGCCCAGCAGGTGGCCCAGTCGGGCGTGCCGCTGAGCGAACTCGCCCCCAACGCGCCGGACCGCTACACGGTCAAGCGCGGCGACACGCTGTGGGACCTGGCCAAGCTGTACCTGACCAGCCCCTGGCGCTGGCCCGAGCTGTGGGGCATGAACCTGGAGGACGTGCGCAACCCGCACCGCATCTATCCCGGCCAGCAACTGGTGCTCGAGCGCGATGGCGAACGCGCGCGCCTGCGCCTGCAGCAGGCCCGCGGCGGCGCCGACGCGCCGCCCACCGAGACCGTCCGGGTGTCGCCGCGCGTGCGCGTCGAATCGCTGGCCGACTCGTCCCTGCCGACCCTGCAGCCGCACCTGATCGAGCCGTTCCTGGCCGAGCCGGTGATCGTCGAGGAAGGCGTGCTCGAGCGCGCCCCGCGCATCGTGGCCAGCCCCGAGAACCGGGTGCTGATCACGCGCGGCGACCGCGTCTATGCGCGCGGCAGCGCCGAATCGCCGCTGCTGGTGAAGACCCGGGGCGGCGACGGCTACCGGGTGTTCCGCAACGCCGTGGCGCTGCGCGACCCGGTCACCCGCGCGGTGCTGGGCTACGAGGCGCAGTACCTCGGCTCGGCGCTGCTGGTGCGCGGCGAGGACAAGGCCTCGGTGCCGGACGGCGGCGGCGACAGCCGCGAGCTGCCGGTGGCGGCCACGCTCGACATCGTCTCGGCCCGCAGCGAGATGCGGGTGGGTGACCGGCTGCTGCCCGAGCCGGGCCGCCAGCTCGTGAGCTACACGCCGCGCGCGCCCGAAGGCAAGATCGAGGGCCTGGTGGTATCCATGTACGGCGATTCGGTCGCGCTGGCCGGCCAGAACCAGGTCGTGCTGATCAACAAGGGCACGGCCGACGGCCTCGCACCGGGCCACGTGCTGGCCATCCAGCGCACCGGCGCCCGCTTCGTCGATCGCTCCCAGCCCGGCGAGCGCACCGAGATCAAGCTGCCCAACGAGCGCAACGGCCTGATGATGGTGTTCCGCCCGTTCGAGCGCCTGTCCTATGCGCTGATCCTGGACACCGGCGAGGGCGTCAAGGTCGGCGATCGCATCGTCAACCCGCGCTGACCGGCGCGCCATGGAGCGCGACGAACTGGCGGCCTGGCTGCGGCTGGCGATGACGCCGGGCGTCGGCCCGGCCGGCGCGCGCCGGCTGCTGGCCGCCTTCGGCCTGCCGCAACAGCTGTTCGCCCAGTCGGCCGAGGCCCTCGCCACCGTGGCCTCGCCGGGGCAGGTGCAGGCGCTGCGCGCCGAGCCGCCGGAGTGGCAGGCGCGGGTGGAGGCCACCTGGTCCTGGCTGCAGGCCAGCGACCCGGCGGCGCCGCGGCGCCTGCTCACCCTGGCCGACCCGGCCTACCCGCAGCCGTTGCTGCACACCGAGGACCCTCCGCTGCTGCTGTACGTGCAGGGACTGCCGACCGGGTCATGGCCGCCGGCGATCGCCGTGGTCGGCAGCCGCAACCCAACGCCGCAAGGCGCGCTCAACGCGCGCCAGTTCGCCCGCAGCTTCGCCCAGGCCGGCCTGGCGGTGGTGTCGGGCCTGGCACTGGGCATCGACGGCGCGGCCCACGAAGGCGCACTGGAAGGCGCGCAGGCGTCGGCGGTGGCAACCATCGCGGTGGTCGGCACCGGCCTGGACCGGGTCTATCCGCGCCGGCACCTCGAGCTGGCGCACCGGATCTCAAGGCACGGCCTGCTGGTGTCGGAGTACCCGCTGGGCACGCGCCCGCTGCGCGAGAACTTCCCGCGCCGCAACCGCATCATCGCGGCGCTGGGCCAGGGCACGCTGGTGGTGGAGGCGGCGCTGAAGTCCGGCTCGCTGATCACCGCCCGCCTGGCGGCGGAGCAGGGGCGCGAAGTGTTCGCGATTCCAGGCTCGATCCACTCGCCGCAGGCGCGCGGCTGCCACGAGCTGCTGCGCCAGGGCGCCAAGCTGGTCGAGACGGCGCAGGACGTGCTGGAGGAGCTGGCGCCGCAGCAGGGCGCGCCCACTGCTGCATCTCCTGCGGCAGCGGCCGCGGAGCCGGAACCGTTCCTGCTGCGGGCCATGGGGTTCGATCCGGTCGGGCTGGACGCGCTGATCGCGCGCACCGGCACCGGCGCCGCGGACCTGCAGGCGCAACTGCTCGAACTGGAACTGGCCGGCCAGGTGGCGCGCCTGCCCGGCGGCCTGTTCCAGCGTACCGGCCGCGGCTGAATCGACACCGGCCGGTCACGCCGCCGCGCGATGCGCAGGCGCAACAGCGATGGCCCTGCCGGTCCAGCGGTACCGGCCTGTGGGCTATATTGGTCCCATGTTCGAAGTGCTGGTGTTTGTCTATGAGAACTACTGGCGCGGGGATGCATGCCCCGAATTGCAACAACTGGGACGCAAGCTCAGTGCGCATGGTTTCGAACCCGACGAAATCCAGCAGGCCCTGACCTGGCTCGACGGCCTGAACTTCGCGGCCCAGAGCACCCACCTGCCCGAACCCGGCGACACCGCCGGCCTGGCCTCCGCCGCCAGCCTGCGGGTCCACTCGGTCGCCGAACAGGACCACCTGGGCGCGCAGTGCCTGGGCTTCATCCGCTTCCTGGAGTCGGCCGGCGTGCTACCCCCGGCCCTGCGCGAGATCGTGATCGATCGCGCCATGGCCGCCCCGGGCGGCCCGGTGTCGCTCGACGACCTGAAGATCATCGTGCTGATGGTCTACTGGAGCATGGGCCAGGAGCCCGACGCGCTCATCCTCGACGAACTGTGCGACGACACCACCGGCCGCCTCCCCCACTAGACCGAAGCAACTGAAACCTGAAGGACAAGGCCCGCGACTGCGGGCCTTGTCTTCTGTTGGAGCGAAGCGGATTACGCAAGCAGCCGTTCGGGATTCGCATCCAGCCGCGCCAGCGCCTCGCGCGTGGCGCGCACCGTGAGCGCCTCTTCCTCCGCCGGCAGCAGCAGCCCGGCCTGCAGGTAGGCGCCCAGGCGTCGCATCTGCAGCAGGAAGCTGCGGCCGTCGGACGAGGCGAACAGGTGCAACTGGTTGCGCTGGCTGCGCCAGACGTATTGCACCTGGTGCACCTGGCCGTTGTGGTCCAGCGTGAACCAGGTGCCCTGCTGCAGTTCCGCCGCCCAGGCCAGCATGGCGTCGTTGGGGCGCGAGCCGCCGCCGGCCACCACCTCGATCATCGAGGCGTCGATGCCCAGCATCATCTCCAGCGCCTCCTGGTCCAGCGGCAGGTCGGCCGAAGGATCGTCGCTGATGAAGTCCTCCAGGTGCGCCAGCCGCTTGCCGATGGCATCGATCTGCCCCTGCGGGATCGCCTCGGTCTTGGACCTGAAGGCATCGGCCAGGGTGTCGCTGATCACCTTGATGTGCTTTTCCTGCTGCGCGGCATCGAGCCCCATCAACCCCATGCCCTGGCGCAGGCGCTGCAGCAGCGCCGGCAGCTCCTGGATCACCTTGGTGCGCTCGGCCTTGTTCGGCTTGGCGCTGGCCGACCACACCAGCTCGGCGGCCGACTTCTTCAGCGCCACCGTGTCCGCGTGCTGCGGCCCATGGCGCACCGCAGCCACGGCCAGCACCTCGGCCCAGACCTTGAACAGGAACTCGCGGATCTCCTCGCGCACCGGCACGTCGGCCAGCATCTTGCGCAGCTCGATGGTGTACTGGATCGCCATCGCCTCCTTCTGCTCGACCTGCTGGGCGATGCTCACCAGCCGCTGGGTGTCGCTCTTCTCGGTCAGGAACCTGGCGAGGAACTTCTGGAATTCGTCGTAGACCAGCTGGAACACGCGGCGGCCGGTCTCGGGGTACTGCTCGATCACCTGCACCACCCGCTTGATCTCCGCCTCCAGTGCGCTGCCGCCGATGGTGGCGGCATTGAAGCCCAGCACGCACGATCCCATGCGGTCGATCAGCAGCCGCGCCGGATGCTCCAGCGTTCCGAAGAACTCCGGCTCGGCCAGCGCCAGCCGCAACACCGGCATCTGCAGGCGCGCGAACCAGACCCGCACACCCGGCGGGATGCGCTCCTCGGCCAGGATGGCCTGGAACATCAGCGCCACGATCTCGATCGTGGCTTTCTCGCTGGTGGTGGCCGCCTTCTTCTTGAGCTCGCCGCTGCGCTGGCGCAAGTCGGCGACCGCCTGTTCGACCGCGGCATCGTCATAGACCACGACCTCGCCCACCGTGTCGTGGCCGGCAGCCTGGGTCTGCATCCGGCTCGCCACCGCACCGGCGTGCTGGCTGATCGCCTCCGCCAGGGCCGGCGACGGCGCCACCGCCTGGCGTGGGTCGAAGCCGGCCTTCTCGGTGAGCAGGCGCTTCAACTGGCCGATCACGCCGGTCGCGCGCATGCGCGCGCGGGCCAGCGGCGTGCTGGACGTCATCATGCGGGTTTCGTCGGCGACGCCGCTGCCCAGGCCGCGCGTGTGACCGCCATAGGTGGAAGCCGCGCCGCCGCGGCCCCGGCCGCCGCCGGCGCTCGCGGCGCCGGCGTAGCCGCCGAAACCCGGTGCCGCCAGTGTGCCGCCGTCCGCCGCCTCGCCGGTGCCGGCGTAACCGGCAGCACCGCTGGCGGCTGCGTCGCCCGAAGCAACGCCGAAACCGCCACCGCCACCGCCGCCGGGCCGGCCGCCGGCCATGCCGCCGGAAAAACCACCGCCACCGCCAGCGCCAGCGGCGCCACGAACCGCACCGGCACCGCCGCCCGGCCTGGCATCGCCGCCGCTACCGCCGCCACCGCTACCGCCACCAGCCGCGCCATGACCGGCACTCCCGCCGCTGGCCGGCGCCGGCCGCGAAGTCGGCGCCGGCGCGCCGCGCCGGACCCGCGCGCTCAGGTCGATATCGGGCAGCACGCCGCGCGCGACCAGCAACTCGTTGGTGGACCGGTAGGCCGCCTGCATGCGCTCGATCATGTGCTTGTGGATCAGCTCGTGCACCTGCACCCAGGTCGGCCGCGGCAGCCCGCTGGCGCCCCACTGCTCCACCATCAGCTGGGCCACCGCCTCGGCCCGCAGCACGTCGTGGCTGGCCAGTTCCTGGCCGTCCAGATGCTCCATGCGGACCTTGATCTCGTTGAGCTCCCAGGTCGCCTTCTCCAGCACGGCCAGCGCCAGCCGCGAGGCGAGGATCTTGTTCTCGACCACGTCGTCGCCCATCAGCGCGAGATCGAGCGCCTCCAGCCGGACCCGCGCGGTGGCGGTGGGCGGCGCCACCGCCTTGCGCCAGGCGCTCGCCGTGGCATCGACCCAGGCGTGGCGCTGGTGCTCGAAATCCAGCATCGCGTCGCGCCGGTCCTGGGCCTCGCGGCTGCCGGCGGCGGTGTCCATCAGCTCCAGCAGGCGCGCCCGGATGGCATCCGACAGCGGCTGCAGCACCCCTTCCAGCTGCGCGACGAAATGCTCGCGCGCCTGGCGTGCGACGACGCTGCTTTGGCTGGGAGGCGGGGTCGGGGTCACTTCCGGCTCAGACCACGGCCCCCGCATTGGGGTCGTTGGGGTCTTCCTTGCGCGGCCCGGACTTGACCAGGTCCTCGCGCTTGACCCCCAGCCACATGGCGATGGCCGCAGCCACGAACACCGAGGAGTAGATGCCGAACAAGATGCCGACCGTCAGGGCCAGCGAGAAGTAGTGCAGCGTCGGGCCACCGAACAGCAGCATCGACAGCACCATCACCTGGGTCGAGCCGTGGGTGATGATGGTGCGGCTGATGTTGGCGGTGATGGCGTGGTCGATGATCTCGTGGGTGTTCATCTTGCGGAAGCGCCGGAACGCCTCGCGGATCCGGTCGAAGATGACCACCGACTCGTTGACCGAGTAGCCCAGCACCGCCAGCACCGCCGCCAGCACCGACAGCGAGAACTCCCACTGGAAGAAGGCAAAGAAGCCCAGGATGATGATGACGTCGTGCAGGTTGGCGATGATCGCCGCCACCGCGAACTTCCACTCGAAGCGGAACGCCAGGTAGATGATGATGCCGACGATCACCATGCCCATCGCCTTCAGCCCGTCGGTGGCCAGTTCCTCGCCCACCTGCGGACCGACAAACTCGGTGCGCTTGAGCGTCACCGCGGGTTCGGCGTTCTTGAGCGCGGTCATCACCTGCTCGCTCTGCTGGGCCGAACTGACGCCCTTCTGGGCCGGCAGCCGGATCATCACGTCGCGGGCGGTGCCGAAGTTCTGCACCTGCACGTCCTTGTAGCCGAGGTCGGCCACCGTCTTGCGCACGCCCTCGACGTCCGCCGCCTGGGCGTAGCTGACCTGCATCACGGTGCCGCCGGTGAACTCCACCGACAGGTGCAGCCCGCGCGTGACCAGGAAGAACACCGCCAGTGCGAACGTGAGGAAGGAGATCACGTTGAACACCAGCGCATACCGCATGAACGGGATGTCGCGGCCGATCTTGAAGAACTCCATGGCTGTGCCTTATTCCGCCCGGGTTATAGCGCTGTCCGGGCTCGGGCGCCAGACCGTGCCGATGGAAACCGACTTGAGCTTCTTCTGGCGCCCGTACCAGTAGTTCACCAGCCCGCGCGAGAAGAACACCGCGGAGAACATCGAGGTCAGGATGCCGATGCAGTGCACCACCGCGAAGCCGCGTACCGGCCCGGAGCCGAACGCCAGCAAGGCCAGGCCGGCGATCAGGCTGGTGACGTTGGAGTCCAGGATGGTGGCCCAGGCCCGGTCGTAGCCGGCGTGGATCGCCGCCTGCGGCGCCGCGCCGCCGCGCAATTCCTCGCGGATCCGCTCGTTGACCAGCACGTTGGCGTCGATCGCCATGCCCAGCGTCAGCGCCATGGCGGCCATGCCGGGCAGGGTGAGGGTGGCCTGCAGCATCGACAGGATGGCCACCAGCAGCAGCAGGTTGACCGCCAGCGCGATGCCGGAGATCACCCCGAACAGCATGTAGTACACCGCCATGAAGGCCACGATGGCGGCGAAGCCCCAGGCCACGCTGTGGAAGCCCTTGCTGATGTTCTCGGCGCCCAGGCTGGGGCCGATGGTCAGCTCCTCGATGATCTCCATCGGCGCGGCCAGCGAGCCGGCGCGCAGCAGCAGCGCCAGGTCGTTGGCCTCGTTGACGGTCATGCTGCCGGAGATCTGGAAGCGCGTGCCCAGCTCGCCCTGGATCACCGGCGCCGTCAGCACCTCGCCCTTGCCCTTCTCGAAGAGAAGGATCGCCATCCGCTTCTTCAGGTTCTCGCGGCTGACGTCGCGCATGATGCGCCCGCCCTTGGCATCGACCGTCAGGTCCACCTTGGGCTGCTGGGTCTGCTGGTCGAAGCCGGGCTGGGCGTCGCTCAGGCTGTCGCCGGTCAGGATCACCTGCTTCTTGAGGATCACCGGGCGGCCGTCGCGCTCCAGGAACCGCTCGGAGCCGAACGGCACCGGCCCGGTGCCCAGTTCGGCGGCGCGCGCCTCGCTGCTTTCATCGACCAGCCGCATCTCCAGCGTGGCGGTGCGGCCCAGGATGCTCTTGGCCCGGCCGGTGTCCTGCACCCCGGGCAACTGCACCACGATGCGGTCCAGCCCCTGCTGCTGGATCACCGGCTCGGCCACGCCGAGCTCGTTGATCCGGTTGTGCAGGGTGGTCATGTTCTGCTTGAGCGCCTGCTCCTGCACCCGCCGCGCGGATTCCGGCTTGAAGCTGGCGACCAGCTTGAAGTCGCTGCCTTCCTGCGTTTGCGCCACCTGCAGGTCCTGGAACTGGTCCTGCAGCACCCGCCGCGCCGCCGCCAGGGTCGGCTGGTCGCGCAGGCGCACCTCGATCTGCTGGCCGTTGCGGGCGATGCCGCTGTGGCGCACGCCGGCCTCGCGCAGCTGGGTGCGCAGGTCGCCGGCCATGGACTCCATGCGCTGGGTCAGCGCCGCCTGCATGTCCACCTGCAGCATGAAGTGCACGCCGCCGCGCAGGTCCAGGCCCAGGTACATGGGGGCGGCGCCGATCGCCGACAGCCAGCGCGGCGAGTCGGACAGCAGGTTCAGCGCCACCACGTAGGAGGCGTCGTCGGGGTTGGGCGCCAGCGCGTGCTGGATGGCGTCGCGCGCCTTGAGCTGGGCGTCGGTGGTGTCCAGCCGCACCTTGACCGAGTTGGCGTCCAGCGTCACCGCCTCGGGCTGGACGCCGGCCGCCGCCAGTACCTGCTCCACCCGGGCCATCGTGGAGGCGTCCACCTTGACGGTGGAGCGGGCCGAGGACACCTGCACCGCGGGCGCCTCGCCGAAGAAATTGGGCAGGGTGTAGAGCACCCCCACCACCAGCGCGACCAGGAGGATCGCGTACTTCCAGAGCGGGTATCTGTTCATGGTCGAGCCTGAACCCTTGAGCCGGCGGCCGGCGGGGAGTTCCCGCCCGGCCGCAGCGCCGGTGCGGCTGTTACTTGATGGTGCCCTTGGGCAGCACCTGGACGACGGCACTGCGCTGCACCTGGATCTCGACGCCGCTGGCGACCTCGACGGTGATATAGGTCTCGCCCAGGCGGGTGACGCGGCCCAGCACGCCGCCGGCGGTGGCGACTTCGTCGCCCTTGGCCAGCGCCTCGATCATCGAGCGGTGCTCCTTCTGGCGCTTCATCTGGGGCCGGATCATGACGAAGTACAGCACCACGAACATCAGCACCAGCGGCAGCATGCTCATCAGGGAGGACTGCATGTCGCCGCCGGTGGCCGGGGCGGTCTGGGCAAAGGCGGAGGAAATGAACACGGGGGCTCCAGCAAAAAGGCGTTCTTTGGCAGAGCGCACCCGGGCGCAGCCGCTGGGCTGCGCCCGGGTGCGCAAGCGTGGGATTGTAAGACGGGGGCGCTACGCCCTTCGGTGCCCGGGACGCGCCCGGCGGTGGGGGGAGGCGCCCGGCGCTGCCGGCGTGCCGGCCGCAGCGGCGCGACTCAGGCGGCCTGGCGCTGCGCCGATGCCGCATCCCAGCGCTGCATCAGCCCGGCCCAGCGCTGCCGCGCGGCGGCCAGGTTGCGCTCCTTCACGTGGCCGTAGCCCTTGATCTGCTCGGGGAGGGCGGCGATCTCCAGCGCCAGTGCGTGGCGATCCGCGTCCAGCCGCGCCAGCACCTGCTCGATGCTGCGGCGGTACTCGCCGATCAGCGCGCGCTCGCTGCGGCGCTCTTCGGTGCGGCCGAAGAGGTCGAGCGGCGTGCCGCGCAGGCCGCGCAGCTTCGCCAGCACCCTGAAGCCCAGCAGCATGCCCGGTCCGTACTTGCGCTTGACCAGCTCGCCGTTGGCATTGCGCTTGGCCAGCAAGGGCGGAGCCAGGTGGAAGTGCACCTTGTAGTCGCCCTCGAACTGGGCCGCGATGCGCTCCTGGAAGCCGGTCTCGGTATGCAGCCGCGCCACCTCGTACTCGTCCTTGTAGGCCATCAGCTTGAACAGGTAGCGCGCCACCGTCTCGGCCAGCGCGGTCTTTCCCAGCGGCGCCTCGACCGCGCGCACCTGCTCGACGAAGGCCTGGTACTGCGCGGCATAGGCGGCGTTCTGGTAGGCGGTCAGGAATTCGACCCGGCGCGCCACCAGCGAGTCCAGCGTCTCGCGCTTCCTGAACTCGATCACCTGGGCCGGCGCCAGCAGCTGCTGCACCTGCTTGGGGTCGTGGGCGGCGCGGCGGCCCCACTCGAACGCCGCCTTGTTGTTGTCCACCGCCACGCCGTTGAGCTCGATCGCGCGCAGCAGTGCCTCCCGGCCGAGCGGGATCCAGCCCTTCTGCCAGGCGTAGCCCAGCATCAGCGGGTTGGTGTAGATGCTGTCGCCCATCAGCTGGGTGGCAGCGGCGTCGGCATTGAAGGCGCCCAGCGCCTCTGCACCGACCGCCTTGGCGACCTCCGCCGCGCAAGCGTCGGCCGGGTTGGACCAGCCGGCGTTCCTGACGAAAGCCGCCGTCGGCGCGCCGTGCGAATTCAGCGCCACGTGGGTGCGGCCCTGGCGCATCCGCAGCACGGTTTCCTTGCCAGCGGTGACGATCGGGTCGCAGCCGATGACCAGGTCGGCGGCCGCCATGCCGACCCGGGTGGTGTGGATGTCGTCCGGCCGGTTGCCGATCAGCACGTGGCTCCAGGTGGCGCCGCCCTTTTGTGCCAGCCCGGCGGCGTCCTGGGTGACGATGCCCTTGCCTTCGATGTGGCCGGCCATGCCCAGCAGCTGGCCGATGGTGATCACGCCGGTGCCGCCGACGCCGGCCACCACGATGCCCCAGGCGCCGTCGATCGGCGGCAGCGCCGGCTCGGGCAGTTCGCCCAGCTCGTAGGGCGAAGCGGCCTTGGCCTTCGCCTTGGACTTGAGCTTGCCGCCCTCGACGGTGACGAAGCTGGGGCAGAAGCCCTTCAGGCAGCTGGTGTCCTTGTTGCAGGTGCTCTGGTTGATCGTGCGCTTGCGCCCGAACTCGGTCTCCAGCGGCTCGACCGACAGGCAGTTGCTCTGCACGCTGCAGTCGCCGCAGCCCTCGCACACCAGGTCGTTGATCACCACCCGCACGGCCGGGTCGACCATCGTGCCGCGCTTGCGGCGGCGCCGCTTCTCGGTGGCGCAGGTCTGGTCATAGATGATGGCGGTGCAGCCGGGGATGGCGCGGAACTCGCGCTGGAGGCGGTCCAGCTCGTCGCGGTGCTCGACGCCCACGCCCGGCGGCAGCTTGGCCACCGTGTACTTCTCCGGCTGGTCGGTCACCACCACCAGCTTGCTCACGCCCTCGGCCACCAGCGACTGCGCGATCTGCAGCACCGAGTGGCCCTCCGGCCGCTCGCCCACCTGCTGGCCGCCGGTCATGGCGACCGCGTCGTTGTACAGGACCTTGTAGGTGATGTTGACGCCGGCGGCGATCGACTGGCGGATCGCCAGCAGGCCGCTGTGGAAGTAGGTGCCGTCGCCCAGGTTGGCGAACACGTGCTTTTCGTTGGTGAACGGCTGCTGGCCGACCCAGGGCACGCCCTCGCCGCCCATCTGGGTGAAGCCGACCGTCGCGCGGTCCATCCAGGTCGCCATGAAGTGGCAGCCGATGCCGGCCATGGCGCGCGAACCCTCGGGCACCACGGTCGAGGTGTTGTGCGGGCAGCCCGAACAGAACCAGGGCGCGCGGTCGCCCTTGACCTCCAGCGCCTGCATGGCCTGCTCCTTGGCCTCCAGGATCGCCAGCTTCGAATCGATGCGCACGCTGGTGTTGGCGTCCAGCCCCAGCTTGCGCAGCCGGCGCGCGATGGCACGGGCGATCAGCGCCGGCGACAGGTCGGCGTTGGCGCGCAGCAGGGTGTTGGCGGTGGGGTTGGCGCGCGACCACTCGCCGCCGGCAAAGCCGTCCTGGCCCTCGTCGAACTTGCCGACCACGTTGGGCCGCACGTCGTCGCGCCAGTTGTACAGCTCCTCCTTGAGCTGGTACTCGATCACCTGGCGCTTTTCCTCCACCACCAGGATCTCGCGCAGGCCGGTGGCGAACTCGCGCGCGGTCTGCGCCTCCAGCGGCCACACCACGGCCACCTTGTGCAGCCGGATACCCAGGCGCCGGCATTCGGCCTCGTCCAGGCCCAGGTCGGCCAGCGCCTGGCGGGTGTCGTTGTAGGCCTTGCCGCTGGCGATCAGGCCCAGCCGGTCGTTCGGCCCCTCGATCACGTTGTGGTTCAGGCGGTTGGCGCGCACGTAGGCCAGGGCCGCGTACCACTTGTAGTCGAACAGCCGCGCTTCCTGCTCGAGCGCGCTGTCGGGCCAGCGGATGTGCACGCCGCCCGGCGGCATCGCGAAATCCTGCGGCAGCCGCACCTGCACCCGCTCGGGGTCGATCAGGGCGGTGGCGCTGGACTCGACGATCTCCTGGATCGTCTTCATGCCGGCCCACACGCCCGAGTAGCGGCTCATGGCGAAGGCGTGCACGCCCAGGTCCAGGATTTCCTGCACCGAGGTCGGAAAGAACACCGGCAGGCCGCAGGCCTTGAAGATGTGGTCGCTCTGGTGGGCGGCGGTGGAGCTCTTGGCGACGTGGTCGTCGCCGGCCACCGCGATGACGCCGCCCCAGGGCGTGGTGCCGGCCATGTTGGCGTGCTTGAAGACGTCCGAGCAGCGGTCCACCCCCGGGCCCTTGCCGTACCAGATGCCGAACACGCCGTCGAACTTCTGCGGCGCCTGCGGCGCGAAGCCCAGCTGCTGGGTGCCCCAGATCGCGGTGGCGGCCAGCTCCTCGTTGACGCCGGGCTGGAACACGATGTGCTGGGCCTGCAGGAAGTCCTTGGCCTTCCACAGCGCCTGGTCGTAGCCGCCCAGCGGCGAGCCGCGGTAGCCGCTGATGAAGCCGGCGGTGTTCTTGCCGGCCAGCGCATCGCGCTGGCGCTGCAGCATCGGCAGCTTGACCAGCGCCTGCACCCCGCTCATGAAGGCACGCCCGTAGTCGAGCGAATATTTGTCGTCCAGGGTGACGGTTTCGAGCGCCTTGCGAATGTGTTCGGGCAGGGGGGCGTTCACTTCGGCTTGTCTCCAGGCTCTATCGGCAACAGCGGCACAGTGTAGGGCGCAGGCGCAGATATGTCTTTGCTTTTGATGCTCACCAGCAGCTAGGATCGGAAAGCTTCTTTCTCAAACTAGCCGATCATGGAAAGACTCGACAAGTTCGACCTGCGCATCCTGGAAGAACTCCAGGCCGACGCCCGCCTGACCAACGCCGAGCTGGCGCAACGCGTGGGCCTGTCGGCCGCGCCCTGCTGGCGCCGGGTGCGGGCGCTGGAGGAGGCCGGCTACATCAGGGGCTACCACGCCGAGATCGACCGCCACAAGATCGGCCTGGGCGTGCTGGCCTTCGTGCGGCTGGATGCCGACCGCAACACCGGCGAGCGCACGCGCGAGATGGAAGAGGCGATCCGCCGGATCCCCGAGATCGTGTCCTGCCACTACATCAGCGGCGCCGGCACCTTCGAGCTGCAGGTGGTGGCGCGCGACCTGGACGCCTTCTCGCAGCTGGCGCGCCAGGTGCTGATCAACCTGCCCAACGTCAAAGACCTCCACACCAGCTTTTCGCTGGGGGAGGTCAAGGCCAGCAGCGCCTGGCCGCTGGCGCACCTGAAGCCGGGCTGAGCCGGCCCGGCGCTCAATTGTTGTTCAGGAACCGGTCGCCGCTGACCCCGATCACGCCGCCGTCGTCGCGCGTGATCACGATGGTGGCCGAGCGCGGACGGGCGTTGGCGCCGCCGGCGCCGTAGCCGGCGTTGCCCGGCCAGTGGCTGGTGTAGCGGCTCGGGTCAGCGATGTCGGCCTGCAGGATCGACTCGCCGGGGTGCTGGATGTTGACGAACAGCGCCTTGCCATCGGGCGTCTCGGTGATGCCGGTGATCTCGCAGTCGACCGGGCCGACCAGGAAGCGGCGCAGGGTGGCGGCAGTGGGCTTGGCGCCGACCCGGGCGTTCACCACCAGCTTGCTGGCGTCGGCCTTGGTGTACTCCAGCGGCACCACCGCGCCGTCGCCCACCTGGCCCGGAATGCCGGCCAGCATCATGCAGTTGCTCACGTCGGTGTAGGCGCCGTCGTCGGTCTGGATGAAGCACAGGCCGGTCTTGGGGCTGAACCACAGGCCGTCGGGCGACGAGAAGTCCTGCTCGGCGGTCAGCGCCGACAGGTTGACGCGGGCCGCGTCGGCGCCGGCCTCGGCGCCGAACAGGTAGACGTCCCAGCTGAACCGGGTCGCCGCGCCTTCGCCGCCGGCTTCCTTCATGCGGATGATGTGGCCGTGGATGTTGCCGGGCGCGCCCGGGGCGCCGCCGCCGTAGCTGTCGCTGTAGGCGCGCGGGTTGGCGGCGTCCACCGCCATCTGCGAGCCGGTGGGCTCGACCTTGCGGTTGCTGTTGTTGGTCAGCGTGTAGTAGATCTCGCCGGTGACCGGGTGGACGGCGCACCACTCGGGGCGGTCCATCTTGGTGGCGCCGACGGCGTCGGCCGCGAGCCGGGCGTTGACCAGCACGTCGGCCTGGTCGGCGAAGGCGTAGGTGGCGTAGCCGGCGATGGCGGCGTTGGCGATGTCCAGCTCGATCCAGTCGCCGCTGCCGTCGGCGTTGAACTTCGCCACGTACAGCCTGCCGCTGTCCAGGTACTTGTCGCCGGTGGTGATGCGGTTGGCCGGGTTGGCATCGGCCTCGCTCCAGGCGGCGGCCGACACGAACTTGTAGATGTACTCGCCGCGCGAATCGTCGCCCATGTACACCGCCAGCGGCTTGCCGGCGGTGCGCAGGCCGAAGGTGGCGCTCTCGTGGGCAAAGCGGCCAAGCGCGGTGCGCTTGCGGATGGCCTGGGCCTTGTCGTAGGGGTCCATCTCGACCACCCAGCCGAAGGTGTTGAGCTCGTTGCGGTAGTCGCCGCTGCCGTCGGCCGGCTGGCCGGCCAGCGCGCTGATGTTCCAGCGCGCGTAGGCGTCGGCCGGCCCGCCGGTTTCCCAGGCATGGCGGCTGGCGGCGCCCTGGCTGCGGCCATAGCGGTTGAGCGACACCACGCTGCGGGCGTCGCCGGCGGCGGCGCGGTCGGCGTTGTCGGTGGCGCTGCGGGTGAAGTAGCCGGCGAAGTTCTCCTCGCCGGTCAGGAAGGTGCCCCAGGGGGTGGTGCCGGTGCCGCAGTTGTTCAGGGTGCCACGGGCGTCGGTGCCGGCGACCGAGTGCTTCGTCTTCATCAGCGCGTGGCCGCGGGCCGGCCCGCTGATGCGCATCGCCGTCAGCGGCGTCACGCGCCGGTTGTAGGCCGAGGCCTTGTCGTAGCTGAAGCGGCCGGCGTTCCGGCTCACCTCGATGATGGACAGGCCGTGCAGCGCCACTTCCTTGTCGACTTCCGCGGCCGGGCGCGGCAAGGTGTTGGTGCCGCCGTTGGCGTGCACGTAGGTGGAGGCATATTCGGTCGGAAAGCCGGCGCGGGCGCCGGCGTGGCTGGTCGCCTCGTGGTTCTGCACCAGCAGGCCGCGGGTGGAGCCGGCCGCATCGCGGGCGGTGCCGGTCGCGTTCAGGCCGAAGTACTCCATGCCGTCGTGGTGGTCGCCGGCGCGGTTGTCGAAGTCGCCGTCGGTGCCGTCGTTGCGGTAGTCCGGCGTTGCGGCGGCGATCGGGTCGCCCAGCGCGAACAGCACGGCGGCGGTGTAGCCGGCCGGCACCGATACGGCATCGGCGGTGCTCTTGGGCACCGCGGCGAAGTTCAGCGCCAGCGGCACCGACGCGGGCGGTGCGGCGTCGCCGCCGCCGCCGCAGGCCGACAGGCCGACTGTGCCGAGCACGGCGGCGCCGGCCGAGCCCACGCTCAGGCGCAGGGCGTTGCGGCGCGACAGGCGCGCCTCGAGCACGTCGCCGAAGGCGGGGTTGGCGCTGGTGTTGCAGTTCTCGGCGTCGGAGCCGGCAAGGGCCGTGCGCTCGGGGCGGGGGCTGGTATTCATGTTCGGTGTCTTTCGGGTACTGCGATGGGTGCCCCGAAGACTAGGTGCGGCCCATGACGCGGCCGTGGCAGTGCGATGACGGTCGCGTGTCGGCGCGGGCGGCGCCCGCTCAGCCCACCGCCTGGGCCACGGCCGCCGCGCCGCGCGCGGGGGCGACGGGCCCGGTCAGGAACCAGGTCGTCATCCGGCCCTTGCCCTTGACCTCGATGCCGCCGCGCTCCTCGAACTGGAACAGGTCCTGCAGTTCGTGGCGCACGGCATCGGTGACGTGCACGCGGCCCGGCTCGCCGGCCGACTCCATCCGGCTGGCGACGTTGACCGTGTCGCCCCAGACGTCGTAGAGGAAGCGCTTGACGCCGATCACGCCCGCCACCGCCGGGCCGACGTGCAGCCCGATGCGCAGGCGGAACGCGGTGCCGTGCGCGGCGTTGTACTCATCGATGGCCCGCAGCATGTCGAGCGCCAGCGCCGCCAGATCGGCAGTGCGCCGCTGGGAGACGGCCATGTAGGCGTCGCCGATGGTCTTGATCTTCTCCAGCGCGTGCCGGTCCACCAGGTGGTCGAAGCGGGAGAAGATGTCGTCCAGCACCTTCACCACCGACTGCGGCGGCAGCGAACTCGAATAGCTGGTGAACCCCACCAGGTCGGCGAACAGCACCCCCATGCTGTCGAAGCGGACCGCATCGACCCGTTCGTTGGCCTTCAGTTCGTCGGCGATCGACGCGGGCAGCACGTTGTAGAGCACCTTGTCGGCGCGGGCGCGCTCGTGCTCGGCCCGCTGCCGTTCGGCGAACAGCTCCAGGTTGCGCTCGAAGGTGTACTTATCCAGCTGGACCGCCACGATCGCGATCGAGACCGGGTTCACCATGGCGTTGATCAGCGCCTGCGCGTCCGGCACGCGGAACACGATGAAGCCGAAGATCAGGGCCACGCCGACGAAGTAGAGCGGCCGCCGCACCGGGCGCGGCGTGTTCAGCACCGTCGCCACGAACACCGCCCCCAGCGCGAACATCGACAGGTCGCCCACGATCGTCCAGTTGATGATGGCGATCACGGTGGTCAGCAGCAGCAGGCCGGCCGCCAGCGCCGTCAGGCAGGCCGATGTCCGGCGTTGCGCGAGCGGGGTGCGGTCGATCCAGACGGCGGCCAGGCACAGGACCTCGGCCGCGATGTGCCACAGCGCCATGGCCAGCCAGGACGGATCGCCGCGGCGCAGCGGATCGAACAGCATCGGGCCGTCCACCGCCAGCGCGACGACCGGCACCAGCAGCGCGGCGACCTTGCAGAAGCGCACGCCCTGCTTCCAGGACTTGTGCGCCAGCCAGTGCGCGAAATCCGGGTTCGACGGCATCGGTCCTGCGGGGCCGCCAGTGGCTGGGGCTTGGGCGGGAACGGCGTCGGCCATGGGGCTAGTCGCGCCGGCAGTTCAGGTCATGCGGCTGTGGCTGCAGCAGGTGCACGACCGCTTCGCTCGCCTGCGCGCCGAGGCCGAACTCGGCGCGCACGTGCTCGTTGGAGTAGACGCTCTGCCGGTCGGTCACGCCGCCGGCGTCGCGCAGCAGCACCTCGCGGCCGCCGGGCAGGCCGTCGACCTGCACCTCGTCCTGCCGCACCCGCAGGCGCAGCTGCAGGCCGCCATCGCACTGCAAGCGCAGCACGTCCGGTCCGTCCGGCGCATCGGCGGCGGGCAGCGCCGCCGGCTGCGGGGCCACCGGCGCGGGCGGCGCCGGCTCCAGGGCCGCGCAGGCGGCCAGCAGCGCCGCCGCGGCGATCAAGGCGCCGCGCGTCATCGCGGCCACAGCGCCCACATCTGCAGCGGCTGCTTGAGCCGCCCCGCCAGTTCGCCCGCCTCCGGGCCCCAGCCGGCGAACCAGTCGGCCCGCACGGCACCCACGATGGCGCTGCCGGTGTCCTGCGCCAGCACCAGGCGCTGCAGCTGCACGGTCGGGCCGCTGGAGGCCAGCCAGACCGGCGTGCCATAGGGGATGCTGTCCTTGTCCACCGCGATCGAGCGCCCCGGCGTCAGCGCCACGCCCTGCGCCCCGCGCGGGCCGAAGCCGGCGTCCAGTTCGTCCAGCGGCTCTTCGCGGAAGAACACGGTGCGCGGGTTGCTCCACAGCATCTCCTGCAGCCGCTGCGGGTTGTCGCGCGCCCAGGCCTTGATGCCGGGCCACGAGGCGTCGCGCAGCGCACCCTGCTGCAGCAGCCAGCCGCCCACGCTGCGATAGGGCTGCTCGTTGCTGCCGGCAAAGGCCAGCCGCACCAGGCGCTGGCTGCCGTCCGCCTCCGTGACGCGCAGCCGGCCCGAACCCTGGATCTGCAGCACCAGCGCATCCAGCGGATCGGCCAGCCAGGCGATCTCGCGCCCGCGCAGCTGCGCCTTGGCTTCCGGCAGCGTGTCGATCTCCTGCCGCGTGTACCAGGGCCGGCGCGAGGACAAGCTCGCGGGCGGCCGGTACAGCGGCACCGCGTGCCGGGCCGTCGGCTGGCGCGAGCCTTCCAGCAGCGGCTCGTAGTAGGCGGTGAGCAGGCCTTCGGCCGGGCCCTGCAGCGGCTCGACCCGGTAGGGCTGCAGGTGCCGGCGCATCCACTCGAGCTGCTCGTCGGCGCCGGCGATCGACAGCTGGCGCACCTGCGGGCACAGCGGCGCGAACGCCGGCGGCGGCCGCTCGCAGCTGCGCAGCCAGGCGTTCCAGGCCTCGTGCAGGGTGTCCTGGCCGAAGCCCGGCAGCTCGCTCCAGGCCACCGGCTGCCAGCGGCTCTTGCCGCGCAGCAGCGGCGCGCCGGCCACCGGCTCGTCGGCCGCCGGCGGGGCCACGGCAGCGGGCGGCGGCGCTGCCGGCACCGGCGCCGGTTCCGGCAGCGGCACCGAGGCGCAGCCGGCCAGCATTCCTACAATGGCCGCCCATGTCCAGGTTCGTCTCATGCTGCTGATTCTGCTGGAAGCCCTGCTCGCGCTGGCCGTGCTGGTGCTGATCGTGTGGTGGACCATGTTCTCCGGCCGGCCCCGGGGCGAGCCGCCGCGCGAGGAAGACCGGCCGAAGGACGGCTGAGCGCAGACCGGGCCGATCGTCATCGGCACCGGGTCATTCGCGGTCGCGCAGCAGGTTGGCCAGCTCCACCGCCGACTTCACCTCCATCTTGTCGAACACGCGCGAGCGGTGCACTTCCACCGTGCGCACGCTGATCGCCAGCTGGTCGGCGATCAGCTTGTTGGGCAGGCCGCGCGCCACCAGGTGCATGACGTCGCGCTCGCGCTCGGTCAGCTCGGCCAGCCGCGCGGTCAGCCGGCTGCGCTCGCGGCGCTGCGCCAGCACCTGGGCCGAGCGCTGCAGCGCCTGCTCGACGCGGTCGACCAGCGCGTTGTCGGAGAACGGCTTCTCGCAGAAATCGAAGGCGCCGCGCTTGACCATGTCGACGGCGGTCGGCACGTCGGCATGGCCGGTCAGGAAGATCACCGGCATCAGGTCGACCAGCCCGCGCTCGGCGATGCGGTCGAACAGCGCCAGCCCGCTCATGCCCGGCATGCGCACGTCCAGCAGCAGGCAGCACGGCTCGGTGGGCAGGTAGCCGCGCGCCAGCATGCCCTCGAACTCCTCGGCGGTCGCGAAGCGTTCGCTCGGCAACTGGCGGGTGCGCAGCAGCCAGGCCAGGGCCTCGCGCACGCTCTCGTCGTCGTCGACGATGAAAACGGTGGCATCGGGAGCGGGCTGCATTCAGGCGGTGGTGGCGGCGCGGCTGCCGCTGGGGGCGGCGGGCTCGGCGGCGGCGGTCGGCAAGGTGAAGCGGAAAATGGTACCGCGCGGCCGGTTGGACTCGTAGGCGAGCGAGCCCCCGTGCTGCTCGATCACCGTGCGGCACATCGACAGGCCCAGGCCCATGCCTTCGGCCTTGGTGGTGAAGAAGGGCGTGAACAGGCGCTCGCGCACCGGCGCCGGAATGCCGGGCCCCTGGTCGGCCACCGAGAACGCCAGCCAGCCCTGGGCGGCGCCATCGCCCGCCTTGGCCCAGCGCACCTGCAGCAGCAGCGAGGGGCGGGCCACGCCGGCCTCGTCCATCGCCTGCATGGCGTTGCGCGCCAGGTTCAGCAGCACCTGTTCGACCATCGTGCGGTCGCACAGCACCGGCGGCAGTCCGGGTTCGATCCGCGTTTCCACCCGCACCCCGAGCTTGCGCGCCTGCAGCGTCACCAGCGGCATCACGGCGTCGATCAGGGCGCGCGGGGCCACCGGCTCGCGCGCCTGCTCGCGCCGGCGGATGAAATCGTGCACGCTCTTGATCACCTTGCCGGCGCGCTCGGCCTGCTCGGCGATGCGGCGCAGCGCCAGCTGCAGGTCGGCCGGCGCCGGCGCGCCGCCGCCGCCCGAGGACAGCAGGTTGAGCGAGCCGGTGGCATAGCTGGAGATCGCCGCCAGCGGCTGGTTCAGCTCGTGCGACAGCAGCGACGCCATCTCGCCCACGGTGGCCAGCCGGGCGGTGGCCTGCAGCCGCTCCTGGCTGGCGCGCGAGAGCTCCTCGACCCGGCGCTGCTCGCTGATGTCGAGGAAGGCGCTCATCCAGCCGGTCTGCACGCCTTGCGCGTTGATCAGCGGCGCCTCGATGATCAGCACCGGGAAGCGCGAGCCGTCCTTGCGCATGAACACCGACTCGAAACCCTCGCGCGGCGGCACGTGGCGGCCGGCCAGCCGCACCTCCTGGCGCTGCTGGTACTCGCCGGCCCGCTCCGGCGGCCAGTAGGGCGCCGGCGTGCCGTGGCCGAGCAGCTCCTCGGCCGAGAAGCCGACCATGGCGCAGAACGCCGGATTGACGTAGGTGATGCGCCCGGCCAGGTCGCGCGCGCGCAGCCCGGTGACCAGCGAATCCTCCATCGCCTTGCGGAACGCCAGCGCCTCGGCCAGGTCGTGCTCCGCCTGCAGGCGCCGGCGCATGTCCTTGCCCAGCAGGAACAGCACCGACAGCAGCGCGATCGACATCGTCGTCACCAGCGCCGTCAGCACGTTCGGGAACAGGTCCGGCTCGGCGCGCCAGTCGTCCATGCGCAGCACCAGCGGATTGCCCGGCAGGTCGAGCAGCTGCTGGGCGGTGAACATCCGGGTGCCGCGCCTCAGGCCGCCGTGCATGGCCAGCCGGGTGCCGTCGGCCTCGGTGAACGACACGTCCTGGCCCCGCGTGAGCTGCGGGCCCACCAGCGAGGACAGCATCTGCCCGAGCGCATAGGTGGCGATCACGAAGCCGGTCGGCTCGCCGCCGCTGACCTGGGGCAGGCACAGCTCCATCACCTCCAGCCCCTGCCCGTCGGGCTGCGGCAGGAAATAGCTGATGCCGTAGCCGGGGCCGCTGACGCGTTCCGCATTGGCGCAGGCCAGCACCACGTGAACCTGCGCATCGTCGCGGCCGGTGCGGACGAACGCCGGCACGCGCCGGTAAGGGGTTTCGGCGAAGGCCTGCACCTGCAGCAGCTCGTTGCGCCACTCGATGCGCAGCAGCTCGCGCCGCTCGTGCAGCAGCAGCTGCGCGTCTGCGATCCAGCGCTGCGGGCTCGGGGGGCCGGCCTGCAGCGCCTGCAGCGACTGCACGTTGCGGGTCAGGCCCGAGCGCAGGTCGCTGACCGCCTCGGCGGCGTCGCGCTCCAGCCGCGACTGCAGCTGGCTGGCCTCGTAGCGGCCGGCCAGCCAGACCAGGGTGCTCAGCAGGATCGCCACCAGCGCGACCAGCAGCACCCACAGCCCCCAGCGCGGCAGGCCGGCGGCCCGGGGCTGCGGCGGCGCGTTGCCGGCGCCCGCGGTCTCGCTCATCGCGAAGCCTCCTGCGATCCGGCCCGCTTCGCGGGTTGCTCCTGGTTCTTGCGCCTGCGCAGGGGCGAGCGCCGTCGGTCGGGCGTGCTCATAGCACGCGGTGCGCCAGCGCCGGCAAGCGGCGGCGCCAGTCGCGCAGCCGCTGCGCATCGAGTTCGGCCACCGCCAGGCCTTCGCCCTCCTCGGCGCGGCAGGCGGCCACCTGGCCCCAGGCATCGACCAGCAGGCTGTGGCCCCAGGTGCGGCGGCCGTTCTCGTGCCGCCCGCCCTGGGCCGGCGCCACCACCCAGGCCAGGTTCTCGATCGCGCGGGCGCGCAGCAGCGCCTCCCAGTGCGCCTGGCCGGTGACGAAGGTGAAGGCGCTGGGCACCAGCAGGATGTCGGCGCGCAGGGCGCGGTACAGCTCGGGGAAGCGCAGGTCGTAGCAGACCGACAGGCCGACGCGCCAGCACTGGCCGTCGCGCGCGCGCAGCTCGAAGGCCACCGGCTCGCGGCCGGGCTCGATCACGCGCGCCTCGTCGAAGCTCACCTGGCCGTCGTCGAACCAGAACAGGTGGATCTTGTCGTAGCGCGCCACGCACTCGCCGGCCGGCGAGAACGCCAGGCTGGTGTTGCGCACGTGCTGCTCGTCGCCCGCCACCAGCGGCAGCGTGCCGCCCACCAGCCAAAGGCCATGCTCGCGCGCGGCTGCGGCCAGGAAGTCCTGGATCGGCCCTTGGCCCGGCTGCTCGCGCCAGGCGAGCTTGTCGGTGTCCTTGTGGCCCATCAGGCAGAAGTACTCGGGCAGCACCACCAGCTCGCAGCCCTGGGCCGCGGCCTGGCCGATCAGGCGGCGGGCGGCCGCCAGGTTGTCCTCCAGCCCGGTGCCGGACACCATCTGCAGCGCAGCGACCTTCATCGGCTGGCCTCCTTCTCCGCGGACGCGCCCGCGGCGGGCCGGGCCGGCGCCGAACCGGCTTCGGCCCCGGCCGCGGCTCCCGCTGCGCCGGACTGCTGGCGCGCCAGCTTGGTCACCCGCGGGTCGGACCAGCTGCCGTCGATCTGGAACTGCTGGGTGGCGGCGCGCGCCAGCGGCTCGCGCAGGAACACCTGGGCCAGGAAGGTGCCCAGCCCGATCGCCGGGTTGATCGCCGCCGCCACCAGCGAGGCGGTGCCGGCGTTGATCTCGGGCACCACCACCACCCGCAGGTCCTGGGTCTCGCGGGCGAGGTCGGCGCTGCCCTCCATCAGCACGGCGGCGTTGACGCCCTTCATCTGCAGGTTGTTGGTGGATGCCACCCCCTGCTGGACGGTGATGTCGCCGCGCAGGAAGTCGAACGAGAAGCCCTGGCTGAAGACGTCGCGGAAGTCGAGCGCCAGCCGCCGCGGCAGCGATTGCAGGCTCAGCACGCCCAGCAGCTTGGCCAGCCCCGGGTCGGCCTTGAGGAACTGGCCGCCCTGCACGTTGACGTGGAAGGCGCCCTGCAGGCTCGGGTAGTCGAGCGCCAGCGGCGAGCCGACCCAGGCGACCTGGCCTTCCATGCGGCCGTCGCCGCGCCGCACCACGTCCTTCATCCCGAAGCGCGTGAGCAGCTGGCCGGCATCGCGGATGTCGAGCCGGAAATTCATCACCGTGCGGCGCCGCTCCGGCGCGGCGCGCGCCGGGCGCGGCCCGGCCTGGGCATCGATGGCCGCCCAGTTGCCGGTGGCGCTGAACTCCGCCTCCGGCATGGCCAGCGAGAGCTTGTTCAGACGCCACTCGCGCACCCCGCCTTCGCGCGCCACGGCGGCGCCGCCGCGGTTGACAGCGTCGATCTCCAGCCGCCCGAGCTTGCGCCCGCGCAGCTCGAAGTCGTCGACCACCACGTCCAGCGCCGGGATGCTGGCGGTCTGGTCGCCCAGCAGGGTCTCCACCGCGCTGGCCTGCGCCGCCGCGATGGACAGCCGCGCCAGTCGCGCATGGACGCGCCCGGCGCCGGCCCCGGCCGGCTGCCGGTACTCGAGGTAGCCGCTCAATTCGTCCGCATCGACGTTGCCGCGCCACAGCGGGCCCTCGCGCGAGCCGCCGACCACCACGTTGTGCAGCGTGCGCCCCTCCACCGTGAGCTGGCTGGCGCGCACCGCGATCAGGGTCGGCAGATAGCCCTGGGCGGCGGACGAGCCGCGGCTGGCCCGCTGCGCCGGCGACCCACCGGCAGCCGGCGCGGCGCCCGGCGCGTCGCCCAGCACGCGCTGCCAGGCATCGACGCTGGTGGCGCCCAGCCGCACGTTGGCCATCACGCCCTGGTCCGGCAGGGCGGCGGTCTCGCCCGCCGGCAACCCGATGGCGACGGCGCCGCGCAGCACCCGCGGCTCGTCGCCGGCGACGTCGCGCACGTACTGGACGGCGGCGACGCGGCCGATCTCCACCGACAGCCGGTCGTGCAGCGCCCCGGCGGGCGCATCGCGCAGCAGCGCGGTCTCGTAGCGCAGCGGCATGGCCGCATCGGCCGCCTTCGACAGCGGCGCCGGCAGGTCGAGCGCCAGCCCCTGCAGGCTGCTGGTGACCAGCACCTCGGGCGTGCCGCGCCGGAACGCCAGCGTCACGGCGTATGGCGAGGAGCCGCTGGCCTGGCTGGCCAGGCGCGAGACGAAGCCCAGCTCGCGCGCCTGGCGCAGGCCCTCGGCGGTGGCGGTGCCCTGGGCCCGGATCAGGACCAGCGGCTCGTTGGCGCCGCTGCGGCTGCCGCCCTCGATGCGGACCTCGCCGCCCAGGGCCCGGGCCTGGGTGCCGACCAGCGCGAAACCGCGCTCGCTGAAGGTCACGGCGCCGCGCGCGCGCTGCAGCAGCGGCGTCTCCGGCGTCATCTGCAGGTCGTTGCCGGCGAAGGTGACGGTGCCCTGCACCTTGCTGCGGTCGATCTGGTCGATCGGCAGCGACAGCTGCAGCTTGACGTCGGCCGGCCCCGAGCCGCTGGCCTGGGCCAGCGCATCCTGGGTGAGCGCCGCCACCGGCGAGCGCTGCACCAGCGCCAGCGCGTCGCCCAGCGGACCCCGGATCTCGCCCCGCACGCCGACCGTGGTGTGGGACAGGTCCGGGATCTCGGCGGTCGCCTTCACCCGCAGCGCGGCCGCGTTGGCGAAGCGGCCGTCGACCTCCTCCACCCGCATGCCAGCGCGGTCGAACACCAGCCGGCCCGACAGCTGCGTCAGTGCCGGCCAGGCCGGGCCGCTGCCCTTGACCACGTTCTTCGGCGCGAACGCGTAGGTGGCGTTCTTCACCTGGCCGGTGATGTGGAACTCGCCCGGTGCGCGGTCGAACGGGAAGCCGCGCAGGTCGCCGCGCACCCGGAAGCGGCCGTCGGTGACCTGGGCCTGGACCACCGATTCGCGCACGTAGTCGCGCGCTTCCTTCGGCACGCCCAGCGGCAGGTAGCGCCAGACCCGCGCGCCGTTGGCCTGCGCCAGGCTGGCCTGCAGGTCCAGCACGCCCGGGAAGCGGTGCGCCGGATCGTCGCCGGTGCGCCAGCTCGCCTGGCCTTCGCCCTGGGCGTCGGCGTTGGCGAACTTCAGGTTGCTGGCGGTGAAGCTGATGCGCTCGCCCTTGAGCTGCCACTGGGCATCGGCGCTGAGCCGCTCGAGCGGCAGCAGCGGGTCCTCGAACACGCCGGGCAGCTCCAGCGCGCCGCCCTGGATGGCCAGCCGGGCCTTGCCGCCGGTTTCGTCGAAATCGAAATCGCCGCCCAGGTTGCGCACGCCGGGGGTGCCGGCCGCCGGTTGCGCCGCCACGTGCAGGCCGGCCACCCGGCCCTTGGCCTGGTATTTCTGCGGCGCCTGCCAGTCGCCTTGCCAGCGCACCTGCAGCGCCTGCAGCACGCCCTGCGGCGCATGGCGGGCCAGGACGGCGTGGGTGGCCTCGCCCAGCGGCAGCCGGCCGGCCAGCTGGCCGAGCGCCCACAGGTCGAGGCGGTCGGCGCGCAGCTCGCCGGCACCGGCGCGGCGCGGGCCGGGCTCGACCCAGGAGACGAAGGCGTCGCCGGCCGGCCAGTGCTGGCCGTCGGCGGTGGTGAACTGCAACTGGCGCGCCTGCGCCTCGAAGCCGCCCGCCAGCCGCTTGCCGGACAGGCGGCCGGCCAGCATGGCCAGCGCCAACGGCTGCAGCCCGGGCGCCAGCGTGGTCGACACGTCGGCCGCCGAAATGTCCACCGTGGCGCCGGTCAGCTGCCCGTTCTGGACGTCGGCCCAGGCCCGCAACGCGCCGTGGCCGCCGTGCAGCTCGAATTCGCCCAGCGTCGCGTGCCGGCGCAGCTGGCCCAGGTCGACCCGGCGCAGGTCGGCATGGATCTGGCCGTCCCACTCCTGCCAGCGGCCGGCGTGGGTGGACAGCAGCGGCTGGCGGAACATGCCCTGCATCGTGAAGCGCTCGCCCCAGGCCGGCGGCGGCGTGGCATCGACGCGCAGGTCATGGCGGCGGCCGCTGTTGCGCACCACCACGTCGACATCGGCCAGCTCCAGCGGCGGCGCGCCGCGCATCTCGTCGGTCCAGCGCAGGGTGCCGCCGCGGATCACGAACTCGCCCTGGCGGAACACCCAGTCGGCGGCACTGCCGTCGCCGCCCTGGGCGCCGCGCGAGAGGTCCAGTCCGGCGACCCAGACATGCCCGTCGGCGGAGCGGCGCACGTCCAGCACCGGCCGCTCGATGTACAGCTGGTCGAACCCCAGGTTCCACAGCGAGCGCGGCGACAACGCCGCCACCACCCGCGGCAGGCGCAGCGCCTCGCGGCCCTGCGGGTCGAGCAGCACCACCGATTCGAGCTGCAGCGAGGGCACCAGCCCCTGGCGGCTGGCGCTCAGCGCACCGATGCGCACCGGCACCCCCAGCGCCCGCGAGGCCTGCGCTTCCAGCTGCGGACGCAGCTCGCCGATTCGCGGCACAATCCACGCGTGCAGGGCACCCCAGCCCAGCGCGAGCAGCAGCCAGGCGGCTGCCAGGAGCCACAGGGACCACTTCGCGCAGGCGGCATAGACCTTCAGCAGGCCCGATGGAAGCGGCAGCGAATCGTTCATGAATACTTCGGGGTGGCAGGAATTATGAGCCGCGGCGCAGCACCCGGCGCGACGGGCCGCGACACGCCGGCGGGCGCGGGGCTGGCCGCACCGGATCAGACGCCGCCGGTGCCCGAGGGTTCCCATTCGCGCTTTGCCCAGCGCATCCGCAGGCGCTACGAAGCCGAGCTGCCCCTGCTGACGGCCGGCCTGCCCGGCCCCGACGCGCTGCAAGCCACCTTCGACGCCCTGCGCGCGCGCGGCCATGCGCTGCCGGCGGCGCTGCGCATCCTGCGGCAACTGGTGGTGGAACGCCTGGTTCGGCTCGACTGCGAGGCGCAGGCGCCGCTGGCCGACGTGACCGGCGCCATGACCGCGCTGGCCGAGTTCGCGCTCGACGCCGCCTGCCGGCAGGCGCTGGCCGACCTCGATGCGCTGCACGGCGCGCCGCTGGCGCCGGACGGCCGGCGCGTGCCGCTGTGGATCATCGGCATGGGCAAGCTGGGTGCGCGCGAGCTCAATGTCTCCAGCGACATCGACCTGATCTACGTGTACGAGCAGGACGGCGAAACCGCCGGGGTCGAGGGCCGCGGCCGCATCAGCCACCAGGAGTACTTCGCCAAGGCGGTGCGGGCCATCTTCGCGCTGGTGGGCGAGACCACCGAGCACGGCCTGGTGTTCCGGGTCGACCTGGCGCTGCGCCCGAACGGCAATTCCGGACCGCCGGCGGTGTCGCTCGATGCGCTGGAGGAGTACTTCCTGGTGCAGGGCCGCGAATGGGAGCGCTTCGCCTGGCTCAAGAGCCGGGTGGTGGCGCCGCGCAGTGAGGTGGAGCAGGGCACGGCGCAGGCGCTGCGCCCGGTGGTGCTGCCGTTCGTGTTCCGCCGCTACCTGGACTACAGCGTGTTCGAGTCGCTGCGGGTGCTGCACCGGCAGATCCGCGAGCACGCGGCCCGGCGCAGCGCCGGCCGGCCCGAGCGCGCCAACGACGTCAAGCTGTCGCGCGGCGGCATCCGCGAGATCGAGTTCATCGTGCAGCTGCTGCAGGTGGTGCGCGGCGGCCAGTTCCCCGAACTGCGCACCCGGCCCACGCTGCAGGCGCTGCAGCGGGTGGCCGCCGCCGGCCTGATGCCCGAGGAGACCGCGCGCCAGCTGGCCGAGGCCTACGTGTTCCTGCGCCGGGTCGAGCACCGCATCCAGTACCTGGACGACCAGCAGACCCACGTGCTGCCGATGGGCGGCGCGGCCGACGAGGACGACGGCGACCTGGCCTGGATCGCCCGCACCCTGGGCTATGCCGATGGCTGCCCCTTCCTGCACGAGCTGGACCGGCACCGCGAGTTCGTCGCGCAGGAGTTCGACAAGCTGCTCGGGGCGACGCAGGAATGCAGGGGCTGCAACGGCGGCAAGGGCGGCCGGCCGGCCGCGCCCGACCTGGAAGCGCTGCTGGAGCAGTTGCCGGCGCAGTTGCGCGAGCGCATCGCCCGCTGGTGCGAGCAGCCGCGCGTGCAGGCGCTGCGCGAGGACGCGCGCCAGCGCCTGTCGCGCCTGATCGCCCGCACCGGTCAATGGCTGCTGGAGGGGCGGGTGAGCGAGGAGGCGGCGCTGCGCATGGCCGACTGGCTGGAGCCGCTGCTGCGGCGCGAAAGCTACCTGGCGCTGCTGCTGGAGCGCCCGCGCGTGCACGAGCGCCTGCTGGCCCTGCTGGGCGCGGCGCGCTGGCCGGCGCGCTACCTGCTGCGCCACCCCGGCGTGATCGACGAACTGGCCGGCGAGGCGCTGTTCTCCGAGCGGTTCGCGCCCGCCGACTTCGAGCAGGAGCTGGAAGAGCGCCGCCGCGCGCTGCAGCGCACCGGCGAGGACGACGACGAGGCGCTGCTGAACCTGCTGCGCCGCGCCCACCACGCCGAGGTGTTCCGCACGCTGGCACGCGACATCGAGGGCCGGCTGACGGTGGAGCAGGTGGCCGACGACCTGAGCGCGCTGGCCGACGCCGTGCTGCGCGTCACCGCCCGCTGGTGCTGGGACCGGCTGAAGGCGCGCCACCGCGACGAGCCGAGCTTCGCCGTCATCGGCTACGGCAAGCTGGGCGGCAAGGAGCTGGGCTACGGCAGCGACCTGGACATCGTGTTCGTGTTCGACGACGCCGACGAGCGCGCGCCGGAGGTCTATGGCGCGCTGGTGCGCAAGCTGATCACCTGGCTGACCACCAAGACCGCCGAGGGCGACCTGTACGAGATCGACACCGCGCTGCGGCCCAATGGCAGCTCCGGCCTGCTGGTGACCACCTTCGACGCCTACGCCCGCTACCAGGAGGGCCGCGGCAGCAACACGGCGTGGACCTGGGAGCACCAGGCGATGACGCGGGCGCGCTGCGTGCTGGGCCGGCCGGACCTGTCGGGCCGCTTCGATGCCGTGCGCGAAGCGGTGATCACCGCCCCGCGCGACCTGGCGGCGCTGCGCCAGGAGATCGTCGCCATGCGCGAGCGGGTGCGCGCCGGCCATCCGGTCAAGGCCGGCCGCTTCGACGTCAAGCACAGCGAAGGCGGCATGGTCGATGCCGAGTTCGCCGTGCAGTACCTGGTGCTGGCCCACGCCGGCCGGCACCGCGAGCTGATCCCCAACGTCGGCAACATCGCGCTGCTGCAGCGCGCCGAGGCCGCCGGGCTGCTGCCGGCCGGGGTCGGCCAGCAGGCGGCGGCGGCCTACCGCGAGCTGCGCCGGGTGCAGCACGGCGCCCGCCTGAACGAGGAGCCGACCCAGCTCGCGCCGGAAGCGGCGGCGCCGCAGCGCGCGGCGATCGGCGCCCTCTGGAGCGCCGTCTTCGGCTGAAGCTCCGGGCCGGCCACACGGCGGTGGTAGGCTCGCGGGCGGCCCGGCGGCAGCCGGCCCCACGAGGGCTTGCGACACAGGGCCCGCCGAGCCCGCACCAGGGATGGATCCGATGAACACCTTCCGACCGCTTGCCGCGGCCGCGGCCTTGCTGGCGCTGGCCGGCTGCGCGCTGCCGCGACCGCCGGCAGCGGCCGAGGCCCCGATCGCGCCCGGCTGGTACGCGCCGATCCCGCATGACGGGCGGCCGGCCGACCTGCAACGCTGGTGGCAGCAACTGGGCGACCCGCTGCTGCCCGAGCTGATCGACGCGGCCCAGGCGGCCAACCCCAGCGTCAGCGCCGCCGGCAGCCGCATCGCGCAGGCCCGTGCCGATCGCGCGGCCGCGCACGCTGCGCTGCTGCCCGCGCTCGATGCCAGTGCCTCGGTCGGGCGCGGCAACCAGCAGGCCGCGCTGCCGGGCACCACGGCCACGGTCAGCCAGGTCGGCGCCCAGACCGCCTGGGAGCTGGACCTGTTCGGCGGCCGTGCCGCCGGCCGCGACGCGGCGCAGGCGCGGCTGGCCGCGGCCCGGGCCGGCTGGCACGAGGCCCGGGTGGCGGTGGCCGCCGAGACCGCCGCCAGCTATTTCGGCTGGCGCACCTGCCAGTTGCAGCTGGCCGTGGCCGGCAACGATGCACGCTCGCGCGCCGAATCGGCGCGCCTGATCCGCTTGAGCAGCGAGGCCGGCTTTGCCGCGCCGGCCGATGCCGCGCTGGCGCGCGCCAGTGCCGCCGAGGGCGCCGCGCGCGAACGCCAGCAACGGGCCGCCTGCGAAACCGAACTCAAGGGGCTGGTGGCGCTGACCGCGCTGCCCGAACCCGCCTTGCGCCAGCAACTGGCGGCGCCCTGGCAGCCGCCCGCCGAGGCCGTGCTGGCGCCGGTGCCGGCGCTGCCGGCGCAGCTGCTGGCGCAGCGCCCCGACGTGTTCGGCGCCCAACTGGCCGTGGCCGCCGCCAGCGCCGATGTCGGCGCGGCCCAGGCCGACCGCTACCCGCGGCTGGCGCTGTCCGGCTCGGTGGCGGCCGGCAGCGTGCGCGTCGGCGGCGCCAGCACCGATGCCCAGAGCTGGTCGATCGGCCCGCTCGCCCTGTCGCTGCCGCTGTTCGACGGCGGCCGCCGCGCCGCCAACGTGGAAGCGGCGCAGGCCCGCTACGAAGACGCCGCCGCCCAGTACCGCGGCCGCGTGCGGCAGGCGGTGCGCGAGGTGGAACAGGCGCTGCTGGCGCTGGACAGCGCCCGCTCGCGCAACGACGACGCCCGCATCGCCGCCGAGGGCTATCGGGCCTCGTTCGCCGCCACCGAGGCGCGCTTGCGCGCCGGGCTGGCCAGCGTGGTGGAGCTGGAGGACGCGCGCCGCACCCTGCTGGCCGCCGAGACCGCGCTGGTCGGGCTGCAACGCGAGGGGATCGGCGCCTGGATCGACCTGTACCGCGCGGCGGGCGGCGGCTGGAGCGCCGCCGCCAGCGCCGGCATCGACGGCACACAACAAGAACAAGGACAAAGCCAATGAGGATCTCCAAACGCACCGCGGCGGTCACGGCGGCCGTGCTGCTGCTGGCGGCGCTGGTGGCGGTGCTGCTGGCGCGTCGCAGCACCGATGACGCCGCGGCGGCCAGCCCGGCGGCGGCCCCGAAGCCGGCGCTCACCGTCACCACCACCACGCCCCAGGCCAGCACGCTGCCGGTGCGGCTGGCCGCCAACGGCAACATCGCGGCCTGGCAGGAGGCCAGCGTCGGCGCCGAGGCCGGCGGCCTGCGCATCACCGACGTGCGGGTCAACGTCGGCGAACGGGTCGACAAGGGCCAGGTGCTGGCCACCTTCGCCTCCGACACCCTGCGCGCCGAGCTGGCGCAGGCGCGCGCCAGCGTGGCCGAAGCCGAAGCGGCGGCGGCCGACGCCGGCGCCAACGCCGACCGGGCCCGCAGCCTGCAGGCCACCGGCGCCCTGAGCGCGGCGCAGATCAACCAGTACCTGACCGCCGAGCAGACCGCCAGGGCGCGCGTGCAGGCGGCGCGGGCGGTGTTCGAGGCGCAGCAGGTGCGGCTGGCGCAATCGACGCTGGCGGCGCCGGACAGCGGCATCATCTCGGCCCGCATGGCCACCGTCGGCCAGGTGGTCGCCCCCGGCACCGAGCTGTTCCGGCTGATCCGCCAGGGCCGGCTGGAATGGCGCGCCGAAGTCACCGCCGACGAACTCGGGCGGCTGGCGCCCGGCACGCCGGCGACCGTCACGGCCGCCAGCGGTGCGCGGCTGGCCGGCAAGCTGCGCACGCTCGGCGCCACGGTCGATCCGCAGACCCGCATCGCCCTGGTCTACGTGGATCTCGCACCGCTGCCGGGCGCCGGCAACGGCAGCGCGCGCGCCGGCATGTTCGCGCGCGGCGAGTTCGACCTCGGCCGCACGCCGGCGCTGACCGTGCCGCAGTCGGCGCTGGTGCTGCGCGAGGGCTTCAGCTACGTGCTGCGCGTCGGCGCCGACAACCGGGTGGCGCAGGCCAAGGTACAGACCGGCCGGCTGGCCGGCGACCGCATCGAGATCACCGCCGGCCTGCCGCCCGATGCGCGCATCGTCGCCAGCGGCGCCGGTTTCCTGAACGACGGCGACCTGGTGCGCATCGTCGAGGCCGAGCGTGCCGCGCCGGCCGCGCCGGCCGCCTCGGCCGCCAACGGCAGCGCCCGCTAGGAGCGATCGCGTGCTGAACGTCTCGTCCTGGTCGATCCGCAACCCGATCCCGGCGCTGCTGCTGTTCGTGCTGCTGACCTTCGGCGGCCTGCTCGGCTTCCAGGCGATGAAGGTGCAGAACTTCCCCGACATCGACCTGCCGACGGTGGTGCTGAGCGCCTCGCTGCCGGGGGCGGCGCCGGGGCAGCTGGAGACCGAGGTCGCCCGCAAGCTGGAAAACGCGCTGGCGACGCTGCAGGGCCTCAAGCACCTGTACACCAAGGTGCAGGACGGGGTGGTCACCATCACCGCGGAGTTCCGGCTGGAAAAGCCGGTGCAGGAAGCGGTGGACGACGTGCGCTCGGCAGTCTCGCGGGTGCGCAGCGACCTGCCGGCCGACCTGCGCGACCCGGTGGTCAACAAGCTGGACCTGGCGACCCAGCCGATGCTGGCGTTCACCATCGCCTCCTCGCAACTGGACGACGAAGCGCTGTCCTGGTTCGTCGACAACGACGTCACGCGCCGGCTGCTGGCAGTGCCCGGCGTCGGGGCGGTCGCGCGGGTGGGCGGCGTCAGCCGCGAGGTCCGGGTCGCGCTCGACCCGCTGCGCATGCAGGCGCTGGGGATCACCGCCGCCGAGGTGTCGCGCCAGTTGCGCCAGGTGCAGACCGAAAGCGCCGGCGGGCGCACCGACCTGGGCGGCGGCGAGCAGCCGGTGCGCACGCTGGCCACGGTGCGCACCGCCGGCGAGATCGGCCGCCTCGAGATCGCGCTGGCGGGTGCGGCCGGCGCGCCCGGGCGCAGCATCCGGCTGTCGGACATCGCCACCGTCAGCGACACCATCGCCGAGCCGCGCGCCGCCGCCCTGCTCGACGGCCGGCCGGTGGTCGGCTTCGAGGTCTCGCGCAGCCGCGGCGAAAGCGAGATTGCGGTCGGCGCCGCGGTGCACCGGGCGCTGGACGAGCTGAAGGCGCGGCACCCGCACATCCGGCTGACCCAGGCCTTCGACTTCGTCACGCCGGTGCAGGAGGAGTACGAGGGCTCGCTGCACCTGCTGTACGAAGGCGCGCTGCTGGCGGTGCTGGTGGTGTGGCTGTTCCTGCGCGACTTCCGCGCCACCTTCGTCTCGGCGGTGGCGCTGCCGATGTCGGCGATTCCCGCCTTCCTGGGCATGTACCTGCTGGGCTTCTCGATCAACATCGTCACCCTGCTGGCGCTGTCGCTGGTGGTCGGCATCCTGGTGGACGACGCGATCGTCGAGGTGGAGAACATCGTGCGCCACCTGCGCATGGGCAAGACGCCCTACCAGGCGGCGATGGAGGCGGCCGACGAGATCGGGCTGGCGGTGATCGCCACCACCTTCACCCTGATCGCGGTGTTCCTGCCCACCGCCTTCATGAGCGGCATCGCCGGCAAGTTCTTCAAGCAGTTCGGCTGGACCGCGGCGCTGGCGGTGTTCGCCTCGCTGGTGGTGGCGCGCGTGCTGACGCCGATGATGGCGGCCTACCTGCTCAAGCCGGTGGTGGGCGGCCACCGCGAGCCGGGCTGGATGGCGCCCTACATCCGCGCGGTGCAGTGGGCGCTGCGCCACCGGCTGGCGACGTCGATCGCCGCCGGGCTGTTCTTCATCGGCTCGCTGGCGCTCACGATGCTGCTGCCGGCGGCCTTCATCCCGCCGGACGACAACTCGCAGACCCAGGTCTACCTGGAGCTGCCGCCCGGCTCCACGCTGGAGCAGACCGTGCGCGTCGCCGAGCAGGCGCGCCAGGCGATCGCGCAGGTGCCGCACGTGCGCAGCGTCTACACCACCATCGGCGGCGGCAGCGCCGGCACCGACCCGTTTGCCAACGTCGGCGCGGCCGAGCCGCGCAAGGCCACGCTGACCATCCTGCTCGATCCGCGCGGCGAGCGCCCGCGCAAGCAGCCGATCGAGAACCAGATCCGGCACGCGCTGGAGCCGCTGCCCGGCGTGCGCAGCAAGGTCGGCCTGGGCGGCTCGGGCGAGAAATACATCCTGGTGCTCAGCGGCGAGGACCCGCAGGCGCTGCAGGCGGCCGCGATGGCGGTGGAACGGGACCTGCGCACCATTCCCGGCCTGGGCCAGATCGCCTCGACCGCCAGCCTGATCCGGCCCGAGATCGCCGTGCGGCCCGACTTCGCCCGCGCCGCCGACCTGGGCGTGACCAGCAGCGCGATCGCCGAGACCCTGCGCATCGCCACCACCGGCGACTACGACGTGGCCCTGCCCAAGCTGAACCTGTCGCAGCGGCAGGTGCCGATCGTGGTGAAGCTGCAGGACGACGCCCGGCGCGACCTGTCACTGCTGGAGCGGCTGGCGGTGCCGGGCGCGCGCGGGCCGGTGATGCTGGGGCAGGTGGCGACGCTGGAGCTGACCGGCGGGCCGGCGGTGATCGACCGCTACGACCGCTCGCGCAACATCAACTTCGAGATCGAGCTGTCGGGCCAGCCGCTGGGCGAGGTGGCCGCCAAGGTGCAGGAGCTGCCGGCGGTGAAGAACCTGCCACCGGGCGTGTTCGTGCGCGAGGTCGGCGACGCCGAAGTGATGGGCGAGCTGTTCGCCAGCTTCGGGCTGGCCATGCTGACCGGCGTGCTGTGCATCTACGTGGTGCTGGTGCTGCTGTTCAAGGACTTCCTGCACCCCTTCACCATCCTGGCGGCGCTGCCGCTGTCGATCGGCGGCGCCTTCGTCGGGCTGCTGCTGGCCAACGCCACGCTGTCCATGCCGTCGCTGATCGGGCTGATCATGCTGATGGGGATCGCGACCAAGAACTCGATCCTGCTGGTGGAGTACGCCATCATGGCGCGCACCGAGCGCGGCATGAGCCGCTGGGACGCGCTGCTGGACGCCTGCCACAAGCGGGCCCGGCCGATCGTGATGACCACGCTGGCGATGGGCGCCGGCATGCTGCCGATCGCGCTCGGCCTGGGCAGCGCCGACCAGAGCTTCCGCTCGCCGATGGCGATCGCGGTGATCGGCGGGCTGATCACCTCCACCGTGCTGAGCCTGGTGGTGATCCCGGTGGTCTACACCTACGTGGACGACATCGAGCAGTTCTTCCGGCGGCAGCTCCGCCGGCTGCGGCACAAGGAGCCGCACGCAGTGACCACGACCGCGCAGCCGCGCCCGGAACCCTGAGCCCTGAGCCGGATCAGGCGAGCGGCTTGCGCGCCACCGCCGTGCGCAGGCCGCCCGCGACCCGGTTCCAGGCGTTGATCACGGCGACCGCCATCGTCAGTTCCGCGATCTCGCGCTCGCTGAAGTGCGGCTGCAGGGCGTCGAAGTCCTCGCGCGGCGCGTGCGTCTCGCCCATGCGGGTGAGGCTCTCGGCCCACTGCAGCGCGGCGCGTTCGCGCGCGCTGTAGAACGCCACCTCGCGCCAGGTGGCGACGCTGTTGAGGCGCTGCAGGTCGCCGTCGGCCGCCAGGAATTCGCGCCCATGCATGTCGACGCAGTAGGCGCAGCCGTTGATCTGCGACACGCGCAGGTCCACCAGCGCGATCAGCGCCTTGCCCAGCGTCGTCTCCTTCAGGCGCTGGCTCTGCGCCTGCAGGCCCTGGAACAGTTCGGGGATGAGGCGAGGGTAGTTGGCGATGCGATCGGTGTCCATGGTTTGCTCCTGGGGTGATGGATCCATCTGCAAGACGCGCCGGGTCACCGGCTTGTGACAGCGGCGGCGCGCGCGAGCTTGTCGGGGTTGCGCTGCACGTGGATCGCCGCGATGCGCTCGCCGGCGAACTCGAACGCGTGCACCGACTCCAGCGTCCCGGCGATTAAGCGCGCGAGCCCGGGCTCGCCGTTCACCCGCACCAGCCGGTAGGCCACCTGGCCGTCGAAGCGGCGGCGCACCGCGAAATACACCATCGCGAGGCGGCGCGCGCCCTGCAGCACGAAATCGAAGGAAGGCACCTTGCCGCCGCCGTCGCCGACCAGCTCGGCCTGCTCGGTGAGCAGCGCGCGCATGCCGGCGAGGTCGCCGCAGCCCGCGGCTTCGGCGAAGGCTGCCACCAGCCGGCGGTGGTTCTCCGGGTCCGCAGCGAAGCGGGGCCGGCCCGCCCGCACGCGCTCGGACGCGCGGTGCACGAGCTGCCGCGCAGCCGCCTCGCTCTTGCCCAGGGCCTGCGCCAGCTCGCCGTAATCCATGTCGAAGACCTGGCGCAGCACGAAGGCCGCGCGCTCCTCGGGCCCGAGCTGCTCCAGCACCTTCAGCAGCGCCACCGACACGTCGTCGGCGCGCTCCAGCAGGGACTGGGGGGTGTCGTCCTCGATCGGCTCCACCAGCGGCTCGGGCAGCCAGAGTCCGGGATAGCGCTCGCGCTCCGCGCGCAGCGCGCGCAGGCGGTCGATCGCCAGCCGGCTGACGACGGTCACCAGCCAGGCCTCGGGGCTGCGCAGGCCGTCGGTGTCGGATTCGTTCCAGCGCAGCCAGGCATCCTGCAGCACGTCTTCGGCATCGGACGTCGAGCCCAGCATGCGGTAGGCGACGCCCAGCAGCCGGCGGCGGTGGCGCTGGAAGAGTTCGGTGCGGTGGTCCATGCCGGCAAGACGGCGGGACGGTGGCGTTCGTGACAGCCGTTCAGCGGCCGGCGCGGATCTTGCGCACCAGGGTGGTGGTCGAGTAGCCCTCGACGAAGGGGATGGCCACCGCCCGGCCGCCCCAGCCTTGCACCAGCGCGGTCTCGGCCAGGCTGGCCATGTCGTAGTCGCCGCCCTTGGCGTAGACGGCCGGGCGCAGCTCGCCGAGCAGTTGCACCGGGGTGTCCTCGTCGAACCAGGTGACCAGGTCCACAGATGCGAGCGCGGCCAGCAGGGCGGCCCGGTCCTGTTCGTTGTTCAACGGGCGTTCCGGCCCCTTGTCCAGGCGGCGCGCGGAAGCATCGGTGTTGACCGCCACCACCAGGCTGGCGCCGAGCGCGCGCGCCTGCGCCAGGTAGCTGGCATGGCCGCGGTGCAGCACGTCGAACACGCCGTTGGTGAACACCACCGGCTGCGGCAGCGCCGCCACGGCGGCGGCGGCCCGGGCACGCGGGACGAGCTTGCGCAGGAAGTCCGGCGGCGCGGGCGCGGCCATCAGGCGACGCGCGGCGCCGTCGTGGCGGGCACCAGCGTGGCCGCCATCTCCTTGCGATAGCGATTGAGTTCCTGCACGCTCTTGAAACTGCGGTCCATCAGCAGGCTCAGGTTGTGGAGGATGCGCTCGACCACCTTGCCTTCCCAGGCGGCATCGAAGGCGATCTGCTTGTCCAGCCAGTGCTCCAGCCACTCCGGGTTGGGCAGCCGGCTTTGCACCGTGTCGCGCGGGAACAGGGCCTTGTTGACGTGCAGGTTGGTCGGGTGCAGCGCCTGCGCGGTGCGGCGCGCGCTGGCCATCAGCACGCCGATCTTGGCGAACGCGGCCCTGGCCTCGCCGCCGAACTTGTTGATGGCGCGCTTCATGTAGCGCAGGTAGGCGCCGCCATGGCGGGCCTCGTCCTGGCTGAGGGTCTGGTAGATGTGCTTGATGACCGGCTCGGTGTGCCACTCGGCGGCCCGCCGGTACCAGTGGTTCAGGCGGATCTCGCCGCAGAAGTGCAGCATCAGCGTCTCCAGGGCCGGCGCCGGCTCGAACTCGAAGCGCACCTCGTGCAGCTCCTGCTCGGTGGGCACCAGCTCGGGGCGGAAGCGGCGCAGGTATTCCATCAGCACCAGCGAGTGCTTCTGCTCCTCGAAGAACCAGATCGACATGAACGCCGAGAAGTCGCTGTCGTCGCGGTTGTCGCGCAGGAACATCTCGGTGGCCGGCAGCGCCGCCCACTCGGTGATGGCGTTCATCTTGATCGTCTGCGCCTGCTCGTCGGACAACTGGCCGGCATCGAAGCGGTCCCAGGGGATGTCCTTGTCCATGTCCCAGCGGACGGACTCGAGTTGCTTGAACAGTTCAGGGTAGAGCATGGCGACCATTGTGGAGTTGCCTTTATTTTAAGCGGCGCTGTGACGCTGGCGCGACACTTGCTCCAGAATGGCCGTTTGATGTCGCGGAGAACACCGATGCTTCGACTCCTTGCGCCTCTGCTGGTAGCCGCCGCCCTGCTGCCGGCCCCAGCCCGCGCCCAGTCGCCCGCGACCGCCGCAGCCGCCTGCCCGGCCCTGCTGCAGCAACAGTTTCCGCGCTTGCAGGACGAGAAGCCCCAGTCGTTGTGCCAGTACGCCGGCAAGGTGCTGCTGGTGGTCAATACGGCCAGCTACTGCGGCTTCACGCCGCAGTACCAGGGGCTGGAGGACCTGTACGGGCGCTACCGCGACCAGGGGCTGGTGGTGCTGGGCTTTCCCTCCAACGACTTCGCCCAGGAGCGCGGCAGCAATCGCGACATCGCCGAGTTCTGCGAGAACACCTACGGCGTGAAATTCCCGATGTTCGCCAAGAGCAGCGTGCGCGGCGCCGAAGCCAACCCGCTGTTCAAGACGCTGGCCGCGAAGACCAGCCAGCAACCGACGTGGAACTTCCACAAGTACCTAGTGGGCCGCGACGGCCAGGTGGTGGCGCATTACGGCAGCCGCACGACGCCGCAGGACAAGGCGCTGGTGGCTCAGATCGAACGGCTGCTGGCCGCTCACTGAGCCGCGCGGCTACAAACCTTTACCGACCGGCGCCCCGGTCGCGGAACCCCGGCCGGCGCGGCGTGTCCTAGAGGCACAAGTATTCGTTTGCTGCTGCGAAGCCTTCCGGGTTCCACCCGGCTGCAATCCCGGGACGGCTCTTCTCCTCCTCCCTCCCTCCTCTTCGTCACGGGGCGCTTCGCGGCAATTTTCTTTTGGCCGACGGGCGGCAGCAAGCCGCCGGTGCCCGCGCTGCGGGACAGGGGCCGCTCAGGCGGGCTGGGAATCCAGGAAGCTGGCGCGCTGCATCAGCTTGGCGTACAGCTTGTCCAGGTTGGCGTGCGGCGTGCGCCAGTCGATGTCGGGGAAGCGGAAATCCAGGTAGCCCAGCGTGCAGCCCACGGCAACGTCGGCCAGGCTGAAGTGGTTGCCGGCACAGAACGGCTTGTCGGCCAATCCCTGGGACATCGCCTTCAGGCTGGCCTGCACCTTGCCCAGCTGGCGGTCGATCCAGGCCTGGCTGCGCTGGGTCTTGCCGCGCCCGGGCCAGTTGGCTTCGAGCCGGGCCAGGATGGACGCATCGAGCACGCCGTCGGCCAGCGCCTCCCAGGTCTTGACCTCGGCGCGCTCGCGCCCGACCGGCGGGATCAGCTTGCCCACCGGCGACAGCGTGTCCAGGTATTCCACGATCACGCGCGAGTCGAACAGCGCCTCGCCGCCTTCCATCACCAGGCAGGGCACCTTGCCCAGCGGGTTGGATTCCGAGATGGTGGTCTCGGCCGCCCACACGTCCTCCTGCACGAACTGGTAGTCCAGCTTCTTCTCGGCCATGACGACGCGCACCTTGCGCACGTAGGGGCTGGTCACGGCGCCGATCAGTTTCATGGGACTCTTGCTGGTGGGGGACACGCGGGGATTCTAGGCCGGGCGGTGCGGGCGGCTGTGGCAGTGCGGCGACAGCGAGAGCGCCGCGGCCGCGCGGGGGCGCACGCCTACAATCCGCCTTCCCATGACGCTGTCCACCATCTCCGCGCTGTCGCCGCTCGACGGCCGTTACGCCGCGCGCCTGTCGGCGCTGCGCCCGCTCATGAGCGAGCAGGGCTACATGCACCGCCGCGTGCAGGTCGAGGTGTGCTGGTTCATTGCGCTGTCGGACGCCGGGTTTGCCGAATTCAAGCCGCTGACACCCGGCGCGCGCACCTACCTGCTGGGGCTGGTGAAGAACTTCTCCGAAGCCGATGCACTGGCGATCAAGGAGATCGAGAAGACCACCAACCACGACGTCAAGGCGGTCGAGTACTGGATCAAGTCGAAGTTCGAGGCCCGGCCCGAACTGGTGGCGGCCAGCGAGTTCGTGCACTTCGCCTGCACCAGCGAGGACATCAACAACACCAGCCATGCGCTGCAGCTCAAAGGCGCGCGCGAGCAGGTGCTGCTGCCGGCGCTGGACGCGGTGATCGCGCGGTTGCGCGACATGGCGCACGGCTACGCCGACGTGCCGATGCTCAGCCGCACGCACGGCCAGACCGCCAGCCCCACCACCGTCGGCAAGGAGATCGCCAACGTGGTGGTGCGGCTGGCCGGCGCGCGCGAGCGCATCGCGTCGGTCCGGCTGCTGGGCAAGATGAACGGCGCCGTGGGCAACTACAACGCCCATTTGGCGGCCTGGCCCGGCTTCGACTGGGAAGCGTTCGCCCGCAAGGTGGTCGAGACGCCCGAGCCGCTGGGGCTGGGCCTGACTTTCCAGCCGTACAGCATCCAGATCGAGCCGCACGACTACATGGCCGAGCTGTTCGATGCGGTGGCGCGCGCCAACACCATCCTGATCGACTGGGCGCGCGACGTCTGGGGCTACATCAGCCTGGGCTACTTCAAGCAGAAGCTGCGCGCGGGCGAGATCGGCTCCTCCACCATGCCGCACAAGGTCAACCCGATCGATTTCGAGAACGCCGAAGGCAACCTCGGCCTGTCGAACGCGCTGCTGCGCCACCTGTCGGAGAAGCTGCCGGTCTCGCGCTGGCAGCGCGACCTGACCGATTCCACCGTGCTGCGCAACATGGGCGTGGCGCTGGGCTACGCAGCGCTGGCCTACCACTCGCTGGGCATCGGCCTGGCCAAGCTCGAACTGAACGAGGAAGCACTGGCCGCCGACCTCGACGAGGCCTGGGAAGTGCTGGCCGAGCCGATCCAGACCGTGATGCGCCGCTACGGCGTGCACGGCGCCTACGAGAAGCTCAAGGAAGCCACCCGCGGCAAGCGCGTGCACGCCGGCGACCTGCACGCGCTGATCCGCTCGCTCGACATCCCGCCGGCCGAGCGCGAGCGCCTGCTGGCGCTGACGCCGGCCGCCTACATCGGCAAGGCCGCCGAGCTGGCACGCCGGGTCTGATGGCGCTCAAGTCCACGGTTTTCCGGGCGCAACTGGCGGTCGCCGACATCGACCACGGCTACTACGCCGACCATGCGCTGACGCTGGCGCGCCACCCGAGCGAGACCGACGAACGGATGATGGTGCGGCTGGTGGCGCTGGCGCTGAACGCCCATGCGCTGCAGGCCGATTGCGGCGGTGACGGCACGCTGGGCTTCGGCGCCGGGCTGTCCGACCCGGACGATCCCGACGTGCTGCTGCGCGACTTCACCGGCCGCATCCGCCGCTGGATCGAGGTCGGCCAGCCCGAGGACAAGCCGCTGGCGCGGGCCAGCTCCCGGGCCGACCAGGTGCAGGTGTACGCCTTCCACCACGCCGCCGAGGTCTGGTGGCGCGGGATCGAAGGCAAGCTGGCGCGGCTGGACAAGGTGCAGGTCTGGCGCATCCCCACCGCCGCCTCGCAGGCGCTGGCGGCACTGGCCGAGCGCAGCATGCAACTGCAGGCGACCGTCCAGGAAGGCGTGCTGATGCTGTCGTCGGCGCGCGGCAGCGTGGACGTGGAGCCGGTGCGCTGGCGCTGAGCCGCCGGCCTCAGCCCGGCTGCGGCATCGCCCGCCCGCAGTTCCAGCAGCTCTCGAAGCCGCCTTCCACCAGCTCGCCGCAGGTACAGAACCAGCGCCGCTGCGGCGTCGATTGCAGCGCCTCCAGCAGCTCGAGCGCGGCCGTTTCCTGCGCATCGTCGGCGATCCAGACTTCCGGCAGACACTGGTCGGGCGGCAGCTCGCCGGCCGCGGCACCCAAAAAGTAGCGCTGCATCGAGGCGTCGAAGCCGGCATGGCGCAGCGCGTCGACCCACAGCGCCGCGATGGCGATGTTGGGAGCGCGCGCCAGCCGTCGCATCAGGAGGCCGCCGGCGCCGCGGACGGCGGCGGCCCTTCGGCCGCGCGCTCGGCGTAGCGGTTGAAGCGCCAGGCGTCGCCCTCCAGCGTGATGCGCCGCCAGGTGTGGCGCTTGGCCGCCGGGCTCATCTCCGGCCAGAGCTGCACCTCCTCGAAGCTGCGCCCGCAGCCCTTGCAGACCTCGTCGCCCTGGCTGGTGGAGCAGATCGCGATGCAGGGCGTGTCGGGCGTGCTGTCGTACCAGGCGCTCCAGGCCGCATAGGCGCGGGCCGGAAAGCCGCGCTCGTCGGCCTCGTCCTCGCGGTAATAGACCATCAGCGCGTACACCTCGGCCAGCGCGCGCAACTCGGGCGCCAGCGTAACGCCGTCGGGCGAGGGCTTGCGGGCGCGCCAGAAATTGATGGCGGCCTCGATGTCGGTGATGTGGATGGCAGCCATGTCGCGATCGGGCCGGCATGATAGCCCTGCGGCAAAGGACCCGCCGCCAGGACGGGTGCTATCCTCCCGCGCCATGCTGAAGCTGATCGCCAAGTGGCTGCTCAGCGCCACCGCGCTGCTGTTCGTGGCCTACGTCTATCCGGGCGTCGAGGTGCGCGACTTCACCGCGGCGCTGATCGCGGCCTTCGTCATCGGCCTGCTCAACCTGGTGGTGCGACCGATCCTGGTGGTGCTGACCCTGCCGGTGACGCTGGTGACGCTGGGACTGTTCCTGTTCGTCATCAACGCCCTGATGTTCTGGGCCGCCGGCTCGGTGCTGGACGGCTTCCGGGTGCCGGGCTTCGTGGCGGCGCTGGTCGGCTCGCTGATCTACTCGGCGCTCGGCGTGGTGATCGACTCAGCGCTCGAGCGACTGTTCCCGAAACAGTGATTCCACCTCGCGGGTGCGGGTGTCGATGATCGACGCCTCGATGTGGTCGCCCGCCGCGCCGCCGCGCCGCGCCAGGTCCTGCGCGGCCTTGAGCCGGTCGAGCGCCGCGCCGTAGTCGAGCTGCGCCACTTGCGCCTCCGCGGCCGCCCGGATCGCCCGCAGCGACTGGCCCTGCGCGCCGTAGGCCGTCGACAGCAACTGCCAGGCCGCGGCGTCGCGCGGCTGCTGCGCCACCCAGCCCTGCAGCCGCTGCGCCACCTCGGCCGGATGACCGGCAGCCTGCCGGGCCTGCGCCCACAACAGCACCTCCGGCCGTGCGCGGGCGGCGCCATCGAGCAAGGCCGCGGCGCTCTCGATGCGGCCACCGGCCAGTGCGACCTCCGCGGCCAGCAGGCGCGCCTGTCGCGCGGCCTCGGCGTCGCCGGCCACCGCCGTCGACAGCCGTTGCGCCTGCAGCACCGCCGCCCCGGTGTCGCGCAGGCGCGAGGCGGCCAGGCTGGCGGCATAAAGCGAAGCCGCGCGCCGCGCCCGCGGCGCGTCGGCCGGCAGGCCCGTGGGCTCGGCCGCCAGCGCGCGAAGCGCATCGACCCCGACCGCCGACAGCGCGCGGGCGCGCGCGGCCATCAGGGCGTGCAGCAGCGAGGCGCCGGCCGGCCCCTGGGCCTGCTCGCGCGGCAGCAGTTGCAGGCGCGCCTGCATGTCGGCGCTGCGCTCGGTCGTCATCGGGTGGGTGCGCAAGTAGGGAAAGGCGCCGGAGTCGTTCAGGCGGCCGGCCTGCTGCAGCTTGTCGAACATGCCAACGAAGCCCTGCGGGTCGAAGCCGCCCTGCACCAGGATGCCGTAGCCGATGCGATCGGCCTCGCGCTCCATGTCGCGCGAGAAATTCAGCTGGTTCTGCACCGCCATCGCCTGGCTGCCGGAAATCATGGCGTTGGCGGCGTCGGGGCTCTTCTTGGCGGCCAGCGCGCCCAGGATCATCGCGCCGATCACCCACGGCGCCTGGCGCTTTTCCTGGCTGACCAGGCGCGAGATGTGGCGCTGGGTGACGTGGCTCAGCTCGTGCGCCAGCACCGAGGCCAGCTCGTCGCGGCTGGCAGTGACGCTCACCAGCCCCAGGTGCAGCCCGAGCCAGCCGCCCGGCAGCGCGAACGCATTGACGCTGCGGTCCTTGCCCAGCAGCACCTGCCAGGCAAAGCGCTCGTCCAGTTCGGCCGACAGCTCGCCGCGCGCGCGCGCCGCATCCAGCAGCCGCTGCCAGATGTCCTGCACGTAGTCGACCAGCACCGGGTCGTCGATGTAGTCGGGGTCGCGATAGAGCTCGCGCGCGATCTTCTCGCCCAGCCGGCGCTCGGCGGCGCTGCTCATCTCGCTGCCGTCGCCGAGCGTGGGCAGCTGGGCGTGCGCGGCCGGAAAGCAGGCCACCACGGCGGCGAGCGCCGCCGCAGCGAGGCGGTGGCGGACGGGGGTGCGGGGCCGAAGGCTCATTGGCGCCATGATGCGGCACAAGCGTAAACGAGAGGTAACAGCCCTGCCGGCCCCGGCGGCAAGCCCCGCGCGCGACGGCGCTTATGATTGCCGCGACCCATCGTCCACCAGTCATGAGCGGCTTCACCCATTTCGACGCACAAGGCCAGGCCCACATGGTCGATGTCGGCGCCAAGGCGGCCAGCCACCGCATCGCCGTGGCGCAGGGCCGCATCGCCATGCAACCGGCCACGCTGGACCTGGTGCGCCAGGGCACGGCGAAGAAGGGCGACGTCCTGGGCGTCGCCCGCCTGGCCGGCATCATGGGGGCCAAGAAGACCAGCGAGCTGGTGCCCCTGTGCCATCCGATCGCGTTGACGCGGGTGGCCGTGGAGTTCGAGTTGGACGAGGCAGCCCATGCCGTGGTGTGCACCGCAACGGCCGAGACCGTCGGCCCGACCGGGGTCGAGATGGAGGCGCTGACCGCCGTGCAGGTGGCGCTGCTGACGATCTACGACATGTGCAAGGCGGTGGACCGGGGCATGACCATCACCGACCTGAAGCTGCTGGAGAAGCGCGGGGGGAAGTCGGGGGACTGGCGGGCGGCGTAGCCGCCGCGTGCCGATCCATCCACTGGCGATAGGCCTCGGGAAAGGCGGCGCGGTAGCGCGCCAGGTGCTCGGCCAGCAGGTCGTCGCTCCCTACGAGCAGCGTGCTTTCTAGCAGCTTCTCGATGACCGCCGGCTCCGGCGAGAAGTGGAGCATGCGCAAGGCGAGCTGCTGCACCGCCGCGGCGTTTTGCGGCGTCACCGGCGTGAGCGTCAGTTCGGCGAAATCCACCTGGTCGCGAAACAGCCAGCTGTCGCGCGCCTGCGCCACCGGATCCTGGCGCCATCCGTCCCATCGCCGCTCGGGCGGCAGATAGGCCTGGCTCACGCGGGCATAGTCGTAGGCGGCGCCAACCAGGCAGGCCAGCGCAGCGATGGCGATCGCCCAGCGGGCGCCAGATCCTGTTGACGGACGGCCGTCGCCGGGCCTGCTGGTCCAGAGGGCGCCGATGGCGAAGCCGGCTGCCATCTGGAAGGGGCCGTACCAGAGCGGATACTCGACCAGGCTGTGCAGGCCGATGCAGCCCAGCACCATCCAGGCGACCTGCCGATGCGCCTGCGTTTCGCGCCACGGACGCTGTCGTGCCACGAGCCAGATGGTCGCGCCGGTCAGCAGCAGCGCGGTTGGCAGCCCCAGTTCGACGGCCAGATGCAGCGGCAGGTTGTGCGCGTTGTCCAGGATGTCGCAGAAGCGCGGCTGGGCGTACAGGTGCCAATAGTGGGCGTAGTCGAGCTCGCCCCAGCCCCAACCCGACAGGGGCCGGGTTGCAATGAGTTCGAGCACGTTGGGCACCAGGAAGGTCCGGGTGCTGCAGGCCGCCTGCGGCGCCAGGCGCCCAAAGACGTTGTCGGTCGCCTCGCCGGTCGCCCATTGCAGCGCCAGCGGCAGCAGCAGCGCCGCGGCGGAGTAGGCCGCCAATCCGAGGGCGAGCAGCCGCAACCACTGTCGCCGCTGTGCACCCCGCCAGGCCAGCACCAGCAGCAGGAGCAACATCCACTGCAGCAGGCCCGCGCGCGAAGCCGTTGCGGCGTTGCCGCAAGCCAGCAGCAGCACGCCCGCCGCGGCCAGCCGCGGCCGACCGCCACCGAGCCAGAGCAGCGCGCACAGGCCGATGCTGGTGAGGGTGGCGAACTGGTTGCGCTGGCGCAGGTTGGCGTAGGCCGTTCCCGCATCGGCGGCCGTGATCCAGGGCGCGAAAGCCGCCGACCAGCCGGCGTACTGGAGCAAGGCCATGGCACTGCTGGCCAGGGCTGCCAGCAACCAGCCGCAGGCGATGGCGCGCAGGGCGGCAACCGGGTCGCGGGCCGCCTTGACCGCCGCGGCGCACGCGGCCGCGGCCAGCAAGGCGGCCAGCAGCGCAAGTGCTTGCGGACCGGCCGAGCGCCCCGCAAGAACGGCCACCGCCGCCAGTGCCAAGATCCCGGCGGCCCATGCACCCGCCCGCAGCCGCTCGGCGCTCGCGGCCAAGGCCAGCATCGCGCAGCCCCAGGCCATGAACAGCGGTACCGCGTTGGCGGATGGCCCGAAAGTCAGCGGGCTCAGCCACGGCAAGGCAGCCGCCAGGCCAAGCACCAGGCGGGCGCCTGCGGCCTGGCGCTCGGCGGTTGCAGGTTCGATTGCGGCCCCGTTCAGAACGAGTCGATCGGCAGGAAGCCCACGATCTCGGCGCTGGAGCGATCCACCAGCACGGTCCAGAAGGACTTGCGGGCAGCCAGCGGAAGCCAGGCCAGCGCGGGCTCAGGCCGTCCGGAACGTGCCACTGCCGAGTCGATCTCGCTCGCTTGAGCGGGGAAGCGCTCGCGCAGGCGACCCAGGGGCTGAGCCTCCCTCAGCAAGGCCACGCGGCCCGCCTCGTAGTCTTGCCAGAGATCGGGCCGGGCCGCCAGTGAAACGCCGCCCAGTGCGGCCATGGTGGCCTCGAACTTCTCCTTGTCGCTGCGAAACGGTCGCAGCGACATGGGCGTCGGTCCCGTCCACGGGAGGGTGCGCAGCGACTCGGGCGCCTGGGGCAGCAGTTCCGGAGGCACGTCGATCGCATGCACCACGCGGAACCGGTCCAGCTCGAACACCAGGTGCACCGGCCGTGCGGCAGCCAGCGTCCAGATGCCGTAGCCGAGTGCGGCCAGCTGCAGCAGGACGACAACGGCCATGTCGCGGCGCAGTTCGGTCCGCGGCTTGCGCCGGTCGAACACAACCAAGGTGATGAGGGGGCCGACCACCACATCCACGGTGACCAGCAACATGAACAACTCCTGTCCACCGGCGATCTGACGATACGGCTCGGGATACCACAGGCCGAACACCAGGCCAGCGGCAGTCAGCGCAATCAGGAGGCTACCGAGCAGGTGAACTAGGACCGGCAGCAAGCGCTGCCGCAACGCAAGACTCAGGAGTTGTGCAGGAACGAGGGCGGTCATAGGCGGTACACCGGAGCGGAACACGTCGGGCGCAGCCGGCGCGCGTCCGGCTCGCGCGGAAGTGTAGTCACCCAGCGCCGGCCGCGGACGCGGGCGGCTGCTCGCGCCCCTCCCACTCCCGGAGCTGGTTGCGGCAAGCGGGCGGCGGCATGACTGCACAGGCACGATCGGCCCAGAACCTTGCCTGCTCCACGTGGCCGTTCAGCATCAGGGCAGCGATGACCTTGCGGAATGCCAGGGGCGAGGTGTTGTACAGCAGCAGCTGTTGCCAATGATCGATTTCCTCCATGCTCATTCCCGCGTGCGGCACGGCCCGGCTCATCTCGATGAAGGCCGACCATTCCGCCAGCAGCAACGTTGGCGGCGGCGTTTCGTCATGGCCGGTCCCGATGCGCTGGAGCTGGAAGCGCAACTCGGAGAAGGCGGACTCCACCCGCAGGTAATCGTGGACGACGATGACAAGCACCGACGCCAGCGCGACGATGACCGCGGCGCCGATCCGCCGCGGCACCTGCAGCAACGGCTTGAGCTCCAGCTTGGCCGATGCCGCTCCGGCCAGCAGGCCGAAGGGCCACAGGAAGTAGCCATGGTGCAGGGGCAGTTCGAGCATGGCGTGCACCAGCATCACCGCCAGCGCTGCCGTGGTGATCAGCTGCGCCAAGCTGCGCACCGATCGAACCACGCGCCAGAACCACCAAGCGCCAGCGACGGCCAGGACCGACGCCAGTGGCCACCCGGCCCAGAGCACCAGATCCAGCAGCAGGTTGTGGCTTTGCTCGACGTAGAACTGCGGCGGGACTGGATGCCAGGGATGAACCAGCAGGTACGCCTCATTGGTCTGTCCCCAGCCGAAGCCGAACCACGGCTGGCGCGAAGCGGCATCCAGAGCCATATCCCACAGCAGCCAACGCAGTTCGCCGGCCGAGCGATGAAACACGGTGAGAGAGGCGTCCGGTTTACCAGCCAATCGCCCCAGGGGCTCCAAGCCGAACAGACAGGTCACATAGCCAAGGTACAGTCCCAAGGCGATCAGGGCCATGCGGCGCTCGATGAAAGCGGGGCGCCTGGCGGCCAGGCCCATGGCGCAGAGAGTGAGTGTCAGTAGCGCGGTGCGCGACTCGGTCAGGGCGACGCCGAACAGGATGACGGCGGCCAACCCGGTGGCGAGCCAACCGCGGAGCCAGCGCTTGTGCCACGCCAGCGCGATGCCGAGCAGGCCCCAGAGCAACAGCGAAGCGAGCTGGTTGGGCTGGCCCAGGTTGGCGTAGGGACGCCCACCTGTCGACGGGAAGATCCAGATGTCGGTCAGTTCCGGAGCCTGCGCAAACCCCAGCCATTGATAGATCTGCAGGGCAACCGAGACCAGTGCGGCAAGCGCCGCGGCCGACAGCACCAGGCTGGCCGGCTCGTCCGGGCGCTGGCGACTCCATTGCTCGCCAACAGCCAGCGCTGCGGCCAAGCCCAGCATGTAGAGCGAGCCCACCAGCGCAGAGTCGGCGAGCGGCAGCAGCCCGGCCGCGTACTGCAGCCATGGAACAAGTGCCACCCCCGCCACGACCAGCGGCAGGACAGACAGGCGGACCGAGGCGGCCACGGTGCGCCACAGGGCGATCACGCACAAGACACCCGCGATCCAGGCGTTGGAATGGAAGGTATTCCAGGGCGGATAGTGGTTGGGCAGCAACCAACCCACGGCCAAGGCCACCGTCAGAAGGACTGCGTACAGCGAGACGTTTCGCAGATCGCGCTTGAAAGGCATTGGGAAACTGCGACGGCGGTGAGCCCAGAAAACGAAAGAGGCCGCTTGCGCGGCCTCTCCTAATTGCTCAGGCCCCGATGATCAGGAAGCCTTGCACGAGCCCGGCAGGTACTTGGCGGGCATCGGATTGTTCGTGGCGGGGCCGCAGCGCCATTCCTGGATCGTCTTGCCGCCGTCGGTGGAACCCACCACGGCGGCGCCAGCGATGTACGGCTTCAGCTCGATCTGGTTGGTCGTCGAGGTGATGCTGCCGCCCAGAGCCGCAGCGCTGCCTTGGACCGTGATCACGCCATTGTTGTCGGACACGCCGCTCACCACCATCTTGGTGTTGGAGATGGCACAGCCTTGGATGGCGGACTGCGCATCGGCATTGGGCGCACTCTGCAGCGACTCGGTAATGCTGGTACGGCACGAGGACGCTGCCAGGATCACTTCCGAGACGCGAGCGCGCACGGTGTAGTCCTGGTATGCCGGCAGTGCGACGGCGGCCAGAATGCCGATGATCGCCACGACGATCATCAGTTCGATCAGGGTAAAGCCCTTTTGCAGTTGACGCTTCATTTGGATCCCTCCAGAGGTTGTTGAAGAAGCCCGGCCATACCGCAAGTGCCGTGCCAGGCCGAAATACATACCTAATCATGACGAGCTGGAGGGCCGACGCGCCCGTCTGACAGGCGAGTCAGCAAATTCCGACAAAGTTGTCAGAACAGTTACGAAGTCAGTATTGGCAGAAACATGTACGGAGGTCCCGGCGCTACTTGATGCACACGGAACGCACCTGCTTCAGGTCCGTCAACCCCAACATGATCTTTTCCATCCCGTCCATCTTCAGCGTGCGCATGCCGCCGGCGACGGCGCTGACGAACAGTTCGGCGACGCGGGCGCGCTCCTGGATCAGCTTCTTGATGCCATCGTCGCCGACCAGCAGCTCGTGCAGGCCGACCCGGCCCTTGTAGCCGGTCTTGTTGCACTTGTCGCAGCCCACCGCCCGGTACATGCGCAGCCGCCCGTTCTCGCCGTAGCTCTTGACCCAGCCCTCGTACAGCTTCTTGGCCTCGGCGCCGTAGTCGGCCTTCCAGGCGGCCGTGTGACGCAGGTCGTCGGCGTATTCGGCGATGAAGGTCTTGATCTCGTCGGGCTCGGGGAAGTAGGGCTCCTTGCAGTCGCACAAGCGCTTGGCCAGCCGCTGCGCCAGGATGCCGAGCAGGGCGTCGGCGAAGTTGAACGGGTCCATGCCCATGTCCAGCAGGCGGATGATGGACTCGGGCGCCGAGTTGGTGTGCAGGGTGGAGAACACCAGGTGGCCGGTGAGCGAGGCTTCCACACCCATCGACACCGTTTCCTTGTCGCGCGACTCGCCCACCATGATGATGTCCGGGTCGGCGCGCAGGAAGGCGCGCATCACCAGCGCGAAGTCGATGCCGGCCTTCTTGTTGATCTGCACCTGGCGCAGGCCCTTCTGGGTGATTTCCACCGGGTCCTCGGCGGTCCAGATCTTGGTCTCGGGCGTGTTGAGGTACTTCAGGATCGAGTGCAGCGTGGTGGTCTTGCCCGAGCCGGTGGGGCCGCACACGTAGAACAGGCCGTAGGGCTTGCTGACGGTCTTTTCCAGCCGCTCCTTGTTGACCGCCGTGAGCCCGAGCTTTTCCAGCGGGATCGGCTCACCGGCCGCCAGGATCCGCATCACCACGTCCTCGACGCCGCCGGCCGAAGGGATGGTGGCGACGCGCAGCTCGATGTCGAGCGGCCCGTACTTCTTGAACTTGATCTTGCCGTCCTGCGGCTTGCGACGCTCGGAGATGTCGAGGTCGCACATGATCTTCAGGCGCGTCACCAGCGCCTGCCGGAAGTGCGCCGGCACCTCGATGTAGGGCACCAGGCTGCCGTCGATGCGAAAGCGGATGCCGGTCTTGCCCTTGCCCGGCAGCGGTTCGATGTGGATGTCCGAGCAGCGCTGGTTGTAGGCGTCGATGATGACCTTGTTGACGAACTTGACCAGTTCGTTGTCCGAGGCGGCCGACTCCAGGCTGTTGTCGTCGCCGTCGTCGTCGACCGGCGCGTTCAGGTCGGCCAGCAGTTCGTCGATGGAGGCGCCGCCGTCGCCCAGGCCATAGAGCTGGGCCAGCGTTTCCTCGAACTCGGTCTGGGTGGTGACGCGATACGAAAACTTCGAGTGGCGCGGGAACACCTGCGGCACGATGCGCGAGCCGCGCACCGCCTCGGGGTCCATGCACATCACGACCAGGCCTTCGGCCGACTCCTCCAGCGGGATCCAGCCCTGCTCCTCGACAAAATCGCGCTTGAGGGGGCCCTGCAGTTGCTCGGAGCGGATGCGCCCGGCGTTGAACGGCTCGTACGGCACGGCGAAGAACTTCGACAGCGACGGTCCGATCTGCGCCGGGCGGATCTGGTAGTCGCCCATCAGGACGTGCTCGACCGGCTTGCCCTCCTCGCGCGCCTTGGCGATGCACTTGTGCAGTTCCTCCTGCGTCAGCACGCCGTCGGCCAGCAGGCCGTCGTACTTGGTGGCGCGCCGCCGCTGGCTGTCCTGTTCCTTCTGCATGCGCTGGCGGATCGCGGTGGCCAGCGTCTTGGACAGTTGGGCGGCCCCTTCGATCTCCAGTTCGCCGAAGGGCTGGTCGCTCTTGTTGTTGATCACCTGGATGACGCCGTGCAGTACGTCGCCGTCCAGGATGGGCACCACCAGCATCTGCTTGGTGCGGTAGCCCGAGCGCTTGTCGACCTCCTTCAGGAAGCTCAGGGTCGGGTGGATGCGCTTGAGCGCCTCGTCGTCGTAGACGTCGGCGATGTTGGCCATCTGCTTGCTGAACGCCACGTAGCCGGCGATGCTTTGCGCGCTGATCGGCAGCTTCAGGTCCTTGGCCGCGTTCAGGCCGGTCTTGACCTTGGAGATGATGGCGCTGCGGTCTTCGTTGACGGCGTAGAGCGTCAGCCGGTCGGCGTTGAACAGCTTGCAGATGTCCTGGCTCGACTCCAGCATGATCTGCTCGATGTTCTCCGTCTCGTGGATGCGGGTCGTCACCAGCTGCAGTTGCCGGAAGAACAGCGCCTCGAACGTGACCCCGCGCTTGTCGGGCGGCAGCTGCTGCGAATCGAAGAACGCCTGCGAATCGCGCTCTTGCTTGAGGACGGCGCTCATGGGCTGACTCCTGGGACGTGCACGCGGGCGCGCGGGGCTGCTACAGCTCGAACTCCTGGCCGGCGCGCAGGTAGCGGATGTCGTGGGTGACGTTGGGGCCGAACGGCTGGGTCCGGTCGAACTTCTGGATCTCGGCCATGATCAGGTCGGTCTCGGCCGGCTTGGTGTGGGTGATGAAGATCGGAAACGACTTGCTCCTGTCGATGCAGTCGAGCTCCTGGGCCAGCGCGTGCGGGGACAGGTGCAGGCTGCGCCGGGCCAGATCCTGCTCGCGGTTGCTGAAGGCGGTCTCGATCACCAGCGCCGCCACGTCCATCGCGTTCAAGCGCTGCCAGAAGGCGGGGTTGCGCTCGGTGTCGCCGGTGAACACCCAGTGGCCGCCGCCGCCTGCAATGGCGTAGCCGCAGGCCGGCACCGTGTGCACGGCCGGCATCACCTCGATGCGCTTGCCGCCCAGCTCCAGCACCTGGCCGAACCGGACCTCGCTGAAGGTGATGAAGGGCCGCTCGGGCGTGGGAATGCGGCTGAAGTCGGGCCAGATCACGTTGTTGAAGACGTGTTCCTTGAGCGCCGCGATGGTGCCGGGCAGGGCATGGACGCACACCGGGCGGGTGAGCTGCGAGGCGATCGAGTCGATCATCAGCGGCAGCGCCGCCACGTGGTCGAGGTGCGAATGGGTCAGCAGCACGTGGCCGATGCCCGCCATCTCCTCCAGCGTCAGGTCGCCGACGCCGGTGCCGGCATCGACCAGCAGGTCACCATCGACCAGGAAGGAAGTCGTCCGGCAGTCCCGGGCGATGGCGCCCGAGCAGCCCAGCACGCGCACCCTCACGTCAGTCTCCTTGCCGCCGGTTGCGGCAGGCACTGGCGCCGCGCGCGGGCGGCGGCATGGGGCGGGCGGGGCGGTCCATGGCGGTCTCTACTTGGTCTCGAAATTGGTGGCGCCGTCCCAGGCGGGGTCGAATGGCAGCAGCCTCATCGAGGCTACACGCTCGGAATACAACTCGTACAGGTATTTCCTCGGGTTCATCCGCTGCAGGTTGAGCATCAGCGTGTCGCACGCGTCCCAATCCTGCAACCGGTAGGCCTTGAGGAAGGCGCCCCAGGCCTTCAGTTCGTCGGCCTGGGGCTTGTCCAGCCGGTCGGCCGGCGCCAGCGGCCAGAAGATCGCGACCGCCTGCTCCTTGCCCTTGACCCGCACCCGATCGAGCTCCTGCCAGGCGAACTGGGGCGCGAGCTTGCGGGTCGATTCACTCACCACGATGTCGACACCGTAGGCCTTGGACAGCCCTTCCAGGCGCGAGCCGAGATTGACCGCGTCGCCGATCACCGTGTAGCTGCGCCGCACCTGCGAGCCCATGTCGCCCACGCACATCATCCCGGTGTTCAGGCCGATTCCCACGCCGATCTCGGGCAGGCCCTGGCCGCGGTGTTCCTCGTTGATGCGGCGCACGGCGTTGGCCATCTCCAGCGCGCTCTTGACCGCCAGGTGGGCGTGCTCGGGAGTCTCCACCGGCGCGCCCCAGAAGGCCATCACGCAGTCGCCCATGTACTTGTCGATGGTGCCGCGGTTGCGGCGGATGATGTCGGTCAGGCGGTTGAACACCGAGTTGAGCAGCTCCTGCAGCTGCACCGGCTCCATCTTCTCGGACAGGCGGGTGAAGCCGCGCATGTCGCAGAACATCACCGTCAGCTCGCGGTTGGACGCCTGCATGCTGTAGCTGTCGGGGTCCTTGACCATCTCGTCCACCAGCTCGGGCGGGACGTAGGTGCCGAACAGGTTGGCCAGCTCGCGCTTGGAGCGGCTCTCGACGAAATAGCCGTAGCTCATGTTCAGGGCGAAGGCGGTCAGCACCAGGGCCAGCGCCGCCGCCAACGGCAGCACCAGCCCGGCCCCCAGGTACAGCCCGATGTTCAGGCCGACCACCGCCGCCAGCACCGCCAGGCTGGCCACCACCGCCCTGAGAGCCGACAGCAGCGGCAGCGCGATGGCCAGGAACAGGCCGGCCACCAGCAGCAGCACCACCTCGTAACCCGCGGCGTAGTCGGGGCGGACCGCCAGCCGGCCGTCGAGCAGGCCGGAGAGCAGGTTGGCGTGCGTCTCCACGCCGGGGTAGGTTTCGCCGACCGGGGTCGAGCGCAGGTCCTGCAGACCGGGCGCCGTGGTGCCGACCAGCACGATCTTGCCCTTGAGGGCGCCGGGCGCGACGCGCTGCGCCAGCAGGTCGGCCGCCGCCACGTAACGGAACGAGCCGCCGCTGGCGCCGCCCGGGCCGCGGTACGGCACCAGCGCAGCCACCCGCTCGTCGACCGGAATGGCCATGGTCTTCTGGCCCAGGCGCAGCACCACGCTGTCGAGCGCCTGGTAGGCCCGGCCGCCGCCGGCAGGGAAGCCAGGCTCCACCGAGGGCATCCCCGTCAGCAGCCGGAACATGGCCAGCGACAGCGATTCGTAATGGCGCTCGCCGAACTCGGCCAGCAGCGGCACCGAGCGCACCACGCCATCGATGTCGATGATCGGGTTGAAGAAACCGGCCATCGGCGCAGCCCGGGCGAGCTGCTCGATGCTGGCCCCGTAGCCGTTCCAGTGGGTGAAGCGGATCGGCCGGCCGAGCAGGTCCTGCGCCTGCATCACGGGGGCCGGCAGGACGCCGGACTTGCCACCGCCGCGATCGCTGCTGAAGTAGTAGCCCAGCACCACCGGCCGATCGGCCAGCGCGCGGGCGAACAGGGCGTCGTAGTCCAGCGAGGGCGCCAGCTGCTCGATGCGGCCGGCCAGGCCGGGGTGGTCCTTCAGTTCGGACTGGGCCAGCTGCCGCAGCCGCTTCAGGCCGGAACTCTCGTCCGGCTCGGCGAACACCACGTCGAAGCCGAGCACGGCCACTTGCTGGCGCTGGAACAGCTCGTCGGTCAGCTGGGCCAGGCGGTTGCGGCTCCACGGCCAGCGCCCGACCTCGCCGAGGCTCTTCTCGTCGATGTCGACGATCACGATGCGCTCGTCCAGCGTGCCCGGCATGGTGGCGCGCAGCCGGGCGTCGTACAGCACCTGGTCGAGCCGGTGCAGTGCCTGCAGCGGCATTGCACCGGTGGCATGCAGCAGTGCGATCAGCAGCGGCACCAGCGTGAGCCCGATGCGGGCCCCATGCCGGGCCAGCAGGCGGGTCCAGCCCGGCATTGCGCGGTGTCTCCGGGGGGCGGGGGCTGCGGTCAGCCCTGGACGAACTGCATCTGGGTGCCGGCCAGCTCCAGCACGTCGCCGTTCTTGAGTGTGACGGGGTCCTGACCGACGGCCGAGCCATTGAGCATGGGCTTGTTGCCGCCCTCGACATGGGCCACCACGAAGCCGTGCGGACGCTTGGTGATCGCGGCCACCGCGACCCCCGGCTTGCCGATGGTGGTGACCACCTTGACCAGCGGCACCTCGCGGCCGGCGGCGGCGCCCGACAGCACCTTGATCGCACCCTTGACGTCGCCGGCCTCGGCGGGCGCCGGCGCGCCGGCCGGCTTGGCCACCGGCGGGGGCACCATGCCGGCCTTCATGATCATGGTCTTCTCGAAGGTGGCGCCCGGCACCTCGTTGATGTACTTGATCTTGTACTTGCCGATTTCGATGGTGTCGTTGTTCTGCAACAGCTGCTTCTTCACGGCCTTGCCGTTGATGTAGGTGCCGTTGGTGCTGTTCAGGTCTTCAAGGTGGACCTCATTGCCGGCCAGCTGCAGCACGGCGTGCTCGCCACTGACCGCCAGGTTGTCGATCACGATGTCGTTGTAGGGCCGCCGGCCCAGCGTCGTGCGGTCCTTCGTCAGCTGCACTTCCTTGATGACGACACCGTCGATCGAAACGATCATTTTCGGCATGGCCCACTCCTCTGTTCGTGATCTCTTGTCGCAAATTCGATACCGGAGACCGGATGCCTATTTTCCCAGCAATCGGTAAATGAGGCTCTTCTTTTTACTTTCGTTGTCCGCCTGCGCCAGCAGCACCGAGATGTTGTCGCGCCCCCCATTGGCATTGGCCGCATCCACCAGTTGCAGCGCCTTTTCCTCCAGCGGCGCATCGTTGGACAGGATGCGCGCGATGCCTTCGTCGTCGACCATGTCCGACAGCCCGTCGGAGCACATGAGGTAGATGTCGCCCGGATCGACCCGGTGCTCGTTGACTTCCAGCAGCACGGCGTCTTCCACGCCCAGGGCGCGGGTGACCAGGTTCTTGTTGGTGGACACCGCCGCCTGCTCGGGCGTGATCAGGCCGGCGTCGATCTGCTCCTGCAGCAGGGAGTGGTCCTTGGTGATCTGCGCCAGCTCGGCGCCGCGCTGGCGGTAGCAGCGCGAGTCGCCGATGTGGCCAAGCAGCAGCCGCCCGTCCTGGAACACGCCCATCACCAGGGTGGTGCCCATGCCGGCGTACTGCGGATTGGAGTTGGCGGCGTTGAAGATCGAACGGTTGGCGTTGTCGACGCAGATCTCCATGGCCCGCCGCACTTCCCTGGCGTTGGCGTGGCGGCCGGCCTGGGTGAGCCAGCGGCCCAGCTCCGACTTGATGAAGGTGGTCGCCATGCCGCTGGCGATCTCGCCGGCGTTGTAGCCGCCCATGCCGTCGGCCAGGATGGCCAGCCGGGTGGGCTCGTCGTAGGTGACCGAATCCTCGTTGTTCTCGCGGGCGAGGCCGGGGTCGGTGCGGGTGCTGAACTCGTAATTCATGGCTGGCCGGCTCAATCCTGCGGATCGGCCCCGGGAGCATCGGGCTTGTTGAAAAGGGCCGTCTTGTCGAATGCACCGGCGCCGCTGGCGGGCGGGGTCGCATCATAGCCGGGCGCCGACGGCTGGCCCGAAGGGGCACGCTCGAAGGCAGGGCGGGCGCCGGCCGCCATCACCACCGTCTTTTCGGCCTCGGCCTGCGCCCGGGCGGCGGACGACAGCGTCAGGGCGACGGTGCCGTCGGGGTCGACTGCATCGCGGGCCGGCGCAGCCGGCCCCTGGGCCGCCAGCACCCGCAGGTCGGCCGCGAAGTGGTCGCCGTCCTGGTAGCGCGCCTCGGGCCTCTTGGCCAGCGCCCTGGCCACCAGCCCGGCCAGTCGCTCGGGGATGTCGGGCCGCACGCGGCGGATGTCGGGCGGCTCCTCGTTGGCGATCTTGTACATCAGCTCGGCCATCGAGTCGCCGCGGAACGGCAGCACGCCGGCGAGCATCTGGAACAGCATCACGCCCAGCGAATACAGGTCGGAGCGGCCGTCGACCTTCTTGCCGGCGATCTGCTCGGGCGACATGAAGCTGGGCGTGCCCAGCACCAGCCCGGTCTTGGTCTTGCTGGAATCGGTGATGCGGGCGATGCCGAAGTCGGTGACCTTGACCGTGTCCGAGTCGAACTCGTACATGATGTTGGCCGGCTTGATGTCGCGGTGCACCACGTTCTGCCGGTGGGCATAGGCCAGCGCTTCGGCCACCCGGGCCACGATGGACAGCACGCGCGGCACCGGCAGCAACTGGCCGTCCTTGCAGAAGTCCGACAGGTCCTTGCCGCGCAGGAACTCCATCGCGATGTAGGCCAGGTCGTGCTCCTCGCCGGCATCGAAGATGGTGACGATGTTCTGGTGCTGCAGGCGCCCGGCGGTCTCGGCCTCGCGGAAGAAGCGCTCGCGCGCGTCGGCCAGCTCCTCGCCCTCGAACTCCTGCGACAGGGCCAGGGTCTTGATGGCGACGACGCGGCCGATCTTCGGGTCCTTGCCCATGTAGACCACGCCCATCGCCCCCTTGCCCAGCTCCTTCTCGACCTGGTAGCGCCCCAGCATCGGCTTCTCGACGGCGCCGCCGTCCAGCAGCAGGGTGCCGCCCGGGTGGGCGCCCCCACCGCCCAGCATCACCGTTTCGGACAGGTTCCGGGCCCGGTTGAGCTTGGCCTGCAGGTCCTTGTAGTTCTTGTCGTAGCCGGCCATGTGCTCGTAGACGGCCTCGGCCTTGTTGAACTGGCGCTTGCGCTCGAAGTCCAGCGCCAGGTTGTACAGGTTGTCCATCAGCGCGTCGCCCAGCGGCACCCGGCGGAAGCGGTCGAACGCCATGTCGAGCTGGCCCTGGCCCTGCAGCGCCAGCCCCATCATGCGGTTGGTCTCGGCCGACTCCTCGTCCGACCTGGCCTTGCCGGCCTCGGTGACCAGGAAGCGCTTGGTGGTCAGCGCCGCATGGCCGATCACCAGCAGGGCGGCGGGCAGCACGAAGCGCAGCCAGGTGGCGGCGCTGGACAGCAGCACGTACTCGGACACCAGCAGCGCCAGCAGCAGCGCGCCGGTGGCGATGGCACCGGCGCGCGCCGACAGCCGCGGCAGCACGGCGATCAGGTAGCCGGCCACCAGCAGGAAGGCGCCAAAGGCCGCCCAGCCGCCCCAGGATGGCTCGGAAATCGCGTGGCCGCCCAGGATGTTGGACGTGACGTGCGCCATGAGCTCGGCCGGACTGAGCGCCGGATGCCCGGGCACCGGGAAAGTGTTGCCGACGCCGGCCGCGGTCGCGCCGACCAGGACGATCTTGTCGGCGTACTTGGCGGCGGGGATCTTGCCGCTCAGCACGTCGTAGAACGAATCGACCGCGAACGCCGGCTTGCCGTCGCGCCGCGGATAGAACTGCGGCAGGATGCGGGCCGCCTCGTCGCTGCGCACCCGCAGCCGGCCCAGTTGCAGGCCTTCGCCGGGCCGCACCTGGATGTCGGCCGCACCCAGGTTCAGGCTGCGGGCGGCGGCCAGCAGCGCCATCGAGGGCACGCCGCGGCCGTAGTAGTCGACTAGCAGCGGGTCGGCGCGGACCGCGCCGTCGGCGTCGCTCCACTGGTTCAGGTGGCCGACGCCGGCGGCCGCGGCGGCGATCGCATCGAGCGGGTACTGGCCGCGGATGGCTGGCACCGCAAAGCCGCCGCTCGCATCGACCGTGTTCCTGGCCACCGGAGGCGGGAGCTCGCGATCGGGCTTGCCGAGCGGCTCGTCCAGCGTGAACACCGAAGGCACCAGCACGTTGCCGGCCCGCGCGATGCTGGCGGCCAGTTTGCCGTCGGCGTCGAGCGCCTGCTCGGCCTCGGCCAGCACGCGGGCCAGGGCCTCGTTGCCGTCGCCCAGCACCTGCTTGATCCGGCGGATGAACACCAGGCCGCGATCGGTCTGCGGCTCGGTGAAGAAGACGTTGTAGGCGATCGTCTTGGCCTTGGCCGCGGCCAGTTTGTCGATCAGCTCGGCATGCACGTCGCGCGACCAGGGCCAGCGGCCGATGTTGGCGATGCTCTGGTCGTCGATGGCGATGACCGCGATGCGGTCGGACGGCGGGCTCGAGTTCTGGCTGCTGGCGGCGTCGTAGAAACGGCGCTCGAGGGCCTCGAACAGGCCGGTGGACTTCCAGAGGATGAACACGGCGGCCACGATGGCCGCCCCGGTGAACCAGTCCGCCCGCCAGAACGGGCGGCGTTGAGCCGATGACGATCTACCCACTTCTGCCCCTCGCCCTCTAAGGCTTTGACTGCCCAAGGACAGCACCTTGGCCCGCGCCTCACTTTCGGGGGGCAGGGCTCGCAGCTGACGTTAACAGAGCCCCCTGAAGTGAACAAGGAAGTTTGACAAAGCATCCGAACATTTCGTTGCAATTTTGCGGCAAGACCGGCAGACGCGCGCCGGGCATGAAAAAAGCCGACGGCAAGGCGTCGGCTTTCGAGCAGCGGCGGTGGCACCGCCGGCGGTCAAGCGTCAGAGCAGCGACTTGAGCAGCTTGCCCATCTCCGAGGGGTTGCGCGTCACCTTGAAGCCGCACTCCTCCATGATGGCCAGCTTGGCGTCCGCGGTGTCGGCGCCGCCGGAGATCAGCGCGCCGGCGTGGCCCATGCGCTTGCCCGGGGGTGCGGTGACTCCGGCGATGAAGCCGACCACCGGCTTCTTCATGTGGTCCTTGCACCAGCGCGCGGCGTCGGCCTCGTCGGGGCCGCCGATCTCGCCGATCATGATCACGGCGTCGGTGTCCGGGTCGTCGTTGAAGGCCTTCATCACGTCGATGTGCTTCAGGCCGTTGATCGGGTCGCCGCCGATGCCCACGGCGCTGGACTGGCCCAGGCCGATCTCGGTCAGCTGGGCCACCGCCTCATAGGTCAGCGTGCCCGAGCGCGACACCACGCCGATGCGGCCCTTGCGATGGATGTGGCCGGGCATGATGCCGATCTTGATCTCGTCGGGCGTGATCAGGCCGGGGCAGTTGGGGCCCAGCAGCAGCGTCTTCTTGCCGCCCGCGGCTTCCTTGGCCTTCATCTTGTTGCGCACTTCCAGCATGTCGCGCACCGGAATGCCTTCGGTGATGCAGATCGCCAGGTCCAGGTCGGCTTCCACTGCCTCCCAGATCGCCGCGGCAGCGCCGGCGGGCGGCACGTAGATCACCGAGACGGTCGCACCGGTCTGCTGCGCGGCTTCCTTCACCGAGCCGAAGATCGGGATGTCGAAGATCTTCTCGCCGGCCTTCTTCGGGTTGACGCCGGCGACGAAGCAGTTCTTGCCGTTGGCGTACTCCTGGCACTTCTCGGTGTGGAACTGGCCGGTCTTGCCGGTGATGCCCTGGGTGATGACCCGCGTGTCCTTGTTGATGTAGATCGACATGTCTGTGTTCCCCGGCTTCAGGCCTTGACGGCGGCGACGACCTTCTGGGCCGCTTCGGCCATGGTGTCGGCGCTGATGATGGGCAGGCCCGACTCGGCCAGCATCTTCTTGCCCAGTTCCTCGTTGGTGCCCTTCATGCGCACCACCAGCGGCACGTTCAGGTTCACCGCCTTGCAGGCGGTGATGACGCCGGTGGCGATGGTGTCGCAGCGCATGATGCCGCCGAAGATGTTCACCAGGATCGCCTTGACCTTGGGGTTCTTCAGCATGATCTTGAAGGCCTCGGTCACCTTCTCGGGGTGGCGCCGCCGCCCACGTCGAGGAAGTTGGCCGGCTCGGCGCCGAACAGCTTGATGGTGTCCATGGTCGCCATGGCCAGGCCGGCGCCGTTGACCAGGCAGCCGATGTTGCCGTCCAGGCTGATGTAGGCCAGGTCGTACTTGGACGCCTCGATCTCGGCCGGATCCTCTTCATCCAGGTCGCGCAGCGCGACGATCTCCGGGTGGCGGAACAGGGCGTTGGCGTCGAAGTTGAATTTGGCGTCCAGCGCGATGATGTTGCCCTTGCCGTCGCGGTTGAGCGGGTTGATCTCGACCAGCGAAGCATCCGTGTCCATGTAGCAGCGGTACAGCTTCTGGAACACGTCCACCGCCTGGGCGGTGGAGCCGGCCGGGATGCCGATGCCGTCGGCCAGCTCCTTGGCCTGCGCGTCCGTCAGCCCCTCGAGCGGATCGACGAACACCTTCTTGATCTTCTCGGGCTGGCTGTGCGCCACTTCCTCGATGTCCATGCCGCCTTCGCTGGAGGCGATGAACGCGACCTGCTGCGTCGCGCGGTCGGTGACCACCGAGACGTAGTACTCCTTCTGGATGTCGGCGCCGTCCTCGATGTACAGGCGGCGCACCTTCTGGCCCTCGGGGCCGGTCTGGTGGGTCTTGAGCTGCATGCCCAGGATCTCGCCGGCCAGCCGCTTGACGTCGTCGATCGACTTGGCCACCTTGACGCCGCCGCCCTTGCCGCGGCCGCCGGCGTGGATCTGCGCCTTGACCACCCACACCGGGCCGCCGAGCTTCTGCGCGGCTTCCACCGCTTCCTGGACCGTGAATGCAGGGATGCCGCGCGGCACGGGCACGCCGAAGCTGCGCAAGATCTCCTTGCCTTGGTACTCGTGAATCTTCATGGGGTCTCTTCCGGAGAGTCGTGGAGGGTGCAGGGGCCCCCGGCGCGGCTGTGGCGCTGGCCCTGCGAAATGCAGCCGTCGACTGTATCATGGTGCATCGCACAAACCCTGACGGCACCCCAGCGAGGGCGCCGCGCACAGCAGGACGAGAACATGCCCAAGGTCTTCATCGACGGCGAGGCCGGCACCACCGGCCTGCAGATCCGCGAGCGGCTCGCCACGATGCCGCAGGTGGAACTGGTGAGCATCGCGCCCGAGCGCCGCAAGGACCCGGCGGCCAAGCGCGAGCTGATGGCGGGCGTCGATCTGGTCATCTTCTGCCTGCATGACGACGCGGCGCGCGAGTCGGCCGCCATGGTCGACCAGATCCGGCGCGAGCAGGGGCGCGCGCCGCGCATCATCGACGCCTCCACCGCCCACCGCGTGGCCGAGGGCTGGGTGTTCGGCTTTGCCGAGCTGGCGCCCGGCCAGCGCGAGGCGATCCGCAGCGCCGACCGGGTGAGCAACCCGGGCTGCTATGCGACCGGCGCCATCGCGCTGCTGCGGCCGCTGATCGACGCCGGCGTGCTGCCGCCCGATCACCCGGTGGCGCTGCCCTCCGTCAGCGGCTACTCGGGCGGCGGGCGCACCATGATCGAGGCCTACGACAGCGGCCAGGCGCCGCCGTACGAGGTGTATGCGCTGGGGCTGAAGCACAAGCACCTGCCCGAGATCCTGAAGTACACCGGCCTGACGCGCCGGCCGATCTTCATCCCCTCGGTGGGCAACTTCCGCCAGGGCATGCTGGTGGAGCTGCCGCTGCACCTGGACCTGCTGCCGGGCCAGCCGAGCCCGCAGGAGATCGAACAGGTGCTGCGGCGCCACTACGAAGGCAGCGAGTGGGTCAGCGTGCAGCCGCCCACCGAGGACGGCAAGCTCGAGCCCACCGCGCTGAACGACACGAACAAGATGGAACTGCGCGTGTACGGCAACATGGAGTACCGCCATGCCGTGCTGATCGCGCGGCTGGACAACCTGGGCAAGGGCGCCAGCGGCGCCGCGGTGCAGAACCTGCAGCTGATGCTGGGGCTCTAACGCCGGTTCGCGCCGGCGCGCTTGCGCCAACGGCCGGGTCGGCGGGCGGCTTCGCCTCAGTCGTCGTCGCGGCCGGCCAGGACCCGTCGGATCACGTCGCCGCCGAAGCCGCGCGCGGCCAGGAAGCGCGACTGCCGGGCGCGCTCGGTCGCATCCTGCGGCGGCGCACCGAACCGGCGCTGCCACACCTCGCGGGCGCGTTCCAGCTCGGTGCTGCGCAACTGCTGCACGGCCTGGGCGACCAGTTCGTCGCCGATGCCCTTTTGCTGCAGCTCCTGCCGGATGCGACCGGCGCCCAGCCGGCCCGCGCGCCGGTGCAGCACCGACTCGACCACCCGCTGCTCGCTGATGAAGCCCTTGGCCTGCAGCTCGTCCAGCACCTGCCGCAACTGCCCCGGCTCCGGCTCGTGCGCAGCCAGCTTGCGCTCCAGCTCGGCGCGGGAATGCTCCCGGCCGCCGAGCAGGCGCAAGGCTCTGCCTTTCAGTGACAGCGTCGTCATGCCGGCGCGCGGCACGGTGCGCGGGCCCGCTTACGCCGCCTTCTCGTCGACCAGGTCGGCCGGCAGCAGCGGGATGTTGAGCGACTCGCGGACCTTGTTCTCGATCTCGCGCGCCAACTCGCGGTTCTCGCGCAGGAACTCGCGCGCGTTGTCGCGGCCCTGGCCGATCTTCTCGCCCTTGTAGGAGTACCAGGCGCCGGACTTCTCCAGCACCCGGGCGGTGACGCCCATGTCGATGATCTCGCCCTCGCGGCTGATGCCCTCGCCGAACAGGATGTCGAACTCGGCCGTCTTGAACGGGGGCGAGACCTTGTTCTTGACCACCTTGACCCGGGTTTCGTTGCCGATCGCCTCGTCGCCCTTCTTGAGGGTGCCGATGCGGCGGATGTCCAGCCGCACCGAGGCGTAGAACTTCAGCGCGTTGCCGCCGGTGGTGGTTTCGGGGCTGCCGAACATGACGCCGATCTTCATGCGGATCTGGTTGATGAAGATGACCATGCAGTTGGTCTTCTTGATCGTGGCGGTGAGCTTGCGCAGCGCCTGGCTCATCAGGCGGGCCTGCAGGCCGGGCAGGGAGTCGCCCATCTCGCCCTCGATTTCGGCCTTGGGCACCAGCGCCGCCACCGAGTCGACCACGATCAGGTCGACGGCGCCGGAGCGCACCAGGCTGTCGACGATCTCCAGCGCCTGCTCGCCGGTGTCGGGCTGGCTGATCAGCAGGTCGGGCAGGTTGACGCCCAGCTTGCTGGCGTACTGCACGTCCAGCGCGTGCTCGGCGTCGACGAAGGCGCAGGTACCGCCCTGGGCCTGCATCTCGGCGATGACCTGCAGGGTCAGGGTGGTCTTGCCGGACGATTCCGGCCCGTAGATCTCGACCACCCGGCCGCGCGGCAGGCCGCCGACGCCCAGCGCGATGTCCAGCCCGAGCGAGCCGGTGGAGACGACCTGGATGTCCTCGATCGGCTCGCCCTCGCCAAGCCGCATGATCGTGCCCTTGCCGAACTGCTTCTCGATCTGGGCCAGCGCGGCCTGCAGCGCCTTGGCCTTTTCGTTGTCGGCCGCGGCGACCTTGCTGCCCTTGACTGGTGCATCCATGGGAAATCTCCTTGTGGATCAATGGGTTGTGATGGCTGGCACCCACTGCGCCGAATCACAGGCTGGATGCATGGCCAGTACTGTAACGCGAGTGATGGAACAAGGTAACGTCGTTTTTGGTCAGTTTGCCTTACCATTTGAATAATGCTCCCCAGCCTGGATGACGCCTGGCGCCAGACCCACCTGGGTCGCCTGTTCGGCCACGCCAGCCGGCGCTTCGACGAGCGGGTGCTCGAGCTGATCGCCCGCAACATCGACGTGCCGCTGGCGCTGTCCAACCTGGCCGCGCGCGCCCAGGTCGGCGCCGCCCACATCCACATCACGCGCCACCTGGCACTGGAGGGCTCGCGCCTGACCGAGCTGGCCGAGCGGGCCGGCATGAGCAAGCAGGCCATGGGCGACCTGGTGAACCAGTGCGAGGCCTGGGGCCTGGTGGTGCGCGAGCCGGACCCGCTCGACGCCCGCGCCCGGCGGGTGCGCTTCACCGAAGCGGGGCTGGCGTGGCTGCACGCCTTTCGCGAGGCCGTCCAGCTGGCCGAGCAGGAATTCCGCGCCGAGGTCGGCGCCGAGGTCGCCACCGTGGTGGCACTCGGGCTGGAGGCGTATGCCGGCCCGGCGGCGGCTCGCTGAACCCGGGTCCACCCTGTAGGCCGGGCGCGCGGCGGCACCTAGAATTTTCGCCAGGAGACTTTCGCGCCCATGCGCATCCTCATCGCCGAAGACGACCAGGTGCTGGCCGACGGCCTGCTGCGCACCTTGCGCGCTTCGGGCGCCGCCGCCGACCACGTCGACAACGGCCGCGAGGCCGACGCGGCGCTGCTGACGAACAACGAGTTCGACCTGCTGATCCTCGACCTGGGGCTGCCGCGGCTGCATGGCCTGGAGGTGCTGCGCAAGCTGCGCGCCCGCGGCTCCTCGATTCCGGTGCTGATCCTGACCGCCGCCGACAGCGTGGAGGAGCGGGTGCGCGGCCTCGACCTGGGTGCCGACGACTACATGGCCAAGCCGTTCTCGCTGCAGGAGCTCGAGGCGCGGGTGCGCGCGCTCACCCGGCGCGGCATGGGCGCCGCCAGCAGCACCATCCGCCACGGCCCGCTGGTGTACGACCAGGCCGGCCGGGTGGCCACCATCGACGGCAAGCTGGTCGAGCTGTCGGCGCGTGAGCTGGGCCTGCTCGAGGTGCTGCTGCAGCGCGCCGGCCGGCTGGTCAGCAAGGACCAGCTGGTCGAGCGCCTGTGCGAGTGGGGCGAGGAGGTCAGCAACAACGCGATCGAGGTGTACATCCACCGGCTGCGCAAGAAGATCGAGAAGGGGCCGATCCGCATCGCCACGGTCAGGGGGCTGGGGTACTGCCTCGAGAAGATCCCCGGATGACGCCCGGCCTGGCGCCGCCGCCCATGGCGGGTCGCCGCCTGGGCGCCGGGCCGCAGCGGCGCCCGGCCCGTCCATCCGCCACCCGCCACCCGCCATGAAGCTGTTCCAGCGCGAGCAGCGCTCGCTGTTCGGCGAGATCCTGGACTGGATGCTCACGCCGCTGCTGCTGCTGTGGCCGGTCAGCCTGGCGCTGACCTGGCTGGTGGCCCAGAGCATCGCCGGCAGGCCGTTCGACCGGGCGCTCGAATACAACGTGCAGGCGCTGGCGCAGCTGGTCGCGGTGCAGAACCACAAGGCGGTGTTCTACCTGCCGCAGCCGGCGCGCGAACTGCTGCGCGCGGACGACTCCGACTACGTCTACTACCAGGTCCGCGGTCCGCAGGGCGAGCTGCTCAGCGGCGAGCGCGACTTTCCGCAACCGCCGGGCGAGGAGGCGCCGGCACCGGGCGAGGTGCGCCTGCGCGACGCCGAGATGCGCGGCCAGGACGTGCGGGTGGCCTACACCTGGGTGGCGCTGGACCTGCCCGGCGCAGCGCCGGCGCTGGTCCAGGTGGCCGAGACGCGCGAGAAACGCTCCGTGCTGGCCACCGAGATCATCAAGGGCGTGATGCTGCCCCAGTTCGTGATCCTGCCGCTGGCGGTGCTGCTGGTGTGGCTGGCGCTGGTGCGCGGCATCAAGCCGCTGTCGCAGCTGGAGGAGCGCATCCGCGCGCGCAAGCCGGACGACCTGTCGCCGCTGGACGAGCGGGCGGTGCCGCTGGAGGTGGCGCCGCTGGTGTCTTCGGTCAACGACCTGCTCACGCGGCTGAAGGACTCCATTGCCACCCAGAAGCGCTTCCTGGCCGATGCCGCCCACCAGCTCAAGACGCCGCTGGCCGGCCTGCGCATGCAGGCCGACCTGGCCCAGCGCGAAGGCGCCAATGCCGACGAACTGAAGCAGTCGCTCAAGCAGATCGGCCGCTCCAGCATCCGGGCCACCCACACGGTCAACCAGTTGCTGGCGCTGGCCCGCGCCGAGAGCAGCGGCAAGACGCTGCCGCGGCAAACGTGCGACCTCGCGCAGCTGACGCAGGAGGCGGTGCAGGACCTGGTGCCGCGCGCCCTGGACAAGCGCATCGACCTCGGCTACGACGGCGCCGGACCCGGCGCCGTCGGCGCCCAGGTCACCGGCAACCCGACCTTGCTGAAGGAGTTGATCCGCAACCTGCTGGACAACGCCCTCAACTTCACGCCGTCCGGCGCTTCGCAAGCGGCCGTGGTCACGGCGCGGGTGCTGGCCGACCCGATCGGCGGCGTGGTGCTGCTGCAGGTGGAGGACAGCGGACCCGGCATCCCCGAGGCCGAGCGGGAGCTGGTGTTCCAGCCGTTCTACCGCTCGCTGGAGACCAACGTCGACGGTTCCGGTCTGGGCCTGCCGATCGTGCTGGAGATCGCCCGCCAGCACGACGCCGAGGTGCGGCTGGAGGATGCCCACCCGGGCAGCCAGCCGCCCGGCGTGCGGGCGGTGGTGCGATTTGCCGGCGCGCCGGCTGCGGCCCGGTCCGCCGGTGCGGCGGCTCAGGCCGCCTTGTAGACGTTCAGCTGCAGGCGCTCGCGCTCCATCGCGCGGGCCACCGGCGGCAGCGTGGCCAGCTTCTGCACGTGGGGCCAGAGCGCCGGAAAGCCGGCCGGGTCGATGCCGGCGTAGCCGCCCCAGCGCAGCAGCGTCAGCGCATAGGCGTCGATCGGCCCGAAGCGCTCGCCGCCGAGGAACGGCCGCCCCTGCTGCGCGGCTTTCGCGGCCATGGCCTCGATCTCGGCCAGCAGCGGCCGGTACTGCCTGGCCGCGAAGGCCTTGATCCGGCCCTGGGTGTCCGGCTCGTCGCTGAACTTGTACGGCATGAACACGTGGGTGAAGGTCGGATGCACCGTGTTGTTCATCCAGGCCAGCGTCTCCATCGCCTTGGCGCGCGCCAGGGGATCGCTCGGCAGGAACTGCTGCTGCGGAAAACGCGCGTCCAGGTAGCCGATGATGGCCAGGATCTGGGTGATCACCGCCTCGCCGTCCACCAGCACCGGCACCTGTCCGCGCGGGTTCAGCGCCCGGTACTCGGGCGAGTCCTGCTCCTGCTTGTGCAACTTGACCATCTGCGTCTCGAACGGCTGCCCGGTCGCCTCCAGCAACGCATGGGGCACGAAGGAGCAGGCGCCGGGGGCGAAGTAGAGCTTGAGTGTCATCGCGGATTTCCTCCTGGGTTCAGCGGCAGGGCCGCAGGGCCTTGCCGTTCAGCAGCGGCCGCAGCTCCTCGAGCCGCGCCCGCAACGTCTCGTCGATGGCCACCAGCTTGAGATGGTGGCCGCGGGTTTCCGGGCGCTCCTGCAGCACGCGCGCGGTGCGCACGCCGCGCCCCAGCAGCTTGTCGCGGTGCTGGTCGGCCGCCTGCTGGGTGGCAAAGCCGCCCAGCGACAGCCCCGGTTCCAGATCGGCGTTGGTCAGCGGCTCCCAGGCCACGCCGATCTGCCGCAGCTCGCCCTTCTTGCGATCGACTTCGGCGGCGCTCGGGTACTTGCCCATGTAGACGATCCAGCGCGGCGGCTCGGTCACCGGCTCCAGCGTCCAGGCCGAGGCGGGCCAGCCGGCCATCGCCTGCCGCAGCGGTTCGGCGGCCGGCTCCGGCAGCGGCCCGGCCTGCAGGCATTCGCCCAGCCGCACGGCGGCTGCGGCCGTGGCGGCCTCGGGGCGCTTGGCTTCTTCGGCCGGCAGCACCCGGATCCGTTCGGGCTGGATCTGCTGCTCCAGCCGGTACGGCTCGGTCTGGGGCAGCGGGCCCCAGCCCCAGGGCAGCAGCAACCCCTCGCTCCAGGCGTAATAGACGCCATTGGCGAGCAGCAGCAGCAGGACGGCCAGGCGCAGCATCAGAGTGGATCAGGCGGGCCGCACGCTCACCTCGGCGGTGGCCACGGCCTTCATGCCGGCGGCAGTATGCACGAGCAGCGCGCCCCGGGTGTCCACCCCGTGGGCACTGCCGACCATGCCATCACTCAGCCGCACGGAACGGCCGGCCAGCGCATCACGGGCCTCGAAGCGCGCCTGGAACGGGGCGAAGCCGAACTGCTCGAAACCGAGCACCGCCTGCAGCAGCGGCGGCGCCACTTGCTGCAGCACGGCGTCGGCGGCCGCCTTCGGCAGCAGTTCACGCAAGGCGCACGGCGGCGTGGCATAGGCGTCGCCTTCGCGCGGGGCCAGGTTCAGGCCCAGGCCGACGATGGTGTAGCGCGCCGGTCCGCCCTCCGACGGCGCTGCGGTCTCGATCAGGATGCCGCCCAGCTTGCGGTCCTGCACCCACAGGTCGTTCGGCCACTTCAGGCGCACCGCCGGGTGCAGGGCTTCGGCCACCGCCACCCCGGCCGCCAGCGACAGCCCCGACCAGTCGGGCGGCGCCAGCAGCAGCCCCAGCGAGAAGGTGAGCGAGGCGCCCGGCTCCCCCAGCCACTGGCGGCCCAGCCGGCCGCGCCCGGCGGTCTGGCGCTGCGCCAGCAGCAGCACCGGCTCGAGCCGGCCGGCGCGGGCGCGCCGCATCAGCTCGCTGTTGGTCGAGTCGATCTCGGTGACGGATTCGACGGCCAGGCCCGGCAGCAGCGCGTCGAGTTGCCGGCTGAGCGCAGTCATGGGGCGGCGACAGGCAAGGAACGGGAAATGACCGGGGCGCCGGCGCTTCTCATCGAGGCGAAGCCGCTGTCATGCGCCATGGCCGGCGTCTCAGCGCCGCCGCTTGGGCGCCAGCAGCGTGCCGCGGCAGGAGGCAGCGCCGCACCAGCACGGGTATTCGGCCTTGAGCTTCTTCGTGTAGGGCTCGTCGATGATCAGGCCGTAGTCGTAGTTCAGCTCCTCGCCGGCGCGGATGTTGCGCAGCGCCTTGATGAAGACCCGGCCGTCCTGCTCGTCCGCCTCGCAGTTCGGGTCGCAGGAATGGTTGATCCAGCGCGACGCATTGCCCCCGTGCAGGGCGTCGATCACCCGGTTCTCGTCGACGTGGAAATAGAAGGTGTGGTTGGGATCGTCCGGATCGTGGGGATGGCGGCGCTGCGCCTCCTTCCACGAGATGATTTCGCCCACATACTCGATGATGGTCTCGCCTTCGGCTATGTCCTGCACGGCGAAAACACCCTTGCCGTGGACGCCGGACCGGCGCGTCTGGATGCGCCGGCCGCCCCCTGCTTTTTCTGGCATCGGGAAAACTCTGATAAGTTGATTGCACACACGCACGCGTGCGCGTATGCGCGCGTGCAAAGAGCGGGATTGTAGAAACATGGGAAAGACTCTGGTCATTGCCGAGAAGCCGTCGGTCGCGCAGGACATCGTGCGCGCCCTGGCGCCGGTCGCCGGCAAGTTCGACAAGCACGACGAGTACTTCGAGGCCGAGGACTTCGTGGTCACCAGCGCCGTGGGCCACCTGGTGGAGATCCAGGCGCCCGAACAGTTCGACGTCAAGCGCGGCAAGTGGAGCTTCGCCCACCTGCCGGTGATCCCGCCCTATTTCGAGCTCAAGCCGGTCGACAAGACCAAGGGCCGGCTCAATGCGGTGGTCCGGCTGGCCCGGCGCAAGGACGTCACCGAGCTGATCAATGCCTGCGACGCCGGGCGCGAAGGCGAGCTGATCTTCCGCCTGATCGAGCAGTACGCCGGTGCCGGCAAGGCGCTGGGCAAGCCGGTCAAGCGGCTGTGGCTGCAGTCGATGACGCCGCAGGCCATCCGCGATGGCTTCGAGCAGTTGCGCAGCGACCGCCAGATGGAAGGCCTGGCCTCGGCGGCGCGCTCGCGCTCGGAAGCCGACTGGCTGGTCGGCATCAACGGCACGCGCGCCATGACCGCGTTCAACTCGCGCGACGGCGGCTTCTTCCTCACCACCGTCGGCCGGGTGCAGACGCCGACGCTGGCGGTGGTGGTCGAGCGCGAGGAGCAGATCCGCAAGTTCGTCAGCCGCGACTACTGGGAAATCCATGCCAGCTTCCTGGCCGAGGCTGGCGAATACCCGGGCAAGTGGTTCGACCCCAAGTGGAAGAAGAACCCGGAGGATGCCGAGCAGAAGGCCGATCGGCTGTGGTCGTTCAAGGAAGCCCAGGCGATCGCCGACGCGGTGCGCGGCAAGGCCGCCACGGTCACCGAGGAGTCCAAGCCGCAGACGCGCGCGGCGCCGCCGCTGTTCGACCTGACCTCGCTGCAGCGCGAGGCCAACGGCCGCTTCGGCTACTCGGCCAAGACCACGCTGGCGCTGGCCCAGTCGCTGTACGAACGGCACAAGGCGCTGACCTACCCGCGGACCGACTCCAAGCACCTGCCGGAAGACTACCTGGGCACGGTCGGCCAGACCATGGGCATGCTGGCCGACAGCGGCATGGGCCACCTGGCGCCGTTCGCCCGGCAGGCCCTGGAGAACCAGTACGTCAAGCCGACCAAGCGGGTGTTCGACAACAGCAAGGTCAGCGACCACTTCGCCATCATCCCCACCCTGCAGGCGCCGCACGGCCTGTCGGATGCCGAGCAGAAGCTGTATGACCTGGTGGTGCGCCGTTTCCTGTCGGTGTTCTTCCCGGCCGCCGAATACCTGGTGACGACGCGCATCAGCCAGGTGGCGGGCCACAGCTTCCGCACCGACGGCAAGGTGCTGGTCAAGCCCGGCTGGCTGGCGATCTGGGGCAAGGAGGCCGACAGCGGCGATGCCGCCGACGAGAACAGCCGCACGCTGGTGCCGGTGCAGCCGGGCGAGATGGTGCGCACCGAATCGGTGGAAGCGCGCGGCCTGAAGACTCGCCCGCCGGCGCGCTACTCGGAAGCCACGCTGCTGGGCGCGATGGAGACCGCCGGCCGGAGCATCGAGGACGAGGAGCTGCGCGACGCGATGCAGGAAAAGGGGCTGGGCACGCCGGCCACCCGCGCCGCCATCATCGAAGGCCTGATCAACGAGAAGTACATGCTGCGCGAGGGACGCGAGCTGGTGCCCACGGCCAAGGCGTTCCAGCTCATGACGCTGCTGCGCGGCCTCGGGGTGGAGGAACTGACCCGCCCCGAGCTGACCGGCGAGTGGGAGTACAAGCTGGCCCAGATGGAGCACGGGCGGCTGTCGCGCGACGAGTTCATGCGCGAGATCGGCGAGATGACGAAGCACATCGTCAAGAAGGCCAAGGAGTACGACCGCGACACCGTGCCCGGCGACTACGCCACGCTGGCCACCCCGTGCCCGAATTGCGGCGGCGTGGTGCGCGAGAACTACCGCCGCTATGCCTGCACCGGCCGCAGCGGCAGTGGCGAGGACGCCTGCGGCTTTTCCTTCACCAAGATTCCGGCCGGGCGGCCGTTCGAAATCGCCGAGGCCGAGCAGTTCCTGCGCGACAAGCGGCTCGGCCCGCTCGAGGGCTTCCGCTCCAAGGCCGGCTGGCCCTTTACCGCCGAGATCGCGTTGACCTACGACGAGGACGAGAAGAACTGGAAACTGGAGTTCGATTTCGGCGGCGAACAGGATCCGGCGCAGACCGGCGAGCTGATCGACTTCAGCGGCCAGCAGCCGCTGGGTCCTTGCCCCAAGTGCGGCGCCCGGGTGTTCGAATGGGGCAAGAACTATGTCTGCGAGAACTCGGTGCCGACCGCGGCGCATCCCACCCCGAGCTGCGACTTCAAGAGCGGCCAGGTGATCCTGCAGCAGCCGGTCGAGCGCGAGCAGATGGCCAAGCTGCTGGCCAGCGGCAAGACCGACCTGCTGGACAAGTTCGTCTCGATGCGCACGCGCCGCCCGTTCAAGGCCTTCCTGGCCTGGGACGCCGAAGCCGGCAAGGTCAACTTCGCGTTCGAGCCGCGCGAGAGCAAGTTCCCGCCGCGCAAGGGGGCGGCCGGCAAGGCCGCGCGCGAACCGGCGGCAAAGTACGCCGGCAAGGGCGCGGCGAAGAAGGCGGCCCCAGCGGCCAAGAAGGCGCCGGCCGCCGCGAAGAAGGCCGCGGCCAAGCCCAAGGCGCCGCGCAAGGCCGGCCCCGGCCTGACCCCCAGCGCGGAACTGGCCGCGGTGATCGGGCCCGAGCCGCTGCCGCGCACCGAGGTGATCCGCAAGCTCTGGGACTACATCAAGGCCAACGGCCTGCAGGACGCCACCAACAAGCGCGCCATCAATGCCGACCCCAAGCTGCAGGCCGTGTTCGGCAAGCCGCAGGTGACCATGTTCGAGCTGGCCGGCCTGGTCGGCAAGCACCTGGGCTGAACCAGCTCCTTCAGTCCGCGCCCCGGGCCCAGCGCAGCAGCGCCGCCACCTCGGGCGGCGGCTGCATCGGCCGGAACGCGTTCACGGTCGCCCGGCCCACGTTGCCCGCCGGCAGGCGCTGCAGCGCATGGCCGACGGGCACCAGCGCCAGGCGCAGCAGCTGGCCGGCCACCTCGCCGATGTCGCGCTGGCGCCAGGCCAGTGCCAGCATGCGGCAGTGGCTGTCCCAGTGCAGGCGCAGCACGAGCTGGCCGGCCACGTGGGCGGCCATCAGCAGGCGCCACTGCTCCTCGGGCGGAGCGTTGCGGTCCAGTCGATCGATGAGTCGGCGGTAAGCGGTAGAGGTGTTCATGCGCACGATTGGAAACCTTGCCATCCTGGCAAGGTCAAGGGAGTGCCGCGCGAATGGCGACCGATGGCGGCGCCCTGGCGCCTGCGGCGCCAACGCCGTCATGCCGCCTCGGCCCAGGCGGCCGGCGCCAGCTTGTCCGGCCGCGCCGGGCCCAGCAGCCAGTAGGTGAGCACCCGGCCGCGCCCCTGCAGTTCAACCAGCCCGCGGGCGGTGAAGGCGAAGTCCGCGCCCGCCTGCCGCACCACCGCTTCGCTGACCTGGATGCTGCCCGCCCGGCCGGCCGACTCGAGCCGGCTGGCCACGTTGACCGTGTCGCCCCACACGTCATAGAGGAAGCGGCGGGCACCCAGCACCCCGCCCACGGCGGGGCCGGCATGGATGCCGATGCGCATGGCCATGGCGGTGCCGTTCGCATGGTTGTAGTGCTCCAGTGCAGCCCGCAGGTCCAGCGCCAGCCGGCACAGGGCCGGCACGCCGGCGTGCGAGACCACCATGTAGGCGTCGCCGATGGTCTTGATCTTCTCGACGCCATGCCGCTGCACCAGGGCGTCGAATGACGAAAAGATCTCGTCCAGCACCAGCACCAGCGCGTCCGGCGGCAACCGGCTCGAGAAGCTGGTGAAGCCCGCGATGTCGGCGAACAGCACGCCCAGGTTGTCGAACTTGCGCGCCTGCACCCGGCCGGCGTGCTTGATCTCCTCGGCCACCGCCGGCGGCAGCACGTTGTGCAGCACCTCGTCGGCGCGGGCGCGCTCGGCTTCGGCGCGCTGCGTCTCGAGATAGAGCGCGCGGTCGCGCGACCAGGTGAAGCGGTCCAGCCACAGGCACAGCATCACCACGCAGAACGGGTTGACCAGTCCGGCCGCCACCCGGGCGCCGTCGCCAGCCTCGCGCAGCCACACCGGCACCGCGATGGCGAACAGGCTGGCGGCATACAGCGGCTGGCGGATCGGCCGCGGCGTGGCGGCCACCGCCGCGCCGAACGTCATGCCGGCCGCATAGATGGCGAAGTCGCCGCGCAGCCCGCCGTCGGCCATGCCGATCCAGGTGCACAGGGCGATGAACAACGTGCAGAAGGCATACAGCGATGCCTCGCGGCCGCGCAGTGCGGGCCACCAGCGGTCGGCCGCGACCAGAACCAGGCAGACCAGTTCGGCGGCCAGCTGCCAGGCGAGCAGCCATTCGATGCCCGCCACCCCGTTGGCGCGCAGCAGCGGCACGTCGGTCACCAGCGCCGCCGGCGGCAGCAGCAGCGCCACCACCTTGCAGTAGCGAACGCTCAGGGCCCAGCTCCTGCGGGTGAGCCATTGCCGGAATGCCGGATCGTCCATGCCGCCCCTCGCCGGCCCGCGCACCGGGCGGGCGGAGCGGCACGATAGGCCGCGCCGGAACGAAAAACGCGCCCGGGCGGGCGCGTCCTTCATCCGTTCTGACGAGCGATCAGCGGGCGGCCACCACCCGCACCATCTCCAGCACCTTGTTGGAGTAGCCCCACTCGTTGTCGTACCAGCTGACCACCTTGATGAAGGTGCCGTCCAGCGCGATGCCGGCGTCGGCGTCGAAGATCGAGGTGCGCGCGTCGCCGCGGAAGTCGGTGGCCACCACCTTGTCCTCGGTGTAGCCCAGGATGCCCTTGAGCGGGCCTTCGCTCTGCGCCTTCATCTCGGCGCAGATCTCCTTGTAGCTGGCTTCCTTGCTCAGCTCCACGGTCAGGTCGACCACCGACACGTCGGAGGTCGGCACCCGGAACGACATGCCGGTCAGCTTCTTGTTCAGCTCGGGGATCACCACGCCCACCGCCTTGGCCGCGCCGGTGGAGGACGGGATGATGTTCTCCAGGATGCCGCGGCCGCCGCGCCAGTCCTTGTTGCTCGGGCCGTCCACCGTCTTCTGGGTGGCGGTGGCGGCGTGCACCGTGGTCATCAGGCCGCGCTTGATGCCCCACTTGTCGTTCAGCACCTTGGCCACCGGGGCCAGGCAGTTGGTGGTGCAGGACGCGTTGGAGATGATCGCCTCGCCCTGGTAGGTCTTGTCGTTGACGCCGAACACGAACATCGGCGTGTCGTCCTTGGACGGCGCCGACATGATCACCTTCTTCGCGCCGGCGTTGATGTGCTTCTGGGCGCCTTCCTTGGTCAGGAAGATGCCGGTCGACTCGACCACCACCTCGGCGCCGACGGCGCCCCAGTTCAGCTCGGCCGGATCCTTGGCCGCGGTCAGGCGGATGCGCTTGCCGTTGACCACCAGGGTGTTGCCGTCCACCGCCACCTCGCCCTTGAAGCGGCCGTGCACGCTGTCGTACTGCAGCATGTAGGCCAGGTAGTCGGGCTCGAGCAGGTCGTTGATGCCGACGACCTCGATGTCGTTGAAGTTCTGCACCGCGGCACGGAACACCATGCGCCCGATGCGGCCGAAACCGTTGATCCCGATCTTGATGGTCATCTTTGCTCTCTCCGGATGATGAGGAAATGCGTTACAGGCGGCAGCCCAGCTGGCCGCGCCTGCCGTTCTCGAAGTAGGTCAGCTCGCCCTGGCACGACGGCCGCTCGGCCGGCAGTGCGGTACCGGCCTTGGCGGTGCACGTGAAGGCTCCATTCTTGCTCACGCCACCCTTGCCGAGCTTCCAGCCGGCCGGGCAGGGCCCTGCCCCGGTCGGGGCATTGCCGCCAGTGGCCACCGCCGGCGCGCTCACGGTCACCAGCACTTCGCGGTTGGAGCCGCCGCACTTGGGCAGCATCCCCAGCGTCTTGCCCTCGGCCTTGACCGTGTAGCTGCCGGCGCGCGGCCAACTGCGCTGCACCACCAGCGGCACGTCCTTGGCCTGGTTGATCTTGTGGTCGGTGGTGCTGCCGTCGCCCCAGTGCATGCGCACGCCACAGTTGGTGCCCGACATCACGTCGAGCTGGACGGTCACGGTGACGGCCTCGCCGGGTTTGGCTGCCGCCGGCGCCACCTGGATTGCGCTGATCAGCTGGGCCGACGCCAGGCCGCTCGCGGCCAGCAGCAGCACAGGGACGGTGCGCCGGGCCCAGGTGGCCAGAAGCCGGGTGTTGTTCTTCATCGCAGTCTCCTCCTCGGCGGCAGCCGGTGTTGTCGATCCTTGCGCGCGTCAGCGGCCCAGCGCCACCCGGACCGTGTCGGCCACGTTCTCCGGGGTGAAGCCGAAGTGCTTGAACAGCACGTTCGCCGGCGCCGATTCGCCGTAGCTGTCGATGCCGACCACGGCGGCGCAGCCGTACTTCCACCAGAAGTCGGTCACGCCGGCTTCCACCGCGATGCGCGGCAGCGCCCGCGGCAGCACCTCCTGCTTGTAGGCGGCGCTCTGGCGGTCGAAGGTGGTGGTGCTGGGCATGGAGACCACGCGCACCCCGATGCCATCGTGCGCCAGCAGCTCCTGCGCCTTCAGCGCCAGTTGCACCTCCGAGCCGGTGGCGATGATCACGGCCTGCGCCCGCGCCAGGCCGACCTCGGTCGGCTCGGCCAGCACGTAGCCGCCCTTGCTGATGTCTTCCAGCCCGGCCTTGGGCGCGTACGGCAGGTTCTGCCGCGACAGCAGCAGCGCCGTCGGCCGGCTCATGTTCTGCAGCGCCACCGCCCACGACACCACCGTCTCGGCCGTGTCGCACGGGCGCCAGACGTCCAGGTTGGGGATCAGGCGCAGGCTGGCGGCGTGCTCGACCGACTGGTGGGTCGGGCCGTCCTCGCCCAGCCCGATCGAGTCGTGGGTGAACACGTGCACCACCCGCTGCTTCATCAGCGCCGCCATGCGGATCGCGTTGCGGCTGTAGTCGCTGAAGGTCAGGAAGGTGCCGCCGTAGGGGATGTAGCCGCCGTGCAGGGCGACGCCGTTCATCACGGCCGCCATGCCGAACTCGCGCACGCCGTAGTTGATGTGGCGGCCGATGCGGCCCAGCTCGTCGCGCTTGACGTTGCCGGCGACGTCGAAGCGCAGCGGCGGCGTGCTCTTGGTGTTGGTCAGGTTGGAGCCGGTCAGGTCGGCGCTGCCGCCCAGCAGCTCGGGCAGCGCGGCGGTGAACGCCTCCAGCGCCAGCTGCGAGGCCTTGCGCGACGCCACCGTCTCGGCCTTGGCGTGGGCCGCCACCGCCGCATCGACCGCCACCTGGGCGAAGTGGCGCGGCAGCTCGCCCTTCATGCGGCGCTGGAAGTCGGCTGCCGCCTCCGGGTAGGCCGCCCGGTAAGCGGCGAAGCGCGCTTCCCACTCGGCCTGCGCGGCCGCGCCGCGGGCCTTGGCGTCCCAGGCGTCATACACCGGCTGCGGCACCACGAACGGATCGTGCGGCCAGCCCAGCGCCTCGCGGGTGAGCTGGACTTCCTCCAGCCCGAGCGCCTCGCCGTGCGCCTTGGCGGTGTTGACGCGGTTCGGGCTGCCCTTGCCGATCTGGGTCTTGGCCACGATCAGCGTCGGCCGCTCGGCGCTGCCGCCCACGCCCTGGCGGGCGTCGGCGATGGCGCGGTCCACCGCATCGATGTCATGGCCGTCGATCGGGCCCACCACGTTCCAGCCGTAGGCACGGAAGCGCGCCGGCGTGTCGTCGATGAACCAGGGCGTGACCTGGCCGTCGATCGAGATGCCGTTGTCGTCGTAGATCGCCACCAGCTTGTTCAGCTTCCAGGCACCGGCCAGCGCGCAGGCCTCGTGGCTGATGCCCTCCATCAGGCAGCCGTCGCCCAGGAACACGTGGGTGAAGTGGTCGACGACGACGTGGCCATCGCGGTTGAATTCGGCCGCCAGCAGCTTCTCCGCCAGCGCCATGCCGACCGCGTTGGTCAGGCCCTGGCCGAGCGGGCCGGTGGTGGTCTCCACGCCGGGCGTGATGCCCACCTCGGGGTGGCCGGCGGTCTTGCTGTGCAGCTGGCGGAAGTTCTTCAGCTCCTGCAGCGGCAGGTCGTAGCCGGTCAGGTGCAGCAGCGAGTAGACCAGCATCGAGCCGTGGCCGTTGGACAGCACGAAACGATCGCGGTCGAACCAGTGCGGGTCGGCCGGGTTGTGCTTCAGGTGCCGGTGCCACAGCGCCACCGAGATGTCGGCCATGCCCATGGGCGCGCCCGGATGTCCCGAGTTCGCCTGCTGGACCGCGTCCATCGAGAGGACCCGGATTGCGTTGGCCATCTGGACAGCGTCCAGCGTCGCCCCGGCGTCAGCTTGGACCGGGGAGGAAACAGCAGAGTGGAGTGACATGGGCGCGGCTAGGGGGAAACCCGGAATTTTAGCGGTTGAGGTCCGCCGCCGCTGCCGCCAGGCAGCTCGCCTGTGCCTTGGTCTAAAGTCGCACGCATGCGCGGCCTGCACCTCACCGCCGATCTCTACCAATGCCGCTGCGAGGCGCGCTGGCTGACCGAGCCCCGGCAGCTCGGCCAGTGGTCGCGCCAGGCGGCCGAAGCCGTCGGCCTGGCGGTCGAGCACGAGCTGTCGTGCGCCGGCCCCGGCGGCGGCGCCAGCGCCGCGCTGCTGCTGCCGGGCTCGCACGTGCTGCTGCATACCTCGCCGGGCGATCGCGGCGTGCTGGTGGACGTCTGCCTGACGCACGCGCAGGACGACCTCGCGGTGCGGGCGCGCGAGCTGATGCAGGCGCTGGTGCAACGCTTCCAGCCGGAGTGGACCGAGCAGCGTTCGCTCGACCGCGGAGAGAGCGCGTGACGGGCGCACCGGTGATGGTGCTGGCCGCCGGCCGCGGCGAGCGCATGCGGCCGCTGACCGACCTGTGCCCCAAGCCGCTGCTGCGGGTGCACGGAACGCCGCTGATCGGCTGGCACCTGGCGGCGCTCGCGCGCGCCGGCTACCGCCAGGCCGTGATCAACACCGACTGGCTGGGCGAGCGGCTGGAGCGCCACTACGGCGAGCGCCATGGCCCGCTGCAACTGGCCTGGTCGCGCGAAGGCGTCGACTTCGGCGGTGCGCTGGAGACCGCCGGCGGCATCGCCCGCGCCCTGCCGCTGCTGGAGGATGCGTTCTGGGTGGTGGCCGGCGACGTCTACGTGCCGGGATTCCGCTTCGCGCCCGAGGCCCTGCAGCGCTTTGCCAAGGGCCCGCGCCTGGCCCACCTGTACCTGGTGCGCAACCCGCCGCACAACCCCGCCGGCGACTTCTCGATCACGGCCGACGGGCTGCTGTCGAACGCGCGCGAGGGCCGCCACACCTTTTCCACCATCGGGCTGTACCGCAAGGCCTTCTTTGCCAGCCTGCCGGCGGGCAATCCCGAGGGGCAGAAAGTCCCGCTCGCCCCGTTGCTGCGGCAGGCCGCCGACAATGGCCAGGTTAGCGCGCAGCTGTACGACGGCGAGTGGACCGACGTCGGCACGCCCGAGCGGCTGGCCCTACTCAACGCAGCATGAACAACACCCTTTACGCCGAGCGCCGCGCACGCGTGGCCCGGGCCATCGGCCCCGATGGCATCGCGCTGGTGCCGACCGCGCCGGAGCGGCCGCGCAACCGCGACAGCGACTTTCCGTACCGGCACGACAGCTACTTCTTCTACCTGACCGGCTTCGCCGAGCCCAATGCGTTCCTGGTGATCACGGGTGATGGCCGCAGCACGCTGTTCTGTGCGCCCAAGGACCTGGAGCGCGAGATCTGGGATGGCTACCGGCTCGGCCCCGCCGCGGCGCCCGACGCGCTGGGGGTGCAGGCCGCGCATTCGATCGACGAACTCGAGTCGGCGCTGCCGCAGCTGCTGGAGAACCGCGAGGCGGTCTGGTACCCGTTCGCGATCCACCCCGGGCTGGAAGCGCGCGTGGGCGGCTGGCTGAACCGGGTGCGCGCCCGGGTGCGCTTCGGGGCGCTGTGCCCCGAGCGGCAGGACGACCTGTGCGCGGTGCTCGACGAGATGCGGCTGGTCAAGGACGCCCACGAGCAGGACACCATGCGCCGCGCCGCGCAGATCAGCGCCCGCGGCCACGTGCGCGCCATGCAGTTGTCGGCCCGCATGCTGCGCGAGGGCCGCGACGTGCGCGAGTACCACCTGGACGCCGAGCTGCTGCACGAGTTCCGCCTGGCCGGCTCGCAGTTTCCGGCCTATGGCTCCATCGTCGCCGCCGGCGCCAATGCCTGCGTGCTGCACTACCGCGCCGCCGACACCCCGGTGCGCGCCGGCGAGCTGGTGCTGATCGACGCCGGCTGCGAGCTCGACGGCTACGCCAGCGACATCACCCGCACCTTCCCGGCCGACGGCCGCTTCAGCGGACCGCAGCGCGCGCTGTACGAGCTGGTGCTGGCCTCGCAGGACGCCGCCGTGGCCGCCACCCGCGCCGGCGCGCGCTTCAACGACCCGCACGAGGCCACGGTTCGGGTGCTGTCGCAGGGCCTGCTGGACCTGGGCCTGCTCGATCGCGACCGGGTCGGCAGCGTCGACGACGTGATCGAGCAGCGCGCCTACTTCGCCTTCTACATGCACCGCACCGGCCACTGGCTGGGCATGGACGTGCACGACTGCGGCAGCTACGTCGAGCCGTCCGAGGTCGGCCAGGTGAGCGAACGCAGGGACCCGCTGTCCGGCGAGGTGATCAAGAACCGCCCGAGCCGCATCCTGCGCCCCGGCATGGTGCTCACCATCGAGCCCGGCCTGTACGTGCGGCCGGCCGAGGGCGTGCCCGAGCGCTTCCACCACCTGGGCATCCGCATCGAGGACGACGCCATCGTCACCGAGGCCGGCTGCGAGCTGATCACGCGCGACGTGCCGGTTCGGCCGGATGAAATCGAAGCGCTGATGCGCGCCTGAGCCGCGTCATACGCAGGAACCCGTACCGGGGTTTCCACGTAGCGCCCGCCTACAATCGCGCCCCTGATGCCCGCCCGGCGGGCAGGGGACGACCGCGCAAGAGGAGAACAACCGCATGCCCCCCATCGAATCGCAGTACGCGGACGCCAGCCGCGCCGAGTTGCGCCAGGCCGCCCTCGAGTACCACGAGCATCCGACCCCCGGCAAGCTCGCGATCCACGCCACCAAGCAACTGATCAACCAGCACGACCTGGCGCTGGCCTATTCGCCGGGCGTCGCCGCGCCCTGCGAAGAGATCGTGCGCGATCCGGCGGAGGTGTTCCGCTACACCGCGCGCGGCAACCTGGTGGGGGTGGTCACCAACGGCACGGCGGTGCTGGGACTGGGCGACATCGGCCCGCTGGCGTCCAAGCCGGTGATGGAAGGCAAGGGCGTCCTGTTCAAGAAGTTCGCCGGCATCGACGTCTTCGATATCGAGCTCGACGAGAAGGACCCCGATCGGCTGGTGGAGGTGATCGCCGCCATGGAGCCCACCTTCGGCGGCATCAACCTGGAAGACATCAAGGCGCCCGACTGTTTCTACGTCGAGCGCAAGCTGCGCGAGCGCCTGCGCATCCCGGTGTTCCACGACGACCAGCACGGCACCGCCATCGTGGTCGGCGCCGCCATCCTCAACGGCCTTAAGGTGGTCCGCAAGGAGCTGTCGCAGGTCAAGCTGGTGACCTCCGGCGCCGGCGCCGCGGCGCTGGCCTGCCTGAACCTGCTGCTCAAGCTGGGGCTGCCGCGCCAGAACATCTTCGCCACCGACCTGGCCGGCGTGGTGTACGAAGGCCGCACCGAGCTGATGGACGACGACAAGGCACAGTTCGCCCAGCCGACGTCGGCGCGCACGCTGGCCGAGGTGATCGAGGACGCCGACATCTTCCTGGGCCTGTCGGCCGGCAACGTGCTCAAGCCGGAGATGGTGCGCAAGATGGCGCGCGACCCGCTGATCCTGGCCCTGGCCAATCCCCACCCGGAGATCCTGCCCGACGATGCCAAGTCGGCGCGGCCCGATTCGATCCTGGCCACCGGCCGCACCGACTACCCCAACCAGGTCAACAACGTCCTGTGCTTCCCCTACATCTTCCGGGGTGCGCTGGACTGCGGCGCGACCACCATCACCGACCAGATGGAGATCGCGGCGGTGCACGCCATCGCCGATCTTGCCCAGGCCGAGCAGAGCGAGGTGGTGGCGGCCGCCTATGCCGGCCAGAAGCTGGCGTTCGGGCCCGAGTACCTGATCCCCAAGCCGTTCGATCCGCGGCTGATGATGAAGATCGCGCCGGCGGTGGCCCAGGCGGCGGCCGATAGCGGCGTGGCCTTGCGCCCGATCCGCGACATGGACGCCTACCGCGAGAAGCTGCAGAGCTTCGTGTACGCCTCCGGCACCACCATGAAGCCGATCTTCGCGGCGGCCAAGGCCTCCACGCGCAAGCGCGTGGCGTACTGCGAAGGCGAGGAAGAGCGGGTCCTGCGCGCGGCCCAGATCGTGGCCGACGAGGGCATCGCCCGGCCGACGCTGATCGGCCGGCCGGCGGTGATCGCCCAGCGCATCGAGAAGTTCGGCCTGCGCCTGGCGCAGGGGCGCGACTACGACGTGGTCAACGTCGAGCAGGACGACCGCTACCGCGACTTCTGGCAGACCTACCACCGCATGACCGACCGCAAGGGCGTGACCCAGCAGATGGCCAAGATCGAGATGCGGCGGCGCCTGACGCTGATCGGCTCGATGCTGCTGCACAAGGAGCAGGTGGACGGCATGATCTGCGGCACCTGGGGCACCACCGACCTGCACCTGCACTACATCGACCAGGTGATCGGCCGGCGCAAGGGCGCCGCCACCTACGCGGCCATGAACGCGCTGCTGCTGCCGACCCGCCAGGTGTTCCTGGTGGACACCCACGTCAACTACGACCCGAGCGCCGCCCAGCTGGCCGAGATCACGGTGATGGCGGCCGAGGAAATGATGCGCTTCGGCATCAAGCCCAAGGCCGCGCTGCTGTCACACTCCAACTTCGGCTCCAGCAACCAGCCGAGCGCGGTCAAGATGCGCGAGGCGCTGGCCCTGCTGCGCGAGCAGGCGCCGTGGCTGGAAGTGGACGGCGAGATGCACGGCGACGTGGCGCTGGACGGCGACGCGCGCGGCCGGCTGATGCCGCACAACAGCCTGGCCGGGGACGCCAACCTGCTGGTGTGTCCCAACATCGACGCCGCCAACATCGCCTACAACCTGCTCAAGACGGCGGCCGGCGGCAACATCGCCATCGGGCCGATGCTGCTCGGCGCTGCCAAGCCGATCCAGATCCTGACACCCAGCACGACCGTGCGGCGCATCGTCAACATGACGGCGCTGACCGTGACCGACGCCAACGCCTCAGACCGGTAAGGTTTCGGCGGATAGCGGGCGCAAACTTAGCTATTCGTCAAGCGGCTCGGCAAAAGCCTTCCCGGACTGCTCAAAAATTGGGCAGTCCGCTTGCCTTTTGTGACGGCTTGGTTCACACTAGCGCGCTTGTTTTCCGGGTTAACCCCGAGGGCCCGCCGGGCTCGGAGGCAGCGCCCGGATGGCGTCCGAAGGTCACCCAGAAGGTCCGTTGTTGCTCATGGCGCGCGCCGTTGCTATCAAGTTTGCACTCACTAGCTTCTTGTTGGCAGCCGTGCTCACCGGAGCCGGGCCGGCGGCAGCCCGGGCCCTGCAGGGCCCGGCCGATACCACGGTCTCGGTGGCCGAACTGCCGCGGCAGGGCCGCGAGACGTTCGAGCTGATCCGCCAGGGCGGACCGTTTCCGTACCCGAAGGACGGCTCGGTGTTCTTCAACCGCGAGCGCCTGCTGCCGGCCTACAAGCGCGGCTATTGGCGCGAATACACCGTCAAGACGCCGGGATCGCGCGACCGGGGGGCCCGGCGCATCGTGTGCGGCGGGCCGCCCCGGCTGCCGGACGCTTGTTACTACACCGCTGACCACTACGCCAGTTTTCGCAAGATCGTGGAGCCCTGAAATGAAGCGGGACCTGTTTTTGACAGCCATGGAAAGAGACGCGGAGATGGATAAACCCCTTCGCCCCGACATCGCAGACACACCCCTGAAGGGCGTGCGCAGCAACATCGTGCAGTCGATCCGCGCATTCCGCGTGCAGGACCTGCAGGAGACGGCGCAGTCCCTCGGCCAGCACTTCCTGTATGCCAACCTGGCCACCGCCCAGAGCAAGCAGGACGTGCTGGACCTGATCGCCCAGCAGTTCATGCTGCCGGCGCACTTCGGCAAGAACTTCGACGCCCTGTACGACTGCATGACCGACCCGGTGCACAAGTCGGGGCCGCAGCCCGGCTTCATCGTGGTGCTCGAGCAGATTCCGGCCACCGCCAAGTTCGACAAGGAAGCGCGCGAGCAGCTGCTGGACATCTTTCGCGACACCGCCGACTACTGGAGCGACCGCAAGATACCGTTCCGGTGCTTCTATTCTTTTCTGTAGCCCGTTCTGCACAAGCTGGCCAAGCAGAACGGGCGAACGAGGCCCAGGGCACCGATGCTGCGGTGCCCACCGTCACCGACAACGGCGAGAAGATGCCCACCGACAAGCTGGTGGACGTCTCGCCCCTCGCGCTGCGCATGAGCAGCCCGTTCAACGCGGGTTACTGGCTCGCCGCAGCCTGATCACGCACCAGCGGCTGCGCGTTCCCCGCGTGGCCAGCGCAAGAAGGCCGGAGTGGATCCGGCCTTTCTTCATCGGCGCCCCTTACGCAACGGCCTGGACGAGCGCGATGAATTCGGGCACCGGGACTTCCTCGGCGCGACGCTGAAGGTCGAAGCTCCCCGCGAACTGCCTCTGCTCCAGCCACTTGCCCAGGGTATGCCGCAGCAGCTTGCGGCGCTGGCTGAAGGCCACCTGCACCAGTTCGGACAGCAAGGCGGAATCGACCGGCGCCGGTGAAGGGCGGGGGACCATGCGGACCACCGCGCTGTCGACCCGCGGCGGCGGCTCGAACGCCGACGGCGGCACGAACAGCACCTCTTCCATCTCGTAGCGCCACTGCAGCATCACCGACAGGCGGCCGTAATCGGCGGTTGCCGGTGCGGCCACCATGCGGTCCACCACCTCCTTTTGCAGCATGAAGTGCTGGTCCTGCACCACCGCCACATGGTCCAGCAGGTGGAACAGGATCGGGGTGGAGATGTTGTAGGGCAGGTTGCCGACCACCCGCAGCCGGGGCGCGCCGAGCCGGGCCGCCAGCGCCGTGAAGTCCACCCGCAGCACGTCGCTTTCCACCACGTCCAGTTGCGGGTGCGCGCGCAGCCGGGCTGCCAGGTCGCGATCGAGTTCGATCACCGCCAGCCGGCCGGCCCGCTCGACCAGCGGCTGCGTCAGCGCCGCCAGCCCGGGGCCGATCTCCACCAGCGCCTGTCCGGGCCGCGGCGCGATCGCCCGCACGATGGCATCGATGACCGACAGGTCGGCCAGGAAGTGCTGCCCGAACCGCTTGCGGGGCCGGTGGTGTGCGCGATCCAAGATCGGGAACCGAAAAGGCGCCGTCAGGTCGGCGGTTCGCGCAGGTCCACCCAGGCGCGGCCGCGCACTTCCTGCGCCCATTGCTCGTAGGCCTCGTCGAGCTTCTTCTCGCGCACCACGTTGCGCACCATCTCGCGCTGCTCGCGCTCGGTCAGCCTGGCCTCCCGGCGTTCCAGCAACTGCACCAGGTGCACGCCGAAGCGCGACACCAGCGGCTCGGCGATCTGCCCCGGCGCGAGGCCGTCGATCGTTTCCTCGAACTCGGGCACGAACATGCCGGGGCTTGACCAGCCGAGGTCGCCGCCCCGCTGGGCACTGGCATCCTGCGAGTGCTCGCGCGCCAGCTGGGCGAAGTCGGCCTGCCCGGACTGGATGCGCCGCTTGAAGTCGGCCAGCTTGTCGCGCGCCTGTGCTTCGCTCAGCTGCGATCCGGGCCGCAGCAGGATGTGGCGGGCGTGGTTCTGGGTCACGGCGGCGCCCGGCAGGCCGCCCTTGCGCCGCTCCAGCACCTTGAGCACGTGGAACCCGGCGCCCGAGCGCAGCACCGCGCTGACGCCGCCCTGCGGCAGCGACTGCACGGCCTCGACGAACAGCGTCGGGTAGCGCTCGGCGCTGCGCAGCCCCATCTGGCCACCGGCCGCCGCGTCGGGCGCGTCCGAGAGTTCCCGTGCCAGCTTGCCGAAGTCTTCGCCGCTGCGCGCCCGCTCGTGCGCCCGCTGGGCCTTGGCCTGGGCCTCGCGGACCTGCGGCTCGCCGGCGTTCTCCGGCAGCGCCACCAGGATGTGGCCCAGGTTCAGCTCGACCGGACCGGCGCCGCCGGCCTGCTCGCGCAGGAACTGGTCGATGTCCTGCTCGCTGACCTTGACGCGCTGGTCGACCTCGCGCTCGCGCAGTCGCGTCAGCAGCAGCTGGTTGCGCAAGTCCTCGCGGAAGGCGGCGGGATCCAGCCCCTCGGCGGCCAGTCGCCGGTGCAGCTGGGCGACGTCCATCCCGTTCTGGCGGGCGAAGTTCTGCTCGGCCTGGTCCACCATCGCGTCGCTGATGCGCAGCCCGGACTCGCGCGCGAACTGCAGTTGCGCCTTCTCGCTGATCAGGCGCTCCAGCACCAGCTTGGCCAGCTCGTTGCGCGGCGGCATGGCGGCGCCCTGCTGGGCGAGCTGCTGCTCGAAGCGCAGCAGCCGCGTGCGCACTTCGTTGTTGGTGATCGGCTCGGAGTTGACCACCGCGACGATGTGGTCGGCCGGACGCGGGCCGGCCGGCGCCCGGGGGGTGCCGCTGCCGATCTGGGGCGACACACGCAATTGCGCGGCGGCGGGCAAAGACAGCGCGACGGCGCTGACCAGCACGAGGACAAGGGCGCGGGAGGTCATGGCGGCGATGGGTCTCACTCGTAATTGGTGAAGCGGCTGGGCGGCACCGCGACGTCGCGGTCGCGCAGCAGCTGGTAGCGCGGGATATTCTGGCGCAGCGTGCCCAGGGCGTTCGATCCGAGCCGGCTGAAGCCGACGAATTCGAGCTGGAACATGATGCGCTTGCTGGCGCTGTTGGTGCTGCTTTGCAGCCGCTCCAGCACGACCCGGCCGATCCAGCAGCAGGCGTCGTACTCCAGCCCGAGCACGGTATCGACGACGCGGCCGTCCTTCAGGCTGAAGTTCAGCCGGCCGACCGAGTACCAGCGCCCGCCGCCCTGGCCGCGGCCCGGCCCCAGGTCCTGGCCGCGATCGCCCCACAGGTCGTTCAGCGGCCATTGCCAGCCGATGTCGATCTGCTCGGACTGCCCACGCTGCAGCCGGTAGGCCGCGCTGACGATGCGGTAGTTGCCCGGGTTGTAGCGCCCGCCCAGTGTCACGCGCTCCGACTGGCGGGTCTTGGGGTTGTACTGGACCGTGGTGTCCAGCATCCACTTCGGGTCCCAGTTCAGGGTGGCGCCGAACAGGATGTCCGACAGCCGCTCGCTCACCGGCGTGCCGCCCGGCAGGGTGACGCGCTGGTCCTTGAACCGCAGCCGCTGGGCGACGCTGAACTTGGCCGCCTCCGCGCCCGTGTCCGGGTCGATCAGGCGGGTGGTCGCGCCCACCGTCAGCAGGTTGTTGTCGGCGATGCGGTCATTGCCGCCGAACGAGTTCTCGGTGTAGATGGTCGCGAAGTTGAAGTCGTTGAAGCCCGAGTCGTAGTTGGGCAGGCGCGACTGGTCGCGAAACGGCGTGTAGACGTAGAAGGCGCGCGGCTCCAGCGTCTGCAGGAAACGGCGGCCGAGGTAGCTGGCCGGGCGCTCGAACACCAGCCCGCTGTCCAGGCTGAACATCGGCAGCGTGCGGGCCGCCGTGCGGCTGCCGTCGCGCAGCGGCGCATCGAAGTTGTACTGGGTGCTGTGCAACTGCATGCGCGGGACCACGAACCAGCCCGGCGCCTGCCAGGGCCGCTCGATCAGCCCGAGCAGGAAGCTGCGCTGCGCGTTGGGCTGGCCGGTCAGGCGCGACACCGACTGGAAGCGGGTGGTGTTGGCCTCGACCCAGCCTTCCAGGCCGAGCGGCAGGTCCTGCCGCGTGTAGCGCGCCAGCAGCTGCGGCAGCTGGTCGTAGGGCGGCGTGATCGGTGCCGTGACGTCCTGCAGCGTCTGCCACTTCAGGGCGCGCGCGGACAGCAGCCAGCGCCCGCTGTCGCTGGTCCACTGCAGCAGCGCGTCGTTGGCCAGCAGGCGCTGCGTCAGCGAACCGGTGGCGCGCGAGAAGTCGCGCCAGTAGTCGTCGTCGCTGACGCGGTTGAGGTTCATGTACAGGTAGCTGCTGCCGCGCAGGCCCAGCCCGATCGGCACCGTGCTGTCGTGGCGCAGCTTGTAGCCCCAGCGCGTGCGGTCGCGCAGCCGGTCGCCGGGCATCAGGTTGGCCTGCAGCTCGCCGCTGTACAGCGGCTCGAGGTAGCGGAACTCGGCGCCCAGGTCGATGCCGCGCTTGCTCATGAGCGTCGGGTAGAACGTGGCGTCGCGGTTGGGCGCGATGTTCCAGTAGTACGGCTGCCGGTACTCCAGGCCATTGATGCTGTCCACGCCGATCAGCGGCGGCAGGAAGCCCGACTTGCGCTTGTCCGACAGCGGAAAGCTCAGTTGCGGGATCGGCAGGATCGGCACCTGCTTGAAGGTCAGCAGGGCGTCGGTGGCGTAGCCGACCTCCTCTTCCTGGTCGAGGCGGATGTTGCCGGCCCGCAGCAGCCAGGCCGGCATCCAGCCGGGATAGTCCTCGCGCTGGCAGGTGGTGTAGGTGGCGTCGCGGATGACCGAACGATGCTCGTCCAGGAAATCCACCCGCGACGCCTGGCCGTAGGCATCGTTGCGCAGCAGCCGGTAGTCGGGCTGGGTGAAGAAGCCTTCGAAGGCATCCACCTTCAGCTCGAGGTAGGGGCCCTCGAACACGTTGCCGGCCCGGTTGATGCGCACGTTGCCGCGCGCCTTGGCCAGGTCGTCCGGCTGCCAGTACTCCATCCGGTCGGCCCTGATCACGGTGTCGCCGCGGCGCAGCTCGGCGTGGCCTTCGACCGTGGTGTCGAGGTCGGGGCGGCCGTTGATGTGGTCGCCGAACACGAAGGTCGGCAACTGGCGCCGCACCGCGTCGGGCATCGCCTCGCGCAGCATGGGCGAGGCCTTCAGGTCCATCGGGGCGGCCGGGCCGGCGGGCGCTTCGGCAACCTGGGCCCAGGACGCCGCGCCATGCAGGAACCCGAACGCCGCCAGCGCAAGCGGCGCTAGCCTGAAGTTCATGCGCGGGGTCCGGTGGTTCAAAGGCGTGTCGGCGATCGGGCGGGAACCGCGCAGCAAGCTCGGGGCCGGGCGCAGGGGCGTTTGTAGAATGGATTATCCATGAGCGACCCTTACTCCACCCCGGCGCCGGGCGCCGGCGCGGCCGCTGCCGTGCACTGGGACGATCCCCATCGCGAACAGGCTTTCCACGCATGGCTCGGGTCGATCGCACCGGCCCACGGCCTGGACCCCGCGACCCTGCGGCCGGCCTCGGCCGACGCCAGCTTCCGCCGCTACCTGCGCCTGGACGGCGCCGCCGGCAGCCGCATCGTGATGGACGCGCCGCCGGCCAAGGAGGACTGCCGCGCCTTCGTGCACGTGGCGCGGCTGATGGCCGATGCCGGCCTGCACGTGCCGCGCGTGCTGGCCTGGGACGAGCCGCATGGCTTCATGCTGCTGGACGACCTGGGCCGGCGCACCCTGATCGAGGTGCTCGATCCCGCACAACCCGACGCCGCGCGGCCCTGGTTCCTGCAGGCGATCGATGCCCTGATCGACTGGCAGCTGGCCTCGCGCCCGGGCGTGCTGCCGCCGTACGACGAGGCGCTGCTGGCGCGTGAGCTGGCGCTGTTCCCGGACTGGTACCTGGCGCGCCACCGCGCCGTTGCGGTCGAAGGCAAGCTGCGCGAGACGCTGGACGCCACGTTCGCGCTGATCGTCCGCCAGAACCTGGCCGCGCCGGCGGTCTATGTGCACCGCGACTTCATGCCGCGCAACCTGATGCTGCCCGCCGGCGAAGGCGAGGCGCGGCTGGGGGTGCTGGATTTCCAGGATGCGGTGCACGGACCGGTCACTTACGACATCGCCAGCCTGATGCGCGACGCCTTCCTCAGCTGGGACGAGGAATTCGTGCTGGACATCACCGTGCGCTACTGGGAGAAGGCGCTCAAGGCCGGCCTGCCGGTGGGCGGCGACTTCGGCGAGTTCTACCGCGCGGTGGAATGGATGGGCCTGCAGCGGCACCTGAAGGTGGCCGGCATCTTCGCCCGCCTGACGCTGCGCGACGGCAAGCCCCGGTACCTGGCCGACACGCCGCGCTTCATCGGCTACATCCGCGCCACCGCCGCCCGCTACCGCGAGCTGGCGCCGCTGCTGCGGCTGGTGGACGAGGTCGAGGGCACCGAGGCCGCCAGCGGCTACGCCTTCGGCCGGGTCTGACCGGCGCCCGTTGATGCCGCGCCTGCATTGCCCCGGGCCCCTGCACGAGGGCGCTTCGCTCGCGCTGCCGCCGGCCGCCGCCCGCCACGTGCAGGTGCTGCGGCTGCAGCCGGGCGACCCGCTCACGCTGTTCGACGGCGCCGGCGGCGAGTGGGACGCGCGCATCGAGCGCATGGGGCGCAGCGATGTGCAGGTAGCGGTGGGCTCGCACCACCCGATCGAGCGCGAGCCCGCCGTCCGCGTCCACCTGGCCGCCGGCGTGCCGGCCAACGAGCGCATGGACTGGCTGGTGGAAAAGGCCGCCGAACTGGGCGCGGCCAGCCTGCAGCCGCTGTTGACCGAGCGCAGCGTGCTGCGGCTGTCGGGCGAGCGCGCCGGCCGCAAGCAGGCGCACTGGCAGGCGATCGCGGCGGCCGCCTGCGAGCAGTGCGGCGGCAATCGGCCGCCGGCGATCCACCCGCTGGCGGAACTGGCGCGCTGGCAGCCGCCGGCCGGCATGGCGCTGCGCGTGCTGTCGCTGTCGCCGCAGGCATCGCCGCTGGCGCCGCCGCCGGCCGGCATGCCGCTGCTGCTGCTGTCCGGGCCCGAGGGCGGCCTTACGCCGCGCGAGGAAGCCGCCGCCGTCGCCGCCGGCTTCGAGCCGGTCACCCTCGGGCCGCGCGTGCTGCGGGCCGAGACGGCGCCGCTGGCTGCGCTCGCCTACCTCGCCGTGCACGCCGGGCCGGCCCCGCGAGACCCCCGATGAACCGTTCGCTGTGGCTGCTGGCCGCCTGCCAGGGCCTGTACCTGACCAACAACGTCACCTTCATCGCCATCAACGGCCTGGTCGGGCTGGCGCTGGCGCCGGTCGGCTGGCTCGCGACGCTGCCGGTGATGGGCTACGTGGTCGGCGGCGCGCTGTCCACCGGGCTGGTCGCGCGCACCCAGCAACACTGGGGCCGGCAGGCCTCGTTCCAGGCCGGCCTGCTGGTGGCGCTGCTGGCGGCCTTGCTGTGCGCCTGGGCCGCCTTCAGCCGCGATTTCTGGCTGCTGTGCGCCGCCACCGTGGTGGCCGGCTACTACAACGCCAACGCCGGCCTCTACCGCTTCGCCGCGGCCGAACTGGTGGACGCGCCGGCGCGCGAGAAGGCGGTGTCGCTGGTGATGGCCGGCGGCCTGCTGGGCGCGGTGGTCGGCCCCAACCTGGCGGCGCGCACGCGCGACCTGCTGCCGGTGCCGTTCGCCGGCGCCTACCTGGCGCTGGCGGGGGTGGCGCTGCTGTCGATGGCGCTGATGGCCCGGCTGCGCTTTCCGCCCGCGCCGGCCCGCGCCAGCGTCGCAGCCGGCCGCCCGCTCTCCGAGCTGATGCGCCAGCCGGCCTTCATCGTCGCGGCCGCCGCCGGCGCGCTGAGCTATGGCGTGATGAACCTGCTGATGGCCGCCACCCCGATCGCCATGCAGCAGTGCGGGCTGCCGTTCGGCGACGCCGCGCTGGTGCTGCAGTGGCACGTGATCGGCATGTTCGCGCCGGGCTTCTTCACCGGCAGCCTGATCAAGCATTTCGGCGCGCTGCCGGTGATGGGCGCCGGGGTGCTGCTGAACCTGGCCTGCATCGCCGTGGCCCTGTCCGGGGTCGACCTGCACCAGTTCCTGGTGGCGCTGTTCCTGCTGGGCGTGGGCTGGAATTTCCTGTTCACCGGCAGTACCACGCTGTCGCTGTCGACCTACCGCCCCGAGGAGCGCGACAAGGCGCAGGGTGCGCTCAACTTCTTCGTGATGGCGACGCTGGCATTGAGTTCGCTGGCCTCCGGCGTGCTGGTCACCACCTCGGGCTGGGCGCTGCTGAACTGGGGTTCGCTGCTGCCGCTGGCGCTGACCGCCGCCGCGCTGGCGTGGCTGGCACTGCGCGAACGGCGCGCGCCGGCGGGCGGCGCCGCTTAGGCGGCTTGCGGCAACTTGAGCGCCGCCACGGCGACCGGCGCGCGCTCGTCCAGCCAGCGCTGCAGGCAGTCGAACACCGGCTGCGCATCCTGCTCGTTGAAGATCTCGTGGTAGAGGTCCGCGAAGCAGTGGCTGCGGACCACCGGCTGCGGCGCCGCAGCGGCGAAGGCGCGGCTGCCGGCCGGATCGACCAGCCGGTCCTGGCCCGCGTACAGCAGCAGGGTCGGCACCTTCCACTGCGCGGCCTGCGCCAGCACCCGCGGGCCGCCCTCGGTGATGAAGCCGGCCAGCCGCGCCGCAATGCGGTCATGCACCAGCGGGTCGGCCAGGTAGGCGCGCTCGACGGCGGGATCGTGCGACAGCCAGCGGGTCTGCAATCCGTTGCCCACCCGCAGGTCGGGCGCCAGGCGCGGCAGGGTGCGCAGCAGCAGCTTCTGCGGCCCCGACACGCGGGTTCCCAACGCCGGCGAGGACAGCACCAGGGCATCGATCGAGGCCGGGTGGGCGGCCGCATACAGCGCCCCGACCAGCCCGCCCATGCTGTGACCCAGCAGGATCAGCGGCACCCCGTCCGGGGTGCGCGTGCGGGCGCTGTGCACCATCTCGGCCAGGTCGTCCACCAGCCGGCCCGCGCCCGGCAGGCCGCCGCGCGGGCCGCCGGACTGGCCATGGCCATACTGGTCGTAGCCGCGCACCGCGAAGCCCCAGGCATTGAGGCGCTGCGCCAGCGCCTCGTAGCGGCCGGCGTGCTCGCCCAACCCGTGCACCAGCAGGACCACGCCGCGCAGCGGCGTGCCTTCGGGAACCGGCCAGTCGTGCAGGGCGAGGTTGTCGCCGTCGCTGGCGGTGAAGGTGGACAGGGTGGCGGACGAGGCCGGCGTCATGGGGGCGCGATCATGGCTCGGCCGGGTGCCGCCCGCCATCGGCAGTGACCCTGAGCGGCCGGGCGGCGCGACACAGGAACACCTCCGTGCTGCGCACTGCGGTGCGAGCGCCTTCGGGCGGCCGGGCGGCGCGACGCAGGAACACCTCCGTGCTGCGCACTGCGGTGCGAGCGCCTTCGGGCGGCCGGGCGGCGCGGCACAGGAACACCTCCGTGCTGCGCACTGCGGTGCGAGCGCCTTCGGGCGGCCGGGCGGCGCTCATGGCATCCGGGCCATCACCTCGGCCACCGCCGCCGTCAACCGCTTGGCATAGGGCACGTGCAGGAACTCGTTGGGGCCGTGGGCGTTGCTGCGCGGTCCGAGCACGCCGCAGACCATCATCTGCGCCGTCGGGAAACCCTGGCTGAGCATGCTCATCAGTGGAATGGTGCCGCCCTGGCCGATGTAGCCGCACGGCGCGCCGAAATGGGCCTGCGAGGCGGCGTCCAGCGCCTGCGCGAACCAGGGCGCGGTGTCCGGCGCATTCCAGCCGGTGGCGGCGCTGCCGGCGTCGAACGTGACCACCGCCCGGTAGGGGGCGTTGTCCTCCAGCAGCGCCTTGAGCTCCTGCACCGCCGCCGCGGCATCGACCAGCGGCGGCAGCCGCAGCGACAGCTTGAAGGCGGTGTAGGGCCGCAGCACGTTGCCGGCGTCCTGCAGCGGCGGCAGGCCCTCGGCGCCGGTCACCGACAACGTCGGCGTCCAGGTGCGGTTGAGCAGGGCCTGCACCGGGTCGGTGGTGGTGGGCAGCGCCGACTGGCTGGCGCCGCCGCAGTCGGCATGGGCCCAGGGAAATCGCTTGTACACCTCGTCGCCCAGGATCGCCGCCGTGGCGCGGGCCTGCTCCAGCCGCGGCGCCGGCACTTCGCAGTGGAAGCTGGCCGGCAGCAGGCGCCCGGACTGGCTGTCCTCCAGCCGGTCGAGCACCTGGCGCAGGATGCGGAAGCTCGACGGCACCAGCCCGGACGCGTCGCCCGAGTGCACGCCCTCGGTCAGCACCTGCACCTTGAGCGTGCCCGAGGCCATGCCGCGCAGCGAAGTCGTCAGCCAGAGCTGGTCGTAGTTGCCGGCGCCCGAGTCCAGGCAGATCACCAGCCCGACGTCGCCCAGCCGCGGGCGCAGCGCATCCACGTAGGGCAGCAGGTCGTAGGAGCCGGATTCCTCGCAAGTCTCGATCAGGCCGACGATGCGCGGGTGCGGCACCTGCTGCGCCTTGAGCGCCTGCACCGCCGCGATGCTGGCGTAGGCCGCGTAGCCGTCGTCGGCGCCGCCGCGGCCGTACAGCTTGCCGTCCTCGTACTTGGGCGTCCACGGGCCGAGGTCGGCGCGCCAGCCGTTGAACTCGGGCTGCTTGTCCAGGTGGCCGTACATCAGCACGGTCTGGCCGCCGCCGGCGCGGGTGGCCTCGATCTCGAAGAACAGCACCGGCGTGCGGCCCGGCAGGCGCACGATCTCCAGCTTCAGCCCGGGCACCTTCTGCGCCTCGACCCAGGCGGCGGCGTTGCGCAGCACCGTCTCGAGGTGGCCATGGCGCTCCCAGTCCGGATCGAACCCGGGCGACTTGGCCGGAATGGCGATGTACTCGGTCAGCTGGCGGACGATGTCGCGGTCCCATTGCTCGCTGGCCTGGGACAGCACCCGGGCGGCGTCCAGCGTGGCGGCGGGCAGTTCACGATGCAGGGGGGCATTCATGTCGGTACGGTTCCCTTCGGTCTGGCAGCCCGCCACTGTACGTCGGCCGCTAAAGTGCGGCAACGCGAAAGGAGACCGCCAATGAGCAGCACGGGACGCATCCATGTCGGGGTGGGCGGCTGGACCTACGAGCCCTGGCGCGGCACGTTCTTTCCGCCCGGACTGCCGCACAGCCAGGAGCTGCACTGGGCCAGCCGGCGCCTCACCGCGGTCGAGGTCAACGGCACCTTCTACAGCACCTTCAAGCCGGCCACCTTCGCCAAGTGGCGCGACGACACGCCCGACGGCTTCGTCTTTGCGATCAAGGCGCACCGCTCCACCACCAACCGGCGCGACCTGGGCAGCGCCCGCGAGGCGATCGACCGCTTCCTCGGCTCCGGCCTGGACGAACTCGGCCCCAAGCTGGGGCCGGTGCTGTGGCAGCTGATGCCCACCAAGGCCTTCGACGAGGGCGAGCTCGAGTCCTTCCTGGCCTTGCTGCCGCGCAGCCTGGGCAGCCTGCGGCTGCGCCACGTGCTGGAGGTGCGGCACCCGAGTTTTGCGACGCCGGGCTACCTGGCGCTGGCGCGGCGCCACGGTTGCGTCACGGTGCACACCGACTCGCCCAAGTACCCGAACATCGTCGACGTCGACGCGCCGTTCGCCTACCTGCGCCTGATGCGCAGCGAACCGCAGCTTGTGACCGGCTACCCGGGCGAGGCCCTGGACCGCTGGGCCGACGGCGCCCGGGCCTGGCGCAGCGGCCCGGTGCCGCGCGACGCCTACGTGTTCTTCATCAACGGCGCCAAGGAGCGGGCCCCCGCCGCAGCCCTGGCCCTGCTCGAACGGCTGGGCCCGCCGGCCTCTCCCTAGCAGAAAACGCACGCGCCGGCGGCCTGGTCTTGTTTCCTCGATGCGTCAGCGGTGTGCAGCCGTTACGTCTGCACGCTCATGTGGCACGAGCGTAGGAAGCGGATGACATTCGCATTCGCCGGTCGCGGGCAAGCACGGCCTTGCCGGCACGGCCCAATGGAGCCCGTCTAAGAATTCAGTTGAACGGAGCATCAGGCTATGGCCTTCACATTCGACACGGTGCCTGCCAATCGCGGGCTGATCGACATGGACAACCCGCGCGAGGTGAGCTGGTGGACCAAGCGGTTCGCCTGCAATGAAACGCAATTGCGCGAAGCGGTGGAGCAGGTCGGCCCCAACGCCGCCCAGGTCGAGCAGCTGCTCGACGGGCAGGAGTACATCTTGACGGTCTGACCGCTCAGCCTGGATCCCAGCGCAGCAGCCCCTGGCCGATCTCGTCGAGCCGGGCGCGCAGCGCCTGCGCCACGTCCTGCGGCGCCGTGAAGACCAGGACCACGGCCGCCGCGTGCGCCGCCTGCTGCAGCTCGGCCCCGTGCGCCGCGGCTTCACGCCGCACCAGCCCCTCGAGCTCGTAGGGCACCTGCAGCGCCAGCCGCACGGTGCGCTGCAGGGGCACCTTCTGCGCGTGCAGCAAGGCCTGGGCGACGGCGTCGGTGTAGGCCCGCACCAGCCCGCCCGCACCGAGCTTGATGCCGCCGAAGTAGCGCACCACGGTGGCCAGCACACCGTCCAGGCGCTGGCGGCGCAGCACCTCCAGCATCGGCCGCCCCGCGGTGCCGGAGGGCTCGCCATCGTCATTGGCGGCCGACTGGCCCCCGGCCAGCAGCGCCCAGCAGACGTGGGTGGCGCCGGGATGTTCGGCGCGCATCGCGGCGACCACCTCCTGCGCCTGCGCTCGCCCGGCGGCCGGCTGCACGCAGGCGATGAAGCGGCTCTTCTTCACCACCACTTCGGCGCGCACCGGCTCGGCCAGCGTCAGCATGTGCGCGCCTTCGCACGCCGACGCACGGCTGAGGCTGACAGGGCCGCGCGGCGCCGCATGCTCCACTCGGAGCGGGGGTTAACCGAGATGTTCGACATGAGCCTGCCCTGGTGGGAATTCATCGCCCGGGGCCTTGTGATCTACCTGGCGCTGCTGGTGCTGGTGCGCCTGTCGGGCAAGCGCACGGTGGGCCAGTTCACGCCGTTCGACCTGGTGGTGGTGCTGCTGCTGAGCGAAGCCGTCTCCAACGGCCTGTCCGGCGGCGACGACTCGGTGAGCGGCGGCCTGATCGCCGCCGGCACGCTGATCGCGCTGAACTTCACGCTCGGCTGGCTCAGCGCGCACTTCGACCAGTTCGAGCAGCTGGTCGAAGGCCGCGAGGTGCTGCTCGGTCGCAACGGCGTGCTGTACGAGCAGGTGCTGCGGCGCGAGCGGGTCAGTCCGGCCGACGTGCACAAGGTGCTGCGCGAGAACGACTGCCGGCTCCAGCAGATGCGCTGCGCCTTCCTCGAGGCGGACGGCACCATCAGCATCATCAAGCAGTGAGGCCGCGCCAGCGGCGCAGCCAGGCCAGCCCTTCGCGGGTGCCGCCCGGCACGGCGCCGCGCGCCGGGCGGTACTCGCAGCCGATCCAGCCGTCCCAGCCGCAGGCCGCCGCCACCTCGTCGATCAGGCCGAACAGGAACGGATAGTCCAGCTCGCCGGTATCCGGCTCGTGCCGCTGCGGCACGCTGGCGATCTGGAAATGCCCGACCCGGCCGGTGGGCAGGTACTCGCGGATCTTGGTGGCCAGGTCGCCTTCGACGATCTGGCAGTGGTACAGGTCCATCTGCACCTTCAGGTTGGGCGCGCCGACCTCGGCGGCGATGGCGTGGGCCTCGGCCTGCCGCTGCAGCAGGTAGCCGGGCATGTCGCGCGGGTTGATCGGCTCGATCATCACGTCGACGCCGATGGCGCGCGCCTGTTGCGCGGCCCAGCGCAGGCTGGCCACGTAGTGGGCACGCAGCGCAGCCCGCTCGGCCCCGGCCGGCACCAGCCCCGCCATGACGTGCAGCCGCGGGCACTGCAGCGCTTCGGCGTAGCGCAGCGCCTGCAGGACGCCGGCGCGAAACGGCTCCTCGCGCCCCGGCAGGGCGGCCAGCCCGCGCTCGCCGGCGGCGAAGTCGCCCGGCGGCGCGTTGAACAGCACCTGCTGCAGTCCGTGGTCCTTCAGCCGGGCCGCGATCTCCGCCGCCGCGTGCTCATAGGGGAACAGGCATTCCACCCCTTCGAAGCCGTCGGCCGCGGCGGCCCCGAAGCGGTCCAGGAAGGGCAGCTCGGGGTAGAGCAGCGACAGGTTGGCGGCGAAGCGCGGCATGTCAGTCCCGCAGCGGCAGGCGCACGGCCTGCGGGTTCTCGCGCGCATAGTCGCGGATCACCTGCTCGAAGCTGTCGTCGGCCGCCAGACCCAGCCCGCGCGCGCGCTCCCACTGCAGTTGCGCCGGCCAGCTGCCCACCAGCGCCTGCACCGCGTCTTCGGGGCGCCAGTCCAGCAGCGCGGCAGCCTCGGGCCCGGCCACGCGCTGCAGCGCGGCGGCCATCTCGCCCACCGTGGTGCGCAGCGACGGCAGGTTGATGGCGGTGGCCGGTCCCCACTGCGCGCCGGACGCCTGCGCCGCGCCCAGCAGGCCCTCGATGGCGCGGGCCGGCGACGACAGCGCCACGGCGGTGTCCGGGGTGACCGGCACCGGCGCGCGCTGCCCGGCCAGCGGCTCGCGGACCATGCCCGACAGGAAGCCCGAAGCGGCGCCGTTCGGCCGGCCCGGCCGCACGCTCACCGTCATCAGCCGGGCGCTGCGGCCCTGCACGAAGCCCTTGCGGGTGTAGTCGGCCACCAGCTGCTCGCCGATGAACTTCTGGATGCCGTAGCTGCCCTGCGGCGTCGGCAGGGTGTCGTCGCCGATGCTGGCCGGCAACTCGCGGCCCGGCTGGCGGCCGAACACCGCCACCGAGCTGGCGAACACGAACAGCGGCCGCGAGCCCAGCGCCCGGCAGGCCTCCAGCAGGGCGTGCGTGGCGGCGAAGTTGCTGCGCATGCCCAGGTCGAAATCGGCCTCGCATTCGGCGCTCACGGCTGCCGCCAGGTGGAACACGGCGCCGGTGCCGGGTGCCGGCAGCGCGCGCGCCGAGGCCAGCTCCAGCAGGTCGCCGGTCACGGCGCGCACACGCGGGTCGGCCAGCAGGTCGGCGGGCGCGGCGACGCGGTCGGCCAGCGTCAGGGTCTCGATGGCCGCGGCCGGCGCGCCGGCCAGCGCCAGCGTCCCGTGCTGCAGCAGCTGCCGGGCCAGGCGGGCGCCGAGGAAGCCGCTGCCGCCGGTGATCAGGATGTGCATGCGCGCAAGGATAGCGTCGCGTCGAGGGGCTGCCGAGCGCTCGCGGCGCCGGCCTCAGCCGCGCTCGAACTTGAACACCGCCGTGCCCGCCAGCAGGTTGGGCAGGCGGCGCACCTCGCGGCCCTCCTGCAGGCCGAAGGCATCGAGGATGGCCAGCCGGTTGCGCGTGGCCAGCACCTCGAAGTCCTTGAAGGTGCCGACCCGGATGTTGGGCGTGTCGTACCACTGGTAGGGCATGCGCTTGGTCACCGGCATGCGACCGCGCAGGACCGACAGCCGGTTGGGCCAGTGGGCGAAATTGGGGAAGGCGACGATGCCCAGCTTGCCCACCCGCACCGTCTCGCGCAGCATGGTCTCGGCGTTGCGCAGGTGCTGCAGCGTGTCGATCTGCAGCACCACGTCGAAGCTGGCGTCGCCGAACATCGACAGGCCCTCGTCCAGGTTCAGCTGGATGACGTCGACGCCGCGCCGGGTGCAGGCCAGCACGTTGTCGTCGGCGATCTCGATGCCGTAGCCGCTGCAGCCGCGCTCGCGCTGCAGGAAGTCGAGCAGGGCGCCGTCGCCGCAACCCAGGTCGAGCACGCGCGAGCCCGGCGGCACCAGCCGGGCGACGCTGCGCATCGTCGCGCGATCGCTCATGCCCGCAGCTCCGAGGCGATGCGCTCGAACCAGGCACGCACCACCGAGTGGTAGCGCGCATCGTCCAGCAGGAAGGCGTCGTGCCCGTGCGGGGCGTCGATCTCGGCGTAGGTCACGCTGCGCCGGTTGTCCAGCAAGGCCTTGACGATCTCGCGGCTGCGCTGGGGCGAGAAGCGCCAGTCGGTGGTGAAGCTCACCAGCAGGAAGCGGGCGGTGGCGGCCGCCAGCGCACGCGACAGGTTGCCGCCGTGGCGTGCCGCCGGGTCGAAGTAGTCCAGCGCGCGGGTGATCAGCAGGTAGGTGTTGGCGTCGAAGTACTCGCTGAACTTGTCGCCCTGGTAGCGCAGGTAGCTCTCGATCTGGAACTCGATGTCCTGCGTGGTGTAGCGCAGGTCGATGCCCTCGCGCAGCTGGCGGCCGAACTTCTCGTTCATCACGTCGTCCGACAGGTAGGTGATGTGGCCGATCATGCGGGCGATCCGCAGGCCGCGCCGGGGCAGCACGCCGTGCTCGTAGAAGTGGCCGCCGTGGAAATCGGGGTCGGTGACGATGGCGCGGCGCGCCACCTCGTTGAAGGCGATGTTCTCGGCCGTCAGGTTGGGTGCGCTGGCGATCACCGCGGCGTGGCGCACCCGCTGCGGGTACTGCAGCGTCCACGACAGCGCCTGCATGCCGCCCAGGCTGCCGCCCATCACCGCGGCCAGGCTGTCGATCCCCAGGCGGTCCAGCAGCCGGGCCTGCGCATCGACCCAGTCCTCCACCGTCACCACCGGGAAGTCGGCGCCCCAGGCGCGGCCGGTCGCCGGATTCAGGTGCTTGGGGCCGGTCGAGCCGAAGCACGAACCGGGGTTGTTGACGCCGATGACGAAGAAGCGATCGGTGTCCACCGGCTTGCCGGGGCCGATCATGCTGTCCCACCAGCCTTCGGAGCGCTCCTGGCCGGCATACACCCCGGCCACGTGGTGCGACGCATTGAGGGCATGGCAGACCAGCACCGCGTTGGAGCGGTCGGCGTTGAGGGTGCCGTAGGTCTCGCAGGCCAGTTCGTAGTCCTGCAGGGCGGCGCCGCTGCGCAGCGGCAGCGGCTCGGCGAAGTGCATGGACTGCGGTTGCGCGATCAGCGGCATGGTCGGCCCGAAAACAAGAAAACCCGGCCAGCTAAAGCGGACCGGGTTGCATCGGCGTCTTTAGCTGCATTTGTTAAAGCGCCCGCAAGCGGTGGCAAATCGGCGCTGGGTCGGCAGTATAGCAACGCGCCCGACAGGCCCCGGCCAGCGCCGGCTCGCGGCGAGACCGGCCAGGCGTCGGGGCGGCGGCCCGGATGGGCACCGCATCCCAGCTCATCGAAGGCCCCGGCGGCGGCTCAACAACAGGCCGCCGGGCGCCATATTCGGGTCATTCCGGGGCGCTCCCCCCTTGCAATGGGGCCGCATATCTGCTCCATAATGGATTGACGTGGATAAGCAGTGCCACGTCAGTTTGCGGTGAGCAGGTCGCTTTCGCTTCGCTCTCGGTTGATGCGTTTTCCGGACTCCATCGCTTCTTCAAATGTGTTCTTCCAGGAGTCCCACTCAATGGGCAACAAACTTTACGTAGGCAACCTGCCCTACAGCGTGCGCGACAGCGACCTCGAACAGGCCTTCAGCCAGTTCGGTGCCGTCACCAGTGCCAAGGTCATGATGGAGCGCGATACCGGCCGCTCCAAGGGCTTCGGCTTCGTTGAAATGGGCAGCGATGCCGAAGCGCAGGCCGCCATCAGCGGCATGAACGGCCAGCCGCTCGGCGGCCGCAGCGTGGTGGTCAACGAAGCCCGCCCGATGGAGCAGCGCCCGCGCGGCTTCGGTGGCGGCGGCGGTGGTGGCGGCTACGGCGGTGGCGGTGGCGGTGGCGGCTACGGTGGTGGTGGCGGCGGCTACGGCGGTGGCGGTGGCGGCCGCGGCTTCGGCGGCGGCGGTGGCCGCAGCGGTGGCGGTGGCGGTGGCGGCGACGGCGGCTTCCGCAGCCCTTACGGTTCCGGCCCGCGCGGCGGCAACCGCGGTGGTGGTGGCGGCGGCAACTACTGATCGCCGGCGATCCAGTGCAAAAAGGCTCCTGCGGGAGCCTTTTTTCATTCCCCCTGCCGATGCTTGCGTGGACGGCCGGCCAGCAGGCGGTCGAACAGGCTGTTGGGCAGCCAGCGCAGCAGCGCCGCCACGATGGCCATCTGCCAGGGGATCACCCGGTAGCTGCTGCCGCGCCCGATCGCCCGTGCGGCGCGCTCGGCGAACTGCGCCGGCAGCAGCAGGAACGGCATGGCGTAGCGGTTCTGTCGGGTCAGCGGGGTGTCGACGTAGCCGGGGCAGATCGTCACCACCTTGACGCCGCTGGCGCGCAGCTCGCCGCGCAGGCTCTCGCAGTAGCTGATCACCGCCGCCTTGCTGGCGCAGTAGGCGCCGTGCCCGGGCAGGCCGCGCATGCCGGCGACGCTGGCGATGCCCACCAGCGTGCCCGAGCCGCGCGCCACCATCGCGGCGACGAACGGGTGGAAGGTGGCGGCCAGGCCGACGTTGTTGGTGGCGTAGGTGCGGGCGATGACGTCCAGGTCCTCGCGGACGGCGGTGTCCACGCCGATGCTGATGCCGGCGTTGGCTATCACCACCTGCGGCAGGCCCTGTCGGGCCAGGCACTGCTGGCCGGCCGCGACGATGCTGGCCGTGTCGGCCACGTCGGCCGCATAGACGGCGTAGCGGCCCGGCTCGAGCCGCTCGGCCGCCGCCCAGGCCTGGATCTCGCCGGCGCGCCGCGCCGTCAGCGCCAGGCTCCAGCCGGCGCGGTAGTAGCAGGCCGCCAGCGCCTGGCCGATGCCGCTGGAGGCGCCGGTGATGAAGACCAGCGGGCGCGCCATCACCGGCGCCGGGGGTCGGGCACCAGGGTGCCGCGCACCCGGCCGTGCAGCTCGCCGACGCGGTCGAGGTGGTCGTAGTCCAGCGTGTTGGCCGTGAAGCGGTCGTTGCCGCGCAGCAGCTCCACCGGCTTGTGCGAACGCACCTGTTCGGTGTTGACGAACACGTGCAGGAACTCGCCGCGGATCTCCATCCGTGGCGCCTCGCTGCCGGCCGGGGGCTCGCGCGTGACCACCGCGTCGTCGATCAGCTGCACTTCGGAGCCGTCGGCATTGCTGATGGCGCGCCGGCCGGTGGCGATCGTGAGCGAGCCCTTCTCGTCCCAGGAGCGCATGCGCGGGTTGTCGATCTCCAGCGTGTCGGTGTCCGGGTAGTGGCGCGCCTCGGTGCCCAGCACCTCGCTCTTGAGGCGTCCGCCGGGCTCGAAGGTCTTGACCGCGAAGCCGCGCATGAAATAGTCCGGCTCGTGGGTCGGCGGCCGCGCGGCATCCGACGCGCCCAGGAACGAGGGCGTGTTGCTGGCCAGCCAGTAGGTGCCCAGCGCCAGCACCCCCATCAGGATCACCGGCAGGTAGATCGCCGCCCGGTCCCAGGTGCGGCGGATCCAGCGCCAGGCCTGCGCCAGCGGCAGGGTCGCGGCGCCGCTCATCGGTAGCGCTCCAGCAGATCGGCGTAGCGGCCGGCGGCCACCAGCAGCAGGTCGCAGAACTCGCGCGCCGCGCCATGGCCGCCGGCCGCGCGGGTGACGTAGGCGGCGGCGGCGCGGACCTCCGCGTGGGCGTTGGCCGGCGCCGCGGCGAACGCGCAGCGGCGCAGCACCGGCAGGTCGGGCCAGTCGTCGCCGATGGCGGCGGCCTGGGTCCACCCCAGCCCCATCTCGGCCAGGGTCCGCTCGGCCGCCGGCGCCTTGTCTTCGGTGCCGTAGTGCACCCGGGCCACGCCCAGTGCCGCCAGCCGCGCCCGCAGCGCCGGCGAATCGCGCCCGGTGATCACCACCGGCTCGATGCCGCCCTGCTGCAGCAGCTTGAGCCCCAGCCCGTCGAGGATGTGGAAGCGCTTGAGCGACTCGCCCTCGGCCGACAGGTACAGCCCGCCGTCGGTGAGCACGCCGTCGACGTCGAAGAAGGCCACCCGCACGCCCTGGGCGGCGAGCAGCAGTTCCGGCGGGAATCCGACCGACGGCCCGCTCACGCTTGCGCCCTGCATGCCGGTTCAAGGGCCACCGCGGATCCGGCTGCGCCGGTCCGCTGGTGGCGCCCCCTCGCGGGGGAGGCGGCCGAAGGCCGCTTCGGGGGTGGGCCTGCCATCAAATCACCTTGGCCCGCATCAGGTCGTTGCTGTTCACCGCGCCGCACAGCCGGCCCTGGGCGTCGACCACCAGCACGCTGGTGATGCGGTGCCGCTCCATCAGCTCGGCCGCCTCGGCGGCCAGCGCGTCGTCGCGGATGGTGCGCGGGTTGGCGTGCATGACCTCGCTCGCGCGTACCCGGCGCAGGTCCACGCCTTTCTCGATCAGCCGGCGCAGGTCGCCGTCGGTGAAGACACCCAGCACCCGCTCCTGCGCATCGACGATGGCCGAGGCGCCCAGCCCCTTGGCGCTCATCTCGCGCATCAGGTCGGGAAACGGCGTGTCGGGCCCCACGCGCGGCACCGCGTCGCCGGTGCGCATGACGTCGGCCAGGTGGGTCAGCAGCTTGCGGCCGAGGGCGCCGCCGGGGTGCGAGCGGGCGAAGTCCTCTTCGCGGAAGCCGCGCGCATCCAGCAGCGCCACCGCCAGCGCATCGCCCAGCGCGAGCTGGGTGGTGGTGCTGGCGGTCGGGGCCAGGTTCAGCGGGCAGGCCTCTTTCTCCACGCCGCTGTCCAGCACGATGTCGGCGTGCCGCGCCAGGGTCGAGTGCAGGTTGCCGGTGACGGCCACCAGCGGCACGCCGAGCCGCTTGAGCACCGGCAGGATGGCGGTGATCTCGTCGCTCTCGCCGCCGTTGGAGATGGCCAGCACCAGGTCGACCGGCTTGATCATGCCGAGGTCGCCGTGGCTGGCCTCCGCCGGGTGCACGAACAGCGCCGCGGTGCCGGTGGACGCCAGCGTGGCGGCCACCTTGCGCCCGATGTGGCCGCTCTTGCCCATGCCCATCACCACCACCCGGCCGCGCACGGCCAGCATGGCCAGCACGGCACGGCCGAAGGCATCGCCGGTGCGCGCCTTCAGGCCCAGCACGGCGGCGGCCTCGATGTCGAAGGTCTCCTGCGCCAGGCGCAGGGCGCGGGCGGGGTCGAATTCGGGGGTGGAACTGCCCGGCGCCGGCGGTGCAGCCGGCGTCGATGCGGCCGGCGCCGAGTGGGGGAAAGCGGGCATGGCGGCGATTCTAGGGGCCCCGTTAGCATGTTGCATGTCCACGCTGGAGCTGATGCTGGTGTACCTGCTGGCCGCGGTGCTCGGCGTGGTGGCCTGCCGCTCGCTCAAGCTGCCGCCCATGCTGGGCTACCTGATGGCGGGCGTGCTGATCGGACCGCACGCGCTGGCGCTGGCGCAGGACTCGGGCGCCGTCCGCTACGTCGGCGAGTTCGGCGTGGTGTTCCTGATGTTCGTGATCGGGCTGGAGTTCAGCCTGTCGAAGCTGCGCTCCATGCGCGGCCACGTGTTCGGCCTGGGGCTGCTGCAGGTGCTGCTGACGGTGGTGGTTGGCACCCTGGGCAGCCTGGCGCTGGCGGCGATCGCGCCCGGGCTGTGGCACATGAGCTGGCAGACGGCGCTGGTGCTGTCCGGCGCGCTGGCGATGAGCAGCACCGCCATCGTGCTCAAGCTGGTGGCCGAGCGGCTGGAGCTGGATTCCGAGCACGGCCGGCGGGTGGTGGGCGTGCTGCTGTTCCAGGACCTGGCGGTGGTGCCGATGCTGGTGCTGATCCCGGCGCTGGGCAGCGAGCCCGAACGCATGCTGGCCGCGCTGGCGCTGGCGCTGCTGAAGGCCGCGGCGCTGGTCACGCTGCTGCTGGTGGGTGGCCAGAAGGTGATGCGCTGGTGGCTGACGCTGGTGGCGCGCCGCAAGAGCGAAGAGCTGTTCGTGCTGAACCTGCTGCTGGTCACGCTGGGCCTGGCCTGGCTGACCGAGCTGGCCGGGCTGTCGCTGGCGCTGGGCGCCTTCATCGCCGGCATGCTGATCGCCGAGACCGAATACAAGCACCAGGTCGAAACCGACATCCGGCCGTTCCACGACGTGCTGCTGGGCCTGTTCTTCATCAGCGTGGGCATGCTGCTGGACTGGCGCGTGGTCGCCGAGCGCTGGCCGCTGGTGCTGGTGCTGGTCACGCTGCCGGTGCTGTTCAAGCTGGCGCTGGTGACGGCGCTGGCCCGGACGCTGGGCGCGACCGCCGGCGTGTCGCTGCGCACCGGCCTGTACCTGGCGCAGGCCGGCGAATTCGGCTTCGTGCTGCTGACGCTGGCGCAGCAGCACGCGCTGCTGCCGGACAGCCTGCGCAGCCCGATCCTGGCCAGCATGGTGCTGTCGATGCTGGCGACGCCCTTCATCATCCTGTACAGCAACAAGCTGGTGATGAAGCTGGTGGCCAGCGAGTGGCTGCAGCAGTCGCTGCAGATGACCTCGATCGCGCGCCGCTCGATCAACGTCAACCGGCACGTGATCATCTGCGGCTACGGCCGCAGCGGCCAGAACCTGGCGCGCGTGCTGGAGCGCGAGAACATCCCCTACATGGCGCTCGACCTCGACCCCGACCGGGTGCGCCAGGCCGCCGCGGCCGGCGATTCGGTGGTGTTCGGCGACGCCGCGCGGCTGCAGGCGCTGATGGCGGCCGGGCTGGCGCGCGCCAGCGCGCTGGTGGTGACCTACCTGGACGTGCCGGGCGCGCTCAAGGTGCTGGCCCACGTGCGCGCCCATGCGCCGCAGGTGCCGGTGATCGTGCGCACCCAGGACGACCGCGAGCTGGACAAGCTGCAGGCGGCCGGCGCCACCGAGGTGGTGCCGGAGGCGCTGGAGGGCTCGCTGATGCTGGCCGGCCATGCGCTGGCGCTGGTGGGCGTGCCGATGCGGCGGGTGATCCGGCTGGTGCAGGACCAGCGCGATGCCCGCTACAGCCTGCTGCGCGGCTATTTCCACGGCGCCGACGACAGCGCCGACGAGCGCCAGCAGGAGCGGCTGTCGACCGTGACGCTGCCGCCGGGCGGCCGCTCGGTCGGCCGCCGGCTCGGCCATTTCGCGTTCCACGCCATGGGCATCCGGGTGGTCAGCCTGCGGCGCGCCAGCGGCACGTCGGCCCAGGTGGAGGCCGATCCTTCGCTGGAGGGCGGCGACACGGTGGTGCTCTCGGGGCGGCCGGAAGCGCTGGCGCTGGCCGAGGAGAAGCTGCTGGGGGGATAGGGCGGCCGTCTCGCGGCAGCGGGGCGGTGAACTTGTCTGGGCGGGCCCGGACCCGCCATCCATGGGGCTGCGCGCGGTCTCGTTCTGGATCCCCGCTTCCGCGTCGCTCGCGGGGACGACCGACGCGCCCGCTGCGCGGGCGAGGTCGGTCACTTCCCGATGCAGAAGCTCGAGAAGATCACCCCCAGCAGATCGTCGGCCGTGAACTCGCCGGTGATCTCGTTGAGCGCGTTCTGCGCCAGGCGCAGCTCTTCCGCCAGCAGGTCCAGCGCCGGCATCTCGCCGGCCAGGTGCGCGGCCGCTTCCATCAGGTGCGCATCGACCTGCCGCAACGCCTGCAGGTGGCGCTCGCGCGCAATGTAGACGCCCTCGGGCGCGGCCTGCCAGCCGGCGATCTCCAGCAGCCGCCGGCGCAGCCCCTGCAGCCCGTCGCCGGTGCGCGCCGACAGGCGCAGGGCGTCGGGCGGCACGGCGGCCCCGGGCGCGGCATCGGCCTTGTTCCACAGCTGCAGCACCGGCACCGCGTCCGGCACGTGCGCGCGCAGCCGCTGCAGCAGTTCCTCGTCGGCGGCGCGGTAGCCCGGCTCCTGGCCGCGCGTGAGGTCGTGCAGGAACAGCACGGCATCGGCGCCGGCGATCTGCGACCAGGCGCGCTCGATGCCGATGCGCTCGACCACGTCCTGGCTCTCGCGCAGGCCGGCGGTGTCGACCACGTGCACCGGCACGCCCTCGACCTGGATGGTCTGGCTCACCACGTCGCGCGTGGTGCCCGGGATCGGCGTGACGATGGCCAGCTCGGCGCCGGCCAGCGCGTTGAGCAGCGAGCTCTTGCCGGCGTTGGGCTGGCCGGCGATCACCACCTTGATGCCCTCGCGCAGCAGCGCGCCCTGGCGCGCCCGCTGCATCACCGCCGCCAGCGTCGCCTGCAGCCGGTCGAGCTGGCCCTGGGCGTCGGCCTGGCGCAGGAAGTCGATCTCCTCCTCGGGGAAGTCGAGCGTGGCCTCGACCAGCATCCGCAGGTGCACCAGCGCATCGCGCAGGGCGCCGATCTCGCGCGAGAACTCGCCGGCCAGCGAGCGGCTGGCGCTGCGCGCGGCGGCTTCGGTGCTGGCGTCGATCAGGTCGGCGATCGCCTCGGCCTGGGCCAGGTCGATCTTGTCGTTCAGGAAGGCGCGCTCGGTGAACTCGCCGGGCTGCGCCAGGCGCAAGCCGATGCCGGCGCCCGCCTCCAGGCAGCGCGCCAGCAGCAGCTGCATCACCACCGGGCCGCCGTGCGCCTGCAGCTCCAGCACGTCCTCGCCGGTGTAGGAGTGCGGCGCCGGGAAGTGGATGGCCAGGCCCTGGTCGATGGGCGAGCCGTCGCCCGCGCGAAACGGCAGGTAGCTGGCCTCGCGCGGCCGCAGCGCCCGGCCGCAGAGCGCGTCGATCACCGGCTGCACGCTGCGCCCGGACACGCGCACGATGCCCACCGCGCCGCGCCCGGGGGCGGTGGCGATGGCGGCGATGGGCTGGTCGTGGCGGGGCAGCATGGCGGATGGCCGCAAAGGACAAGGGCCGCTTGCGCGGCCCCCTTCATCAGCTCTTGTTGAACTTGGGCAAGTTGAACTCGGGCGGCACCCCCATGCGGGTGTTGATCAGCCACTGCTGGGCGATCGACAGCACGTTGTTGGTGATCCAGTACAGCACCAGGCCGGCCGGGAAGAAGAAGAACATCACCGAGAACGCCAGCGGCATGAACCACATCAGGCGGGCCTGCATCGGATCCGGCGGCACCGGGTTGAGCGCCGTCTGCAGCAGGGTGGTGAGCGTCATCACCAGCGGCAGGATGTAGTACGGGTCGGGCGAGGCCAGGTCGTGGATCCAGCCGATCCAGGGCGCGTTGCGCATCTCCACGCTGGTCAGCAGCACCCAGTACAGGGCGATGAAGACCGGGATCTGGATCATGATGGGGAAGCAGCCGCCCAGCGGGTTGACTTTTTCCTCGCGGTAGATGCGCATCATCTCCTGCTGCATCTGCTGCGGGTTGTCCTTGTAGCGCTCGCGCAGTTGCATCACGCGCGGGTTGATGGCCTTCATCTTGGCCATGCTCTCGTAGCCCTTGGCCTGCAGCCAGTAGAAGGCGATCTTGATCACCAGCACCAGCCCCATGATGGCCCAGCCCCAGTTGCCGATCAGCGAATGGATCTTGTCGAGCAGCCAGTACAGCGGCTTGGCCAGGATGGTGAACATCCCGTAGTCCTTGACCAGGTCCAGCCCGGGGTAGATGCCCTCCAGCATCTTCTCGACCTGCGGGCCGGCGAAGAAGCGCGCCTCCAGCGCCTTGCTGGCGCCGGGCGCGACCGCCTCGACCGGCGCGATCATGCCGACCGAGTAGCGGTTGTCGACCTTGCGCACGAAGTTCTCGCGCTTGACGCCGTCCGGCAGGATCCAGGCGCTGGCGAAGTAGTGCTGCACCATCGCCACGTAGCCGGCGCTGGCCTCCTTCTGGAAGTCGGCCTTGTTCTTGTCGATCTCGGACAGCTCGACCTTCTGGAACTTCTGGTCGGCCGTGAACACCGCCGGCCCGGTGAAGGTGGCGGTCGGGTTCATGAAGGAGGAACTGCTGGCGTCGAAGCCGCCGCGCACCAGCTGCATGTAGAGCTGGGGCGCGACCGGCTGGCCGCCGGCGTTGGTCACCTCGTGGGTCACGTCCACCTCGTAGTGGCCGCGCTTGAGCGTGTAGATCTTGACCAGCTTGACGCCGCCGACCACCGGCGACTCGAACCGCACCTTCAGCTCGTCGCTGCCCGGCTTGAGCTCGCGCTCGCCGCTGGCCGCCATCGGCGTGGTGTGGTTGGGGAAGTCGCCGCCGATCAGGCCGCTTTGGGCCACGTAGACCTTGCCCTGCGGGCCCGGCTCGTCCTGCAGCAGCACGAAGGTGCTGGTGCCCGCCTTGCCCTGGCTGGAGTCGGCGCTGACCTGCAGGAATTCGGTGCGCACCAGCGAGCCGCCCTCCGAGTCGAAGGTCAGGCGCAGCAGGTCGGTGGTGACGGTGAAGCGCTCGCGCGGGGCCTGCGGCACCGCGGCCGGCGGCGTGGCGCCGCCCGCAGCAGGGACGGCGCCGGCGTGCGCGGGCGCCGACGCGCTCGGCAATGCGCCGGCGGCAGGCGTCGCGTCCTTCGGCGCGGAGGCGGTGGCCGCCGGCTTGGGCTGCGGGAAGAAGGTGGCCTGGCGGCCGTTGTGGACCTGCCACTGGTCCCACAGCAGCACCATGGAGAAACCGAAGACCACCCACAGGATGGTGCGGCGAATGTCGTTCATGAAGTCTTCTTCTGCGAGGAGGGCGGCAGGAGGCGGGTGAACAGCCGCGGCGGGTGCGCGGGCACTTCATCGATGCCCCCGGCGCACCAGGGATGGCAGCGCACCAGGCGCGCCAGCGTCAGGTAGCTGCCGGCCGCGGCGCCATGCCGCTCCAGCGCCTGCAGCGAGTAGGCCGAGCAGGTCGGCGTGAAGCGGCAGGCCGACCCCAGCCAGGGCGACAGCAGCAGCCGGTAGCCCTTGACCAGGCCGATCAGGACGGCGCGGATCATCGCGTGGCCTCCGAAAACAGGCGCAGCAGCTCGGCCCGCACCGCCTGCTTGAGCACGGCGGAACTGGGGCTGCGGAATTCGGCACGGTCGAAGCCGGCGCGCAGCCGCACCACGTGGGCGGCGGCGGGCAGGTCGGCTTCGAAATCCTGACTCACGGTGTAGATCTGGCGCTTGATGGCGTTGCGGGTGACGGCGCGGCGGGCCCAGCGCTTGGGAACGATGACACCCAGCCAAGGTTCCTGCCGGACAGCAAACAGGGCCGGCGACCTGGGGGGTTCCGGCCCTGTGGGAGCTCCTTCGGCCGCAGCCGGCCGCGGATCGGGACCGAGCGGGACGCGGTGCAGCGCGAAATGCTCGGTGCGGGCGATGGTGCGCCCACCGGCCATCACGGCCTTGAACTGCGCCGGGGTCTTGAGCCGCTGCACGGGGGAGCCGGACTGCTCGGCAGGCTCGGCCCGGCGACGACGCCCAGGCGCAGCCCGGCCTTAGACGGCCAGGCGCTTGCGGCCCTTGGCGCGGCGGGCGTTGATCACGGCACGGCCGCCGCGGGTCTTCATGCGGACCAGGAAGCCGTGGGTGCGGGCGCGGCGCACTTTGGAGGGTTGGTAGGTGCGTTTCATGGTTCTGTGGATCGTCTGTCCGTAGGGAACCCGCGATTATCGGTCAAATCGCCGGGCTGGACAAGGAAAAGGCTGTGCTCCGCGCCCGGGGGCGGCCCCCCGCAAGAGCGAAAACCCGGTGTGGATAACGTCTTCATAAATTACAATCAACTGTTTGCGCGAATGACAACTATCCACAGAGGGCGGCAAACCGGATGAGCGAGGGGTACGGCAACAGCCTGCCGGCAGGAGCGCCGATGGGCGCGGGGGGCAGCCTATGGCAGGCCTGCGTCGAGCAACTCGCCCAGGAGCTGCCCGAGCAGCAGTTCAACACCTGGATCAAGCCGCTGGCCGCCCGGGTGACCGACGACTTTTCCAAGGTCACGCTGTACGTGGCCAACCGCTTCAAGCTCGACTGGGTGCGAGCCCAGTACGCGGGCCGCATCGCCGCCACGCTGGAGAAGCTCTATGGCCAGCCGGTGCAGCTTGAGTTAGCGCTCGCTCAGCGCGAGAGTCCGGCCAGGCCTTTCGTTGGGGTTTCGGCCCCGGAGATACCGCCGGCCACCGAACCGGTCGAGCTGGCCGACGAAAGCGCGCCCGGCGCCTTCAAGAACCGGCTCAACACCGCGCTGACCTTCGACACCCTGGTTGAAGGCACGGCCAACCGCATGGCACGCGCGGCCGCCATGCACGTGGCGGGCATGCCCGGGCAGCTGTACAACCCGCTGTTCATCTACGGCGGCGTCGGCCTGGGCAAGACCCACCTGGTCCATGCGGTGGGCAACAAGCTGCTGGCCGAGCGCCCCGGTTCGAAAGTTCTCTACATCCACGCCGAGCAGTTCGTCTCCGATGTGGTTAAGGCCTACCAGCGCAAGACCTTCGACGAGTTCAAGGGCAAGTACCACTCGCTGGACCTGCTGCTGATCGACGACGTGCAGTTCTTCGCCAACAAGGACCGCACCCAGGAGGAGTTCTTCAACGCCTTCGAGGCCCTGCTGGCCAAGAAAAGCCACATCGTGATGACGTCGGACACCTACCCCAAGGGGCTGGCCGACATCCACGAACGCCTGGTCTCGCGCTTCGACTCGGGCCTGACGGTGGCCATCGAGCCGCCGGAGCTGGAGATGCGGGTGGCCATCCTGATCAACAAGGCCGGCGCCGAGGGCACCGAGATGCCCGAGGAAGTGGCCTTCTTCGTGGCCAAGAACGTGCGCTCCAACGTGCGCGAGCTGGAAGGCGCGCTGCGCAAGATCCTGGCCTACAGCCGCTTCAACCAGAAGGAGATCTCCATCCAGCTGGCGCGCGAGGCGCTGCGCGACCTGCTGTCGATCCAGAACCGGCAGATCAGCGTCGAGAACATCCAGAAGACGGTGGCCGACTACTACAAGATCAAGGTCGCCGACATGTACAGCAAGAAGCGCCCGGCCTCGATCGCCCGGCCGCGCCAGATCGCCATGTACCTGGCCAAGGAGCTGACCCAGAAGAGCCTGCCGGAGATCGGCGAGCTGTTCGGCGGGCGCGACCACACCACCGTGCTGCACGCCGTGCGCAAGATCGCCCAGGAGCGCCAGAACGTGACCGAATTGAACCAGCAGCTGCACGTGCTGGAGCAGACGCTCAAGGGCTGATGGAACAACCCTGTGGAGCATTCCGGCACAAGGGCCCCGTTGTCCACAGCGGCGGCGCCCGGCGCCGGGTTGTCCCAATTGGCGAAGCAGCCCGGAAGCACGCTCGCCCACAGCCTTGCAGCGGCCGCAAGTGCCTGATGAAAAAGGGGAAAATGCGCCTTGTCCACACGGCCCGGCGCCCCTTATCTAGCTACTACTACCTTTAAACAAAGAATCCAGAAAGAGGAGAGGCTCAAATGATCGTCCTGAAGGCCACCCAGGAAAAGCTGCTCTCGGTGCTGCAGTCGGTCGCCGGCATCGTGGAGCGCCGGCACACGCTGCCGATCCTGGCCAACGTGCTGATCCGCAAGACGAGCGGCCAGCTGCAGCTCACGACCAGCGACCTCGAGATCCAGATCCGCACCACGGCCGAGCTGGGCGGCGACGCCGGCAACTTCACCACCACGGTGGGCGCGCGCAAGCTGATCGACATCCTGCGCACGATGCCGTCCGACCAGACCGTCAGCCTGGAGTCCAGCCAGAGCAAGCTGGTGCTCAAGGGCGGCAAGAGCCGCTTCACGCTGCAGACGCTGCCGGCGGAAGACTTCCCGCTGGTGCAGGAGTCGGCCACCTTCGGCCCGGTCTTCAGCGTGCCGCAGAAGACGCTCAAGGCGCTGCTGGCGCAGGTGTCGTTCGCGATGGCGGTGCACGACATCCGCTACTACCTCAACGGCATCCTGTTCGTGGCCGAGGGCAAGCAGCTGTCGCTGGTGGCCACCGACGGCCACCGGCTGGCGTTCGCCAGCGCCACGCTGGAAGTCGATGTGCCGCGCCAGGAGGTGATCCTGCCGCGCAAGACCGTGCTGGAGATGCAGCGCCTGCTGTCCGACGCCGAGGGCGCCATCGAGATGCAGTTCGCGCCCAACCAGGCCAAGTTCTCGTTCGGCGGCATGGAGTTCGTCACCAAGCTGGTCGAGGGCAAGTTCCCCGACTACAACCGCGTGATCCCGAAGAACCACAAGAACAGCGTCACGCTGGGCCGCGCGCCGCTGCTGGCCAGCCTGCAGCGCACCGCCATCCTGACGTCGGAGAAGTTCAAGGGCGTGCGCCTGACACTGGAGCCCGGCACGCTGCGCGTGGCCAGCAACAACGCTGAGCAGGAAGAGGCGGTCGACGAACTGGACATCGACTACGGCGGCGACACCATCGAGATCGGCTTCAACGTCACCTACCTGATCGACGCACTGGCCAACATGGGCCAGGAGATGGTCAAGATCGAGATGGCCGACTCCAACAGTTCCGCCCTCGTCACCAACCCGGAAGACGTGAACTTCAAGTACGTGGTGATGCCGATGAGGATCTAGCCGTCATTCCCGCCCAGGCGGGAATCCACCGCAACGCGGAGCGCGAGCGCCGCAGGCGCGTTGCGCTGGGTCCCCGACTTGCGGGGACGACGGAATACAAACCCGCACCCGCCGCCCCGGCGGGTTGCGTGTTTCAAGCGACAGAGAAAAGACGTGTATGCCTGAGCAAAACAACCCGAACGCCGGCGCCCTGCCGGCCGACAGCACCCCCGCCGACGGTTACGGCGCCAGCTCCATCCAGATCCTGGAGGGACTGGAAGCGGTGCGCAAACGCCCGGGCATGTACATCGGCGACACGTCCGACGGCACCGGCCTGCACCACCTGGTGTTCGAGGTGGTGGACAACTCCATCGACGAGGCCCTGGCCGGCCACTGCGACGACATCGTGGTGACCATCCACACCGACAACTCGATCAGCGTGGCGGACAACGGCCGCGGCATCCCGACGGCCCTCAAGTGGGATGACAAGCACGAGCCCAAGCGCAGCGCGTCGGAGATCGCGCTGACCGAGCTGCACGCCGGCGGCAAGTTCAACCAGAACAGCTACAAGGTCTCGGGCGGCCTGCACGGGGTGGGCGTGAGCTGCGTCAACGCGCTGTCGAAGTCGCTGCGCCTGACGGTGCGGCGCAACGGCAAGGTGCACGTGCTGGAATTCAGCCGGGGCGTGGTGGTCAAGAGCGGCGAGGTCGGCGAACAGACCGGCCCCGACGGCCAGAAGGCGGTGGTACGCCCGATGCTGGTGCTGGGCGACACCGACAAGCGCGGCACCGAAGTGCACTTCCTGCCGGACACGGACATCTTCCGCGAGAACGCCGACTTCCACTACGAGATCCTGTCCAAGCGGCTGCGCGAGCTCTCGTTCCTGAACAACGGCGTCAACATCAAGCTGCTGGACGAGCGCAGCGGCAAGAGCGACGACTTTTCCGGCGCCGGCGGGGTCAAGGGCTTCGTCGACTTCATCAACAAGGGCAAGCAGGTGCTGCACCCCAACGCCTTCCATGCGGTGGGCGAGAAGGTCAGCGACCAGGGCACCATGGTCGGCGTCGAAGTGGCGATGCAGTGGAACAGCGGCTACAACGAGCAGGTCCTCTGTTTCACCAACAACATCCCGCAGCGCGACGGCGGCACCCACCTCACCGGCCTGCGCGCGGCGATGACGCGCGTGATCAACAAGTACATCGAGGAAAACGAGCTGGCCAAGAAGGCCAAGGTCGAGATCAGCGGCGACGACATGCGCGAGGGCCTGACCTGCGTGCTGAGCATCAAGGTGCCCGAGCCCAAGTTCTCCAGCCAGACCAAGGACAAGCTGGTCTCCAGCGAGGTGCGCGGCCCGATCGAGGACGTGGTGGCCAGCAAGCTGACCGACTACCTGCAGGAGCGGCCGAACGACGCCAAGACCATCGTCGGCAAGATCGTCGAGGCGGCCCGCGCGCGAGAGGCGGCGCGCAAGGCACGCGAGATGACGCGCCGCAAGGGCGTGCTGGACGGCATGGGCCTGCCCGGCAAGCTGGCCGACTGCCAGGAGAAGGACCCGGCGCTGTGCGAGATCTACATCGTCGAGGGCGACTCCGCCGGCGGCAGCGCCAAGCAGGGGCGTGACCGCAAGTTCCAGGCAATCCTGCCGCTGCGCGGCAAGATCCTGAACGTGGAGAAGGCGCGCTACGAGAAGCTGCTGACGTCCAACGAAATCCTGACGCTGATCACGGCGCTGGGCACCGGCATCGGCAAGGCCGGCGGCAGCGCGCATGGCAACAGCAACGGCAACGGCAACGGCAACGGCAGCAACAAGTCCGACGCCGACGACTTCAACGTCGACAAGCTGCGCTACCACCGCATCATCATCATGACCGACGCGGACGTCGACGGCGCCCACATCCGCACGCTGCTGCTCACGTTCTTCTACCGGCAGATGCCCGAGCTGGTGGAGCGCGGCCACATCTACATCGCGCAGCCGCCGCTGTACAAGGTCAAGGCCGGCAAGGAAGAGCTGTACCTGAAGGACGCCACCGAGCTCGACGCCTTCCTGCTGCGCGTGGCGCTGAACGGCGCCGGCATCGTCACCGGCGGCGACAACCCCAGCACCATCAGCGGCGAGACGCTGGCCGAGCTGGCGCGCAAGCACCAGGTGGCCGAGCGCGTGATCGACCGCCTGTCCGGCTTCATGGACTCGGAGGCGCTGCGCGCCATCGCCGACGGCGTGCGCCTGAACCTGGACACGGTGCCCGAGGCCGAGGCGTCGGCGCTGGCGCTGCAGGCCAAGCTGCAGGAGATCGACCGCGCCAACAACTCGCCGCTGGCGGAAGTGGCGGGCGAGTTCGACGCCCGCACCGACAAGCCCATCCTGCGCATCAGCCGGCGCCACCACGGCAACGTCAAGAGCAGCGTGATCACGCAGGACTTCGTGCACGGCGCCGACTACCAGGCACTGGCCGAGGCCGCCGACACCTTCCGCGGCCTGCTGCATGAAGGCGCCAAGGTCACGCGCGGCGAAGGCGAGCGCGCCCGGGAGGAGAAGGTCGGCGACTTCCGCCAGGCCATGCAGTGGCTGATCGGCGAAGCCGAGCGCACCACCGCGCGCCAGCGCTACAAGGGCCTGGGCGAGATGAACCCCGAGCAGCTGTGGGAAACCACCATGGACCCGCAAGTGCGCCGCCTGCTGCGCGTGCAGATCGAGGACGCCATCGAAGCCGACAAGGTGTTCACCATGCTGATGGGCGATGAGGTGGAGCCGCGCCGGGACTTCATTGAGACGAATGCGTTGAGGGCGGCGAATATCGACGTGTGATGGCGGCTGTAGGCGCCGGCAAAACCTGAGAATTTCCGAAGCAAAACCCGAGAAAGTCGGCGCCTTGGGTAAGTGTCGCAGTTAGGCACTAGGTGCAGCTTCTGCGGCGATTGGTCAGACTCTCCGGCCGGACCTTGAGCGACCGGGTGCGGGGCCAACGCTCTCTTAAGTGGGCACGTCGGAAGAAGCGCAACCGCTAAGGGAAGAGCTTGTATGGTGCGGATTCGTAGCGCTGCTCGCCACGTAGGGTCGTGCAATCAAGGCCGTAGCTCCTGACGAGCCATCGACCTCTCCCGCCAATAGAGTCACCGACCGCCGCCCTGCCGTGCAAGGCCCTGCGGTTATTGACGAGCAGAAGGTCTCCCGGCTCTAAAGCGAGGTGCTGGGCCGAGGACGCGCAAGCATGCTCGAAGGCTTCCTTCGCCGCGCCGGCGGCTTTATCAGCCTCGTCGTACAAATGACTTTGTGAGTGCGTGTACCGGACCCACGTACCCTCGTTGCAGTCCAGCAATATTGCAGCTCCGTCTAACAGATGCTCGTCGCCGAGGATTTGCTTCGTCCCACGTTGAAAGCTCCGCTGGGCATTCAGAACTATGTTCGGGCCTTTGAGGGCGGCGAGTTGGTCGGCGCTGAGCTTTCCTAGCACGTCCTCGAGCGGCATGACGACGGTCGGCACGCGGTCAGGATTCCGGCAGGCGGCCAGAAATACGATGTCCGGCGAGGGCGCGATGCGCTTGTTCTCCGGATCGAACGTGCCGCGGAAAGGGAAAGTAGCGGCGTCAGTGTGCCCCCGCATACCACCCTTCGACTTTTCAGCCATTGCGCCCGCCCCTGGAAGGGTCACCAGATTGACGAACGGCACGCCGTCGTTCTCAGAACCGTACGAGACCACCTCCATCCCGCACGTTCCGGCAAGCAACGCGACCGCAATGCTGGCCGCCGACGTAGCTGGACAAGCCGGGACTGGGTACCAGTACGAAGGCGTCTCGGGTAAGCCGTCTACGGAGAATGCACCAGAAAGGTGCAGAAAAGCATGGCGGCGAGCCCTCTCCCGAACTACCTCGCCGGACAGGCCTGCCTCCCGCAGGGCGACCAAGAACGCATCACCCTCGTCGCGCGATAAGTCCGCCGGTTGCGAAAGCGCCTGGCCGGCCCAAGATGGGCCCCTCGTGCTAAGCAGGTGCCCCACGTAGCGTCTTACGCAAAGGCCTAGTCCGGGCAGCGTTTCCACCTACAGCGTTCGTCCCCTGACGTTGATATGTTTTTGATACGGCGATACAGTCAGCTGAACCTGACTCATCTTGACCATTATGGCCTTGAGAACAGGGGTACGAGGATCATGAAATCACTGGAGAAGGCGGCGCCTAAGCACGGCGGCGCGATCAGGCCATCATCGAACGTGGCCGTCGATGCGGACAAGCGTTCTTTGACCGTCACCATCGTCATCCCGATGAAGGGGACTGCCCAACGAGCGCTCTCGCAGCCCAAGCATCAACTGAGGCTGAAGCAGGACGTTGAGCACCTAGTCGATGGGGTACTCGCGTCTTCCCGTCCGGCAGCCAGTGTGAAGCGCTTGGCGGACCAGGTCAACGAAGTCACGCAACCTGCACCGGTGCGAACGAAGGAGCCGAACAGCACCATAGGGGTCACCTCCACTGAGTACCTTCGCGCGTTCTTGGTTGAACATGCAGGAGAGCTTGATCAACAAACCTCGGTGGTGGCCAGAGACATGTTTGAGCGAGGTCTCGAGCTGTTCGAAAAGCGGCTATGGGATGAGGCGTCTGCGGCCGTGCTGAAGGACTTCCGTGCCTCGTATGCGGAGTTTCAGTCGGACAACACGAAGCAGTGGTCACTGCGACTCCCGCGGAAAAGATACCTAAAGGCCGTTCTCTTGGCGAAGGAGCAGGGAATTTCGCTGTCGGAACTCGCGTGCCTGTGCATCGCCGTATCCGGCGTCGTGGTGGCCGCTTGATAGCTGATCGTAGGTGCGTACTGGAGGTCGGCCGCCACTCGGCATGTTCAATCGCGCATCTTCCAGGCACGCTTGGCTGAGAGGCGCTCCTCGAGCAAGGATTCGTCCGTCAAATGTAGCAAGGTGTAGACCCCTTCGTGCAGCCGCACGGAGTGCTCCTGCAACTCGAACCGATCTTCGGCGATGCCGTTGATCCACACCTCCGCAGGCATCTTTCCCTGACGCTTGGTGGCCAGAGTCGCCGTACGCAAGTCACTGGCGAAGCTGTCCGATTCGATTTCGCGCCGCAGCCAAAGATGCTCCGGCACTCGCTTCGAACGAGCCGACCACCAACGGCTGTTGCCGACTCCGTTGAAGATCAACACCACCGGCTCGCCGGACAGCTCGACGAAGCGGATCGCCGCAGCCGGGAAGCTGGCCTTGAAGGTAGTACCCAGACCATTGAGCAGTGCGAGCGAAACGGCGCCCTTGCTGGTGGCGATCGCCTCCTTAAAAAGACCCGTCGGCATCATGAGGGACGAGGCGTAGTCGTCTGCTTCCCTCTCCATACTCTTGGCCGCCTTATCCAGGGCCCGTTCATCAATGCGGCACGAAAAGCTCTGACCGCGATGCTGTTCCCAGTGCCCGACCTCGTGCGCGATCGAAAACCGCCGCCGCTCGGGTGACACGCCGGGCGCGATGGTGATGATGCCCTTTTTTCCATACCCCACTAAGCTCGCTTCGCAGCCTACGAGGTGCTCGTCGCGCACTTCCAGCCCTTCATGGAACGCAATCACCTCCAGGTCGATGTCGTCCGGATGATCGACGAAGCAATTGGCCAAGAGCTCTTCGGGGCGTCGCATGACATTCAAGACTTGAGTTCCTCGATCTTCCAGAACAGGTCAAGGGCCTCCTGGTCGCTGAAGTCCTGGGGATCACGATTACGAGCCGCCATGGTCAACATCGCGTCGTTGGCCGCCTGTAGCTGCGCAATCTGCTTCCTGGCCTGCGCGGCAGTGACCGAAGGATCGCGCAGAACCTTAGGCTTCTTGCGTGCGGCTTCCATCTGTTCGCGCAGCTGAGTGCGCTTACGCGCCCGCGCTTTCTCCACACCTTGCTCGACGGCCAGCTTGCCCTTCTGTGCCGCGGCCTCCGGCTCCATGCCCATCTCCCGCAGCTCCGCGTCAATCTCACTCTCAGACATTGCCATAAGGTCTTCTACGGCCGCCTGCCAAACGTTGGAGAGCTGCCTTCTTGCGCTCGGATTGGTCATGCTTCTCTCCTGTAGCCTACAAGACGCCGGCTGATCAACCGCTGCACCGAAGCGAGCTTGGGCTGGTCCACGCCGGCGAACTCCGCCAACGCTGCGCCCTTCAGGCCCTCGGCTCGGCCCAGGATTACCATCTGCGCGTCCTCGCGATCCTCGAACAACGTCAATATTCCATCCAATTCTTGTTTGAAGGCCAGTTCTTCTTCCGGACTGGGCTGGGCACCCTCCGGCGCCACCAGCACCTCCAGCGGATCCAGCTCGTTTTCGTCTGAGCTGATGAGATCTTCCAGACCAATCTCGGGTTTGCGTTTTCGCGCCTTGTGCCAGCTGGAAGCGATGCTGCGCATCGTGCCGTAGAGGTTGGCCTCGATCGGGTGTTCGCGGTTGAACTTCCGGACACCCCTCAGGGTGCGATCAATTGCCTCCGCGAGCAGCGCCTGAGGATCCACCTGCAGCCCCTTCAGAAAGCGCGACGCCAGCATCACCCAGCGCTTGTGCTCGACAGGCCTCGACATGTTGGCAGCGAGCCAACTCTGGAATTCCTCGGGCGTCCACTGGCTGTGCGCGTTCATCAGCATCTTCTCCGTCACCCCTACTGCTCCCTCGCGACCGGAACTCGGACATCGGCACAAGAAGTTCTTGCGCTTCCTACTGTCCAGCATGACGGCTGCCGACGCAAGTGGCCTTCGCTCATTCGCCGAAGGCGAGCGTTTCGCGGGACGTTGTCCGCAATGCGTCGGCGCCGGAGCACCGCAAAGGAGGAGGTGCCGTCGGGTGCCGTCACTCGGCGTTATTCGCTGGTGAATGTCGCAGTCGGGCCTGGTCTGGAGCAATGGAAAGTAGGTGGCGGGAACAGCCCGCTGCCACCACCCACCGCATAAGGGGTTGCACGTGAACGAGACCACCAAAAAGCCCGAAAGCTACAAGTTCTTTGTGGGCAGTCAAAAGTACGAAACCGGCCAGGTCCAGCTGACGGGCGCGCAGATCAAGGCCTACGTGCCGGACGTGGCACCGGGCAGCAAGCTGTCCTTGGAGGGCCACGGAAACGAGCCGGACCGGATCATCGCCGACGACGAAGAGGTGTCCCTGGACGAACGCCACGGTGGTCCGCGCCGCTTCACGCTGGTGCCGCCGGCCAACTTCGGCTGATCGCCATGGGCCCCACTGACCTCCACGTCGAGCGCCTGCGTGCGCGCGAGCCAGAACTGCAGCTGCGGTCGTTACCCGACGGCAGCCAGCTGATCTCCATTCCAACGGTGGCGCTGCCGACAGGCTGGAACAAGCCCTCCACGGCCGTGCACCTGATCACACCCCAAGGGTACCCGTTCGCTCAGCCTGACTGCTTCTGGGCAGATCCCGACCTGCGATTGAGCTCCGGCGCGCTGCCCCAGAACGCCGCGCTCACGACGCCAATCCCGCACCTGCCCGGCCAAGCGGCACTCTGGTTTTCCTGGCATCTGCAGGTCTGGAACGCAGCTCGCGACGATCTCCTAACTTGGTTGACGGTGATCCGCCAGCGATTGGCGCGACCGGTATGACCAAGATTGCGTTTCCGCTGGATGCCCTCGCCCGGATGCACGAACTTGCGGCCAGCCATGCGGACGAAAGTTGCGCGGTCGGCTTCGTGCAGCCGGCGTCGCCAAGCGGGCTATTCGGGCAGCGCCGTTACGTTGTGCAAGCGCTGGAGCCGGTGCCGCATGAGGCCTACCAGCGACGCACGCCCGAGCGTGTGTCGCTTACATCGGAGTTCATCCTCGCTGTGTCCAATCGCGCTCGCGCGGCGGGCGCCGGGATTGCACTGCTGCACACCCACCCTGGCGCTAACGGGCTGGACGGCTTCTCTCCGGTCGACGACGCCGGCGAAATGCCCTTGGCGGACTATTTCGGCGGCCGGCTCCGCGAGCAAGCCCACTTTGCCGGGGTGGTAACCCACTCCAACTTGCACTTGCGCGAGCTGGGCTGCGGCCCATCCGTAATCCCAATGGGCGTCGGGCCGACCGTGCACATCTACGGTGTGCAACCGTCGATTGCGCACAGCGACTTGCGCTACGACCGGCAGGTGCGGGCTTTTGGCCAGGCGGGTCAAGCGCGTCTTCGCGACGTCCGCGTTGCCATTGTGGGCGCCGGCGGCACCGGCTCCTTCATCGCGCATGAACTAGCCCATCTAGGCATCGGCCACTTGCTGCTGATCGACCACGACACCGTGGACACCAGCAACCTGAACCGACTGCTGGGTACGACCCCGGCCGACGTGGGCTTGCCGAAGGTGGCCGTCGCCCAACGGGCGGTTCTGGCGATCAACCCCCAGATGCAATGCGAGGTCGTGGCCAGCGACGTGGTGGACGTCACGGTTGCGGCGCGGCTCCTCGGGGCGGACTTCATTTTCGGTTGCACCGACTCCATGGCCAGCCGGGCGGTCATCAACCAGATCGCGTACCAGTACCTGATTCCAGCCATCGACATGGGCGTGGCCATTCACGTGCGGGAAGGCCGCATTGCTTCGGTCACCGGTCGCGTCCAGATGCTTTCGCCAGGGCTGGGCTGCCTCGTCTGCGCCGACGGCCTAGACGGCCAGCAAGTCCGCTGGGAGTTGATGAGTGCCGCCCAGCGGCGCGCCGACCCGTACTTCGAGAATGCATCCATTCCGCAGCCCGCCGTGATGCCGCTCAACGGCGTCGTCACATCTGCGGCGGTGGCGATGTTCCTATCCGCGCTGACGGGGTACCCTGGAGATGCCCGTCTGCTGCATTACGACGGCGTCCGCAGCGCCATCCGGCCGCAGTTGCTGGCGCCCCGCCCTGGCTGCATCGTCTGTTCGGGTGAGGGGGCGCTCGCCCGCGGCGATGCCTGGGGGCTTCCCGTTCGCATGGGGCCCGGCCATGGTTGAACACGGCAAGGTGCTCGGGCTAGGCCGCCCCCCAGCCGAGCTAACCACTAGGAGCACGCTGAACACGGCCCCCGTGCGAAATGGGCTCCAATGTTACGGAGCATGATGCGATGCACTTCCTCCACGGCCGCGGCCTAGCGACGAATCCTCTACCGCCGCTTCTCGAAGGGGTTCAGCAGATGGAGTGCCGAAATCAGGAGGCCACATGAAGCGCCGCGCCCGGACCCTGGACTTCCGCGGAATGGTGGAACACCGGCACGAGGCCGACGATCACCTAGATGCGCCCGGCCAGGCCGTGGTGGTTCACCGCGGAGTCGATCGATCCTTGACCATGGTCTGCCCCGATGGCTGTGGCGAAGTGCTCACCATAAATTTGGATCGCCGCAGTGGACCGGCGTGGCGCGTATATCTGGAGGAACAGGCTCTCAGCCTCTATCCATCCGTGTGGCGCAACACTGGCTGCCGCAGCCACTTCATCGTCTGGCGGTCGCGCATCTATTGGTGCGACTGGGGGGACGAATTGCTGTCCGTGGGCGTGGTGTTTGAAGCCCGCGTCTTGCAGGCTTTAAGTGACACGCTGCGCCCGTATTCGGATGTCGCGCAGGAACTCAACGAGGTCCCGTGGGCGGCACTCTCTGCATGCCGGCGACTTCAGATACGCGGCGTAGTTGTCGAAGGCGGCGGTGATCGGCAGGGGTGGTTCCGGCGCGAACGGACGTGAGTCACGTGGAGCTCGGGCTGCAGGTGACGGCAGCATCGATCGCGCAGCTTCCACGCGCGGACCGCCCTCGCGGCCGATTACGCAATTGACATAAACGTCCTTGCATCACACTGGCTCCGTGGCTCGAGCTTCACGGCTCCGCAATGTCCCAATAAAGTGCGCGGCGTTGGCGGCTCCCCGGCGTGAACGTCCAAGTAGTCAGTTCCCTATTGGCAAGCATTGCATTGCCAGCCCCTTGATTGCGAGGCATGAACGCGCGTGTGCCTTCGGCGCGCCACCCACGTGGTAATGGATGGCACCATTCGCCCCGTGACCACGACCCACCTCACGGCCCAGCACGCTCCAGCGTCACTCTGGTCCGCCTTCCTCCCCCTCCTGCCGCTAATGCTGGCAGTCTTCGTCGGCTTCTTCGCGATGGGGATGGCTTTCCCGGTGCTGCCACGCCACGTCCACGACAACCTCGGCTTAGGCACCTTCTTCGTCGGCGTAGTGATGGGCGCGCAGTACGTAGCCTCCATCCTCGTCGGCCGCTTGTGGGCCGGGGAGGTGAGCGACGGCCGCGGCCCCAAGGTGGCGGTGCCGACCGGGCTGCTCGGGGTGTGCGGCGTCGGCGCGGTGTACTTCGCTTCGCTCGCTTTCGTTGATCGGCCGACGCTCTCGTACCTGCTGCTGGTGGCGGCGCGGGTGCTCACCGGCATCGCGGAGCCGTTCATCATCACCGCGGCCCTGAGCTGGGGCATCGCGCGGCTGGGGCCGGCCCATTCGGGCAAGGTGATCGGCTGGATCGGCATGGCGCTGTTCGGCGCGTACGCGGCCGGCGCGCCGGCGGGCGGTTGGGTGTATGCGCGCTTTGGTTATGCCGGCATCGCGTGGGCGACGATCCTGGTTCCGCTGCTGACGCTGGCGATCGTGGCGGGCATCCACGGCGAGCGGCCGGCGCCGGTCGAACGGCCGGCGTTCTACAAGGTGGTCGGCCTGGTCAAGCTGCCCGGGCTGGCGCTGACGCTGTCGTCCTTCGGCTATGCCGCAATCAACGCCTTCGTCGCGCTGCTGTGGGTGGAGCGCGGTTGGGGCAGCGCCGCATTGGCGTTCACCTGGCTGGGCGGCGGCTTCATCGTCGCGCGCTTGCTGGTGGGCCACCTGCCGGACCTGCTCGGTGGGGCCCGGGTGGCGGCCGTGTGCGTGGCGGTGGAGGCGGCCGGCCAGTTCCTGATCTGGTGGGCGACCATCGAGTGGCTCGCCTGCCTCGGCGCAGCGCTTACCGGCGCCGGTTATGCGCTGGCCTTCCAGGGCTTCGGCGTCGAGGCCGTGCGCCGCGCGCCGCCGGAGAGCCGCGGCGCGGCCATGGGCGGCTACGTGGCGTTCCAGGATCTGTCGATGGGGCTGGCCGGGCCACTGGGCGGCTTGCTGGCGCTGCAGGCCGGGGTGGATTCGGTCTACCTGGCCGGCGCAATCGGTGCGCTGGCATCGGTGGTGTTGGCGATCTGGATGCAGCGGCGCTGACGCGGCCGGAAGCGGACATACGCCAACCACGGTGCGTAACGCACAATCGCCGCAACTTCGAACCGAGGAGGTGATTCATGGCCGTGCTGGTATTGGGACTGCTACTGTTCCTGGGCGTGCATTCGACCCGCGTCTTCGCCGAGGGCGCGCGCCGGCGCTGGATCGCCGGCATGGGCGAGATGCCGTACAAGGGCCTCTACTCCGTCGTCTCGCTGGTCGGTTTCGTGTTGATCGTGTGGGGCTACGGGCTGGCGCGCCAGCAGCCGGTGCTGCTGTGGATGCCGCCGCGCGCGATGAACCACGTGGCGGCGCTGCTGATGCTGTTCTCGTTCGTGCTGCTGGTGGCTGCCTATGTGCCGCGCAACGCGATCAAGGCGCGGCTGCACCACCCGATGGTGCTGGGCGTCAAGACCTGGGCCTTCGCCCACCTGCTGGCCAACGGCACGCTGGCCGACGTGGTGCTGTTCGGCGCGTTCCTGCTGTGGGCGGTGCTGAATTTCCGCGCGGCGCGCCGGCGCGATCGGACCGACAACGTTCACTACGCGCCCGGCACGGCGGCCGGTACCGCCGCCACCGTGGCGGTCGGCCTGCTGGCCTACGGCGCCTTCGCGTTCTGGGGCCATGCCTGGTTGATCGGCGTGCGGCCGTTCTAGGCACAGTCCGACACCCGCTTCGGGTCGGCAGTTCCAGAATGCTGGTCACCCGCGCGCGCTCGCGCGCCGATGGAGGACAAGCGATGAGCAAGAAGCAGGACTTCCTTCGCAAGGAGCAAAGCCGCGACAAGCACCCCGAGTCCGGCATGGTCGGCAGCGCCGCGGCAGTCGAGGAGCAGGCGCGCCGGCACAGCGTGCAGTCGGTGTCCGAGCAGGACCGGCAGGCGCCCCACAGCGGCAAGTCCGCCAACGACCACAACAAGATGGGCGAGCAGGCGCCCACCCAGCGCAACGAAGGCCGGCGCACGCCGCACAGCCGGCACGACCAGGAGATGCAGGTCGGCAGCGGCAACAAGCCGCAAGTGCGCCAGGGCTCGCCGGCCAGTGGCGAGCGCACGCCGCGGCCGTCGGGCAAGAGCTGAGGGTTCGGGCGCGCCGGCGCAACTGGCGGGAAACCTGGGATCCCTGCTCTCGCGGGGATGACGAAGAAGGGGAGCGCCAAGCGGCCGGCTCGCCCCGTCCGCCGAGTCAGCCCTTCAGCGCCCGCTCCAGGTTGGCCAGGACGGTGCTCCAGCCCTCCTCGGCGCGCTCGAGCATGTCGAGCGTTTCCTCGTCGGCGGGCCCGGTGTCGTGGCGCAGCGTGAGCAGGCAGCCGTCGCCCTGCGGCTCGATGTCGACGATCACCGCCGTCTCGTGCGCCTGGAACTGCGGCAGCCCGAAGCTGAAGGCGATGCGGCGCGGCCGGTCCAGTTGCAGGAAGCGCCCGCTGTGCTCGATGTCGACGGTGTGCGTCGGATCGGACTCCAGCGGTCGCCGGTCGACGATGGTGAAGCGACCGTTGACGCCGGGTTCGATGTCGCAGCGGACCACCTCGCCGGTGGGCGGGGTGGCGAACCAGAACTGCCGCGCGATGCGCGGGTCCAGCCAGGCGTCGTAGATCGTCTCGGCCGTGCAGTCGAAGGCGCGCTGCACGCGCACGATGGTGGAGGTCGCCATGGCCGGGTTTATCGGCCACGGCCGTGGTCGCGTCAGCCGGCGCGGGCCGCGTGCCCTTGTAGGGCTGGGCCTATGGCCCGGCAGACAGCCGGGTCCTACGCATTCTGTGGCTGCCGGCGCCTCGTCGTCGTGGCGCCGGTTGCGGACACTGGCGGCAGTGTCCCGCCAGGAGATCGCCATGAAGATGCACCACACGCCATGGCACTGGGCCGCCGTCGCGGCTGTGCTGGCCGTGGCCTTGCTCACCTTGTCCGACGCCCACGGACAGAAGGCCGGCTCGGCAGCCGGTTTCGAAGGCCGCCCGGCGATGGCCGGCGCCCAGGGCGGCCTGGGCGCGATGTCGGGACCGCCGCAGGGCGGCCTGGGCGTGCAGAGCACCGAGGACCTGCGCTTGCCGCGGCCAGGGCCCGGCCACGACACGGGCCCGACCGTGCCGCGCGACCGCGGGCTGGATCGGCCGCGCAGCCCGGACCAGCCGCAGCCGGCGCAACTGGACGAGGTCGAACCGCGGCGCGACCGCGGCAGCGTCGATGTGGCGCCCCGCGACGGCGACGAAAGCGGCATCCGCAAGCAGCAGCGCACGCGCGACAAGGTCAAGCGCGCGCCACGCAGCGGCGAGGAGCGTTCGCGGGAATAGCCCACTCCTGGCCATCGAGCGAAGAGGCGGGCAGCCGGGCCGTCACAGCGCCGCCTTCGCCTTGCGCAGATCGGCCACGAAGGCCTTGAACCCCTCTTCCCGGTCCTGCGGCATCAGCCGCAGCAGGGCCGACGGGTGCAGCGTCACCAGCACCTTCAGGCCGTCGGAGCGCGGCAGCCACTTGCCGCGCTCGGCCGTCACCGAGACGGCGCGGCCGAGCAGGGCGCGCGCGGCGGTGGCACCCAGCGCCACCAGCGCGCGCGGCCGCACCAGCGCGATCTCGTCTTCCAGCCAGTGCAGGCAGGCCGACACTTCGCGCTGGTTCGGGCTCTTGTGGATGCGGCGCTTGCCGCGCAGCTCGAACTTGAAATGCTTGACGGCATTGGAGACGAACACGATCTCGCGCGGGATGCCGATCGCGTCCAGCGCGCTGTCGAGCAGGCGTCCGGCCGGGCCGACGAACGGGTGGCCCTGCAGGTCTTCCTGGTTGCCGGGCTGCTCGCCCACCAGCATCAGCGGTGCCTGCAGCCGTCCTTCGCCGATCACCGACTGGGTGGCGTGCTCGCCGATCGGGCACTCGCGGCAGCGCATGGTGGCGGCCTTGAGCTCCTCCAGCGATGCGATGCCGGCGTCGCCGGCGCCGGCGCCCGCCACGGCGCCCGCCAGCCTGCCGCGCCGGAAGACGCGGTGGTAGGCCGCCAGCCAGCGTTCGTCGCTGCCGCGCGGGCCGGGATCGTCCTGGCGGCGCGCCCCCGGGCCGAGCAGCAGCCGCTCGCGATCCCAGCGCACCGAGCGCTGCGGGGTCAGGATGGCCCAGCGCAGCGCCGCATGGCGCCGCGCGAACCAGGGCGCCAGCGCCTCCACGATGTGGTGGGTGGGTTCGAACCAGGCCAGGTGCAGCAGCTCGCCCGCGTGCTCCTCGTCGAACACCGGGTGGAAGCGCAGCAGCGCCTTCATCTTGTGCATCTCGCGCCGCACCGATTGCGCCATCTGCTGGGCCTGCAGCATGTCGGCATCGAGCGGATCGGTGCGCAGCGCCGGCTCGTGCACCAGGCGCCACAGCAGGCGGTACAGCAGGGCGAAGCGCTGCGGGTCGTGGTGCAGCACCACCACCTCGCACAGCCGCAGGAACGAGGCCGGCACGATGGCGGCGGCGGCCCGCGGCAGGTCGCGCGGGCGGTCGCCGGCTTCGACGTCGACGGGCTGCGCATCGAGGTCGTCGCTGAGCGCGTGCACGGTTTCCCACTGCACCTCCTCCGGCGGCACCTGGTGGGCGAGCAGGTCGCGCGCCTGGGTCCGAAAGCCGGCCAGGTCGGTCTCGCCGGACAGCCGCGGCATGCTCATGCGGACTCCTCCCGGCGCAGCGCCGGCCGGCCGACGTGGGCCTTGCGCTTGAGCCGGCGGGCGCGCGCTTCCATCCCCAGGTACATCACGGCAGCGATCGCCAGCGGCCCGATGTAATAGACCGCGCGATAGCCCAGCAGGGCGGCCAGCAGCGGCCCGGCGCCGATCCGGTGGCCCAGCAGCGCAAGGAACACCGCCTCGAACACGCCCAGCCCGGCCGGCACGTGCAGCACCACGCCGGCAATGGCGCCCACCAGCAGCACGGTGAGTACATCGGTGTAGGGCAGCTGGCGCAGCAGCAGCACCCAGATCACGCCGGCCATCAGGCTCCAGTTGATGCACGAGATGGCCATCTGCAGCACCGCCATCCGCCACGGCGGCAGGTACAGCTCGTGGCCGCGCCAGTGCCAGACGTGGTCGCCCATCTTCCAGCAGGCCAGCAGATAGCCCAGCGAGATCGCCATCAGCGCGGAGCCGACCCACTGCAGGCCGTAGTTGCCCAAGTGCCATTCGGGTGGCAGCGCCAGCGGGTGCACCACGAACAGGAAGCCGGCCAGCAGCTTGTAGCCCAGCCAGTTGGTCAGCATGCTCATCGACACGATGCGCGTGATCACCCCGGTCTTCAGCCCCAGCCGCGAGTACAGGCGGTAGCGGAAGCCGACGCCGCCCACCAGCGAGCCGATGCACAGGTTGAAGGTGTAGCTGACGAAGGTGACCGCCATCACGATGCCGGTCTTGAGCGTGTGGCGCGTGTAGCGCCGCCCGATCAGGTCGAAGCAGGCATACAGCAGGTGGCTGGCGGCGGCCAGCCCGACGGCGGCCAGCAGCGCCGCGCGCGGCAAATCGCGCAGCGACTGCAGCACCTCGCCCCAGGCGATGTTGCCGGCATAGCGCCACAGCAGCCAGCCGACCAGCGCGAAGAACAGCACCGATGCCGTGCGCCGCGCCCAGGGCCACCAGGCGCGCTGGGTCATGCGGACGCGCTCGCGGTGGGGCGGCCCGTTGGCGCGGTGCGTGCGCGCGTGGGCCGGATGCGGCGGGCCGGGGTGCGGGCCGTGCCCGGCCTGCGGACCATGCACGTGGCCGTGTGCGCCGTGGCTGTGCGCGTGCGGGGCATGGGTGCCGTGCGCGCCATGGCCGGGCGCGTGGCCGTGCGCCGATGCGACATCGCCCGGGCGGGCCGGCCGCGGGTTCATCGCCGCTCCTGTCCGATCGGCGGAGCGCCGGCCGGCGCCAGCGGCCGGGCCATGGCCGGCATCAGCCGCGGCCGGTGCCGCGGCAGCCAGGCGCTGACCGTCGGGTAGATGCGCACCAGGTGGAAGGCAATGAAACTGCGCAGCAGCTGGCGCAGGCCGCCGGCCGCCTGCACCGACTCGGGCTGCACCTGGCGGCAACTGTCGCGCACCAGGGCGTCGAGCCGCTCGTACAACAGCGCGTTGAAGTCGCGGTCGCGGATCACGACGTTGGCTTCCAGGTTGAGCTGCAGGCTCAGCGGATCGAGGTTGCTGGAGCCGACGGTGACCCACTCGTCATCGACCAGCGCCACCTTGCCGTGCAGCGGCCGCTCGCAGTATTCGAAGATGCGCACCCCGGCCTTGAGCAGGTGGTTGTAGAGCGCGCTGGCGCCGACCTTGACGATGGCCATGTCCGGCGTGCCTTGCAGGATGAGGCGCACGTCCACGCCGCGCCGGGCCGCCCGGCGCAGGTCGCGGATCAGCCGGTAGCCGGGGAAGAAGTAGGCATTGGCGATCACCACCCGCTCGCGCGCGGCGCGGATGGCGATGCGGTACTGGCGCTCGATGTCGGTGGTGTGCCGGCCGTTGTCGCGCGTCACCAGCATGGCGCGGGCGCTGCCCGCATGCGCCAGTTGTCCGGGCGCAAAGCGCGCCTGCCGGCGCCAGCGCCACCAGCGGCGGTGCGGGGTGTGGCGCGAGCCGGCGGCCAGCGCCGCGTGGGCGAAGCGGTGGATCTCGCCGACCAGCGGGCCGCGCACCTCGACCGAATAGTCCTGCTTGGCCTGCGGGCCGAAATCACCCAGGTGGTCGGCCGAGTAGTTGATCCCGCCGATGAAGGCGACCTCGCCGTCGACCACCACGATCTTGCGGTGCAGCCGGCGCAGCAGGTTGGGGCGCAGCCCGAACGGGCGCGGCCCGGGGTCGAACACGTGCAGCCGCACGCCGGCTTCGCACAAGCTCGCGATGAAGCGCTCGGACAGGTCGGGCGAGCCCCAGCCGTCGATGGTGGCGTCGACCTGCACGCCGCGCCGGGCGGCGGCGACCAGCGCCTCGTGCAGTTGCAGCCCGACCTTGTCCTCGAACAGGATGAAGGTCTCCAGCACGACCTCGGTGCGCGCGTTGGCGATGCAGGCGAACACGCGCGGGAAGAACTGCTCGCCGTTTTCGAGCAGGGTGAAATGGTTGCCGTCGTGCCAGCGCTGCATGGCCGGTGCTCACAGGTGGATCTCGGCGGCCAGCGGCGCATGGTCCGACAGGTGCGACCAGGGCCGGCGCGGCAGCACCACCGGCAGGTGCACCGAGGCGTTGCGCACGTAGATGCGGTCCAGGCACAGCAGCGGAAAGCGCGCCGGGAAGGTGCGGGCCGGCTCGCCATAGGCGGTGACGAACACCTCGCGCAGGCCGATCTCGCGCTCCAGGATGGCGTTGGCGCGGCGGCGCCAGTCGTTGAAGTCGCCGGCCACGATCAGCGGCGCGTTGTCGGGCACCTCGCTGCGCACCATCTCGCACAGCAGGTCGAGCTGCTGCACGCGGTGCGTCTCGGCCAGCCCCAGGTGCACGCACACGGCGTGCACCTCGACCGCCTGCCCGGGAATGCGCAACACGCAGTGCAGCAGGCCGCGCCGCTCCGGCCCCGGCAGCGACACGTCGTGGTTCTGGTAGGAAACGATTGGAAACTTGGACATCAGCGCATTGCCGTGCTCGCCCTTGGGATAGGCGACGTTGCGCCCGTAGGCGTACTGCGGCCAGATCGTGTCGGCCAGGAATTCATAGTGGGGCGCATCGGGCCAGTCCTCGAAGCGGCTGCCGTGCCCGCTGTGCGCACCCAGCACCTCCTGCAGGAACACCACGTCGGCGCCGACCTTGCGGACGGCGTCGCGCAGTTCCGGCAGGATGAACTTGCGGTTGAAGAAGGTGAAACCCTTGTGGATGTTGACCGTCATCACCGTCAGCGGCGCGGCAGTGGCCGTGGTCTCTGTCATACCGTGTCGTTGCGGGCCCGTTTTCGCGTTGCGGTTCCTTTTTCCGCACTTTCTACCGACCCGCTCTGCGGTGGGGTGTAGGACGGCAGGCAGGGAAGGCGGCGGCCCTTGCAGGGAAAGGGCGTGCGACGCTGCGCAGTCGTGCGGCGAACGGGGCTTGCTGCGCCCGGCGCGCCCCTGCGCCGGGCAAGGCTGGCCCACAATGGGCGCTCCGAGCTTGTCGCGCCACGCCATGTCGACCCCGCCCGCACGCCGCGCACCCGCTGGCCATGCACTGCCGGTGGTTCCGGCTGCCCGCCGATCGGTGTCCGTTGCACTTGCCGCCCGCTGGGCCGCAGCCGTTCACCAGGCGGCGCGAAGGCGGGGCTTGCGCGCGCTCACCCGATCGATCGGCGGCGCCCTGCTCGCGAGCCTCTTCGCGGCCGCCGCTGGCGCCGCGCCGACCGAGGGGCTGCATCCGGGCGCGGTCTTCGCGCAGGGCGGCGTCGGCGAGAACGGTGTGCAGGCGGCCGGGATCGGCCTGCTGTGGCCCTGGGACTGGCGTGCGCAAGCCGCCGGCGGCGAGTTCAGCGCCCAGACCGAGTTGTTCGTCAGCCAGTGGCGTGCCCGCGGCGCGGCCGGCGCGCACGAGGGCTACACGCAAGCCGGACTGGTGCCGCTGCTGCGCTACCGGCCGGACGAGGGGCGTTCGCCCTGGTTCGTGGAAGGCGGCATCGGCCTGTCGGTGACCGACAGCCTGTTCACCACGCCGGCGCGCACCATGGGCTCGCGCTGGAACTTCAGCGACAACCTGGCGGTGGGCCGCAACTTCGGCGCCCGGGGCCAGCACGAGTTGAGCCTGCGCTGGCAGCACACCTCCAACGCCGGGCTGAAGCAGCCCAACCCGGGACTCGATCTGCTGATGCTGCGCTACTCGGCGCGCTTCTGACCAAGGCCTGCACAGGGCCGAGGTTCGCCCGCGCGCCGGTGGAACCCGCCGTCCTACAGGCGCCGCCGCGGACGTCCGGCAGTGACCGCAGGGGCGCCCGTCCTAAAGTGGATTCACGCCCCTCGCATGGGGCGCTTCCATTTGATCATTCGAAAGGATCCATCATGACCCCAGCCAAGACAACCGCTGCGCTGTTGCTGGCCGGCCTGCTGGCCGGTGGCGCGTACGCGCAAACCGCCACGGCCACCAGCGACGTGCCGGTGGCGGCCGGCGAGGCCAGCACCGTGACGCACGGCGTGCCCAACATGGCCACCAGCAACGCGCCGCGGCACGCCGCCCCAGTGACCAGCGCCACCGGTGAGCCGGTGTACAGCGCCGCTTCACCGGACACCGCGGTCATGGGCGCGCCCGCCGACGCACGCGTGGTGCCCTGGTCCGGCGCGACCGAGACCAGCAACATCCCGACCCGGGCGGGCGAGGTCAGCACGATGACGAACGGCGTGCCGAACATGTCGACCCACAACCCGGTGGTCCATGACAGCCGCCTGGTGGTGCCACCGCAGCAGACGGTGGAGCGGGTGCCGCAGCGCGCCGGCGAGATGAGCACCATGGTCGGCGGCCGGCCGAACGGGAACCCGGACGATCCGCTGCTCAACTGAGCGTCGGTCTGATGAAGAGAAAAAGCCTGCGCGGCGCGAGCCGGCAGGCTTTTTCATGGGGGCGATCCGCAGCGCGCTTCGGGAATCAGCCGTGATGCCGGCCCATGTGGCGGCCACCGCGCTGGAACATGCGCGCGCTCTCGTCGTCGAAGGTCTTCTTCTGCTCGGCGCTGAGCTGGGCATAGAAGGCCTTGGTGGCGTCGGCACGCCGGTCCATCTCCGCGTTGCGCTGGTCGCGCAGCGCCCGCATGTGGTCGATGCGATCCGGCGTCGTCATGCGCGCGAGGGCTTCGCGGTCGGCGCGCGGGCGCTGCGCCGGCGGCTGCATGGCGTTGGCGAAGCTGGTCCAGGCGGCTTCCTGGGCCGGCGTGACCTGCAGCTTCTGCTTCAGGTTGGCCAGGCGCTGGTTGACGCGCTCGGCCATCTTGGCCGGGTCGTGGTGGCGGCTCTGGCGGCTTTCGGTGCCCGGGCCGTTGGCTTGCGGCGGCTGGGTTTGCGCGACCACCGCGCCACCGGCCACGCCGGCCACCAGCGCGACGGCCAGCAGGTGCTTGCGGACATTCAGTTTCATGGCACTTTCCTTCCTTTCCGGTGAGCCTGGGCGGGATTCATGCCTCAGGTTGGAAGCCAGTCTCGCGCCGCGATGTAAGCAGCCCGTGCGCCCAAGGTAGCGCCGTTGTAAAGGTTTGTCGCATCCTTGCGGGCGTGCGGGGCGTCCTACGGCAACTGGTCGCGCCCGGCCACAGACGCGCGCCGCCGGCGCGGCCAGGATGGCTGCATGGACCCGAACAAGGCACAACCCGAGCAGCTGCTGGCCTGGAAGGTGGCTGGCCTCGCCGTGCTGGCCGGGCTGGCAGCCGGCGCGCAGGGCCAATCGGTGCAGCCGGCCGAGATCGACAACGCGCCGCCGCAGCCGGTACCCGGCCAGGTGCTGAGCGACGTGCAGCCGCTGCCGGCCGAAGACCGCGAAAGCGCCGGCGCCGTGGTGCTGCACGACTCGCGCGTGCGCGCCCAGCGCGAGGCCTTCCAGGGCGCCGAGCGACGCACCGGTATCTCCTCGGCCATCGGCCACAACGTCACGCGCGTGCTGGAGCGCGCGCGGACCTGGGGCGACGTGCGCGAAGCCGGTTCGGGCGATGCCGCCGAGCCGGCCGCGCCGCCGGCGCAATAGCGCCGCGGCGGCCTAGCCGAAGCGCCCGCGGTTGAAGTCTTCGACCGCTTCCAGCAGCTGCTCGCGCGTGTTCATCACGAACGGTCCGTACTGCGCGATCGGCTCGCGCAGCGGCTGGCCGGCGATCAGCAGGGCGCGGGGCGCTTCGGCGCTGCCGGGCGCGGGACGCAGCAGCACGCCATCGCCGCCGTCGGCCAGGATGGCGAGTTGGCCGCGCGACACCACGCTGGCCGCCGCGCCTTCGCCCACCTGCACGCTGCCGCGATAGACGCAGATGAAGGCGTTGTGGCCCGCGGGCAGCGGCTGCTCGAAGCGCTGGGCCGGGTCGGCGTCGAAGTGCAGGTCCAGGTACAGCGGCTCGGTCACCTCGCGCTGCACGCTGCCGCGCACGCCCTGGCTTTCGCCGGCGATCACGCGCACGGTCACGCCGGCGGGCGTGCGAACCTCGGGGATCTGGTCCGACTGGATGTCGCGGTACCAGGGCTCGCGCAGCTTGTCACGCGCCGGCAGGTTCAGCCAGAGCTGGAAGCCTTCCATCAAGCCCTGTTCCTGCTCCGGCATCTCGCTGTGCACCAGCCCACGGCCGGCGGTCATCCACTGCACCCCGCCGTTCTGCAGCAGGCCTTCATGGCCCTGGCTGTCGCGGTGCCGCATGCGCCCGCTGATCATGTAGGTCACGGTCTCGAAGCCGCGGTGCGGGTGGTCGGGAAAGCCCGCCCCGTAGTCGTTCGGGTCGTCGCTGGCGAAGTTGTCCAGCATCAGGAAGGGGTCGAGCCGGCGCTGCAGGTCCTGGGTCAGCAGGCGGGTGAGCTTGACGCCCGCCCCGTCCTGGGTCGCCTGCCCGGCGACCACTCTTTCGACCTTGCGCGGCTGCTGTACGGCGGTGCTCATCTGCGTCAGTTGGGGGTTGATCCGGATTTTGCGAGCTCAGCCGGCCTGCAGCGACGGGTAGTCGGTGTAACCGGCGGCGCCGCCGCCATAGAAGGTGGCGCGGTCGGGCTTGTTGAGCGGGGCCTCGGTGCGCAGGCGCTCGACCAGGTCGGGGTTGGCGATGTAGCTGCGGCCGAACGCCACCAGGTCGGCCCCGCCCTCGATCGCCTGCTGGGCCGACGCGCCCTCGTAGCCGTTGTTGACCATCCAGGCGCCCTGGCCGCCGGCCTCGCGGTAGGCGCGGCGCAGCGCGTCGAAGTCGAACGGGCGATCCGGCAGCTCGCGCGCGCCGCCGGTGGCGCCTTCGATCACGTGCACGTAGGCCAGCCCCAGCGGCGCGAGTTGCCGCACCACGTACTCGAACAGCGGCTGCGGGTCGGGATCGTGGATGTCGTTGGCCGGCGTGATCGGCGACAGGCGGATGCCGGTGCGACCGGGGCCGGCGCCTTCGGCCACGGCCCGCATCACCTCCAGCAGCAGCCGCGCGCGGTTCTCGATCGAGCCGCCGTAGGCGTCGGTGCGCTGGTTGGCGCCCAGCTTCATGAACTGGTCGAGCAGGTAGCCGTTGGCCGCATGCACCTCGACGCCGTCGAAGCCGGCCTCGCGCACCGCGCTGCGTGCGGCGCGGCCGAAGTCGGCCACGATGCCGGGCAGTTCCTGCGCCTCGAGCGCGCGCGGGGTGGACGTGTCGGCGAAGCCGCCGGCGCCGTCGCGGATCAGGAAGGTCTTGGTCTTCGCGGCGATGGCCGACGGCGCCACCGGCGCCTGCCCGCCGGGCTGCAGCTCCACGTGCGACACGCGGCCCACGTGCCAAAGCTGGGTGACGATGCGGCCGCCGCGCGCATGCACGGCATCGGTCACCTGCTTCCAGCCTTGCAGTTGCGCGGGCGAGTACAGGCCGGGCACGTCGGCATAGCCCTGGCCCTGGTGGCTGATCGCGGTGCCTTCGGACACCAGCAGGCCGGCGCTGGCGCGCTGCGCGTAGTACTCGGCCATCAGCGCGGTGGGCACCGCGCCGGGTGCACGGTTGCGCGTGAGCGGAGCCATGACGATGCGGTTGGGAAGCGCCAGGTCGCCGGCGCGCACGGGATCGAAGAGACTGGGCATCGGACCTTTGTTTTGTCGTTCGCGGGGAGTGGGTCAGCGTAGCCCAACTCGCCAAGCCCTTGCGGCTTGCAAGCCGATGCGATCCGTGCCATCGCCGACAATGCGCCTCGACCTCCCAGCCGATGGCGCCGCTCTCCCACCTTCCCCTCGCGCTGGCGCTGTCGCTCGGCGCCGCCGTGTCGCTGGGGATCACGCGCTTCGCCTACGCGCTGCTGCTGCCGCCGATGCGCGAGGACCTGCACTGGTCGTATGCGCTGGCCGGCGGCATGAACACCGCCAACGCCCTGGGCTACCTGCTGGGCGCGCTGGCCACGCCCTGGTTGCTGGGGCGTGCCGGGGCCTCGCGCCTGCTGCTGGCCGGCGCCGCGCTGGCCAGCCTGTTCATGGCCCTGTCCGGTTTTTTCAGCGAAGCCGCGCCGCTGCTGCTGCAGCGCCTGCTCGCCGGTGTGGCCAGCGCCTTCGTATTCATCGCCGGCGGCGTGCTGGCAGCGCGGCTGGCCGGCCTGCAGCCGCAGCGCGGCGGGTTGCTGCTCGGGATCTACTACGGCGGCACCGGCGTCGGCATCGCGCTGTCGGCCTTGCTGGTGCCGCTGGTGCTGCAGGCTGCGGCGCAGCTGGCGCACGCCTGGGCCTGGGCCTGGTGGGCGCTGGCGCTGGCCTGCGTGGCCTGCACCGCGGTGCTGGCCTGGCCCGCGCGCGTGCTGGCCGGCGCGGCGGCGAACCCGTCCTCGTTCCGGGCGCCGGACACGCGTGCGTTTCACTGGCGCGACTTCGGACCAGGGTTGGCCGGCTACAGCCTGTTCGGCGTCGGCTACATCGGCTACATGACGTTCGTGATCGCGCTGCTGCGCGAGCAGGGCGCCGGACCGGGCCGCCTGACGCTGTTCTATGCGCTGCTGGGCGTGGCCGTGATGGCGTCGTCGCGCCTGTGGGCCGGCCTGCTGGATCGCTACCGCGGCGGCCAGGCGCTGGCCCTGCTCAATGGCCTGCTGGGGGTGGCCACGCTGATCCCGGCGCTGACCTCGGCCTGGCCGCTGGTGCTGGCCTCCGGGCTGCTGTTCGGCGGGGTGTTCCTGTCGGTGGTGGCCTCGACCACCGCGCTGGTGCGGCACAACCTGGCGGCGCCGCACTGGGCCAGCGGCATCAGCGCCTTCACCATCGTGTTCGCGGCCGGCCAGATCGTCGGGCCGACGGTGGTCGGCTGGATCGCCGATGGGCCGGGCGGCCTGGCGCGCGGCCTGCTGTACTCGGCCGGCGCGCTGTGGCTGGGGGCGCTGCTGGCCTGGCGCCAGCAGCCGCTGCCCCGGCCGGCGCTTACTTGACCAGGCCTTCGGCCTTCATCGCCTCCTGCACCGCGGGGCGCGCCGCCATGCGATCGCGCCAGGCCAGCAGGTGCTTGTAGGCCGACAGGTCCAGGTTCATGGGCTTGGCCCAGTTGGTCACCACGAACAGGTAGGCGTCGGCCACGCTGAACGCGTCGCCCATCAGGTACTGCTTGCCTTCCAGCTGGCCGTCGACCCACCGCAGGCGGGCGGCGATGCGGTCGCGGTAGATCTGCTTGCCTTCTTCCGGCATCGCCGGGTTGAACAGCGGCGAGAACGACTTGTGCACCTCGGTGCCGATGAAGGTCAGCCACTCCTGCAGGCGGTAGCGCGGCAGGGTGCCGTTGGCCGGCGCCAGGTTCTTGGTCGGCACCTGGTCGGCGACGTACTGCACGATGGCCGGGCCTTCGCGCAGGCGCGTGCCGTCGTCCAGCTCCAGCAGCGGCACGTAGCCGAGCGGGTTGATGCCGTAGTAGTCGGTGCCGTCCTGCAGCTGGTGCGTCTTGGTGCTGGCCAGCACCAGCTCGAAGGCCAGGCCGGCTTCGCGCAGCACGATGTGGGGCGACAGCGAACAGGCGCCGGGTGAGTAGTAAAGCTTCATGTTGGAAAAACGCAGTTGGGAAAGCGGAAAAACGCGATGCTAGCCGGGCAGCCGATTCCCTGCTGGGGCCGGCCTTGAGAGAATCCGGCGATGCGTACATCGATCAAGTGGCTGCTGGGCCTCGCGCTCGGCCTGGTGCTGCTGCTGGCAGCGGCGCTGTTCGGCCTGTGGCGCTGGGCCGCCAGCGACGACTTCCGCCAGCGCGCGCAGCAGCAGGCCTCGCAGGCGCTGGGGCTGCCGGTGCAGCTCGGCGCGATCCGGCTGTCGGTCTGGCCGGCGCCGTCGGTGGCGGTGGACGACGTACGGGTGCAGACCCGGCCGCCACTGACGCTGGAGCGGGTCGAGGCGCGCCCGGTCTGGTCCTCGCTGCTGGCGGGCCGGCCCGAGCTGGATGCCCTGGTGGTGCGCAATGCCGTGCTGCCGCAGCAGGGACTGGTGGCCCTGGCCACCGCCGTGCAAAAACAGGAGGCCGCCGCGGGTGCGCCGGCCAAGCCGCAGGAGCCGGGCGCTTCCGCCACCCTGCTGCCGCGGCGCATCGTGCTCGATCACGTCACCTGGGTCGATGCCAAGTCGCAGCGGCTGACGGTCGACGCCGAGGTGGCCTTCGAGAACGAGCCGCTGCCGCAGTCGCTGCGGGTCGACGTGGTGGCGGGCCGCTTCGCCGGCGCCAAGGCGCGCCTGCAACGCGAAGCCGACGCCTGGCAGCTGCGCGCCGACATCGGCGGCGGCACCGTCAGCGGCCCGCTGCGGCTGCAGTCGCAGAAGGGCGGGGCCTGGCGCCTGACCGGCGATCTCGCCACCGAGCGCGTGGAAGTGTCGGCGCTGACCGCACCCAGCCGCGCGCTGGCTGGCAAGCTGGACGCGCGCACCAGCCTGCAGGCCGAGTTCCGCGATCCGGCGGCACTGGCCGACGCGCTGCGCAGCCAGACCCGCTTCACCGTGCGCAACGCGGTGCTGCAAGGGGTGGACCTGGCCCAGGCGGTGCGCACCCTGGGCGCCAGCCGCGGTGGCCAGACCGCCCTGGACACGCTGACCGGCAACGTCGCCACCCAGGGCCGGGTCGTGCACCTGACCAACCTGGTGGCCAGCTCGGGCCTGCTGTCGGCCACCGGCCATGTCACGCTGGCGGCCGACCGCTCGCTGAGCGGCCGGGTGGAGGCCAAGCTCACGGCCGGGCCGCTGGGATCGGTGGCCGGGGTGCCGCTGCAGGTGGCCGGCACGCTGGACCAGCCCTCGGTCACGCCGGTGGGGGTGTCGCTGCCCGGTTCGGGCGCGGCCTCGCACCTGGGCGAGAAGGTGGAAAAGGGCCTGCGCGGCTTGTTCGGCCGCTGAACGCCCGCCCGGCCGGCCGGCTCAGGTCCGGTAGGAAGGATCGCTGCGATCGAGCCTGCGCAGCAGCGCCGGCCAGGCGATCTGCGCGCCCTGGCCGGCGGTGACGGTCTTCATCACCTGCGCCATGCCTTGCAGGATGGCCGGGTTGACCTGCACCAGCTCGCCGCCCGCCTGCGCATCGATCTGGATGCGGCAGGTGTTCTCGAACAGGTACATCGCCAGGAAGGCATCGGGCACCGTCGCGCCGACGGTCAGCAGGCCGTGGTTGCGCAGCATCAGGAAGTTCCGGTCGCCCAGGTCGGCCACCAGGCGCGGCTTCTCGTCGTCGCGCAGCGCCACGCCCTCGTAGTCGTGGTAGGCCAGCGAGGCCAGCACGAACGTGCTCTGCTGGCTGATCGGTAGCACGCCGCATTTCTGCGCGCTGACCGCCACCCCCGCGCGGCTGTGGGTGTGGAGCACGCAGCCGACGTCGCGGCGCGCGTCGTGGATGCAGCTGTGGATGGTGAAGCCGGCCGGGTTGACCGGGAACGGCGAGTCGATCACCTTGTTGCAGCCGGGATCGACCTTCACCAGCGAGGAGGCGGTGATCTCCTCGAACATCAGTCCGTAGGGGTTGATCAGGAAGTGATGCTCGGGGCCGGGCACGCGCGCGCTGATGTGGGTGAACACCAGGTCGCTCCAGCCGTACAGGGCGACCAGCCGGTAGCAGGCGGCGAGTTGCACGCGCAGCTCCCATTCGGGGGCGCTGACCACTTCCTTCAGCGAGGCGATGTTCATGACGGGCTCCTGGGCGGCGGGGGCGGAAACGCCATTGTTCCCTCACGCGGCGGGGCCGTGCCGGTCAGCGCGGCCTGCGTGCTCAGGCGGTCAGCTCTTCCAGCCGGCGCAGGTAGTGCAGTGCGTGCCCGCGCGAGTCGCCGCACATCTCGGGTTGCGGCTGCAGCCCGCCGCACACCGCGGGGCGCTCCGGACGGCCGAACAGCTTGCAGCGGTCGAGCTCGTCGAGCTGCACGCAGCGCACGCCGGCTGGCTTGCCTCCGGGCATTCCTGGAATCGAACTGGTGATCGAGGGCGCGATGCAGCACGCAGCGCAGCCCGGGCGGCAGGCCATTGGCATCTGACTGGCGGGATCCGTACACGAAACGCCTCATTGTGGGCCGGCGTTGCCAGGTGGGTTCCAGCCGGTGGCCGCGCGGGCAGGTTCTTGGCGACAGCCCGATTTGCCGCAGCACGCCGGGAATCGGCGCGGAGGCGCCCGGCGCGGGATCACGTGCGCCATGGGCCGGGGGCGGGGCCTTGGCTGTTCTTATTTATCTTATTTCTTTAATTAGTAGTAGTAGTAGGGGTCCGCGACCCGTGTGGACAACCTCATCTTTCCGAGCCCTGACAGGGACTTGCGGTCGCTTGAAGGATGTGGGGAAGGGCGCTTTCGCGCTGTCGCGCCAAAAGGGACAAGTCTGGCCGCATGGCTCGGCTTGTGGACAACCCATGGGTTGTGCCGAAACGCTCAACAGGTTTGTCCACGCGCTTTTTCGGGCGGCGCGGTCCCTGCGCCCCAGGCGGTCCTGGGCGTCGAAGGTTGCGGCGGCGCGCGTCGGCGCGTGCCTAAAGAGCGCGGGAATCCGGAGGAAGTGAGCTGATCGACGGGGGCGTGGCCGTCGGCTCAGTGCCGTCAGCAGGGCACGACCGTCACGCCTGCAGTCGTGACGCCGCCCAGAGCACTTGATCGAGCACCGCCTGCACCCGTCGGCGCGCCGCTTCGTCGACCAGCTCGCCGGCGGCATCGAAAGCGCTGGCGGCGTGGCCCAGCGCGAAGTGTTCCGGGGCGAGCCAGCAACGCAGGGTCAGCAGCAAGGGCGCGAGGTGGCTTTGCGAGCGCAGGCCGCCCAAGGCGCCGGGCGAGGCGCTGAGCATGCCCACGACCTTGCCGCGGGTGGCGCGCAAGTCGTCGCGCCAGACGGGGTCGGCCTTCACCGGGCTGGAGATCCAGTCGAGCGTGTTCTTCAGCAGGGCGGGGTAGCTGGCGTTGTACTCCGGCGCGCAGATGATCCAGGCCGGATGCTCGAAGGCGATCTGCTTGAGCCGCAGCACATCGGCCGGAGTGCCGCGTGCCTCGAGGTCGGCGTTGTACATGGGCACATCGAAGTCCGCCAGTTCGAGGTGCGTCACCTCGACGCCTTGCTGCCGGGCCATGCGGGCCACCACGCCGGCGAGACGGCGGTTGTGCGACTGCTGTCGGGTGCTGCCGGCGAACACGAGGAGCTTCATGACCCGATTGCATCACGGGCTTCCAGCAGCCGGTAAAATGTACAAAACCATTGGAGTTGTACATGCACGTGCTCCCGCTGAGCGAATTCCGAGCCAACGCCTCCGCCATGCTGGACCGCGTCGAGCGGGGCGAGACCGTGCGCATCATGCGGCACGGCAAGCCGGTGGCCGACCTGGTGCCGGTGCAGCCGGAGCGCCCCGCCGACGAGCCGCCGCCGAGCTGGAAGCAGCCGTTCGAGCCGTTGCGGATCACCCGGCCCGACGGCAAGACCGGCGCCCAGCTCATCGTCGAAGAACGCGAGGGTGGCTGGTGAACCGCCTGCTGATGGACACCTCGGCGCTCTACAAGCTGTACAGCCGCGAGCGCGGCAGCGACCAGGTGCGTGCGCTGGTCGGCTCCGCGCGCGAGCTGGTGGTGGCGGCGCACTGCAAGGTCGAAGTTGCCTCGGCCCTCCACCGCCAGCGCCACGATGGCCTGGTGGCGGCCGACGACTACCTGCGCATCATGGCGGTCGTGCAGCAGCACTTCGGCGCCTTCACCCGGATCGAGCTGGACCGCCGGGTGGAGGCGCATGCCATCGCCGTGATGGAGCGCAGCCGGCTGCGCGCCCTGGATGCCCTGCACGTCGCGTCGGCGCAGGTGGCGGGGGTCGACCTGTTCGTCACCGCCGACCGCCGGCAGGCGCTGGCGGCCGAAGCCGCCGGCCTGACCACCGAACTGATCGAGGCCTAGACATGCTTTACCCGGAAGAATTCGACGTCATCGTCGTCGGCGGTGGCCACGCCGGCACCGAGGCGGCGCTGGCCGCGGCCCGCATGGGCTGCCGGACCCTGCTGCTGACCCACAACATCGAGACCCTGGGCCAGATGAGCTGCAACCCGTCGATCGGCGGCATCGGCAAGGGCCACCTGGTCAAGGAAGTCGATGCACTGGGCGGGGCAATGGCGATCGCCACCGACGAGGCGGGAATCCAGTTCCGCATCCTCAACAGCTCCAAGGGGCCGGCCGTGCGCGCCACCCGGGCCCAGGCCGACCGCATCCTCTACAAGGCGGCGATCCGCCGGCGGCTGGAGAACCAGGCCAACCTGACGCTGTTCCAGCAGGCGGTGGACGACCTGATGGTGGAGGGCGACCGGGTGGTCGGCGCCGTCACGCAGGTCGGGATCCGCTTCCGTTCGCGCACCGTGGTGCTGACGGCCGGCACCTTCCTGGACGGCAAGATCCACGTCGGGCTGAACAACTATGCGGCCGGCCGTGCGGGTGATCCGCCGGCGGTCTCGCTGTCGGCCCGGCTGAAGGAGCTGAAGCTGCCGCAGGGGCGGCTGAAGACCGGCACGCCGCCGCGCATCGACGGCCGGACCATCGATTTCTCGCGCTGCGAGGCGCAACCGGGCGACCTGGATCCGCTGCCGGTGTTCAGCTTCATGGGGCGGGCCGGAATGCATCCGCGCCAGGTGCCGTGCTGGATCACCCACACCAACGAGCGCACCCACGCGATCATCCGCTCCGGCTTCGACCGCAGCCCGATGTTCACCGGCAAGATCGAAGGGGTGGGGCCGCGCTACTGCCCGAGTGTGGAGGACAAGATCAACCGCTTCGCCGGCAAGGACAGCCACCAGGTGTTCCTGGAGCCGGAGGGGCTGACGACCAACGAGTTCTACCCCAACGGCATTTCGACCAGCCTGCCGTTCGACATCCAATACGCGCTGGTGCGCACCCTGCCCGGGCTGGAGCAGGCGCACATCCTGCGGCCGGGCTACGCCATCGAGTACGACTACTTCGACCCGCGCTCGCTCCGCAGCAGCTTCGAGACGCGCCAGATCGGCGGCCTGTTCTTTGCCGGCCAGATCAACGGCACCACCGGCTACGAAGAGGCGGCGGCACAGGGCCTGTTCGCCGGCATCAATGCCGCCCTGCAGTGCCAGGGTCGCGAGCCCTGGGTGCCGCGCCGCGACGAGGCCTACCTGGGCGTGCTGGTGGACGACCTGATCACCAAGGGGGTGACCGAGCCGTACCGCATGTTCACCAGCCGGGCCGAGTTCCGGCTGCAGCTGCGCGAAGACAACGCCGACATGCGGCTGACCGAGGCCGGGCGGCAGCTGGGCCTGATCCCGGACGACCGCTGGGATGCCTTCAACCGCAAGCGCGATGCGGTTTCACGTGAAACACAGCGGCTGCGCACGGTCTGGGTCAACCCGCGCAACCTGCCGGCGGCCGAATCGGAGCGGGTGCTGGGCAAGGCGATCGAGCACGAGCACCACCTGGCCGACCTGCTGCGCCGGCCCGGGGTCGGCTACGAGGCGCTGATGTCCCTTGACGGCGGCCGCCACGCCAGCCCGGCTGTTTCACGTGAAACACTGGGCGAGCTGTACGGACCGGTGGTCGAGCAACTGGAGATCGACGCCAAGTACGCCGGCTACATCGAGCGCCAGAAGGACGAGGTCGAGCGCGCAGCCCACTACGAGAACCTGCGGCTGCCGCCCGAGCTGGACTACATGCAGGTGATGGCGCTGTCGATCGAGGTGCGGCAAAAGCTGAGCCAGCACCGGCCGGAAACGCTGGGCATGGCCTCGCGCATCTCGGGGGTGACGCCGGCGGCGATCTCGCTGCTGCTGATCCACCTGAAGAAGAACCGGTTCCAGGGCTTCACCGAGGCCGCCAACCAGCCCAAGCAGGCCGCATGAGCTTGCGCGCCGAACTGGAGGCCGGACTGGCCGGGCTGGACTTGTCCCTGCGGCCCGAGCAGCAGGATGCGCTGCTCGGCTACCTGGACCTGCTGGCCAAATGGAACAAGGTCTACAACCTGACCGCCGTGCGCGACCCGCGCGAGATGCTGACCCACCACCTGCTGGACAGCCTGGCGGTGGTCGGCCCACTGCGGCGCCAAGCCGGCGAGGCAGGCCGCCTGCTGGACGTCGGCGCCGGCGCCGGCCTGCCGGGCGTGGTGATCGCCATCTGCTGCCCCGGCTGGCGGGTCGACTGCGTTGACGCGGTGGGCAAGAAGGCGGCCTTCGTCCAGCAGGCGGCCGCGGCGCTCAAGCTGCCCAACCTGCGCGGCGTCCATGCCCGGGTCGAAACGGTGGCCGACCGCTACGACCTGGTGAGCGCGCGCGCCTTCGCTTCCTTGGCCGATTTCACCGCCGGCTCGCGCCAGGCGCTGGCGGAGCAGGGCGCTTGGCTGGCCATGAAGGGCAAGTACCCGCAGGAGGAGATCGCCGCCTTGCCGCCGGACGTGGTCGTGTTTCACGTGGAACATCTCACGGTTCCGGGCCTGGCTGCGGAACGCTGCATCGTCTGGTTGCGGCCGGTGCCGCCGGGCGGCTGACTTACACTCGCCGCTCCACACGAGAACACCGGGGGATTCAATGTTCGGGGTCGCGGACTACGGCGCCTTCGTCGCCGCCATCATCATCTTCCTGGCCATCCCCGGTCCCGGCAACCTGGCGCTGATCACCTCCACCGGCAAGGGCGGCCTGCGCGGCGGCTTGGCGGCGACCTTCGGCATCATCGCCGGCGACCAGGTGCTGATGTGGGCGGCGGTGGCCGGGGTGGCGGCGCTGCTGCTGGCCTACCCGGCGGCCTTCCATGCGGTGCAGTGGCTGGGCGCCGGCTACCTGGCGTGGCTGGGGCTGCGGATGCTGCTGGCCAAGCCCGGCGGCGCGCCGGTGCTGACCATCCATGCCGGCCACTACTTCCGCCAGGCGGCGGTGATCACGCTGCTCAACCCGAAGGCGATCGTGTTCTACATGGCGTTCTTCCCGCTGTTCGTCGACCCGCAGCGCCACCAGGGCCTGCTGACCTTCGGCGTGATGGCGGCCACCATCGCGGTGCTGACCTTCGTCTATGGCCTGGTCGCCGTGCTGCTGACCCACTTCCTGGCCGCGCGGCTGCGCGCCCAGCCGGTGATCGGGCGCACCCTGGAAAAGCTCGCCGGCCTGTTCCTGGTCGGCTTCGGCATCCGCCTGGCCCTGTCGAAGTAGCCGACCGATGGCCCGCATTTTTTGTGTCGCCAACCAGAAGGGCGGCGTCGGCAAGACCACCACCACCGTCAACCTGGCCGCCGGCCTGGCCAAGGTCGGCCAGCGCGTGCTGATGATCGACCTGGACCCGCAGGGCAACGCCACCATGGGTTCGGGGGTGGACAAGCGCCAGCTCGAACTGACGGTCTACGACGTGCTGCTGGAGTCGGCCAGCATCGCCGAAGCTCGGGTGCACAGCGACAAGTGCGGCTACGACGTGCTGGGCGCCAACCGCGAGCTGGCCGGCGCCGAAGTGGAACTGGTCGACGTCGAGCGGCGCGAGCGCCGCCTGCGCGAGGCGCTGGCCACAGTGCGGGACGAGTACGATTTCGTGCTGCTCGACTGCCCGCCGTCGCTGTCGATGCTCACCCTCAACGGCCTGTGCGCCGCCCATGGCGTCATCGTGCCGATGCAGTGCGAGTACTTCGCGCTGGAGGGCCTCACCGACCTGGTCAACACCATCAAGCAGGTGCATGCCAACCTGAACAAGGACCTGCAGATCATCGGCCTGCTGCGCGTGATGTTCGATCCGCGCATCACGCTGCAGCAGCAGGTGAGCGAGCAGTTGAAGGCCCACTTCCACGAGAAGGTGTTCGACACCGTGATCCCGCGCAACGTGCGCCTGGCCGAGGCGCCCAGCTACGGACTGCCGGGCGTGGTGTTCGACCCCGGGGCCCGCGGCAGCCAGGCCTTCGTCGAGTTCGCCCACGAGATGGTCGCCCGCGTGAAGAAGATGTGAGTGCCAATGGCGCGCCGATCCTGGCTTTCATGCTCTCGTTTTGCTAGCGAATGAAGGCTGGTGACGTCCTGCTGCTGCCCGGCTGGCAGAACAGCGGCCCGCAGCACTGGCAGTCGCTGTGGGAAGCGCGGCACGGCTACCGGCGGGTGGAGCAGCACGACTGGATGCGGCCGCTGCGGGGCGACTGGAGCGCGCGGCTGGAGGACGCGGTCCTGGCGAGCGAGGCGCCGGTGGTGCTGGTGGCGCACAGCCTGGGCTGCATCCTGGCCGCGGCCTGGGCCTCGGTGTCGCGCAGCACGGCGCGGGTCCGCGGCGCCCTGCTGGTCGCGCCCGGCGACGTCGAACGGCCCGATCTGCGCGAGCAGCTTCGCGGCTGGGCGCCCATTGCACGCCAGCCCTTGCCCTTTCCCAGCGTGCTGGTGGCCAGCCGCAACGACCCCTATTGCCGCCTGGAGCGCGCCCGAGAGCTGGCGCAAGCCTGGGGCAGCCGCTTCGTCGATCACGGCGAAGCCGGCCACCTCAATGCCGATTCCGGCCTGGGCGATTGGCCGCGCGGCCAGGCCCTGCTCGATGAACTGATGAACCTGCGAGAGAGATGACCATGGTGACCCGAAAACCCAAGGGACTGGGGCGCGGCCTCGAGGCACTGCTGGGACCCGCCGCCAGCGGCAACGGCGCCGCCGAAGCGCCCGGCGCCAACCCCGGCCAGCCGGCCTCGCTGCGGCTGTCGGACATGGTGCCCGGCGTGTACCAGCCGCGCACCCGCATGGACGAGGGCGCGCTGTACGAGCTGGCCGAGAGCATCAAGGCGCAAGGGATCATGCAGCCGATCCTGGTGCGCCGGCTGGCCGGCGGCGAGCAGGCCGGCAAGTACGAAATCATCGCCGGCGAGCGGCGCTTCCGCGCCGCGCGGCTGGCCGGCCTGGACAGCGTGCCGGTGCTGGTGCGCGACGTGCCCGACGAGTCGGCCGCCGCCATGGCGCTGATCGAGAACATCCAGCGCGAGGACCTGAACCCGTTGGAAGAGGCGCAGGGCCTGCAGCGCCTGGTGCGCGACTTCGGCCTGACCCACGAGCAGGCGGCGCAGGCCGTGGGGCGCTCGCGCAGCGCGGCGTCCAACCTGCTGCGCCTGCTGAACCTGGCCGAGCCGGTGCAGACCATGCTGATGGCCGGCGACCTGGACATGGGCCATGCCCGGGCCCTGCTGGCGCTGGAGCGCGCCGCCCAGATCACGGCGGCCAACCAGATCACGGCGCGCAAGCTGTCGGTGCGCGAGGCCGAGTCGCTGGTGAAGAAAATCGGGGCCGAATTCCAGCTCACCTCGCCCAAGCCGAAGAAGGAGAAGTCGCGCGACCTGCGGCGGCTGGAGGAGGAGCTGTCGGACCTGCTCACCGCCGAAGTCGAGATCCGGGTGAAGAAGCGCATCAAGCGCGCCGGCCGCGCCGAGGAGTCGGGCGAAGTGGCGATCGGCTTCGGCTCGCTCGACGAATTGAGCGGCTTGATCGAGCGGCTGCGCGCCGGCTGACGCTTCGGGCCAACACGGCGGGCGGCGCGCCCAATTGGGGGATGGACGGGCCCCGACCAAGGTTGCAACAATGTGTGCTTGTTTGCAACTTAAGGCCGCCATGCTCCACCCCGCCAGACCCGCCGCACTGATTCTTGCCCTGGCTTCCACGCTGGCCGGGTGCCAGACCAACCCGCCCCTGCAGAACGCGACCGGGGTGTCGTCGATGGAGGTCGACTCCAGCCGCAAGGGACCGGTGTCGGGGGTGGGGGTCGAAGGCCAGGACATCGTGGCCATGACCGACCAGATGATGCGCGACATGCTGGCCGAGCCGATCTTCGTGGAGACCGGCAAGCGGCCGCGCGTGATCATCGACAGCGCCTACTTCGTCAACGAGAGCTCGCAGGCGATCAACCGCAACATCATCACCCAGCGGCTGATGGTCAACCTCAACCGGGCGGCGCGGGCCCGCATGCAGTTCGTCAACCGCCAGAACACCGCGATGGTGGAGAACGAGCGCGCGCTCAAGCGCTCCGGCACCACCGACGTGGGCACCATCGGCCTGACCAAGGCCCAGCTCGGCGCCGACTACCGCCTGTCCGGCAAGATCAATTCCCTGGACAGCCGCAACGTCAGGACCGGCATGGTGCAGCGCTACACCCAGATCTCGTTCGAGATGACCGACCTGGAGACCGGCGAGATCGTCTGGACCGGCATCTACGAGTTCTCGCGCGCCGCCGCCGACGACGTCATCTACCGCTGAGGGGAATTCCATGAAGAGCCATCTGCTGGCCGCCTGCGCGGCCGCCTTGCTGGCGGGCTGCGCCACCCAGAGCACGCCGCCCGCGTTCACCGGCTGCACCACCTGGGACCGCCAGGCCGGCCAGCCCCACCTGGCCGCCGTTTCGGTGCTGTCGCCCGAGCTGTCCAAGGTGATCGGGGTGCAGGAGGTGGTCACCTCGCGCACCGGCACCGGCATGGCGGCGGTGCAGACCACGGTGCAGAACTGCACCGACGTCGACGTGGTGCTCAGCGTGCGCACGCGCTTCAGCGGCGACCGCGGCCAGAGCGAGCCGCCGAGCGCCTGGAAGACGGTGTTCCTGCCCCCGCGCGGCCAGGCGGTGTACGGCGAGTCGGCCATCTCGCAGGCCACCAGCCGTGTCGCGGTCGACATCTACGACGCCAACCGCGGTCAGTCGCAGTTCGCCCCGGGCCAGAGCTACCGCGTGCCGCTGGATCCGCCGCCGGCCCGCTGAGCGCCGCCAACCCCTTCCCGAAAGGTCCTGCCATGAAGCGTCGCCTCATGCTGCTGGGCGTGCCGCTGCTCGCGGCCGCCGCCGCGGCGCAAACGCCCGCCATCCCCGAGAGCGCCTACCGCCGCGGCATGCCGGAGGTGCTGACGCCGGCGCCCGTGCCGGCCGCCGCGCAGCCGGAATTCAACCGGGCCGCCTTCCTGTCGGCCTATGCCAAGGCCGGCCGCCCGACCATCGCCGTGCTGTGGAACCGCGAGTTCACCGACATGCTGCAGCAGGGCACGGCCAGCCAGGTGAGCATTGACAGCGTGCGCGCCGGGGCCGCCTCGGCCGAGGCGGTGCGGTTGCCGGGCTATGCCGGTGCCGAAGTCGCCGGCGCCACCGTCAGCAGCACCACCGTCACCGCGCGCGAGACCAGGACCGAGCAGGCCCGCCGCGCCGGCCCGGTCGAGCGCACCGACCTGGAGATGCGCAGCGCCTTCATGCAGACCATGGCCGGCGCCGGCGCGCGCCTGGTGGACCGCAACGTGGTGATGAGGACCACCGCGGCGGCCCGCAAGGACGCGCTGGACAGCCAGCAGGTCGAGACCCAGGCGCTGTCCCGCCACGCCAAGCTGCTCATGGAGGTGCTCAACACCCGCGATCCCGCCGCCGCCACCGGCTGGTCCACCTACGTGTCGATCAAGCGGCTGGCCGACGGCGTGGTGCTGGCCGAGGGCTATATGAACGGGCAGGAGCCCGAAGGCACGCCGCGTCCGGCGCCGCGCTACGAGGCCGACCCCAAGGGCGGCTTCCGCGAAGTGGTCAAGACCCGCACCGTGACCGACGTCGGCCGCCTGGTGGCCGAGCAGACGCTGGCCCGGCTGGCGCGCGCCCTGTGATGCATTTCCGCCTGGAGAACCCATTGACGATCGCCCGACCCCTTGTCCGCCTGCGCACCAGCTGCGTGGCCGTGCTGGCCGCCTGCGGCGGCCTGCTGTCCGTGCCGGCCCATGCGCAGTTCGGCGGCTTCCTGCAGAACATGATGCAGATGCAGCAGCAGCAGGCCGCCAAGCAGCAGGCCGAGCAGGCCGCCAACCCGACCAAGAAGTGGGGCCCGGCCAAGCCGGTCGCGCCGGAGGTGCAGGCCGCCGCCACCGCGTTCGCGGCCGGCGCGCCGGCCGACCTGCGCGCGCTGATGGAGCGGCTGTACATCGAGGGCGAGCGCAACGCCACCCTGAACCTGCAGCGCATCGGCATGGTGGCGCTGGCTGCCGGCCAGGTCGACCTGGCGGAGAAGGCGTTCGAGGCGGCGGTGGTGCGCATCGAGATGATCTACGCCGACAACCCGGAGGCGCAGAAGGCCAAGTCGCTGTGGACGGCCGAGAAGGTCAAGGACTTCAAGGGCGAGCCCTACGAGCGCGCCATGGCCTACTTCTACCGCGGCATCGTGTGGGCGGCCAAGGGTGACTTCCAGAACGCCCGCGCCATGTTCAAGCAGGCCGACTACCAGGACACCGTGGCCGAGGCCGAGCAGTACGCCGGCGACTTCGGGCTGATGCCCTACATGGCGGGCTGGGCCAGCTACTGCGATGGCAATGCCCAGCTCGCGCGCGACTTCCTGCAGCAGGCGGCCAAGGGCGACAAGGCCTACGAGGGCGTGCCGGTCGAGCGGCCCGTGCTGCTGCTGTTCGAGACCGGCCGCGTGCCGTTCAAGTACGGCGCCGGCAAGTACGCCGAGGCGCTCAAGTGGCAGCCGCACAAGCTGCCGGAGTCCACCGTCAAGACCGCCTGCGTCGAAGGCGGCAGCTGCGTGGCCGACACCTTCATGGTCGGCGGCGATGTCGGCTTCCAGGCCACCACCCGCGGCGGCCGGCCGGTCGACGCCGTGCTGGGCGGCAAGGCCTCGTTCCGCGAGGGGGCCGAGAACGTCTCCACGGTGGCCACCACCATCGGCGCGGCCAGCCTGCAGGCCGGCATGATGTCCGGCAACCGCGACGCCGCCGGCGTCGGCATGGTGGGCCTGTTCGCCGGCCTGGTGGCCGAGGGCGTGGCCCAGTCGACCCAGGCGCAGGCCGACATCCGCGAATGGGAGCAACTGCCCGCCACCGTGTGGCTGGCCACCGCGCAGCAGAAGGTCGGCGCTGCACGGCTGGGCGTCAGCGTCGAGGCCGAAGGCAAGACCACGGTGCTGGCGGCGACCCGCCTGGTCGATGCGCCCCGGTGCCAGCTCTACTGGGGACGGTCGGTCGCGCCGGCCTCGCTGCTGTCCGAGGCCGGGCCGCTGGAGCCGGGCGAGCACAAGCGCGACCCGGTGTTCCGGCAGGAGATCCAGGCGCTGTTCGCGCCGCAGTAAGCGATCGGGCTGGCTGGCGCCCGCCAGCCGCGCAGCAGGCCCGGCCTTTGCGCCGGGCCTTTTGCTTGCTAGTTCCGGGGCACCGCCAGCCAGGCGCCCAGACCCGCGCCGGCCGCGGTCGCCGCCAGCCGGCCGCTGCCGCCGCCGACCTGCGAGCCGATCAGGCCGCCGGCCAGCCCGCCCAGCGCCGCCTCGTGGCTGTAGTCGCCCTGGGCCGCCATCGCGCCGATCGCCGCGCCGGCGCCGGCCGCCGCCAGCCGGCCCGAGCCGCCGCCCACCTGCGCGCCGGCCAGCCCACCGATCACCGTGCCGAGTGCCACCCGGCCGGGATCGTTCTGCAGGCGCGGCGCCGGTGCCGCCGCCGCATTCAACGCCGGATGGCCATAGTTCACCGGCGCCGGCCGGTGGGCGCAGGCGCCCAGCAGCGTGCAGGCAGCCAGCAGGGTGACGGTGCGGATCTTCATGGGAGCCCTCCTCAGAGCGAAAAGATCTTGCCGGGGTTCAGGATGTTCTTGGGATCCAGCGCGCGCTTGATGGTGCGCATCATGTCGACCGCGCCGTCGCCGGCCTCGTCGACCAGGAAGCCCATCTTGTGCAGCCCGACCCCGTGCTCGCCGGTGCAGGTGCCGCCCAGCGCCAGCGCGCGCGCCACCAGCTTGTGATTGAGTTCCTCGGCGACCTGGCGCTCGCGCGGGTCGTTCGGATCGAGCAGGTAGCCGAAGTGGAAGTTGCCGTCGCCGACGTGGCCGACCAGGAAGTAGGGCAGGCCGCCGGCGTCGGCCTCGGCCACCGAGTCGAGCAGGCAGTCGGCCAGCCGCGAGATCGGCACGCAGGTGTCGGTGGAGATGGCGCGGCAGCCCGGGCGCGACTGGATGGCGGCGAAGTAGGCGTTGTGCCGCGCCGTCCACAGGCGGGTGCGCTCCTCCGGCGTGGTGGCCCACTCGAAGGCATTGCCGCCATGCTCGCCGGCGATCTCCTGCACCGCCTCGGCCTGTTCCTGGACGCCGGCGGGCGAGCCGTGGAACTCCATCAGCAGCATCGGTTCCTCGCGCAGCGTGAGCTTGCTGTGCCGGTTGACCATGCGCACGCTGTTGGCGTCGATCAGCTCGACGCGGGCGATCGGCACGCCGAGCTGGATCACCTGGATCACGGTGCGCACCGCCGCCTCGATGCTGGGGAAGGAGCACACCGCCGCCGAGATCGCCTCCGGGATCGGGTACAGCCGCAGCGTGATCTCGGTGATGACGCCCAGCGTGCCCTCGCTGCCCACCATCAGGCGGGTCAGGTCGTAGCCGGCCGACGACTTGCGGGCGCGGGTGCCGGTGCGGATCACCTCGCCGCTGGCGGTGACCACCTCCAGCGCCAGCACGTTCTCGCGCATGGTGCCGTAGCGCACGGCGTTGGTGCCGGAGGCCCGGGTGGCGCTCATGCCGCCGATCGTCGCGTCGGCGCCGGGGTCGATCGGGAAGAACAGGCCGGTGCTGCGGATCTCGTCGTTGAGCTGCTTGCGCGTGACGCCGGCCTGCACCGTCACCGTCAGGTCCTCGGCGTGGACGGCGAGCACCTGGTTCATGCGCGAGAGGTCGATGCTGATGCCGCCCTGCACCGCCAGCAGGTGGCCTTCCAGCGAGGAGCCGACGCCGAATGGAATCACCGGCACCTCGTGCTGCGCCGCCAGCGCCACCGCATCGGCCACGTCCTGCGTGCTTTCGGCGAACACCACCGCGGCCGGCGGCGGCACGTCGAACGAGGATTCGTCGCGCCCGTGCTGCTCGCGCACCGCGGCGGCGGTGGAGCACTGGGCGCCGAAGCGCGCCGCCAGCGCGTCCAGCAGCGCCTGCGGCACCGGGCGCGGGTGGAACTCGGGGACGAGGTGGGACACGGCGGTGGGCGCGTTCATCGGCGGGCTCTCCTGGGAAGCAGGCAGTTTAAGCGGCAAGGCGCGACGGTGCCGGTGCTCCGCGCCCGGGCTCAAGCCCTCGCCGGGCTACCGCGGCTACTGCAGGCTGTCGGCGTACTCCGCGCGCGAGACGCTGCCGTCGCGGTTGCGGTCCATGTCCTCGAAGGTCATGGTGACCAGGGGCAGGCGCAGCGCTTCGGCCCGGCTGAGCAGGCCGTCGCGGTCGGCGTCGGCCTGCTGGAAGAACTGGGCGATCTGCAGCGCGGTGAGCGGCCCTTGCACGGCCACGGTCGCCTGCGGCGCCACCGAGGGCGTGCCGCCGGTCAGGCCACCGGCATAGCCGCCCGCAGCCGGTGCGATCGGCACACCCATGACGTCGCCGACCGTGGCGGCGCCGGCGTTGACCGGGGTGCCCACGTCCGGCGCCACCGTGGCGCCCACTGCCGCGGGCATCCCGGCGGTGCCGGTCGGAATGGACAGGGTCGAGCCGGGCACGGTCACCACGCCGCGCGTGCTGCTGGGCACCGTGACCACCGTGCCGGCCACGCCGGCGGCATCCGGCCGCGCGGTGGTGCTGGGTGCCGTGATGGCGGCGCTGGTGCCCGGCGCCGCGATCACCGTCGAGGGCGTTCCGGCAGGGAAGGGCAGGGGCGAGGGCAGGCCGGCCGGAAAAGGCGACACCGGCGCCAGCCCGGCGGGGGCGGGCGCGGTCGGCGGCAGGACCGCGGTGCCGCCGCCGGGGACGACCGAGACAGGCGGGGTGGCCGGGGTGGTCACGGTCGCGGGCGTGGTCACCGTCGCCGGGCGGACCCCCGGGCGGGTGCTGAAGGCCGCCGGTGGCGGCGAGGTCGCACTGCGCGCCGGCAGCTGCGCGAAGGTCGGTGCCGCGCCCAGCGCCAGCAGCAGCGCCGCCAGCCGCACCGGCGGGCGGGGGTGGAAATGGAGCAAGGATCGCATCGCATCACTCCTGACCGGTCCATGGTGGCGCGGCCGTTGGCTCGCTGGCTGTCGTGCACACACGCCAATGTGCGTAGGACGCCTCGCACCGGCGCCGCCGACGCGGCTGGGCCCCGGTGGGACAATCGATCCGGGCAAACAGCAGCGAAGGAAGCGCACCATGGGCAATCGCCTGAGCCAGATCGCCACCCGCACCGGCGACGACGGCACCACCGGACTCGGCGACAACACACGCGTGCCCAAGAGCAGCTTGCGGGTGCACGCCATGGGCGATGTCGACGAGCTGAATTCGCACATCGGCGTGCTGCTGTGCGAGCGCTTGCCCGATGCCGTGCGCGAGTTGCTGGTGGAAGTGCAGCAACAGCTGTTCAACCTGGGCGGCGAGCTGTCCATTCCCGGCTACGAATTGCTCAAGGCCGAGGCGCTGGCCGTGCTGGACGAGGCGCTGGCGCAGCACAACGCCGCGTTGCCGCGGCTGCAGGAGTTCATCCTGCCCGGCGGCAACCGGTCCGCCGCGCAGGCGCACGTCTGCCGCACGGTGGCGCGCCGGGCCGAGCGGGCGGTGGTGGCTCTGGGCCAGGCCGAGCCGCTCAACGACACGCCGCGCCGCTACCTCAACCGGCTGTCGGACCTGATGTTCGTGCTGGCCCGCGTGCTCAATCGCATGGACGGCGGTGACGACGTCTACTGGAAGAGCGAGCGGCTGGCCCGCTCGGCTTCCAGCGACTGACCCGGCGCCTCAGCGCGGCGCGGCGGCGGCTTGCGGTGCCCGGCCGCCCCGGCTGAGCAGCGCGTACAGCAGGATCGCGCCGAAGGTGGCGGTACCGATGCCGCCCAGCGCGAAGCCGCCGAACTTGAGCGTGAAGTCGCCGGTGCCCAGCACCAGCGTGACGGCCGCCACGATCAGGTTGCGGTTGTCGGCGAAGTCGACCCGGTTGTCGACCCAGATCTTGGCGCCGGCCGCGGCGATCAGCCCGAACACCACGATCGACACGCCGCCCATCACCGGCAGCGGAATGGCCTGGATCACGGCGCCGAACTTGGGCGAGAAGCCCAGCAGGATGGCGATCAGCGCCGCCAGCACGAACACCGCGGTCGAATAGATCTTGGTGGCCGCCATCACGCCGATGTTCTCGGCGTAGGTGGTGACGCCGGTGCCGCCGGCGGAGCCGCTGACCATGGTGGCGATGCCGTCGCCGATGAAGGCGCGGCCCATGTACGGGTCGAGGTTGCGGCCGGTCATGGCGGTCACCGCCTTGATGTGGCCCAGGTTCTCGGCCACCAGGATCACCGCCACCGGCGCGATCAGCAGCATCGCCTGGCCGCTGAACACCGGTGCGGCGAAGCTGGGCGCGCCGAACCAGGCGGCGGCGGCGATGCCGGAGAAGTCCATCGGCTTGCCCAGGCCCAGGCCGTTGGCCAGGATCGCATAGACGATGCTGGCGGCGATCAGGCCGACCAGGATCAGCAGGCGCTGCACCATGCCGCGGGTGAACACCGCCACCAGCGCCACGCAGACGAAGGTGACGGCCTGCATCCACGAATCGAAGTTGCTGGCCGCCATGTTCTTGACCGGGATGCCGGCCAGGTTCAGGCCGATCACGGCCACCACGGCGCCGGTGACCACCGGCGGCATCAGGCGCTCGATCCAGCCGGTGCCGACGGCATGGACGATGAAGCCGATGATCGTGTAGACCACGCCGCAGGCGATGATGCCGCCCAGCGCCACGCCGATGTTGGCGTTGGGGCCCTTGCCGGCATAGGCTGTGGCGGCGATCACCACGCCGATGAAGGCGAAGCTCGAGCCCAGGTAGCTGGGCACCTTGCCGCCGGTGATGAAGAAGAAGATGAGCGTGCCGATGCCGCTCATCAGGATGGCCAGGTTGGGGTCGAACCCCATCAGGATGGGCGCCAGCACGGTGGCGCCGAACATCGCGATCACGTGCTGCACCCCCATGGCCGCCGTCTGCGGCCAGGGCAGGCGCTCGTCGGGGCCGATGACGCCGCCTTGCTGCAGCACCTGCGCGGGCCGCTCGGCCCAGCTGAACATTCCCATCTCCGCTCCTTCGATTGTTGAGGTGCGGCGATGCTACCGGGAACGTGACAAATCCTGCAGCGGGATCTTCAGGGCCGCAGGAAGGCGGCCACTGCTTCCAGCACCGCCGCGTCCTTGAGGATCTTCCGGTGGCCCAGGCCCTCGGTCGGCAGCAGGCGGGCGCCGCCGATGGCACCGGCGAAGGCCTGGCCATCGGCGAAGCGGTTGATGCTGTCGCCGCGATCGTGCACCACCAGCGTCGGCAGCCCGATCCGCGGGCCGACCTCGGCCGGCTCGAACTGGCGCATCACCACACCCTCGCGCGCCTCGATGCGGGCCTGCATGCGCGAGCGGGTGCGCTCGGACAGGCCGAACACCGCGGCGAACAGGCGCGTGTACTCCAGCGGCGACGACGGCGGCGCCAGCAGCACCAGGCGATCGACCGGCAGTCCGCGGCTGGACGCATAGGCGGCGGCATTGGCGGCCAGCGAATGCGCCACCACGGCGTGCAGCCGGTGGCCCTGCTGCTGCAGGCGCGCGACGGCGTAGTCGAGGGCGCGTGCGAACTGCGGCAGGTTGCTGGTCGAGCCGGCGCTGGCGCCGTGGGCCGGCATCTCCAGCAGCACCGGCCGCAAGCCGGCCTGGGCCACCGCCTCGGCCAGCGGCAGCAGCTGGCGCGCGTGGCCGCCCCAGCCGTGCGCCAGCAGCACCACCGGCGCGTGCGGCGCCACCGGCTGGCTGTAGAGCGTGAGGCCGCCGTCCTCGAAGGCCCAGCTGGCGGCCTGCCATTCGGGGCGCCAGTGGGCGCGGCGGCAGCGGCGTGCTGAACAACCGGATGGCGCTGCGGACCGCCAACGCCGGCCAGACGCGCTGGGAAGCGCCCAGCGCCAGCCGGAACAGGCGCAGCCCGGGGCTGGCCTGGTAGAAGGCGGACGTCGCCTGCAGGGCGGTGCGGGTGCTCATGGCCGCTCCTTTCACCAGAAGACCATGTCTTCGTTGCGGCGCGGCAGCGCCTGCAGCGAGCGGATGGCGGCGCGCACCACCTCGAAGGCGCCCCAGCCGAGGCCGAGCATCAGGAAGATCAACATGGCAAGTCCTTTCTTCGCACGATCGTGCGAACTTGGCGCGTGGAGAAACGGTGCGGCATGGCTGCGTCCGGGTTGGATGGTGTGGGGCGTCAGGCCCGGTAGCTGGCGAGCAGCCGCTGCCAGCTGGCCTGGGCGCGCTCGGCGGCGCGGCCGTCGCGCAGGAAACGGGTGTCGTGCACCAGACCCAGCACGAGCGCGGAGAGTTCGGCGACCAGCTGCTCGGCGTCGGTGTCCGGCCGCAGGTGCCCGGCCTCGACGGCCTGCAGCACGGTGCGCCGCAAGGCGGCCCGCCAGCGCACCACCTCGCCGTGCAGCTGGTCGCGCAGCGGGCCCTGGCGGTCGTCCAGCTCGAAGGCGCCGGCCGAATAGATGCAGCCGGTGCGCGCCTCGAGGTCACGGGTGCGCACGATCCAGCGCTGCACGATCGCCTCCAGCCGCGGCAAGCCTTTGGGCTGCTGCATGGACGGTACGAACACGTCCTCGATGAAGCGCCGGCCGAACTCCTCGACCACCGCCTTCTGCAGCGTCTCGCGCGAGCCCACGCGCGAGAACACGCCGCTCTTGGACAGGCCGATGCGGTCGGCCACCGCCTGCAGGGTGATCGACTCCAGCCCCTCGGCCGCGGCCAGGTCCAGCGCCGCGCCGACGATGGCGGCGCGGGTCAGCTCGCTGCGGGCGGTCCTGGCTTCCATGGCGCGGACTTTAGCACGATCGTGCGAAGTGGCAAGCGGGGCCATGTCCGGCCCGGTCAGCGCGACGCTCACCGCGGCGATTCACCGATGTCCGGCATGCCGTCCCGCGCTACCCTAGCGCGCATGAGCAAGCCGCCTTTCGTGCCTCGGCTGAGGCTGTACCAGGACTGGCTGCGCAGCGAGCGCGGGCTGGCCTTCGACTCCTACGACGCGCTCTGGCGCTGGTCGGTCACGGACCTCGGCGCTTTCTGGCAGAGCATCTGGGACTACTTCGAGCTGCAGTCGCCGACGCCGCACGCGCAGGTGCTGGCCGAGGAGAAGATGCCCGGTGCCCGCTGGTTCGAAGGGGCCCAGGTGAACTTCGCGCGGCAGGTGCTGCGGCATGTGCAGCCGGCGCAGGCGGCGGGCCTGCCGGCGCTGGTCAGCCGCAACGAGAAGGGGCAGCAGCACGAGCTGTCCTGGCCCGAGCTGCAGCGGCAGGCGGCGGCGCTGGCGCTGCACCTGAAGGCGCAGGGCCTGCAGCCGGGCGACCGGGTGGCGGCCTACCTGCCCAACGTGCCGGAGACCATCGTCGCCTTCCTGGCGGTGGTCAGCGTCGGCGCCGTGTGGAGCCTGTGCGCGCCCGACATGGGCACGAACGCGGTGCTGGACCGCTTCCGCCAGATCGAGCCGACGGTGCTGATCGCCTGCGACGGCGTGACCTACGGCGGCAAGGACCACGACCGCGGCGCCGTCGTGGCCGAACTGAAGGCGGCGCTGCCGAGCGTGCGGCACCTGCTGGTGCTGCGCAACCTGGGCGGCACGGCCGGCGCCGGGCTGCCGCCGCACGCCGACTTCACCGCCGCCGCGGCGCGCCGCGGCCCCGAGGTCGAGGCCTTCGAGCCGCTCTGGCTGCCGTTCGACCACCCCTTGTGGATCGTCTACTCCAGCGGCACTACCGGCCTGCCCAAGCCGATCGTGCACGGCCACGGCGGCATCCTGATGACGATGCTGCTGATGATGGCGCTGCACAACGACATCGGCTGCAGCTACGACGCCAACAGCTTCGGCGAGCGCTACCACTGGTACAGCTCCACCGGCTGGGTGATGTGGAACGCCCAGATGGCGGGGCTGGCGCTGGGCACCACCTGCTGCATCTACGACGGCAACCCGGGCGGCAGCAAGGACCAGCCCGACTGGACGGTGCTGTGGCGCTTCGCCGCCGACCTGGGCGTGACCTTCTTCGGCGCCGGCGCCGCCTTCTTCGCCAACTGCATGAAGGCCGGGGTGCAGCTCTCGCACTACCCGGGGCTCAGGACCGTGCGCACGCTCGGCACCACCGGCTCGCCCCTGTCGGAAGAGGTCCAGCGCTGGGGCACGCAGCAATTCGAACAGCTGGGCGTGCCCGACATCTGGTGGTGCAACATCTCCGGCGGCACCGATTTCGCCGGCGCCTTCATCGGCGGCAACCGCGAGCTGCCGCAGGTGGCCGGCCAGATGCAGTGCCGCCTGCTCGGCTGCGCGGTGGAGGCCTGGGACGAGCAGGGCCGGCCGGTGGTCGGCGAAGTGGGCGAGCTGGTGTGCAGCCGGCCGATCCCCTCGATGCCGCTGTACTTCTGGAACGACCCGGGCAACCAGCGCTACCTGTCGAGCTACTTCGACATGTACCCGAACGTCTGGCGCCATGGCGACTGGCTCGAGATCACGCCCGAGGGCGGTTGCATCATCTACGGGCGCAGCGACGCCACCATCAACCGGCACGGGATGCGCATGGGCACCAGCGAGTTGTACAGCGCGGTCGAGGCGTTGCCCGAGGTGCTCGATTCGCTGGTGGTCGACCTGGAGTACCTGGGGCGCGAGAGCTGGATGGCGCTGTTCGTGGTGCTGCGGCCCGGCGTCGAGTTCGACGAGGCCCTGCGCGCGCGGATCCACGGCGCGATCCGGGCGGCGCTCAGCCCGCGCTTCCTGCCCGACCAGGTGTTCCAGGTGCCGGAGATCCCGCGCACGCTGTCGGGCAAGAAGCAGGAGCTGCCGGTCAAGAAGCTGCTGCTGGGCCAGCCGCTGGAGAAGGTGGTGAACAAGGACGCGATGGCCAACCCGGCCAGCCTGGACTGGTTCGTGCGGCTGGCGAAGGAGCGCAGCGCGGCCGACGACGGTCTCGCTTAGTCCCGGCGAGGTTCCTCACGGCGTTGCCGCCAGGCTCCCTGGCTGTGCCGCTTCCTGCTCGAGCCCGTCGAGGAAGGCCCGGACCTTGGCCGGCACGAGCCGGCGGCCGGGCAGCAGGGCGTAGATGCGCAGCGGCTCGCAGGTCCACTGCGGCAGCAAGCGCACCAGCCGGCCCTGCGCCACCGCCGGCGCGCAGAAGGTGGCGGTGATGCGCGCGACGCCCAGCCCCGCGATGGCCGCGCGCAGGCGCACCTCGGCATTGCCGCTGCGCAGCGGCGGATTGCGCACTTCCACCTTCACCGCGCCGTCCGGGCCCGAGAACGACCAGGCGCTGTCGTCGCCGCCGGCCAGCAGCGGCAGCGCGTTCAGGTCCTCGGCGCCGGCGAAGTCGGGAAAGCGCGCCATCAGCTCGGGCGAGGCGAACACGCCGCGCTCGAGCGAGTAGACGCGCCGCGCCACCACCGTGGCCGGCGCGAAGCCCTGCTCGATGGGCGAGAACACGATGTCGTAATGGCGTTCGAACAGCGGCACCCGGTCGTGCTCGACGTCCAGTTGCACCTTCAGTTGCGGGTGCAGCGCCAGCAGGCGGCAGGCCACCGACGACAGGTGGTGGGCGCCGAACTCGTAGGGCGCGGCGATGCGCAGCGTGCCCTGCACCCGTGCGCCCTGCGCCATCGCGTCGACGGCCACTTCGCGCAACTGCGAGAACGGCCTGGCGATGTCACGGTAGAGCGATTCGCCGGCCTCGGTCAGGCGCAGGCGGCGGGTGGTGCGCTCCAGCAGCCGGGTGCCCAGTTGCGCCTCCAGCCGCGCCACCGATGCGCTCAGGCTGGACTTGGGCCGCTCCAGGGCGCGCGCCGCCGCGCTGAAGCCGCCGTGGTCGACCACCTGGCAGAAGGCATCGAAGTCGTCCCAATTCATTGTTCAGGATCCGGAACACAGTGGCCACGACGGACCCTTGATCGCCGCCCAGGCGCTTCCTAGCATTGTCCGTTCCACTGGCGCGGCACGGTCCGCGGGAGAACGCGATGTTCCTGAAGAACTGCTGGTACGTGGCCGCCTGGGACCACGAACTGCTGGATGGCCGGCTGCTGGCGCGCACGCTGCTGGAAGAAGCCGTGCTGCTCTACAAGAGCGAGAGCGGCAAGGTCGTCGCCCTGCAGGACCGCTGCTGCCACCGCGGCGTGCCGCTGCACCTGGGCCGGCGCGAGGGCGACGACCTGCGCTGCATGTACCACGGGCTGAAGTTCGACCCGAGCGGCAAGTGCATCCAGATCCCCGGCCAGGAGGTGATTCCGGCCAAGCTGGGCGTGCGCAGCTTTCCGGTGGTCGAGAAGGACCACCTGGTCTGGATCTGGATGGGCGATCCGGCCAGGGCCGACCCGGCCGACATCATTGACTTTCCCTACCTGCGCGATCCGCAGTGGAAGGGCATCCCCGACTACATGCACTACCGGGCCAACTGGCTGCTGATCGTCGACAACCTGTCGGACTTCGCGCACCTGGCCTTCGTGCACACCAGGACCCTGGGCGGCTCCGAGGAGTACGCCTACGTCACCAAGCCAGTGGCGATCGAGCGGCTGCCGCGCGGTTTCCGGGTCGAGCGCTGGCACCTGGACGCGGCGCCGCCGCCGTTCCACCGCAAGGTGCTGCCGGCCGCCGAGAAGGACCGGCACGTGGACCGGCGCAACATCGGCCACATGCACATCCCCGGCATCTTCTTCCTGGAGTCGATGTTCTCGCCGGCCGGCAGCGGCAGCGACAAGGGCCACCGGGAAGGCACCCGGGAGTACCGCAACTGCCAGTTCATGACGCCGGAGACGCGCCGCACCACGCACTTCTTCTGGACCTACCTGAACAACTGGGAGGGCGACGACGCCAACATCTCGCGCTCGCTGCACCAGAGCCTGATCGAGGGCTTCCTGGAGGACAAGCACCTGATCGAGGCGCAGCAGGTGGTGATCGATGCGGATCCGCAGTTCGAACTGCAGGCGATCGCCTCCGACGCCGCCCTGTCGCACTTCCGCCGCACCCTGGCCACGCTGGTGGCGCAGGAGCAGGCGCAGCAGGTCACCAGCCAAGCGGCGGCCAAGCCCGCGGCCAGGCCGCACCAGATCGGCATGGCCTAGGGGGCTGCCGGGGGACTCCCGGCCGGCCTGGCGCTCAGGCCGCCTGGGGGACGGCCTTGCGCCGGTTCACCAGCACGATGCCGGCGGCCACCGCGGCCAGCGCCAGCACCAGTTGCAGGGTCAGCGGCTCGTCCAGCAGCGCCACGCCGAACACCAGCGCGAACACCGGGGTCAGGAAGGTGAACGAGGACAGGCGGGTGGCCGGGTAGTAGCGCAGCAGCCACATCCAGGCCAGGTAGCTGGCGAAGGCGCCGATCGCGGTCTGCAGCGCGATCGAGCCCCAGGCATAGGCCGAGTACCGCAGCGACCAGCTCTCGCCCCAGGCCAGCGACAGCAGCGGCGCCACCACCGCCGTGACGGCCACCTGGTAGAACAGGATCTTCTCGGCCGAGGCGCTGCCCAGGCGCGAGGCGCGGATCACCAGCGTGGTCAGGCCCCACAGCGTGCCGGCCGCCAGCGCCAGCGCATCGCCGCGCAACTGGCGCGCGCTGGTGGAGCCGGTGAAGCCTTCGCTGAAGGCCACGGCGACGGCGCCGAAGGCGATCACCAGGCCGACCCACTGCACCGTGCCGAGCCGCTCGCTCGGCACGAAGCGCGGCGTCAGCAGCGCCACCACGAAGGGCGAGGTGTAGAGGAACACCGTCAGCCGCGACGCCGTGGTGTCGAGCAGGCCCAGGTAGATGCAGCAGAACTCGGCGGCGAACAGGGCGCCGGCCAGCAGCCCGGCGCGCAGCGTGCCGTCGCGCTGGAACAGCGGCACGCCGCGCACGGCGCACCAGATCCCCAGCAGCACGGTGGCGCCGGCAAAGCGCAGCGCCGCCTGCCACAGCGGCGGCACTTCCACGACGGTGGTCTTGATCAGGATCTGCTGGAAGCCCCAGAACAGGCAGCAGGCCAGCAGCAGCGACACGGCCAGGCCGTCGAGGGTGTTCTTTCTCTGCCTCATCGGCGGCAATCGTAGCGGCCCGCCGCCAGTCGCGCGCGGGCGATCAGCCGCGCGCCGTCACCAGCTTCTCCAGCAGCTGGCGCAGCGCCTTCTTCTCGGTGGCGCCGAGCGCGCGCAGCAGGCGGGCCTCGTGTGCCTTGGCCTGCTCCACCAGCGGCCTGACCAGGCGGCGCCCGGCGACGGTGGCCGAGACCAGGGTGCGGCGCTGGTCGGCCGGGTCGCTCTGCAGCGCGAGCCAGCCCTGCTCGGCCATGCGCTGGACCAGCTTGGTCACGGTGGGCTGCTTGGACAGCACCTCGTGCGCCAGCTGGCTGACGGTGAGCGGGTCGCCGTCGTGCAGCGTGGCCAGCACGCGCCACTCGATGGAGGACAGGCCGCGCGCGCGCACCTGGGCGTCGAAGTCCTTGTACAGGGCATGGTTGGCCTGCCCGAGGAGGTAGCCCAGGTAGTTGTCGACGAAGCGCGCGGCCATGGCGCTAGAGCGGCAGCTCGGTGTAGAAGCGCCCGCCATGGAACAGCAGCGGCGCCGCGCCGGCGCGCCAGGTGCAGCGCTCGACCTCGCCGACGAAGATCACGTGGTCGCCTTCCTCGTAGCGGCTGCGGTTGAAGCACTCGAAGGTGGCGGCGGAGCCGGCCAGCAGCGGCGCGTCGCCGCAGCCGCGCGTGAAGGCCACGCCGTTCCAGCGCTCGGCGCCCTTGACCGCGAAGCGCTCGGCCAGCAGCTTCTGGTCGGCCGCCAGGATGTTGATGGCGTAGTGCGAGCCGGTGCTGAAGGCCGGCAGCGAGGCGGCCGCGCGCGACAGGCTCCACAGCACCAGCGGCGGCTCGAGCGAGACCGAATTGAAGGAGCTGGCCGTCAGCCCGATGGGCTTGCCGTCGGGCGTCATCGCCGTGACGATGGTGACGCCGGTGGCGAACATGCCCAGCGCGCGGCGGAACTCCGTGGCCGAGAACGTCGGGGGCTGGGCCTTGCGGGGCGGGCTCATCAGCACGGTTTGCATGAAATTTCATGTAGTATGGCCCAAGACGCCCGACCCATGCTGCAGGAAAGAATCGAACCCGCCTGGCTGGATGCCTTCGAGGCCGTGCTGCGGCGCTGCGCCGTCCAGCCGGGCGACACCGTCGCCGTGCTCAGCGAAAGCCAGAGCCGGCCGGTGCTGGTGGAGCTGGCCCGGCTGGCGGCCGCGCGCCTGGGCGCGCGCGTGTTCGGCCTGGTGATGCCCACGGTGTTCGCGAGCGGCACCCCGCCGGCGCGCTCCACCGGCGCCTCGGACGCCCTGCAACACATCGCGCCGGCGGTCGCAGCGCTGGCCGGCAGCACGCTGGTGGTCGATTGCACGGTCGAAGGCCTGATGCATGCCCCGGAGCTCCCGGCCATCCTCGAAGGCGGCGCCCGCGTCCTGTACGTGAGCAACGAACACCCCGAGGCGCTGGCCCGGCTGGCGCCCTTGGACGATGGCTCGCTCGAGCGGCGGGTCAAGGAACACGTCAAGCGGCTGCGCGGTGCGCGCGAGATGCGGGTCACCTCCGAAGCGGGCACCGACCTGCGGATCTCGCTGCAGGGCGCCGTGGCCGGTGGCAACTGGGGCTACACCACGCGGCCCGGCACCATGACCCATTGGCCGGGCGGGCTGGCGCTGGCCTTCCCGGCGGCGGGCAGCGTCGACGGCCGGCTGGTGCTGGCGCCGGGCGACGTCAACCTCACGTTCAAGCGCTACCTGGAGCAGCCGGTCACGCTGGTCATCGAGGCCGACTACGTCACCCGGATCGAAGGCACCGGCCTGGATGCCGAGCTGATGCGCAGCTACATCGCCGCCTGGAACGACCGCGAGGCCTACGCGGTGAGCCACGTCGGCTACGGCCTGAATGCCGCGGCGCGCTGGGACAGCATGGCGCTGTACGACAAGCGCGACTTCAACGGCACCGAGCTGCGCGCCTTCGCCGGCAACTTCCTCTACAGCACCGGCGCCAACGAGGTCGCCGGCCGCCACACGCTCGGCCACTTCGACCTGCCGCTGCGCCATTGCACGGTCACGCTGGACGGCACGCCGGTGGTGGAGCAGGGCCGGCTCCTCGCATGAGCACGCTGCCGACCTTCACCACGCTCGGCGCCGGCCCCACGGTGCTGATGCTGCACGGCATCGGCGGCGGCCACCTGGCGTTCGCGCCGCAGGTGGAGAGCTTCGCATCGTGCGGCTATCGCGCGGTGGCCTGGAACATGCCCGGTTACGGCCACAGCGCGCCGATCGAGCCCTACACCTTCAAGGGCCTGGCCGAGAGCTGCATCACGCTGATCGAGGGCCTGGCGTGCGAGCATGTCGTGCTGGTGGGCCACAGCATGGGCGGCATGGTGGCGCAGGAGGTGGTGGCGCGCCGCCCGGAGCTGGTCAGCCGGCTGGTGCTGTGCGGCACCTCGCCGGCCTTCGGCAAGCCCGATGGCGACTGGCAGCGGTCCTTCGTGGCCGAGCGCACCGCGCCGCTGGACGCCGGCCGCAGCATGGCCGATCTGGCCGAAGCGCTGGTGCCGCAGATGATCGGCCCGGCGGCCCTGCCCGAAGGCGTGCGGCTGGCGCAGCACTGCATGGGCCTGGTCAACCCTTCGACCTACCGGCGCGCGCTGGAGGCCCTGGTCAGCTTCGACCGCCGCGCCAACCTGCCGAACATCCACGTGCCCACCCTGCTGCTGGCCGGCGAGCACGACCGCCAGGCGCCGCCGGCGGTGATGAAGAAGATGGCGCAAGCCATCGCCGGCAGCACCTTCCTCGAGCTGGCCGGCGTCGGCCACCTGCTGAACCTGGAGGCCCCCGAGGCCTTCGACGCCGCGGTGCTGGATTTCCTGGCGCTGCCGGGCGTGCGGCTGCACTGAGGCCGCCATGAAGCGCCGGCTGCTGCCCCTGTTGCTGCTGCTGGCTGCCACGCTGGCCGGCGCCGAGCCCGACGAACAGCTGCTCGGCAAGGACCAGGGCTATCCGGTCGCGCCCAACCTGGCCGGCTGGTACGACAACCCGTACCGGGTCGGGTCCTGGTCGGCGCTCGACCAGGTGCCCGGCGTGCGCGTCAGCCGGGTTGCCGCCTCGCCCCGCCCGCGCCCGCTGGCCCGGATGGCCACGCCGCCGCCGCTGCGCTACCGCTACCGCAACATCGGCTACACGCTGGACGAGTACCTGGAGCGCCAGCGCGCCACCGGCCTGCTGATCCTCAAGGACGGGCAGGTCGTCGCCGAGCGCTACCGCTACGGGCGGCACGAGGACGCCCGCTTCCTGTCGTTCTCGATGGCCAAGAGCGTGACCGCGCTGCTGGTGGGCGTCGCCCTCGACAAGGGACTGATCGCCTCGCTGGACGATCCGGCGCAGACCTACGCCCGCGAGCTGGAGGGCACCGCTTACGGGCAGACGCGGCTCGTGCACCTGCTGCGCATGGCCTCGGGCCTGAGCTTCAGCGAGCGCTACGACGGCCGCGACGACGTGAGCCGGATGACGCGCGCCTTCGTCGTCGATGCGGGCGGGACGCTGCCGGTGCTGCGATCGGTGGCCGATCGCCACTCGCCGGCCGGCGAGAAGTTCGTCTACGCCAGCGCGGAAACGGAGGTGCTGGGCCGGGTGCTGCGCGGCGCCACCGGCCGCAGCCTGGCCGAGCTGACCCAGGCCTGGCTGTGGGAGCCGATCGGGGCCGAGCACGAGGCGTTCTGGCGCATCGGCGCCGATGGCCAGGAAGGGGCCTTCGCCTTCTTCAACGCCAGCCTGCGCGACTGGGGCCGGCTCGGCCTGCTGCTGGCGCGCGACGGCGAACTGGACGGCCGCGCCATCGTCTCGCGCGACTACCTGCTGCAGGCCACCGACGCCGCGCGCCAGCCCGCCGCCTTCCGGCCGTACCGCGCCACCCGCTGGGAAGGCTACGGCTTCCAGTTCTGGCTGTCGCCGCTGCGCGCGCGCACCTTCGCCATGCACGGCATCCACGGCCAGGCGGTCTACGTGCAGCCGTCCTCGGGCGTCGTGATGGTGCTGACCTCGGCCTGGCAGGCCGCCAGCGGGCAGCAGGACCCCGCCCCGTTCCAGGAGCGCGACGCGCTGTGGCGCGGCGTGCTGCAGTCGCTCGGCGGCAGCACCGACTGAAGGAATCCGGCCACCACAGGACCAAGGACATGGACGCAATGACTTCCCTGGGCTTCACGCCCGCGGTCGGCGACACCGAGCTCACGGCGCAGCAGCGCTCGCTGCTGTCGCTGGCGCACGAGCTGGGCGAGCAGCGCTTTGCCCCGCGCGCGGCGCAATGGGACGAGCAGGCCAGCTTCCCGTTCGCCAACTACGACGACCTGCGCGAGAGCGGCCTGCTGGCCCTGTGCGTCCCCGGCGCGCACGGCGGCGGCGGCGCCGACTACGCCACCTACATGATGGTGGCAGCCGAGATCGGCCGCTTCTGCGGCGCCACCGCGCTGACCTGGAACATGCACATCTGCTCGACGCTGTGGACCGGCGTGCTGGCCGATGGCATCCCGATGACCGACTCGCAGCGTGCCGAGCATGCGGCGCGGCGCGAGCTGCACTTCCGCCGCGTGGTGCAGGACGGCGCGATCTACGCGCAGCCGTTCTCCGAAGGCAGCGCCGCCGCCGCCGGCCGCGCGCCGTTCGGCACCACGGCGCGCAAGGTCGAGGGCGGCTGGGTGGTCAACGGCCGCAAGATCTTCGCCTCGCTGTCGGGCGCCGCCGACTACTACGGCGTGCTGTGCACCGAGGAGCAGGAAGGCGTCAAGCCGGACCCCAGGGACACGCTGTACCTGGCGGTGCCGGCCACCAGCGAGGGCTTTGCGATCAGCGGCGACTGGAATCCGCTGGGCATGCGCGGCACCGTCAGCCGCAACCTCACGTTCCAGGACGTGTTCGTGCCCGACGAGGCCCAGCTCATGCCGCGCGGCGTGTACTTCAAGGGCGCGCAGACCTGGCCGGCGATGTTCTTCACGCTGGCGCCGACCTACCTGGGCCTGGCCAACGCCGCCTACGACTTCACCGTGCAGTACCTGCGCGGCGAGGTGCCGGGCGAGCCGCCGGTCAAGCGCCGCATGTACCCGACCAAGCAGGTGGCGGTGGCGCAGATGCGCATCCAGCTGGAGAACCTCAAGAGCATCTTCCTGCGCGCCATCCGCGAGGCCCGGCCGAACCCGTCCAAGGACGAGCGCATGCGCCTGTACGCCGCGCAGTACACGGTGATGGAAGGCGCCAACGACCTGGCGCGGCTGGCCATCCGCACCTGCGGCGGCCAGAGCATGATGAAGCACCTGCCGATCGAGCGCATCTACCGCGACAGCCGCTGCGGCTCGCTGATGCTGCCCTGGACGGCCGAGCTGGTGCTCGACCGGATGGGGCGCGAAACGCTGTACGAAGCCGGCGAGAAGGATGAGTAGGGCGGGGCGCCGCACGGCCGCGCTCCTGGCCCTGCTCGCGGCCGCCTCGCTGGCGCCGGCCCAGGGCCGAACACCCTGCGACAGCCTGGTGCGCCTGCCCAATGTGAGCGCCGCGCTGTGCCGGCAGGCGGCGCTGGTGGACAGCGGCGCGCGCTCGGTGCGCGGCGTGCCGCTGTACCTGCGCGACGTGGTGCAGCCCAAGGCCACGATGCGGGTGCTGGTCGCCGGCGCGATCCACGGCGACGAGCTGTCGTCGGCCTCGGCGGCGCTGCACTGGATCCGGCTGGCCGGCGAGCCCGCGCGGCTGGCGCAGCCGGTGCACTGGCGCTTCATCCCGCTGCTCAACCCGGACGGCGCGCTGGCCCGGCCGCCGCGCCGCACCAATGCCAACGGGGTCGACCTGAATCGGAACTTTCCCACGCCCGACTGGGCGCGCGAGGCCCAGGTCTACTGGGAAAAGCGCACCCGCAGGGACCGGCGCCGCTGGCCCGGCCCGCAGCCGCTGTCGGAGCCGGAGAGCCGCTTCCTGCACCAGCAGATGGAGGCCTTCCAGCCCCACCTGATCGTGTCGATCCACGCGCCCTATGGCGTGCTGGACTTCGACGGCCCGTCGGTGCCGCCCTCGCGGCTGGGCCGGCTGTACCTGGACCAGGTCGGCATCTTTCCCGGCTCGCTGGGCAACTACGGCGGCCTGCACAGGGGCGTGCCGGTGGTGACCATCGAGCTGCCCAGCGCGCTGCGCACGCCGCTGGAGGCCGAGATGCGCCAGATGTGGCTGGACCTGTTGCGCTGGATGGACGAGCGGCTGCTGGCGCCGGCGTCGATGTCGCGCTGAATCCGCCGCCGGCCGGCGGCACAATGGACCGGATCCCAGCGAGGACAGTCCATGAGCGCCGATCCCGCATCCAACGGCATCGTCGCCCGCTTCGGCAGCGGGCGCGCGGTGCCGCGCATCGAAGACGAGGGCCTGCTGCAGGGCCGCGGCCGCTTCACGGACGACCTGCAGCCCGAGGGCCTGCTGCATGCGGCCTTCGTGCGCTCGCCCCATGCGCATGCGCGCATCGTGTCGGTCGATACCGCGCCCGCGGCAGCCATGCCCGGCGTCGCCCTGGTTGCGAGCGGCGCCGAGCTGCAGCTGGCGGGCGTCAAGACCTTGCCGGTCAACGCCGCCTTCCAGCGTCCCGGCGGCGGCGCCGCCGCTTCGCCGCCGCGGCCGGTGCTGGCCATCGACCGCGTGCGTTTCGCCGGCGAGGCGGTGGCGCTGGTGGTGGCCGAAACGCTGCAGCAGGCGCGCGATGCGGCCGAGGCGGTCTGGGTCGAGTACGAGGAGCTGCCTTCGGTCGTCGATGCGCAGCAGGCGGTCGACGGCGGCATCGTGGCGCTGTGCGACGAGGCGCCGGACAACGTCGCCGCCGAGGCACGTTACGGCGACGCGGCGGCGGCCGAGGCCGCCTTCGCGCAGGCGGCCCATCGCGTCACGCTGGACCTGACCAACCAGCGCCTGGCGGCGCTGGCGCTGGAGCCGCGCACGGTGTTGGCGTGGGTCGCCGACGACGGCCGTCTCACGATTCGCATGAGCACGCAGATGCCGTCCGGCGTGCGCACCTCGGTCTGCGATGCGCTCGGCCTGGCGCGCGAGCAGGTGCGCGTCACGGTGGGCGACGTCGGCGGCGGCTTCGGCATGAAGACCGGCGCCTACCCGGAAGACATCGCCGTCGCCTGGGCCGCCCGGCAACTGCGGCGCCCGCTGAAGTGGGCGGCCGACCGCAGCGAGGAGTTCCTGTCCTCGCACCACGGCCGCGACCTGCGCAGCCACGCGCAGCTGGCGCTGGCCGCCGACGGCCGCATCCTGGCGCTGCGGCTACGCTCGCTGGCCAACGTCGGCGCCTACGCCACCGGCACCGGCGTCGTCATCCCGCTGCTGGTCGGCCCCTGGGTGCAGACCAGCGTCTATGACATCCCGGTGGTCGACTTCCACTTCGGCGCCGTGCTGACCAACACCGCGCCGACGGGCGCCTACCGCGGCGCCGGCCGGCCGGAGGCGATCTTCGTCATCGAGCGGCTGATGGACGAGGCCGCGCGCCAGAGCGGCATCGACCGCATCGCGCTGCGCCGGCGCAACTTCATCCGGCCGCAGCAGATGCCCTACACCAACCCGATGGGCCAGACCTACGACGTCGGCCGCTTCGAGCACGTGCTGGACCAGGGCCTGGCGCAGGCCGACTGGAACGGCTTCGAGGCCCGGCGCGCGCACAGCCGCGCGCGCGGCAAGCTGCGCGGCCGGGGCATCGCCACCTTCCTCGAATGGACCGGCGGCAACGTGCTGGAAGAGCGCGTCACCGTCACCGTGCTGCCCGACGGCGTGATCGAGGCGTTCTCGGCCGTCAACGCGATGGGGCAGGGCATCGCCACCACGCTGGCGCAGCTGGTGGTGGACGTGTTCGGCGTGCCGATCGACCGGGTGCGCGTGGTGCTGGGCGACACCGACCGCGGCGATGGATTCGGCAGCGCCGGCTCGCGCTCGCTCTTCACCGGCGGCTCGGCGCTGCGCGAGGGGGCGCAGCGCACGCTGGACGAAGCGCGCCGGCTGGCGGCGCAGGCGCTGGAGGCCAGCGCGCAGGACCTCGAGTACCGCGCCGGCCGCTTCGGCGTGCGCGGCACCGACCTGGCGATCGACCTGGCTGCGCTGGCCGGGCGCCAGCCGCAGCGGCGCATCCACCTGGAAAGCACCACCACCGTGGCCGGCCCGAGCTGGCCCAACGGCTGCCACGTCAGCGAGGTGGAACTGGACCCGGCCACCGGCCAGGTGCAGGTGGTCGCCTACAGCAGCGTCAACGACGTCGGGCGGGTGGTCAACCCGACCATCGTGCGCGGCCAGCTCGATGGCGGCGCGGTGCAGGGGCTGGGCCAGGCGCTGCTGGAGCAGATGGTCTATGACGAGGGCAGCGGCCAGCCGATCACCGGCAGCCTGATGGACTACGCGGCACCCCGTGCCGACCTGCTGGCCTGCGAGTTCGTCACCTCGATGGACGAGAGCACGCCCTGCCGGAACAACCCGATGGGGGTGAAGGGCGTGGGCGAGCTCGGCACCATCGGGGCCACGCCGTGCGTGGTCAACGCGGTGGCCGATGCGCTGGCGGGCGGCGGCTACCCGGCGTTGGCGAGCCGGTTGCAGATGCCGCTGACGCCCGGGCGGCTGTGGGCGCTGATGACGGCGAGCGATCCGGCGGCACCGCCGGCGGCGGCCTGATCCGCAACGCCGCAATCAGCGCGGCGGCGGCAGGTCCTCGCCCCCCATCCGTCGCCACAGCCAGCGCAGCCCCGCCCCGAGATCGCCGCGGGCCCCGCGGTTCTGCGCCGGCACCGCTTCCCAGCGACCGCCTTCGCGCCGCCCGACCCGGAAGTTGAACGAGTAGTTCGGCTCCTGTCCCATCCGCAGGTCGGTGATGTAGGCCGCGTCGCCCTGGCGCTGCATCCGGTAGAAGCCGTGCGTGAACCACTGCATGCGCTGCACCGGCCACAGGTCCTGCAGTTCACGCTCCAGCGCGCGGTCGCTGGCAAAGCGCTCGAAGCGGATCGGCCGGCCGTCCAGCAGCGAATGGAAGCCCTCCTCGTAGCCGCCGTCGCGCATGGCCACGATGCGCCACAGCACGGTGTTGAAGGGCGTAGGCGTCACCAGCAGGTGCTCGGCCGGGCGGCCGGCGGCCGCCAGCTCGTCTTGCGCGAGCGCGCGCACGTGCGCTTGCGCGCCCACGCTCCAGGCCAGGTAGGCGGTGGACAGGCCGAGCGCCCAGGCGTTCCAGCGCAGCCCGCCATGGCCGCGGCCGCGCGCCACCGCGCCCGCCAGCCCGATCAGCAGCGGCACGGTGTAGAGCGGATCGATGATGAAGATGCTGCCGACGCCGAACGGGTGGTCGGTGAAGGGCAGCAGCAATTGCGTGCCGTAGATCGTCAGCGTGTCCAGCAGCGGGTGCGTGACCAGCGCCAGCCAGAGCGCCAGCCACCAGCGGCGAAAGCGATCGGCCTCGCCCGCCACCCGGCTGACCAGCGCGGCCACCAGCGGCGAGGCCAGGGTCAGCCAGAACAGGGCGTGGCTCTCGGCGCGGTGGTAGGTCATGTTGGCCACGGCGTTGCCGTGGTCGATGAAGGCGTCGAGGTCGGGCAGGGTGCCGGCGATGCCGCCCGCCAGCGCCGCCTTCCATACCGCGCTGCGGCGGCCCATGACGGCCACGCCGACGGCGGCCCCCAGGGCGAGTTGCGAGATCGAATCCATGGGCGCGCAGGCTATCAGGCGCCGTGCCGCCAAGCGGCAAGCCGGGTCCCACCTCCAGCCGCTGGCGCGCCGGCGCGTGGACTCAGGCGACGGGTGATGGAGGGCGGCGCGAGGCCGCCGTGACACCCGCCCTCAAGCGGTGCGATGGCGCAGTTCGGGCCGCGGCGCCTCGAAGCCGAGGAAGCCGAACGCCAGGTCCGGCCGTTCGCCGTCGATCAGCGCGGCCATGGCCTTGCCGGAGCCGGCGCCATGGGTCCAGCCCAGCGTGCCGTGGCCGGCGTTGACCCACAGCCGGCCGACCCGGGTGCGGCCGATGTAGGGGATGTTGGTCGGCGTGGCAGGCCGCAGACCGGCCCAGTAGCGCGGGTTGCCGCCTTCGGCCTCGCTGCGGGTGTCGCACACGCCGGGGAAGACCTCCTCGATGCGGCGCGCCAGCATCTCGCAGCGGGCCCGCGCCACCGGGGTGTCCAGCCGGGTGTCCCAGCCGCCCACCTCGATGGTGCCGGCCACCCGCAGCTCGTCGCCCAGGCGCGAGATGGCGCACTTGACCGAGTCGTCCAGCAGGCTGACCGTCGGCGCCCGCGCCTGCTCGAGGATGCGGAAGGTGGCGCTGTAGCCCTTGCCGGGGTAGATCGGCAGGTCGACGCCGACGCTGCGCAGCAGCGGCGCCGAGTACGAGCCGCAGGCCACCACCACCGCGTCGGCGCGCAGGCGCCGGGTGACGCCGGTGCCGCGCTCGCGCACCTGCACCGCCTCGATGGCGCCGCCGGCCTGCTGCAGCCGATCGACGTCGTGGCCGTACAGGAAGCGGGCGCCGCGGTCGGCGCAGCGCTGCGCCAGCTGCTCGGTGAACACGCGCGCATCGCCGCTCTCGTCGCTCGGTGTGTAGGTGCCGCCGACGATGTGCTCGCCGAAGGCGCGAAAGGCCGGCTCGATCGCCAGCAGCTCGTCGCGGCCGACCACGCGCCGCGCCACGCCGAACGACTGCATCAGGCGCGCCGCCTCGTCGGCTTCGGCGAACGCCTGCGCGTCGGTGTAGAAATGGGCGATGCCGCGCTGCAGCCGCTGGTACTCGATGCCGGTGGCGCGCACCAGGTCCTTGAGCGCGGCGTGGCTGTAGCGGCCCAGCGCCACCAGCTGGCCGACGTTGCGGGCGAAGGCGGCGTCGTGGCACTGGGCCAGGAACTGCAGGCCCCAGCGCCACTGCTGCCAGTCCCACTGCGGGCGGAACAGCAGCGGGGCGTCCTTGCGCAGCAGCCACTTGAGCAGCTTGGCCGGCGCCTGCCGGTTGGCCCACGGCTCGCAGTAGCTGACCGAGATCTGCGCCGCGTTGGCGAAGCTGGTTTCGCGCGCCGCGGCGTCCTGCCGGTCGACCACCGTGACATCGTGGCCGCGCTCGAGCAGGTGCCAGGCGGTGCTGGTGCCGATGATGCCGGCGCCGAGGACGAGGACGTTCATGGAAGCAGTGTCGGCCCGATTGCCGCAGACATGAAGCAAAGTTAGGCTAACAGCCTGTCCATCAGCAACGCTTATATGAGCAGCTTCGATCCCGCGGCGCTGGAATGCCTGGCCGCCATCGTCGAGGAGGGCGGCTTCGAGCGGGCCGCGCGCCGGCTCTCGATCACCCAGTCGGCGGTGTCGCAGCGGCTGCGCGCGCTGGAGTCGCAGGTCGGCACCGTGCTGGTGGTGCGCAGCCGCCCGTTGCGGCCCACCGCCGCCGGCCAGTTGCTGCTCAAGCACACCCGGCAGCTGCGGCTGCTGCGCGCCGACCTCGACCGCGACCTGCGCGAGCTGGCGCCCAGCTCGGCCGGCGGTGGCCGCGAGGACGAGCGCATCTCCATCGCCATCAACGCCGACAGCATCGCGACCTGGGCGCTGCCGGCGCTGGGCGAGCTGGCGCGCCAGGGCCTGCCGCTGGAGGTGATCGCCGACGACCAGGACTTCACCCAGGAATGGCTGCGCGAAGGCCAGGTGCTGGGCTGCGTCACCTCGCTCAGGCAGGCGCTGCGCGGCTGCAAGGTGGTGCCGCTGGGCGCGATGGACTACCTGGCGATCGCCACGCCGGACTACCTGCGCCAGCAGGGCGCGCTGGCGCCGCACAACTTCCACCGCGTGCCCTTCATCGCCTTCAACCGCAAGGACGACCTGCAGGCCGAGTTCGCGGCGCGCGCCTTCGGGCTGCGCCGGGTCGGGCTGCGCCAGCTCTTCGTGCCCAGCTCCGAAGGGCAGGTGCGGGCCGTGCTGGCCGGCTGGGGCGTGAGCGTGGTGCCCGAGCTGCTGGTGCGCGGCTTGATGGAGCAGGGCCAGCTCGTCGACGCGCTGCCCGGCCACCGGCTGCCGGTCCAGCTCTACTGGCACTGCTGGAACCTGCAGTCCGAGGTGCTGGACGCGCTGAGCGAGGCGCTGCTGGGTACGGCCGCGCAGACGCTGCGGCAGTCGTGAGAGCGGTTGAAGGGCGAGGTCTCGCGCATGCACCGAGCCGCCCTGGTCGGCCGAGCGCTCGGCCTGGCGCGATCGGCACGACTGCGCCCGCTAGCGGGCGGGCGGCTGCGCGGCCGCTGCCGGCACCTCCAGCACCAGGTCCGGCCGGAAGCCGTCCTGCTCGCCCTTGCGCGCGTAGCCCAGCGGGTTGGCGACCACCCGGCACGAGCCCACCCGGTAGTCCTGCGGGCAATGCAGGTGGCCGTGCACCCACAACTGCGCCCGTGGCAGCAGCTCGTCCAGCGCATTGCAGAAGCCGGCCGTGCCGGGCGTGATGCCGTAGCGCGGATCGGCGCTGCGCAGCGACGGTGCGAAGTGGGTGACGGCCACCGTCGGCCCGTCGAACGGCTGGGCCAGGGCCTGGCGCAGCCACTGCTGGCACTCCAGCCCCAGCTCGCGCCAGCCCTCGGCCAGCATCGGCTGGCCGCGGCGCCGGGCGGCGGCCTTGGCCAGGTAGAAGTCGGCCGCGCGGAAGGCCTTGTCGCGCTGCTTCAGCGCCTGGCCGGTGTCCGGTGCCTGCGCGGCCAGGGCATCGAAGTCGCTCCACAGCGTGGTGCCGACGAAGCGCACCCCGTCGATCACCACCACCTCGCGCTCCAGCCAGGTGATGCCCAGCCGCTCGCAGGTCTCGCGCAGGCGGGCGTGGGTCTCGTCGAAGTCCAGGTTGTCGTACTCGTGGTTGCCGGGCACGAACAGCACCGGCACCGGCCAGCCGAGCCGGGGCGAAAAGCGCTCCAGCCCGAAGTCGTCGCCCGGCAAGGCGCTGCCGGCCTGGTAGGAGCCGATATCGCCGGCCAGTACCAGCAGCTCGGCGCCGGGTGCGGGCCGAAGCTGGGCCTCCGGCTGGGTTTCAAGGTGCAGGTCGGAGGCGAGCTGGAATTTCACGCAGGGGATTGTGGCGGCCGGTTCCCGGGGCCCATGTGCGGCGCGGCCGGGGCCATGCCAAGTCGGCATGGCCGCTCGCCGGCGCAGCATGGAAAAGCTAAGGGAAAACCCTTATTCTTGGTTCAAGCCTCAAACGCACCGACCCAGGTGCTCCTTAACCATGTACACCTTGCTCGCTTTCCTCACCCGCCTGTTCGGTGCTTCGCCGGCAGGCGCCGACTACCCGGCCCAGCTCATGGAGCAGGCCGGCGCCCGCTTCGGCCGCAACCCGGAGCAGGCGGCGGAACTGCGCCGGGCCGCTTCGGCCTGGCTGCGCGTCGTCCGCTGAGCCCAAGCCCGGCGCTGCCCTGCGCTCAGCCGCGCCCGGCGGCAAAGGCCCGCCGCGCCGCGGTGTAGAGCGCCAGCCGCAGCCAGGCGTGCTCGCTGCGCTGCTCCTGCCGGTGGTGCCAGAGCGACTCCACGTGCACCCGCGGCACCTCGAACGGCAGCTCGCGGATCACCAGCTTGGCGGCGATGCCGGTGGCGGGCACGAAGTGCTCGGGCAGCACCGTGAGCAGGTCGGAGCCGGTCACCACCCGGCCGGCCGTGAAGAACTGGTTCACCGTCAGCACCACGCGCCGCTTGCGCCCGAGCGCCGACAGCGCCTCGTCGATGAAGCCATAGGGGCGGCCGGAAAAACTGACCAGCAGGTGATAGGCGGCGCAGAAGGCGTCCAGGGTCATCGGCTGGCCGGCCAGCGGGTGTTCGCGCCGCATCACGCACACGTAGCGGCCCTCGTACAGGCGCTGGTGGTTGAAGGCGACCAGCCCGCCCGCCTGCGACTGCGCCGTCAGGTCGGCCACCGCCGCCGGAAAGAAGCCCACCGCCACGTCGATCGTGCCCTCGTCCAGCAGCCGGCGCGGGTCGCGCGTGGTCAGCGGCAGCACGCGCAGGGTAATGCCGGGCGCGTCGTGCGCAATGATTTCGACCAGCCCCGGCATCAGCAGGGCCGCCGTCGCGTCGGCCATCGCCAGCACGAAGGTGTGGACGGCTTCGGACGCGACGAACTGGCCGGGCACCAGCGCCCCCTCCAGTTGCCGCAGTGCGTCGCTGACCGACGGCCAGAGCGCCAGGGCGCGGGGCGTGGGCTCGACCCCGTAGCCGCTGCGCACCACCAGCTTGTCGCCCAGCGCATCGCGCAAACGGCTCAGCGCATTGCTGACCGCCGGCTGCGTCATCGCGAGGTTGCGGGCCGCCCGGGTCAGGTTCCGCTCGGCCATGACCTGGTCGAAAACGCGCAACAAATTCAGGTCGAGGGTGCGGAAGTTGGTCACATCAATAATCCTCGTGAATGATATGAATCACCAATATTGAGTTGAAATATATCAGTGGAAACCCTAATCTATGGGCATCCCGAGGCGCCGCCTGCGGAACTGAAGAAGGAGAACCACAAATGACCAGCTTTGCCCACATCGACTACCCCGTCCAACACGCCGGCGTGGCCCGCGTCGAGCGCGCTGCCCGGTCGCTCAAGCAGACGGCCCGCAGCTTCGACAGCTCGCGCAGTGCCGCCACCCTGCTGCTGGCGGCCCTCGTCTCCGCGCTGCTGGTGGTTGCCAACCAGGTCGTCGACACCTGGACCGAAGGCGGCCTGCTGGCTGCCTGGATCGCGCTGTGGACGGTGGCTTTCGCGGCCATCGCGCTGCTGGCCGCGCCGGCGCGCCGCGCCGGCCGGGTGCTCGGGGCCAGCTGGGAGCGCCTGGGCGCCGCCCGCCGCCAGGCCCGCGCCGACCGCGAGTACTGGGAAGCGGCGCTGCTGGACGCGCGCGTGATGGCCGACATCAGCCGCGCAATGGCCTCGGGCGACGTCGCGGTCGACCTGCGCAACTACCGCTGAGCCGCCATGGTGCTGGCCACTGCCCGCCGCGTCTGGCTCTGGACCCTGGCCTCGGTGCCGCGGCCCGTGCTGCGGCGCCTGAACGGCTGGGCCCGGCGCAGCGCCGATCGCCGGGCCGAGCGCCGCCGCCGCCGGCTGGTCGCCGCGCGCCAGTCCTGAACCCGCGCTCCCGACGAAAAAACAGCCGCCCGAGGGCGGCTGTTTTCATGGGGCCAGGCGCGGATCAGGCGGCCAGCCGTTGCTCGATCTTCGCCTTGTTCCGGGTCAGCTCCGCCGGCAGGTGGTACGCGAGCTTGTCGAACAGCTCGGCGTGCAGCGCCAGCTCCTGCTGCCAGGCGGCCTTGTCGATGCCCATCACGCGCTCGAACTGCTCGCGCGAGAAGTCCAGGCCGGTCCAGTTCAGCTCCTCGTAGCTCGGGCTGATGCCGAACACGTGGTCATGGCCGGCGGCCTGGCCTTCGATGCGGTCGATCATCCACTTGAGCACGCGCATGTTCTCGCCGTAGCCGGGCCAGACGAACTTGCCGTCCTCGCCCTTGCGGAACCAGTTGGTGGTGTAGATGCGCGGCAGCTTGACGCCCGAAGCCTGCAGCTTGCGGCCCAGGTCCAGCCAGTGCTGGAAGTAGTCGCTCATGTTGTAGCCGGCGAACGGCAGCATGGCGAACGGGTCGCGCCGCACCACGCCCTGCTGGCCGGTGGCGGCGGCGGTCGTCTCGCTGCCCATGGTGGCGGCCATGTACACGCCTTCCACCCAGTCGCGCGCCTCGGTCACCAGCGGCACCGTGGTGGAGCGGCGGCCGCCGAAGATGAAGGCGTCGATGGCCACGCCGTTGGGGTCGTCCCAGGCCGGGTCCAGCGCCGGGTTGTTGGTGGCGGCCACCGTGAAGCGGGCGTTCGGGTGCGCGGCCTTGGCGCCGGTCGCCTTGCCGATCTCCGGCGTCCAGTCCTTGCCCTGCCAGTCGATTGCATGCGCCGGCGGCTCGCCGTCCATGCCTTCCCACCAGACGTCGCCGTCGTCGGTCAGCGCCACGTTGGTGAAGATCACGTCGCGCTTGAGCGAATCCATGCAGTTCGGATTCGTCTTGTAGTTGGTGCCCGGGGCGACGCCGAAATAGCCGGCCTCGGGGTTGATCGCGTACAGGCGCCCGTCGGCGTGCGGCTTGATCCAGGCGATGTCGTCGCCGATGGTGGTGACCTTCCAGCCTTCGAATCCCTTGGGCGGGATCAGCATGGCGAAGTTGGTCTTGCCGCAGGCCGAGGGGAAGGCGGCGGCCACGTGGTACTTCTTGCCCTGCGGGCTGGTCACGCCCAGGATCAGCATGTGCTCGGCCAGCCAGCCCTGGTCGCGCCCCATGGTGGAGGCGATGCGCAGCGCGAAGCACTTCTTGCCCAGCAGCGCGTTGCCGCCGTAGCCCGAACCGTACGACCAGATCTCGCGCGTCTCCGGATAGTGGACGATGTACTTGGTCGGGTTGCACGGCCAGCTCACGTCGGCCTGCCCCGGCTGCAGCGGCGCGCCCACGGTGTGGACGCAGGGCACGAACGCGCCGTCCACGCCCAGCACGTCATAGACCGCCTTGCCCATGCGGGTCATGATCTTCATGTTGACCGCCACGTAGGGGCTGTCGGACAGCTCGATGCCGATGTGGGCGATCGGCGAGCCCAGCGGACCCATCGAGAAGGGCACCACGTACATGGTGCGACCGCGCATGCAGCCGTCGAACAGCGGCTGCAGGGTGGCGCGCATCTCCACCGGGTCCATCCAGTTGTTGGTCGGGCCGGCGTCCTCCTTCTTCTGCGAGCAGATGAAGGTGCGGTCCTCGACCCGGGCCACGTCGCTCGGGTCGGAGCAGGCCAGGTAGGAGTTGGCGCGCTTGGCCGGGTTGAGGCGCTTGAAGGTGCCGGCGTCCACCAGCTGCTGGCACAGCCGGTCGTACTCCTCCTGGCTGCCGTCGCACCAGTAGACCGAATCGGGCTTGCACAGCGCCACCATGTCGGCCACCCAGGCGATCAGCCGGGCGTTGCGCACATAAGACGGGGTATTGAGGTTCAGCCCCTGCATCACGGGTGAATTCATCGTCACGAAGCTCCTGAAACAAAGAAACCGGGTTTCAGAAAGGGAGAGCTCTGCAACGGTCCGAGCGCGCCTTTTTGAAACCGGGCTTGGCTCAGTCGGCGTGCGGCGCGTCGGCGGTGGCGGCAGACACTGCAGCACCACCTTGCGCGTTCCACGGGTCGGCTGGAAGAAGGATTCTAGGTAGGGGGAAGCCGCATTGGCTCGGCCATCCCGGCGATTCCATGCAAAAGACTCATGACTTTATGCAGGCCGATCGAAGCCGAAGCGCAAACAAAACAGCCCGGCTGCAAACGCAAGCCGGGCTGCCGGAGGAAGACGGCGCAGCCGGTCAGGCCATGTACACCGCGATGAAGGCCAGCAGGAACATCAGCAGCGCGCCGACGGCCGGAATCACGACCGGGATGGCGTGCACCACGGCGTCCATCGGGTCCTGGTGCTCGGCGGTTTCGCCGTGGCTGTGGCGGGGTTCGGTGCTCGACATGGCTGTGGCGGGTGTGGCTGCAGTTCGAAAGCCGCCATTCTAGCGGCGCGCCGGTTCCTGCCTCTACAGGAGGGCATAGGTGGTGCTGGCCCGGCACACGCTCTTGCCGTCCTGGGCGCCGCGGATGTCGATCTCGCCGAACGCCAGCGCCTTGCCGGCGCGCACCACCCGGGCCTGCACCAGGGCGTCCTGGCCGCTCAGCGGCCGCAGGAAGCTGCTGTTCATCTGGACCGTGGTGCAGGGGCGGAACTCGCCGAACTGGTTGACCAGCGCCAGCACCATGGCCGTGTCGGCCGCGGCCATCATGGCCTGGCCGCAGAGCATGCCGCCGGTGCGGGCGAGCTGGGCGTCCTGCGGCAGCCGCAGCGTCACGCTGTCGGCATCGAAGGCCTCGGCCTTCAGGCCCAGCGCCTGCACCCAGGGGGCGAAGTACTCGGCAAGGGCGGCCTGCAGCTGGTCGAGCGTCATGGCGGCAGATGATACGGATGGGTCCGCCTCGACGAAAGCCCCTGTCTCACTGCCGCTCGGCCTGGAACCCGGCCTGGTGCAGCGCATCCAGCACCGCCTGCACATGCTGCGGGCCGCGCGTCTGGATCACCAGTTCGATCTCCACGTTCTGCGCCGCCAGCACGGTGAAGGCGCGCTGGTGGTGCACCTCGTCGACGTTGGCGCCGGCGTCCGCCACCGTGGCGGTGATCCGGGCCAGCGACCCCGGCACGTCGCGCGCGCAGACCCGGATGCGCGCCAGCCGGCCGGCGCGCACCATGCCGCGCTCGATGATCGCTGCCAGCAGCAGCGGGTCGATGTTGCCGCCGCCCAGCACCAGCCCGACGGTCTTGCCCTGGAACCGGTCCGGATGCTTGAGCATCGCGGCCAGTCCGGCGGCGCCGGCGCCTTCGACCAGCGTCTTCTCGATCTCCAGCAGCATGACGATGGCCTGCTCGATGTCGCCTTCGTCCACCAGCAGGAGGTCGTCGACGCAGCGCTCGATGATCTCGCGCGGGATCCGCCCCGGCGTGCCGACCGCGATGCCCTCGGCGATGGTCGACGGCCCCTGCGGCAGCTCGGTGTGCTTGACCGCGTTGTACATGTTGGGAAAGCGCACGGTCTGCACCCCCACCACCTCGATCGACGGCTTGATCGCCTTGGCCGCCACCGCCATGCCGGCGATCAGGCCGCCGCCGCCGACCGACACCACCAGCGCCTGCAGCTCGGGTACGTCCTCCAGCATCTCCAGCGCCGCGGTGCCCTGGCCGGCCACGATCGCCTCGTCGTCGTAGGGGTGCACGAACACCAGCTGCTGCCGCTGGGCCAGCTCGATCGCATGGCCGCGCGCCTCGTCCAGGGTGTCGCCGTGCAGCACCACCTCGGCGCCGAAGCCGCGGGTGCGCTCGACCTTCACGCCGGGGGTGAAGCGCGGCATCACGATCACGGCCCGGATTCCCAGCCGCTGCGCGTGGTAGGCCACGCCCTGGGCGTGGTTGCCGGCGCTCATGGCGATCACGCCGCGCGCCCGCTCCGCCGCGGACAGCTGGGCCAGCTTGTTGCACGCGCCGCGCTCCTTGAACGAGGCCGTGAACTGCAGGTTCTCGAACTTCAGGAACACCCGCGCGCCGGTCAGCTGCGACAGGGTCTGGGAAGCCACGCAGGGGGTGCGCAGCACGTGGCCCTGCAGGCGGTCGGCGGCGGCGCGGATGTCGGCGAGTTCGAGCATGGCGCATTGTCAGGCCGCCGACAGCCCCGGGCGATGCGCCGTGCCTTCCACGGCCGATGAACCCGGGTTATCGTAGGCGCCGCGTGTCCAGGCAGGACATTCACTGGAGGCCGCCCCCCATGGTCAAGCGAACGGTCGATGCGCAAGTGCTGGTGTCACCCGGTCTGAAGGACGCGCCGGTGCTGGACCTGATGTGCTCGCATTTCGTGCTGACGCTGGCGGCCAAGCAGGGCGGCAAGTTCAACGTCCGGCGCGACCTCAATGGCCTGCTGTCGCTGGCCGGGCGGCACCTGGTGTGGCCGGCGCCGGCGCTGGCCCGCCTGCGCGAGTTCCTCGGCCGCCGCTGCAAGGACAACGAGTTCTGGCGCGGCCACGAGCAGCTGTCCACCGCCGACTTCCTGGAGCGGCACGGCGTCTGGCGCGGGCCGTACGAGGAGGGCACGCTGTTCTTCTACCTCGACGAGTACGCGAAGGACCAGCCCAAGGACCTGCTGTCGGTGCTGGCCGCCACCGGCGAGTGGCTGACCCGCGCCCTGAAGAAGCAGTCCACGCTGGTGGAGAAGAACATCGACGCGCTGGCCGGCCTGCTGCAGCTCAACCGGGCCGAGCGTGCCCTGCTGCTGTACGGCACCCTGGCGCGCTACCAGCGCGACCTGCGCAGCATCCTGGTCGAGTTCAAGGTCAACAACGCGCCCGAGGCTTATGCCGCCATCGCCGAACTGGCCGGCGTCAACGCCGCCGACGTCGGCGAGGCGCTGCGCGCCGGCTCGCGGCTGGAGCGCATCGGGCTGGTGGAGAACCTGATCTCCGAGCACAACATCACCGACCTGGCCGACCTGATGAAGGTCAGCGAAAAGCTGCCGCCGGTGCTGATGCGCGAGTACCGCAACCAGAACGAGCTGATGGCGGTGTTCACCCGGCCCAGCAGCAAGAGCGGCCTCATGCTGGCCGATTTCGGCTTCGTGCATGACGACGCCCAGGTGCTGTGCGCGCTGCTGCGCAATGCGGTGGAGCGCAAGGAGCCGGGCGTCAACGTGCTGCTGTACGGCCCGCCCGGCACCGGCAAGACCGAACTGGCCAAGGTGGTGGCGCAGGCCGCCGGGCTGGAGCTGTTCGAGGTGGAGTACGCCGACCGCGACGGCAACTCGCTCTCGGGGCGCGACCGCTACCGCTCGCTGCAGATCGCCCAGGTGTTCCTCAAGGGCAGCGCCCGCGCCGCGCTGCTGTTCGACGAGGTGGAGGACGTGTTTCCGCCGATCAGCTCGGAAGCCGCGCAACTCATGGCGCGGGCCGATCAGGTGGCGGCGCCGTCGAACCACAGCGTCAGCGGCAAGGCGTGGGTCAACCAGATCCTGGAATCCAACCCGGTCCCCACCCTGTGGGTGACCAACCGCATCGAGCAGATCGACCCGGCGTTCCGGCGCCGCTTCGCCTACCACCTGGAGCTGAAGTCGCCGCCGCCCGGCGCGCGCGAGGGCCTGGTGCGCAAGACGCTGGAAGGGGTGGCGGTGTCCGAGGACTTCGTGGCCCGGCTGACCGCGCGCAAGGGGCTGACGCCGGCGCAGATCCGCACCGCGGTTCGCTTTGCCGGGCTGGCCGAAAGCGCTGGCGTATCGGCCGAAAGCCTGATCGAGCGCCAGTTGCGCAACGCCGACCAGGCGCTGGGCAACCGCGCGCCCGGTGCGCTGCGGCCGCCGGTCACCGCCTATGACCTGGCGATGCTGAACGTCGAGAGCCGCTTCGAGGTGCCGCGCATCGTCGATGCCCTCAGGGCGCGCGGGCATGGCACCCTGTGCTTTTTCGGCCCGCCGGGCACCGGCAAGACCGCGCTGGCCGAGCACATCGCGCGCAGCCTCGACCAGCCGCTGCTGGTCAAGCAGGCCAGCGACCTGATGAGCAAGTTCGTGGGCGAGACCGAACAGAACATGGCCGCCATGTTCCGCGAGGCCGAGGCCGAGAAGGCGGTGCTGCTGCTGGACGAGGCCGATTCGTTCCTGTCCGACCGGCGCGGCGCCCAGCGCACCTACGAGGTCACCGAGGTCAACGAGATGCTGCAGGGCATGGAGCGCTTCGCCGGCATCTTCATCTGCACCACCAACCTGATGGACCGCATCGACCAGGCGGCGCTGCGGCGCTTCACCTTCAAGATCCGGTTCAAGGCCCTCACCGCGGCGCAGCGCGAAGCGATGTTCGTCACCGAGGCGCTGGGCGGCCATGCGGCGGCGCTGACGGCCGACATGCGCTCACGGCTGGCGCGGCTCGACCAGCTGTGCCCCGGCGACTTCGCCGCGGTCAAGCGCCAGGTGCAGATCCTGGCGGCGGCCGACTACGGGCCGCTGGAATTCCTGGAGCAGCTGGAGGCCGAGCACCGCATCAAGCCGGAGGTGCGCGAGCTGCGGCCGATCGGCTTCACCTGAAGTCCCACCTGGCGCGGCAAGGCCCGCTAGGGCGATGTGCGGGGTGTGGCCGCTGCGGGCGCCGCCGCCGGCGCGTCGGCCGGGGCGGGCGTCTCGGCTGCATCGCGCTGCGGCTCGATGGCGGGCCACTCCAGCAGCGACTCCGACCGGTCGGTGCCCGGGCCGCCGTTCGAGGCCCCGCGGATGACGGTGCGCGACTCCACCGGCACCGGCACCAGCCCTTCGTAGCGGGCCGTCCAGGTGCCGCTGGCGGCGACGTTCGGCATGAAGATGCCGGCGGCCGTGTCGAGGTACACGTCCGCTTCCAGCGTGTGCTCCCCGTCCGCCGCGGGCTTGACCTTCCAGCGGATCGTTCCCGCCACGCCGCGGCCGTGCGGCGTCGCGATGCGGGCCTCGCCGCTGCTGCCCGGCTCCAGCGGAACCGTCCAGAGCGAGCCCTTGGTGCTGCGGAACACGCGCTGCCCCATTCGCCAGGCGACGATGCGCCGGTCCAACGACACCATGTCACCCGTGCTCCAGCTCACGTCGCCGTTGCCCAGCGCGAACGACCGCAGCGCGATCCGCTCGACGCGGCCGGTGAGCAGGTCGCGCACCACCAGCGTGGCCACCGGCTGGGCCGAGGCGGCGGCCGACAACAGCGCAAGGGCCAGGCCGGCCCAGGTGCGCGGCAGGCAATGGGGCAGTTTCTTCATGGATGGCGGGGCGGCAGGGGCGAGGCTAGGAGGATGCCACGACCCGCAGCACCTCCTGGCCATAGGCCTCCAGCTTGCGCGCGCCGATGCCGCTGATGCCTTCGAGTTCCTCCACCGACGAGGGCCCCAGCGCCGCGATGGCGGCCAGGGTGGCGTCATGGAAGATCACGTAGGCCGGCAGGTTGTGCGAGCGCGCCACCTCGCCGCGCCAGGCCTTGAGCGCCGCGAAGCGAGCCTGCCCGGCTTCGGTCAGCCCCGCGGCCGCGGCCGGCAGCGCCGACGATCCCCTTGCCTCGCGCCGCTTGCGTCCGCCGCTGGCCTGGGCCACCGATTCGCGCAGCCGCACCGGCTGCTCGCCGCGCAGCACCGCCCGCGAGCCGTCGGTGAGCCTGAGCGTGTTGTAGGCCTGTGCATCGACCGCCAGCGCGCCGAGCGCCACCAGTTGGCGCAGCACGCCGCGCAGCTGCGCCTCGGAGAATTCAGCGCCCAGGCCGAAGGTGGACACCTGCTCGTGGCCGAACTGCGCCACCTTCTCGGTCTTGCGCCCGCGCAGGATGTCCATCACATGGCCGGCGCCGAAGCCGATGCCGCTCATCTGCTGCACCCGGTACACGGTGGACAGCAGCTTGCGCGCCGCGTCGGTGCCGTCCCACAGCTGCGGCGGCGCCAGGCAGTTGTCGCAGTTGCCGCACGGCTGTGAACGTTCGCCGAAGTAGCCGAGCAGCCGCTCGCGGCGGCAGTCGGTGGCTTCGGCCAGCGCCAGCAGCGCGTCGAGCTTGCCGCGCATCACCTGCTTGAACTCCTCGCCGGCCGGACTCTCGTCGATCATGCGGCGCTGGTTCACCACGTCCTGCAGGCCGTACAGCATCCAGGCCTGGGCCGGCAGGCCATCGCGGCCGGCGCGGCCGGTCTCCTGGTAGTAGCCCTCGATGTTCTTGGGCATGTCGAGGTGGGCGACGAAGCGCACGTCGGGCTTGTCGATGCCCATGCCGAAGGCGATGGTCGCCACCATCACCAGCCCTTCCTCGCGCAGGAAGCGATCCTGGTGGTGCTGGCGCAGCTCGGCGTCCAGGCCCGCGTGGTAGGGCAGGGCCGGCACGCCGTGCGCAGACAGCGACTGCGCGGTCTCCTCCACCCGCTTGCGGGTCTGGCAGTAGACGATGCCGCAGTCGCCCTCGTGCTCGTGCTGGATGAAGCGCAGCAGCTGCGCCGCCGGCTCCTTCTTCTCGGCGATGCGGTAGCGGATGTTGGGACGGTCGAAGCTGCTGACGAACTGCCGCGCTTGCTGCAGCTGCAGCCGCTCGACGATGTCGGCGCGCGTGAGCGCGTCGGCCGTCGCCGTCAGCGCGACGCGCGGCACGCCGGCGAAGCGCTCGTGCAGCACCGTCAGGGCGCGGTACTCGGGCCGGAAGTCATGGCCCCACTGGCTGACGCAATGGGCCTCGTCGATGGCGAACAGCGCCAGCTGGCCGCGCCGGTGCAGGGCGTCGAGCTGCTCGAGAAAGCGCGGCGTGGTCACGCGCTCGGGCGCCGCGTACAGCAGGGTCAGTTCGCCGCGCGCCAGCCGCCGCTCCACCGCCACCGCTTCCTCGTAGCTGAGCGCGGAATTCAGGAAGGCCGCCTCGACGCCGGCTTCGTGCAGGGCGCCGACCTGGTCGTGCATCAGCGCGATCAGCGGCGACACCACCAGTGTCACGCCCTGGCCGGCGCGCTGCCGGGCAATGGCCGGGATCTGGTAGCACAGCGACTTGCCGCCGCCGGTGGGCATCAGCACCAGCGCGTCGCCACCGGCGATCACGTGCCCGACGATCTCGGCCTGCGGCCCGCGGAAGCGCTCGTAGCCGAAGACCTGCTGGAGGATGGAAAGGGGGTTGTTCACGATGGCGCGATTGTCCCTGCCGGCCCGCGTCCAGGCCCGGGTTCCTACAATCGGCGGGCCATGAAGTTCCCAGCCTATACCCGCGGCCAGGCGTTGCCGGCCCTGCTCGAGCAGCGCATCCTCATCCTGGACGGGGCGATGGGCACCATGATCCAGCGCCTGAAGCTGACCGAGGCCGACTACCGCGGCGAGCGCTTCCGGGACCACCCGAAGGACGTGCGCAACAACAGCGACCTGCTGGTGCTGACGCAGCCGCAGGTGATCCGCGACATCCACGAGGGCTTCCTCGCGGCCGGCGCCGACATCATCGAGACCAACACCTTCGGCGCCAACGCGATCGCGCAGGACGATTACGGCCTGGCTCCGGTCGCGCGCGAACAGAACCTGGCCGCCGCCCGCATCGCGCGCGAAGCGGCGGACAAGTTCAGCACGCCCGATCACCCCCGCTTCGTCGCCGGCGCGCTCGGCCCGACGCCGCGCACGGCCAGCATCAGCCCCGACGTCAACGACCCCGGCGCGCGCAACGTCGATTTCGAGCAGTTGCGCGCGGCCTACTACGAGCAGGTCGAGGCGCTGGTGGAGGGCGGGGTCGACCTGCTGCTGGTCGAGACCATCTTCGACACGCTCAACGCCAAGGCGGCGCTGTTCGCCATCGACGAGTACTTCGAGGCCAGCGGCGAGCGCCTGCCGGTGATCATCAGCGGCACCGTGACCGATGCCTCCGGCCGCATCCTCAGCGGCCAGACCGTGACCGCCTTCTGGCACAGCGTGCGCCATGCGCAGCCGCTGGCGGTCGGCCTGAACTGCGCGCTGGGCGCCGCGCTGATGCGGCCCTACATCCAGGAGCTGGCCAAGGCCGCGCCGGACACCTTCATCAGCTGCTACCCCAACGCCGGCCTGCCGAATCCCATGAGCGAGACCGGCTTCGACGAGACGCCCGAGGTCACCTCGCGGCTGCTGCGCGAGTTCGCCGCCGAGGGCCTGGTCAACATCGTCGGCGGCTGCTGCGGCACCACGCCGGCCCACATCCAGGCGATCGGCGAGGCGGTGGCGCCGCTGCCGGCGCGGAGCCGGCAGCGCGATTTCTTCTACAAGGAAGCGGCCTGAGACATCACTGCGGCGTGAACCCGCTGGCCTTGATGATCTTCGCCCAGGCCTGCGAGTAGGCCCGCTCGCGCGCCGCGAGCTGCGGCTGCGGCATGTAGCCCACCGTCAGCCCCATGGTCGTGAGGCGCTCGCGCACGTCGGGCAGGGCGACCGCCTTGGCCACGGCGGCGCCGATGCGGTCGATCGCCGCTTGCGGCGTGCCGGCCGGCGCGAACAGGCCGTAGTAGGGCACTTCCTCGAAGCCGGACAGGCCCAGCTCGGCGAACGTGGGCGCGTCGGGCACCGCCGCCTGGCGCGAGCGGCCCATCACCGCCACCACCCGGATCTTGCCGGCCTTGTGGTTCTCGATGAAATCGGGGATCGAGCCGACGCCGGCGCTGATCTGGTTGCCCAGCATGTCGGCCATCATCGGCGCGCTGCCGCGGTACGGTGCCGCCTGCAGGTCGAGCCCGAACTTCTCGCCGATCAGCTTGACCAGGAACTCGGGCACCGAGGCCGGCGCCGGCACGCCCACGTTGCCGCGGCCGCCGCCCTGGCTGCGCACCCACTGCACGTACTCGGGCAGCGACTGGGCCGGCGTGCCGCCCGACAGCGCCAGCGCGTTGACGAAGGTGGCGAAGCCGGCCACCGGCACGAAGTCCCGGGCCGGATCGAAGCCGGGGTTGCGGATCACCAGCGGCAGGATCGAGATGCTGTGGTCGTGCGACAGGAACACGGTGCGGCCGTCCGCTGCCGCGGCCTTGAGCGCCTGCGCCGCGATCTGGCCGCCGGCGCCGGCCCGGTTCTCCACCACCACCGGCTGGCCCAGGAAACCCTCCAGCTTCTCGGCCAGCACCCGGGCGATCGCGTCGCTGCCGCCGCCCGGCGGAAAGCCCACCAGGATGCGCAGGGCCGGTCCGCCCGGCTGGGCCAGCGCCCCCAGCGGCCAGGCGGCCGCCAGCAGGGCGGCAGGACCGAGGGCAAGGACGCCGCGGCGGCGCAGAAGGCGGGACATGCAGATCTCCTGAAAAGAAAGTAGCGGGGTTCGGGTTATTTTCGCCGGTGGGCCAGAAGCTAGAATGACACGCTCTCAAGGAGCGTTGCAGCGCCGGCCCAGCCCGGCGTCAGGCTTGAGACCCTTCCCAACGGCGCTCACCTCGACCGCGGCCCCCGGCCGCACCCCGACGAAGGTGAGCAGATGTCCGAAACCCCCGCCGTTCCCCCCTTGAAGCTGTCCGGACTGGAGCCGGTCTCGATCGGGCCGGGCAGCCTGTTCGTGAACGTGGGCGAGCGCACCAACGTCACCGGCTCCAAGGCCTTTGCCCGCCTGATTCTGGCCGGGCAGTTCGAGGAGGCGCTGGCCGTCGCGCGCCAGCAGGTCGAGAACGGCGCCCAGGTCATCGACGTCAACATGGACGAGGCCATGCTGGACAGCAAGGCCGCCATGGTGCGCTTCCTGCGCCTGATCGCCAGCGAGCCCGACATCGCCCGGGTGCCGGTGATGGTCGACAGCTCCAAGTGGGAAGTGATCGAGGCCGGCCTGCGCTGCCTGCAGGGCAAGGGCATCGTCAACTCGATCTCGATGAAGGAAGGCGAGGCCGAGTTCAAGCGGCAGGCCCGGCTGGTGCGCCGCTACGGCGCCGCCGCGGTGGTGATGGCCTTCGACGAGCGCGGCCAGGCCGACAGCTACCAGCGCCGCATCGAGATCTGCGAGCGCGCCTACCGCATCCTGGTCGATGAAGTCGGCTTCCCGCCCGAGGACATCATCTTCGACCCCAACATCTTCGCCATCGCCACCGGCATCGAGGAGCACAACCACTACGCGGTCGATTTCATCGAGGCCACCCAGTGGATCAAGCAGCACCTGCCCGGCGCGAAAGTCAGTGGCGGGGTGTCCAACGTGAGCTTCTCCTTCCGCGGCAACGACCCGGTGCGCGAGGCGATCCACACCGTGTTCCTGTACCACGCGATCCGCGCCGGCCTGGACATGGGCATCGTCAATGCCGGCATGGTCGGCGTCTATGACGACCTCGATCCGGAACTGCGCGAGCGGGTCGAGGACGTGGTGCTGGATCGCCGCCCCGACGCCGGCGAGCGGCTGGTCGAGATCGCCGAGCGGGCCAAGGGCGCCGCGCGCGACGAGGGCAAGCGCAACGAGTGGCGCCAGCAGCCGGTGGAGGGGCGCCTCTCGCACGCGCTGGTGCACGGCATCACCGAGCACATCGTGGCCGACACCGCCGAGATGCTGGACCAGGTGCTGGCCGGCGGCGGCCGGGCGCTGAACGTGATCGAAGGCCCGCTGATGGACGGCATGAACATCGTGGGCGACCTGTTCGGCGCCGGCAAGATGTTCCTGCCGCAGGTGGTGAAGTCGGCGCGCGTGATGAAGCAGGCGGTGGCCTACCTGATCCCCTTCATCGAGGAGGAGAAGAAGCAGCAGGAAGCGGCCGGCCAGGACGTGCGCAGCCGGGGCAAGATCGTCATCGCCACCGTCAAGGGCGACGTGCACGACATCGGCAAGAACATCGTCACGGTGGTCCTGCAATGCAACAACTTCGAGGTCGTGAACATGGGCGTGATGGTCCCGTGCCACGAGATCCTGGCGCGCGCCAAGGTCGAGGGCGCCGACATCGTCGGCCTGTCGGGCCTGATCACGCCCTCGCTGGAAGAGATGCAGTACGTCGCCGGCGAGATGCAGAAGGACGAGCACTTCCGCGTCAGGAAAATCCCGCTGCTGATCGGCGGCGCCACCACCAGCCGGGTGCACACGGCGGTGAAGATCGCGCACCGCTACGAAGGCCCGGTGGTGTACGTGCCGGACGCCTCGCGCAGCGTGGGCGTGGCGCAGAGCCTGCTGTCCGACCAGGCGGCCAAGTTCATCGCCGAGGTCGAGGCCGACTACGAGAAGGTGCGCCAGCTGCACGCCAGCAAGAAGCAGACGCCGCTGTGGCCGCTGGCGCAGGCGCGCGCCAACAAGACGCCGCTCGACTGGGCCGGCTACACGCCGCCGGTTCCGAAGTTCATCGGCCGGCGCGTGTTTCGCAACTTCGACCTGGCCGAGCTGGTGAAGTACATCGACTGGGGCCCGTTCTTCCAGACCTGGGACCTGGCCGGGCGCTTCCCCGAAATCCTGAAGGACGAGGTGGTCGGCAGCGAGGCCGTGCGGGTGTTCTCGGACGGCCAGCGCCTGCTCAAGCGGCTGGTCGAGAACCGCTGGCTCACCGCCCACGCGGTGCTCGGCTTCTGGCCGGCCAACACGGTGAACGACGACGACATCGAGCTGTACACCGACGAGTCGCGCGAGCACGCGGCGCTGACCTGGTGGGGTGTGCGCCAGCAAACCGAAAAGCAGGTGATCGACGGCGTGATGCGACCCAGCCGCTGCCTGGCCGACTTCGTCGCGCCGCGCGGTGTCGCCCGCGACTACATCGGCGCCTTTGCCGTCACCGCCGGCCTGGGCGTCGATGCCAAGGTCGATTACTTCCTCAAGGACCACGACGACTACTCGGCCATCATGCTCAAGGCGCTGGCCGACCGCCTGGCCGAGGCCTTCGCCGAGTGCCTGCACCACCGCGTGCGCACCGACCTGTGGGGTTACGCGGCCGACGAGGCCCTGTCCAACGAGGAGCTGATCGCCGAGAAGTACCGCGGCATCCGGCCCGCGCCCGGCTATCCGGCCTGCCCCGACCACAGCATCAAGGCGCCGCTGTTCGACCTGCTGGGCGCGCAGGAGATCGGCATGGACGTGACCGACAGCGGCGCCATGATCCCGGCCGCCAGCGTCAGCGGCTTCTACCTGAGCCACCCGCAAAGCACCTACTTCAACGTCGGGCGCATCGGCACCGACCAGCTGGAAGACCTGGCGCGCCGCCGTGGCGCCGAACAGGCCGAGGTGCAACGGCTGCTGGGGTCGAACCTGTAGCGTCGGCGGCCTCCGACCGCGCCTTCCATGCGCGGCCGATAGCGGATGCCGCGCCGGCCTTCGATGCTGGCGGCATGGCCTGGCACGACCGCATCCCGCACCGACTGCGTCGCGCAGGGCGCCCCGCTTACCCGGTCTGGCGCGCGGCGCAGCTCTGGAGCGAAGCGGGCGGCCTGCGCATGAGCGCCGCGATGTCGTTCTACGGCATCCTCAGCCTGGCGCCCCTGCTGCTGGTGCTGGTGGGCCTGTTCGGCTGGTGGATGGACCGGCAGGCGCTCAGCCAGGTCCTGGTCGACCAAGCCGGCTCGATGGTGGGGCCGCAGGCCGCGGCCGTGGTGCAGCAGGCCCTGGCCAGCACGCGCCAGCCGGCCGAAGGCCTGCTGGCCACGGCGATCGGCTTCGGCGTGCTGCTGTTCGGCGCCACCGGCGTGTTCGGCGAGCTGCAGCAGGCCCTCGCCGAGATCTGGTCGCAAGGCCGGCAGGCAAGGGTCGGCTCCGCGTGGTGGCTCACCGCCAGCCTGCGGCTGCGCGGCCTGGCCTACATCCTGGCCTTCGGCTTCCTGGTGGTGGCATCGACGGTGGCCAGTACCCTGCTGTCGGTGTTCTCCGCCTCGCTCGGCGACTTCCTGCTGCTGGAGACCCTGCTGCGGCTGTTGAACGAGGCGATGGTGCTGGGCCTGTGGACGCTGCTGTTCGTGGCCCTGATGCGCCTGAGCGCCGGGCCCAAGCCCGCCACGCGCTTCCTGCTGCTCGGCGCGCTGGTCGGCGCCATCCTGTTCAGCCTGGGGCGGCAATTGCTGGCCTGGTACCTGTCCACCGCCGCCGTGGTGTCGGCCTACGGCGCCGCCGGCTCGCTGGTGGCGGTGCTGATGTGGATCTACTTCTCCTCCGGCGTGCTGCTGTTCGCCGCCGCCTTCGCCCGGGCGGCCGAGGACACGCGCAAGCGCACGGCCGGTGAGCCGGTGGAGGAGCCGGCGCACGCAGCGCGCGCCAGCTCCAACGGACAACCGCGCCTGCGCGCGGTCGGCGGCAGCTCGCACCGGCGCCGGGGTTCGCGCTGATGGGCGCGCCTCAGTGGCCCTGCAGCCCGCGCCGGTACTGCACTGCCTCGGCCACGTGGGCCACTTCGACGTCGCTCGCCGCCGCCAGGTCGGCAATGGTGCGCGCGACCTTCAGCACCCGGTGGGTGGCCCGCGCGCTCCAGGCCAGGCGCGCGGCGGCGTGGTCGAGGAAGGCGGCCGAAGCCGGCAGCAGGCGCGCGTGCGTGTCCACCTCGGCGCCCTCCAGCGCCTGGTTCGGCTTGCCCTGCCGCGCCAGGGCCCGCTCGCGCGCCGCCAGGCAACGCGCGCGCACGGCCGCCGTGCCTTCGCCCGCCGGCGCCGCCAGCAACTCGTGCGGCGTGACGGCCGGCACCTCCACCTGCAGGTCGATGCGATCGAGCAGCGGGCCGGACAGGCGCGACTGGTAGCGGCTGACCTGGTCGGGTCCGCAGCGGCAGGCCCGGTGCGGCGCGCCCAGCCAACCGCAGGGGCAGGGGTTCATGGCCGCGATGAACTGGAACCGGGCCGGGAACTCGGCCCGGCGCGCCGCCCGCGCGATGGTGATGTGCCCGGTCTCCAGCGGTTCGCGCAAGGCCTCGAGCGCCGCGCGCGGGAACTCGGGCAGCTCATCGAGGAACAGCACGCCGCGGTGCGCCAGCGAGATCTCGCCCGGCCGCGGCGGGGAGCCGCCGCCCACCAGCGCCACCGCGCTGGCGGAGTGGTGCGGCGCGCAGGTCGGGCGCACCGCCCAGCGCTCCAGGCCGAACCGGCCGGCCAGGCTGGCGATGGCGGCGCTCTCCAGCGCTTCCTGCACCTCCATCGGCGGCAGCAGCCCGGCAAAGCGCTGCGCCAGCATCGATTTGCCCGAGCCCGGCGGGCCGACCAGCAGCAGGCTGTGCGAGCCGGCCGCCGCGATCTCCAGGGCCCGCTTGGCGCCGCCCTGGCCCTTCACGTCCGCCAGGTCGGGGTAGGCGGCCGGCGCGCTGGGGGGCCGGCGCTGCACGCGTTGCCAGCCCTCGCCGGAGGCTACCGGCTCGCCGCGCTGGAACTGCGCCACCACGTCGGTCAGGTGGCGGGCGCGCCAGACCCGTGCACCGGGCACCAGCGCCGCTTCCTCCGCGCTGCCCGCAGGCAGCACGAGCTGCGTGTCCGCGCCAGCCGATTGCAGCGCGAGGCTCATGGCCAGGGCGCCGCGCACCGGACGCAATTCCCCGGACAGCGACAACTCGCCGGCGAACTCGTAGGGCAGCAGCCGCTCGCCATCGAGCTGGCCGCTGGCGGCCAGGATGCCCAGCGCGATCGGCAGGTCGAAGCGGCCCGAGTCCTTGGGCAGGTCGGCCGGCGCCAGGTTGACCGTGATGCGCTTGTTGTGGGGAAAGGCGAAGCCGCTGGTCAGCAGGGCGGCGCGCACGCGCTCGCGGGCCTCCTTGACCTCGGTGTCGGCCAGCCCGACCAGGAAGAAGTTGGGCAGGCCGTTGGCCAGGTGGACCTCGACTTCGACCTGGGCGGCCTCCAGGCCGAGCAGCGCGCGGCTGCGTACTAGCGACAGGCTCATGCGGGCGCTCCCTTCGTCGCTCGTCAACGCGCCGCTCGGGACCCGAGCCGACCCCCGCCGGATTTCCTGTGCGCTACCGCACAGGATTGGCTTACATGCGCTGGTCGTGCTGGGCGCCGCCGCGCAGGTCGGCCATCTCGGGCTTGACCTCGGCATAGGCGAGCGTGCGGCCGCCGAATTCCTTGGCGAATCCTTCCGCCGCCTCGCGCACGGCGAAGCTGGCGATGGTCGGCCCCATGGAGCCGTGGCGCCGGCTGCCGACCACGTAGAAGCCGGTGCGGGCGTCGATCCAGTGGCCGAGCGGATTGCTCCAGTCCGCTTTCGCCATGTCCTGCACGAAGGCCGCGCGCACCGGGCGGACCTGCTCCGGCCGCAGCAGCTGCGCGAACATCTCCGTCGTGTCGCAGAAGAACACGGGCGCGGCGACGCCGGCGTAGTGCACCTGCGCCTTCGGACCGGGGTAGTCGGCCAGCAGCATGCCGTCGAGGTCGCAGGTGGTGGCCGGGTCGATCTCGGCGGGGGTGACGGACGCGGCGCTGCCGCCGGATTCGGCGCTGCAGGCGAGCAGCGTGGCGAGCGGGGCGGTACCGGCGGCGATCAGCAGGTGGCGGCGCTTCATGGTCTGAACCTCCAGGTGGCAACGCCCAGCGGCGCGGCGATCCAGCCCAGCATGACCAGCGCCATCAGCCAGGGCTTGGCGAGCGCCGCCGGCACGATGGATGTGAGGCCGTACAGGCTGCGCACGTCGTCGAGCGAAAAGATGTTGAGGATGCGGAACACGTCCGCCGGATTGAGCAGCAGCAGGTAGGGGAAGGCCTGCGCGCCGCGCTCGCCGCCGGTGCCCACCAGCAGGCCGAGCAGCAGCAGGTCGAACACCAGCACGAAGAAGAACCAGGTGGCGATCGCCAGGCCCGAGGCGCGCGTGCGATCCTTGGCCAGCACCGACAGCATCACGGCCAGGCTGAGGAAGGCCAGCCCGAGCAGCACCGAACTGCCCATGAAACCGGCGTAGGCCGCCATCCCGGCCGTGCCGGCCTGGGTGGCGAGGACCCCGGCGACCAGGCCGAAGCCGGCCACGGTGGACAGGGTGAGCGCCGCGGCCAGCCCCAGGTACTTGCCCAGCAGCAGTTCGAGCCGGGTGATCGGCAGCGCCAGCAGCAGGTCGAGCGAGCCGCGCTCGCGCTCGCCGACGATCGCGTCGAAGCCGAGCAGCAGCGCGATCAGCGGGATCAGGTAGATCACCAGGCTGACCAGGCTGGTGATGGTGAACTCGATCGAGCGCAGGCCGACCGCGCCCTGCTGGGCACCGCCGAAGTAGGCGATGACCAGCGCGAAGGCGGTGAACACGAGCGCGACAGCCAGCACCCAGCGGTTGCGCAGGCGGTCGCGCAGTTCCTTGGCGGCGATGGTGGCGATTTGCCGGAACTCCATCGTCATCTCCTTCAGGCGGCAACGCCGAAAAAGACGTCCTCGAGGGACGGCTCGTGGATCTTCAGGTCGGCGACCGTGCTGCCCAGCGCGGCCAGCGCGGCCAGTGCCGGCATCTTGGCCTCGCGCGGCAGTTGCGCCTGCAGCGCGCCCTCCTGCCAGCTCGGCTGCGCCAGCGGCAACGCCGCCAGCGCCCGTTCCACGGCGGCGGCGCCGCCGGGGTCGAACTGCACCTCCAGCCGCAGCGGCAGCTGCAGGCGTTCGCGCAGTTCCGACACGCTGCCGACCGCACGCACGCGCCCGGAGCCCAGGATCGCCAGCCGGTGTACGCGCTGCTGCAGCTCGGCCAGGATGTGCGAGGTCAGGATGATGGTCACGCCGTCGCCGCGCAACTGCGCCAGCGTGGCGTGGAAGGCGCGGATCGCCTCCGGGTCGAGCCCGGTGGTGGGCTCGTCCAGGAACAGCACGCGCGGCCGGCCCAGCAGCGCCTGGGCGAAGCCGAGGCGTTGGCGCATGCCCTTGCTGTACTCGCGCACGGGCCGCGCGGCGGCGTGCGCCAGCCCCACCTGCTCCAGCAGCGGGGCGCAGTTGGCGGCCGGCGCCGACTTCAGGCGGGCGAAGAAGCGCAGCGTCTCCAGCCCGGTGAGGTTGTCGTACAGCACCACGTTCTCGGGCAGGTAGCCGATGCCGCGGCGCGCGGCGCGAAAGCCCCGCCCGCGGGTGGCCGCGCCCAGCACCCGGATCTCGCCGGCATCGGGCCGCAGCAGCCCCAGCATCATCTTGAACAGGGTGCTCTTGCCGGCGCCGTTGTGGCCGATCAGGCCGAACACCTCGCCGGGCTGCACGTCGAGGTCGATGCCGTCGACCGCGCGCACCGCGCCGAAGTGCTTGACGGCGCCGCGCACGGAGATCGCCGGCGGCTCAGTGGCCGGCAGGGGAAGGGAGGTCATGCCATCGTTTCCATTCGGGGTGGGCCGGTGCCATGCGCGGCTTGGGGTCGACCACGCTCGGCACCCGCACCAGCGGGAATTGCTGGGCGACCACGCGCAGCGCCTGGATCGCCGGGCTGGCCAGCAGCAGGCGCACCGCCGGGTGGCGCCAGACCAGCCGGTCCACCAGGTCGTTGGCCTCGTAGCGCACGTCGCCGTGGCCGTCGCCGTCGCGGTCCCAGCCCAGGTAGTTGCCCCAGTGGTTGCCGCTGCGCGCGCCCCAGGTCTCGTCGCGCGCGCCGACGTAGCGCACCTGCTCGCGGTTGCCGATGAAGTCGTTGCCTTCCACCTCGTTGCGGGTGGAGCCGGCCGACAGGTGCACGCCGACCCGGTTGTTCACGACCAGGTTGCCGGCCAGTCGCGCGTACTCGACGTCGTAGATGAAGAAGCCGCGGCCGTTGCCGGCCACCACGTTGCCCTCGATCACCGAGTCCTGCAAGGTGCGCAGCATGATGCCGTGGTCGGTGTTGCCCCAGGCCCGGTTGTTGCGCACCACCTGGTTGCGCACTTCCATCAGCGCCAGTCCGCCGCGGTTCAGGTAGGTGTCGTTGTCCTCCCACAGGTTGCGGTAGGAGGTCATGTAGTGCGTGCCGTAGCGGCTGTGGTGCAGCCGGTTGCCGCGGAACACCGCATCGTGCGAGACGTCCACGTACAGCGCATCGCGCACGAAGCTGATGTTGTTGCCGATGATCTGCGCGCCGCGGGTGTTGTACAGCTGCACGCCGTTGCCGCGCTGGGCCGAGGGATAGTCGCGCTTGCCGACGATCAGGTTGTGCTCGATGCGCACGCCGTCGGCCTTCTCGATCCACAGGCCGAACAGGTTGTAGACCAGGTCGCAGCGGCGCACCACGGCGCGGTGCGCGCCTGGCGCGAGGTAGATGCCGGCGTTCTGCTCCAGCAGGCTGTCGCCGGAGTCACGCACGATCAGGCCCTCGATCGTCACGTCCGGGGCGGTGACGCGGATCGCGTCGCCCTTCATGCCGGCGGTGAGGGTCGGCCGCTGCAGCCCGCGCAGCGTGAGCGGCTTGTCGATCCGCAGGTTGCCGCTGTAGTGGCCGCGCTCGACCTCGATCACGTCACCGGCGGCGGCGCGGTCCAGCACGGGCTGGATCGCTTCGCCCGGCCGCACGGTCCAGGTGGCGGCGCGCAGCGCCAGGGGCGCGAGGCACAGCACCAGCAGCAGCAGGCGCATCAGCAGGACGGCGAGGCGTGTCACGGCTCGTCAAACCTCCAGCCAGCCGGCGGACTTCAGCAGCAGGAACAGGGCGGCGCCGATCAGCAGGTTCTTGAAGCCGACGTAGCAGATCATGTCCATCACGCTGGCCACGCGGTAGCGCCGGCCCCACCAGGGGCCGTCCTTCACGTAGCGCTTGTTGGCCAGCCGGATCAGGACCTCGAACAGGCTCCAGCCGAACCACCAGCCGATGATGGCGCCGGCGCGCAACTCGCCCATGCCGGCCAGGACCCAGGCGATGGTGACGGCGACGGCCAGCGCCACGCTGCCGGCGCGCAGGCTGGCGTGCGGCAGCTGCCGCGCGGGCAGGCTCCACGGCCACAGGTGGCCCCAGAACTCGGCGCACAGCCAGCCGCACAGGCCCGGCTGCCGCGTCGCGTACGACGGCTGCGCCGGGTCGGTGGGCATGCGGGGATCGACCATGGTGTTCAGCCTCCCGCCGGCGGTTCGGCCGGCACCGGGTGGATCGGGATGAAGTAGCCGTCGCGGCCGATCGGCGTCAGCGGCAGGCCGGCGCGCTCGCGGCGCTTGCGCTCCTGCGACAGCGGCGGGCAGGCGTGGGCGTCGGTGTAGAGCACCATGCAATCCAGGCAGTGCAGGCACTCGCGGTGGTCGATGCGGCCGTCGGCATCGATCGCCTGCGCGCCGCAGCCCTTGGCGCAGGCCGTGCAGGTGCTGCATTCGGCCTTGCGCTTGAGGCCGAACCAGCGGAAGGTGGTCGGCATGGCCAGCGAGGCGCCCAGCGGACAGATGTACTTGCAGTAGGGCCGCTCGATGAAGATCGAGGCCGCCAGGATGGCGGCGACGAACAGCGTGTAGGGCCACGAGCGCTGGAACAGGCCGACCAGGAAGGTGGTCTTGAACGGCTCGACCTCGGCCAGCATCTCGGCCCAGACCATCGAGAACATCGACACCGCCAGCAGGCCGCCGAAGATGACGTACTTCAGCCACTTGAGCTTGTCATGCAGCGGCCGTGGCAGCGCGCGCTGGAAGCGCTTGAGGCCGATCGCGCCGGCGACCTTGTACAGCAGCTCCTGCAGCGAGCCGAAGGGGCACAGCCAGCCGCAGAACAGGCCCCGGCCCCAGACGAACACCGTGATGACGATGAAGACCCAGAACAGGAAGATGAAGGGGTCGCTCAGGAACAACTCCCAGGTCCACTGGAACAGCAGCGCATGGAACCAGGTCAGCACCTGGGTGATGGAGGGCTGCGCCATCAGCCCGAAGCCGACGAAGCCGATGCTGACCACCCAGGCGCTGTACTTGAAGGCGTTGACCGGCCACTTGTTCTTGCGGGTGGAGCGGCGGGTGAGCTTGTCGCGCAGTGCGTAGACGACGGCCACCGCGACCAGCAGCGCCGAGAACAGCGCGATCTCGACGCTGCGCGACTTCCAGATCTTGACCCAGGCCGCCTCGGACGCTTCGCGGGCGGGCCGGCCGCCCTCCAGCGTGGCGGCGGGCAGCCAGTATTCGGCGTCGAAGCTGGTGAAGGTGCGCGCGCCGGTGGCGCGGTCGATCCGGTTGCCCAGCAGGCTGAGCTGCCACGGAAACGCGGCCGAGAACGAGCCGGATCGAACGATGAAGATCGCCGACTCGGTGTAGCGAGGCGCGCCGGCGGCCTGCAGCCCGTACAGGTTCAGGTAGTCGAGGTCGCGGAAGGTGAAGGTGTCGCGCCCCTGGCGCACCTGGATGCGGTCGTAGATGCCGCCGCGCACGAAGCCCGAGCCCTTGAACGACTCTTCGCCCTGGGTGCGGATGACGAACAGCGCGTGCTCGCCGGGCTTGAGCTGCGCCATCAGGCTGGACCAGCCGGCCTCGCCCAGCAGCGCGCGGCCGATGTCGGGCTGGTTGAGGTAGCCGAACCACAGTTCGATGAAGGGCCCGCCGCTGCGCGGCAGGCCGACGTCCTGCGGCTGCACCAGCAGGCGCTGCACGCTGCCTTCGGCGGCCAGCGCCGCCCAGTCGGCCTGGCCGCCGCGGTCGATGAACGTCGCCTGCGGCCGCACGGTGGGCGCCAGGATGCCGGTCTGGCGAGCCACCGCGGCGCCGGCCAGCGTCATCACCTGGTTCTGCGCGATCACGGTGACGGTGGCGCCGGAGATCGCATCGAGGCCGATCACGCCTTCGTCGGGGCGCGAGCGGCCGATCTCCAGCTGGTCGCCGACGAACTTGCCCAGGTACTGGGCATTGAACTTCTCCAGCGCGCTCTCGGGAATGCCCAGCAGCAGGATGGGCTCCGAGTGCTTGAGCACCTTGACGCCGACGAAGCGGCCCTCGGTGTTCATGCCGATCAGGGTCACCACCGGCTTGCCCGAGTACGCCGGGGTGTCGGTGATGTCGGTGGAGAGCATCACGTAGCCGAGCAGCTTGCGCTGGCCATCGGCTTCGCCGTATGCCTCCACGTAGGGCGGCTGGCCCTTGCGCTCGGAGAACGCGGTGGCGCCGGGGAACACCTCGGCGCAGGGCGCGTAATCGCACAGCCGCGCGGCGGAGTGGACCTCGTCCGGCAGCGTCGCCTCGTAGGCACCGGCCCACAGCAGGGGGCTGAACAACAATGCTGCGGCGCCCAGCCAGAGCCGGAACAGGAGGAACAAGGGGTTCATGAGGGGCTCCGCGGTCGCGCACCGCGGGGTGCGCGACCGCGGCGGGGGCTCAGGCTTCGACGATCATGCGGCTGCGCATCTCGAGGTGCAGCGCATGGCAGAAGTGGGTGCAGTAGGCCCAGAAGACGCCCGGCTGGTCGGCAATGAAGGTGACCGACTTGGTCTCCAGCGGGTTCACGATGAAGTTGATGTTGTACTTCGGGATCGCGAAGCCGTGCGTCAGGTCTTCGATCTTGTCCAGGTTGGTCAGGATCAGCGTGACCTCGTCACCCTTTTTCACCTTGAACTCGCGCAGGCTGAAGGTCGGCGCCTGCGACGTCATCTTCACGGTGACCTTGCGGCCGTTGCGCGTGACGCCGGACTCCTTGGGGTCCTTCACCGCGTTGGGGAAGTCGTCGAGCGCATACACCTGCTTGGGGCGCAGCAGCTCGCGCCTGAAGATGATGAAGTCGTGCGGTTCGCCGCGCACCGGGTGGTCGGCCTTGAGCACCATCTTGTCGCCCGAGATGTCGATCAGCTGCTCGTTCTCGGCGTGCAGCGGGCCCACGGGCAGGAAGCGGTCCTTGGAGAACTTGCAGCCCACCGCCAGCCACTTGCCGTCGGCCTTGACGGTCTCGGACTGCGAGGCGTTCACGTGGCCCGGCTGGTACTGCAGGTCGAGGCGGTCGACCACGTACTTGGCGTTCTTGTCGCCGGCGTGGAACTTGATGGCGGCGTCCACGTTCCACTTGACCAGCTGGCTGTCCAGGAACAGCGTGGTGTAGGCGTTGCCGCGGCCGTCGAAGGCGGTGTGCAGCGGGCCCAGGCCCACTTCCACTTCGGCCACGATGGCGGCGTCCAGCTTCTCCAGCTTGCCGTCGAACCAGTCGAGCACCTTGGCCAGCTCGATCACCGAGCAGGTGGGCGACAGCTTGCCGGCGCAGATGAAGTACTTGCCGTCCGGGCTGGCGTTCACGCCGTGCGGGTTCTTGGGCACGCTGACGTAGGCGGTCAGCGCGGTCTTGGGGTCCTTGTTGGCCGCGCGGGTGCCGTCGACGACCGGCACCTTGGAGCTGCCGATGGTCTTGAACTTGCCGGCCTTGACGGCGGCCTCGATGCGCGCGACGTTGAAGAACAGGCAGGCATCGCGCTCGGCGGACATCATGTCCTCGAAGCGCACGCCGTTCTCCACGTTGTACTGGTTGGTGGCGGCCAGCTTGCCGTCGTACGAGGTGGCGGCCAGGTCGCAGTTGCCGTCGATCATCACCTGCCAGCGCACTTCCATCGTCTCGGCGTCGACGCAGCTGAACATCGAACGGTAGTTCTTGTCGTCTTCCAGGCCGGTGCCCGGCAGCGGGATCGCGAACTCGGCGCCGCAGAACACGCGGGTGGTGTAGTTGATGGCCGGGTCGACCGGATCGCGCTTGTCCGGGAAGATGCCGTGGAAGCCCTGCACGTTGGGCAGCTCGGTGATCTTGTCGCAGACGAAGTAGTCGAGCCGGATCCGCGCGATGCGCGAGTTGATCTTGTCGTTGATCCAGGCGTAGCGGCCGTCGTAGTCGCCGTCCTTGTAGGAAGCGTGCGTGTGGTGGGTGTCGGCCACCGTGTACTTCAGGCTGCCGTCGGGCTTGGTGCCCATCACCGCCTTGGACTCGTTGGTGATGCCCCAGCCCACCAGGGCATCCGGCACGAAGCAGGGAATGCGGGTCAGCTCGCGGCCCGAGGGCAGCCCCAGCACCCGCATGTCGCCGGTGTGGCCACCGCTCCAGAGGCCGTAATAGGTGTCGAGCTCGCCCGGCTTGAGGTGGACGCTGCCCGCGCCGCCCTCGTCGGCATGCGAGGCGGCGCCGGCCGCGGTGGCCTTGGGCGCCGGCGCGCTATCGGGCTTGTCGCTGCAGGCCGACAGGCCCACTCCGGCCAGTCCGGCCGCGGCAGCGGTGTTGAGGAACCGGCGCCGCGACGGGACGGCTTCGGGGACGGAGGCGGAAGGCGAGAGGGTTGTGGTCTTGTTGGACATCGGGGTTTCCGAGCTGCGTGGGTCGAATGCAGCCCGATGCACGAACCGCGCTCCGGGAAGCAGGGTGGCGGCAAGGCTGCAGGGGGATGATCCCGAGAGCGCATCGCTTCGCTGTTGAGGTTCATCAATGAACCGTCAAGGGTTCACCCGGGGCTGTTGCGGTTCATCAACGGAAAAGGACGGCCGGCGCCGCGACCTTGCGGTTCATCAACGAACCTGCCTTCAATGCTCGCGGCAGGCCGGGCCGCTTCCTAGAATCCGCCGCACCTCGACCAAGGATTCCTTCCGTCATGAACCACCTGGCCCTCGCACTCGTTCTCTCGGCCGCCGCAGCGCTGGCGGCCTGCGGCAAGCAGGAAAGCGCCCCCGCTCCCCAGGCTGCGGTGCCGGCTGCGGCGTCCGCCCCGGCTGCGGAGGCTGCGGCACCGGCAGCGGCCAACGCCGAACTGGGCAAGTCGGTCTACAACAAGACCTGCGCGCTGTGCCATGCCGCCAACGTCGCGGGCGCGCCCAAGCCCGGCGACAAGGCCGACTGGGAGCCGCGCATCGCGCAAGGCAACGACACCCTCTACAAGCACGCCATCGAGGGATACACCGGCAGCAAGGGCCAGATGCCCGCCAAGGGCGGCAACGCCGCGCTGCCGGACGACGAGGTCAAGGCCGCCGTCGACTACATGGTCAGCCAGTCGCGCTGATCGAGCCATGCGAGCGATGACGCGTGTCGATGCCGGCGCCGCGCCGCGCGGTCCGGTGGCGGACCGCGGCCGGCGTGCCATCCTCGGCGCGGGCGCCTGCCTGGCCGGCTGGGCGCTCACCGCTCGCGCAGGGGTGCCGGACGCGCGGCTGCGCGACAGCCGGACCCTCATGGGCACCCAGGTGGACATCGCCGCCCAGGGCGCCGATTCCGGCCTCCTTCGCGCCGCCGTCGATGCGGCCTTCGTGCGCATGGGCGCGCTCGAAGCCGTCATGAGCCACTACGCGCCGACCAGCCGGCTGGCGGCGATCAACCTCGCCGCCGGCATCCAGCCGGTGCCGGTGCCGCGCGAGCTGCTCGAAGTGCTGCACATGGCCGCCGACGTGTCGCGGCGCAGCAGCGGCGCCTTCGACGCCACCATCGGCTCGGTCGGTCGGTGGCACTTCGACCCGCAGGCGCCGCGCCGGCCTACCGATGCCTACATCCGCGAGCACCTGGGCGCCGTCGACTGGCGCCAGCTGGCACTGGACGAGCGCGCCGGCACCGCGTACCTGCGCCGCCGCGGCATGCGGCTGGACCTGGGCGGCATCGCCAAGCTCTACATCCTGCAGGAAGGACTGGCCGCGCTGCGCAGCCATGGCGTGCGCACGGCGCTGGTCAACGGCGGCGGCGACGTGGTCGCGATGGCGGCGCCCGGCGCCACCCCCTGGCGGGTCGGCATCCGCGACCCGCGCGCGCCCGCGCAGCTGCTCGCCAGCCTGGAGCTGCGCGACGGCTTTGTCGCCTCCTCGGGCGACTACGAGCGCTTCTTCCTGCACGATGGCCGGCGCTACCACCACGTGCTGGACCCGCGCACCGGTTATCCCAGCGAAGGGCCGCGTGGCGTGACCCTGGTCGGCCGCGAGCTGCAGGCCGTCAACGGCCTCGGGGCCGCGGCCATGGTGCTCGGGCTGGCACGCGGGCGTGAACTGATCCGCAGCACCGAGGGCGTGCAGGGCCTGATCGCCTCGGCCTCGGGCGAGCTCTGGCTTTCGCCGGCTCTGCGCGAGCGGCTGCGCCCGGCCGGCATCCAGGCCGGCTAACACTTCCCACCGCACCGAAAGGAGGCCGGGGCCGGCCTGCCCTCACCATCGCGGTGCGCGCGGCGTCCGCCGTCGGCGCGGCCCGCACGCCGCCGGTGCATGCAAGGTGCGGCGCCCGCCGCGCAGCCGCGCTCGGCCATCTGGCATGGCTTCTGCTTTGCTGTCGGGGACTCCCCCTGACTCAACGGAGAACCATGAAAGCGAAAGCCGCCTTCCTTCTATCCGCTCTCGTGCCGGCCGGTGCCGCGCTGGCGCAGGCCCAGGCGCCGCAGCCGGACCACACGTTCGCCTTCAATGCCGGCGCCATCAGCGACTACCGCTACCGCGGCATCTCGCAAAGCCGGCTGCGGCCGGCCTTGCAGGGCGGGGTCGACTACACGCATGCGAGCGGCCTGTACCTGGGCGCCTGGGCATCCTCGATCCGCTGGATCAAGGACGGCGGCGGCGGCGCGGACGCCGAACTGGACCTGTATGGCGGCTGGCGTTTTCCGGCCGGCCCGCTGGGGCTGGACCTGGGCGTGCTCACCTACAACTACCCCGGGCACGAGCTGGCCACCAGCCCGAACACGCAGGAGGGCTACGTCGCGGCCAGCTGGGGCCCGGCAACGCTGAAGTACTCGCATGCCTTCAGCAACCTGTTCGGCTTTGCCAACAGCAAGAACAGCTACTACCTCGACCTGTCGGCCAGCTTCGACCTCGGCCGGGGCTGGTCGCTGGTGCCGCACGTCGGCCACCAGAAGGTCAAGAACAACGACCCGTCCTCGTACACCGACTACGCGGTGACGCTGAACAAGGACTTCGGCAAGGGCCTGTCGGCCAGCGCCGCCTGGGTCGATACCGACAGCAATGGCGTGTACCTCTCGCCCGGCGGCAAGAACCTCGGGCGCAGCGGGCTGGTGCTGGGCGTCAAGTACGCGTTCTGATCCATGGGCCCAAGGAGCAAGCCATGAAACTGGTCACCGCCATCATCAAGCCCTTCAAGCTCGACGAGGTGCGCGATGCGCTCTCGGCGATCGGCGTGCAGGGCATCACCGTCACCGAGGTCAAGGGCTTCGGCCGCCAGAAGGGCCACACCGAGCTGTACCGCGGCGCCGAGTACGTGGTCGACTTCCTGCCCAAGGTGAAGATCGAGGCGGCCCTCGCCGACGAGCTGGTCGAGCGCGCCATCGAGGCCATCGAGGGCGCGGCGCGCACCGGCAAGATCGGCGACGGCAAGCTGTTCGTCTTCGACCTCGAGCAGGTCATCCGCATCCGCACCGGCGAGACCGGCCCCGCGGCGCTGTAACCCCCGTCGAAAGAGGCTTCCCATGAGAAAGCTGTTTGCCTGCTTTGCGCTCGCCCTGGGCCTGCTGGGCGGTACCGCCGCCGCGCTGGCGCAGGTGCCAGCCACCCCTGCCGCGGCGGACGCCGCCCCGGCCGCGCCTGGCGCCGGGCCCGCCGCTGCGGCCCCCGCCCCGGCCGCGCTTGGCGCCGGGCCCGCCGCTGCGGCCCCCGCCCCGGCCGCGCTTGGCGCCGGGCCCGCCGCTGCGGCCCCTGCTGCCGCCCCCGTCGCCACGCCGGCGCCCAAGGTCGATTCCGGCGATACCGCCTGGATGCTGACGTCCACGCTGCTGGTGATCCTGATGACGATCCCCGGGCTGGCGCTGTTCTACGGCGGCCTGACCCGCTCCAAGAACATGCTGTCGGTGCTGATGCAGGTGTTCGTGGTGTTCTCGCTCGTCAGCCTGCTGTGGGCGCTGTATGGCTACAGCTTCGCGTTCTCCGGCGAGGGCCGGTTCATCGGCGGCGCCGACAAGCTGTTCCTGCACGGGGTCACGCCGGCGACCTTCGGCGCCCTGCCGACGATCCCCGAGTACGTGTTCGTCGCCTTCCAGGGCACCTTTGCCGCCATCACGGTGGCGCTGATCGTCGGCGCCTTCGCCGAGCGCATCCGCTTCGCGGCGGTGCTGCTGTTCTCGGCGCTGTGGTTCACCTTCTCCTACGTGCCGATGGCGCACATCGTCTGGGGCGGCGGCCTGCTGGCGCAGGAGGGGGCGCTCGACTTCGCCGGCGGCACCGTGGTGCACATCAACGCCGGGGTCGCCGGCCTGGTCGGCGCCTGGCTGCTGGGCAAGCGCATCGGCTTCGGCAGGGAGGCCTTCACGCCGCATTCGCTGACGCTGACCATGGTGGGCGCCTCGCTGCTGTGGGTGGGCTGGTTCGGCTTCAACGCCGGCTCGGCCGGCGCCGCCAACGCCAGTGCCGGACTGGCCTTCATCAACACCGTGCTGGCCACCGCCGCCGCCACGCTGTCGTGGATCACCGGCGAGGCGCTGGGCAAGGGCAAGGCCTCGATGCTGGGCGCCGCATCCGGCGCCGTCGCAGGACTGGTTGCCGTCACGCCGGCGGCCGGCTTCGTCGGCCCGATGGGGGCCATCGTGCTGGGCCTGCTGGCCGGGCTGGTCTGCCTGTGGGGCGTGAGCGGCCTGAAGCGCGCGCTGGGCGCCGATGACGCCTTCGACGTGTTCGGCGTGCACGGCGTCGGCGGCATCGTCGGCGCACTGCTGACCGGCGTGTTCGCGTCGCCCTACCTCGGCGGCACCGGCGGACCGGCGCCCGAGACCTTCACCGTCGCCGCGCAGCTGTGGGTGCAGTTCAAGAGCGTGCTGTTCACCATCGCCTGGTCGGGCGTGGTGGCCCTGGTCGCCTACAAGCTGGTGGACCTGCTGATCGGGCTGCGGGTGAGCGAAGAAGAAGAGCGCGAGGGGCTGGACATCACGGCGCATGGCGAGACGGCGTACAGCCGGTGATCGACCCTGGAGTCGGGCTCGGGTCGCCGAGCAGAAGGCAAGTCTGATCCGCCTTCGAGCCCGCTTCGGCGGGCTCGCTTCCTTCCGGCGCGCCGGGCTCCTGCAAGAAGAGGGTGCTCAACCAGGGCGAGCGGTCGCGGTTGCGGCGGACGTGACTAGCATCTTGCGATGCAGTGCATGCCGAACGAGCGGCTGGCGAGGGAGGAGGTCATCTGGGTGCTGGCGACCGTTTGCCGCCAGCACCGGATTCCGTTCGACGCCGGTCTCATCCTGCAGCGCCATCCCCCGGGGGAAGACGGAAGCTACTCGCTGGCCGATGTTCTCCTGGCCGCGGAAGCGATGGGCCTGCAGGCGGAGCACGGGCCTCCAGGCAACCTGGGCTTCATCGCTACGCGGCTGCCCGCATTGTTCCTCCGTCGCGCGGAGCTGGGCGTATCCCAGCCGGCGCCAGGAGCAACGCCGGCGGCGCCCTGCGGGGAGCCGATCCTGGTTACGGGCATCGCCGGAGATCACGTCAGCTATGTCTGTTCGACCGGCGAACCGGAGCGGACGGTGCCGGTCGGCGACCTGTTTCCGGCGCTCGGCTCCACGGCCGTCTGCTTCACACCGAAACCGCAGGCGCTGCGCGACGAAGACGGCGCGCGTGCTTCCGAGGCCAGGCCGTTCGGCTTCGCCTGGTTCGTGCCGGAGCTGCTGCGCTATCGCGCCGTCTGGCGGGACATCCTGCTCGCGTCACTGGCGCTCCAGCTCGTGGGGCTCGCCACGCCCTTGTTCACCCAGGTGGTGATCGACAAGGTCGTCGTGCATCAAAGCCGCAGCACCCTCGTTGCGGCCGGTGTGGGGCTCGCCCTGGCGATCGTCTTCACGGCCGTCTTTTCATGGGTTCGCCAGTACCTCGTCCTGCACACGGGCAACAGGGTGGACGCGGTGCTCGGCAGCCGCGTCTTCTCGCACCTGCTGCGGCTTCCCATGGGCTATTTCGCCCGGCGTCCCACGGGAACCCTGGTCGCGCGCCTGCAAGGGGTCGAGGCGATCCGCGAGTTCATGGCGGGTGCCGCCATCACGCTGCTGCTGGATTTGCCCTTCATGCTGGTGCTCCTGGGCGTGATGTTCTGGTACAGCTGGCAACTGTCGCTCATCGCCGTCGGCTTGCTCGTCCTGCTCGCGGTCCTGAGCCTGGCCATCACGCCGCTGCTGCGATGGCGGCTGGACCGGCAATTCCTGCTCGGTGCCCGCAACCAGGCCTTTGTCACCGAATACATCGGCGGCATGGAAACCGTCAAGGCGCTGCAGCTGGAGCCGCAACTGGAAAAGCGGTACGGCAACTGCCTGGCGGAGTACGTGGCCGCCGGCTTCCGCACGCGGCAGCTTGCCAACACGTACGGCACGGCGGCGCAGGGGCTCGAGCAACTGCAAGGGCTCGCCGTCCTCGTGGTCGGCGCGTTGCTGGTCATGAGGAACGATGGCTTCACCATCGGCATGCTGGTGGCCTTCCAGATGTTCGCGGCTCGCCTGTCACAACCGCTGCTGCGGCTGGTCGGGCTGTACCAGGAGTTCCAGCAAGCCAACCTGTCGGTGAGGCGCCTGGGGGACCTGATGAATGCACCGGCCGAACCTTACGGGCTGCTGCCGGCGCGGGCCGGGGCCGGAACCGGCCGCATCGACATCGAGGGCCTGAGCTTTCGCTACAGCCCGGAGCACCCGTGGCTGTTCCGGGATCTCTCGCTGTCGTTCAAGCCAGGCACGACCACGCTCCTGGTCGGGCCCTCCGGCAGCGGAAAGAGCACGCTGGCCAAGTTGCTGCTCGGCTTCTACCGCCCGGTGGAAGGCTGCCTGCTGCTCGATGGCCAGGACGCCCGCCATTTCTCGGCCAACGAGTTGCGCTGCAGGTTCGGCGTCGTGCCGCAGGAAACGCAGTTGTTCGCCGGCACGGTGTACGAAAACCTCCAGATGGCAAATCCGCTGGCCAGCTTCAACCAGGTGGTGCAGGCTTGCCGGATGGCGGAGATCCACGAGGTGATCGAAGGCTTGCCACAGGGCTACCAGACCGAGATCGGCGAGAAAGGTGTCGGGCTGTCCGGCGGCCAGAAGCAGCGCATCGCCGTCGCTCGCGCGCTGCTGAAACGACCCCGCATCCTGATCTTTGATGAAGCCACTGCGAGCCTGGACGTGCAAACTGCGGCGCAGCTCGCCCGCACCATCAATCAGCTGCGCGGCAAGGTGACGGTGCTGTTCATCGCGCACCAGGTGCCACGGGGGTTGCAGGTGGATGAGACCGTGATTGTTGGAATGGAAAGAAGCGAGAGCAAGACGCGGGCGAATGCATCATGAAGCGAGTTCTGAGAAGGTGGCCCAAGTTGTTTGCCTTCTTGGGGCTGGTTCTGTTAACCACGGCGTGCTCAAAGACGATCACGTGGGAAGAAGAGGTGCCGCTGAATACCGGCGAGAGCATCTGGGTGAGGCGAACGGTTCCCTGGGAAGTTCAGAGCGGAACCGGGAACCCCTTCGACTGGGGATTGAGAGCACGATTGTCCCGTCAAGTACTCTCGTTTGAGTACCGGCGAACTCAGTACTCGTACGGCGGCGGCGCCGACGTTCGATGGATCTTGATCTCGCCTGCGGGCGCTCCAGTGTTGCTGGCTGAATCGGCTAGCTTGGGTTGGGACGCGCGCAATAGCTACTACTGCGTGGTTCCTCAATATGTGCAGTTTGTCCCCGATCCGCGCGATGGCACTCGCTGGACGTGGCCAAAGAGCATTGAGCCGTGGGTTTTCAACATGCCGGCCAACCTCATGGGCAATGTGCCTAAACCTGGTGAGGTGAAGCAGCGGTACACCGCTCGTGAAAGAGAGGAGCGGGATGCGTCCTTGCGTTATCAGTGGCCGGCAGCGATGCGTGTTGACCCGCAGCACAAGACAAGTTGCTTAACTGATCCTTCTTCAATCCTGGAAGGGAGAGTCAAGAAATGATCTCAAAAGAAGATGCAGCGATCTTCGCTCTGCGTGTTTACGACGATGAAGTTCGTCCACAGAACCTGGTCGCCGAACCAGTAGGTTGGAAGCGTCTACCAGATCCAATCGTTCCAACGGGCGGATTTGCATACGCAGTCTTCCGAAATAACGACAACGGCGAAGTCGTCATCTCATTCCGCGGAACGGACGGACTGAACGACGCTATCGCCGACATCAACCTCACTAATGGAAGTCGAGAGTCGCAGGCCGTCCAGGCCGCGCAGGTGTATGGCGAAGTCTTGCGCATTTACGGCGCCGACGCGGCGGGTAGCAACATCTCGTTCGCCGGCCACAGCCTAGGGGGAGGCCTAGCTTCCATTGCGGCAGTCTGGTTCAACCGTCCTGCCATTGTCTTCGACCCGGCTCCCTTCGCGTTCACGGCGCTCCACCCCCATCGGGTGGACGAAGCAAGAGCCGCAATGGGTCAGTCGTTGCCCCAGGCTTTTAGGGACTTCAGGCCGGTGGAGGATTATCAAGCGCGATCGTTGAACGTTACCGGCTACTACGCCAAAGGGGAGTTCTTGGAATCCGTTCGCGCGGATCTATTGACCGTCAACCTGTCGGGGCTCAAACCGGTTCAGTTCGGGAACGAGCATGTGAGCGCACTGGCTATGCACAGTCAGGCTCTCCTCACCGCTGGGCTCATGAGTGAAGACTTTCGCAAAGCAACTCTCCGAGTCCAGTCCAGCCTTCCTCTCATCATGTCTGGCGATTTCTATTCGCCTGAACCTCGGGGCATCGACGATCGGAATTTCCTGATCGATCTCATCCGGTCCGAGCAGGCAAGCCCCGGAAACAGCAAGCTGAGTCATTTTTCCGCGGACCTGCACAAGCTCGGCACCAACATCGCCGGCCTGAACCGGCAGGCCCAGGACGCGCTGATCGCGCAGGGCATCGAGTGGTACTACTGGCAGGGCGCCAACTACGCGGGCCAGGAGTTCTTCACTGCGGACGGCGAGCTGCTGCAGTACACCTCCGCCCAGGGGGATGGCTTGGCAGGAGCCCTGAACAAGGCTCACAAGTACGTGTTGCCCTGGCTTCAGCCGATCATGCTGAGCCATGGGGTGGGTTACCGCCAATTCCCCACCACCGTAGAGCCCTTCGCCCAATGGAACGTGTCCGCAGGGTCCGCAGGATCCACGGCGACGGCCCGCGACACCGCCAAGACACAGGCTTTCATCGGCGGCAGTGGAAATGACGTCTTCACCGGCGGGGACAGCGGCGATGTGCTCTACGCCGGAGCTGGGGACGACACACTCGACGGCGGCGGAGCCAAGGACAAGCTGTACGGAGGCGTGGGGGTCGATACCTATCGCTTCAACGGGCAGTTCGGCGACGACCTGGTAGTGGACTCGGACGGCGATGGATCCATCGAACTCGACGGTTCTGTGCTGACGACTGCTATTGCCATCGGCCGCGATCGCTGGGGCGTGCGGCTGGCCAGTGGGCAAGCTGCGGTTCTATCGCTGTACGACGATTCGACCTCCAGGACCTTCAAGAAACTCGAGATCATTCGCCAGGGTGAGGCGGCCAACCGCATCACGATCGGCCACTTCGACTCGGCCAGGGCGATCGGCGGCGAAGGCTACCTGGGGCTCAAGCTGGACGACGGCCAGCGGCTGGCCTTGCTGGAAGGCGGCCGCTCGAACGTGATGAAGGATCCGGATTTCGTGGCCAGCAGCCTCGGCACCCTGCTGGGCACGCTTGCCGAAGGCGCCGGCAAGGCATTCACGGTCTTCCTCGGGGCGGCGGCCCGCGCCGGCGACACGCTCAAGCTGGCGCTGACCGGAGAAGGGGCGGCTGGCTGCGAGGTCGTCCTGGGGGACGGCACCGTGCCGGCGAGCGGTGCGGTCATCTCGCTGCTTGAAGGCCAGACCACCGTGTCGTTCTCGCTCGTGCAAGCGGGTGATCTCGAAAGCGATCAAGCGGTTTCGCTGGGCGTCAGCTTCCAGGGAGAAAAGCACACCGCCACCAGCAACACCTGGGCCCTGACACTCAAGGACGCGGGCAACGCCAGCAACGTATTCCGGGGTGACCAACGCGCCCTGATCATCGGAACGGAAACGCGCCTCGATATCCCGCCCAGCGATGGCCGATTCGGCACCTTCGCCTGGTCGGAAACCCGATGGGCGCCCGATGGCACCCTGATCAACGGTGTCGCGGAGGCCGATTTCGCGGACGTGATCTACGGCGCGCCCACCAACGACCGAACGTCCGGCGCCGGCGGCAACGATGCCCTGGGCGGTAACGCCGGGAACGACGAGATCGATGGCGGTGCCGGCGATGACCTGCTCGCCGGAGGCTCGGGCTCCGACCACATCATGGGCGGCGAGGGCAATGACTTCATCAGCACCAGTGCGGTCCTGACAGCGCGCACCCGCCTGCGGCCCGACGATGCGTGGACCGTGCCGGCAGGGGCCACGTCGGTCCTGGCCAAGGGTGCGACCTGGGGGATCTATACAAGGAGCGCAGGGGGCGGGGCCGTATGGGATGGCATCGGCGCCACTTCCACCGACACCGGGCAGAGCGACGTGGTCGAGGCCGGAGCCGGCGACGACCTGGTCCTGGCAAGCTGGGGCGACGACCGCGTCAAGGGCGACGACGGCGATGACGTCCTCTGGGGGCTGGCTGGCGCCGACATCCTCGAAGGCGGCGACGGCGACGATTTCCTGAACGGCGACGGCGACGTCCTCGCCGGGTTCCTGTCGTCCGTGGCGGCCGCCCACCATGGGGCCGATTTCCTCGATGGCGGCGCCGGTGACGACACGCTGGTCGGCGACGGTGGCGCCGACCAGTTGTTCGGCGGCGCGGGCAACGACCAGATCGCGGGGGATGCCAGCGGCCCCACCGCGGCCAGCGACTACATCGATCCCACCTACCACGGAGCCGACTACCTGGACGGCGAAGACGGGGATGACATCCTCGAAGGTGGCGGCAAGGACGACACCCTCTACGGCGGCCAGGGCGCCGACGTGCTCGTGGGCGACACCAGTGCCGTCAACGTGATCGCGGCGCACCAGGCGCTGATCTGGGGCGATGACTACCTCGACGGCGAGGAAGGAGACGACCTCCTGATCGGCGGCGGCGGGGCCGACACGCTCTATGGCGGGGCGGGTCGTGACCGTCTCTATGGTGACGAGAACACGAGCGCCCTGGCCGCCCAGTACCAGGGGCATGACTATCTCGATGGAGAGGCCGGCGACGACGTGCTCTACGGCGGTGGCGGCGCCGACATCCTGCTCGGGGGCGATGGCAACGACGTCCTGATCGGTGACGCAAGTCCCTCCGTCCTGGCTGGCAGCGCCCATGGCGACGACTACCTGGAAGGCGGCGACGGCAACGACCAGATGGTCGGGTACGGTGGAGCCGATGTCCTGTTCGGCGGAGCCGGCAACGACCTCCTGCTGGGTGACGGCAACGGCGGCGACCTGGCGGCCCAGTTCCACGGCGCAGATCATCTCGATGGCGGAGAGGGCGACGACCTGCTCATCGCCGGGGGTGGCGATGACCTCCTCTTCGGCGGGACGGGCCACGACGAACTGCAGGGCGGCGCCGGCCACGACCAGCTCGACGGGCAGGAGGGCAACGATCGCCTCTTCGGCGAGGCGGGCGATGACCTCCTGCTCGGTGGCGACGGAGACGACGTGCTGGTGGGGGGCGCAGGCGACGACCTGCTGGAGGGCGGCGAAGGCAGCAACCAGCTGTGGGGAGAAGCCGGCAACGACATCCTCACCGGCGGCTCCGGCAGCGACCACCTGATCGGCGGGCTCGGCGACGACATCCTCGCAGGCGGCGGGGGCGACGACATCTACTACTACAGCCTGGGCGACGGCACGGACCGCATCACCGACAGCGGCGGCACGGATTGGCTGGTCTTTTCCAACGTGTACGCGGGTCAGGTGGAGATCAGCGTCGGTTCGCTCAAGATCTCGCTGCCGGGCGGCGGTGCCGTGCACCTGGACGACTTCGATCCGGCGAACCCGCTGGAGGGCGCCATCGAATGGTTCCAGTTCGCCGATGGTGTGTTCAGCCGGCAGCAGCTGATCGACCTGCACGGGTTCACCATCGCAGGCACGCCGGAAGCCGACACCCTCACCGGCACTGCCTTGGCCGACGACATCGACGCGCTGCAGGGGTCGGACCTCGTCCTGGCAGGCGGCGGTGCCGACCACGTGGTGGGCGGCGACGGCGATGATTGGCTGCTGGGGGAGGCTGGGGACGACCTGCTGTACGGGGGCGAGGGCAACGATCTGCTGGCCGGCGGCACGGGCAGCGACCGGCTGCACGGCGGAGCAGGCGACGACACGTATGCCTTCGCGCGAGGCGATGGGCAGGACACCGTGGTCGATGCCAGCGGCAGCAACCAGATCCAGCTCGGTGGCGCGACGGAATCCGAACTGCGCTTCAGCCGCTCGGGCAGCGACCTGGTGGTGGCCATCACCGGAACGGAAGACCGGCTGACCATCTCGGACTGGTTCGCGGCAACCGGCTCGGAGTGGGGCATCAGCCTGGACGACGGAACCTTCTGGGACCGCGCCGACGTCGAGTCCCGCGTGCTGCGCAACCAGCCGCCGGTGCTGGTGCAGGATGCGGTGTCCGTGAGCGAGGACGGCCTCGTGCAGGTCTCCGGCAACGTCCTGGGCAACGACGCCGATCCCGATGGCCGGCCGCTCAGGGTGACCAACCCCGGCGTGTATGCCGGTGTGTTCGGCAGCCTGCGCCTGACGGGCGACGGAACCTACCGATATGACCTGGCCAACGCCAGCGCGGGCGTGCAGGCGCTGGCTGCCGGTCAGCAAGTCACGGACACGTTCGTCTACACAGCGAGCGACGATGATCCGGATGGCGCGGCCAGCAGTTCTTCGTCGATCGTGGTGACCATCAGCGGCGCGAACGATGCCCCCGTGGCCCAGCCGGACCAGGCCCTCACCGCGGAAGACAGCAGCGCCACGGTCACGGGCAATGTGCTGGGCAACGACCACGACATCGACGCGGGCGCCCTCTTGCAGGTCGCGGCGCCCGGCTCGTATACGGGGACGTACGGCAGCCTCACGCTGTCTGTGGACGGCAGCTATGCGTACACGTTGGCCAATGGCTCGGCCGCGGTCCAGGCGCTCGGCCGCAGCCAGCGGGCCACCGACAGTTTCAGCTACGGCGCGTTCGACGGGCTGGCTGCAGCACCCGGGCAGCTGCAGGTGCACATCGACGGCAGGAATGATGCGCCGGTGGTCTCCTCCGCGCTGCCGGACCAGGCCGCGGCCCCCAACAAGTCCTACCTGTGGCAGATCCCCGCCGGCAGCTTCGCGGACCCGGACACGGGTGACACCTTGCTGTTTGCCGCCAGCCTGGCCGATGGCGCTCCGCTGCCGGACTGGCTGGCCTTCGATACCGCCACCCTGACCTTCAGCGGACGCGTGCCGAAAACGGCCACGGGCTTCCTGGACATCCAGGTCACGGCCACCGACCGCGTGGGCAACAGCGCCGACCTGACGGGCAGCCTGTCGGCTTCGGACGTGTTTCGGCTCAGCTTCGATGCAGCTGGCGGCGGAGGTGGCGGTGGCGGTGGCGGTGGCGGTGGCGGTGGCGGCGGTGGATCGCACGGCAACCAGGGCGTTGGGAACGGGCCCGATCCCGCACCGCCGGGTCACGACGACAGCTTCAACGACGGCCCCGGCACGGGTCCCGGCAATCCCGGAGCAAAGGCCCGGCGTGCCCACCCGGATCGTCCAGACAAGAAGGACATCGAGCCGCTGACCCTGGTTGCCGAGGCAGCAGGCGAGGCCATCGGCCACCGCATCGGGGCTGGACGAACAAGCCCGATGGGCGCCGAGCACTCGGACCACGCAACCGCGTCGACCGGATTCGAAGTCGAAAAGGGGACAGTGGGCGGCGGGGAGCCTGCCGACACTGCACGGGAACGCAGAGCGGCCGGTGCAGCGCCGTCGGACGCAGGCGAGGCCGCCGCCACGCCGATTCCCCCGTCCTGGGCTTCATCTTCCCGGCCGCTCGCGAGCGGGCTGCAGCTGGCGGCGGCGCCATGGAGCGTCGTCAGCGCGCCGCCTTCGGGAGCAAATTCGTTCTTCTCCCGCTGGAAGCAGCTTGACGAACAGTTGGCGGCGCACCTCGCGGCAGCCGATCTTCACGACGGCGGTGAATCGGAGGGAGGCGCAGGGTCTCGAGGCGGCGACAGTCTCGTGGGCAGCCCATGGGGGCCCGATCCGGTCACCATGGTCTCGGGCAGCAGGCCTGGACTGCCGGTGTTCCGGGGGCTGAGCGAAGGGCTGGCAGGCCCGGGCTTGCGGTGAAAGGCGGCGGCCAAGGCGACCGCCCGGCTGGTGCCCTGCCGCGCGACTGGCGCTCCGATGCCGCCGATTTCGTGCCGGACATCCTTCGCGTCCAGGCCAGTCCGCCGGCGCCGCTCCCGCGCGCGGTGCTCGGCGCGGCTGTCGCGCTGCTCGCCTGCACGCTGGCCTGGACGCTTTGGGGCAAGCTGGACATCGTCGCCGTGGCGCCGGGTCGGCTGGTTCCGCAGTCGTCGCTGAAGATCGTGCAACCGGCCGAGGCCGGCATCGTCAAGGACATCCTGGTTGCAGAGGGCGAGCTGGTGCGTGCCGGGCAGCTCCTGATGCGCATGGACTCGACGCTGTCCGCCGCTGAACTCGACTCCCTGCGCCGGGAGCTCGCGCAGAAGGAGCTGGCGCTGCGGCGCATCGACGCACAGATTGCCGACCGGTCGCTCGAGCCGCACCCACGGGATCCACCGGAGCTGCTCCAGCAGGCGCACGCACAACTACAGGCGAACCGGCTGGCCTTCGAAAGCGCCCTGGCCCAGGAGCGCGCGACCGGGGAACGCTCGCGCCAGGAACTGGCCGCGGCGCGGGCCTTGAAGTCCAAGCTCGAGCAGACCTTGCCGCACTACCAGGAGCAGGCCGAGGCTTACCGCAACCTGGTGCGCGAGGGGTTTGCCGGGCGCCTGATGGCCGAGGACAAGACGCGCGAACGCATCGAGAAGGAACAGGATCTCAACGCCCAATCCCATGCGGTCGAGCGGGAGCGCGCCAACCTGGCCTTGTCCGAGCGCAGGCTGGCCCAGATCCGCAGCGACTACCTTCGCCAGCTGCGCGCCGAACGCGCGGCCGTGGTCGAGCGGCTGGAAAAGCTGCGTCCCGAGCTGGCCAAGCAGGACCACCGACACGCGTTGCTGGAACTCAGGGCGCCGCAGCAGGGGCGGGTCAAGGACCTGGCGACCCAGACCGCGGGCACCGTGGTCCAGCCCGGCACCATCCTCATGACCCTCGTTCCCATCGACGATGCCTTGCAGGCCGAGGTGTGGCTCTCCAACGAGGACGTCGGATTCGTCAGGCCAGGGCTGCCGGCCAGGCTCAAGTTCTCGGCGTTCCAGTTCCAGAAGTACGGCATGCTGGATGCCACGGTCGAGCAGGTCGCCGCGGATGCGGCTGCGCCCCAGCAGGCGCAGGCCGACGGGGCGCAGCCGGCGCTGCTGGCCTATCGCACCGTCGTGGCCTTGCAGCAGCAGTTGCTCGTCGCCGACGGCGTGAACCACCGCCTGGCTTCAGGCATGCAAGTGGCCGCCGAGATCAAGCTGGGGGAGCGCACCGTGCTCGAATACCTGCTCTCGCCCGTGCGCAAGGCGTTCCACGAGGCCGGCCGCGAGCGGTAGCAGGCGTTCGCCTGGTCGAGCAGCGTCGACGCGGGTCGCTAATCCAGGACCGCAAAGGTCAACCTGGCGGTGCTCTCCGTGTGCGCCAACTCCACGTCCTCGGCCTGGGCCATGGCCTGCACGTCGGGCCACAGCAGGGCACGGTAGTTGAGCTGATTCTCGTAGCCGTCACCCTCGGTGCGCTGCACGCGCAGATCCACCGTCGCCAACTCGTCGTTGGCCTGCGCGCTGATCGTGACCTCGGCCGGGCCGTCCAGCGGATCGGTCAGGGCCAGCAGGCAGGCCGACAGCAGCATGCGGGCGGCGCTGCGGCCGACCGGCTGCGGCAGCTCCGGCAGGTCGCTGCGCAGCGACAGCCCGCGGAAGCTGAAGTTGCCACGCAGCAGCACCATGCAGTCCTGCACCGCCTGGCCGACCGGCACCGTGGCGCCCGGCTCGGGCGCCATCCAGGTGATCACGTCCAGGCAGTCGTGCGCCGCGGCCTTGGACAGGCCGTTGATCTTGGCCACGCTGTCGTGCGCCTGGTGCAGGTCGGGCGTGGGGGCGCGCAGCCGGCGCTCGAGCAGCTCGGTCACCATGCCGATCGGCTGCAGGTGGGCCACCATCTGGTGCCGGATCGAGAACGCCAGCCGGCGCAGCAGCGCGTAACGCGCCGCTTCCACCCGCATCAGGTTGTCTTGTGCATTGCTCGCTGCGGTAGAGGTCATGTCGTTCAAGGCGGAAACCATGGTACCGGCTTCGGCCGCCCGCGTGTGGCGGCGCGCCGCACAATGCGCGGTGGCAAGGACACGTGCATGACACCCTGGCAAAGCGTGGCTCCGCAGCGCGACCAGCTCGGCGAGTCGCCGTTCTGGCATCCCGGCGAGCAGCGGCTGTACTGGATCGACATTCCCGGCCGCGCGATGCGGCGCACCCAACCCGGCAGCGGCCGCGTCGAGAGCTGGCCGATGCCGCAGGAGCCTGGCTGCTTGGCGCCGGCGCTCAGCGGCGGCTGGGTCATGGCCCTGCGCGACGGCGTCTACCGGGCGCGCGAGTGGGGCGGCGTACTGTCCTTGCTGCAGCGCTTCGACCACGACCCGGCCACGACCCGCTTCAACGACGGCAAGGCCGACCCGCTCGGCCGCTTCTGGGCCGGCACCGTGTTCGAGCCCAAGACGGCGCCGGCCGGCGAGCTGTTCAGCCTGGATGGCCGCCCCGACAACGGCGCGGGCGGGGCGCCGGTCGTGGAACGCAAGGCGGGCGGGCTGGTCACCGCCAACGGCCTGGCCTGGTCACCCGCGGGCGACACGGTGTACTGGGCCGACACCCAGGAACATCGCATCCGGGCCTGGGACTGGGACGCGCGCCGCAACGTGATGAGCCGCGAGCGCGTCTTCCACCAGTTCGATCCCAAGCCCGCCGGCTGGCAGCCCGGCCAGCCGGGCTATGGCGGCCGGCCCGACGGCGCCGCGGTGGATGCCGAAGGCGGCTACTGGTGCGCCATGTTCGAGGGCGGCCGCATCGTGCGCCTGTCACCTGCGGGGGACCTTGTGGGCGAGATAGCCACCCCGATGCTGTGTCCCACCATGCCTTGCTTCGGTGGCGCGGACCTGCGCATCCTCTTCGTCACCAGCGCCGGCAACCGCAGCGCGGCGGAGATGGCCGCGCGGCCGCTGTCGGGGCACGTGGTCTGCACGCGCGTCGAGACACCCGGCCTGCCGGTCAATTTCTTCATCGACTGACGCCGAAAAGATCAAGCCGCAGCGCCGCTGCGGCAGCCCGGCCGCGCGCTTACCATCTCAGGCCATGGAGGAGGCGCTTTCCCACTGCATGGCGCGCATCCGCGAGGCCGCGGCGGCGGGTACGCCGCTGCGCATCCGCGGCGGCGGCAGCAAGGATTTCTACGGCCAGCCGGGCGCCGGCGAGCTGCTGGACACGCGCGGCCTGGCCGGCATCCGCAGCTACGAGCCGAGCGAGCTGGTGGTCACCGTGGGCGCCGGCACGGCGCTGGCGCAGCTGGAAGCCGTGCTGGCCGAACAGGGCCAGTGCCTGGCCTTCGAGCCGCCGCATTTCGGCGGCGGCGCCACCGTCGGCGGCATGGTGGCGGCCGGCCTGTCGGGGCCGGCGCGCGCCAGCACCGGCGCCGTGCGCGACTTCATCCTGGGCCTGGCCATCGTCAACGGCCGCGGCGAGCTGCTGAGTTTTGGCGGCCAGGTGATGAAGAACGTCGCCGGCTACGACGTCTCGCGCCTGATGGCCGGCGCGCTCGGCACGCTGGGCCTGATCGTGGAGGTGAGCCTGAAGGTGCTGCCGCGCGCCCCGGCCGAGGCCACGCTGAAGTTCGAGCTGCCGCAGGCTGAAGCGCTGCACAGGTTGAACGCCTGGGGCGGGCAGCCGCTGCCGCTCAATGCCAGCTGCTGGGTCGATGACGGCGGCGTGCCCACGCTCTACCTGCGCCTGCGCGGCGCCCACGCCGCGGTCGAGGCGGCCTGCCGCGCGCTTGGCGGCGAGCGCCAGGACAATGCGGTGGTCGCCAACGACTGGCTGCTGTGCCGCGACCAGCGCCTGCCCTGGTTCGAGGATCGCGCCGGCCGCGACCTGTGGCGGCTGTCGCTGCCGCAGGCTGCGCCGGTGCTGGACCTGCCGGAAGCTCCGCTGGTCGAATGGCACGGTGGCCAGCGCTGGGTCGCGGCCGACCCGGCCGAGGGCGAGCGGCTGCGCCGCGTGGTCGAAGCGGCGGGTGGCCACGCGAGCTTGTTCCGCGCCGACGCGGCCAGTGCCGGCGCGCCACGCTTCCAGCCGTTGCTGCCGCCACTGGACCGCGTCCACCGCGAGCTGAAGCAGGCGTTCGATCCGGCCGGCATCCTCAACCCCGGCCGCCTCTACCCGGATCTCTGAGCCGTGCAGACCCAGCTGTCCCCCGAGTTCGCCGGCTCGCCCGAGGGCGCCGAAGCCGAAGCCATCCTGCGCAAGTGCGTGCATTGCGGCTTCTGCACCGCGACCTGCCCGACCTACCAGTTGCTCGGCGATGAACTGGATGGGCCGCGCGGCCGCATCTACCTGATCAAGCAGGTGCTGGAGGGCGAACAGCCAACGGAAAAGACCCGGCTGCACCTGGACCGCTGCCTGACCTGCCGCAACTGCGAAAGCACCTGCCCGAGCGGCGTGCAGTACGGCCACCTGGTCGACATCGGCCGGCGCATCGTCGAGGAGAAGGTGCCGCGCCAGGGCGCCGACAAGGCGCTGCGCTGGGCGCTGAAGGAAGGCTTGCCGTCGCCGGCGTTCGGGCCGGCGATGAAGCTGGGGCAGGCGGTGCGCGGCCTGCTGCCCGCCGCGCTCAAGGCCAAGGTGCCGGCGCCGCGGCCGGCCGGCGCCTGGCCCACGCGCAGCCATGCGCGCAAGGTGCTGCTGCTGGCCGGCTGCGTGCAGCCCTCGATGGTGCCCAACATCGACAGCGCGACGGCGCGGGTGCTGGATGCCGCCGGCATCCAGTCGCTGGTGGCGGCCGAGGCCGGCTGCTGTGGCGCCGTCAAGTTCCACCTGAACGACCAGGCCGGCGGGCTGGCGCAGATGCGCCGCAACGTCGATGCCTGGTGGCCGTACGTGCAACGCGGCGAGGTCGAGGCGATCGTGATGAACGCCTCCGGCTGCGGCGTGACGGTGCGCGAGTACGGCCACCACCTGCGGCACGACGTCGCCTACGCCGACAAGGCCCGGCGCATCGGCGAGCTCACGCGCGACCTCAGCGAGCTGCTGCCCGAGCTGGTGCCGGCCTTGCAGGGCCGGGTGCGGGCGCCGCAGGGCGTGCTGGCCTACCACCCGCCGTGCACGCTGCAGCACGGCCAGCAGTTGCGCGGCGGGGTCGAGGCCGGGCTGCGCCAACTGGGCTTCGACGTGCGCTTGCCGCTGGACGAGTCGCACCTGTGCTGCGGCTCGGCCGGCACCTACTCGGTGTTGCAGCCCGGGCTGTCGCGCCAGTTGCGCGACCGCAAGCTGGGCCACCTGGGCGCCCTGCAGCCGCAGGCGGTGATCTCCGCCAACATCGGCTGCATCACCCACCTGCAAAGCGGCACCGGCGTGCCGGTGCGGCACTGGGTGGAAGTGCTGGACGAGTCCCTACAGGGCTGAGGCGGCCAGCCAGAAGCCGAGGTGGGTGGCGGCGTGCGCCGCCATGGCCGCTTCCAGCGAATGTCGCCCGAACCACCAGCCGTACAGCAGGCCGGCGGTTGCGTTCAGCGCCAATGTGCGCGCCACCAGCGCTCCGGTGAGTTCCTGCTGCGCGGCCAGCAGCGCCGGCAGGTGGCCGGCGGCAAAGGCGAGCGCAGCGAAAACGGCGGCGACCGCCAGCGCCGGACCGCGCCCCAGCCAGCGCTGCAGCGCCCAGGCCGCCAGCGCCATCAGGCCCCAGCGCATCAGCACTTCTTCGGCGAGGCCGCCGTAGAACACGCCCAGCAGCAAGGGTCCGGCGCCGGCCGCCTGCGGTCCGCCCGCGGGGATCCAGGGAACTTGCACCGCCCGGGCCCAGGCGGCATCCACGGCCGCGATCAGCAGCCCCAACGCCACGCCGCTGGCCAGGGCCGCGGTCCACTGGCGCGCGGCCGGCCAGCGGGTGGTGCCCGCGGCCGCGCTGTGCAGGCCGGTGCGGTGCGCCACCGCCGCGCCCGCCAGGCTGGCGAGCAGCAGCAGGATCAGCGGGTTGAGCAGCGACAAGGCCAGGATCGCCGCCGACGGCAGCCCGGCCAGCGACTCGGGCAGGGGCATGGCCGGCAACCGCGGCGCGAGGTGGGTCGCCAGCGCGGCGACGCCCAGCAGGCCGAGGCCGAAGACCGCGCCGAAGCGGCGCGCGAACGAGGGCCGGCGAGAGACGGGTGCCATGCCCGACTGTGGCACGGCCCTCAACCCCCGGCCGCCGCGGCCAGAGCGTCGCGGTAGCGCCGGCTGCACGGGACCTGGCTGCCGTCCTTCATCTTCAGGCGGGCGTCGCCGGCCTCCAGCGGCTCGATCTCGGCGATCCGGTCCAGGTTGACCGCCCAGCTGCGGTGCACCCGCGCGAACCGGGCCGGATCCAGCTGCTGCAGGAAGTCGGCCAGCGTCGAGCGCAGCAGGTAGTCGTGGCCGTTGACCCGCAGGCCAAGGTAGTTGCCTTGGGCCTGCAGCCAGTCGATCTCGGCGGCGGCGACCAGGAACTCCTTGCGCAGCTTGCGCACCAGGAAGCGCTCGGGCCGGACCGGGGCCGGCGGCGACACGACGGGCGCCGGCGCGTCCGGCCCCGGCGCGGACTCGCCGGCCGGCGGCTCGGGCGGATCCAGCACGCGCGCCTCGCCCTGGGCACGCAGCAGCAGGAAGCGCCAGCCCAGGATGGCCAGCAGGATCGCGCCGTAGCTGCGCACGTCCTTCAGGAATTCGTAGCCGAGCACGCCCGGCCAGCTGGACACCCGGTAGCCCAACCCCAGGGCGCCGTAGGCGGCCCAGCGCAGCGCGACCATGGCCAGCACGTGCAGCACGGTGAATCCGACGGCGCCGGTCAGGTGCCAGCCCAGGCTGCCCGGCAGGGTGTCGAGCCGCAGCGGATGGCGGCGCTCCCACCAGACGATCGCCGGGATCAGCGCGCCCACCACCGGAACGCTGGTCAGCTCCCACAGCAGCGGCTCCCACACCGGCTGGCCGGGGTCGAAGCGGCGCAGATCGAACCAGCTCACGGCGGTGTTGAAGACCAGCTGGGCGGCCATCACGACGACCCAGAAGCCGATGTCGGCGGCGCGTTCGTGGCGCCGGTAGCGGGTCAGCCAGGGGGTGAGGGCGTCGGGCATGGGGCGCGAGTCTAGGTCCAGCCATCGATTTTTCGTCCCGGCCGGCCGCCGCTCGTCCCAGCCCGCCCGCGGATCGTCCCAAACCCGGCTGGCGCAAGTCCCTGCGCCCGCACCATCGCGGCCGATCAGGAGTTGCGAACAAACATGGAACGACGACACGACATCGACGCGCTGCGGGCACTGGCCTTCGCGCTGGTCATCCTCTACCACGTGGCCATGTACTACGTGGCCGGCTGGGACTGGCACCTCAAGAGCCCGCACGCGGCTGGCTGGCTGCCGGCGCCGATGCGGGCGCTCAACCTGTGGCGGATGGACCTGGTGTTCCTCATCTCCGGCATGGCCCTGGCGCTGCTGTGGCGCGGCGGCTCGCGCTGGGCGCTGCTGCGCCAGCGAAGTTGGCGCCTGCTGCTGCCGCTGGCCTTCGGCATGGTGGTGGTGGTGCCCTACCAGCCCTATGCGCAGGGCGTCGCCAACGGCCTGGTCGCTCCCGGCTTCGGCGACTTCCTCCTGCGCTACTACACGGGCGGACCCTGGCCGGCCGGTGCCTTCGACGGCGCCCACGTGGGCGTGACCTGGAACCACCTGTGGTACCTGCCCTACCTGTGGCTGTACACCGCGCTGTGGGTGCTGGCCCTGCCGCTGCTCGAATCGGCCGCCGGGCGCCGGCTGCGGGCGGCCTTCACCGGCCTGCGCGGGGCGCGCCTGCTGCTGCCGGTGCTGCCGCTGATGACCTACTCGCTGCTGCTGTGGCCGCAGTTCCCGCCGACCCACGACCTGGTCGGCGATGGCTGGCTGCACGCCGTGTACGGCACGCTCTTCCTCTACGGCTGGTGGATCGGGCTGGATGCCGGCTTGTGGGCCGAGCTGCGACGCTGGCGCGGGCGGGCGGCCGGTCTGGCGCTGCTGCTGCTGGTGCTCTACCTGCCGCTGCGCGCGGCCGCGCCGGTGGACGGCATCGCCCGCCTGGGGCTGCGCCTGCTGGCCGACCTGTACCTTTGGAGCGCCATCCTGGCGATCCTGGGCTGGGCCCACCATGCGCTCAACCGCCCCTGGCGCTGGCTGCGCTGGGCCAACGAGTCGGTCTACCCGTGGTACGTGCTGCACCAGACGCTGATCATCGCCGCCGCCGTCTGGCTGGCGCCGCTGGCGCTCGGGCCGGTGCTGGAGCCGGCCGCCCTGCTGCTGGCGACGGTGGGCGGCTGCTGGGCGCTGACCGCCCTGATCCGGCGCAGCGACCGCCTGCGCCCGCTGTTCGGGCTCAAGCCGCGAGCGCCGCTTCCACGTCCTTCGCCAGCGCTTCCGGCGGCTCCTGCGGCGCGTAACGCTTGAGCACCTGGCCGTCCTTGCCGACCAGGAACTTGGTGAAGTTCCACTTGATCGCCTGGCTGCCCAGCAGCCCGGGCGCCTGCGCGGTCAGCCACTGGTACAGCGGATCGGCGCCCCGCCCGTTGACCTCGATCTTGGCCATCATCGGAAAGTCGACGCCGTAGTTGCGCTGGCAGAACTGGGCGATCTCGCCGTTGCTGCCCGGGTCCTGGGCGCCGAACTGGTTGCAGGGAAAGCCCAGCACCACCAGGCCGCGCGCGCCGTACTGTTCGTGCAGCTGCTGCAGCCCGCCGAACTGCGGGGTGAAGCCGCAGGCGCTGGCGGTGTTGACGATCAGCAGCGGCCGCCCTTCGAACTGCCGCAGCGGCACGGCCTTGCCGTCGATCGAGGTGGCCTGGAAGTCGTAGGCGGTCGTCACTGGGAATACCTCCGTGCTGCGCACTCCGGTGGAAGCGCCTTCGGCCGGCCCCGGACAGCGCTCAAGCCGCCGATTGTGCGGCGCCGGCGCGATCCTCGCCGGGCGCGGCGCAGGCCGACCATGCCGCCGCCGCGACCACCAGCGCGCCGCCGACCCAGGTGCGCTCGCTCAACTGGGCGGCGCCGGCCAGCACCGACGACACGCTGGCGAAGAGCACCTCGGACAGCATCACCAGCGCGGTGGTCTGGGCGGCCAGCCGGGCCGCGCCGTACTGCAGCGCCGAGTTGCCCAGCAGGAAAGCCAGGCCCAGCAGGCCGGCGACCAGCAGCGCCCCCGACGGCAAGGCCACCGGCGCCGGCACCAGCCCCTGCCCCATCGCCAGCGTGCCGACCGCGGTCGCCGCGATCGTGCCGCCGAGGAACATGGCGACGACCCGGGTGGCCGGCGGCGTGCGGTGCAGCCGGCGCAGCAGGATGTTGGTCAGCGCGAAGCTGAAGCCGCCCAGCAGGGCCAGCCCGTCGGCCAGCGATTCCGGCAGCGGCCAGGGGGTCTCGGGCGTCTTCAGGATGACCAGCACGCCGGCCAGCGCCAGCGCCAGCCGCAGCAGCGCCGCCGGGGTGGGGCGCTCGCCCAGCAGCGGCCAGGCCAGCAGCACGCTCCAGGCCGGCATCAGGTAGAACAGCAGCACCACCCGGACCACGTCGCCCACCGTCACCGCCCAGTTGAAGCCGACGTTGGTCAGGCCGGCGGCGGCCATCAGCACCAGCAGCTCGGGGTGCCCGGCCAAGCCGCGCCAGGCGCGCGGCTGCAGCACGGCCAGCAGCGCCAGTGCCGCCAGGTAGACGCCGGCGGTGGCCCACAGCGGGTGCAGGCCGTGCGACTGCAGCTCGCGCAGCGGCCACCAGGAGACGCCCCAGACGAAGGCGTTGACCATCAGCGCCAGCACCGCCAGCTGGCGGCCGCCGTCAATGCCCGCCATCGGGGTTGTCGTGCCGCGCGATCATCAGCAGCTTGTCGACTTCTTCCTTGTGGTGGCGCAGGTTCGAGGCATGCCAGCGCTGGATCAGCCACATGATGCCGGCCACCACGATGCCGAACACCGTGATCGCGCCGAAGGCCGACAGGCCGAGGCCGGCCGACAGGCTGTAGAACGCGCCCAGCCCCAGGATGCAGGCTTGCTCGTTGAAGTTCTGCACCGCGATCGAGCGGCCGGCTCCCATCAGGTTGTGGCCGCGGTGCTGCAAGAGCGCATTCATCGGCACCACAAGGAAGCCGCCCAGCCCGCCCAGCAGGATCAGGAACGGCGCAGCCACCCAGACGTTGTCGATGTAGTTCATCAGGATCACCAGCACGCCCATGGCGATGCCCAGCGGCATCACGCTGGTGGCCGAGTCCAGCCGCATGCGCATGGACGCGACCACCGCGCCCACGGCGGTGCCCAGCGCCACCACGCCGCTCAGGGTGGAGGCCTGGGTGGTGCTGTAGCCCAGGGCGGCGGCGCTCCAGGCCAGGATGATGTAGCGCAGGTTGCCCGACACGCCCCAGAACAGGGTGGTGGTGGCCAGCGAGATCTGGCCCAGCTTGTCGCGCCACAGGCGCGCGTTGCAGTGCCAGAAGTCCGGCACCAGCTCCAGCGAATTGCGCGGCATCGGCCGCATCTCCACGCCGGTGTGCGGAATGCGCAGGTTGAACCAGGCGGCGATCACGTAGACGAAGATCAGCACGAAGATCGCCGCTTCCGGGCCGCTGTCGATGCCGGTGTCGATCACCGGGAAGTCCAGCGTCAGCAGGCGGCTGGCAATGGCGTGCCCCACCAGCTGGCCGCCCAGCAGGATGCCCAGGATGATGGAGGCGATGGTCAGGCCCTCGATCCAGCCGTTGGCCTTGACCAGTTGCGAAGGCGGCAGCAGCTCGGTGAGGATGCCGTACTTGGCCGGCGAGTAGGCGGCGGCGCCCAGCCCCACGATGGCGTACGACAGCAGCGGGTGGGTGCCGAACAGCATCATCAGGCAGCCGACGATCTTGATCGCATTGCTGATGAACATGACCCGGCCCTTGGGCTGGGCGTCGGCGAAGGCGCCGACGAAGGGCGCCAGCACCACGTAGAACAGCGCGAACATCGGCACCAGCGCCGCCCGCTGCCATTCGGCGGCGCCTTCGGTCTTGAGCAGTTCCACCGCGGCGACGAACAACGCGTTGTCCGCCAGCGACGAGAAGAACTGCGCCGCCATGATGGTGTAGAAGCCGCGCTTCATTCGATTGGGCTCTGCGGCCGTGAGCGGGCCTGGGGGAAAGCGGTCTTGCGAACGACGCAGGGTTATATCACGCGGGGTAATGACAAAATCCGCGCTTCCGTAGCGTTTGCGCAGCCGCCGCGATGCCCCGTCCCATCCTCGCCACCATCCACGCCCCGGCCTTGCGGCACAACCTCGCGCGCGTGCGGCGCGCCGCTCCCGACGCGCGCGTGTGGGCGGTGGTCAAGGCCAATGCCTACGGGCACGGCATCGAGCGCGTGTACGACGCGCTGCGCGGCGCCGACGGCTTCGCGCTGCTGGACCTGCAGGAGGCCGAGCGCGTGCGGGCACTGGGCTGGCGCGGGCCGATCCTGCTGCTCGAAGGCGTGTTCGAGCCGCGCGACCTGGAGCTGTGCTCGCGCCTGCAGCTGTGGCACGTGGTGCATTGCGAGCAGCAGATCGACTGGCTGGCCGCGCACAAGACCCAGCAGCCGCACCGCGTGTTCCTCAAGCTCAATTCGGGCATGAACCGGCTGGGCTTTGCGCCGGCGTCGTTCCGCGCCGCCTGGGCCCGGCTGAACGCGCTGCCGCAGGTCGACGAGATCTCCTTCGTCACCCACTTCTCCGATGCCGACGCCGAACGCGGCATCGCGCACCAGGCGCGCACGTTCGCCGAGGCGACGCGCGACCTGCCGGGCGAGCGCTCGCTGGCCAACAGCGCCGCCACGCTGCGCCACGCGCAGGATCCCGCGGTGCGCGCCGACTGGATCCGTCCCGGCATCGCGGTCTACGGCAGCTCGCCGGACTTCCCCGAACACGGCATCGCGCACTGGGAGCTGCAGCCGACGATGACGCTGGCCAGCCGCGTGATCGGCGTGCAGCAGCTGCAGCCGGGCGACACGGTGGGTTACGGCTCGCGCTTCGTGGCCGACGCGCCGCTGCGGGTCGGCGTGGTGGCCTGCGGCTACGCCGACGGTTATCCGCGCCACTGCGGCACCGGCACGCCGGTGCTGGTCGACGGGGTGCGCACCCGGCTGCTCGGGCGGGTCAGCATGGACATGCTGGCGGTCGACCTGGCGCCGCTGCCGCAGGCCGGCTTCGGCAGCGAAGTCACGCTGTGGGGCCGCGCTTCCAACGGCGCCGTGCTGCCGATCGACGAGGTCGCGCAGGCGGCCGGCACCCTGGGCTACGAGCTGATGTGCGCCGTCGCGCCGCGGGTGCCGGTGGTCGTCGGCTAGCGCTTGCGCATCCCCAGCGCCATCACCGCGCCGACCACCACCAGCGCGCCGACCACCTGGACCGGCGAGATCGCCTGCCCCAGAATCAGCCAGCCGAGCACCAGCGCGAACACGGGTTCCACGTTCATGATGGCGGAGTTGCCCACCACGCCCAGCCGCGGCAGCACGGTGAACATGATGGTGAAGGCGGTGCCGTAGAGGAAGGTGAGCGCCGCCAGCCCGCCCCAGCCGGCGGGCGCCTGCGGCAGGTGGAAGCCGCCCTGCAGGCCCACCGTGGCCAGCGCCACCAGCGCCGCCATCGCCATGGTGGTGGCGGTGCGCACGCGGCCATCGACATCGCCGGCCTCGTGCTGCGTCAGCACCAGCGCGAGCCCGAAGGTGGCTGCCGCCGCCAGCGCGAACGCCACTCCGGCGCCGATCTGCGACCACTGGCCGGCCGCGCCCAGGCCGGAGGCGGCGCCGAACACGTCCAGCGCCAGCGCCAGCCCGAACAGGATCACCGGCATGGCCAGCAGCGTTGCCCGCTCGGGCGGGCGGCGATAGACCAGCGCCGACCACACCGCGGTCCAGATCGGGTAGGTGTTGAACGCCAGCAGCGCCAGCGCCACCGGCAGCCGCGCCACCGCCGAATACAGGCACAGGCTCTGCACGCCCACCAGCAGGCCGATCGCCGGCAGGAAGCGCTTGTGGCGCGCGGAAAAACGCACCGGCACCCGCTGCCAGGCCAGGATGGCGACGATCACCAGCGCCGTCACGCTGCTGCGGACCACCACCGCGGTGGCGACGTCGGCGCCGTGGTTGAAGGCGATGCGCGCCGCCACGTGGTTGGCGCCCATCATCAGGGCGATCAGCAGCAGGGTGGCGAAGGCCGCGCCCGAGAGGGCGCGCGGGGCGGCGATGGCGGACATGCACCGAGCTTAATAGAGCCCGTGCACCCGTCCGTGCAGCCGCGCCAGCCCGAGCAGCACGTCGGTGTACGGCGTCGGCACGCCGGTCAATTCGCCCAGTTCCTTGACCACGGTGACCAGCGCGTCCAGCTCCACCGGCTTGCCGGCCTCGACGTCCTGCAGCATCGAGGGCTTGAAGCGGCCCAGCTTGCGCGTGACCTGGTGGCGGTCTTCCGGCAGCTGGTCGATCGGGGTGCCGATGCGCGCGCCGATCTCGCGCGCCTCCAGCATCACGCTGGAGATGAAGCCGCGCACCAGCGGGTCGTCCAGCACCGCGTCGGTGGTGGCACGGGTGAAGGCACAGACCGGATTCACGGTCATGTTGCCCCACAGCTTGTACCAGGTGTCCTTCTGGATCTGCGGCGAGACCTCGACCTCGAAGCCGGCGCCTTCCAGCAGCCTGGCCAGTTCGCCGAGGCGCTCCGTCCGGCCGCCGGCGGGCTCGCCGATGATCAGCCGGTGGCCCGAGTGGTGCTGCACCAGCCCGGGCGCGGGCACCGAGCAGCTGGCGTGCACCACGCAGCCGATGACGTGGCGCGCCGGGATCGCCTGCGCGATGCGCCCCTGCGGGTCCACCGCCTTCAGCCGGGTGCCGGCGTAGCGGCCGCCGAAGCCCTCGAAGAACCACCAGGGCACGCCGTTCATCGCCGTGAGGACGAGGGTGTGCGGGCCGATCAGCGGGCCGATGGCCGCCGCGACGTCGCCCAGCGCCGGCGCCTTGACGGCCACCACCACCAGGTCCTGCACGCCCAGCTCGGCCGGCGAGGCGCTGGAGCGCACCGGCACCGACACGGTTTCGCCCTTTTCCTGCAGCCTCAGGCCGTGCAGCTGCAGGGCGTCGAGCGTGGCTCCACGCGCCACCACGCTGACCTCGCAGCCGGCCTGCGCCAGCCGGGTGCCGATCCAGCCGCCGATGGCGCCGGCGCCGTAGATGCAGACTTTCATCGGGTCGCGCGCCTCACTGCTTGTAGGAGTCGTCGAGGCGGTCGACCCGCCGCACCAGGGCGTCGAACACGTCCTGGCCGGCGCCGAAGCGGGCGTCGAACTGGAAGGAGTCCTGGGTGGTCTTGCGCGCCACCGCCTCCGGCACGGGGATGGCCTTGCCGAGGGTCGCCTGCGCCATCTGGATCTCGCAGGCGCGCTGCAGCGTCCACAGCCGCACGAACGTGAGCGGCAGGGTCGGGCCGCAGGCGAGCAGGCCGTGGTTGCGCAGGATCATCAGCGGCTTGCGGCCCAGGCTGGCGAGCAGCCGCGGCGCCTCGTCGGCGTGGATGGTGATGCCCTCGAAGTCATGGTAGGCCACCATGTCGTGCAGCTGCGCCGAGTAGAAGTTGTTCTGCGCCAGCCCGCCCTCGGTGCAGGCCACCGCCACGCCGGCGGTGGTGTGGGTGTGCATCACGCAGTGCGCCCCATCGACGTGGTCGTGGATGGCCCCGTGGATGGTGAAGCCCGCCGGGTTCACCGGCCAGGGGTTGTCCGCATCCAGCTTGTTGCCCTGGATGTCGATCTTCAGCAGGTTGCTGGCCGTGACCTCGCTGTAGTGCAGGCCGAACGGGTTGATCAGGAACTGCTTGGCGCCGCCCGTCACGCTGTCGGGCAGGCGCACCGTGACGTGGTTGTAGATCATCTCGGTCCAGCCGAGCAGGTCGAAAACGCGGTAGCAGGCGGCCAGTTGCAGCCGCGCGGCCCATTCGTCGGGATGCATCCGGGCCGAAGGCTGGAGGACGGCGCTCATGGTGGTTCTCCTGGGTTCAATAGGTGTTGCCGGGCGCGGCGGGTGCCGGCGCGGGCGCGTCCGGCTTGAAGCGGGCCGCGAGTGCCGAGGTGGCGCGCGCCAGCAGGTTGGTGTCGAGCCCGACCGCGACGAAGGTGGCGCCCAGCTCGAGGTACTTGCGCGCCAGCGCCTCGTCGGTGGTCAGGATGCCGGGCGCCTTGCCGGCGCGCGCGATGCGCACGATGGCATCGTCGATGGCGGCCTGCACCTGCGGATGGCCGGGCTGGCCGGGATGGCCCATGGCCGCGGACAGGTCGGCCGGGCCGATGAACACGCCATCGACGCCTTCGGTGGCGGCGATCGCGTCCAGGTTGTCCAGCGCCACCTGGCTCTCTGCCTGCAGCAGCAGGCAGACCTGGTCGTTGGCCTCGCGCGCGTACTGCGTGCAGCGGCCCCAGCGCGAGGCGCGCGCGCCGGCCATGCCGCGGATGCCGAACGGCGGGTAGCGCACGGCGCGCACGATGGCCGCGGCCTGCTCGGCGGTATCGACCATCGGCACCAGCAGGGTCTGGACGCCGAGGTCCAGGTACTGCTTGATCAGCGCGGTGCCGGCGTCGCCGTGGCCCAGCGGCACCCGGGCGATGGCGTGCGAGCCGGGATAGGCGGCGATCACCTGCACCTGCTGCAGGACGCTGCGCAGGTCGTTGGGCGCGTGCTCGCCGTCGATCAGCAGCCAGTCGAAGCCGGCGCCGGCGCAGATCTCGGCCGCGTAGGCATCGCCCAGTCCGAGCCACAGGCCGATTTGCGGTTGGCGGGCGGCCAGCGCCTGCTTGAAGGGGTTGGGGGGCGTTTGCATGGAACCTCGGTTCAGTTGAAGCGGAACTGGAAGCGGCCGAGCGCGCCGTAGTCGGCGTCGAACAGGTCGCCCTTCTTCGCAGCCACCGGCCGGGTGAAGGAGCCGGCCAGCACGATCTCGCCGGCCTGCAGGCCTTCGCCCCAGGGCGCCAGCTTCATGGCCAGCCAGGCCACGCCGATCGCGGGATCGCCCTGCACGCCGGCCGCCAGCCCGGTTTCCTCCACGTTGCCGTTCTGGCGCAGGATGGCGCCGCACCAGGGCCGGTCGACCTCGCGCGGGTGCACGCGCGAGCCGCCCAGCACGATGGCGGCGTTGGCGGCGTTGTCGCTGATGGTGTCCTGCACCTTGCGCATCGCCCGGGTGTGGCGGTCGAACTGCTCGATGCGGGCGTCGATGATCTCGATGGCCGGGGTCACGTACTCGGTGGCGTTCAGCACGTCGTCGACCGTGATGCGCTCGCCTTCCAGCTTGCGCTTGAGCACGAAGGCCAGCTCCACCTCCACCCGCGGTGCGATGAAGCGGTCGGTGGGGATGTCGCCCGGCTGGAACCGCATGTCGTCCAGCAGCGTGCCGTAGTCGGGCTCGTCGATCTGGCTGGACTGCTGCATGGCGCGCGAGGTCAAGCCGATCTTGTGCCCGATTACCCGGCGGCCTTCGGCGATCTTGAGCGCCGTCCAGGCGCGCGAGACCCGGTAGCCGTCCTCGATCGTCATGCCGGGGAAGCGCTTGGAGAAGTGCTCGACCTGCACGCGCGATCGTTCGCTTTCGTGCAGTTCGGCGGCCAGTTGCTGGATCAGGTCGGGCTGGAGCATGTCAAGGCTTGTTGAAGTGGGGATGCAGCGTGCTGTGCTTGCCGTCGTACACCTGACCCGGGCTCTCGTCGACCTGCACCGTCAGCCCGAGCAGGCGCCGCTCGAACAGCGGCGCCAGATGCGCCCGGGCTCGCTCGAGCAAGGTGTCGCCCGCGAGCTGCTGCACCGCCGCGCTGCGCCCCGCGCCCATGCGCAGGTTCAGGTAGATGAAGGCGTAGTCGCCCTGGCCGTCGGCCACCGCGTAGTGCGCCGCCGGATACGCCAGCACCCGCGTGCCGCCGGTCGGAAACACCTGTCTTCCCGCCTCGTCCTTGACCTGCAGCATGCCGTCGGCCAGCACGCGGCACAGCGTCGTCATGTCGGTCTCGGCCTCCAGGTTGGGCGTGTACAGGATGACCAGGTGCGGCATGGGCAATCGGGGTCGGCTACGGATGCTCGCGATCAGAGCCGGCTGCTGATCGCGGTGTAGCCCTCGGCCGAGGAGGCCTGCGCCTTCGGGATGGCGGCGCCGGTCTGCGGCGTGATTGGGAAGACGGCGTTGATCTGGCCGGTGCCGGAGGCGCCGAAGTAGGGCGTGATCACCTCGGCGCGACCGTCGTAGTCGGACCAGCCCAGTGCGCCCAGCAGCATGGCGGTGTCGTGCATGAACCCCTCGCCGTGGCCCTTGGCGGCGTACTCGGGCAGCATGCCGCAGAACGCCTTCCACTCGCCGGCCTGCCACATGCGCACCACCTCGCGGTCGAGCTGCTCGAGGAACGGGCTCCAGATCCTGAAGCCGTACTCGGGCGCCAGGCCGTTCTGGGCGAAGCGGTGCGACAGCGAGCCGCTGGCGAAGATCGCCACCGTGCCGTCGTACTCGTCCTCGATGGCGCGGCGCATGGCCCAGCCCAGCCGGGCGCTGTCGTTCAGGTAGTGCGCCATGCACATGGCCGACACCGACACCACCTTGAAATGCTGGTCGGTGTTCATGTAGCGCATCGGCACCAGGGTGCCGTACTCGGGGTCCAGCGTGGTGTCGGCATGCGCCAGCGTCTCCACGCCCCATTCGTTGCACACCTTGGCCAGCAGCTGGCCGAGCTCCGGGTTGCCGGGGAACTCGAACGCCATGTTGCTGATGAAGTGCGGCAGCTCGTTGCTGGTGTACAGCCCCTTGAAGTGCCGTCCGCAGTTGATGTGGTAGTTGGCGTTGACCAGCCAGTGGGTGTCGAACACCACGATCGTGTCCACGCCCAGCTCGCGGCAGCGCCGCCCAATCTCGACGTGGCCGTCGATCGCGTCCTGGCGCGTGCCGTGGCGGTCGCCGGGCAGCTCGCTCAGGTACATGGACGGCACGTGGGTGATCTTGGCGGCGAGTGCGAGCTTGCCCATGGTCAGGCTCCCCAGTGCGGAATGTGGTGCGATCCGAGCGAGACCGCGATGTTCTTGGGCTCCAGGAACACCTCGTAGCTCCAGGTGCCGCCCTCGCGCCCGGTGCCCGAGGCCTTGGTGCCGCCGAACGGCTGGCGCAGGTCGCGCACGTTCTGGCTGTTGACGAAGCACATGCCGGCCTCGACGGCCGCGGCCACCCGGTGGGCGCGGCCGATGTTCTCGGTCCAGACGTAGCTGGACAGGCCGTAGGCGATGTCATTGGCGATGCGGATCGCGTCAGCCTCGTCCTCGAACGGGATCAGGCAGGCCACCGGGCCGAAGATCTCGTCCTGCGCGATCTTCATGCGGTTGTCGACATCGGCGAACACGGTGGGCGCGACGAAGTTGCCCCGCTTGACGCGATCGGGCACCAGCGGCGCATCCAGCCCGCCGCACAGCAGGGTGGCGCCTTCCTTCGGGCCCAGCTCGATGTAGCTGCGCACCTTGGCCAGGTGGGCCTGCGAAATCATCGGGCCGATGATCGTCTTGTCGTCGAGCGGGTCGCCGACGGTGATGCGCCTGGCGCGCTCGACGAACCGCTGCACGAAGTCGGCATAGATGCTCCGCTGTACCAGGATGCGGCTGCCGGCGGTGCAGCGCTCGCCATTGTTGGAGAAGATCATGAACACCGCGGCGTCCAGCGCGCGCGCCAGGTCGGCGTCGTCGAAGACCACGAATGGCGACTTGCCGCCCAGCTCCATGCTGAACTTCTTGAGTCCCGCTTCCTTGACGATGCGGTTGCCGGTGGCGGTGGAGCCGGTGAAGGAGATCGCGCGCACGTCCGGATGGCGCACCAGCGGCTCGCCGGCGGCCTGGCCGTAGCCGTGCACGATGTTCAGCACGCCGGCCGGGATGCCGGCTTCCAGCGCCAGCTCGCCCAGCCGCGCGGCGGTCAGCGGCGACAGCTCGCTCATCTTCAGCACCGCGGTGTTGCCGAAGGCCAGGCAGGGCGCGACCTTCCAGGTGGCGGTCATGAACGGCACGTTCCAGGGCGAGATGAGGGCGCAGACGCCGACCGGGTGGAACAGCGTGTAGTTCAGGTGGGTGTCGGTGGGGTAGGTGTGGCCGTCGACCCGCACGCACATCTCGGCGAAGTAGCTGAAGTTGTCGGCGGCGCGCGGCACCAGCTGCCTGCCGGTCTGGGCGATCACCTGGCCGGTGTCGTCGGTCTCGGTGCGCGCCAGCTCGGGCACGTGCTGCGCGATCAGCTCGCCGAGCTTGCGAATGAGCCTGGCGCGTTGCGGCGCGGGCAGCCCGGCCCAGGCGGGAAAGGCCGCCTTGGCAGCGGCCACGGCGGCGTTGACTTCGTCTTCGCCGCCGGCCGCCACTTCGGCCAGCACCTCCTGCGTGGCCGGATTGACGGTCTCGAAGTAGTCGCGGCCGGCCACGGGCTGGCCGGCGATCAGGTGGTCGATGCGCATGTCAGGTGCTGCTGATGGTGTTCATGAGGGCGCCGAGGCCCTCGATCTCGGTGACGACGACGTCGCCGGGGCGGCAGTCCACCACGCCGTCGGGCGTGCCGGTCAGGATCAGGTCGCCCGGCTGCAGCGTCATGAAGCTGGAGAAGTACTCGATCAGGAAGGGCACGTCGAAGATCATGTCCTTCGTGTTCCCCGACTGGGTGACCTGGCCGTTGACGGTGGTGCGCAGCGCCAGCGCCATCGGATCGGGCACGTCGCCGCGGTCCACCAGGAACGGCCCGAGCGGGGTGGCGCCGTCGCGGTTCTTCACGCGCAGGTTGGGCCGGTACCAGTTCTCCAGGTAGTCGCGGATGGCGTAGTCGTTGGCCACCGTGTAGCCGGCGATGAAATCCCAGGCGTCGTCGCGCCGCACCTTCTTCGCGGTCCGGCCGATCACCACCGTGAGCTCGCACTCGTAGTGCATGAATTCGACGCCGGCGGGCCGGCGCGTGGCCTGGCGATGGCCGTTGAGGGCGCGCTCGCCCTTGAGGAACACCAGCGGCTCTTCCGGCGCCTTGAAGGCCAGTTCCCTGGCGTGGTCGGCGTAGTTCAGGCCCAGCGCCAGGATGGTGCGCGGACGCGGCACCGGCTCCAGCGGCGGCAGCCAGGTGACGGCCTCGAGCGGCACGAGCTGGCCGTCGGCCAGCAGCAACTGGCCGTCGCGCTCGATGGCGCGCTGCACGCTGCCCTGGTGGATGACGCGGGCGTGCTTCATGCGGCCTCCGCGACCAGCGTGTGGCCCAAGCGGCCGAGTGCGGCCGAGCGCAGCTCGATCCGGTCGCCGGCCCGGGCGCGCGGGCGCGCGGCATCGCAGCCGAGCATCAGCACGTCGCCTTCGCCCAGCGTCATGAACTCGCCGACAGCGGCCAGCAGTTGGCCGGGATCGCGCACCAGCGCGTCGAAGCGCACGGTCTGCCGAAGGTCGCCGTTGACCCGCACTTCGATCTGCACCGAGGCGGGGTCCACGTTTCGGACGCCGCTGCCGATGCCGAGGAAGCCGTCCAGGCACTTGAACTTCACCGGCGGGCGGAACAAGCTGGCGTGCGGAACCGACACGTCGTTCAGCAGCACGCAGCCCTGCACCTGCCCGGCGGCGCCCATCACCAGCCCGACGGTGGCGCCGACCTCGACCTCGGGCACCTGCGCCGGCAGCGCGATGGCGCCGCCGTCGGGGTTGAAGGTGTTGGCGGTCTTGACGTACAGCACCGGCGCCCGCGGCGGCGCCTTGTACGGCGCGTCGTGCATGTGCGGCGCCAGCGCCTCGTACTCGCTGCGCTGGTTCAGCAGCGTGCCGTACACCGTGCCAGCCGGAAGCCAGGTCATGCGCAGGCCTCCGGCTTGCGGCTCGCACCGTTGCGGCGCAAGGCATCGCGATGGGTCACTTCGGGTTGCTCCAGTTCGATCAGCTGGTCGAGCAGCCCATAGAGCTGGGCCAGCCGGTCCTTGCCCAGCTGCTCTTCCATCCATTGGTAGTGCGCCTCGACCGCGTTCGAGAGCTTGCCGACCAGCTTGCGGCCGCGGGCCGTGGCCTCCACCACGGTGCGACGCTGGTCGGCCGGGTCGCGCTCGCGCCGGACCAGGCCGTCGCGCTCCATGCGCGCCAGCACGCCGGTCAGGCTGGGGCCGAGGATGAAGGCCTCGCGCGCGACGCGGCCGGTTTCCACCGTGCCGTGCTCGCCCAGCACGCGCAGCACCCGCCATTGCTGGTCGGACAGGCCGTGTTCGCGCAGCCGTGGCCGGTTGTGCGCCATCACGGCTTCGCGCGCCTGCAGCAGCAGGCGCGGCAGGTTGCGGTGCGAGAAGGTGGTCGTGAGCATGGGCGATTTGTTTAACATGTTAAATGAAAGGCGCGCATCGGCAAAGCCCCGCCGCGCGGCGGGTGTTCTGCCGGCGCGGGCAGGGTCCTAGCGGCCGGGCGCGGCCGGCGGCGGCTCCTGCCGGGCCTGCCGCCACCAGGCCAGTTGCCGCTCCAGGCTGCCGCCGAAGTCGCGCTGGAGCAGGGCCTGCGCCACCTCGGCGCAGAACTGCGCCTGCGGCGGGCCCAGCCGAACCTGTTCGGATTCGCGGCTGCACTGCAGGTAGTGTTTGCGCAGGGCCGCGCTGTCCATCCGGGCGACGGTGGGCGGCGCGGCTGCGCCGGCGGCGCAGGCGGCCAGCCCCAGCAGCGCGCCGGCCAGCAGCTTCGTTGCAGTCATGACCAGGCTCCCGGCGCCGCGGAAGAACGCGCGTCTGCCCTCTTCGAGGGAGGGTCCGTCCGGCGCCGGGACGGGAGCCACCCCTGCCTGCGCACGGCCGACCTACACTGCCGCGCGTGGCCAAAGACAAGACGACCTACAGCTGCACCGAATGCGGCGGCAGCACGCCCAAGTGGCAAGGCAAGTGCCCGCAGTGCGGCGCCTGGAACACCCTGATCGAGACCGTGGCCGAGACGCCGGCCGCCCAGCGCCATCGTTTCGCCTCGCTTGCGCCCACCTCGGCCGTGGCGACGCTGGCCGACATCGAGGCCGCCGAGGTGGCGCGCACGCCCACCGGCATCGGCGAGCTGGACCGGGTGCTCGGCGGCGGCATGGTCGAGGGTGGCGTGGTGCTGATCGGCGGCGACCCCGGCATCGGCAAGTCGACCCTGCTGCTGCAGGCGCTCGACGGGCTGCAGCGCGCCGGCGTGGCCACGCTCTACGTCACCGGCGAGGAGTCGGGCGCCCAGGTGGCGCTGCGCTCGCGCCGGCTCGGGCTGGACCGCTCGCAGGTGCAGGTGCTGGCCGAGATCCAGCTCGAGAAGATCCTGGGCGCGCTGGCCGCCAGCCAGCCGGCGGTGGCGGTGGTCGATTCGATCCAGACCGTGTACTCCGACCAGCTCACCTCGGCGCCCGGCTCGGTGGCGCAGGTGCGCGAATGCGCGGCCCACCTGACGCGCGCCGCCAAGGCCAGCGGCACGGCGATCGTGCTGGTCGGCCACGTGACCAAGGAAGGCGCCCTGGCTGGCCCGCGCGTGCTGGAGCACATGGTCGACACGGTGCTCTATTTCGAGGGCGACACGCACTCCAGCTTCCGGCTGGTGCGGGCGATCAAGAACCGCTTCGGCGCGGTCAACGAGATCGGGGTGTTCGCCATGACCGAGAAGGGCCTCAAGGGCGTGGCCAACCCGAGCGCCATCTTCCTGTCGCAGCACGCCGAGCCGGTGCCCGGCAGCTGCGTGCTGGTGACGCTGGAGGGCACCCGGCCGATGCTGGTGGAGGTGCAGGCGCTGGTCGACACCGGCGGCCCCAGCCCGCGCCGGCTGTCGGTCGGGCTCGAGCGCGACCGCCTGGCCATGCTGCTGGCGGTGCTGCACCGCCACGCCGGCGTCGCCTGCATGGACCAGGACGTGTTCGTCAACGCGGTCGGCGGCGTGCGCATCACCGAGCCGGCGGCCGACCTGGCAGTGATGCTGGCGATCACCTCGTCCCTGCGCGGCAAGCCGCTGCCCAAGGGCTTCATCGCGTTCGGCGAAGTCGGGCTGGCCGGCGAGGTGCGGCCCGCGCCGCGCGGCCAGGAGCGCCTGCGCGAAGCCGCCAAGCTGGGCTTCTCGGTGGCAGTGGTACCCAGGGCCAATGCGCCGAAGAAGGGCAGCCGCGAGATTGAGGGCCTGCTCATCCATCCGGTCGACCGGATCGAGGAAGCCATGGATGTGGTGCGCGGCCTGGCCTGAGGGTTACCGCTGGCGTGGCGCCGCTTCCATACTGTGGGCGGCAAGGAGAACGCCATGCAACTGATCGTTTCGGCCGGCGTGATCGCGCTGGTGGTGCTGTGGGGCCTGCTGGCGCCCGCCTCGCTCGACGCGGCCAGCGGGCGCGCGCTGGCCGTGATCACGCGCAACTTCGGCTGGTTCTACCTGTGGGTGGTGCTGGGGCTGGTGCTGCTGGCCGGGGTGCTGGCCTTCAGCCGCTTCGGCGACCTCAAGCTCGGCGCCGAGGACGACGAGCCGCAGTTCTCCGTCGCCGCCTGGTTTGCCATGCTGTTCGCCGCCGGCATGGGCATCGGCCTGGTGTTCTGGGGCGTGGCCGAGCCGCTGTCCCACTACGCCAGCCCGCCGCCGGGCGTCGCGCCCGGCACGCCGGAGGCCGCCAACATCGCCATGCGCTACGCGTTCTTCCACTGGGGGCTGCACCCCTGGGCGATCTACGGCGTGGTGGGGCTGTCGATGGCCTTCTTCCAGTTCCGCCGCGGCGGCAGCGCGCTGGTGAGCACGGCCACCGAGGCGCTGCCCTGGCGCATCGTCCAGCGCGCCTCGCCGCTGTTCAATGTGCTGGCGGTGGTGGCCACCGCCTTTGGCGTGGCGGCCTCGCTGGGCATGGGTGCCAGCCAGATCAACAGCGGCCTGAACGCCATCTTCGGGGTGCCGATCGGCCGCGTGGCGCAGGCCCTGATCATCGTCCTGACCACGGTGCTGTTCGTCGGCTCGGCGCTGAGCGGGGTGGAGCGCGGCATCAAGTGGCTGTCCGGCATCAACATGGTGCTGGCGGGCCTGCTGGCGCTGGCGGTGCTGCTGCTCGGGCCGGCGGTCGCCGTCATCGACACCTTCACCAACACGCTGGGCGCCTACCTCAGCGAGCTGGTGCGCATGAGCCTGCGCATGACGCCCTTCCGCGACAACTCCTGGGTGGGCGACTGGACCATCTTCTACTGGGCCTGGTGGATCTCCTGGTCGCCCTTCGTCGGGCTGTTCATCGCCCGCGTCTCGCGCGGCCGCACCATCCGCGAGTTCCTGATCGGCACGGTGCTGGCCCCGACGCTGGTCGGCTTCGCCTGGTTCTCGGTGTTCGGCGGCACGGCCCTGCACATGGAGATCTTCGACGGCGTGCCGCTGGCCGCCGCCGTCAAGGCCGACGTCTCCACCGCCATCTTCGCCATGTTCGACGCCATGCCCTTCGGCCTCGTGCTGTCGGTGGTGGCCACCGTGCTGGTGGCCATCTTCTTTGTCACCTCCGGCGACTCCGCCGTCCTGGTGCTGGGCATGATGAGCACCGGCGGCGATCCCGAACCGGGCTGGCGCGTCAAGCTGGTCTGGGGCGTGCTGATCTCGGCCATCGCCATGAGCCTGATGCTGGCCGGCGGCATCCAGGCGGTGCAGAACGCCACCATCGTGTTCGCCCTGCCGTTCGCCGCCGTGGTGGTGCTGATGGCGATCTCGGTCACGCTGGCGATCCGCCACGACTGGCACGAGGAGCGCCGCCACGAGCGCGAGTTGCAGCGCAAGGTGCGCCAGCTGCTCAAGCCCTGAGGCCGGGACCGGCAGCCGGACGGCCGCGGAATGGTCGAAGGCGGCCGACCGGCGCGGCCGTTCCGTCGGGGTGGCCGGCGGCCCGCGACAATCGCGGCATGAACTGGCAACGCATTCTCGTTCCCCTCGCCGGCGCCGCCCTGGTGGCGTTCGCCTATCGCAGTTTCGGCTGGTCCGGCGTGGCCCTGGTGGCGGGCGGCATCGTGATGTGGATGCTGCTGCACTTCACCCGGCTGACCCAGGTGCTCAAGCGCGCGGCCGACCAGCCGATCGGCTACGTCGGCAGCGCCGTCATGCTCAATTCCCGGCTGCGGGCCAACCTGACGCTGCTGCACGTGGTCGGGCTGGCGCGGGCGCTGGGCGAGCAGCTCTCGCCGAAGGAGCAGCAGCCCGAGGTGTTCCGCTGGACCGACAACTCCGGCTCGCGCGTGACCTGCGAGTTCGAGCAGGGCAAGCTGGCCCGCTGGCAGCTGGAGCGGCCGCCGGCCGAGGCGCAGGAGCCAGGGCAGGCGCCCCGGTAAAATGACCGGTTTGCTTCCCAGCCCAAGGACACAGACATGACCGTAGTACCCTCCATGGCCGACCGCGACGGCAAGATCTGGATGGACGGCGAGCTGGTGGACTGGCGCGACGCCAAGATCCACGTGCTCACCCACACGCTGCACTACGGCTGCGGCGCGTTCGAGGGGGTCCGGGCCTACAACACGGTCAACGGCACCGCCATCTTCCGCCTGGCCGAGCACACCGACCGCCTGTTCAACAGCGCCAAGATCCTGCGCATGCAGCTGCCCTTCACCAAGGAGCAGGTGAACGAGGCGCAAAAGCAGGTGGTGCGCGCCAACCAGCTGGAGAGCTGCTACATCCGGCCGCTGACCTGGATCGGCTCGCAGAAGCTGGGCGTCTCGCCCAAGGGCAACAAGATCCACCTGATGGTGGCGGCCTGGGCCTGGGGCGCCTACCTGGGCGAGGAGGGCATGCAGCGCGGCATCCGCGTCAAGACCTCCAGCTACACCCGCCACCACGTCAACATCACCATGACGCAGGCCAAGGCGGTCAGCAACTACAGCAACTCGATCCTGGCCAACATGGAGGCGCTGGACGACGGCTACGACGAGGCCCTGCTGCTGGACAGCGCCGGCTTCGTCAGCGAAGGCGCCGGCGAGAACGTGTTCGTGGTCAAGGACGGCGTGGTCTACACGCCCGACCTGTCGGCCGGCGCGCTCAACGGCATCACGCGCAACACGGTGCTGCACATCTGCAAGGACCTCGGCATCGAGCTGGTGCAAAAGCGCATCACGCGCGACGAGATCTACATCGCCGAGGAGGCCTTCTTCACCGGCACCGCCGCCGAAGTCACGCCGATCCGCGAACTGGACCGGGTGCAGATCGGCGCCGGCAGCCGCGGGCCCGTGACCGAGAAGATCCAGAACGCGTTCTTCGACATCGTCAACGGCCGCAATCCCAAGTACGCCCACTGGCTGACCAAGGTATGAGCACCCCGGCCCAGAAGCAAACGGTGGTCGAGCTGCGCGCGGCCGACCTCAACGGCAACGGCGGCATCTTCTGCCCCAGCCCCCAGGCCGGCATGAAGCTGTGGAACAACCATCCGCGCATCTTCCTGGACATCGCCCACACCGGCGAGGCCAAGTGCGCGTATTGCGGCACGGTGTACAAGCTCAAGGACGGCGAGCAGGTGGGAGGACATTGACCCACCCCCGAAGCGGCCTCCCGGCCGCTCACCCTCAAGGGGCGCCATCAGCGGCCCGGCAAAGCCGGTTCCGCGATGGCACGGGAACGGGGCTGACCGGCACTGGCGTCGCACCGAGCGCGGCAATCCCCATGAATTCCCTGGTCATCGCCCCGCAATGGATCGGCGACGCGGTGATGACCGAGCCGCTGCTGCGGCGGCTGAACGCGCGCGGTGAGCGCCTGGCGGTCGGCGCGGTGCCCTGGGTGGCGCCGGTCTACCGCGCCATGCCGCAGGTCGACGAAGTCGTCGAGCTGCCCTTCCAGCACGGCGGCCTGCAATGGGCCGCGCGGCGCCGGCTCGGGCGCGAGCTGCGGGGGCGCTTCGATAGCGCCTACGTGCTGCCGAACTCCTTCAAGAGCGCGCTGCTGCCGCTGCTGGCCGGCGTCCCGCGCCGCGTCGGCTACCTGGGCGAGTCGCGCTACGGGGTGCTGACCCAGCGCCTGCCCAACCCCCGGGGCAAGCCGCCGATGGTGGCCTTCTATTCGGCCCTGAGCGGCGAGCGCGACGGACTGGAGGCCGATCGCCCGCAGCTGCATGTGCCGGAAAGCGCCATCGCTGAATCACTGGGCGCACAAGGCGTGGCGCGCGGCGGCTATGTGGTGTTCGCGCCGGGTGCCGAGTTCGGGCCTTCCAAGCGCTGGCCCGCAGAGCACTACGCCGCATTGGCCGCCGGCCTGGGCCGCCCGGTGCTGCTGCTCGGCTCCGGCAAGGACGCGCCGGTGTGCGAAGAGATCGTGGCCGGTGCGCCGGGCCACTGCCGCAACCTGGCCGGCAGGACCTCGCTGATGCAGGCCTTCGCCCTCATCGCCGGCGCCGGCGCCATGGTCAGCAACGATTCCGGCCTGATGCACGTGGCCGCCGCCTTCGGCGTGCCGCAGGTGGCGCTGTTCGGGTCGTCCAGCCCGCTGCACACGCCGCCGCTGAACGAGCGTGCCCAGGTGGTCTGGCTGAAGAACGATCCGGCTTACCAGCCGCCGCTCGACTGCGCGCCGTGCTTTGCGCGCGAATGTCCGCTGGGGCACCACCGCTGCCTGCGCGACATCGCGCCGGCCCGGGTGGCGGGGCTGCTGCAGGCGCACTGAACGCGCGCTACGGCGCGCGCTTCTTCCGCGCCCCGGAAGCAACCGGTGGCGCCTGCGGCGGATCCGGCCGCTTCAGCACCCCGTTGAGCAACAGCCCGATCGCCTGGTCCGCGATCTGTTCGGGCGTCAGCTCGCCGTCCTCGCGATACCAGCGGCCGATCCAGCTCAGGGCGCCGGCCAGCACGAAGGCCGCCAGCTTGGGATCGCAGTCGACGATCGCGCCCTCGCGGATGCACTCCTGCAGCAGCCGGCGGAACTCCAGGTCGATGCCGGCCTTGAGCCGGCGCAGCTCCTTGCGCAGCGGCGCCGGCAGCGGGTCCTCGCCGATGCGGATCACGCACTTGCCGAACTCCTGCGTGACGATCAGCGCATAGACGCGCATGCAGGCCACCAGCTGGTCGGGCGCGCGACCGCCGGCCTTGCGCACGGCCTGGATCTCACGCTGCATCAGCCCCAGCGCCGTGCGCACGCATTCGAGCAGGATGTCGTCCTTGCTGCGCACGTAGTAGTACAGCGTCGGCTTGGTCACGTGCAGCTGCTGCGCGATGTCGTCCAGCGAGGTGGCGTGGAAGCCCTTCTCGTTGAACAGGCGGGCGGCCGCCTGCAGCACCGCCTCGTGCTTGCGCTGGCGCTGCTGCGCCCGCTGCGCGGGCGTGGACCACGGGGACTCGGGCGCCGGCGCAGGCGCCGCGGTCGCGGGCGTGGTTCGGGAGCGGGTGTTCATCGTCTGCTGGGGTAACCACCGATGACCGGTGCGGCGGCCCGGCCAAGAATGGAACGCAAGTTACCCACGAGTAGCCGTTTTACGTATCAGTAAGTTCCCTGCCTTGCAGCCCACTCCCCGCGTTTCTTCCGCCGAGCCGCAGCCCCCGGTGCTGCAGGTGGATTCGGTCACCCTGGCCTTCGGCGGCGTCAAGGCGCTGACCGGCGTGAGCTTCGCCGTGCAGCCCGGCACCATCACGGCGGTGATCGGGCCCAACGGGGCCGGCAAGACCTCGCTGTTCAACACCATCTCGGGCTTCTACCGGCCCTCCGCCGGGCGCGTGCTGTTCGAGGGCCAGGACATCAGCCGGGTGCGGGCGCCGCAGCGCGCGCGCCTGGGGCTGGCGCGCAGCTTCCAGAACATCGCGCTGTTTCGCGGCATGACAGTGCTGGACAACATCAAGCTCGGGCGCCACGCGCACCTGAAGACCAACGTGCTCGACGCGCTGCTCTATGTCGGCCGGGCCCGCCGCGAGGAGGCCGAGCTGCGCCGCGAGATCGAGGAGCGCATCATCGACTTCCTCGAGATCGACCACATCCGGCACGCGCCGGTGGCCGCGTTGCCCTACGGCCTGCAAAAGCGCGTTGAGATGGCGCGCGCCCTGGCCATGCAGCCCAAGGTGCTGATGCTCGACGAGCCGGTGGCCGGCATGAACCGCGAGGAAACCGAGGACATGGCGCGCTTCATCCTCGACGTGCGGCGCGAGTGGGGCATCACCGTGCTGATGGTGGAGCACGACATGGGCATGGTGATGGACCTGTCCGACCACGTGGTGGTGCTCAACTTCGGCCAGGTGATCGCGCAGGGCCGGCCGGCGCAGGTGCAGGCCGACCCCGAGGTAATCCGCGCCTACCTCGGTGCCGGCGACGTCCAGGTCCTGCGGCGCAAGCTGCACGGCGAGCCGCAGCCGATGGCGGAGGCGGCCTGATGGATTGGGGCTACCTGTTCGAGATCGCGCTGACCGGCGTGGCCGGTGGCGGCCTCTATGCCCTGGCGGCGCTGGCCTTCGTGCTGGTCTACAAGGGCACCCGGGTGGTGAACATTGCCATCGGCGAGGTGCTGATGATCGGCGCCTACCTGTTCTTCGCCTTCGCCGCCACGTTCTCGCTGCCGCTGTGGCTGGCGGTCCCTGGCGCGGTGTTGGGCTGCGGCCTGCTGGGGGCGATCATCGAGCGCACCATGATCCGCCCGCTGCTGGGCGAGCCGCCGATCTCCGCCTTCATGGTCACCGTCGGCCTGGCGTCCATCCTGGTCGGCGTGGTGGAGATCATCTGGTCGGCGGACCAGCGCCGCCTGCCGGAATTCCTGCCGAACACGCCGGTGGTGATCGGCGACGCCTTCCTGGCGCCCAAGGTGGCCTACGGCTCGCTGGTGGCGGTGGTGTTCATCGCCGCGGTGCTGCTGCTGTTCCGCTTCTGGCGCGGCGGCGTGGCGCTGCGCGCGACCGCCTCCGACCAGGGCGCGGCCTACATGATGGGCATCAACGTGCCGCGCGTGTTCTCGCTGGCCTGGGTCGCCTCCGGGATGATCGCCGCCGTCGCCGGCATCGTGGTCGGTGCGATCGGCGGCATCTCCTCGGCCATGGGCGTGTTCGGCCTGTCGGTGCTGGTGGTGGTGATCGTCGGCGGCCTGGACAGCGTGCTGGGCGCGCTGGTCGGCGGCGTCTTCATCGGCCTGGTCGAAGCCCTGGCCGGCGCCTTCCTGGGCGCCGAGTACAAGCTGCTGGCCACCTTCATCGTGCTCGTCGTGGTGCTGATGATCCGCCCCTACGGGCTGTTCGGCACCCGCGAGATCGAACGCCTCTAGAAACCCCGCGATGCGCATCGGCACCCTCAAGGAAAGCTACGTCGCGGACGCTGCGCTGTTCGACTCGGTCACGCAGAAGGCGTGGCTGGGAGTGGGCGCCGCGCTGCTGCTGCTGTTCCCGTTCGTCGCCAACGACTACTGGCTGTACCTGGCCTGCCTGGTGGCGATCAACGTGGCCAGCGCCACCGGCCTGAACATTCTGACCGGCTACACCGGCCTGGTCAGCCTGGGCCAGGCGGCGTTCATGGGGCTGGGCGCCTACACGGTGGCGATCCTGGAGATCCACACCGGCTCGCCGTTCGCGGTCAACCTGCTGGCCGGCGGCGGGGTCGCCATGCTGGGCGGGCTGATCGTCGGCATCCCGTCGCTGCGCGTGAAGGGCCTGTACCTGGCCATCGCCACCATCGCCGCCTCGTTCATCGCCCACTTCCTGTTCGCCAACCTGTCTTTCACCGGCGGCACCGGCGGGCTGTCGATGCCGCCCGCCAGCCTGTTCGGGTTGCCGCTGGACACCTCGTTCCGGCTGTACTGGCTGATCCTGCCGGTCACCATCGCCATGCTGTGGGGCGCGGCCAACCTGTTCCGCACCCGGGTGGGCCGCGCCTTCATTGCCATCCGTGACCGCGACATCTCGGCCGAGGTGCTGGGCATCCCGCTGCTGCGCTACAAGCTGCTGTCGTTCGGCCTGTCGTCCTTCTATGCCGGCGTGGCCGGCGGCCTGTGGGCCTACTTCTTCCGGGTGGTGACGCCCGAGAGCTTCCCGCTGCTGATGTCGATCTTCTTCCTGGCCGCCATCATCGTCGGCGGCATGGGGACCATCCTGGGCGGCATCCTGGGCGCGGTCTTCATGACCATGGTGCCGGAGGTGCTCAAGCTGGTGTTCGACCTGCTGCCCGGCGGCACCGCGATGACGGTGTTCCTGTCGCCGGTGCGCACCGTCATCTTCGGCCTGCTGATCGTGGGCTTCCTGGTATTCGAGCCGCATGGGCTCGCCGAAGTGTGGCGGCGCATCCGCCGCTATTTCCACCTGTGGCCGTTCCGTCACTGACCCCTAGGAGACAAGCATGAAGAAGGCATCCCCCTCGTTGACCCGGCGCAGCCTGGTGCTGGCCACGGGCGCCGCGCTGGCCGCCCCGGCGCTGGTGCACGCGCAGGCCGAGGACATCGTCATCGGCGGCTCGATCCCGATGACCGGCGTGTTCGCGTTCGCCGGCGTGGGCATCAACGCCGGCATCACCGACTACGTGAAGATGGTCAACGACGCCGGCGGCATCAAGGGCCGCAAGATCCGCTACGTGCCCGAGGACACCGCCTACAAGGTCGATGTGTCGGTGGCGGCGTTCAAGAAGATCACCAGCCAGAACAAGGTCAACCTGTACTACGGCGACTCCACCGGCTTTGCCAAGACCATCAACCCCGAGCTGGACCGCAACGCCAACATCCTGATGGCCGGGGCCTCCTTCGCCACCGAGCTGAACGACCCCAAGAAGTACCCGAACCAGTTCCTGGTCGGCCCCGACTACACCGAGATGTTCGGCATCCTGCTGCGACACATCGCCAAGGAGAAGCCGGGCGCCAAGGTGGCCTTCGTCTATTCCGACTCCGAGTTCGGCCGCGACCCGATCGACGAAAGCGAGGCGCTGGCCAAGAAGCTGGGCCTGTCGGTGGCGGCCAAGATCATGACGCCGCCGGGCAGCGTGGACGTGTCCACCGAGGTGATCAAGCTGCGCCGCGCCGCGCCCGACTACACCATCTTCCACGGCTACATCCTGGCGCCCATCCCCGAGTTCATCCAGCAGGGCAAGCAGCAGGGCATGACCAGCAAGTGGATGGGCACCTTCTGGACGATGGACAGCTCCACCGTCATGAAGATGGGCGAGGCGGGCGACGGCTTCATGGGCGTGATGCCGTTCCGCTACTACTACGACACCTCGGCCAAGGCGCCGATGCTGGACAAGATCCGCGCCATGCGCCCGGAATACCAGAGCACGGCCTACATGCAGGGCTTCCTGACTGCCATGCTGTTTACCGAGGCGGCCAAGCGCACGCTCGACGCCGGCAAGGCGCTGAACGGCGCCAACCTGAAGGCCGCGCTGAACTCCATCAAGGACTTCGACACCGGCGGCATCATCGGCGTGCCGGTCACCATCAGCGGCAACTCCATCCCGGTGGGCCGCGTCTACCGCGCCGACATGAAGGCGCAGAAGATGGTGCCCGCCTCCGACTGGATCAAGCTGAACTGAAGAAGCGGTGGCGATGCAGCAGCGGTCAGCGGCGGTGGACACCGTCCTCGACGTCAACAACATCGAGGTGGTCTACAACAAGGTCGTGCAGGTGTTGCGCGGCCTGTCGCTGGCCGTGCCGCGCGGCCAGATCGTCGCCCTGCTGGGCAGCAACGGGGCCGGCAAGTCCACCACGCTGAAGGCGATCTGCGGCCTGCTGCCGCTGGAAGACGGCGAGCTGCAGGCCGGCGCCATCACCTTCGACGGTGCGCCCACCGACCGCAGCGCGCCGCAGCAGCTGGTGCGGCGCGGCCTGGCCCACGTGATGGAAGGCCGCCGCGTGTTCGAAGACCTGTCGGTCGAGGAGAACCTGGTGGTGGCCACCTACGCGCTCACCGGCCGCAAGCCGGCGCCGCGCGACTTCGACGCCGTCTACAGCTACTTCCCGCGCCTGCACGAGCGCCGCAAGGGCCTGGCCGGATATCTGTCGGGCGGCGAGCAGCAGATGCTGGCGATCGGCCGCGCGCTGGTGGGCGACCCCCAGCTGATCCTGCTGGACGAGCCGTCGCTCGGCCTGTCGCCGCTGCTGGTGGAGGAGATCTTCACCATCATCGCCCGCATCAACCGCGAGCGCGGCGTCTCCATGCTGCTGGTGGAGCAGAACGCCAGCCTGGCGCTGGCGGTGGCGCACGCCGGCTACATCATGGAAAGCGGCAAGATCGTGATCGACGGCCCCGCCGAGCGGCTCGCGGCCGACCCGGACGTGCGCGAGTTCTACCTGGGCATGGGCGGCGGCGGGCAGGCCAAGAGCTTCCGCGAGTTGAAGCACTACAAGCGCCGCAAACGATGGCTGTCCTGAACTGCCTCGCATGAATGCATACGTGAATCCCCTGCCGGAGAAGACCCTGCCGCAGATGCTGCGCGAGCAGGCGCAGCGCCAGCCCGACCGGGTGGCGGTGCGGCAGAAGGACTTCGGCATCTGGCACCCGCTGACCTGGACCGCCTACTACCGGCGGGCCGGCCACTTCGGGCTCGGCCTCGCCTCGCTCGGCCTGCACCAGGGCTCGCACCTGGGGGTGCTGTCGGAGAACCGCGCCGAGTGGGTGCTGGCGCAGATGGGCGCCGGCCTGATCGGCGCCGTGACCGTCGGCGTCTATCCGACCAGCCCCAGCAACGAGGTGGCCTACGTGGTCGGCCATGCCGACTGCGAGGCCGTGGTCTGCGAGGACCAGGAGCAGGTCGACAAGCTGCTCGACGCGATCGGGCAGCTGCCGCGCCTGCGCTGGATCGTCATGGTCGAGACCAAGGGGCTGGCGAGTTACGGCCCCGAGGAGCGGGCCCGCATCAAGACCTTCGCCGAGATCGAGGCCGCCGGCGCCGCCATGGCCGCCAGCGAGGGCCACGGCCGCATCGACGTCGCGCTGGCCGCGCAGACGCTGGACGACATCGGGCTGATGATCTACACGTCCGGTTCCACCGGCGCGCCCAAGGGCGCCATGATCTCCTGGCGCAACATCCGCGGCGTGGTGCCCGGCATCGTGCAGCGGCTGCGGCTGCACGCCGGCACCAGCCACCTGTCGTACCTGCCGCTGTGCCACGTGGCCGAGCAGATGCTGACCACCTTCGTGCCGCTGTACCTGGGCTCGCAGGTGAACTTCGGCGAATCGATCCGCACCGTGCAGGAAGACCTGCGGGAGGTCGCGCCCAGCATGTTCCTGGGTGTGCCGCGCATCTGGGAGAAGCTGCACGCCGCCATCAGCATCAAGATGCAGGAGGCGGGCTCGCTCCAGCAGGCGCTGTACCGGCGGGCTCTGGCGGCCGCCGCGCCGATGGCGGAGAAGCCCCGGGGGCAATGGAGCCTGGGCGAGCGGCTGCGCTTTGCCTTCGCCTACTGGACCGTGCTGCGCGCGCTGCAGAACTTCATCGGGCTGCGCCGGGCCGAGGTGGCGCTGACCGGCGCTGCGCCCATTCCGCCGGACGTGGTGCGCTTCTTCCGCACGCTGGGCGTGCCGCTGGTGGAGGTGTATGGCCTGACCGAATCGACCGGCATGGTGCTGGGCCAGGACCTGGACGAGGTGCGCATCGGCACCGTGGGCCGCGCCACCGAAGGCGTGGAAGTCCGGCTGGGCGCACAGGACGAGCTGCTGCTGCGCGGCGACGTGGTGTTCGCCGGCTACTACAAGAACCCCGAGGCCACGGCGCAGTCGATCCGCGACGGCTGGCTGCACACCGGCGACGTGGTGGAGCAGGGCGCCGATGGCCAGCTGCGCATCGTCGACCGCCTGAAGGACATCATGATCACCGCCGGCGGCAAGAACCTGACGCCCTCGGAGATCGAGAACACCATGAAGGCCAGCCCCTTCATCAAGGAGTGCATCGTGGTGGCCGAGGCGCGCAAGTTCGTCTCGGCGCTGATCCAGATCGACTACGAGACGGTGGGCAAGTGGGCCGAGGCGCAGCGCCTGGCCTTCACCCATTTCCGCTCGCTGGTGGAGCTGGAGCCGGTGCGCCAGCTGGTGCAGGCCGAGATCGACAAGGGCAACGCCCGGCTGGCCAACGTGTCCCAGGTGCGGCGCTTCCACCTGCTGACCAAGGAGCTGGACCACGACGACGGCGAAGTCACCGCCACCATGAAGGTGCGGCGCTCCAGCATCTACAAGGTGTACGCGGGGGAGATCGAGCAGCTGTACGCGTGAGCGGAAGGCTGCATCGCGAAGCGGGAAACGCGACGATACGCGCCAGTCGCCTTCACTGCGCTTGAGTTGCTCAACCTGCCCAGGCGTGCGAGCATGCTTGTCCATGTTCGCGTGGTTGCGCGAGTTGCCTCGATGTCGTGACGGCCGTGGCTAACCATCGCTTCACTCGAGGTTGGAAGGAGCGATTCGAGATGGAAGCAATCTGGTTGAAGCTCTACCCAGCCGGGATTCCAGCCGAGGTGGATGTGCATGAGTTCGCCTCGCTCAGGGACATGTTGCTGCACAGCTGCCAGCGCTTCGGCGACCTGCCCGCTTACAGCAACATGGGCGCATCGATGAGCTATGCCGAGCTCGACCGCTCGAGCCGCGACTTCGCCGCCTACCTGCAGGGGACGTTGGGCCTGCGCAAAGGCGACCGGGTGGCAATCATGATGCCGAACCTGCTGCAGTATCCGGTGGCGCTGTTCGCCGTGCTGCGCGCCGGCCTGGTGGTCGTCAACGTCAATCCGCAGTACACCGTGCCCGAGTTGGAGCATCAGCTCAAGGACTCAGGCGCGAGCGCCATCGTGGTGCTGGAAAATTTTGCCCACACGCTGCAGCAAGCGCTGGAGAGAAACCCGACCCTGAACCTGGCCGTGATCACGACAGAGGTCGGTGACATGTTTCCGGTGGTCAAGGAACTGCTCACCAACGTGGTGGTGAAGTACGTGAGGCACATGGTGCCCGCATGGAAGATCGCCGGCGCGACCGGGTTCAACGACGGATTGCGCGCCGGCCGGGGGCGGCACCTGGAGGAGGTGCCTCTGAATCGCGATGACATGGCCTTCCTCCAGTACACCGGTGGCACGACCGGCGTGGCCAAGGGCGCCGTGCTCACGCACGGGAACCTGGTCGCGAACGTGCTGCAGATGACGGCGTGGATGGCGCGCGACCTGGTGGACGGCAAGGAGGTGCTCGTCTGCCCGCTGCCGCTCTACCACGTGTACGCGCTGACTTCCTGTCTCGTGCTGATGAACATGGGCGCACACACCGTGCTGGTGACCAACCCAAGAGACATGAAGGCCTTCATCCACGACCTCAAGAGGTATCCCTTCACGATCATCATCGGCGTCAACACGCTGTACCGGGCGCTGCTCGATGCGGCGGAGTTTGCCGAGGTCGACACGCGCGCCCTCAAGCTCAGCAGCGCGGGGGGCATGGCGGTGCAGCGCACGGTGGCCGAACGCTGGAAACAGCGCACCGGCGCGGCCATCGTCGAAGGGTATGGGCTGACGGAAACGTCGCCGGTCGTGATGGCCAGCCCGATCGACATTGCGGAGTGGACCGGAACGATCGGACTGCCGATTCCCTCCACACAGGCGGCCATCCTCGACGATGAAGGCCGCGAGCTCGCGCCCGGCGAGGTCGGCGAGATCTGCGTGCGCGGCCCGCAGGTCATGCCACGCTACTGGAACCGCCCGGACGAGACGAACAAGGTCTTCACGCACGACGGCTGGCTGCGCACCGGCGACATGGGGTCGGTGGACGAGCGCGGGTACTTCAGGATCACGGACCGCAAGAAGGACATGATCGTCGTCTCCGGATTCAAGGTCTTCCCCAACCAGATCGAGGATGCGGTGGCGCTGCACCCGGGCGTGGCCGAGGTGGCGGCCATCGGGGAGCCCGACGAGCGCTCGGGCGAGGTCGTGAAGATTGTCGTCGTGAGGAAGGATCCGGCACTGACCGAGCAGGCTCTGCTCGAGCATTGCCGCCAGTACCTCACCGGCTACAAGATGCCGAAGATCGTCGAGTTCCGCAGCGAGCCGCTGCCGAAGTCGAACATCGGCAAGATTCTTCGGCGCGAGTTGCGCCATCCCGCGGCAGCGGCAAATGCGCCGTTGTCGGCGATCGCATCTGCCTAGGGCAAGCGCTGGCGGCGAAGATGGCGGGGAGCTATCGCCCGCGCCGCATCACCCTGCGCGATGGTCGCGAGGTGACGTTGCGTCCGGTCGTGGAGGCCGATGCGACGGAGATCGTCCAGGCCTTCGACCGCCTGTCGGCCTCATCTCGCTACAGCCGGTTCATGATGCACAAAGAACGGCTCGACGACGCTGCCCTCCAACGCGGAGTGCATCCGCGGCCCGGGCATGACTTCGTGTTCGTCGCCACGATACCCGCGGCCGACAGCATCGACATCGTGGGTGCCGCGCAGTACGTGCAGGCGGGCGAACCCGGTGACAAGGTTTGCGAGTTCGCGGTCACTGTGGCCGAGGACTGGCGCAGGAGCGGACTGGCAACCAAGTTGCTGGCCAGCCTGGTGCGCCGGGCACGACGCGATGGCTACGAGATGATGGAGGGTTGGGTGATCGCCGAGAACATCGCGATGCTTGCGCTTGCCCGAAAGCTCAAGTTCAAGACCGAGCCCGTGCCGGGGGACTCCACGGTGTTGCGAGTGCTGCGGGCGCTCCATGGCTGGCGCAAGAGGGGCAACGAGCAGAGTGACGCTCCCTCCGTTGCCCCCAGGGATCGGGGAAGACGATTTCCGAAGGCGCCAGCCCATCTAACAGTTCCGGCGAAGGTTTGAGCGCGATTCTTCGCGAAAGCGCCTGAGCTGTCCACGCCGGCCAGGTGTGGTATGCATTCGCTCAGGCGCGCGAAGACGACTCTGAAAGCACCGTCCGGATTGCCGTCGTCATCTGCGATGGCCCAGGTCGATCCCTGGCTTTCTTGCTGGCGCGGTGTTAAGTAGTTAACTTGCGCCGTTGCTTCGTGCTTGCACACTGATCCGGAATTTCAGTGTGAAAGGCGCAATGTGACGGTATACGTACTCGCACAGCTCAAGTTCAAGGACCGTGCGGCCTATGACCGCTATCAAGCGGCATTCGGCGGAGTGTTCGGTGCGTTCGAAGGCGCCGTCCTGTCCGCGGACACCCGACCCAAGGTGCTCGAGGGCCATTGGGAAGGCGACAAGGTCGTTCTTCTTTCCTTTCCTGACGAAGCCGCCTGGCGGGCCTGGGCCGAGTCGCCCGGCTACCAGGACATCTCGCGCGATCGGGTGGCCGGGGCGGACTGCACCGTCCTCTTGCTCAAGGGGGTCGGCGCGTGACCCGGCAAGTCCTCCGGCTCGGCAAGCCCTGGGAGAAGACGGTGCGCTTCTCGCTCGGAGTGGTGACCGACGGCCGCCTGCTTCACACCGCCGGCATCACGGCTCGTGATCCACATGGTGAGGTGGTCGGCGTCGGCGACATCCGCGCGCAGACAGCGCAGTGTTTTTCGAACCTCAACGAGATCATCGTGGCCGCGGGCGCGCAGTTGGAAGACGTCGTGAAGTACACGATCTTCACCACGGACATCGAGCGATTCCACACCGAAACGCTGGCGCTGCGAGCCCCGTTCTTCTGCGGCAACCCGGCGGCCACCCTGGTCGAGGTCAGCCGCCTGATCGATCCAAGGATGCTGGTGGAGATCGAGGCCATCGTCCGGATAGGAGACACGGAGGCTTCGTCATGAACATCGTGGCGGATGCCGAACATCATGTGCACGGGGAGATCGATCAGCTTCTCTCCGCCTGCACGCGGTGTGGCAAGTGCGTGGATGTGTGCCCGGTTGTTCCCTACGGCGCGGCCAGCGGCGCCGACTCGCGCGCAGTGGTGGCCGACGTCTTGCAGCTGCTGGGCGAGAACCGCGCAAGCGGGGCGGCGGCCTCCGCCTGGATGCACGGCTGCAACGGCTGCGGCGACTGCATAGAGGCGTGTCCCGAAGGCGTGAACCCCCGCAAGATGCTGATGCTGGCCAACATGCGCGATGCGGCCATTGAAAGCCGCACGCCGCAGCTCTTTCGGCGCATGGCGCGGTCCATCAAGCTCATGATCGCCATGCAGCTGCTTCCCCAGGACTACGCGCGGCTTTTCACGCCGTCACGGCCGCGCAAGACCGACCTGGTGTTCTACACGGGCTGCAATGCGCTGCGCACGCCCAACCTGATGTTCAACACCTTGTACATCCTGGACGCGCTGGAGCTTGACTACGAGGTGGTCGGCGGCCCTTCGTCCTGCTGTGGGGTCATCGCCTCCAAGTGGGAAGGGGAACTGCCGGTGGGCGGCCGCGTGACCGCCCACACGCTCAAGCGGTTCGGGGATTTCGAGGCCGAGAAGGTGTTGAACTGGTGCCCTACCTGCGACTTGCACCTGAATGAAACGATGGCGGGCTTCCGGCCCCGCGGGTATGACTTCGACCACGTCACGGCCTATCTGCTGGAGCGCGCCGATGAACTGCGCAGGCGCTTCGTGCGCGGCATCCCCCGGCGCGTGGTGCTTCACGCCCACCACGGCATGCCGGAAGTCGGGCGCAACGTCGAGGCGCTGCTGCGATCGATTCCGGACCTGCAGGTCGTGGAGACGGTGCTCGAGTCCTCGTACACCTGCGGCGGTTCGGGCTGTTCGCGTTCGCCGCAGCTGCAGGCCGTCGAACACGCCCACCTGCTCGATCGGGTGCGCGCCACCCGGGCCGATGCCCTGGTCACGCTCTACCACGGCTGTCACATGGCCTTCATCGGCCACGAGAAGCCGGGCGGGTTCGAGGTCGTCAACTTCACGGACCTGCTGGCCGAGGCGCTGGGCCAACCTCCTCGCCCCGACCGCCTGAAGCAACTGCGCCACCTGGAGGACTGGAAACTGATCGTTCGCGAAGCCCAGCCCTGGTTGCTGCGAAATGGCGTGCGGGTCGACAGCGACTGGCTCGAGCGTTACGGCGCCGAGATCTTCTCCGTGGCCGAATTTCGTGGCGGGCTGGATTGCCTCGCCTCCGAAGCGCCCCCAGGGCGGACACCCGACGCAATCCAGAATCCATCCATCCCGAAAGGCTCCGCATGAAACCGGTTTCGCATTCCAGACGCGTCTTCGTCATGACCGCAGCGGCGGCACTCGCTGCGGGACCGCTCGCCGCGCAGGAGGGTTTTCCTTCGAGGCCCGTGCGCATCGTGGTGCCCTTCACGGCCGGTGGCCCTACCGACGTGCTGGCGCGCATGCTGGCCGAGCGCCTTGCCGTGATATGGAAGCAGCCGGTGGTGGTGGAGAACAAGGCGGGCGGCGGCTCGACCATCGGCACCAACATCGTGGCGAAGGCAGCGCCGGACGGGCTCACCATCGGCATGGTCGTCATGGCGCACGTGGTCAACCCGGCCATCCGCAGCGACATGCCCTACGACACCCTCAACGACCTGGCGGCCGTGAGCCAGATCACCTCGTCCGCCTGCGTGCTGGTGGCGCACCCTTCGCTTCCTGCCAACAACGTGCAGGAACTGATTGCTCTCGCCAAGGCCAAGCCGGGCACCCTCAGCTACGCGACCCCGGGAATTGGAACGCTCAACCACGTCTCGGGCGCGCTCCTGAACCAGTTGGCCGGCATCGACCTGCTGCACGTGCCGTACGGCGGCAGCGCGGCAGCCCATTCCGATGTCCTGAGCGGCCGCGTGCCCCTGTTGTTCGACGTCTGGGCGCCCGTCAAGGAATACGTCCGCAGCGGCAAGCTCAAGGTCCTGGGCGTCACCCTGAAGAACCGGCTGGCCAGCGACCCGGGCTACCCGGCCATCGCCGAAACCATCCCCCACTTCGAAGTGGTTTCGGCATTCGGGCTGGTCACCTCCAGCAAGGTGCCGCGGGCCATCATCGACAGGATCGGCGCCGATGTGGCGAGCGTTGTCAGGGATCCGGCATTCGCGGCCAAGGTGCGCGACTTCGGCATGGACCCGGTGGGCAGCACGCCCCAGGAGTACGACCGGTTCATCCGCGCCGAGGTGGCCCGCTGGTCGCGCGTGGTCAAGGACGCCAACATCCGGATGCAGTGAGGCGACGATGAGTGCAGCCACCACCGAGCGCGTCACTTCGGTGCGCCACTGGAACGATACGCTGTTCAGCTTCACCACGACACGGCCGTCCAGCCTGAGGTTTCGCAGCGGCCACTTCCTGATGCTGGGGCTGATGGTGGACCAGCGGCCCGTGCTGCGGGCCTACAGCATCGCCAGCCCCAGCTTCGCAGAGGAACTCGAGTTCTTCAGCATCAAGGTCGCCGATGGCCAGCTGACCTCCAGGCTCCAGCACCTGCGCGAAGGCGACGAGGTGCTGGTGGGTCGCAAGCCGGTGGGCACCCTGGTGCTCGACGATCTGCGGCCTGGACGAAACCTCTACCTGCTGGCCACGGGCACCGGGCTTGCGCCGTTCATGAGCATCGTGCGCGACCTGGAGGCCTACGAGCGGTTCGAGCGGGTGATCCTGGTGCACGGGGTGCGCTACGTCAGCGAACTGGCGTATGCCGACGAACTGCAGTCACGCCTGCCGCAAGACGAGTACCTGGGCCCCCTGGTCCAACGCAGCCTGCTCTACTACCCCACCTGCACGCGCGAGCCGTTTCGAGTGACCGGTCGGATCCCTGAGTTGATGCGCTCCGGCAAGCTCACGCAGGATCTCGGCCTGCCCGCCCTTTCCCCGGCCAGCGACCGCTTCATGGTCTGCGGCAACCCCGCGGCGCTCACGGACATCCGCGCCGAGCTCGATGGCCGCGGATTCAAGGTCTCGCCCGGAGCCGGCCAGGCCGGCGACTACGTGTTCGAGCGCGCTTTTGTCGAGAGGTAAGGGGGTTTTGCCTTGAGCTATGTCGTGACCGAGGCTTGCATCCGCTGCAAATACACCGACTGCGTGGCCATATGCCCCGTGGATGCCTTCCGCGAGGGGCAGACCATGCTGGTGATCGATCCCGAGACCTGCATCGACTGCGGCGTGTGCGAACCCCAATGCCCGGTCGGCGCCATCGCTTTCGACATGCAGGCCGATCCCCATTGGCGCGAACTCAATCGAACCTACTCCCGGACCTGGCCTGCCATCCGTTCGCCCCGGCCGCCTCCGGCCGACGCTGGGGCGTTCCGCTCGCTGTCGGGGAAGTACGACCGGTACTTCGACGGCACACCGGCCAGCTGAGGCGGGTGGCAGATGAATCGCACGTCCGACCCCAAATGGACCCGCGCGCTCGAGGGCCTGAGCCACGACGAAGCGGAGTCCATCCACAGGCTGATGCGCGTGAAGTCGTTCGCCCCGCGTGCGCCGGTTTTCGGCCAGGGGGAGCCAAGCGATTCCCTTGTGGTGGTGCGCAACGGCCGCGTTCGCTTGTACCTCACCTCGCCCGAGGGTGAAGAGTTCACCATGAGCATCCTGACCAGCGGCAGCATCCTGGGGCTGGCGGCCGTGGTGCTGCGAACGCCGCGCATCCTGTCGGTGGAAGCCGTGGGCGCCGTCGACGCCTCGATCCTTCCTGCCACGCACTTCCAGGAGTGTCTGCGCAGCATCCCGCGCTTCGCGCACAACATCACGCAGCTGCTGGCGGTTCTTGCCGTGGAGACGATCGAGCGCAGTGCGCCGCTCGTGCTGGATTCCGCCACGCTGCGGCTCGGTCGCATCCTGGCCGCCTTGTCCGTGACCTCGGCTGACGGGCGGCACCTGGTGCAGGAACTGACGCATGAAGACCTGGCCAAGATGATCGGCGCCACGCGCACATGGGTCAGCCTCACCCTTGCGGAGTTCGAGCGCAAGGGCCTGATCCTGAAGCAGCCTGGAACGATCGTCCTGCTCGACCGGGCGGCACTCGCGGGCGACGGTCGCCCGGAAAGGACCTAAGGAGGACCCCCCATGAAACTGGCCACCTATCGTGATGGCAGTCGCGATGGCCAACTCGTCCTGGTGAGCCGCGACCTCGATCGCGCAACGCTCGTCACGGACATGGCGCACACGCTGCAGGACGCCCTGGACCGCTGGGATGACCTGGAGCCCTTGCTGCGCCAGCGCTGGCGGCAGCTCGAAGCCGGGAAGATCGCAGGGGCGTTTCCGTTCCAACCCCGGATGTGCATGGCGCCGTTGCCGCGTGCCTACCAATGGGTCGACGGATCCGCCTACCTGAACCATGTGGCCCTGGTACGGCGTGCCCGGGGTGCGGCCATGCCACCGGAGCTGCTTCACGACCCCCTGATGTACCAGGGCGGCAGCGACAGCATGGTGGGGGCGTGCGATGACATCGCGTGCGGAAATGAAGAATGGGGCATCGATTTCGAGGCCGAGGTCGCCGTCATCACCGGCGACGTTCCTGCCGGGATATCGGCGCAGGAGGCGCTTGCGGCGGTGAAGCTGGTCATGGTCGTGAACGATGTGTCGCTGCGCAACCTGATTCCCTCCGAGCTCGCCAAAGGCTTCGGCTTCCTGCAGAGCAAGCCATCCTCCTCGTTCTCACCGGTGGCGGTCACGCCTGACGAACTGGGTGTGGCATGGGATGGAGGGCGGCTGCACATGCAAATGGCCACGTTCAGGAATGCCGCTCAGGTCGGCCGACTTGACTGCGGCGACGGCATGCACTTTTCGTTCGGCCAGTTGATCGCCCATCTCTGCCGAACGCGGCCAGCTGGCGCGGGCACCATCGTGGGAGGCGGCACGGTCTCGAACGAAAGCGCTGCAAATGGTTATGGATGCATCGCCGAGCAACGTACACGCGAGACGCTGGAAGGCGGTGCGCCGAAGACTCCCTACCTGCGGCACGGTGAAACCGTGCGAATCGAGGTGCGTGACAAGGATGGCCGCAATGTGTTCGGGACGATCGATCAGAAGGTTGTTGCCATGCCCATTCGAGCGTGCAGCTGAGCGCGCCCGCCAGATGTCCGCTCCCCGCACAAGCGGCCTGCATCATCCGGTTTCCAAATCCCCCGCAGCCGATCGGCGCCGCGTTCGGGCACCGGGCACCGGACAGCTACGCCGGCAACCTGAGCACGAAACACGCCCCACCGCCTTCGCGCCCCTCGCAGTGCACCGTCCCGTGGTGCCGCCCCGCGATCGACCGCACCAGCGCCAGCCCCAGCCCGACCCCACCGTCGCGCTCGCTCGCGCCCGGCAGCCGGTAGAACGGCTCGAAGATCCGCTCGCACTGGTCGGGCGGCACGCCCGGCCCCCGGTCGCACACGCGCAGCACGGCGTGGCTGCCTTCGCGGCGCACCTCGACTTCCACCGGGCCGGGGCTGTAGCGGCGGGCGTTCTCCAGCAGGTTGCGGATCGCACGGCGCAGCAGGCGCGGCACGCCGTTGACCGTGACGTCGCCGCCGTCCGCTTGCGCCGACAGCTCGGCGCCGGTCTGGGCGCATTCCTCGGCGGCCAGGCCGGTCAGGTCGACCGGCTCGAAGGTGCCGACATCGGTCTCGCGCGCATCCAGCCGGCTGGACAGCAGGATCTCGTCGATCAACTGGTCCAGCTCGCCCAGGTTGCGCACGATCTCCTGCCGCTGCCCGGGCGTCGGCGGCCCATCCATCAGTTCCATCCCCATGCGGATGCGCGCCAGCGGCGAGCGCAGCTCGTGCGAGGCGTTGGCCAGCAGCGACTTGTGGCTCTTGACCAAAGTCTCGACGCGCTCGGCGGCATGGTTGAAGCGGCGCGCCAGGAAGGCCACCTCGTCGCTGCCGCTCTCGTCCGCGCGCGCCGACAGGTCGCCTTCGCCCCAGCGCTCGACGCCGCGGCGCACGTTCTCCAGCCGCAGCGTGAGCCGCCGGATGACCGGGTAGCTGCCCAGCACCACCGCCAGGGCCACCACGCCCAGCAGCCAGAACAGCCCCGACGGGCTGCGCGGCAGGAACGGGCGCAGGCCCGCCGGGCCTTCGCCTGCGCGGCGCTGGCGCGGCGGCACCTGCACGGTGATCTCGCGGCCGTCCTTGAGCACGACCTCGCCTTCGAACGTGCTCGGCCCCGTGCCCTGCGACGGCACGCGGCGCAGCCCGCCCTGGCCGATCACCTCGCCGGCGGCATCGCGGATCACGATCTCGCGCGCCGGCGTCGACTGCTCGGATCGCACCGCGTCCCGGTACGCCTCCCACAGCGCGCCGAACACCACGGTGAGGACGGCCACCGCGGCGATGACGGCGAGCCAGATGCGCAGGTAAAGGGGCAGGCGCAGGTTCACGAGCGGGGGGTCAGTCCTGTTGTTTGGCGAAGACGTAGCCCACGCCACGCACCGTGAGGATGCGCTTGGGATTCTTCACGTCGGCTTCGATGGCGGCGCGGATGCGGCCCATGTGCACGTCGATCGAGCGGTCGAAGGCTTCCAGCTCGCGCCCGCGCACCGCTTCCATGATCTGGTCGCGCGTGAGCACGCGGCCGGCGCGGTCGGCCAGCGCCACCAGCAGGTCGAACTGGTAGGAGGTCAGCTCGCGGTGTTCGCCGGCGATGGTGACGCTGCGGGCGTCGCGGTCGATCTCCAGCGAGCCGAACTGCATGCGGCGCGCCGCCGGCGGCGCCGCGGTCTCGCTGCGCCGCCGCAGCACGGCGCGGATGCGCGCCAGCAGCTCGCGCGGCTCGAACGGTTTGGGCAGGTAGTCGTCGGCGCCGATCTCCAGGCCGACGATGCGGTCCATCGGGTCGCCCTTGGCGGTGAGCATCAGGATCGGCACGCGCGCCGCCTCGCTGGGCATCGCGCGGATGCGCCGGCACACTTCCAGGCCATCGAGGTCGGGCAGCATCAGGTCCAGGATCACCAGGTCGGGCAGGCGGCCGTTGGCCGGTTCGTGCAGGAGCGCCAGGCCGCCCTTGGCGTCCAGCGCCTGCGTCACGCCGAAGCCGGATCGCTCCAGGTATTCGCCCACCATCTGCGCCAGCCGCGCATCGTCTTCGATCATCAGGAGTTGCTGCATGGGGCAGATGGTAGTCAGGCGCAAGCGGTTGGGGTCGAGCATCGCCACAGCGCCGCACGCGGTCTTGTCGCAGCGGTAAAGTTAGGTAAATGGATGCTGCCGCCGCCCGCACGCTGCCGCAGGTGCTGTCCGCGCAGGCCGCGGCGCGCGGCGACGCCCCGGCGCTGCATTTCGAAGGCGCGGTGCTGCGTTACGCCGAACTGGAGGCGCATGTCCGGGCGCTGGCCGCGCGCCTGTGGCACGAATGGGGCGTGCGCCCCGGCGACCGCGTCGCCTGGCTGGGACTGAACCACCCGGCACAGGTCCTGCTGCTGTTCGCGCTGGCCCGCCTCGGCGCGGTGCTGCTGCCGCTGAACGTCCGGCTGGCGCCCGCCGAGTGGGACACGCTGCTGGCCCAGTGCACGCCGGCCCACCTGGTGCACGACGAGCCGTTCGCGCAGGCGGCCCAGGCGCTCGCCAGCAGCCGGGGCTTGCCGGTGCATGGCCTGCCGTCGCTGCAGGGCGCGGCGGCCGCCGCCGATGCGCCGGAGCATGCCGCCGCCGAGGCGCCCGCGCTGCTGGTCTTCACTTCCGGCACCACGCGCCAGCCCAAGGCGGCGGTCCACACCCAGGCCAACCTGCTGGCCAACATGCGCATCGCCGCCGCGACCCAGCGGATCACGGCGCGCGACGTGGTGCTGACGGTGCTGCCGCTGTTCCACGTCGGCGGGCTGTGCATCCAGACCCTGCCGGCGCTGTACGCAGGCGCGCAGGTGGTGCTGCTGGCGCGCTTCGCGCCGGAGGCGGCATTCGACGCGATCGCGCGCCACCGGCCGACGCTGACGCTGCAGGTGCCGGCCACCCTGAAGGCGCTGATCGAACACCCGCTGTGGCCGGCGGCCGACCTCGCCAGCCTGCGCGCGGTGTGGGCCGGCTCCAGCCTGCTGCCGGCGCCGCTGGTGCGGGCCTTCCATGCGCGCGGGCTGCCGGTGTGCAACGTGTACGGCGCCACCGAGACCGGCCCGTTCTCGATCGCGCTGCCGCCGGAGCGCGCCTTCGACCACGCCGGCTCCTGTGGCTGGCCCCCGGCCGGCGTCGAGGTGCGGCTGGCCGACCTGCAGCGCGGCACCGGCGAGCTGTGGGTGCGCGCGCCCAACGTGGTGCAGCGCTACTGGCCCGACCAGCCCGCGTGCGATGCCGAGGGCTGGTTCCACACCGGCGACCTGGCGACCCAGGCGGCCGACGGCAGCTACACCATCGTCGGCCGCGCCAAGGACCTGATCATCTCGGGCGGCGAGAACATCCACCCGGCGGAGATCGAGGGGCCGCTGGCCGAGCATCCGGCCGTGCTGGAGTGCGCCGCCTTCGGCGTACCCGACCCGCAGTGGGGCGAGGCCGTCGCCGTGGCGCTGGTGCTGCGGCCCGGCATGACGGCGAGCGACGAGGAGCTGCGCGCCCACCTGGCGGCGCAGCTGGCGCGCTACAAGCTGCCGCGCCACTGCCTGCGGCTGGACGCGCTGCCCAAGACGGCGCTGGGCAAGGTGCAGCGCCAGGCGCTGGTGGCGCTGCTGAAGGCGGCCTGAGACTACGCGGCCGCCGGTTCGGGCTGCCGCACCGCCTGCATCCGCGACGCCAGCCACACCAGCAGCAGCACCGGCACGCCCAGCGCCGCGGTGGCGGTGAAGAAGTGGGTGTAGCCGAAGTGCTCCACGTAGCTGCCGGAAAAGCCGGCCAGCCACTTGGGCAGCAGCAGCATCATCGAGCTGAACAGGGCGTACTGCGTGGCCGAGTAGTTCACGTTGGTCAGGCCCGACAGATAGGCGATGAAGGCGGCCGAGGCGATGCCCGAGGACAGGTTGTCGGCCGAGATCACCAGCACCAGCGAGCGCACGTCGTGCCCGCGCGAGGCCAGCCAGGCGAACAGCAGGTTGCTGGCGGCGCTGAGCAGCGCGCCCAGCATCAGCACCCGCATCACCCCCAGCCGCAGCGCCAGCACGCCGCCCAGGAAGGTGCCGGCCAGGGTCATGACCACGCCGAACACCTTGGTGATGTTGGCCACCTCCGCCTTGGTGTAGCCCATGTCGGCGTAGAACGGGTTGGCCATGATGCCCATCACCACGTCGCTGATGCGGTACACCGCGATCAGTGCCAGCACCAGCACCGCGTGGCTGCCGTAGCGGCGCAGGAATTCGGCGAAGGGCTCGACCACCGTCTCGCGCAGCCACTGGCCGGTGCTGCGCGCCGGCGGCAGCTCGCGCCGCATCGGCTCGGGCGAGAACAGCACGGTGAGCAGCCCCACGGCCATCGACGCCGCCATCGCCAGGTAGGCGGTGCGCCAGGCGGCGTGCTGGTAGCCGCTGGCGCCCGGGGCCTCGGCGTGGGCGGCGATCCAGAACACGCCGGCACCGGCCCAGATCATGGCCAGCCGGTAGCCGGTCTGGTAGGTGGCGGCCAGCGCGCCCTGCCGCTCGACGCCGGCCGACTCGATGCGGAATGCGTCCAGCGCGATGTCCTGCGTGGCCGATGCGAACGCCACGGCCAGTGCGCACGCCGCCACCAGCGTGCGATCGACCTGCGGATCGAACCAGGCCATGCCGACCAGGCCGGCGGCGATCGCCGACTGCGACAGCAGCAGCCAGCTGCGGCGCCGCCCGAGCAGGCGCGTGAGCAGCGGCAGCGGCAGGCGGTCGACCAGCGGCGCCCAGGCCCACTTGAAGGCGTAGGCCAGGCCGACCCAGGACAGGTAGCCGATGGTGGCCAGGTCGACGCCCGCTTCACGCAGGCGGAAGCTCAGCGTGCCCAGCACCAGCAGCAGCGGCAGCCCGGCCGAGAAGCCGAGCGCGAGCATGCGCAGCGCGGCCGGCTCCAGGTACACCCTCAGGCTGCTGATCCATCCGGCGGGGCGGCTCGTCTGAGGGCGCGTGGGGTTGTTGTCCGACATCTGCTCGACCGATCGCACTTATTATTGCTGCATGTGCCAGCTGTGTTACGCCGGGGCTTCGCCGCAGATGCGGCGGCGCAGCTTCATGGCACTGGTGGGCGCCGCTGCGGCGACCCCCGTGCTGGCGCAGGTCGAGGTCGGCCCGCCTTCGCGCATGCGCGGCCTGGTGCCGGCCGAGGAAATCGAAGCCGCCGCCACGCAGCAGTACTCGCAGATGATGGCGCAGGCCAAGCAGCAGGGCGCGCTGGCGCCGGAGAACCACCCCCAGTTGCAGCGGCTGCGCGCCATTGCCGCCCGCCTGATTCCGCAGAGCGTGCGCTGGAACGACCGGGCGCGCAGCTGGCGCTGGGAAGTCAACCTGATCGGCAGCAAGCAGATCAACGCCTTCTGCATGCCGGGCGGCAAGATCGCCGTCTACACCGGCATCCTCGACCAGCTGCAGCTCACCGACGACGAAGCCGCCATGGTCATCGGCCACGAGATGGCGCACGCCGTGCGCGAGCACGCGCGCTCGCGCATCGCCAAGGAGCAGGGCACCGGCGCGCTGCTGTCGCTGGGCGCGCAACTGTTCGGCCTGGGCCAGCTGGGCGACGTGGCCGCCAACATCGGCACCCAGCTGCTGACGCTGCGCTTCTCGCGCGAGGACGAGATCGAGGCCGACCTGGTCGGGCTGGAGATGGGGGCGCGAGCCGCCTACGTGCCTGAAGCGGCGATCTCGCTGTGGGAGAAGATGGGCCGTGCCTCGGGCGGCAACCAGGGGCCGGCTTTCCTGTCCACCCACCCGACCGGGCCGGACCGGCTGGCCCGCCTGCGCGACAACGTGCCGCGGGTGCGCGGCCTGTACCAGCAGGCGCTCGCCAGCCGCCGCTGACGGCTACCCGGCTTCAGGCCGCTGGCGGCCGAGCCGGCCACAGCACCGAGGCGATCGCCACCACCATCAGCAGCACCGCGGCGTAGTCCTGCCAGTGCAGCACTTCGCCCAGCCACAGCGCGCCGGAGAACACGCCCAGCACCGGGATGAGCATGACGCTCAGCGTCGAGGCCACCGGCGGCAGGCCGCGCGCCAGGTAGAACCAGGCGGCCTGGGCCAGCCCGCAGATCACGATGGCGTTGAAGGCGATGGTCCAGGTCGCCACGGCGTCGGGCGCGGCCCACAGATGGCGCTCGAACAGGATGGACAGCACGCCCATCACCACCGCGGTGAGCGCGATCATCCAGAACGACAGGGTCAATGTCGGCACCTCGATGCGGGTGCGTCGCAGCAGTTGCGTGCCCAGCGCCCAGCTGGCCGCCGAGAACAGCGCCAGCAGCACGCCGAGCGGCCGCCCCGCCAGCTGCGTCAGCTCGTGCCACAGCAGCAGCGCCACGCCGAGCGCCGCGGCGCCGACGCCGATCCAGCCGCGGCGCGAGAGCGCGGTGCGGAACAGCAGCGCGCCGATCACCGCCGAGAAGATCGGCATGGTGTAGCCCAGGATGGCGGCGCGTCCGCTGGACAGCGTTTGCACCGCCAGGATGATGCAGGCGTGCCAGACGAACATGTTGGTCGCCGCCAGCCACAGCAGCTCCGGCCAGTGCCGGCGTGGGATGGTGAACGGCGCCCGGGCCAGCACCAGCGTGGCGGCCAGGATCGGCAGGCCGAGCCCGATCGAGATCGCGCGGAAGGTCAGCGGCGGGTAGTGCGTCACGCCCAGCTTCATCACTGGCCAGTTGACACCCCACGACAGGGTCAGGAGCACCAGGACGACGAGCTGCTGGCGGCTGAGTTTGTGCATGGGGCGGATTGTCGGGCCCCCGCCGCGTCATTCCCGTGAAGGCGGGAATCGACCGCAAAGCACTTCGCGTGCCGCCTGCGCATTGCGCTGGATCCTCCGCCTGCGCGGAGCATGACAAGCGACGCCGCTCCCTACAATTCCCGCCCATGACCTTTCTCGAGATGCTGCAGCGCGCGCAGCAGCGCAACGACTCGATGCTGTGCGTGGGGCTGGACCCCGAGCCGAAACGCTTTCCCGGCGGCTGGCGCGGCGATGCGACCCGCATCGGCGAGTTCTGCGCCCGCATCGTCGATGCCACCGCCGACCTGGCCATCGCCTTCAAGCCGCAGATCGCCTACTTCGCGGCCCACCGGGCCGAGGCCCAGCTCGAGCATCTGATCGCCCACATCCGGCAGGTGGCGCCGCAGGTGCCGGTGATCCTGGATGCCAAGCGCGGCGACATCGGCTCCACAGCCGAGCAGTACGCGGCAGAGGCGTTCGAGCGCTATGGCGCCGATGCCGTCACGCTGTCCCCCTTCATGGGCTTCGATTCGGTCCAGCCCTACCTGGAGTACGAGGGCAAGGGCGCCTTCCTGCTGTGCCGCACCTCCAACCCGGGCGGCGACGACCTGCAGAACCAGCGGCTGGCCTCGGTGGACGGCACGCCGCTGCTGTACGAGCACATCGCGCGGCTGGCGCAGGGGCCCTGGAACCTGAACGGCCAGCTGGGGCTGGTGGTGGGCGCCACCTACCCGGCCGAGATCGAGCGGGTGCGCGCGCTGGCGCCGACGCTGCCGCTGCTGATCCCGGGCGTCGGCGCCCAAGGCGGCGATGCGCGGGCGACGGTGCGCGCCGGCTGGCGGCCCGACGCGCCGATCGTGGTGAACTCCTCGCGCGCCATCCTCTACGCGTCGGGCGGCGACGACTTCGCGCAGGCCGCGCGCGCCGAGGCACAGAAGACCCGCGCGCTGCTGGCTTCGGCGAAGCCGTGAACGCGACGCCGGCGTCAGCCGCTGTCGGCCTCGTGCACGCGGTCGGCGTTGGTGCTGCTGCGGGCGCCCTTCAGGTGCAGCTCGACATCGGAGGCGTCGGCGCCGACGGCGCGCACGGCCTCGCGCAGCTGGTCTTCGGTGCAATCGAGCTCGCGCGTCCAGCGGGCCCGCGACTGCGGGTCGTTCGGGTCGATGCGGTCCGGCGCCGCCTCGGGGGCGTTGGTCTGGGCCATTCGAAACTCTCCATGGCGAAGGCCCCAAGCTAGCGCAGCGGGCCGGCGGCGGCTGTAGGCTGCCGCCCCGGCCGGGCTCCTGAACGCAACCACATGCAAGCATTCCCTTCCGGCGCTCCCGCCGTGGCCGTGGTCGGCGCCGGCATCGTCGGCACCAGCATCGCGCTGGCCCTGCGCCGCCGCGGCGCCGAGGTGCTGCTGGTGGACCGGGACGAACCCGGGCGCGGCTGCAGCTACGGCAATTCCGGCGCGATCAGCGTGTCCTCGGTGGCGCCGCTGGCGATGCCGGGCGTGCTGGCGTCGGTGCCGGGGATGCTGCTGGACGACGAGAGCCCGCTGTACCTGCCCTGGCGCTACCTGCCGCGCGCGCTGCCGTGGCTGGCGCGGTTCGTGGCGTCGGCGCGGCCGGCCGCCGTGCAGGCCGCGGCGGCCCGGCTGGCGGCGCTGCAGGCCGGTGCGTTGGAGGCGCACGAAGCCATGGCGCGCGGACTCGGCGTGCCGGAGCTGTTCCTGCGGCGCGGCCACCTGCACCTGTACCCCGACGAGCAGGCCCTGGCCAAGGACGCCACCGGCTGGCCCCTGCGCGAGGCCGCCGGCTTTCGCGCCGAACGGCTCGACCGGGCCGGCATCGAGGCGCTGGAGCCGGCGGTGTCCGAGCGCTACCGGATCGGCCTGTTCCTGGCCGATCACGCCACCATCCTCAATCCCTTGCGCTACGTTCAGGCCATGGCCGGCGCGTTCGCGGCCGGCGGCGGGCGCATCGCCCGCGCCGATGTCAGCGGGCTGGCGCAGCGGCAAGGGCGCTGGCAGCTGCGTGCCGCCGGCGCGGCGGATGGGCGCGCGTTCGACCACGTCGTGGTCGCCGCCGGCGCCTGGTCACGGGCCCTGCTGGCGCCGCTCGGCGTGCGGCTGGCGCTGGAAAGCCAGCGTGGCTACCACGCGCAGTTCGCCGGCGGCCGCGACCTGGTCTCGCGGACCGTGGTGCTGGCCGACCGCAAGGTGTTCGTCACGCCGATGGAAGAGGGCTTGCGCATTGGCGGCACGGTGGAGATCGGCGGCCTGGCCGCGCCGCCCGACGAGCGCCGTGCCGCCGTGCTCGGCCGCATCGCGCGCGAGAACTTCCGCGGCCTGCAGGACCTGCCCATGCAGACCTGGATGGGCCACCGGCCCTGCATGCCCGACTCGGTGCCGGTGGTCGGCCCGGCGCCGGGCCACCCGGGGCTGTGGCTGGCGACCGGCCATGGCCACCTGGGGCTGACCCAGTCGCTGGCAACGGCGCGGCAGATCGCGGACGGCCTGCTCGGCGCCGCAGCCGCCAGCTGAAGGGTGCGGTTCAGAGCAGCCGCTGCAGGTACTTGCCGGTGTGGCTGGCGGGGTTCGCCGCGATCGCTTCCGGCGTGCCCGCCGCCACCACGGTGCCGCCGCCATCGCCGCCTTCCGGGCCCATGTCGATCACCCAGTCGGCGGTCTTGATCACGTCCAGGTTGTGCTCGATCACGACGATGGTGTTGCCGGCGTCGCGCAGCTGGTGCAGCACCTTCAGCAGCAGGTCGATGTCGGCGAAGTGCAGCCCGGTGGTGGGCTCGTCCAGGATGTAGAGCGTCCGCCCGGTGTCGCGCTTGGACAGCTCCAGCGCCAGCTTGACCCGCTGCGCCTCGCCGCCCGACAGGGTGGTGGCCGCCTGGCCCAGCTTGATGTACGACAGGCCCACGTCCAGCAGGGTCTGCAGCTTGCGCGCGATCGCCGGCACCGGCTTGAGGAACTCGTGCGCGTCCTCCACCGTCAGGTCCAGGATCTGGGCGATGTTGCGGCCCTTCCACTGCACCTCCAGCGTCTCGCGGTTGTAGCGCTGGCCCTTGCAGACGTCGCACGGCACGTACAGGTCGGGCAGGAAGTGCATCTCGACCTTGACCACGCCGTCGCCCTGGCAGGCCTCGCAGCGGCCGCCGGCCACGTTGAAGGAAAAGCGCCCCGGTCCGTAGCCGCGCTCCTTGGCCGCCGCGGTCTCGGCCATCAGCTCGCGGATCGGCGTGAACAGGCCGGTGTAGGTGGCCGGGTTGCTGCGCGGCGTGCGGCCGATCGGCGACTGGTCGACGTTGATCACCTTGTCGAACTGATCGATGCCCTCGATCTCGTCGTGCGGCGCCGGCTCCTCGTGCGCCCGGTACAGCGTGCGCGCCACCGCCGCGTACAAGGTGTCGTTGACCAGGGTCGACTTGCCCGAGCCGGATACCCCGGTCACGCAGGTCAGCAGCCCGACCGGGAAGTCGACGGTCACGTGCTTCAGGTTGTGGCCGCGGGCGCCGGCAATGTGCAGGCGCTGCACCGCGCCGGGCTTGCCGCCCGGCACCGGCAGCCAGGCGTGCCGCTTCTTCGGCACCGGGATCTGCAGCGTGCCGGCCATGTAGCGGCCGGTCAGCGACCCGGGGTTGTCCTGCACGTCCTGCGGCGTGCCCTGCGCCATCACCTGGCCGCCGTGCAGGCCGGCGCCCGGGCCCATGTCGACCACGTGGTCGGCGGCGCGGATCATGTCCTCGTCGTGCTCGACCACCAGCACGCTGTTGCCCAGGTCGCGCAGGTGGTGCAGGGTGCCGATCAGGCGGTCGTTGTCGCGCTGGTGCAGGCCGATGCTGGGCTCGTCCAGCACGTACATCACGCCGGTCAGGCCGGAGCCGATCTGGCTGGCCAGCCGGATGCGCTGGGCCTCGCCGCCCGACAGCGTCTCGGCGCTGCGCTCCAGGCTGAGGTAAGTCAGGCCGACGTCGTTGAGGAACTTCAGCCGCGCGGCGATCTCGCGCACGATCTTGGCGGCGATCTCGGCCTTGGCGCCGGACAGCTTCAGCTCCTCGAACCAGGCCTGCGCGTCCGCCAGCGTGACGCGCGCCACCTCGTGGATGGTGCGGGCCTGTTCGCCTTCACCGACGCGCACGTGCCGTGCTTCCGGGCGCAGCCGGGTGCCGCCGCATTCGGGGCAGGGCTGCAGGCTGCGGTGGCGGGCCAGCTCTTCGCGCACCACCGCCGAATCGGTTTCGCGGTAGCGCCGCACCATGTTCGGGATCACGCCCTCGAACGGGTGCTTGCGCGTGACCTTGCGGCCGGCCGAGGCGCCCGACTCCATCACGTAGTTGAACTTGACCTCTTCCTCGCCGGTGCCCTGCAGCACCGCCTGCTGGATCGCGGGCGGCAGGTCCTCGAACGGCTCGTCGACGCTGAACTTGTAGTGCCGTGCCAGGCTCTCGACCATGCTGAAGTAGTAGGGGTTGCGCCGGTCCCAGCCCTTGATCGCGCCGGACGCCAGCGACAGCGAAGGGAAGGCGACCACCCGCTGCGGGTCGAAGAACTCCAGGCAGCCCAGGCCGTCGCAGGCCGGGCAGGCGCCCACCGGCGTGTTGAAGGAGAACAGGCGCGGCTCCAGCTCGGCGATCGACCAGTGGCAGATCGGGCAGGCGAAGCGGGCGTTGAACAGGTGCTCGCGCCCGCCGTCCATCTCCAGCGCGATGGCGCGGCCGTCGGCCAGCCGCAGCGCGGCCTCGAAGCTCTCGGCCAGGCGCTGCTGCATGCCTGGCCGCACCTTGAGGCGGTCGATCACCACGTCGATGTCGTGCTTCTCGTTCTTCTTCAGCCCGGGCAGGCGGTCCGACTCCAGCACCTGGCCGTCGATGCGAAAGCGCACGTAGCCCTGGGCCTGCATCTGGGCGAACAGCTCCTCGAACTCGCCCTTGCGCTCGCGCGCCACCGGCGCCAGCACCATCAGCCGGGTCTCGGCCGGCAGCGCCAGCACCGCATCGACCATCTGCGAGACGGTCTGGGCGGCCAGCGGGAGCCCGTGGTTGGGGCATAAGGGCGTGCCGGCGCGGGCATACAGCAGGCGCAGGTAGTCGTGGATCTCGGTCACCGTGCCCACGGTGGAGCGCGGGTTGTGGCTGGTCGCCTTCTGCTCGATGGCGATCGCCGGCGACAGGCCTTCGATCAGGTCGACGTCGGGCTTGTCCATGAGCTGCAGGAACTGCCGGGCGTAGGCCGACAGGCTCTCGACGTAGCGCCGCTGGCCTTCGGCGTACAGGGTGTCGAAGGCCAGCGAGGACTTGCCCGAACCGGACAGGCCGGTGATCACCACCAGCGCATTGCGCGGCAGGTCGAGGTCGATGTTCTTGAGGTTGTGCGTGCGCGCACCCCGGATGGCGATGCGCTGGTCCTGCAGCGAGCGCGCGAGGTACTTGCCTTCGTCGGGAATGTTCAACGGCTGGGGCGGGCTGGGAAAACCCGCCATGATAGGCCGCGGGGTCGGCGCGGCGGCAGGGCCGGTCGCCCCTTGCCTGACAATGCGGGCTGCCCCGGGCCTTACCGTCCAGCCCGGCGGCGCCTGTTTCCCCGTGACCCCAGCTTCTTCCCGCTCCTCCCACCGCATGACCCCCGACGAGCGCCGCGCCAGCGGTTCGCTCTCGCTGGTGTTCGCCGCCCGCATGCTGGGCCTGTTCCTGGTGCTGCCCGTGTTCGCGCTGGAAGCGGCGCGCTACCCCGGCGGCGGCGATCCGGTGCTGGTCGGCCTGGCCATGGGCATCTACGGCCTGACCCAGGGCCTGCTGCAGATCCCGTACGGCATGGCGTCGGACCGGTTCGGCCGCAAGCGGGTGATCCTGCTGGGGCTGGCGGTGTTCGCCGCCGGCAGCTTCCTGGCGGCGGCAGCCGACAGCGTCTGGTGGCTTATCGTCGGGCGCTCCTTGCAGGGCGCCGGCGCGGTTTCAGCGGCGGTCACCGCCCTGCTGGCCGACCAGACCCGCGACCAGGTCCGCACCAAGGCGATGGCGCTGGTGGGCGCCAGCATCGGCCTGATGTTCGCCGTTTCGCTGGTGGCCTCGCCCGTGGTGGCGCGCTGGATCGGGCTGTCGGGCCTGTTCGCGCTGACCGGGGTGCTGGCGCTCGCCTGCATGGCGGTGGTGGCCTGGTGGACGCCGCCGGAGCCGGCCGCCCATGCGAACCCGCCCAAGGGGCGGCTGGCCGAGGTGCTGCGGTACGCGCCGCTGTTGCGGCTGAACGTGGGCGTGTTCGTGCTGCATGCCGTGCAGCTGGCCATGTGGGTGGCGCTGCCGGGCTTGCTGGTGCAGGCCGGACTGGACAAGGACAGCCACTGGATGGTGTACCTGCCGGCGATCACGGCAGCGGTGGCGGTGATGGCCGCCACCCTGTTCCCGCTGGAGCGGCGCGGCTACCTGCGCGCCGTGTTCCTGGCCTCGATCGGCCTGCTGCTGCTGGCCCAGCTGGGCTTTGCCGTGCTGGCCGGCCAGCCGGCGGTCTGGCCACTGGGCCTGGTGCTGTTCGTCTTCTTCATCGGCTTCAACGTGCTGGAGGCCACCCAGCCCAGCCTGGCGTCGCGGCTGGCCCCGGCGCACGCCCGCGGGGCGGCCCTGGGCGTATACAACACCCTCCAGTCGCTGGGCTTCTTTGCCGGCGGCGCGGTCGGCGGCTGGCTGGCCAAGCACGTTGGGGACGCGGGGCTGTTCGCCGCCTGCGCCGGTGCCCTGCTGCTCTGGCTGGTGGTGGCCTGGCCCATGCGGGCGCCGGGCCGCTCGCCTTCGCCGGAGGAAGTGCTGGCGGACGAAGCCCGCGCTACGTAACCCCATAATCGACCGATCTACCGGAGGAGCACCTCAATGGCATCCGTCAACAAAGTCATCATCGTTGGCAACCTCGGCCGCGATCCCGAGATGCGCACCTTCCCGAGCGGCGGTCGCGTCTGCAACGTCACCATCGCCACCACCGACAAGTGGAAGGACAAGCAGTCCGGCGAGCCGCGCGAGCACACCGAATGGCACCGCGTGGTGTTCAACGACCGGCTGGCCGAGATCGCCGGCGAGTACCTCCGGAAGGGCTCGCAGGTGTATGTCGAGGGCACCCTGCGCACCCGCAAGTGGACCGACCAGCAGGGCGTGGAGAAGTACAGCACCGAGATCCGCGCCGACACCATGCAGATGCTGGGCCGCCGCGAAGGCATGGGCGGCCCCTCGGCCGGTGACGACTACGAAGGCGGCGGCGAGCGCCGCGCCCCGGCCGCGCGCCAGCCGGCCCCGGCGCCCCAGCGCGCCCCGGCCGCTCCCAAGTCCGCGTCCGGCTTCGAGGACATGGACGACGACATCCCGTTCTGACGCCCTGAACGTCCCCGGCGCCCGGCCCGGGCGCCCGCAGCGGCCATCCCTGCTGACCTTGTGGCGACCCGGGCCCGTTCCTGCGGCTGCCGCGCTATCCGTGCTCTGATGCTCCCTTTCGTCGCCCGGAGGGATCCATGGACACGCGCTTCACCCGCCAGTTCGGCATCCAGCTGCCCATCGTGGGCGCACCCATGGGCAAGGTCGCCGGCGGCCGGCTGGCGGCGGCGGTCAGCGCGGCCGGCGGACTGGGCCTGATCGGCGGCGGCTACGGCGAGGCCGACTGGCTCGAGCGCGAGTTCGCCGCCGCCGGTGACGCCCGCATCGGGGTCGGCTTCATCACCTGGTCGCTGGCGAAGCAGCCGCAGCTGCTGGAACAGGCGCTGGCGCACCGGCCGGCGGCGGTGATGCTGTCCTTCGGCGAGGTGGCGCCGTTCGCGCCGCGCATCCGCGAAGCCGGCGCCCGCCTGATCTGCCAGGTCCAGACCGTGGCGATGGCGCGCGAAGCGCTGGCGGCCGGCGCCGACGTGCTGGTGGCCCAGGGCAGCGAAGCCGGCGGCCACGGCCTGCAGCGCGCCACCTTCACCCTGGTGCCGGAAGTGGCCGACCTGATCGCACGCGAGGCTCCGGACACGCTGCTGCTGGCGGCCGGCGGCGTCGCCGATGGCCGCGGGCTGGTCGCGGCGCTGGCGCTGGGCGCCGACGGCGTGCTGGTCGGCACCCGCCTGCTGATGAGCCCGGAGGCGCTGTTCCCGCCCGGCCTGCAGGCCGCTGCCCGGGCCGCCGATGGCGACCTCACGGTGCGCAGCACGGTGCCCGACCTGGCGCGCCGCTACGTCTGGCCGCCCGGCTTCACCGCCCGCATCCTGCACACCGGCTATGCCGCCGAGTGGCATGGGCGAGAGCAGGAGCTGGTCGAACCGCCGGTGCTGGCCCGCGAGGAGGCGCGCTACTGGCGCGGCGTCGCCGAGGGCAACCCGCAGGACACCTGCGTGATGGTGGGCGAGGGCGTGGGCCTGATCGACGACGTGGCGCCGGCGGCCGAGCTGGTGCGCCGGATGGCGGCGCAGGCGCGCGAGTGCCTCAGCGCGCTGCCGCGGCGATGACGCCGCCGCCCAGGCAGACCTCGCCGTCGTAGAGCACGGCCGACTGGCCCGGCGTCACCGCCCATTGCGGCTGCGGGAACTGCAACTGGAAGGCGCCGTTGGCGCCGGCCGCCAGCACGCAGGGCGCGTCGGCCTGGCGGTAGCGGGTCTTCGAGCCGTAGGCGCCGGCGGCCGGCGCGGCGCCGGCGATCCAGCTCGCATCCTGCGCCTCCAGCGCGACCGACTGCAGCCAGGGGTGGTCGTGGCCCTGCACCACCCACAGCGTGTTGGCGGCCACGTCCTTGCGCGCCACGAACCAGGGGGCGTGCTCGCCGCCCCCCTTCTGCGCCCCCTTGGGCTTGACGCCGCCGATGCCCAGCCCCTGCCGCTGGCCGAGCGTGTAGAACGACAGGCCGTGGTGCTGGCCGATCACCCGGCCGCGCTCGTCCTTGACCGGGCCGGGATCGCGCGCGATGTAGCGGTTGAGGAACTCGCGGAACGGCCGCTCGCCGATGAAGCAGATGCCGGTGGAGTCCTTCTTCTTCGCATTGGGCAGGCCGATCTCGGCGGCGATGCGCCGCACCTCGGTCTTGCGCAGCTCGCCCACCGGGAACAGGCTGCGCGCCAGCTGTGCCTGGGTCAGCCGGTGCAGGAAGTAGCTCTGGTCCTTGCTCTCGTCCAGCCCCTTGAGCAGCTCGAAGCGGCCGTCGGCCTCGCGCACCCGGGCATAGTGGCCGGTCGCGATCTTGTCGGCGCCCAGCCGCATGGCGTGGTCGAGGAAGGCCTTGAACTTGATCTCGGCGTTGCACAGCACATCGGGGTTGGGCGTGCGGCCGGCCTGGTACTCGCGCAGGAACTCGGCGAAGACCCGGTCCTTGTAGGCGGCGGCGAAATTGACGTGCTCGAGCTCGATGCCGATCACGTCGGCGACCGCGGCGGCGTCCAGGAAGTCCTGGCGCGACGAGCAGTATTCGTCGTCATCGTCGTCCTCCCAGTTCTTCATGAAGATGCCGACGACGTCCCAGCCCTGCTGCTTGAGCAGCCAGGCGCTGACCGCGGAGTCGACCCCGCCGCTCAAGCCGACCACTACCCTGCGACTGCTGCCCATGGGTGGATTATCCCGGCGCCGCCCTTGCCCGCGCCGGATCAGGGATCAGCCGTCGCGCTGGAGCGGCCCGTGCACCGTCACCAGCGCCAGCGGGTAGCGGATGCCGGCCAGGTAGTCCTCGATGCCGCGCAGCACCGCGGGGCTGCGGTGGCGCTCGCGGCTGGCGCGCACCTCGTCCGGCGTCATCCACAGGACGCGCACGATGCCGTCATCCAGCGGCCGGCCGGACCGCGGCTCGGCGACGCGGCCGCAGAACGCGAAGCGCAGGTAAGTCAGGTCCTCGCCCCCCGCCGCGTGCGGCGCCGGCGCCAGGTAGATGCCGACCAGCGCCGTCGGCTCGAACGGGTGGGCGGTTTCCTCCAGCGCCTCGCGGGCGCAGGCCTGCGCCGGCGATTCGCCCGGCTCCAGGTGGCCGGCCGGGTTGTTCAGCTTGAGTCCATCGCGGGTTTCTTCCTCCACCAACAGGAAGCGGCCGTCCCGTTCGATGATGGCGGCGGCGGTGACGTTGGGTTTCCAGCGCTGCATCGCGCCGATTGTCAGGTCTCGTATTCCTCGGAGCCCTGGACCCAGATGAAGGACTGCACGTCGATCATGTCGCGCGCCCGGAAGCCCATCCGGCGGTCGAGGTCGCGCCGGATGATGGCGCCGAACGTCAGCAGCCCCTGGTACACGCCCCAGGACGGCTCGGGGCGGTAGCCGAAATCGAAGCCGTACGCCCGCGCCGCCTTGCGCGTCACCCGGGGCTTGAGGAACAGGTGGCGATCGGGCCGGGCGATGAAGCCGAACACCGTCACCACCGGCCAGGTCAGCACGCGTGCGTCGCGCCGGGGCAGGTCGGCCACCGCCTGCACCCAGTCGTCGAACTTGCGGTGCGGCGCGCCGCGCCCGTACAGGAAGGCGTACAGCTCGTGCGCGAACAGGCGCGCCCCGGCCGGCGTGCGCAGGGCGTCGCGCAGGGCCATCTTCTCGAACGAGAACAGCAGGTTGGTGCGCGACTCGATGCGGATGGCGATGTCGGCGATCTGCCGGAACTCGCCGCGCGCCAGCAGCTTGCGGAATTCGGCCGGCCCCAGCTCCGCCTGCCATTCGAGGTGGGCCCGCTCCTTGTACGCGCGCTCGGCAATCAGGTAGGTTTCGTCCAGGAAGCCGTCCGGGTAATAGAGCTCGAACTTGCGCCGGGCACGCGCGGCACCCAGGTAGCAGACACCATTGGCACGGGCGCCGGTCAGGGGTGAGGAGAGGAAGGCGGGGCGTGGCATCCGGGCAGTCTTTGGTGGCCGAAAAGCTCATCGGCGTGGGACGCCGGCTTGCGTCGGTGTAGGACCGCTCCCAGCCCAGCCGCGCAGCGGCCGGGCGGCGCTGCAGAGTTCAGGTAAGCTTGAACCAACTTTTACAAGCACAGAAAAAGCGAGGAGTCCGCCCATGCAGATAGGCGTGCCCGCCGAGACCACGGCGGGAGAAACCCGCGTTGCCGTCACGCCGGAAACCGCGAAGAAGCTGAAGGCGCAAGGCCACACGGTGCGGGTCGCGTCGGCGGCCGGCCTGGCCGCCAGCGCGCCGGATGCGGCCTACCTCGCCGCCGGCGCGGAGATCACCGACCAGGCCGGCGCGCTCGGCTGCGAGCTGGTGCTCAAGGTGCGGGCGCCGCAGGACGACGAACTGGCGGCCATGAAGCCGGGCGCCACCGTGGTCGGCATGCTCAACCCCTTCGATGCGCCCGGGCTGCAGCGCCTGGCGACGGCCGGCCTGACGGCGTTCGCGCTGGAGGCGGTGCCGCGCACCACCCGGGCCCAGAGCATGGACGTGCTGAGCTCGCAGGCCAACATCGCCGGCTACAAGGCGGTGATGATCGCGGCCGACCGCTACCAGCGCTTCTTCCCCATGCTGATGACCGCCGCCGGCACCGTGAAGGCGGCGCGGGTGGTCATCCTGGGGGTTGGCGTGGCGGGGTTGCAGGCCATCGCCACCGCCAAGCGGCTGGGGGCGGTGATCGAGGCCTCGGACGTGCGTCCGTCGGTCAAGGAGCAGGTCGAGTCGCTCGGCGCCAAGTTCATCGACGTGCCCTACGAGACCGCCGAGGAAAAGGAAGCGGCCGAAGGCGTGGGCGGCTATGCCCGGCCCATGCCGCCGAGCTGGCTGGAGCGGCAGAAGGCGGAAGTCGCCAAGCGGGTGGCCCAGGCCGACGTGGTGATCACCACCGCCCTGATCCCCGGCCGCGCGGCGCCGGTGCTGGTGACCGAGGAGATGGTCCAGTCGATGAAGCCGGGCTCGGTGATCGTCGACCTGGCGGCGCCGCAGGGCGGCAACTGCCCGCTCACCGAGCCGGGTCGCACCGTGGTCAAGCACGGGGTCACGCTGGTCGGCGAGACCAACCTGCCGGCGCTGGTGGCGGCCGACGCCTCGTCGCTGTATGCCCGCAACGTGCTGGACTTCCTCAAGCTGATCGTGAACAAGGAAGGCCAGCTGAACATCGACCTGGACGACGACATCGTGGCCGCGTGCCTGATGGCCAAGGACGGGGAAGTCAGGAGGAAGTGACCGTGGAAGTCAGTCACACCATCACCAACCTCATCATCTTCGTGCTGGCCATCTACGTCGGCTACCACGTGGTCTGGACCGTCACGCCGGCGCTGCACACGCCGCTGATGGCCGTGACCAACGCCATCTCGGCCATCGTCATCGTCGGCGCCATGCTGGCGGCGGCGCAGACCGAGACCTGGGCCGGCCGGGCCATGGGCATCCTGGCGGTCGCGCTGGCGGCGGTGAACATCTTCGGCGGCTTCCTGGTCACCCGGCGCATGCTGGAGATGTTCAAGAAGAAGGACAGGAAGTCGGAGCGCGCCCAATGAGCATGAACCTCGTCGTGCTGCTGTACCTGGCGGCCTCGGTCTGCTTCATCCAGGCGCTCAAGGGCCTGTCGCACCCGACCACCTCGATCCGCGGCAATGTCTTCGGCATGGCCGGCATGGCGATCGCCGTGCTGACCACCGCTGCGCTGATCGTCGAGCTCTCCGCCGGCTCCGGCCGCGGCCTGGTCTGGGTCCTGCTCGGGCTGGTGGCCGGCGGCGCCTACGGCGCCTACCGGGCACGCACGGTCGAGATGACCAAGATGCCGGAGCTGGTCGCCTTCTTCCACAGCATGATCGGCCTGGCGGCGGTGTTCATCGCCGTGGCCGCGGTGCTGGAGCCCTCGGCGCTGCTCAACGGCCTGCCCAAGGGCGACCCGATCCCGACCGGCAACCGGCTCGAGCTGTTCCTGGGCGCGGCCATCGGCGCGATCACCTTCAGCGGCTCGGTGATCGCCTTCGGCAAGCTGTCGGGCAGCTACAAGTTCCGGCTGTTCCAGGGCGCGCCGGTGGTGTTCGCCGGCCAGCACCTGCTGAACCTGGTGCTGGCGCTGGTCACGATCGGCCTGGGGCTGGTGTTCACCTTCACCGGCAACTGGACCGCGTTCTTCGCCATGCTGGCGCTGTCGTTCGTGCTGGGCGTGCTGATCATCATCCCGATCGGCGGCGCCGACATGCCGGTGGTGGTGTCGATGCTCAACTCGTACTCGGGCTGGGCGGCCGCGGGCATCGGCTTCTCGCTGAACAACAGCATGCTGATCATCGCCGGCTCGCTGGTGGGCAGCTCGGGCGCGATCCTGAGCTACATCATGTGCAAGGCGATGAACCGCTCGTTCTTCAACGTGATCCTGGGCGGCTTCGGCGGCGAGGCCGGCCCGGCGGCGACCGGCGCGGCGGTGCAGCGCACGGTCAAGAGCGGCAGCGCCGAGGACGCCGCCTTCCTGCTGTCCAACGCCGAGACGGTGGTGATCGTGCCCGGCTACGGGCTGGCGGTGGCGCGCGCGCAGCACGCGGTCAAGGAACTGGCCGAGAAGCTCACCCACAAGGGCGTCACCGTCAAGTACGCCATCCATCCGGTGGCCGGCCGCATGCCGGGCCACATGAACGTGCTGCTGGCCGAGGCCGAGGTGCCCTACGACCAGGTGTTCGAGATGGAGGACATCAACGGCGAGTTCGGCCAGGCCGACGTGGCCATCGTGCTGGGCGCCAACGACGTGGTGAACCCGGCCGCGCTGCAAAAGGGCAGCCCGATCTACGGCATGCCGATCCTGGAGGCCTACAAGGCCAAGACCGTGATCGTCAACAAGCGCTCGATGGCCGCGGGCTACGCCGGCCTGGACAACGAACTGTTCTACATGGACAAGACCATGATGGTGTTCGGCGACGCCAAGAAGGTGGTCGAGGAGATGGCCAAGGCGATCGAATGACCGGCTGTCGGCTGCGCGAATAGGGTTAACACAGCCGCAAGAAGGCATGCCCCGCGACACAATCCGCGGGGCCGTTTTTTTGCCCCGCGGCGTCGCGCCCGGGGCTTTCTTCCATCGAAGACCGCGGAGGAGAGAACCATGAGCAACGACTACCCCTGGCTCAGTGCCTATCCCGCCGGTGTGCCGGCCGAGATCGACCCCGCCCAGTACCGCTCGCTGGTGCAGCTGATGGAGGAGGCTTTCCGCAAGAACGCGGACCGCACCGCCTACAGTTTCATGGGCAAGGACGTGACCTTCCGCGAGACCGACTCGCTGAGCCAGGCGTTCGCCGCCTACCTGCAAAGCCTGGGGCTGGCCAAGGGCGACCGGGTCGCGATCATGATGCCCAACGTGCCCCAGTATCCGGTGGCGGTGGCCGGCATCCTGCGCGCCGGCATGGTGGTGGTGAACGTCAACCCGCTGTACACCCCGCGCGAGCTGGAGCACCAGCTGAAGGACTCGGGCGCCAAGGCGATCGTCATCATCGAGAACTTCGCCAACACGCTGCAGCAGTGCATCTCGGCGACGCCGGTCAAGCACGTGGTGCTGGCGGCCATGGGCGACCGGCTCGGCCTGCTCAAGGGCGCGCTGGTCAACTACGTGGTGCGCAACGTCAAGAAGATGGTGCCGGCCTGGAACCTGCCGGGCGCAGTGCGCTTCAACGACGCCATCGCCCAGGGCACGCGCGCCACGCTCAAGCCGGTGGACATCCAGCCGGACGACGTGGCGGTGCTGCAGTACACCGGCGGCACCACCGGCGTGTCCAAGGGCGCGGTACTGCTGCACCGCAACGTCATCGCCAACGTGCTGCAGTCCGAGGCCTGGAACGCGCCGGTGATGAACAAGGTGCCGGCCGGCCAGCAGCCCACCAGCATCTGCGCGCTGCCGCTGTACCACATCTTCGCGTTCACCGTCGGGATGATGCTGAACATGCGCACCGGCGGGAAGCTGATCCTGATTCCCAATCCGCGCGACCTGCCGGCGGTGCTCAAGGAGTTGTCCAAGCACACCTTCCACAGCTTCCCGGCCGTCAACACGCTGTTCAACGGCCTGGCCAACCACCCCGATTTCAACAAGGTCGACTGGAGCAACCTGAAGGTCTCGGTCGGCGGCGGCATGGCGGTGCAGGGCGCGGTCGCGCAGAAGTGGCTGGACAAGACCGGCTGCCCGATCTGCGAGGGCTACGGCCTGTCGGAGACCTCGCCGTCGGCCAGCTGCAACCCGGTGACCAGCGCCGCCTTCACCGGCACCATCGGCGTGCCGCTGCCGTCCACCGTCATGAAGTGCGTGGACGACGACGGCAATGAAGTGCCGATGGGCCAGCCCGGCGAGATCGCGATCAAGGGTCCGCAGGTGATGGCCGGCTACTGGCAGCGCCCGGACGAGACCGCCAAGGTCATGACCGCCGACGGCTTCTTCAAGAGCGGCGACATCGGCGTCATGGACGAGCGCGGCTACTTCAAGATCATCGACCGCAAGAAGGACATGGTGCTGGTCTCGGGCTTCAACGTCTACCCGAACGAGGTCGAGGACGTGGTCGCCGGCATGCCGGGCGTGCTCGAGTGCGCCGTGGTCGGGGTGCCCGACGAGAAGACCGGCGAGGCGGTCAAGCTGGTGGTCGTCCGGAAGGACCCGGCGCTGACCGAGCAGCAGGTGCGCGAGTTCTGCCGCGCCAACCTGACCGGCTACAAGCAGCCGCGCGTGATCGAGTTCCGCACCGACCTGCCCAAGACGCCGGTGGGCAAGATCCTGCGCCGGGAGCTGCGCGACAAGACCTAGCCCATGCGCACCGCCATCGTCTCCGCCATGCACGAGGAGCTGGCCGCCGTGCTGGACCTCATGCCCGACGAGAGCCGGCAGGTCGCGGCCGGGCGCGAGTTCTGGGTCGGCCACCTGCACGGCCGCGAGGTGGTGGCGGTGCTCTCGCGCATCGGCAAGGTGGCGGCGGCGACCACGGCCACCCTCCTCATCGAGCGTTTCGACGTCGGCGAGATCGTCTTCACCGGCGTGGCCGGCGGGCTCGCGCCGGGGGTGCAGGTGGGCGACGTGGTGGTGGCCGACCGCTTCCTGCAGCACGACCTGGACGCCTCGCCGATCTTCCCGCGCTACGAGGTGCCGCTGTACGGCACCAGCGAGTTCCACACCGATGCGGCGCTGACACAGCGGCTGGCCGCTGCCGTGGCCCGCGCCCTGCCAGCGGCGCGACTGCACCGCGGGCTGGTGATCAGCGGGGACCGCTTCGTGTCCACCACGGCGGAAAGCCGCGCCCTGCAAGCCGAACTGCCGCAGGCGCTGGCGGTGGAGATGGAGGGCGCGGCCGTCGCCCAGGTCTGCCACGACTGCGGCGTTCCCTTCGCGGCCGTGCGCACGATCTCCGACCGCGCCGACGACGCAGCGCCCGGCGACTTCACCCGCTTCGTGCGCGAAGTCGCCAGCCCGCATTCGGCGGCGATCGTCCAGGCGCTGCTGGCCTGACGCCCCGGGTGCCGCTGGCGCACGGCGGCGGCGAGCGCCTTAGCGCAGCCAGCCCCGCTTGCGGAAGTACCACATGGGCAGCAGCGCGCTGGCTGCCATCAGGGAGATCGCGAACGGGTACCCGAACTCCCACTGGAACTCCGGCATGAACCGGAAGTTCATGCCGTAAACGCTGGCCACCAGCGTCGGCGGCAGCAGCGCCACGCTGGCGACCGAGAAGATCTTGATGATCTTGTTCTGGTTGATGTTGATGAAGCCGACGGTGGCGTCCATCAGGAAGTTGATCTTGTCGAACAGGAACGCCGTGTGGTTGTCCAGCGACTCGATGTCGCGCAGGATCTGGCGCGCTTCCTCGAACTGGTCGGACGACAGCATGCGGCTGCGCATCATGAAGCTGACCGCGCGCCGGGTGTCCATCACGTTGCGGCGGATGCGCCCGTTCAGGTCCTCCTGGCGGGCGATGGCGTTCAGCACTTCGCCGGCCAGGGTGTCGGTCACCTCGCCGGCCAGCACCTGCCGGCTGACCTTCTCGAGCTCGTCGTAGATGCCCTCGAGCGCGTCGGCCGAGTACTCGGCGTCGCCGTCGAACAGCTTGAGCATGACGTCCTTGGCGTCCTCGATCAGGCCGGGCGAGCGGCGCGCGCGCAGCCGCAGCAGCCGGAACACCGGCACGTCCTCGTCGTGGATGGAGAACAGCACGCCGCGGCTCTTCAGCGCCTCGTTCATCTGGTTCAGGATGAACGCCACCCGCACCGAGCGGGTCTCCTCGTCGTCGGCGATCAGGAAGTCGCTGCGGATGTGCAGCTCGCCGTTGTCTTCCTCGTAGAAGCGCGCCGACTCCTCGATGTCCTCGTCCATCACGTCCTCGGGGATGGACAGGCCGTAGTACTGCTTGACCCAGCGCTTTTCCTCCAGCGTGGGCGACTCCAGGTCGACCCAGATCGGCTGGAACCGGGACAGTTCCTCGAGCGACTCGATCTCTTCCTGGAACAGGCGCCCATTGGCGAGCGTGAAGACGTTGAGCATGGCCCTACTTCCGTGGATTCTGGTCGGCGTCGTGCAAGATGATTCCAACGCCGCTCACGGACAACCGGAAGCTGCTACCAGGGGCAGCTTTCCGAAGGAGCGATCTGGCGAGTTGGCAAACGCGCGGATTATGGCGCGCGGCGGTCGAGAAAGGCGAGCAGTTGTGGCTTGCGCGCATACGCATCCTGCTCGCCGAGGTCGATCAGCGCGCGCACGAAGGCCGGCTCGAACAGCAGGTAGCTGGCCAGCGCGCCGCCGCCCTTGCCGGCGCCCAGTCCGCCGAGCGCGCGGCGCACGGCCGCGGGCAGCAGGTGGAGGTGGCGCTGGGCGATCGCATCCAGCGATTGCGAGGGCTGGATGGCCAGCACGTCGGTGCTGCGGTAAGGCAGTGCGGCGGCCATCTCGGGCGGCAACTGCCGCAGCGTACGGGTCATGCGCTGGGCCTGTTCCACGTCGGCCTGCAGCGTGTCGTGGAACACGCTGGCCATGGCATGGCCGGCGATGGCGCCTAGGCCCGGCTCGCCGCCGGCGCCGTTGCCGGCCAGACCGGCGCGCTCGGGCTGGCCGACGCCCACCACCAGGATGCGCCGGGCGCCCAGGTGCATGGCCGGCGACAGCGGCGACATCTGCCGCATCGAGCCGTCGCCGAAGTACTCGCGCCGGCCGTCCACCCACAGCGGGGTGGACGGAAACAGGAACGGGATGGCGCTGGACGCCATCAGGTGCTCGATGGTCAGCGGCTGGAATTCGGCACGCCGGCCGGGCCGGTCCCAGGCGGGGCGCCGGGCGTCCGCGGCGGTGTGGCAGAAGGTCCAGTGCACGCCGCTGGTGTAGCTGGAGGCGGTGACCGCCACCGCTTCGATCGCGCCGGCGGCCAGCGAATCCTCGATGCCGGCCAGCGAGATCGCCCGGTGCAGGCTGTCCACCAGCGGCATGGTGTCGAGGATGGCGCCGGCGCGCCGGGCCCGGCCCCACAGGCGCACGGCGGTGACCAGCCGGCTGAAGCGCACCCAGGCCGGCACCTGCAGGTCATAGACGTCGGCGCTGCGCAGCCGGGCCCAGAACGCCGACAGCGCATCGAAGGCGTCCAGGCCCTGCGTGGCGGTGCTGGCGAGGTAGGCGACGTTGAGCGCCCCGGCCGAAGTGCCCACCAGCACCTGGAACGGGAAGGCAGCGGCCTGCGGCTGCAGCCGCAGCATCGACGCGATGGCCTGCAGCACCCCGGCCTGGTAGGCGGTGCGGGCCCCGCCGCCCATCAGCACCAGCGCATGCAGCGGCCGGTCCGGCCTGTCCGGGCCGGCATGGATGATGGTCCCCTGGCTCATGCGCCGCTTTCTCCCGCTCCTCGCGCTGCATGGTAGAGCAGCGCCGGCGGGCGCGCGGGCTCAGGGTCTTGGCGCGCGCGGCGGCGCAGTCCCGTCGGCAGGCTGCACGTCGCACTTGAGCACCGATGCCATGTAGGCCAGCGCGCCGGCCTTGGCTTCTTCGGTCTCGGCGGCGGTGCAGTCGGAGGGCACCCAGGTGCGGTACTGGCGCAGGAAGGCGTCGGCGGCGGTCATCTGCACGCACATGTCGGCGGCCATGCCGCAGATCACCAGTTCGCTGGTGTCCATTTCGGCCAGCAGGATCTCCAGCGGGGAGCCGTAGAAGGCCGAGTGCCGCGGCTTGAGGATGGTGATGTCGTCGGCCTGCGGGTACAGCAGGCGGGCGATCTCGGCCGGCGCCCCGTCCAGGCCCAGGCAGCTGGAGACCTGGCTGTGGAAGTCCGACTGCCACACGCCGTAGTTGTCGTTGGCATAGACGCAGGCCACGCCCTCGTCGCGCAGGCGTCGCTTCAGCGCGGCCGTCGCGCGCGCCGCGGCCACGGCGCGCGCCGCCAGTTGCCCGGCGCCGGGAAAGTCCAGCGGGGCGATGAAGTCGACCAGCAGGAGCACGCGCGGACTGCGGGGCAGTCGGGTCGCACGCACGCCGGTGTCGCGGATCCGGTGCGGCATGGCGGCGATTCTGCGGCTGGCGCCGCGGCGGGCCTGCCGTCCAACGCCGTGGCTCGGCAGCAGGACCCGTCCTACAGCCGCGGGCCGACCCGTCCGACAGACCCGATGAGGTCGCCTCCCTAGAGTGGATGCATCCCATCGGGTGGACCCGGTGGACCCCGGAGACATGCCCATGATCCAGCTAGCCAACGACCCCAACGCCAGCCGCACCGGCTGGCGCCCCGCCGGCGACGACAAGGCGATGGCGCAGCCGGCGCGGCGGGTCCGCCCCGGACACCCCTGGCCCTTCCTCAGTCCGCAGGCCCGCCGGCCGGCGGCGCCGGAAGGCGGCAAGCCCACTCCCCGCAACGACAGCGGCAGTTGAGCGTCCACACACCTCCCGCACAAGGAGCCCCGGCATGTTGACCGAATCGAAGTCCCCCAACAAGTTCACCGAGCTGCCGCGCGACAAGCCGCAGCGCGAAGGCATCGAGCACGCCAACCTGGAGCGCCGGCCCGGGGCCCAGGCGCATCCGAGCTTCGGCGGCACGGGCTGGGCCCGTTACATCGACCGCGACACGCGTTGGCGCTGGCAGTGAGCGCGCGCTGCGCGCAGCAAACAAGAGGCGGCTTGCGGGCCGCCTTTTTTGTGTCCGATTGACCCACGGCAATTGCTTTTCAGGGGGGTGGCGGGCATAGTGGTTCGCAAGCGCTTCGATCTTTTTTCCTGGGCCTGCCGGGTATCGTGGCCGGCCCTCCCACCGAGCGAACCAGGAGGCTCCAGCATGAACTTGACGATCAGCGGTCACCACCTCGAAGTCACCCCCGCCCTGCGCAACTACGTGACCACCAAGCTCGATCGCATCACCCGCCACTTCGACCAGGTGGTGGACATCAAGGTTCTCCTCACCATCGAGAAGCAAAAGGAAAAGGAACGAAGGCAGCGCGCCGAGTGCCGCATTCACGTCAAGGGCAACGACATGTTCGCCGAGAGCGCCCACGAGGACCTGTACGCGGCGCTGGACCAGCTGGTCGACAAGCTCGATCGCCAGGTCGGCCGCCACAAGACCCGCCTGCAGGCGCACCACTCCGCCGCCAAGCGCGTGATGTAGGCCGGGCGCCGAACCCGCCATACCGGACGAGGGCCCTTGCGGGCCCTTTGTTCTTGGGCCTTGCCGGAACCGTTGTTTTGGCCCGCCGCCCGCCGCTCGCGCACCGCCTCGGTGCGCCGGACACGGGGTGCATAATCGCCATCCCGACCATGAACCGCCTCGCAGCCATCCTGCCCGCCGCCCAGGTTCTCGTGGGCGTCGATGCGACCAGCAAGAAGCGTGCATTCGAGGAAGCCGGCCTTCTGTTCGAGAACCTGCACGGCCTGTCGCGCGCGCTCATCACCGACAGCCTGTTCGCCCGCGAACGCCTGGGCTCGACCGGCCTCGGCCATGGCGTGGCGATCCCGCATGGCCGCATCAAGGGCCTGAAGGCGCCGATGGCGGCGCTGTTCCAGCTGGCCCACCCGATCGGCTTCGACGCCCCCGACGAGCTGCCGGTCAGCCTGCTGATCTTCCTGCTGGTGCCCGAAGCGGCCACCCAGAAGCACCTGGAGATCCTGTCCGAGATCGCCGAGTTGCTGTCGGACGCGCCGCTGCGCGAGAGGATCAAGGCCAGCGGCACGGCCGCCGAGCTGCACGGCCTGATCGCCAACTGGCAGTCGGCCCAGCCAGCCTGATCGCGGCGGCCCGCGCGTGAAGCCCACCGTCGTCAGCGCCGATGTCCTGTTCGAGGACCATCGCGCGCAGCTCAAGTGGGAGTGGATCGCCGGGCTGGGCGCCTCCGAGCGGCGCTTCGACGAGGTGGCGGTGCGCGCCGCCCGCTCCGGCGCCGACCTGGTCGGCTACCTGAACTACATCCATCCCTACCGGGTGCAGATCCTGGGCGAGCGCGAGATCGCCTACCTCACCAACAACACCGAGGAAGACTGCGCCCGCCGCATCGCCCGCATCGTGACGCTGGAGCCGCCGGTGCTGGTGCTCACCGACGGCCAGTCGCCGCCCGAGGCGCTGCTGCAGATGTGCGAGCGCGCCCAGATCCCGATGTTCGCCACGCGCGAGGCCTCGGCCTTCGTGATCGACGTGCTGCGCGCCTACCTGTCGCGCCACTTCGCCGAGCGCACCACCATGCACGGCGTGTTCATGGACATCCTGGGCCTGGGCGTGCTGATCACCGGCGAGAGCGGGCTGGGCAAGAGCGAGCTGGGGCTGGAGCTGATCACGCGCGGCAACGGCCTGGTGGCCGACGACGCGGTCGACCTGTACCGGGTCAACCAGACCACCATCGAGGGCCGCTGCCCCGAGCTGCTGCAGAACCTGCTGGAGGTGCGCGGCATCGGCCTGCTGGACATCCGCGCCATCTTCGGCGAGACGGCGGTGCGCCGCAAGATGCGCCTGCGCCTGATCGTGCACCTGGTGCGGCGCGAGACGCTGGAGCGCGACTACGAGCGCCTGCCCTACGAGCCGCTGGTGCAGGACGTGCTGGGCGTGCCGGTGCGCAAGGCGGTGATCCAGGTGGTGGCCGGCCGCAACATCGCCGTGCTGGTGGAAGCGGCGGTGCGCAACACCATCCTGCAGCTGCGTGGCGTCGATACCTACCAGGAATTCATCGAGCGCCACCGGCGCGCGATGGAAAGGGACGGCTAGCTCCGGGGCTTGAGCCGGTGCGGGCAATCGGCCTTGGTGCAACGCGCATACAGGCTCAGCGCGTGATCCTCGATGTGGAAGCCCTTGGCCTTGGCCACCGCGTTCTGGCGCTTCTCGATCTCGGCGTCGTAGAACTCCTCGACCCGGCCGCAATCCAGGCAGACCAGGTGGTCGTGGTGCGTGCCCTCGTTGAGCTCGTAGACCGCCTTGCCGCTTTCGAAATGGCTGCGCGAGAGGATGCCGGCCTGCTCGAACTGCGTGAGCACCCGGTAGACCGTGGCCAGGCCGATGTCCGAGCGGTCCTCCAGCAGCACCCGGAACACGTCCTCGGCCGTCATGTGGCGCTGCGAACCGCGCTGGAAGACCTCCAGGATCTTCAGTCGTGGCAACGTCGCTTTCAGGCCGGTGTTTTTCAGTTCCTCGATATTCGACATGGATGGCGCGCGGCGGGGCCGCGCAGGGGCTCCCGCTACAATCATCGTTCGATCATAGCCCCTGCCCCTCGGAACCATGGCTTCGCTGCGCAATAGCCTTCTTCGCCCCAGCCTGGTGCTCGTGACCTGTGCGGCGCTGGCCGCCTGCGGCACCGTCGACGGCGTCAGCCAGCGCATCGCCGGCGCCGTCACGCCGTACAAGGTCGAGGTGGTGCAGGGCAACTTCGTGTCGAAGGAGCAGGTCGAGCTGCTCAAGCCCGGCCTGGGCCGCCAGCAGGTGCGCGAGCTGCTCGGCACGCCGCTGGTCAGCAGCCTGTTCCACGAGGACCGCTGGGACTACGTCTTCACCTTGCGGCGCCAGGGCGTGGACGAGCCGCCGCGCCGCCTGACGCTGTACTTCAAGGGCGACGCGCTGGACCGCTTCGAGGGCGACCCGATGCCCAGCGAGGCCGAGTTCGTCGCCTCGATCGGCGCCAAGCCGAAGGAAGCGCGCACCCCGGTGCTGGAAGCCAGTCCCGAGCAGTTGCAGCGCGCCGCCGGCAAGCCGGCCGCGCCGGCCCAGCCGCCGGCGGCCGCCGGGGCGGCGCCTGCCGTCTATCCCCCCCTCGAGCCCGCCGGGCGCTGAAGCCGCATGGCCACCACCGGCGCAACCCCGCACCCCGTCGCCGTGGCCGGCGCCACCGGCCGCATGGGCCAGATGCTGATCGAGGCGATCCGCGCCTCGGGCGACTGCCAGCTTGCGGGCGCCACCGACCTGCCTTCCAGCCCGGCCATCGGCAATGACGCGGCGGCCTTTCTCGGCGTCGCCAGCGGCGTGCCGGTGGTGTCGGACGTGCGCGCCGGCCTGGCGCGCGCCAGGGTCCTGATCGACTTCACCCGGCCCGAGGGCACCATGGCGCACCTGGCCGCCTGCCGCGAGCTGGGCGTGCAGGCGGTGATCGGGACCACCGGTTTTTCCGAGGCGCAGAAGCAGCAGATCGCCGAGCATGCGCGCGACATCGCGATCGTGATGGCGCCCAACATGAGCGTGGGCGTGAACGTCACGCTCAAGCTGCTGGAGATGGCCGCCAAGGCGCTGTCCACCGGCTACGACATCGAGATCATCGAGGCCCACCACCGGCACAAGGTCGACGCCCCTTCCGGCACCGCGCTGAAGATGGGCGAGGTGATCGCCGCGGCGCTGGGCCGCGACCTGAAGGACTGCGCCGTGTACGCCCGCGAAGGCGTCACCGGCGAGCGCGACCCGTCCACCATCGGCTTTTCGACCATCCGCGGCGGCGACATCGTGGGCGACCACACCGTGCTGTTCGCCGGCACCGGCGAGCGCATCGAGGTCACGCACAAGTCGTCCAGCCGCGCCACCTACGCGCAGGGCAGCCTGCGGGCGGTGCGCTTCCTGGCCGGCCGGCGCAACGGCCTGTACGACATGTTCGACGTGCTGGGCCTGAGGTAAGGCGCGCGCCGCCGGCGCGCACCTTCGGGAGGGGAGCTATGGGCATTGCGGAGCTGTTGGGCCAGACCGATGCGATCGGCCGCGCCGTCGCGCTGCTGCTGCTGCTGATGTCGGTGGCCAGCTGGGTCGTCATCCTCTGGAAAGGCTGGCTGCTGCGCCGCGCCGGCGCCGACGTGGCCCGCGCCACCGCCGCCTTCTGGCAGGCGCCGTCGCTGGCCGAGGCGCAGCAGCGCGTCAGCGCGTTCGACCGCGAGGGGCTGGTGCTGCCGCTGATCGCCTCGACCGCCGCCCAGGCGCCCGGTTCGCTGGCGGCTGCCGGCGATCGGGCGCAGCAGCTCACCCGCGGCCTGCGCGATGCGCTGCATGCGGTGGTCGACAAGCTGCAGTTCGGCCAGGTGCTGCTGGCCTCGGTGGGTTCGACCGCGCCGTTCGTCGGCCTGCTGGGCACGGTCTGGGGCATCTACCACGCGCTCACCGGGATCGCCAACGCCGGCCAGATCAGCGTCGACAAGGTCGCCGGCCCGGTGGGCGAGGCGTTGATCATGACGGCCGCCGGGCTGGCGGTCGCCATTCCAGCCGTGCTGGGCTACAACGTCTTCGGCCGCCGCATCGGCCGCATCGAGGCCGACCTGGAGGGCTTCGCGCGCGACCTGCGCGAACTGGCGGCCCAGCCGGCGCCGCAGGAGCCCTGAGATGGCCTTCGGCCGCCTCGAGCGCAGCGAAGCGCCGCGACCCATCAGCGATATCAATGTCACGCCCCTGGTCGACGTGATGCTGGTGCTGGTGGTCATCCTGATCATCACCGCGCCGCTGATGGCCAGCTCGCTGCGGTTGGACCTGCCGCAGGCCGAGGCCGCGCAGCCCACCGATGCGCCGCGCTTCGTCACGGTGGGCATCGCCCCGCAGGGCCACCTGTTCCTGGACGACAAGCCGGTCAGCGCCGAGCAACTCGCCCAGGGCCTGGCCCGGGCCGCCGGCCGCAGCCGCGACACCGAGGTGCAGCTGCGGGCCGACCGCACCGTGCCGTACGGCACGGTGGTGGAGGTGATGGGCGCGGCCCAGAAGGCCGGCCTGAACCGCATCGGCTTCGTCGCCGAGCCGCGCTGAGGCTGAGCCCCGCCACCTAGAATTCCGCGCTATGCAAGACAAGTACAACCATCGCGAAGTCGAACAGACAGCGCAGGCGCACTGGACCGCGCGCGACGCCTACCGCGTGGTCGAGGACGCGCGCAAGAAGAAGTTCTACGCCTGCTCGATGCTGCCCTACCCCAGCGGCAAGCTGCACATGGGGCACGTGCGCAACTACACGATCAACGACATGTTGACCCGGTACCTGCGCATGAACGGCTACAACGTGCTCATGCCCATGGGCTGGGACGCCTTCGGCCTGCCGGCCGAGAACGCGGCGCTGAAGAACGGGGTGCCGCCGGCCAAGTGGACCTACGAGAACATCGCCTACATGAAGGGCCAGATGCAGGCCATGGGACTGGCGATCGACTGGTCGCGCGAGGTCGCCACCTGCGACCCGTCCTACTACAAGTGGAACCAGTGGCTGTTCCTGAAGATGCTGGAAAAGGGCATCGCCTACCGCAAGACGCAGGTGGTGAACTGGGACCCGGTCGACCAGACCGTGCTGGCCAACGAGCAGGTGATCGACGGCAAGGGCTGGCGCACCGGCGCGGTGGTGGAAAAGCGCGAGATTCCCGGCTACTACCTGAAAATCACCGACTACGCCGCCGAGCTGCTGGACCACGTGCAGCACAAGCTGCCGGGCTGGCCCGAGCGCGTCAAGCTGATGCAGGAGAACTGGATCGGGAAGAGCGAAGGCGTGCGCTTTGCCTTCCCACACGACATCCGCGGCGACGACGGCCAGCTGATCGGCGACGGCCGCATGTACGTGTTCACCACGCGCGCCGACACCATCATGGGCGTGACCTTCTGCGCGGTGGCGCCCGAGCATCCGCTGGCGGCGCACGCCGCCCGCGGCAACCCCAAGCTGGCCGCCTTCATCGAGGACTGCAAGAAGGGCGGCACCACCGAGGCCGAGCTGGCCCTGCGGGACAAGGAAGGCATGCCCACCGGGCTGCAGGTCACGCACCCGCTCACCGGCAATCCGGTCGACGTGTGGGTGGGCAACTATGTGCTGATGGGCTACGGCGACGGCGCCGTGATGGGCGTGCCCGGCCATGACGAGCGCGACTTCGCCTTCGCCCTGAAGTACGGCCTGCCGATCCTGCAGGTGGTGCATGTCGACGGCGAGACCTACGACTACCACCGCTGGCAGGACTGGTACGCCGACAAGGCGCAGGGCGTGACGGTCAACTCCGACAACTTCAGCGGCTACGGCTACCAGCAGGCGGTCGATGCGGTGGCGCACGCGCTGCAGCAGCAGGGGCTGGGCGAGAAGAAGACCACCTGGCGCCTGCGCGACTGGGGCGTCAGCCGCCAGCGCTACTGGGGCACGCCCATCCCCATCATCCACTGCGACGAGCACGGCGCGGTGCCGGTGCCCGAGCAGGACCTGCCGGTGGTGCTGCCGCAGGACTGCGTGCCCGACGGCAGCGGCAACCCGCTGAACAAGCGCGAGGACTTCCTGCGCTGCCAGTGCCCGGTGTGCGGCAAGCCGGCGCGGCGCGAGACCGACACCATGGACACCTTCGTGGACTCGTCCTGGTACTTCATGCGCTACTGCGACCCGACCAACGACCAGGCGATGGTGGCCGGCGGCACGCAGTACTGGATGCCGATGGACCAGTACATCGGCGGCATCGAGCACGCCATCCTGCACCTGCTGTATGCGCGGTTCTGGACCAAGGTGATGCGCGACCTCGGGCTGGTGAAGATCGACGAGCCGTTCACCAAGCTGCTGACCCAGGGCATGGTGCTCAACGAGGCCTTCTCGCGCACCGTCACCGGCAAGCAGTACTTCTGGGCGCACGACCTGGACATCGTGCGCGACGAGCACAACAAGGTCGTCTCGGCCACCTCGAAGGCCGACGGCCAGCCGGTGACCTACGAGGGCTGGACGACGATGTCCAAGTCCAAGAACAACGGCGTCGACCCGCAGGACCTGATCGAGAAGTACGGCGCCGACACCGCTCGCCTGTACACCATGTTCACCGCGCCACCGGAAGCGACGCTGGAATGGAACGATGCGGCACTGGAAGGCAGCCACCGCTTCCTGCGCCGGGTCTGGCAGTTCGGCCACAAGCTGCACGCGGCCGGCGCCGTTGCCGGCCACCTGAAGGAGCTGGGTGCCGCCGCCGGGTTCGGCAAGGCGGCCCGGGCGCTGCGGCACGAGGTGCACACCGTGCTCAAGCAGGTGGACTACGACTACGTCCGCATGCAATACAACACCGTGGTGTCGGGCGCGATGAAGATCCTCAACGCGCTGGAGGATTTCCGTGCCACGGCCGAGCCGGGCGCCGGCGCGGTCCAGGCCGAGGGCTTCGGCATCCTGCTGCGCGTGCTGTACCCGGCCACGCCGCATTTGACCCATGGCCTGTGGGAGGCCCTGGGCTACACCGCGCTGCACGGCGACCTGCTGGACGCGCCCTGGCCGCGCGTGGACGAGCAGGCGCTGCAGCAGGACGAGGTCGAACTGGTGCTGCAGGTCAATGGCAAGCACCGCGGCTCGCTGTCGGTGCCGGCCGGCGCCGGCAAGGACGAGATCGAGCGGCTGGCGCTGGCCAGCGAGGCGTTCGCCAAGTTCGGCGCCGGCGCCACCCCGAAGAAGGTGGTGGTGGTGCCCGGCCGCCTGGTCAACGTGGTGGTCTGATGCAGCGCCGCCTGTTGCTGGCTGCCGGGGTGCTGGGCCTGTCAGGGTGCGGCTTCCGCCTGCGCGAGGCGCCCGATTTCGCATTCGACTCCATCGCCATCCCGGGGTCGACCTCCGGCGTGGCCGCCCAGCTGCGCCGCACCCTGTCCGGCAGCGGCGGCGTGCGGGTGCTGGCGGCGGGCGAGGCGCCCAGCCAGGCCCAGGTGGTGCTCGACATCCTGGCCGAGCAACGCGAGAAGGTGGTGGTGGGCCTGAACGCCACCGGCCAGGTGCGCGAGTTCCAGTTGCGCACCCGGTTCAAGTTCCGCCTGCGCACGCCGCAGGGCCGCGAGCTGATCCCCGACACCGAGCTGGTGCAGGAGCGCGACGTCAGCTTCAACGAGTCTGCGGTGCTGGCCAAGGAGGCCGAGGAAGGCCTGCTGTACCGCGACATGCAGAACGATTTGGTGCAGCAGCTGATGCGGCGGCTGGCCGCGGTCAAGAGCCTGTAGCCCACGGCCGCCTGCCGTCCCTGCGACAGGCCCGCGCAGACGCGGCCTTCTCCGACGCCGGCGCCGCCGCCCGCCGCCTACAGTGGCTCAGCGAGGCTTTGGGCCCCAGGGAGAGCCGCGATGGACAGCCAGCCAGCACCCGGCAGCGGCGACTACGTCGCCCTCGAGGCGCGGTACGGTGCGCGCAACTACCAGCCGCTGCCGGTGGTGGTGCACCGGGCGCTGGACTGCCTGGTGTGGGACGTGGAAGGGCGCGAGTACATCGACATGATGGGTGCGTACTCGGCGGTCAGCCATGGCCACCTGCACCCGCGGCTGGTGGCCGCTGCCCGTCGCCAGCTTGAGCGGGTCGCCGTCACCTCGCGTGCCTACTACGGCGACACGCTCGGCCCGTTCCTGGCGCGGCTGTGCTCGCTGGCCGGCTTCGACCGCGCCTTGCCGATGAACACCGGCGCCGAGGCGGTGGAAACCGCCATCAAGTGCGCCCGACGCTGGGGCTATCGCGTCAAGGGCATCCCCGACGGGCAGGCCGAAATCCTGGTGGCGCGCGGCAACTTCCACGGCCGCACCAGCACCATCGTCGGCTTCTCCAGCGAGCCGGAGTACAAGGCCGGCTTCGGCCCCTTCGCGCCCGGCTTTCGCGCCTTCGATTTCGGTGACATGGCCAGCCTGCGGGCCGCCGCGGGCCCGCACACCTGCGCCGTGCTGATCGAGACCATCCAGGGCGAAGCCGGGGTGATCCTGCCGCCGCCCGGATTCTTCCGCGAGCTGCGCGACTGGTGCACGCGAGAGCGCGTGCTGCTGATCGCCGACGAGGTGCAGGCGGGGCTGGGCCGCACCGGGCGCTGGTTCGCCTTCGAGCACGAGGGCATCCGGCCCGACGCGCTGGTGCTGGGCAAGGCGCTGGGCGGCGGCCTGCTGCCGGTCAGCGCCTTCCTGGCCGACGCCGCGGTGATGGACGTGTTCGACCCGGGCAGCCATGGCTCCACCTTCGGCGGCAATGCGCTGGCGGCGGCGGTCGCGCTGGAGGGCCTGTGCGTGCTGCACGAGGAACGGCTGGTCGAGCGCGCCGCCGAACGGGGCCCGTACCTGCTGGAGCGGCTGCACGAGGTGCAGGGCGCCGCCCGGCCGCTGATCCGCGCGGTGCGCGGGCGCGGGCTGTGGGCCGGCGTGGACATTGACCCGGCCCACGGCTCGGCGCGCCGCCTGGTCGAGCAGCTGGCGCGGCGCGGCGTGCTGTCCAAGGAGACGCACGAGACCGTGAACCGCTTCGCGCCGCCGCTGACCATCACGCCGGCGCTGATCGACAGGGCGGTCGGCGTGTTCCGGGACGTCGCGCTGGCGGCGGTGCGGACGGCCAGCCACAGCGCCTAAACTTGCATCGATGCAAGTTGCCGCCGCCCAGCTCGCCGCCCACCTGGGCAAGGGGCTCAAGCCCCTGTACACGCTGCACGGCGACGAGCCGCTGCTGGTGCAGGAAGCGGCCGACGCGATCCGCGAGGCGGCGCGCGCCCAGGGCTATGCCGAGCGCAGCGTCCACACCGTGGCCGGCGCCCATTTCGACTGGAGCAGCGTGCTGGCCGCCGGTGGTTCGCTCAGCCTGTTCGCCGAGCGGCAGATCCTGGAAGTGCGCATTCCCTCCGGCAAGCCGGGCAAGGACGGCAGCGCGGCCCTGCAGCAACTGGCCGAGGCCGCGCCCGGCAACGACAGCACCCTGACGCTGGTGCTGCTGCCCCGGCTGGACCGCCTGACGCGCAACGGCGCCTGGTTCGCCGCGCTCGACAGCCACGGCGTCACGGTGCAGCTCGATCCGGTCGAGCGCGCCGCGCTGCCGCCCTGGATCGCCCAGCGGCTGGCGCGCCAGGGCCAGCGGGTGGCCGCCGGCGAAGAGGGCCAGCGCACGCTGCAGTTCTTCGCCGACCGGGTGGAGGGCAACCTGCTGGCGGCGCACCAGGAAATCCAGAAGCTGGGCCTGCTGTACCCGGCCGGCGAGCTGGGGTTCGAGCAGGTCGAGGCGGCGGTGCTGAACGTGGCGCGCTACGACGTGTTCAAGCTGTCCGAGGCGGTGCTGGCCGGCCAGATGGCGCGCGTGCAGCGCATGCTGGACGGCTTGCAGGCCGAGGGCGAGGCCGAGGTGCTGGTGCACTACACGCTGGCCGAGGACATCCGCGCGCTCAAGCGGGTCAAGGACGCCATCGCCGCCGGCCGGCCGCTGCCGCTGGCGCTGCGCGAGCAGCGGGTCTGGGGGCTGAAGGAGCGGCTGTTCGAGCGGGTGCTGCCGCGCCTGCCCGCCGTGACGCTGGACAACCTGCTGCAGGCCGCCCACGTGGTGGACGGCATCGTCAAGGGCCTGAAGGCGCCGGGCTGGCCGGCCGATGGCTGGCAGGCGCTGCACCGGCTGGCCGGCGAGCTGTGCCGGGCCTGCGCACCGGCGGCGTCCCCGCGCAGCCGCGCCTGAGCCCTCGCGGCGGCGCCCCCTGCGACGCAGGGGGGATAATTCGGGCCCATGAATGCGCTGAACGTCGCCGAATACATGCAGACGCTGGGCCTGCAGGCCCGGCAGGCCAGCACCCGCATGTCGGCGGCATCGGCGGCAGCCCGCAATGCGGCCCTGCGCGCGCTGGCGCGCAGGCTGCGGGGGGCGGTCGACGCCCTGGCGATCGACAACCGCAAGGACATCGAGCGGGCCGAGGCGGGCGGCCTGGCCGCCCCCATGGTGGACCGGCTCAAGCTCACGCCGAAGATCGTCGAGACGCTGGCCGAAGGCTGCGAGCAGCTGGCCGCGATGTCCGACATCATCGGCGAGGTCAGCGGCCTGGCCGAGCAGCCCAGCGGCATCCGGGTCGGCCGCATGCGGGTGCCGATCGGCGTGTTCGGCATGGTGTTCGAAAGCCGCCCCAACGTGACGGTGGAGGCGGCCAGCCTGTCGATCAAGAGCGGCAACGCCTGCATCCTGCGCGGCGGCTCGGAGGCGATCGAGTCCAACAAGGCGCTGGCGCGGTTGGTGCGCGAGGCGCTGGCCGAAGCCGGCCTGCCCGAGGACGCGGTGCAGCTGGTGCAGACCACCGACCGCGAGGCGGTCGGCCAGCTGATCGCCATGCCGCAGTACGTGGACGTGATCATCCCGCGCGGCGGCAAGGGCCTGATCGAGCGCATCAGCCGCGACGCCAAGGTGCCGGTGATCAAGCACCTGGACGGCAACTGCCACACCTACGTCGACGATCCCTGCGACCTCGAGATGGCGGTGAAGCTGGTGGACAACGCCAAGACCCAGAAGTACAGCCCCTGCAACGCCAGCGAGGGGCTGCTGGTGGCGCGCGGGGTGGCCGCCGGATTCCTGCCGAAGATCGGTGCGGTGCTCGCGGCCAAGGGCGTGGAGATGCGCTGCGACGGCGAGGCCCGGGCCATCCTGGCGGCCGCCGCGCCGGGCGAGCTGCTCAAGGACGCGACCGAGCAGGACTGGTCCGAGGAGTACCTGGCGCCCATCATCAGCGTCAAGGTGGTGGCCGGACTGGACGAGGCGATCGCCCACATCAACCGCTACGGCAGCCACCACACCGACGCCATCGTCACGCGCGACCACGTGCATGCGCAGCGCTTCCTGCGCGAGGTCGATTCGGCCAGCGTGATGGTCAATGCGAGCACCCGCTTCGCCGACGGCTTCGAGTACGGCCTGGGCGCGGAGATCGGCATCAGCACCGACAAGTTCCATGCCCGTGGTCCGGTCGGCATCGAAGGGCTCACCTCCCTGAAATGGGTCGTGCTGGGCCAGGGCGAAGTCCGCACCTGAGGGTGGCCGCGCCGCCACGGCCGAGCTGCCCTTGCAAGCCGTTGCGACGGCCTCAAATCCCTAGAATCCTGTCGAATATTTCCGTCGCCCGCCGGCGGCAAGCCCCATGGTCCCCCACCTCATCACCGCCCTGACCGGCCCGATCAACGAGCTCGAGCAGCGCGTCCTGGAGTCGACGCCCGCCATCGAGCGCTGGTTCCGGCTCGAGTGGATGGAGCACACGCCGCCGTTCTACACCTCGGTGGACCTGCGCAACGCCGGCTTCAAGCTGGCGCCGGTGGACACCAACCTGTTTCCCGGCGGCTGGAACAACCTGACGCCCGAGATGCTGCCGCTGGCGGTGCAGGCGGCAATGGCGGCGATCGAGAAGATCTGCCCGGAAGCCAGGAACCTGCTGGTGATCCCGGAGAACCACTCGCGCAACAGCTTCTACCTGGCCAACGTGCTTCAGTTGAAGCGCATCTTCCACATGGCCGGGCTGAACGTGCGCATCGGCTCGATCAACCCGGACATCAAGGAGCCGACCACGGTGCGCCTGCCCACCGGCGAGTCGATCCTGCTGGAGCCGGTGGTGCGCAGCAAGCGGCGCCTGGGGCTGAAGGACTTCGACCCCTGCACCATCCTGCTCAACAACGACCTCTCGGCCGGCGCGCCCGGCATCCTGGAGGACCTGCACGAGCAGTACCTGCTGCCGCCGCTGCACGCCGGCTGGTCGGTGCGGCGCAAGAGCCGGCATTTCCAGAGCTACGAGGAGGTGGCCAAGCGCTTCGGCAAGATGCTGGGCATCGACCCCTGGCTGGTGAACCCGATGTTCAACCGCTGCGGCGAGATCAATTTCGCCGAAGGCACGGGCATGGACTGCCTGACCACCAACGTCGACGCGCTGCTGACCCGCATCCGCCGCAAGTACAAGGAATACGGCATCAACGAGAAGCCGTTCGTGGTGGTCAAGGCCGACAACGGGACCTACGGCATGGGCATCATGACCGTGCGGGACGTCAAGGACCTGGAACAGCTCAACCGGCGCACCAAGAACAAGATGGGCGTCATCAAGGATGGCCAGCCGATCAAGGACGTGATCATCCAGGAGGGCGTGCAGACCTACGAGCGCATCCAGGACGCGGTGGCCGAGCCCGTCGTCTACCTGATGGACCGCTACGTGGTCGGCGGCTTCTACCGCGTGCACCCCGAGCGCGGCATCGACGAGAACCTGAACGCACCCGGGGCCGGCTTCGTACCCCTGGCGTTCGCCGAAAGCACGCGCTTGCCGCAACTGGGGGAAAAGCCCGGCGCCAGCGCACCCAACCGCTTCTACATGTACGGGGTGATCGGCCGGCTGGCGATGCTGGCCGCCAGCTACGAACTGGAAGCCACCGACCCCGAGGCGGAGACCTACGACTGACGGGGCGGCGCGAGTTGTTGCGCTGCAACATGGCCGCTGCGCAAGCCGGGGCGCGGGCGCACAATAGCGGGCTTTTCGACTAACGGAACCCCGCGCCTTTGCCGGCGCCAAGACGGGGGCCTTCGTGCCAAGCACCAAATCCTCGCTAGCGGCGCTGACCCTGGGCGCCATCGGCATCGTTTATGGCGACATCGGCACCAGCGTGCTGTATGCGCTCAAGGTGGTGTTCAACTCCGGCCTGGTCGCGCTCACCCCGGACAACGTCTACGGCATCCTGTCGCTGGTCTTCTGGACCGTGACGATCGTCGTCTCGGTCAAGTACGTCGGCCTGATCCTGCGCGCCGACAACAACGGCGAAGGCGGCCTGATCGCCATGCTGGCGCTGGCCACCACCGCGATGAACGAGCGCCCGCGGCTGCGCGGCGCGCTGCTGGTGGTCGGCATCTTCGGCACCGCCATCTTCTACGGCGACGGCGTGATCACCCCGGCGATCTCGGTGCTGTCGGCGGTGGAGGGCGTGGAGCTGCTGTCGCCGGCCCTCACGCCCTACGTGGTGCCGGCGGCGCTGGTGATCATCTTCATCCTGTTCTGGCTGCAGAAGAGCGGCACCGGCGGCATCGGCCGGCTGTTCGGGCCGGTCTGCACGGTGTGGTTCCTGTCGATCGCGGCGCTGGGCATCCCGCACATCGCCGCCCATCCGGAGGTGCTGGGCGCGGTCAGCCCGCACCATGCGCTACGCTTCGTGCTGCAGCAGCCCGGCACCAGCTTCGTGCTGCTCGGCGCGCTGGTGCTGGCCGTCACCGGCACCGAGGCGCTGTACGCCGACATGGGGCACTTCGGCAAGAAGCCGATCCGGCTGGCCTGGTTCGGGCTGGTGATGCCGGCGTTGGTGCTGAACTATTTCGGCCAGGGTGCGCTGCTGCTGTACACGCCGGGCGCGGTCGACAACCCGTTCTACAAGCTGGCCCCGTCGTGGGCACTGGTGCCGCTGGTGCTGCTGGCCACCGCCGCCACGGTGATCGCCTCGCAGGCGCTGCTGTCGGCGGCGTTCTCGGTGACCAAGCAGGCGATCCAGCTGGGCTACCTGCCGCGCATGGAGATCCGGCACACCTCGGTGCGCGAGACCGGCCAGATCTACATCCCGGTGGTGAACTGGACGCTGTTCGGGGCGATCGTGCTGGCGGTCGGGCTCTTTCGCAACTCCACCAACCTGGCCTTCGCCTACGGCATCGCGGTGACCACCGACATGCTGATCACCACGGTGCTGACCTTCTTCGTGATCCGCTACGCCTGGGGCTACCCGCTGGCGCTGTGCATCGCGGCGACCTCGCTGTTCTTCGCGGTGGACCTGATGTTCTTCTCGTCCAACCTGCTCAAGCTGCTGCACGGCGGCTGGTTCCCGGTGCTGATCGGCGCGCTGATGTTCACGCTGATGATGACCTGGAAGGAGGGCCGGGCGCTGATGAACGAGAAGCTGCGGGCCGACGCGATCGACCTGCCCAGCTTCCTGGAGGCGGTGTTCGTCAGTCCGCCGACGCGGGTCGAGGGCACCGCGGTGTTCATGACCGCCGAGCCGGGCACCGTGCCCAACGCGCTGCTGCACAACCTCAAGCACAACAAGGTGCTGCACGAACAGAACCTGTTCGTCACCGTGCGCAGCCACGAGGTGCCGTGGATCGGCATGGGCAAGCGGCTGGAGGTCGAGCCGCTGGGCCGCAACTGCTGGCAGGTGGTGATCCACTACGGCTTCAAGAACGACTACGACGTGCCGCGCGCGCTGGAGCAGATGCGCGGGCGCGGCTGCGAACTGCAGCCGATGACCACCAGCTACTTCCTCTCGCGCGACCTGGTGGTGCCCACCATGGGCGGCGGCATGGCGCCCTGGCGCGAGAAGCTGTTCGCCCAGATGCACCACAACGCCGGCGCGGCGGCCGAGTTCCTGAACCTGCCGAGCAACGCGGTGGTGGAGCTCGGCGCCAAGGTCGAGATCTGACGGCACCAACGCAACAAGGGGCACCGTGGCGCCCCTTGTTGCATGGCGCCGCCGCCGCTCAGGTGGCCGGCTTGTCGCTCTGGACCTTCAGGTTCTCCTTCAGCTCGGGCGCCATCGGGAAGCCCAGGTTCGCGTTCCGCGGCGGGATCGGCGAGGTGAACCACTTGGCGTACAGCTTCTCGAAGGTGCCGTCCTTCATCATGCCGCCGATCACGCGGTTGACGAGCGCGTGGAACTGCGGGTCGTCCTTGCGCAGCATGCAGGCGTACGGCTCCACCTGCAGCGCCTCGCCGACCACGTCCCAGTCGGCCGGGTTGCGGTCGCTGGCCTTGAGCCCGTACAGCAGGATGTCGTCCATGCCGAAGGCGACGGCGCGGCCGGATTCCACCAGCAGTTTGGATTCGCCGTGGTCCTTGGCGGCGACGATGTTCATGTTCAGGTTCTTGTCGGCGTTGTACTTGCGCATGACCTGGAAATTGGTGGTGCCGGTGGTGGTGGCCACGGTCTTGCCGGCCAGGTCGGACCAGTTCTTGATGCCGCTGTCCTTCTTCACCAGCAGGCGCGTGCCGGTGTAGAAGTGGTTGATGGCGAACTGCACGTCCTTGCCGCGGGCGCTGTTGTTGGTGGTCGAGCCGCACTCCAGGTCCACCGTGCCGTTGGTCAGCAGCGGGATGCGGTTGGCGGAGGTCACGGCCTGCCAGCGCACCTCGAGGTTGGGCTTGTTGGTGACCTTGCCGACCTCGGCGGCGATGGCCTCGGAGATTTCCACCATCATGCCCACCGGCTTCTCGGGGCCGGCCAGGTAGCTGAAAGGCACGGAGGCCTCGCGATAGGCGAGCGTGATCCGATTGCTGTCGGCCACCTTCTTGAGCGTGTCGGCGGCCGCGCCCGTGGCCCCCAGGGCCAGCGCCAGGGGAATCAGGAACATCTTCTTCATGCGAACTCCTGTCGTATCGGGGTCGCAGCCCATCGCTGCCGGTCGAGTGTAGGCAGGGCCGCGGCGCGGCGCCTCCTCGCAAACCCATGGCACGCCGCCGGAGAACCCACGCGCCGCGGGCGCTCCGAAGCCGTGCTACGGTGTCGGGATGACGACGGACCTGTCCCCATTTCCCATCACCCGCAAGTGGCCGGCGCAGCACCCGGATCGGCTGCAGCTGTACTCGCTGGCCACGCCCAACGGCGTCAAGGCCTCCATCGTGCTGGAGGAGACCGGGCTGCCCTACGAGGTGCACCGGATCGACTTCGACCGGCAGGACCAGCTCTCGCCGGAATTCCTGTCGCTCAGCCCGAACAACAAGATCCCGGCCATCCTCGATCCCGACGGGCCCGGCGGCCGGCCGCTCGCGCTGTTCGAATCCGGCGCCATCCTGCTGTACGTGGCCGAGAAGACCGGCCAGCTGCTGCCGCGCGATCCGGCGCTGCGCTGGCAGGCGGTGCAGTGGCTGATGTTCCAGATGGGCGGGGTCGGGCCGATGTTCGGCCAGGTCGGCTTCTTCCACAAGTTCGCCGGCAAGGATTACGAGGACAAGCGTCCGCGCGACCGCTATGTCGCCGAGTCGCGCCGCCTGCTCGGCGTGCTGGACAAGCAACTGGCCGAAAGCCGCTGGCTGGCCGGCGACGACTACAGCGTGGCTGATATCGCGACGTTCCCGTGGGTGCGCAACCTGGTCGGCTTCTATGGCGCCGGCGAGCTGGTCGAGTTCGGCACCTTCACCCACGTGCAGCGCGCACTTGACGCCTTCCTCGCCCGCCCCGCGGTGCAGCGCGGGCTCGCCATCCCGGCGCCCCGCGCCTGAACGCACCGCCGAGCCCACACCATGAAGCTGCTTTTCGTTGCCGATCCGCTGGAGGCCTTCAAGGTCTACAAGGACACCACCTTTTCCATGATGCGCGAGGCGCAGCGGCGCGGCCATTCCGTTGCCGCCTGCGAGCCGCGCCATCTGTCCTGGCGCTCCGGCGGCCCGGTGCACGCCAGCGTGCGCGAGATCCGCCTGACCGGCTCGGACGAGGACTGGTTCGCCGAGACCGCCAGCCCGACGCTCGCGCTGAACGAATTCGACGCGGTGCTGATGCGCAAGGACCCGCCGTTCGACCCGGAATACTTCTACGCCACCCACCTGCTGGAGCAGGCCGAGCGCGAGGGCGCGCGCGTGTTCAACAGCCCGCGCTCGCTGCGCGACCACCCGGAGAAGCTGGCGGTGATGGAGTTCCCCCGGTTCGTCGCGCCGACGCTGGTGACGCGCGACCCGCAGGAGGTGCGGCGCTTCCATGCCGAGCACCAGGACATCATCCTCAAGCCGCTGGACGGCATGGGCGGCATGGGGATCTTCCGGGTCGGACCGGACGGACTGAACCTGGGCTCGATCACCGAGACGCTCAACCGTCACGGGGACACGACGATCATGGTGCAGCGCTTCGTGCCCGAGATCGTGCAGGGCGACAAGCGCGTGCTGGTGATCGGCGGCCAGCCGGTGCCCTTCAGCCTGGCGCGCATTCCGCAGGGCTCGGAAGTGCGCGGCAATCTGGCCGCCGGCGGCAAGGGCGTGGCCCAGCCGCTGACCGCGCGCGACCGCGAGATCGCCCAGGCGCTGGGGCCGGTGCTGGCCGCGCGCGGGCTGCTGCTGGTCGGCCTGGACGTGATCGGCGACTACCTCACGGAGATCAACGTCACCAGCCCGACCTGCTTCCAGGAGATCCACCAGCAGGCCGGCTTCGACGTGCCCGCCATGTTCATCGACGCGCTGGAAGCGGCGATGGCCGCCTGACGTTCAAGCCACCGCGGCGCCGTCGACGAACACGCGCAGCTCGCCCGGCTGCATCTGCTGCCAGTCCTCGTTCACCGTCAGCGGCGCGGTGACCACCACCGCCACCCGGTCCTGCGGCGTGGTGTGGTGGGCGAAGTCGATCGACAGGTCCTCGTCCTTCAGCCGCGCATGGGTGAACGGGTGCTTGCGCTCGACGTGGAACAGGTTGGTCGCGCAGTGCGCCCACAGCGCCTCGCCGTTGGACAGCAGGAAGTTGAACGGACCGTGGCGGGCGATGCGCGGGGCCAGCTCGCGCAGGGTGAGGGTCAGCTCGGCCACGCTGGGCACGCCGGCGTGCGACTTCCACAGCTCCTGCAGGATCCAGCAGAAGGCCCGCTCGCTGTCGGTGCTGCCGACCGGCTGGAAGCTGGCGTGCAGCCGCGGCTGGAAGTCCTTCAGGTCGCCGTTGTGGGCGAACACCCAGTAGCGGCCCCACAGTTCGCGCACGAACGGGTGGCAGTTCTCCAGCGCGACCTCGCCCTGCGTCGCCTTGCGGATGTGGGCGATGACGTTGCGGCTCTTGATCGGGTAGCGGCGGATCAGCCCGGCCACCGGCGACTGCGCCGCCGGCTCGTGATCGACGAAGTGGCGCAGGCCCCGTCCTTCGAAGAAGGCGATGCCCCAGCCATCGGCGTGGTGGTCGGTGCGGCCGCCGCGCTGGGCAAAGCCGCTGAAGCTGAACGTGATGTCCGTGGCGGTGTTGCAGTTCATCCCGAGGAGCTGGCACATGCGGCCATTATTCGCGAGTGCTGCCCCGCGCGGGACCAGCTGCCGGCGCGGGCTTGATGGCAAGGGGGCCGCTACCTCGCGGCCGCCGCGGCGCAAGCCGCGCAAATGCAGGCCTTGTCGACGGCCTGCGGCGGCACTTGCGCCAGCAGCTCGCGCGTGAAATCGGCCCGGGTGCACCAGCAGGGCGGCTGCGGCCGCCCGGTCGCGCGCTCGACTTCGTTGGCGCAGCGGTTGGACTGGCCGCACAGCGGGCAGCGGCTCGGGTCGACGACGGCGCGCGGGTTCATGGCGGGCAGTCTAGCGGGCACCTGGATGCGGGTGCGTTCGTTCGAGGCGCACAGGATGTCCGCCGCGCAAGCCGCGGCCGTCCGGATCGAAGCGGTGCGGGCGCTGTTCCCGCCGTCGAAACGGATGGGCTTGCGCCCGAGCTCATCGAAGGACTCATCGGCGTGGTCTCCGCGCAGGAGTGCGGCCACGGATGGCTTGTGCCGTTCGGTTCGCTGGTGAAGAACCGATGACGCAGATCAAGCACTCGGTCGAACGTGGCCTCCCGCGACCCCACCAGATCACGGGCATTCATTAGGCTGATTCGTGATGCCGGGTGTGGCTTGGGTTCCCTCCGGCATCGGGGCGTCCCGTTCCACCTTTCATGGAGATGCACGATGGCTGCCGTCGAACTCGAAGATATTGCCGCCACCTTGGGCAAGTTCGCCTTCCCCAGGAAATTCGCTGTCGAACTTTGCGCCGAATGCAACCTGGCCTGCTCGATGTGCCACCACCCCTGGATGAAGCGACCCAAGGGCACGATGCCCTTCGCGCTGTGGCAGAAGTGTGCCGACGAGATCGCAGCCATCTCGCCCCGGACCGAATGCTGGTTCTCGTTCTGCGGCGAGCCCCTGCTCGAGCCCGAGCTGCTGTTGAAGTGCCTCGACTACGGCCGGTCGGTCGGCTTGAAGTCGATGAACATCAACACCAACGGCATGCTGCTCACGGCCGATCTGAACGAGGCGATCCTCGGTTCAGGCGCGCACCTGATCGTCTTCGGCGTCGACGGTTTCTCCAAGGCGTCCTTCGAGAAGTACCGCGTGAAGGCCGATCGCGACGTGGTGTATGCCAACGTGGAACGACTGCTGAAGCGGCGCGACGAGTCCGGCTCGAAGCTGGCCATCCAGGTGCAGTTCATCGCCATGGATGACAACGCCCACGAAGTCGGTGAATACAAGGCCTACTGGCTGGCGCGCAACGCCGTGGTGAAGGTGCGCCGCCAGCTCAGCTGGGGCGGCCAGTTCGAAACCGGCCTGGGCATCTCGAATGACGAGCGCATTCCCTGCCCCTGGGCCGTGACGATGATGCATGTGTTCTGGGACGGCCGCGTGCCGCGCTGTCCCGGCGACACCGAGTGCGAAGAGGGCGCCGGCAACGCCTGGCACGACAGCCTCTCGAGCCTGTGGGCCCAGCTCGGCCGGTATCGGGATCTGCACCTGGAGCGCAGGTTCGACCAGCTGCCGGCGCGCTGCCTCAAGTGCACCGACTGGATGACCGGCGCCGCCGAACGGGTGCGGCCGGAAGCCGAAGCGGTCCCCATCGAGCCCACCTGGCAACGCCTGAACGGGGAGGCGGCCCGATGAGAACGCTCTACCTGTGCGGTGCGGGCAACGGCGAGGGCATCCGCCTGGCCTTGCAGGTCAACCGCGCCAGCAGGCGCTGGCGTCGCATCGTGCTGCTCGACGACGATGCCAGCAAGCACGGCAGCACCCGCATGGACCTGTGCGTGGCCGGCTCGTTCGACCTGCTGCGCGAAGCCGACCCGGCGCTCGATGAAGTGGTGAACCTCGTCACCCGCACCACCGCCGGCCGCGCCCGCGCCCGCGAGCGCATCGCAGGCTTTCGCATTCCCTTCGCTTCCTTGGTGCACCCCGGCGTCGACTTGATCGGCACCCAGCTGGCCGGTGAAGTCAGCATCTACGAGCACGCGACGATCGGCGCCGCCGCTTCGGTAGGGCGGTCGAGCGTGGTGCTGGTGGGCGCCGTGGTGGGCCATGGTTCCCGGCTGGGCCAGGGCTGCGTGGTGGCCCCCAACGCCGTCATCAACGCCCGCGTGGTGCTGGACGACGGGGTGTACTTGGGCTCGAACGCCAGCATCCTGCCCGACTTGCGCATCGGCGCCGGAGCCACCATCGCCGCCAACACGCTGGTGCTCGCCGATGTGCCGGCCGGCGCCACCGCGCTGGGGGTGCCGGCCACGCTGATGCAAGCCGCCGGGGCCGGCACGATGGCCGCGGCCGTCAAGGCTGCCCCAGCCAGCGCCCCTGCCGGCAGAGCGGGCTCGCCCGTGGACACGGCGACGCTCGAATCCGACATCGCCGCAGCCATGCGCGAGCTGCTGTCGCTCGCGGACGTGCCCCGTGGCGGCAATTTCTTCGACCTCGGCGGCACCTCGCTCAAGGCCATCCAGCTGAGCCGCCGGATCGGTGAACGCTGCGGCATCGCGGCCGACGCACTGGACGTGTTCCGCTTCCCGACGGTCGCCGCGCTCGCCGCCCACTACGGCGGCGTCTCGGACGGCTCGGCCTTGAGCCAGGCGCGGCAGCGGGCGGCGATGCGGCGCTGGCGATGAACCAGGCCGGGCCAGCGGCAAGGCCGCCCAGCCTCGTCCTGCACTGAACACCGGCGGCCCGGCGGTCATCCGGCCGGGGCGCCCCTCGGCGCGGCCGGTGCCGGTGCAGCCCCGGCAGGCGGGTCGATGCGCTGCAGCCGCAGGCGGAAGCAGGCGCCCGGTCCGGAGCCCGGCACCAGCTCCAGCGTGCCGCCGAGACGGCGCACGATCTGCCAGCTGATCGCCAGGCCCAGCCCGGCGCCCTGCATGCCCGGCAGGCGGGCGGCGCCGCCGCGCGAGAAGCGGGCGAACAGCCGCTGCTGCACCTCGGGCGCGATGCCGGGGCCGTTGTCCTGCACCGTCAGTTCGTAGCGGCCGTCGGCCAGCGCGCTGGCGATGCGCACGTGCGGCCGCGGGTCGGTGTTGTGGCGGATCGCATTGGAGATCAGGTTGATGAAGACCTGGCTCAGCCGGTCCGGGTCGGCCATCACGCAGGCGCCCTTGTCGCGCTGCGTGCGCACCACCTCGAGCCGGGCCGCGCCGGACAGGCCGCGGCAGATGTTCACCGCGTTGTCCAGCGCCAGGTCGGGGTCGATGGGGCGCAGCGACCAGGTGCTGTGGCCGCGCTCCAGCACGCTCAGCTCCAGGATGTCGTCGAGCAGGCGCGTCATGCGGATGCTCTCGTCGTGGATGATGCGCAGGAAGCGCTCGGACTGGGCGCGCTCCAGCTCCGGTGCCTGCAGCAGGATCTCGGAGAACGAGCGGATCGAGGTCATGGGCGTGCGCACCTCGTGGCTGACCTGGCTGAGGAAGTCGTCCTTCTGGCTGTCCAGCGCCTTGAGCCGCTCGTTGGCCTGACGCAGTTCCTGCGCGGTGGCGGCCAGTTCCCGCGACTGCGTTTCGAGCCGCCGGCTGTAGTCGCGCACGCGCTGGGTCTCGTCGGCGATCTGCACCAGCCCGGCCAGGCTGATGGTCTCGCCGGTGACCACCTGCGACACCATGGCACGCGCGGTGGCCGCGCCGACGCTGCCGGCCAGCTTGCGCTCCAGCTCGGTGATCAGCACGTCGCCCGCGGCCGGGTCGCCCGGCGCCGGGTTGGCGCCGTGGCCGCCGGCGGCGAACAGGCGGCGCGCTTCGTCGACGCCGATCAGCCGCTGCGCCAGCACGTTCAGGTCGTAGGTGTCGGCCGAGCGGCTGACGAAGCGCGAGGTGTCGGCGCTGCCCTGGCGGAACACGTCGACGAACAGCGTGGCCTGCAGGTGCTCCAGCGGGCGCGGCTCGCGCAGCAGCGAGACGCCGACGAAGACGGCGGTGTTGAAGGTCAGGCTCCAGAACACCGAGTGCACCAGCGGGTCCACCCCCTGCATGCCGAACAGCTGCTGCGGCCGCAGCCAGGGCAGCCCGAACGGGCCTTCGGCGATGTCGGCCGGCGACAGCAGCCAGGCGCCCTGGAAGCTCGGCAGCAGCAGCGTATAGGCCCACATCGCCGCGCCCACCGCCAGGCCGGCGACGGCGCCGCGTGCGGTGGCATGGCGCCAGAACAAGCCGCCGACCAGGCACGGCAGCAGTTGTGCGGCCCCGGCGAAGGCGGTCAGGCCGATCGACGCCAGCGGATTGAAGCGGGCGCTCAGCCGGAAGTAGGCGAAGGCCAGCAGCAGGATCAGGCAGATGCTCACGCGGCGGCTGCGCAGCAGCAGGCGGCGCACGTCGCCGCTGGCGTTGAGCGCCACCCACGGCAGCCGCAGCGCCAGCGGCAGGATGATGTGGTTGGACACCATGGTGGAGAGTGCGATCGCCGCCACGATCACCATCGAGGTCGCCGCCGAGAAGCCGCCCAGGAAGGCCAGCATGGCGACCTCCTGCCGCCCGGCCCACATCGGCAGCGTCAGCATGAACATGTCGGGGTTGGCGCCGCGCGGCAGGAAGGCCAGGCCGGCGCCGGCGATCGGCAGGATGAACAGGCTGATCAGGAACAGGTACAGCGGGAACAGCCAGGCGGCGGTGCGCAGGTGGCGCTCGTCGCCGATCTCCACCACCGTCACCTGGAACTGGCGCGGCAGGCAGATCACCGCGGTGGCCGACAGGAAGCACAGCGTCACCCAGCGCGGGCCGAACGCCTCCTGGGCGTGCAGCATGTCGGGCGGCATGCGGGCAAACAGGTCGGCCGGCCCGGCGCCGATGCCGAACACCACCAGCAGGCCGACGGCCAGCATGGCCACCAGCTTGACCACCGCCTCGGTGGCGATCGCAGCCACCACGCCGGGGTGCCGCTCGCTGGCGTCGATGTTGCGGGTGCCGAAGAGGATGGTGAACAGCGCCATGCCGGCGGCGATCCAGAACGCCAGCTGGAAATTGGGCCGGGCGCTGTAGAAGCCCGACAGCGCCGCCGGCCCGGAGCCGCTGACCACCTGGAAGCTGGTGGTGACGGCCTTGAGCTGCAGCGCGATGTAGGGGGTGGAGGCGGCCACCACGATCACCGTGACCAGCGCGGCCAGCCCGGCGCTCTTGCCATAGCGCGAGGACAGCATGTCAGCGATCGAGGTGATGCGGTGGCGCTGGCCGATGCGCACCAGCTTGCGCAGGAACAGCCACCAGCCGATGAACACCAGCGTCGGGCCGAGGTAGATCGTCACGTACTCCAGCCCGCTGCGCGCGGCCGAGCCGACCGCGCCGTAGAAGGTCCAGGAGGTGCAGTAGACCGAGATCGACAGCGTGTAGGTGACCGGCGACTGCAGCCAGCCCAGGCGCCCCTGGCGGGCATGGCTGTCGCCCAGGAAGGCGATGCCGAACAGCGCCGCGACGTACAGCAGCGCCGCGGCGAGGACCAGGTTGGCCGACAGCATGGCGCGGGCCTGCGGTGCGGACGCCGGCCTTACCCGGCGGGCGGCTCGGGCTCGCCGCCGATGCGCTGCGCCAGGGCCCAGGCCAGCGCGATCAGGGCGGCCCAGGTGCCGAAGAGGTAGACCACGATCAGCGGGATGCCCAGCACCTGCACCCGGGCGGTGAACAGCGGCAGGAACGGCGGCAGCAGCAGGAAGGCACCCAGGAACGGCAGCACCACCGCGGCGCTGCGCAGGCGCTGGCGCGACAGGCGCTCGACCGGCTTCACGCGGTGAGCCGCCGCACCTGCTCGACCAGGTCGCGGTTGGCGAACGGCTTGGTGAGGAAGGCCGAGGCGCCGATCGATTCGGCCAGCTCGCGGTCGCGCTGCTGGGTCCTGGCGGTCAGCACGATCACCGGCAGCGCCTGCAGGCGCGCATCGGCCTTGATCGCCTTGAGCACCTCGAAGCCGTTGCGCCCGGGCAGCATCACGTCGAGGATCAGCAGGTCGGGCAGGGCGCGGCGCAGCTGCTGCAGGGCGGCCTCGCCGTCGGCGACGGTGGACACCGAGTGGCCTTCGCGGCTGAGGATGAAGCTCAGCGATTCGGAGATGTTCGCCTCGTCCTCGGCGATCAGAACGCTTGCCGCCATGGCTGCCCGTCCGCGTGGTGGAGCGCACCAGTCTAGCGACGGGGCGCTGCGCCAGCCTCAGGAGATGCCCGCATCGAAGAGGGGCTCTTCCTGGCGCCAGTCGCAGCCGCGCCGCACGCAGACGCGGCAGGCCTGGCCCACCGGGGTGGCCGGCGCCTGCGGCGACAGGTCCAGGCCGTCGCCATAGACGGTGCGGTCGGCATGCAGCGCGTCGCAGAACAGCATGACCGACAGCAGGCGCTGCGGCGCGCCGAAGCCGGCGCCGTCCTTCTCCACCGTGCGCGCCACCATCAGGTAGCGGTCGCCGCCGGGGAATTCGGCCAGCTGCCGCACCACGCTGCCGGGCGTGCGGAAGGCGGCGTGCACCGCCCACAGCGGACAGGCATCGCCCCAGCGCGGCAGCGGCAGGCGCGGCAGCGGCAGGCGCTTGCTGACGTGGCCGGAGGGGTCGGTGCGCATGAAGCCGAACGGGATGCCCTCGGCGGCGGGCCGGCGCAGGCTGGCCAGGCGATGGCCCACCTGCTCGAAGCTGGTGCCGAAGCGACGCGCCAGCAGCTCAACGTCGTAGCGGCCCGCCACCGCGGCGGCGTGGAAGTCCTCGTATGGCATGAGGAGGGCTGCGGCGGCGTAGCCGAACAGGGCGCGGCGCGCGCGCTGCTGAGCGGCCGCGGTGGCGAGCACGCCTTGCGCCTGCGCCAGTTCCGCGTCCACCGCGGCAGCGCAGGCGAGTTCGCAGGCGGCGCGCGCCAGCGCGAACCGGCGGCTGGCCGGGCTGGCCAGGGTGGGAACGTCCGGCATGGCCTGGCGCTCGCGCAGCCAGTGCTCCAGCGCCGGCGTGTCCGGCGCCGCCCCGCCCAGGTCGGCCGCCAGCGCCTGCGCGGCCACTTCCAGCTGCGGGAAATGGTTGCCCCGATCGAACAGGTAGTCGTCGACCTCGGCCGCCGGCGTGCTCGGTGGACGCGCGGCGAGGTCGCGGCCGAGGAAGGCGGCCAGCGCCTGCGCCACCTCCGACAGCCGCCGGCTGTCCTGCGCCACGATGGACACGAAGCGGCGCTGCTGTGCCGCCTCGAGCGGCGGCGCGCCCTCCAGGATCTCCGAGGCCGAGCGGATCGACGTCAGGCGCGTGAGCAGCGCATGCACCGCCTCGGCCACGAACGGGTCCTGGCTCAGGCGATCGGACAGGGCGGCCACCACCTGCCGCTGCGCGATGCCGGCGCGGTGCAGCGCGACCACCGCGCGGCCCCAGTGCGGCTGGCGCGCCACCAGCTCGGCCGCCGAAGGCGCATCGAGCCGCAGCGACGACAGCAGCGGGTCGGCCGCGACTTCCGCCAGCTCGTCCAGCAGGCGCCGCTCGGCGGCGCCGTCGAACTCCTCCAGCGGCCGGCCGAGCGCCTGCGCGATGCGGTGCAGCAGCGCCCCGGCGATGTTGCGGCGGTCGCTCTCGATCAGGTTCAGGTAGGACGGCGAGATGCCCACGCGCTGGGCCAGCGCGGCCTGGGTCACGCCCTGGGCGCGGCGCTGGTCGCGGATGCGCTGGCCGATCAGGGTGCGTGCCATGGCAAAGGCCTCCGTGAAAACCCGCAAGAGCGCCGGCAAGGCTGTCAATCCTTCACCGCGCCAGCCCGGTATGACAACGGATATTTACGAGAAAGTCCTTTGTCGTCAATCGTTTATTGAATCGTTGACAAGCGCGTGAGATGTTTCGCCGGTGCCGCGCAGCTTTCATCGGGCGGCGCATTCGTTTCCCTCCAACCCGATCGACGAGGTCCACCATGGAAGACAAGGTTCGACGCAACGTACTCAAGGGCATGGGCGCGGTGGGGGCCGGCATCGCGGCGCCCACGTTCTTCATGCGCAATGCCTGGGCGCAGGAGTTCCGCAACAACCCGGGGAACGCCAAGACCGTGACCCTGGGCTTCAACGTGCCCCAGAGCGGCCCCTACGCCGACGAAGGCAACGACGAGCTCAAGGCCTACAAGCTGGCCGTCAAGCACCTCAACGGCGAGGGCGATGGCGGCATGATGAAGACCTTCAAGCCGTCCTCGCTCAAGGGCAACGGCATCCTGGGCAAGAAGGTCGCCTACGTCACCGGCGACACCCAGACCAAGGCCGACGCGGCGCGCGCCTCGGCCAAGCGCATGATCGAGAAGGACGGCGTGGTCATGTTCACCGGCGGCTCGTCCTCGGCGGTCGCGGTCGCCGCGCAGGCGCTGGCGCAGGAGATGGGGGTGATCTTCATGGTCGGCCTGTCCCACGCCAACGACACCACCATGAAGGACCGGCGCCGCTACGGCTTCCGGCACTTCTTCAACGCCTACATGTCGGGCCAGGCGCTGGCGCCGGTGCTCGCCCAGGAGATGGGCAAGGAGCGCAAGGCCTACCACCTGACGGCCGACTACAACTGGGGCTGGAGCCAGGAAGAGTCGCTCAAGAACGCCACCGAGAAGCTGGGCTGGAAGACCGTCAACGCGGTGCGCACCCCGCTGGGATCGGGCGACTTCTCGCAGTACATCACGCCGGTGCTCAACTCCGGCGCCGACGTGCTGATCCTGAACCACTACGGCAAGGACATGGTGAACTCGCTGCGCCAGGCGGTGCAGTTCGGCCTGCGCGACAAGCAGGTGGGCGGCAAGAACTTCGAGATCGTGGTGCCGCTGTACTCGCGCCTGATGGCGCAAGGCGCCGGCGAGGCGGTCAAGGGCATCCTGGGCACGGCCAACTGGCACTGGACCCTGGAGAACGAGGCGACCAAGGTGTTTACCAAGTCGTTCGGCCAGGAGTACGGCGAGCCGCCCTCGCAGGCCGCCCACACGGCCTACGTGCAGACGCTGCTGTACGCCAACGCGGTGGAAAAGGCCGGCACCTTCTACCCGCCGGAGGTGATCAAGGCGCTGGAAGGCTTCAAGTTCGACGGCCTGGGCAACGGCCCGACCGAGTACCGCGCCGGCGACCACCAGTGCATGCATGACGTGCTGGTGATGCGCGGGGCCGAGAAGCCCAAGAGCCGCTTCGGCCTGCTGGAGGTGGTCAAGGTGGTGCCGCGCGCCCAGATCGACTACGACCCCAAGATGGGCGGCGGCGAGCTCGGCCCGTACAAGGTCTGACCGCAGGGGAGCCCCGGCGATGGACGCCCTCCTGCTGCAACTGCTCAACGGCCTGGACAAGGGCGGGGCCTACGCGCTCATCGCCCTGGGCCTGACGCTGATCTTCGGCACGCTGGGGGTGGTGAACTTCGCCCACGGGGCGCTGTTCATGCTGGGCGGCTTCTGTGCGGTGGTGCTGCACAAGCTGTTGACGATCTCGAAGATGGTCAAGGACACCTCCGTGACCTTCTTCGACTCGTACAAGGAGGTGCCCTACCTGACGCTGTGGTTCGGCGAGGCCGGCGCCCGGGTGATCGACTACGCGGTGCCGCTGTCGGTGCTGCTGGCGATTCCCGTGATGCTGGTGCTGGGCATCGCCTTCGAGCGCGGGCTGATCCGGCATTTCTACCGCCGTCCGCACGCCGACCAGATCCTGGTGACCTTCGGCCTGGCCATCGTGCTGCAGGAGCTGGTCAAGGCGTACTTCGGCGCCAACCCGATCCCGGTGCCCACGCCCGACGCGCTGACCGGCAGCGCCGACATCGGCGCCTGGTTCGGGCTGGGCGGCTCGATCACGTACCCGTGGTGGCGGCTGGTGTACTTCCTGTTCTCGCTGGGGGTGATCGGCGCGGTGTTCGCCTTCCTGCGCTTCACCACCTTTGGCATGGTGGTGCGCGCCGGCATGCGCGACCGCGAAACCGTGGGCCTGTTCGGCATCAACATCCAGCGCCGCTTCACGGTGGTGTTCGGCATCGCGGTGGTGGTGGCCGGCGTGGCCGGCGCCATGTACACGCCGATCCTGGCGCCCGACTACCACATGGGCATGGAATTCCTGGTGCTGTCCTTCGTGGTGGTGGTGGTCGGCGGCATGGGCTCGCTCGGCGGGGCGGTGCTGGCCGGTTTCTTGCTCGGCATCCTGCAGTCGTTCGCCTCGATGAACGAGGTCAAGGCGCTGGTGCCCGGCATCGACCAGGTGATCATCTACCTGGTCGCGGTGGCGATCCTGCTGGTGCGCCCGCGCGGGCTGCTGGGCCGCAAGGGCCTGATGGAAACCTGATCATGACAAGCAACCGCCGCAACGACCTGCTGCTGGTGGCCGGCTTCGCCGCCGCCGTGCTGGCGCTGCCGCTGTGGGCGGCGCCGCTGGGCGCCGGCTACCCCGACCTGCTGCAGCGCTTCGCGATCTACGGCATCTTCGCCATCGGCTTCAACATCCTGTTCGGGCTGACCGGCTATCTGTCGTTCGGCCACGCGGCCTTCCTGGGCGTGGGCTCGTACACCGCCGTCTGGTGCTTCAAGCTGCTGACGGTGAACGTGCTGCCGGCGGTGCTGTGCGGCATGGTGGTGGCCGGCCTGTTCGCGCTGGTGATCGGCTACGTGAGCCTGCGCCGCTCGGGCATCTACTTCGCCATCCTCACCCTGGCGTTCGCCCAGATGTCCTACAACCTCGCCTACTCGGTGCTCACGCCGGTGACCAACGGCGAGACCGGGCTGCAGATGGCGCGCACCGATCCGCGGCTGATCGACACCTGGCTGCACGGGGCCAGCCCGGTCATTCCCTCCACCCACCTGTTCGGCATCCCGATGAGCGGCTACAGCGGCTTCTACTTCTGCGCCGTGCTGCTGATCGCCGCCTTCTGGGTGGCCCTGCGCATCAGCCGCTCGCCGTTCGGCACCATGCTGCGGGCCATCCGGTCCAACCAGAACCGGCTCAACTTCACGGGCGTGCACTCGCGCCCCTACGCGCTGGCCGCATTCGTGATCTCCGGCGTCTACGCCGGGCTGGCCGGCTCGCTGCTGGCGGTGACCGATCCGCTGGCCGGCGCCGAGCGCATGCAGTGGACCGCCTCCGGCGAAGTGGTGCTGATGACCATCCTGGGCGGGGTCGGCACGATGCTGGGCCCGGTGCTGGGCGCGGCGGTGATCAAGTACTTCGAGAACATCTTCTCGGCCTTCAACGCCCAGACCCTGCACCACCTGTTCTCGTTCCTGCCCGATCCGGTGGAGAACGCGGTGGTCGGCCTGCTCGGCCTGTTCGTCGGCGAGGGCTGGCAGCTGACGCTGGGCGTGCTGTTCATGATCGTGGTGGTCTTCCTGCCCGGCGGCATCATGGAAGGCATCGAGCGCGTCGGCCGGCTGCTGCGCCGCCGGCGCAGCGATGGCGCGCAGGCCGCCGCGGCGGCCCCCGCCGGTCCCGCGCACGGCGCTGCGCCGCAGCCAAACCCGGCCGCCGCCGGCTCCCGCAACCCGGCCGCGCAGCACGCGCGCGGCGCCGCCTAGGAGGCAAGCCGTGGCCATCCTCCACGTCAAGGGCGTGAGCAAGAGCTTCGCCGGGCTGAAGGCGCTGAACGACGTCAACCTCGCGGTCGAGGAAGGCAGCGTGCACGCCATCATCGGACCCAACGGCGCCGGCAAGTCCACGCTGCTCAACTGCTTCGTCGGCCGCCTCGCGCCCGACAGCGGCTCGGTCACCTTCGACGGCAAGTCGCTGGTCGGGCTGGCGCCGCACGAGATCAACCAGACCGGCGTGGCGCGCGTGTTCCAGACGCCCGAGATCTTCGGCGACCTGAGCGTGCTGGAGAACGTGGTGATCCCGGCGCTGGCGCGGCGCGACGGCGCCTTCGCCTTCAACGCCTGGCCGCGCGCAGACACCCAGGCCGAGGTGCTGGAGCGGGCCGAAGCGGCGCTCGAGGACGTCGGCCTGGTTGGCAAGCGCCGCGCGGTTGCCGGCAACCTGTCGCGCGGCGACAAGCGCCGGCTGGAACTGGCCATGTGCCTGGTGCAGGAGCCGCGCCTGCTGCTGATGGACGAGCCGACCGCAGGCATGTCGCGCGCCGACACCAACAACACCATCGACCTGCTGCAGCGCGTGGGCCACGGCAAGGTCACCAAGGTCATCATCGAGCACGACATGCACGTGGTGTTCTCGCTGGCCCGGCGCATCAGCGTGATGGCGCAGGGCACCGTCATCGCCGAAGGTGATCCGCTGGCCATCAAGGGCGACGAGCGGGTCAAGCAGGCTTACCTGGGAGGCGCCCACCTGTGAACGCGGTCACCACCCCCGAGCGCGAGGCGGCGGCCGCCGCGGTTTCGCCGCCGGCCTTCTTCTCCTGCCGCAACCTGCACGCCTTCTACGGGCAGAGCTACGTGGTGCAGGGCGTCGGTTTCGACGTCCACGAGGGCGAGATCGTGGCCCTGCTGGGGCGCAACGGCGCCGGCAAGACCTCGACCCTGCGCACCATCGCCCGGCTGGCCGACCCGCAGCTGCGCAGCGGCGAGGTCTGGCTGGCCGGCCAGGCGCTGCACCCGCTGGCGGCCTGGCAGGCGGCTCGCCTGGGCGTCGGGCTGGTGCCGGAGGACCGCCGCATCATCGGCGGGCTGACGGTGGAGGAGAACCTGCAGCTGGCCCGGATCGAGCCGCCGCGCGGCTGGTCGCTCGAGCGCATCTACAGCCACTTCCCGCGCCTGGCCGAGCGGCGCCGGCAGGAAGCCGTGACCCTGTCCGGCGGCGAGCAGCAAATGCTGGCCGTGGCGCGCGCGCTGGCGCGCGAGGTCAAGCTGCTGCTGCTGGACGAGCCCTACGAGGGGCTGGCGCCGGTGATCGTGCAGGAGATCGAGAAGATCCTGCAGGAGATCAAGGCGCTGGGGCTGACCACCATCATCGTCGAGCAGAACGCGATCGCGGCGCTGCACCTGGCCAACCGGGCGGTGATCCTGGACATGGGCGAGGTGGTGTTCGACGGCACCGCGCGCGACGTGATCGACAACGCCGAGTTGCGCCACCAGTACCTGGCGATTTGATGCGGCCGTGAAGATGGCGGCGCTCCTGCGCCGCTAGCGGACCGCGCGGAATAGCATGCAGCGCGGTCTTTCCTGTGAAGAGGATCCGGCTTTGCCGGGCCTCTTCACACTGATCGAGGTACCCGTTGAAGAATCGCGTAGCGATTCTTCAACGACTGGCTTTCACCTTCAGCCGCCAGGCATGCAGCAGCGGCTCGGTGTAGCCGGAGGGCTGCTCCTTGCCCTTGAACACGAGGTCGAGCGCGGCGCGGTAGGCGTACGAGGTGTCCCAGTTGCCGGCCATCGGCAGGTACAGCGGGTCGCCGGCGTTCTGCTGGTCGACCACGGCGGCCATGCGCTGGAAGGTCTCGCGCACCTGCTGCTCGCTGACCACGCCGTGCAGCAGCCAGTTGGCGATGTGCTGGCTGGAGATGCGCAGGGTGGCGCGGTCTTCCATCAGGCCGACGTTGTGGATGTCGGGCACCTTGGAGCAGCCCACGCCCTGGTCGATCCAGCGCACCACGTAGCCCAGGATGCCCTGCACGTTGTTGTCCAGCTCCTGCTGGCGCTCTTCGGCCGTCCATTTCGCTTCCGGTGCCACCGGCACCTGCAGCAGTCCAGCCAGCAGGGCCTCGCGCTCGCCGGCGGCGTCGATCTTTTCCAGCTCGCGCTGCACCGCAGCGACGTCGACCTGGTGGTAGTGCAGGGCGTGCAGCGTGGCGGCGGTGGGCGAGGGCACCCAGGCGGTGTTGGCGCCGGCCTTGGGGTGGCCGACCTTCTGCTCCAGCATGGCGGCCATCAGGTCCGGCATGGCCCACATGCCCTTGCCGATCTGGGCCCGGCCGCGCAGGCCGCAGGCCAATCCCACCAGCACGTTGTTCTTCTCGTAGGCCTGGATCCAGGCGCTCGACTTCATGTCGCCCTTGCGGAACATCGGGCCGGCCAGCATGGCGGTGTGCATCTCGTCGCCGGTGCGATCGAGGAAGCCCGTGTTGATGAAGGCCACGCGCGCCGACGCCTCGGCGATGCAGGCCTGCAGGTTGACGCTGGTGCGGCGCTCCTCGTCCATGATGCCCAGCTTGACGGTGTTGGCGGGCAGCCCGAGCAGTTGCTCGACCCGGCCGAACAGTTCGCTGGCGAACGCCACTTCGCGCGGTCCGTGCATCTTGGGCTTGACGATGTAGACCGAGCCGGTGCGCGAGTTGCGGATCCCGTTGACGCCGTGGCCCTTGAGGTCGTGCACGGCAATCGCCGTGGTCACCACCGCATCGAGGATGCCCTCCGGGATCTCCTGGCCGTCGCCCCACAGGATGGCGGGGTTCGTCATCAGGTGGCCGACGTTGCGCACGAACAGCAGCGAGCGGCCGTGCAGCGCCACCGTGCCGCGGCCGTCCGGCGCGGTGTACACGCGGTCGGCGTTCAGGCCGCGGGTGAAGGTGCGTCCGCCCTTGCTCACCTGCTCGGTCAGGTCGCCCTTGAGGATGCCCAGCCAGTTGCGGTAGGCCAGCACCTTGTCCTGCGCATCGACGACGGCGACCGAGTCCTCCAGGTCCAGGATGGTGGACAGCGCCGCCTCCAGCACCACGTCGGTGATGCCGGCGGCGTCGCCGCGGCCGATCGGCGTGCTGCGGTCGATCAGGATGTCCAGGTGGATGCCGTGGTGCTTGAGCAGCACGGAGGAGGGCGAGCCGGCTTCGCCCTGGTAGCCGGCGAACTGGGCGGCATCCTTCAGCCCGGTGCTGGCGCCGCCCTTCAGTGCGACCACCAGCGCGCCGCCCTCGACGCGATAGCCGGTGGCGTCGCGGTGCGAGCCCTGGGCCAGCGGCGCGGCCTGGTCCAGCACGCCGCGCGCGTAGTCGATCACCCGGGCGCCGCGCACCTCGTTGTAGCCCGGGCCCTTCTCGGCGCCGCCGCTCTCGGGAATGGCGTCGGTGCCGTACAGCGCGTCGTAGAGTGAACCCCAGCGGGCGTTGGCGGCATTCAACGCGTAGCGCGCGTTCAGGATCGGCACCACCAATTGCGGGCCGGCCTGCAGCGCCAGCTCGGCATCGACGTTGGCGGTGCTGGCCTGCACGCCGGCCGGCTGCGGCACCAGGTAGCCGATCTGCTCGAGGAAGGCGCGGTAGGCCTGGACGTCCTGCACCGGGCCCGGGTGCGCCCGGTGCCATTGGTCCAGCTCGGCCTGCAGCCGGTCGCGCTCGGCCAGCAGCGCCTGGTTCTTCGGCGCCAGGTCGTGCACCAGCGCATCGAAGCCCTGCCAGAACGCGGCGGCATCGACGCCGGTGCCCGGCAGCACCTGGTCCTCGATGAAGCGGTGCAGCTCGGTGGCGACCTGCAGGCGGTGGGCGGACGTGCGGGCGTTCATGGACAAAACTCTCCTGTCGTGGGGTGGCAAGGGGACGGCCCGCGGGCAGCCGCGCGACCATGCGTCGAATTTATTCCAACCTGCGCCGAAGGTTTAGAGCCCGACAAGTGATTTGATTCATGACCTGAGCGCAGCTAATCCGCCCATAATGGACGGGGATGGACAAGCTCAAGCAACTCGAGTCCTTCGTCTCGGTCGCCACCCGCGGCAGCCTGACGGCCGCCGCCAAGGCCGAGGGCGTGGCGCCGGCCATCATGGGCCGGCGGCTCGACGGGCTGGAGGAACGGCTGGGCGTCAAGCTGCTGGTGCGCACCACCCGGCGCCTGACGTTGACGCATGAGGGCAGCGCCTTCCTTGAGGATTGCCAGCGCCTGCTGGCCGATCTGGCCAACGCCGAGGCCAGCGTCAGCGCGGGCGGCGTCAAGGCCAGCGGCCACCTGCGCATCACCGCGCCGGCCGGCTTCGGCCGCCGCCACGTGGCGCCGCTGGTGCCGCGCTTTCGCGAACTGCACCAGGACGTGACCATCTCGCTCAACCTCAGCGACCGGGTGGTCGACCTGGCGGGCGAGGGCTACGACTGCGCCGTGCGGGTGGGCGACCTGCCCGACTCCTCGCTGGTGAGCGTGCGCATGGCCGACAACCGGCGCCTGTGCGTCGCCACCCCCGGCTACCTGGCGCGCCACGGCACGCCGCAGCAGCCCAGCGACCTGGCGCGCTTCCACTGCCTGCTGCTGTCGAGCGAGGCTTCGCAAGTGCGCGGCTGGGCATTCACAGTGCCCAAGGGCGACGGCCGCGAGGTCGTCCACTTCCGTCCCGGCGGCCCGCTCGACTGCTCCGACGGCCAGGTGCTGCACGACTGGTGCCTGCGCGGCTGGGGCATCGCCTGGCGCAGCACCTGGGAGGTCGAGGAGGACCTGCAGGCCGGCCGGCTGGTCGAGGTGCTGGCCGACTACGCCGCCCCGCCCAACGGCATCTACGCCGTTTTCCCGCAGCGCAAGCACCTGCCGGTGCGGGTGCGGCTGTGGATCGAGTTCCTCAAGCAGCATTTCAGCCGGCCCGACTTCTGGCGCGAAGGCGCCCCGACCCCACCATGACCCTCGAAGCCCTGCTCGCCTACCTGCACATCTCGGCCTTCCTGGCCCTGGTGGTGTTCCTGACCAGCGAGACGGCGCTGTGCCGTCCCGAATGGTTCAACGCCACCGTGGTCGAGCGGCTGGTGACCGTGGACCGCATCTACGGCATCGCCGCGCTCGCCGTGCTGGCCACCGGGCTGGCGCGCATCTTCCTGGGCGCCAAGGGCGCCGCCTGGTACGGCGGCAACTGGCTGCTGTGGACCAAGGTCGGCCTGTTCGCGACCGTCGGCCTGATGTCGATCCGGCCGACCCTGCGCTTCCTGGCCTGGCGCAAGGCGCTGCGCGCCGACGGCAGCCTGCCGGCGGCCGAGGAGGTGCGGGCGGTGCGGCGTTGGGTGATGTGGCAGGCCCACATCGTGCCCTTCATCCCGCTGCCCGCGGTGTTCCTGGCGCGCGGGTACGGCGGCTGACCGCCGGGGGCCGGCCGGCGCGGGGCGTCGGATCGCCTGCCTCCTTAGAATCCCTCGATGCTCCTTGTGAAAGAAGAATTGCTCGGCGCACTCGCGTCCGGGCTGGACCGCCTGTCGCCGGGCGCCGGCGCGAAGGCTGCGTTCGAGTCGCCCAAGGCGGCGGCGCACGGCGACCTGGCGTGCACCGCGGCCATGCAACTGGCCAAGCCGCTCAAGCTCAACCCGCGGCAGGTGGCCGAGAGCCTCAAGGCCGAACTGCTGCCGTCGCCCGCTTTCCAGCGCTGGGTCGATGCAGTCGAGATCGCCGGGCCCGGCTTCCTGAACATCCGCCTCAAGCCCGCCGCCAAGCAGCAGGTGGTGCGCGAGGTGCTGCAGGCCGGCGCCCGCTTCGGCCAGCGGCCGGCCAGCGGCCAGCGCATGATGGTGGAGTTCGTCTCGGCCAATCCCACCGGCCCGCTGCACGTGGGTCACGGCCGCCAGGCCGCGCTGGGCGACGCGATCTGCAACCTGTACGCCAGCCAGGGCTGGGACGTCTGGCGCGAGTTCTACTACAACGACGCCGGCGTGCAGATCGCCACCCTGGCGCTGTCCGTGCAGTCGCGCGCGCGCGGCCTGAAGCCCGGCGATGCCGGCTGGCCCGAGTCCGCCTACAACGGCGACTACATCGCCGACATCGCGCAGGACTTCCTGGCGGGCAAGACCGTGAAGGCGGACGACCGCGAATTCACCGCCTCCGGCGACGTCGACGACCTGGACGGCATGCGCCAGTTCGCGGTGGCCTACCTGCGCCACGAGCAGGACCTGGACCTGCAGGCCTTCGCCGTCAAGTTCGACCACTACTACCTGGAGTCGAGCCTGTACACCAGCGGCAAGGTCGATGCCACGGTGCGCCGGCTGCAGGAGGCCGGCAAGACCTACGAGCAGGACGGCGCGCTGTGGCTGAAGTCGACCGACTACGGCGACGACAAGGACCGCGTGATGCGCAAGTCCGACGGCAGCTTCACCTACTTCGTGCCGGACGTGGCCTACCACATCAGCAAGTGGGAGCGGGGCTTCCGCAAGGCAGTGAACATTCAGGGCACCGACCACCACGGCACCATCGCGCGGGTGCGCGCCGGCCTGCAGGCGGCCGGCGCCGGCATCCCGGCCGGCTACCCGGACTACGTGCTGCACACCATGGTGCGCGTCATGCGCGGCGGCCAGGAGGTCAAGATCTCCAAGCGCGCCGGCAGCTACGTGACGTTGCGCGACCTGATCGAGTGGACCAGCAAGGACGCGGTGCGCTTCTTCCTGCTGTCGCGCAAGCCCGACACCGAATACGTGTTCGACGTCGACCTGGCGCTGGCGCAGAACAACGACAACCCGGTCTATTACGTGCAGTACGCCCATGCCCGCATCTGCTCGGTGCTGGCGGCGTGGGGGGGCGACGCGGCGACGCTGGCCGGCGCCGACCTGTCGGCGCTGGACAGCCCGGCGGCGCTGTCCCTGATGCTGGCGCTGGCGAAGTACCCCGACATGCTGGCCGCCGCCGCGGCCGACTTCGCGCCGCACGACGTGACCTTCTACCTGCGCGAGCTCGCGAGCAGCTACCACTCCTACTATGATGCCGAGCGCATCCTGGTGGATGACGAGTCGCTGAAGCGGGCGCGGCTGGCGCTGGTGGCAGCCACCGCGCAGGTGCTGCGCAACGGGCTGGCGCTGCTCGGCGTCGGCGCCCCGGAGAAGATGTGAGCAGGAAATTGAAAAGACAGCGCGGCAATCTGCTGGTCGGCCTCGTGATCGGGGTCCTGATCGGGCTGGGCGCCGCGCTGGCGGTGGCGGTCTACGTCACCAAGGTGCCGGTACCCTTCGTCAGCAAGCACACCGGCCGCACGGCCGAGCAGGACGCGGCCGAGACCAAGAAGAACAAGGACTGGGATCCGAACGCGCCGTTGTACGGCAAGAACCCGGCCAAGCCGCTGCCGCCGGCAGCGCCGGCGGCGCCGGCCGATGCGGGCCCGGTCTCCGCGCCGCCGGCGGTGACGGGCAAGCCCGCGCCCGGCGCGTCCGGTTCGGCCGACCCGCTGGGCGACTTCGCCGCTGCCCGCTCGGCCGCTCCGGCGGCCGACCCCTTCCTCTATTTCGTGCAGGTGGGTGCCTTCCGCACCGCCGAGGACGCCGAGACCCAGCGCGCCAAGCTGTCGCTGATGGGGGTCGAGGCGCGCGTCACCGAGCGCGAGCAGTCCGGCCGCCAGGTGTTCCGCGTGCGGGTCGGTCCGTTCGAGCGCAAGGACGACGCCGACCGCAGCAAGGAAAAGCTCGATGCCGTCGGCCTGGAGACGGCCCTGGTGCGCGTGCAGCGCTGACGGCCGGCGGGAACCAAGTCCCGGGCGCCGCGCTCTGAGCCCAACTCAAGGAGTGAAAGACCGACATGAACCGACGTGAGTTCTCCGCGGGCGCCGCCTGCGCCGTTGCCGCCGCCGGCCTGGGCCTGGCGCCGCTGGCCTGGGCCCAGCAGAAGCCGGAGGACGGCGCCGACTACAAGACGCTGGACAAGCGCGCGTCGACCGAAGCGCCCACCGGCAAGGTCGAGGTGGTGGAATTCTTCTGGTACGCCTGCCCGCACTGCAATGCCTTCGAGCCGCAGCTGGAGGCCTGGCAGAAGCGCCTGCCGGCGGACGTGGTGCTGCGCCGGGTGCCGGTCGCCTTCCGCGACAGCTTCGTGCCGCAGCAGCGCCTGTTCTACACGCTGGAAGCCATGAGCAAGCTCGACCAGCTGCATCGCAAGGTGTTCCACGCCATCCACGTCGAGCGCCAGCCGCTGGACAAGGAAGGCCCGATCCTCGACTGGGCGGCCAAGAACGGCCTGGACAAGGCGAAGTTCCAGGAGACCTACAACTCCTTCGGCGTCTCGACCAAGGCGCGCAAGGCCGCCCAGCTGCAGGACGCGTACAAGGTCGAGGGCGTGCCCGCGCTCGGCGTCGCCGGCCGCTGGTACACCGACGGCTCCATGGCCGGCAGCATGCCGCGCGCCGTGCAGGTCGCCGAGTTCCTGATCGCCGAGGCCCGCAAGGCGCGCTGATCGGCCGGCGCCTGCCTGTCCGCCGCACCGGCCCGCTTCGGCGGGCCTTTCGTTTGTGGCGGAACCCGGCCAAGGTCGCCCGTACAATGGCCAGCAAGATTCGTGCCTTTATGAAGATCCTTCTTCCCGCCCTTGTCGTCGCGCTGAGCGCCCTGGCGCTGCCGGTCCATGCGGAACGGGCCGACCGCAACCAGCCCATGAACGTCGAGGCCGACGCGCTGCGCTACGACGACCTGAACCAGACCAGCGTGTTCACCGGCCGGGTGGTGCTGACCAAGGGCACCATCCTGGTCCGGGGCGCGCGAGTCGACGTGCGGCAGGACCCCGAGGGCTACCAGCACGGCGTGGTGACGGCGGCGCCGGGCGAGCGGGCCTTCTTCCGCCAGAAGCGCGAGGGGGTCGACGAGTACATCGAGGGCGAAGGCGAGGTGATCGAGTACGACGGCAAGGCCGATCGCGTCAAGTTCATCCGCCGCGCCGAGATGCGGCGCTACCGCGGCGCCACCCTGGCCGACGAGACCAGCGGCAGCCTGATCACCTACGACAACACCACCGACGTGTTCACCGTCGACGGCGGCCCGAGCTCGCCCACGCCCGGTGGCCGCGTGCGCGCGGTGCTGGCGCCGCGCGATGCGGCCTCGGCGCCGGCGGCCGGCGCCCGGCCGGCCGCACCGCCGGCCCAGCTGCGGCCGAGCACGACGCTGCGCGGGGACGCGCGGTGAAGATGGACCTGGCCGAAGCGGCGCTGGCCACGCCGCAGGTGCCGGCCGGGCGCAGCCGGCTGGAGGCGCGCCACCTGCGCAAGACCTACGGCAGCCGGGCGGTGGTCAAGGACGTGTCGCTGGGCGTGGACAACGGCGAGGTGGTCGGCCTGCTGGGCCCGAACGGCGCCGGCAAGACCACCTCCTTCTACATGATCGTCGGCCTGGTGCGCGCCGATGCCGGCGAGATCTCGATCGATGGCCGGGCCGTGGAGCACATGCCGATCCACCGGCGCTCGCGGCTGGGCCTGTCCTACCTGCCGCAGGAGGCATCGATCTTCCGCAAGCTCAACGTGGCGGAGAACGTGCGCGCGGTGCTGGAGCTGCAGCGCGGCCCGGACGGCCAGCCGCTGGCGCCGGAGGCGATCGAGGAGCGCCTGAGCGCGCTGCTGCAGGACCTGCGGGTCGACCACCTGCGCGACTCGCCGGCACCGGCGCTGTCCGGCGGCGAGCGCCGCCGGGTCGAGATCGCGCGGGCGCTGGCCACCCAGCCGCGCTTCATCCTGCTGGACGAGCCGTTCGCCGGCATCGACCCGATCGCCGTCATCGAGATCCAGCGCATCATCGGTTTCCTCAAGTCGCGCGGCATCGGCGTGCTGATCACCGACCACAACGTGCGCGAGACGCTGGGCATCTGCGACCACGCCTACATCATCAGCGAGGGCGAGGTGCTGGCGCAGGGCACGCCTTCGGAGATCGTCGACAACGCCGACGTGCGCCGGGTCTACCTCGGCGAGCACTTCCGAATGTAGCCATGGCGCGCCGGGGGCACCCATGAAGCAGGGGCTGTCGCTTCGGGTCTCGCAGCACCTCGCGCTGACGCCGCAGCTGCAGCAGTCGATCCGCCTGCTGCAGCTTTCCACGCTCGAGCTGGCCCAGGAGGTCGAGCAGATGCTCGGCGACAACCCGTTCCTCGAAGTCGCGCCCGAGGAGGCGCCGCGCGAGGAATTCGGGATCGCGCAGGCCGACACCCCGCCACCGGCGACCGAGCGCGAAGAGGCGGCGTACGAGGCCGCCGCGCTGGATGCCGCGCCGGTCGGCGACGCGGAGACGGCGCAACCGCACGACTGGGATGGCGACGGCAGCATCGAGCTGGTGCCCGACGATGGCGAGTGGGGTGGCGAGGCGCCCGCGCGCCGCAATGATGCTGGCGGCGAGGACGGCGGCGACGCGATCGAGCTGGCGCGCCGGCACGAGTCGCTGCAGGACCACCTGCACCGGCAGGCGCTGCTGCTGCGGCTGGCGCCGGAGGACCAGGCGGCGCTGCGCTTCCTGATCGAGTCGCTCGACGATGACGGCTACCTGGAGGATCCGCCCGAAGCCCTGGCCGCGGCCCTGGCGCCCGGCGACCTGCCGCAGCAGGAAGAGCTGGTCCACCGCTTCACGGTGGCGCTGCGCCTGCTGCAGCACCTCGATCCACCCGGCGTGGGTGCCCGTTCGCTGGCCGAATGCCTGCAGCTGCAACTGCAGGCCCGGCGCGGCGAGATCGCCGACCCCGAGGCCTGCGATGCCGCGCTGGCGCTCTGCGCCCAGCCGATGGACCTGCTGGCGCGGCGCGACGTCCGGCGCCTGGCGCAGTTGTGCGGTCTGTCCGAGGCACAGGTCAAGGCCGGCATCGCGCTGGTCACCCGGCTCGAACCCAAGCCGGGCCGCCGCTTCGCCGACGTCGAGCGCAACATCGTGGTGCCCGACGTGCTGGTCAGCCCGGCCGCGGCCGGCAGCCCGTTCCGCTTCCGGGTGCAGCTCAACCCCGACGTGCTGCCGCGCCTGCGGGTGCACGACGCCTATGCCGGCGCGCTCAAGGCCCATCGCGGCGAGGGCCACCAGGCGCTGCAGCAGCGGCTGCAGGAGGCGCGCTGGTTCATCCGGAACATCCAGCAGCGCTTCGACACCATCCTGCGGGTGTCCACCGCGATCGTCGAGCGGCAGAAGAACTTCTTCGTGCACGGCGAACTGGCCATGCGCCCGCTGGTGCTGCGCGAGATCGCCGACGAGCTGGGGCTGCACGAATCCACCATCTCGCGCGTGACCACCGCCAAGTACATGGCCACCCCGCTGGGCACCTTCGAGCTCAAGTACTTCTTCGGCTCCGCCCTGGGCACCGAGACCGGCGGCAACGCTTCGTCGACGGCGGTGCGGGCCCTGATCCGGCAGCTGGTGGCCGCCGAGGACGCCGCCCGGCCGCTGTCGGACAGCCGCATTTCGGACATGCTCAAGGAGCAGGGCATCGAGTGCGCGCGCCGTACGGTGGCCAAGTACCGCGAGGCGCTGCGAATCGCGCCCGCCAACCTGCGCAAGGCGCTGTAACCCATGAACCTTCAATTGTTCCTGCCCTGCGCGGCAGGTGTCGAGGACTTGCTGGCCGACGAGGTGCATGCACTGACCGGACTGGTTGGCGAGGACCTGCTGGTCGGACGCGGCGGCGTGATCGCGCGCAGCGGCTGGCGCGAGGCGCTGCGGCTGAACCTGCACAGCCGGCTGGCGCAGCGCGTGCTGGTGCAGCTGTCGCACACCCCCTACCGATCCGAGCCCGACCTGTACGAAGCCGCGGCGGTGGTCGGCTGGGAGGCCTGGTTCACGCCGCGCCAGAGCTTCAAGGTGGAGATCACGGCGCAGCACAGCCCGCTCAAGAGCCTCAATTTCGCCGCGCTGAAGATCAAGGACGCGGTGGCCGACCGGTTCCGCGCCAAGGCCGGCAGCCGGCCGGACGTGGACACGCAGCGGCCCGATGTGCGCCTGTTCGCGCACCTCACGGCCAGCCACTGCACGCTCTACATCGACACCAGCGGCGAGCCGCTGTTCAAGCGCGGCTGGCGCGAGGACAAGGGCGAGGCGCCGTTGAAGGAGACGCTGGCGGCCGCCATGATCGCCGCCAGCGGCTGGCAGGCCGACCGGCCGCTGTACGACCCCTGCTGCGGCAGTGGCACGGTGGCGATCGAGGCGGCGCAGCTGGCCTGCGGCATCGCGCCGGGCAGCCTGCGGCGCTTCGGCTTCGAGCGCCTGCTGCCGTTCCAGCCGCACGTCTGGCAGCAGCTGAAGGATGAGGCGCGGGCCGCGCAGCACCCGGCCACCGCGCCCGTGTTCGGCAGCGACGTCGCCTTCCGCATGGTCGATTTCGCGCGCCGCAACGCCGAGCGCGCCGGCGTCGCCGCCGCCATCGAGTTGCGCGGCGGCGATGCGCTGCAGCGCCTGCCGCCGTGCGAGGCGCCCGGGCTGATGCTGCTCAACCCGCCCTACGGCGAGCGCATCGAGACCGCCGGCGTGGCCGGCCGGGCCCAGCGCGGGCGCGAGCGGCCGCAGGCCGAGGATGGCCAGGACTTCTTCGCGGCGCTGGCGGCGCACTGGAAGCGGCACTACGCCGGCTGGACGGCCTGGGTGCTGACACCGGACCTGAAGCTGCCCTCGCGCATGCGGCTGAAGGAATCGCGCCGCGTGCCCCTGTGGAACGGCCCGATCGAGTGCCGGCTGTTCCGCTTCGACATGGTGGCCGGTTCGGCCCGGGCGAAGGAAGGCGATGCAGCGGCTGGTGCTTGACACCAACATCGTGCTGGACGCCTTCCTGTTCGGCGACCCGGCCGCACGGCCGCTGCATGACGGATTGGTCGCCGGGCAACTGCACTGGCTGGCCACGGCGGCCATGCGCGAGGAACTGCAGCGGGTGCTGGACTATCCGCAGCTGGTGCCCTGGCTGGCCAACACGCGGGTGGCGCCGCACGACGTGCTCGCCGCTTTCGACCGGTACGCGCAGCCGCTGCCGGCGGCGCCGCGGGCGCCACTGTGCTGCCGCGACCCCGACGACCAGATGTTCATCGACCTGGCGGTGCAGCAGCGCTGCACGCTGCTGAGCAAGGACCGGGCGGTGCTGGCGCTGGCCCGGCGGCTGGCGCAACTGGGCGTGCACGCCGCACCGGCCCTGGGCCGGGCCGGCGGCGATCAGCCGCCGAAGGCGTCGTTGAACCAGTCGGTGGACGGCACCTCGCGCGCATAGCCGAAGGTGCCCTGGTCGCGCATCTCGCGGCCGGCCGCCAGCAGCGCGGCATAGGCGGTGCGCGCCAGCGAGCCGCCCACGCTGATGCGGCGCACGCCCATCGCCTGCAGCTGCGCGAGGTCCAGCCCCATGCCGGGCGCGCCCATGATCACGTTGACCGGCTTGGTCACGGCCGCCAGCACGGCGCGGATCTGCCCGGCCGTCTTCAGTCCCGGGGCGAACAGCACGTCGGCGCCGGCGGCTTCGTAGGCCTGCAGCCGGCGGATCGTGTCGTCCAGGTCGTCGCGCCCCCACAGGTGGTTCTCGGCACGGGCGGTCAGGGTGAACGGGAACGGCAGCGCGCGGGCCGCCTCGGCCGCGGCCTGCACGCGCTCGCGCGCCAGCGACAGCTCGTAGATCGGGTCGTCCACCGGTCCGCGGCAGTCCTCGATCGAGCCGCCGACCACGCCCGCTTGCGCCGCCAGGCGGATGGTTTCGGCCGCGTCTTCCGGCCGGTGGCCGAAGCCGTTCTGCAGGTCGGCGCTGACCGGCAGCGAAGTGGCGGCGCAGACCTCGCGCAGGTGCTGCAGCTTGGCCTGGCGCGTCACGCCCATGTCGGGCAGCCCGCGCGAGAAGGCGAAGCCGGCGCTGCTGCTGGCGAGCGCCTGGAAGCCCAGCGACTCCAGCAGCCGGGCCGAGCCCACGTCCCAGAAGTTCGGGATCACGAAGCAGCCCGGTTGCGCATGCAGTTGCACCATTCGCTGCGCCTTGTCGTGCTGCGATGCCAGGGCGCGTCCGCTGTTTTGGCCAATTGCGTCGGGTTCGTTCATGTCAGGCTCCCTGGAGCAGCGCCAGCAGGCGCGCGAGTGCATGCTGCACGGTGGCTTCCCGGATGGCTTGTCGATCGCCGTCGAACCGGACGGTCTCGCTCGACAGGTGGCCGTCCACCGAGAAGCCGAACCAGACGGTGCCGACCGGCTTGTCGGCGCTGCCGCCGTCCGGCCCGGCGATGCCGGTGACCGCGACCGCCGCCTGCGCGCGCGAGCGGCGCAGGGCGCCGAACGCCATGGCGCGCGCCACCACTTCGCTGACCGCGCCGTGGCTGGCGATGGCCTGCTCGTCCACGCCCAGCAGCTCGGTCTTGGCCGCGTTGGAGTAGGTGACGAAGCCCCGTTCGAACCAGTTGCTCGAGCCCGGCAGCGCGGTGCAGGCGGCGGCGATCAGGCCGCCGGTGCAGCTCTCGGCGCTGGCCAGCATCCAGCCGCGGCCGCGCAAAACCTGCGCCAGTTCCTCGCACAAGGCGTTCAGGCGAGCATCCATGCGAATCGAACCCCCAGGGCCAGCACCAGCAGCGTGCAGAAGGCGGCGACCAGGTCGTCGACGATCACGCCGAGCCCGCCGCGCCAGCCAAAGCCATGGAACAGGCGGTCGGCCCAGCCGACCGGACCGGGCTTGGCCGCGTCGAAGTATCGGAACAGTGCGAACGCGAGCAGCTGCGCCAGCCAGCCGGCCGGCGTCAGCAGCCACAGCACCAGCCAGAACGACATGATCTCGTCGACCACGATGGCGCCGGGGTCGGCCACGCCCAGGCTGCGCGCGGTGACGGTGCTGGCCCACCAGCCCACCGGCACGCTGGCCAGCACCGCCCAGCCGAGCGCGGCCGGCGACAGCCAGGCCTGCAGCACGCCGAACGAGACCCAGGCCCACAGCGTGCCGACGGTGCCGGGGGCCACCGGGCTGAGCCCGCAGCCGAATCCCAGTGCGATGAGATGGGCTGGGTGCGACAACATGAAGTGCGCGCTGGGTCGCCCGCCCACGGTTCGCAGGGGTGCTTCCAGGGACGAAGGCAGCGGCACGCTCATGCGGCCAATGGTAGCGGGGGCCGGTGGCGCCTGCGCTCAGCGCGGGTCGGGCGGCGCGCAGGGGCCGTGCAGCTTGCGAAACCGCGCCGGCTCGACGGGTTGGCTGTCGCTCCACAGCCCGCGGCGGGCCTGGCGCGCCTGCGCCTGTAGGCCGGCGTAGGGGCCGGGATCGCGCCGGTAGCGATAGGACCAGGCCAGCCCGCTGAACACCAGCCAGCTGCCCACGTCGTGCCCCGACCACTGCAGGCGCGCCAGCGTGCGCCGGTAGTCGTCGCGGCCGCGCTCGTCGACCCGCACCGGCTGGCGCAGCAGGCGCTGCTGCAGCGCCATCCGCGCCTGCAGGCCGAAGCGCTGGCAGGACTCGGGCGCGTCGATGCCCTGGATGCGCACCTGGATGGCCGGCCCGCCCCAGGAAGGGCGCACCCAGACCGTGTCGCCGTCGGTGACGTGGACCACGGTGGCCAGGTAGCTGCGCGGCTGCGGCAGCGCCGCCAGCGGCAGCCAGAGGGCGGCGAGGAGCAGCAGGCGGTGCAGCATGTGCCTTCCACAACGGCCTGCCTGCCGCGGGCGCGGACAGGCGCGGCCTTCAGGCGAAATGGTCGTAGGAGCGCAAGGGGCGCTCGAGCGCTTGGCCGGCGGCATCGAGCAGGCGCAGGCCGGGCTCGGCATCGACGCGGCCGATGCGGGTGACCGGCGTGCCGCTGGCCGCGCCCGCGGCTTCCACGGCGGCGCGGTGCTGGGGCGGCGCGGTGAAGGCCAGTTCGTAGTCGTCGCCGCCGGCCAGCACGCAGTCCAGCTGGACTTGCGGGTCCGGCAGGCTCCCGGCGGCCGCGGCCGGCCGGCGCACGGCCAGCAGTTCCAGGGCGGCCGCCGCCTCGAGGGTGGCGCCGGCGCCGGAGCGCCGCAGCAGGTGGCCCAGGTCGCCCAGCAGCCCGTCGCTGACGTCGATCGCGGCGCTCGCGATGCCGCGCAGCGCCTGCCCCAGCGCCACGCGGGGCGTGGGCCGCTCCATGCGCTCGCGCGCCGGTTCGAACAGCGCCGGCGGCAGCGACAGCGTGCCGCGGAACACCTCGAGCGCCAGCCGCGCATCGCCGAGCGAGCCGCTGACCCAGACGTCGTCGCCGGCGCGCGCGCCCGAGCGCAGCAGCGCCTGCCCGCGCGGCACCTCGCCGAACACCGTGATGCAGATGGCCAGCGGGCCGCGCGTGGTGTCGCCCCCGGCCAACTCGCAGCCATGGGCATCGGCCAGCGCGAACAGGCCCTGCGAGAACGCCGCCAGCCAGGCCTCGTCGGCCGCCGGCAGCGCCAGCGCCAGCGTGAAGGCGAGCGGCCGAGCGCCGCAGGCGGCCAGGTCGCTCAGGTTGACCGCCAGCGCCTTGTGGCCCAGGCGCCGCGGGTCCACGGTGGACAGGAAGTGCCGCCCTTCCAGCAGCATGTCGCACGAGACCGCCAGTTCGTGGCCGGGCGAAGGCGCCAGCAGCGCGCAGTCGTCGCCGACGCCCAGCGGCACCTGCGCAGAGGCGGGCCGCCCGCGGCGCAGGAAGAAGCGGTCGATCAGCTCGAATTCACCCATGGGTCGGGCGAGGATAACCGCCCGCTGCGCGGCGGCTGGCCGCCCACGGTGGGATCAGGTGCGGCGCGAGCTGCCGCGCACCAGGCCGTAGATCACCAGCAGCACGATGGCGCCGACGATGGAGGCGATCCAGCCGGCCGGCTCGCCCTCGCGGTACCAGCCCAGCGCCATGCCGGCGTAGCGCGCGAGGAAGGCGCCGGCAATGCCCAGCAGGGTGGTCATGACCAGCCCCAGCTTGTCGTCGCCGGGCTTGAGGGCGCGGGCCAGCAGCCCGACGATGAAACCGACGACGATGGTTCCGATGATCGACATCTGGCAAGCCTCCGGTCCGGGCACCCGCGGATCGGGTGCTGGGGGCATTCTGGGAGGGCCGCAGCGGCGCGGCTGTAGGACGGTGGCGGCGCCGCCGGGGCGGCCGACTAGATCCGTTTCAACTCGGCCGCCACCAGGGCCACGAACGCGTCGGCCATGCGCGAGGGCGCCAGGTGCGGGGCATGGCCCAGCACCACCTGCACGTCGCGCCGCGGCAGCAGCGGCACGATGCGCAGGTCGCGCGCGAACACCGAGGCCACGTACGGGTTCACCACCCCGACGCCGGCGCCCTCGGCGGCCAGCCGGCAGATGGTGAACGAATAGCTGGTCTCGATGCCGCCCACGGGCTGCACGCCGTACTCGTGCAGCAGCCGCTGCAGCTGCAGCTGCAGGTCGTCGTCGGCGGGCAGCGTCAGCAGCGTCTGCTGGCGCAGGTCGCGCACGTGCAGGCGCTGCCGCCCGGCCAGCGGGTGGTCCGGGTGCATGACGCACACCACGGCGGCCCGGTGCAGCACCGTGGCCGAGGCCGGCGCCATGCTGGAGGGCATGGTGGACAGCACCAGGTCGAAGGCGCCGCCGTGCAGGCCTTCCCACAGCTGGAGCCCGCCGCGGGTGTGCAGGCTGACGTGCACCTCGGGGTGCTGGCGGCGCAGTGCCGCGACCGTGCGCGGCAGCACGCTCAGGCCCAGCGCCGGCGTGCTGCCGATGCGCAGCGTGCCGGCGCCGGCGTGGCGCAGCACGGCCACGCGCTGCTCGATCCGGGCCAGCCCGAGGAAGTTGCGCTCGATCACCTCGAACAGGTCGCGCGCCTCCCGGGTGGGCCGCAAGCGCCCGCGCTCGGCCTCGAACAGCTTCAGCCCGGTGGCGGCCGCCATCTGGCCCAGCAGCCGGCTCACCGAGGGCTGGGTGGTGTGCAGCACGGTGGCGGCGGCGGTGGTCGTGCCGGTCTGCATGACCGCGCGGAAGGCTTCGATCTGGCGGAACTGCAGCGGGCGGGTCATGGGGTGCGCGGGGTATATCGGATCTGCATGGGGTGTTGGGAACAAAGCATTTTATGGACTGGTCTGCGCACCCTAGACTTTTCCCATGGCCCCGATGGCGGGGCTTTCCGAGGAGACTCCAATGAACGCTCGCACCAGCCGCCGCGGCTTCGTCTGCGCCGCTGCCGTACTCGCCACGCTCGCCGTGCCGGCGCAGGCACTCGCGCAGCAGGACTTCCCCAACCGGGGCCTGCGCATCGTCGTGCCCTTCACCGCCGGCGGCAGCTCCGACGTGCAGGCCCGCATGCTGGCCGAGCGCCTGTCGCGCGTGTACAAGCAGTCGGTGGTGGTGGACAACCGGCCGGGCGCCGGCGGCCACATCGGCGGCAAGGCGGTGGTGGATGCACCGGCCGACGGCTACACGCTGATGCTCGGCTCGATCGGCCTGCATGCCACCTATGGCGTCTACAAGAAGCTGCCCTACAACCCGTCGACCGACTTCAAGGTGCTGACCGTGCTGGCCGAGATGCCGCACGTGATCGTGGCCAACCCGGCGCTGCCTGCGGCCAACGTCAAGGAGCTGGTGGCACTGGCGCGACGCGAGCCGGGCGCGATCAACTTCGGCTCGGCCGGCATCGGCTCCTCGGTCCACATGATCGGCGAGCTGTTCCGGTTCACGGCCGAGGCGCCGATGACGCACGTGCCCTACAAGGGCAGCTCGGCGGCCCTGAACGACCTGCTGGGCGGGCAGATCCAGCTGATGTTCGAGAACCCCCCGACCACCCTGCCGCACGTGCGCGCCGGCAAGCTCAAGGCGCTGGCCATCACCGGCAAGGCGCGCTCGGCCGCGCTGCCCGAGGTGCCGACGGTGGCCGAGTCCGGCCTGCCCGGCTTCGAGGCGACCTCGTGGACCACGGTGGCCGTGGGCGCCAAGGTGCCCGATGCGATCGCCGACCGCCTGAGCGCCGACATCCGCAAGATCATCACCAGCCCCGAATTCGTGGAGGCGCTGGCGGCCCAGGGCATGACGCCGGTGGCCAACAGCCGCGAGGCGGCGACCCGGTTCATCGCCGCGGAGAAGCAGCGCTGGGATGCCGTCATCCAGAAAGCCGGACTGGCCGCGGATTGAGCATGCAACATGGAATCGTGAAGTCGCCCTGCCCGGTGCGACGGGTGGGCGATGGCGCCCAGCACCACTTCTTCGGCTACTACAACAAGACCAACTGGGATCGCAGCGGGCGCTACCTGCTGGCACAGCAGGTGCCGTGGAAGGACGCGCGGCTGACGCCCGAACTGGCCGCCGGCATCGGCTACTTCGACCTGGCCCAGGGCGATCGTTTCGTGCGCGTGGGCGAGACGCGCGCCTGGAACTGGCAGATGGGCAGCCAGCTGCAGTGGCTGGACGCCGCCCCGGGGCTCAAGCTGATCCACAACGAGCGGCGCGACGGTGCCAACGGCCGCTACCCGGGCTTCGGCAGCGTGATCGTCGATGTGGACAGCGGCGCGCGCCGCGAGCTGCCGCTGCCGGTGTACGTGGTCGCGCCCGACAGCCGCTACGCCCTGTGCGTGGACTACCGGCGGCTGTACGTGACGCACGAGACCATCGGCTACAGCGAGCACGGCGGCCGCTTCGAGCTGCCGCTCGCGCCGGCCGACGACGGCATCCACCACATGGACCTGGCCACGGGAGAGGCCCGGCTGGTGGTCAGCTACCGGCAGCTGCGCGAGTTCCATCCGCGCGCGTCGATGGAGCGGGCGCTGCACTGGGTCAGCCACATCGAGATCAACCCGGCGTCCTCGCGCGTGCTGTTCCTGCACCGCTGGACCGAGCGGGTGCAGGACGAGACCTGCTTCCTGCACCGCCTGATCACCATGAACCCCGACGGCTCGGACCTGCGCCTGCTGGAGTGCTCGGACCACCCGCTGCCGCAGCTGGCGGCGGATTTCGATCCGTCGGCGGTGGGCACCTTCGACTACGAGAAGTCGGAGTACCAGATCTCGCACCCGCTGTGGCGCACCGACCGCGAGATCGTCGTCTGGGGCCCGCACGCCGGCGAGATCCACTACCAGCTCTACGAGGATGCCGACGGCGGCGCGGTGCGGGCCGTGGGCACCGATGTGCTGACCGAGAACGGCCACATGACCTTCTCGCCGGTGAACAAGCGCTGGCTGCTGAGCGACACCTACCCCGACGCCTCGACGCACGAGCGCATCCTGTTCCTGTACGACGTCGAGACCGGCGTGCGGCACGACCTGGGCAGCTTCTACGCCGACCCGAAGCTGAGCAAGGAGAACCGCTGCGACCTGCACCCGCGCTGGAGCCGCGACGGCCGCCAGGTGTGCATCGATTCGGTCCACGAGGGCGACCGCCAGATGTACCTGGTGGACGTCAGCCGCATCGTCGGCTGAGCCCCTTCGTGCCGGCCGGCCGCGCGGCCGGCCGCCTCAGCCCCGGCCCTTGAAGCGCTCGCCGGCCTGGCGCACCACCTCGGCCAGCAGGCGCTCGCGCATCTGCTGGCGGCGCAGCCAGCGGGCGTCGTTCAGGCTCTTGCCGGCCTCCTGCACCACCTGCTCGATGGCCGGCCAGGCGCCCAGCCGCTGGGCGTGCGGCGCGATCTGCTGCAGCGTGAGCTGGATGTGCTCGCGCAGCGGCATGTGGCGGCCGCTGACCGGGTCCACGTACACCGCCTCCAGTCCGAAGCGGCAGGCCTGGAAGCGGTTGTAGGTGTAGACCATGTAGTCGTCCTCGGCCGGCATGAAGGGCTGGTCGTGCAGGAACCACGACGCCAGCGACTGCACCAGCCCGGCCAGCGCGGCGGCCCGCTCGATGGTCAGCGGCGTGTCGAACACCCGGATCTCGATCGTGCCGTACTCGGGCTTGGGCCGGATGTCCCAGTAGAAGTCCTTCATGCTCTTGACCACGCCGGTGCGGGTGGTCTTGGCGAAGAAGGCCTCGAAGCCGTCCCAAGACAGCGTGAACGGCGCCCGGCCCGACATCGGGAAGGCGAACACCGAATTCAGCCGGGCCGAATCGAACTGGGTGTCCTGGCCCTGCACGTAGGGAGACGAGGCCGACAGCGCGATGAAGTGCGGGATGTAGCGCGACATCCGGTGCAGCATCAGCAGCGCCTCGTCGGCGCCGGGGCAGCCCACGTGCACGTGCTGGCCGAAGATGGTGAACTGCTTGGACAGGTAGCCGTACAGCTCGGACAGCTCGCGAAAGCGCGGCCGGTCGTAGATGCGCTGCTGGTGCCACTGCTGGAACGGGTGGGTGCCGCCGCCCACCACCGCGATGTTGAGCTTGTCGGCGCAGCGCACCAGTGCGTCGCGCAGCTGGCTCAGCTCGCCCAGCACGTGCGCGGTGGAGTCGCACACGCCGGTGGAGATCTCGATCATGCTCGAGGTCATCTCGGGCACCACCGAGCCGGGCAGCTCCAGCTTGCGCATCAGGCGCAGCATCTCGTCGGAGTAGGGCGCCAGGTCGTAGTCGTGGGTGTTGACCAGCTGCAGCTCCAGCTCCACGCCCAGTGTCAGCGGCGCGGACCGGCGGAACGGCTCCAGCTCCGGCGCGTCGTGCGCCGAGTCGCCGGCGGGGGTGAGGTCGTGCAGCACGGGTTCAGGCACGCTGCACCCCCGAGGCGGGGGTGCCCGCGGTCGGCTCCGGGCGCGTGCCTTCGCCGGCGCGCTGGATCACGAAGGTGGCGACGATCGCGCCCAGCACTTCCACCAGCAGGATCGCCGGCAGGGCGATGCTGGCGATGCGCGGCCCCAGCGAGGGGGAGGCGGCGGTAAATTGCGCCACCAGCAGCAGCGCTAGCGAGGACATCGGCGACATCGCCGCACCGGTCATCAGCGCCTGCTTCCAGCTGGTGCCGCTGCCGGGGTTGGCAAGCAGCGCGCCGAATATCTTGGCCAGCCCGCGTGCAGCCACCAGCGCCAGCACCAGCCCGGTCACCGCCGGGTTCCAGTCGGCCTGGGCGGCGACCACCGAGACCAGCACGAAGCTCAGCATCACCAGCAGCGAGGCGGCGGTGCCGAGCTGGCGCGGCCAGGCCCAGGGGCGCGGATTGAGCTGCTTGAGCAGCAGGCCGGCCAGCAGCGCCGCCAGCGGCGCCGAGCCGCCGAAGTGCGAGGCCAGCGCGGTGCCGGCGGCGATGCTGGTGATCAGCAGGATGGAGGTGTTCTCGCTGGTCGGGATCATGAAGCGCAGCGCGGTGCGCAGCACCAGCGCCAGCCCGGCGCCGACCACCACCGACAGGCCCAGCACCACGGCCACCGGGAACAGCAGGGCCAGCAGGTTGGTTTCCTCGCTGTGCATCATGCCGGCACGCGCCGCCACCAGCGTCAGCGCGTACAGCGCGCCGAGCGTGGCCAGCACGATCACGCGCTCGGTCACCGGCCCGGCCGCCCGCATGTCGCCGAACACGCGGCTGAGCACGGCCGGCGAGGAGGCGATCGAGATCAGGGCCAGCGCGTCGGCCACCGAGGGCCGCACGCCGAGCCACAGCAGGGTGAAGTAGACCGCCGCGTAGGTCAGCGCCGCTTCCAGCAGGCTTTGCAGCAGCACCATCGGGTTGTGCCGGAACCAGCGCAAGGCGATGCGGCCGCCGGTCTCGAACAGCACCACCGACACGCCCAGCTCCAGCAGGAACAGGCCGATGCCCTGCAGCGGCCAGGCGGCGCCGGGAAAGCCGAGCAGGCCGGCGATCGCGCCGACCGCCGAATAGCCCACCACCTTGGGCAGGGCCAGGTGCCGCTGCACCAGGTGGCCGGCGGCGGCGGCCACCGCCAGCAGCAGCGACCATTGCACGGTGGGCAGGCCGGCGGAGGGCCGCAGCCACTCGCCCCAGAAGGCCGTGATCTCGTTCAATTCGTCTCCCGTCAGGAAGGCGTGCCGCCTCAGTGCAGCACGCGCTTGGCGCCGTCGTCCAGCAGGAAGGGCGCGATTTCAGTGTCGAAGCGTTCGCCGTCCTCGGCGACGCAGAAGTAGCTGCCCTGCATGCTCCCGGTGGGCGTGCGCAGGCGGCAGCCGCTGGTGTACTGGAACGACTGGCCGGGCTGCAGCAGCGGCTGGTGGCCGACCACCCCCAGGCCCTTGACTTCCTGCACCTGCCCGGCGGCATCGGTGATCACCCAATGCCGCGAAATGAGCTGGGCCGCCACTTCGCCGGTGTTGGTGATGGTGATGGTGTAGGAGAAGCTGAACACGCCCTGCTCCGGCGCCGATTGCTCGGGCAGGTAGTCGGGCTGCACCTCCACTCGGAACTCGTACCGCGGCATCGCCCGATGGTACCCGGCGGGTCGCGGCTGCGAGAATCGGGCCATGAGCACCCCGCATCGCATCGCCCCGTCCATCCTGTCGGCGGATTTCGCGCGCCTGGGCCAGGAAGTGCGCGACGTCATCGCCGCCGGCGCCGACTGGATCCATTTCGACGTGATGGACAACCATTACGTGCCCAACCTCACCTTCGGTCCGATGGTGTGCGCCGCGCTCAAGCCGCATGCGCAGCGGGCCGACGGCACGCCCGTGCCGGTGGATGTGCACCTGATGGTGCAGCCGGTCGATGCGCTGGCGCAGGCCTTCGCCGAAGCGGGCGCTGACTACATCAGCTTCCACCCGGACGCGACCGCACACCCGCACCGCAGCGTGCAGGCGATCCGGGCGCGCGGATGCAAGGCCGGGCTGGTGTTCAACCCGGCGGCGCCGCTGGACGTGCTGGACTGGCTGATCGACGACATCGACCTCATCCTGATCATGAGCGTCAACCCCGGTTTCGGCGGCCAGGGCTTCATCGACTCGGCCCTGCGCAAGGTCGAACAGGCGCGCCGGCGCATCGAGGCCTGCGGCAAGGACATCCGGCTGGAGGTCGATGGCGGTATCAAGACCGACAACATCGCGCGGGTGGCAGCCGCCGGCGCCGACACCTTCGTGGCCGGCAGCGCCATCTTTGGCCAGCCCGACTACCGCGCGGTCATCGACGCGATGCGCCGCGCGCTGGGCGGCTGAGCCGGCCAGGCCAGGCGCCTTCCTCTCAGGACCGCGCCCGCCCGCGCTGTCGCCGTCCGGCTGTCGGCTCGCTCCTACGCTCGCTGCCGGCCCTGTCGGACGAAGCGGCCCGCTGCCGGGCTACGGGCCGATCCCCATGAGCTTGGCAGAGTGGGGGGCCTCGAACGCGGGTCGGAAGGAGGCAGCCGTGGAAGTGATCGCCGCAATGCCGGACTGGCTGGTTTGGTGCGCCGCGGGCGGGGCCGCCGCGGTCGCGTTGGCGGTGGTCGTCAACACGATCGAAGCCGCCCTCGACCTCGATACCTGAGCCGAACACACCCGTGCGCACCTGCGTTCCTGCGCGGGGATGCGGCAGCCAGGAGCAACCATGGCCCAGTCCAAGGCGGACGCCCAGCGCCGATCCCGCAATGGCGACGCCGCCAACGCCAAGCACAGGCAGCTCGAATCCTTCATTCGCCCGACCGAGGGCCTGCTCACCACCAGCCAGGGGGTGGTGGTTCCCGACAACCACAATTCGCTGCGCGCCGGCGCGCGCGGGCCGACGCTGCTGGAAGATTTCCAGCTGCGCGAGAAGCTCACCCATTTCGACCACGAGCGGATTCCGGAGCGGGTGGTGGGCGCACGCGGCGCCGGTGCCCATGGCTTCTTCGAGCTGTACAAGTCCTTGCGCCCGTTCACCAGCGCCGACTTCCTGCAGGAAGCCGGGCTGCGCACGCCGGTGTTCGTGCGCTTTTGCGGCATGACCGGCGAGCGCGGCTCGCCCGACACCGTGCGCGACCTGCGCGGTTTCGCCGTCAAGTTCTACACGCGCGAGGGCAACTACGACCTGGTGGGCGCGAGCGCGCCGGTGTTCTTCGTGCAGGACGCGATGAAGTTCCCCGACTTCGTGCATGCGCTGCGGCCCGAGCCGCACCACGGCATGCCGCAGGCGTCCAGTGCGCACGACAGCTTCTGGGACTTCGTCTCGCTGGCGCCGGAGACCACCCATGCGCTGATGTGGCTGATGTCGGACCGGGCGGTGCCGCGCAGCTGGCGGATGATGGACGGCTTCGGCGTGCACAGCTTCCGCTTCGTCAATGCGCACGGGGCGGCGCACTTCGTCAAGTTCCGCTGGCGCCCGCGGCTCGGTTGCCACGCGCTGGCCTCGGACGAGGCCCGGCGCCTGGCCGGCGAGGACCCCGACTTCCACCGGCGCGACCTGTGGGAAGCCATCGCGCAGGGCGCCTTTCCGGAATGGGAGCTCGGCCTGCAGCTGGTGGAGGAGGGCAAGGCCGACGCGCTGGGGATCGACCTGCTGGACTGCACCAAGCTGATTCCGGAGGAGCTGGTGCCGGTGCAATGGGTCGGCAAGCTGGTCCTCAACCGCAACCCGGAGAACTTCTTCTGCGAGGCCGAGCAGGTGGCCTTCAACCCGGCCCACCTGGTGCCGGGCATCGACTTCAGCAGCGACCCGCTGCTGCAGGGCCGGCTGTTCGCCTACCTCGACAGCCAGGTCGGCCGCTTGGGCGGGCCCAACTTCCACGAACTGCCGATCAACCGCAGCCTGTGCCCCTTCCACAACTTCCAGCGCGATGGCCGGCATCGCGCCGAAATCCCGGCCGGCCCGGTGGCCTATGAGCCCAACACGCTGGCCAGCGGGGCCGAATTCCGGGTCGATGGCAGCCAGCAAGGCTTCCAGAGCCACGCCGAGGCGATCGAATCGCCCAAGCAGCGGCGCCGGCCAGCCAGCTTCGAGGACCACTTCAGCCAGGCCGCCCTGTTCTGGAACAGCCAGGGTGCGGCGGAGAAGGACCACATCGTGGCCGCGTTCCAGTACGAGTTGTCGCGCGTGGACACGCCGGCGATCCGCCAGCGGTTGGTCGACAACCTGGCGCACGTCGATCCGCGGCTCGCGCGCAAGGTGGCTGAGCCGCTGGGCCTGGTGGCCGACGCCCGGGCCGCCGCCGGCCGGGCCGGGTTCCGCGAGCGGCGCGGCCGCCTGCCGCTGGAGTCGTCGCCCTCGCTCAGCATGGAGCGCGCCGACAACCCGGTGGCCACCCGCCGGGTCGCGGTTCTGGTGGCGGCCGGCGTCGAGATCGGCGCGCTCAAGATCATCCAGCAGGCCCTCGCCGAGCAGCAGGTGAGCGTGAAGGTGGTGGCGGCGCACCTGGGCGTGGTGTCCACTTCGTCCGGGCAGCAGTTGCCGGTTGACCAGTGCCTGCTGACCACCTCGTCGCTGGCGTTCGATGCGGTGCTGGTGCCGGGCGGGGCCGCGCACGCCCGGGCGCTGGCGCAGGATGGCCGTGCCCTGCACTTCGTGCTGGAAGCCTACCGCCACTGCAAGCCGCTCTGCCTGATCGGCGATGCGGCGGAACTGCTGCGGCCGGTGGGGCTGGGGCCGGGATCGCCGTCGGCCGATGGCGTGCTGATCGCCAAGGGAGAGCCGGCCGAGCGGGTGCCGCTGGCACAGGCCTTCATCGGCGCCATCGCCCAGCACCGGCATTGGGGCCGCGCGCGACTGGAGGCGGTGCCGGCCTGAGCGGCAGGAGCAGCAAGCCATGCGGCACACTCGCCCGCATGACCTCACGCACCGGATGGCAGGCCGCGATCGTCGACCTGGACGGCACCCTGATCGACACGCTGGGTGACTTCACGGTGGCCCTGAATGGCGCGCTGGCGGAACTGGAGTTGCCTGCGCTGCCTGCCGCCGCCGTCGAGCGGCTGGTCGGCAAGGGTTCCGAGCACCTGGTGCGGTCGGCCCTGCGCGAAGCCGGCGGCGAGCCGGCGCTCTACGAAGCCGCCTGGAGTGCCTACCAGCGCCACTACGCCCGGATCAATGGCCGCCATGCGGCGGTGTATGCCGGCGTGCGGCAGGGCCTGCAGCAGTTGCGTGATGCCGGCCTGCGCCTGGCTTGCGTGACCAACAAGCCGACCGGCTTCGCCCGCGAGCTGCTGCGGCAGAAGGAGCTGCTGGCGTTCTTCGGGCCGGTGTTCGGCGGCGACGCCTTCGAGCGCAAGAAGCCCGATCCGCTGCCGCTGCTGGAGGCTTGCCGCGCGCTCGGCTCGGCGCCGGCGCGCACGCTGGTGATCGGCGATTCGAGCAACGATGCCGCCGCGGCGCGGGCGGCCGGCTGCCCGGTGCTGCTGGTCGGCTATGGCTACAACCATGGCCAGCCGGTGCGCGCCGTCGATGCCGACGGCTTCCTCGACTCGCTGGCCGAAATCGGCGCCTGGCTCTAGGCAGGCTTGCCCAGCAAGGCTTCCTTGAGCTTCCAGTCGGCCGGGTTGGGCCCCAGCCAGATGCGCAGCAGCGCGTTGAAGAACTCCTGCTCCTTGAACGGCTCGCCCTGGGGGACGCCCTTGACCGTGACGACGGCGCCGGTGCCGGGAATCCAGTCGATCATGAAGCTCTCGCCGGGGTTGAGCTTCTTGTGCTCGCTGAAGATCTGGCTCATGCGCATCACCCCGGGGATCAGCCGGGAGAACGCGGTCTTGTCCATGTTGTCCTCCATGCCGCGCGAGAACAGCTTGCCCAGCTCGCCCGAGTCGATCTCGCGCAGCATGGTGATGCTCATGCGCTTGGCGCCCGGCATGGCCAGCACCTCGTCGGTGCTGGCGGCCTTCTTCGGCAGGTACAGCCCGGCCGTGTACACCTTGAAGACGGCCTTGTAGCGCACCCCGGCGCCATTGAGCTGCAGCTTCGCGCCCCGCAGCTCGGCGCTGTCTTCGTACTTCACGCCCGACAGGGTCACGGGTTCGGCCTGCGCCACCGCGCAGAGCACGAGTGCCGCCAGGACGGCGGCGAGCGACCGGAAGACTTTCATGGCGTTTCTCCTTGAAAAGAACGATCGTTCGTTTTGGTTAACCGATTGTTGCAACCGGGTTCGAGCCGGGGCAACAGGGTTTCTGCGGTGAAAGGGCTTTGCTACACTGGCCCGCAATGTCCATCCACCGCACCCTTCTGACAGGCAGCTCCGGCCGGGGAGCCTGGCCCTGGCGCAAGCCAGTCAACGTGCGTTCCTGATCTGCACGGGGCACTCCCCGTGCCCCCGCTGTCCCACCCGCTGGGACAACCCCCGAATGGAAAAGCGGCCCCGTGCCGCGCGAGCTTGTGGAGGCTCACCCCGTGATCACCGAACTTGAGTTCAAGAGCCTTGCATTGCAGGGCTACAACCGCATCCCCCTCATTGCGGAAGCGTTCGCCGACCTCGAAACCCCGCTGTCGCTGTACCTGAAGCTGGCCCACGGGCGCGGCAACGGCCGCCACAGCTTCCTGCTGGAGTCGGTTGTCGGCGGCGAGCGCTTCGGCCGCTACAGCTTCATCGGCCTGCCCGCGCGCACGCTGCTGCGCGCCAGCGGCTTCGGCGCCGACGCGATCACCGAGGTGGTCACCGACGGCAACGTGGTCGAGCGCGCCCGCGGCAATCCGCTCGATTTCGTCGCGGCCTACCAGCAGCGCTTCAAGGTGGCGCTGCGGCCCGGGTTGCCGCGCTTTTGCGGCGGGCTGGCTGGCTATTTCGGCTACGACGTGGTGCGCCACATCGAAAAGAAGCTGGAGAAGACCTGTCCGCCCGACACCCTGGGCTGCCCCGACATCCTGCTGCTGCAGTGCGAGGAGCTGGCGGTCATCGACAACCTGTCGGGCAAGCTGTACCTGATCGTCTATGCCGACCCGGCCCGCCCGGAAGCCTTCAGCAATGGCAAGAAGCGGCTGCGCGAGCTCAAGGAGCAGCTCAAGTACTCGGTCAGCGCGCCGCCGGTGCGGCCCTCGGCGGGCTTTCCGGCCGAGCGCGAGTTCGCCAAGGCCGACTACCTCAAGGCGGTGGAGCGCGCCAAGGAGCTGATCGCCGCCGGCGACTTCATGCAGGTGCAGGTCGGCCAGCGCATCAAGAAGCGCTACACGGAGTCGCCGCTATCGCTGTACCGGGCGCTGCGCTCGCTCAATCCCAGCCCCTACATGTACTACTACGACTTTGGCGAGTTCCAGGTGGTGGGCGCCTCGCCGGAGATCCTGGTGCGGCAGGAGCAGGTCGAGCAGGGCCGCAAGATCACCATCCGGCCGCTGGCCGGCACCCGGCCGCGCGGCGCCACGCCGGAGCAGGACAAGGCGATCGAGCAGGAGCTGGTCAATGATCCGAAGGAGCGGGCCGAGCACGTGATGCTGATCGACCTGGCCCGCAACGACATCGGCCGCATCGCCCAGGTCGGCAGCGTCAAGGTGACCGAGGCCTTCGCAGTCGAACGCTACAGCCACGTGATGCACATCGTCAGCAACGTCGAAGGCCTGCTCGAGGAGGGCATGAGCAGCATCGACGTGCTCAAGGCCACCTTCCCGGCCGGCACCCTGACCGGCGCGCCCAAGGTGCATGCGATGGAGCTGATCGACCAGCTCGAGCCGAGCAAGCGCGGCCTGTACGGCGGCGCCTGCGGCTACCTCAGCTACGCCGGCGACATGGACGTCGCGATCGCCATCCGCACCGGCATTGTCAAGGACCAGACTTTGTACGTGCAGGCCGCCGCCGGCGTGGTCGCCGACTCGGTGCCCGAGCTGGAATGGAAGGAGACCGAAGCCAAGGCGCGCGCGCTGCTGCGCGCCAGCGAGCTGGTCGAGGAGGGCCTGGAATGAAGCTGCTGATGATCGACAACTACGACAGCTTCACCTACAACCTGGTGCAGTACTTCGGTGAGCTGGGGGCGCAGGTGGAGGTGTTCCGCAACGACGAGATCACGATCGAAGGCGTGGCGGCGCGCGCGCCCGACCGGCTGGTGATCTCGCCCGGCCCCTGTTCGCCGGCCGAGGCCGGGATCTCGGTGGAGGCGATCCGGCACTTCGCTGGCAAGCTGCCGATCCTGGGGGTGTGCCTGGGACACCAGAGCATCGGGGCGGCCTTCGGTGGCCGCATCGTGCGCGCCGCGCAGCTGATGCACGGCAAGACCAGCGAGATCACGACCACCCGCGAAGGCGTGTTCGCCGGCTTGCCGGAGCGCTTCACCGTCAACCGTTACCACTCGCTGTCGATCGCCCGGGAGGGCTGTCCCGAATCGCTGCGCATCACGGCCTGGACCGGCGACGGCGAGATCATGGGCGTGCGGCACCGCGAACTGCCGATCCAGGGGGTGCAGTTCCACCCCGAATCGATCCTCACCGAGCACGGCCACGCGATGCTGAAGAACTTCCTGGAGCAGGCCGCGTGAACCGCCCGGTCGTCGACCTGCGCAGCGACACGGTCACGCGGCCGACCGCGGCCATGCGCCAGGCGATGGCGACCGCGCCGCTGGGCGACGACGTGTTCGGCGACGATCCGAGCGTCAATGCCCTGCAGGAACAGATCGCGTCGATGCTGGGGTTCGAGGCTGCGCTGTTCGTGCCGACCGGCACCCAGTCCAACCTGTGCGCCGTGCTGGCCCACTGCCAGCGTGGCGACGAGTACCTGGTCGGCCAGCAGCAGCACTGCTACCGCTGGGAAGGCGGCGGCGCCGCCGTGTTCGGCAGCGTGCAGCCGCAGCCGCTGGAGCATCAGGCCGACGGCACCCTGGCGCTGGCCGGCATCGAGGCCGCCATCAAGCCGGACGATCCGCACTTTGCCCGCACCCGGCTGCTGGCGCTGGAGAACACGCTGGGCGGCAAGGTGATACCGCTGGATTACATCGAGCGGGCGACGGCGCTGGCGCGAAGCAGGGGTCTGGCGACGCACCTGGATGGCGCGCGCCTGTTCAATGCGGCGGTCGCCATGGCCGGCGAAGGCGGGGATGCGCGGGCAGCGGCGCGCGGCATCGCCAGCCGCTTCGATTCGGTCTCGGTGTGCTTCAGCAAGGGGCTGGGTGCGCCCGCGGGGTCGACGCTGTGCGGCTCGAAGGATCTGATTGTCCGCGCCCGCCGCATCCGCAAGATGGCCGGTGGTGCAATGCGGCAGGCCGGGATGCTGGCCGCAGCCGCCTCCCATGCACTGGACCACCACGTCGAGCGGCTGGCGCAGGACCACGCGCTGGCGCGGCGCCTGGCCGCGGGACTGGCCGGCATCAAGGGCCTGCAGGTGGAGCCGCCGCAAACGAACATGGTTTTCGCCGACCTGGTGGGGGCCGCGCGCGAGCGTTCGGCCGACCTGCTGGCCGCGCTGCGAGCCGAAGGCGTCCTGGCGACGGGCCTGTACCGCCTGCGCTTCGTCACCCACCTGGACGTGGACGCGGCCGCCGTCGACCGTGCCGCCGCCGCGGTCCGCCGCTTCCTTGCCGGCTGAGGACTTCCGTGCCCGATCTGCAACACCTCCTGCTGTTCATCGCCGCCGGCTGGCTGCTCAACCTCACCCCGGGGCCGGACGTGCTCTACATCGTCAGCAACGCGCTGCGCTCCGGTGCGCGCGCCGGCATCGTCGCCGGCCTGGGCATCACCGCCGGCTGCTTCGTGCACGTGTTCGCGGCGGCGGTGGGCGTGGGCGCGCTGCTGGCGGCCTCGGCCACCGCCTTCGCCGTGCTGAAATGGATGGGTGCGGCCTACCTGCTGTGGATCGGCGCGCGGCTGCTGCTGGCCCGCGCGCCACAGGCGACGGCCGACCTGGCGGCGCTGGCCCGGTCGCAGCCGGCCAGCCTGCGCGCGGTCTTCCTCGGCGGCTTCTGGACCAACGTGCTCAACCCCAAGGTGGCGATCTTCTTCCTGGCCTTCGTGCCGCAGTTCATCGCGCCCGATGCCGCGCACAAGGCCTGGGCCTTCGTGTTGCTGGGCGTGCTCTTCAACCTCAACAGCATCCCGGTCAACAGCGGCTGGGCGCTGGCGGCTGCCTGGATGGCGCGCCGCCAGTCGATCCAGCGCAGCCTGCACTGGCTGGACCGCGCCGCCGGCGTCATGTTCGTTGCCTTCGGGCTGCGCCTGGCACTCACCGACGCCCCGCGCAGCGCCTGAACCCAGCCCTTCGCCCCTCTCAGGAGCCCCCATGTCCATCACCCCCCAGGAAGCGCTGCAGCGCACCATCGAGCACCGCGAGATCTTCCACGACGAGATGCTCAAGATCGTGCGGCTGATCATGAGCGGCGAGCTGTCGCCGGTCATGACCGCCGCGCTGATCACCGGCCTGCGCGTGAAGAAGGAAACCATCGGCGAGATCACCGCGGCCGCCGAGGTGATGCGCGAGTTCTCCACCAAAGTCCACATCGCCGACCGCATGAACCTGGTCGACATCGTGGGCACCGGCGGCGACGGCTCGCACACCTTCAACATCTCGACCTGCTCGATGTTCGTGGCCGCCGCAGCGGGCGCCAAGGTCAGCAAGCATGGCGGCCGCAGCGTCAGCAGCAAGTCCGGCAGCGCCGACGTGCTGGAGAGCCTGGGCGTGCAGATCAACCTGAAGCCGGAGGCGATCGCACGCTGCGTGCAGGACGTTGGCATCGGCTTCATGTTCGCGCCCAACCACCATCCGGCGATGAAGAACGTGGCGCCGGTGCGCAAGGAGCTGGGCGTGCGCACCATCTTCAACATCCTGGGGCCGCTGACCAACCCGGCCGGCGCGCCGAACATCCTGATGGGGGTGTTCCACCCCGACCTGGTGGGCATCCAGGTGCGGGCGCTGCAGCGGCTGGGCGCCGAGCACGCGCTGGTGGTCTATGGCCGCGACGGCATGGACGAGGTCAGCCTAGGCGCCGCCACCCTGGTGGGTGAACTCAAGGACGGGCAGGTGACGGAGTACGAGATCCATCCCGAGGACTTCGGCCTGCCGATGGCCAGCAACCGGGCGCTCAAGGTGGAGACGCCGGAGCAGTCGCGCGCCATGCTGCTGGGCGTGCTGGACGGCCAGCCGGGCGCCGCCAGCGACATCGTGGTGTTCAATGCCGGGGTGGCGCTGTACGCCGCCGACGTGGTGGCCAGCATCCAAGACGGCATCGGGCGCGCGCGCGCTGCGATCGCCTCGGGTGCGGCCAAGGCCAAGCTCGAGCGACTGGTGGCGCTGTCGCACCAACTGGGCGGCTGACGCATGGACATCCTCGAGAAGATCGTTGCCGTCAAGCGCGAAGAGGTCGCGGCGGCGAAGAAGAAGCTGCCATTCGAGGCCATGCGCGCGGATGCGGAAAGCCGCGTGCTCACGCGCAACTTCGAAGACGCGCTGCGCCGCAAGATCGCCGCCGGCGCCAGCGCCGTGATCGCCGAGGTCAAGAAGGCCAGCCCCAGCAAGGGCGTGCTGCGGCCCGACTTCGTGCCGGCCGACATCGCACAGAGCTATGCCGGGCATGGCGCGGCCTGCCTGTCGGTGCTGACCGACCGCCAGTTCTTCCAGGGCCACCCCGACTACCTCAAGCAGGCCCGGGCCTCGTGCGACCTGCCGGTGTTGCGCAAGGACTTCATGGTCGATCCGTACCAGGTGTATGAATCGCGCGCCATGGGGGCCGACTGCATCCTGCTGATCGCGGCCTGCCTCGACGACGGCACGATGGCCGAGCTGGAGCAGATCGCCCGCGGCCTGGACATGGCGGTGCTGGTCGAGGTGCACGATGGCGCCGAGCTGGAGCGCGCCCTGAAGCTGAAGACGCCGCTGGTGGGCATCAACAACCGCAACCTGCGCAGCTTCGAGGTGTCGCTCGACACCACGCTGGCGCTGTTGCCGCAGGTGCCGCCGGAGCGGCTGCTGGTCACCGAGTCCGGCATCCTGGCGCCGGCCGACGTGCAACGCATGCGCGCCGCCGGCGTCCATGCCTTCCTGGTCGGCGAGGCCTTCATGCGCGCGCCGGAGCCGGGCGAGGCGCTGGCGGCGCTGTTCGGCTCGTGAGCGCGGGCCGCCAGGCGGCCCTGCCGCTGACCCCCCAGCCGGCGTCCCGGCTGCTCGACTGGGACCCCTCGACCCTCGCGCTGGCGCCGGGCTGGCGGCCGGTGGTCGATCGCTTCTTTGCCGGCGACAGCGGGCGCAAGCTTTCGGCTTTCCTCCGCCAGCGGCTGGCGGCGGGCGCGGCCATCTATCCGCCCCGGCCCCTGCGGGCGCTCGAGACCACCCCGCTCGACCGGGTGCACGCCGTGATCCTGGGCCAGGACCCTTATCACGGCGTGGGACAGGCCGAGGGGCTGGCTTTTTCGGTGCCGGCGGGGGTGCGCATCCCGCCTTCGCTGCGCAACATCTTCAAGGAACTGGGCTGCGGCAGCGAGCGGCCGCAGCCGGTCAGCGGCTCGCTCGTGCACTGGGCCGAACACGGCGTCCTGCTACTCAACGCGGCGCTGACCGTCGAGGACGGCCAGCCGGGCAGCCATGCCCGCCAGGGCTGGGAACTCCTGACGGATGAGCTGCTGGCGCTGGTGGCGGCCACCGCCAGCCCCTGCGCCTACCTGCTCTGGGGCGCTCACGCCCAGGCCAAGGCCGGGCTGATCGAGCGCACGGCACGGGCCCACGGCCGGGAGGCCCTGCTGCTGCAGGCCAACCATCCATCGCCGCTGTCGGCCGCCCGGCCGCCGGTGCCGTTCCTCGGCTGCGGCCACTTCGCGCAGGCGCGCGAATGGCTGGCCCGGCGCGGCCAGCCCGGCTTCTTCGGCTGATACGCGACAATCTGCGCCATCGCCGAGGCGTCGAAGGCGCTGGCGCAACCGAAACATGGTATATTCGACGGTTCGCCGGAGGGGTGCCCGAGTGGCTAAAGGGGGCAGACTGTAAATCTGTTGGCTTACGCCTACGTTGGTTCGAATCCAACCTCCTCCACCAGGCTTCGATGAGAAGCCCGGCGATAGTGCAAGTGATCGAAGTGGCAGCGAAGAAGGAGCGTCCACCGGCTCGGCCGGTGGCACCGCCAGGGCCTAGGGACCACGCCCGTTGCGGGAGTAGTTCAATGGTAGAACCTTAGCCTTCCAAGCTAATGACGCGGGTTCGATTCCCGTCTCCCGCTCCACCGATCGGCTTGTGCCGGCGAAAAGATTTCGCCCTTGTGGCTCAGTGGTAGAGCACTCCCTTGGTAAGGGAGAGGTCGCGGGTCCGATTCCCGCCAAGGGCACCAGTTGAAGTGATCGTCAGTTCTTTTTTCGGAAGGCGAAAAAATGGCAAAAGGTAAATTCGAGCGCACCAAGCCGCACGTCAACGTGGGCACGATCGGCCACGTGGACCACGGCAAGACGACGCTGACGGCGGCGATCGCGACGGTGCTGTCGGCCAAGTTCGGCGGCGAAGCCAAGGCCTACGACCAGATCGACGCGGCGCCGGAAGAAAAGGCGCGCGGCATCACGATCAACACCTCGCACGTCGAGTACGAGACGGCGGCGCGCCACTATGCGCACGTGGACTGCCCGGGCCACGCCGACTACGTCAAGAACATGATCACCGGCGCTGCCCAGATGGACGGCGCCATTCTGGTGTGCTCGGCCGCCGACGGCCCGATGCCCCAGACGCGCGAGCACATCCTGCTGGCGCGCCAGGTGGGCGTGCCCTACATCATCGTGTTCCTCAACAAGTGCGACATGGTCGATGACGCCGAGCTGCTGGAGCTGGTGGAGATGGAAGTGCGCGAGCTGCTGAGCAAGTACGACTTCCCTGGCGACGACACCCCGATCATCAAGGGCTCGGCCAAGCTGGCGCTGGAAGGCGACAAGGGCGAGCTGGGCGAGCAGGCCGTGCTGAAGCTGGCCGAGGCGCTGGACACCTACATCCCGACGCCCGAGCGGGCCGTCGACGGCGCCTTCCTGATGCCGGTGGAGGACGTGTTCTCCATCTCCGGGCGCGGCACGGTGGTGACCGGCCGCGTGGAGCGCGGCATCGTCAAGGTCGGCGAGGAAATCGAGATCGTGGGCATCAAGGCCACGCAAAAGACCACCTGCACGGGCGTGGAGATGTTCCGCAAGCTGCTCGACCAGGGCCAGGCCGGCGACAACGTCGGCATCCTGCTGCGCGGCACCAAGCGCGAGGACGTCGAGCGCGGCCAGGTGCTGTGCAAGCCCGGCTCGATCAAGCCGCACACGCACTTCTCGGCCGAGGTGTACGTGCTGAGCAAGGACGAGGGCGGCCGCCACACGCCGTTCTTCAACAACTACCGCCCGCAGTTCTACTTCCGCACGACGGACGTGACCGGCTCGATCGAGCTGCCCAAGGACAAGGAAATGGTGATGCCCGGCGACAACGTGACGATCACCGTCAAGCTGATCGCCCCGATTGCCATGGAAGAAGGCCTGCGCTTTGCCATCCGCGAGGGCGGCAAGACCGTCGGCGCCGGCGTCGTCGCCAAGATCATGGAGTAAATGTGTGTTGGGGCTGGTCACGAAGCGCAGCGAGTGCCCGGTCCTCGACCGACTGGAAGACGCGGAAGGGGTATAGCTCAATTGGCAGAGCGTCGGTCTCCAAAACCGAAGGTTGGGGGTTCGATTCCCTCTGCCCCTGCCACCTGAGGGTGGCGGCCAAAGCCCTCCGGGTCTGACCCGAACCAAGCCCGTCCGAAGTGACGGGCTTCACCGTTCGTAGAGCGGTGGAAATCACAAGCAGGAACACGCCTTCATGGCTTCTTCGCAAGTTGAAACCGTCACCACTGGCGCCGACAAGGCCCGGCTCGGTGCGGCCGTCGCCCTGGTGATTGCCGGGCTGGCCGGCTACTACCTGCTGGGCCGCCAGGGCGCCGTCGCCCAATGGGGCGCGCTGGTGCTGGGCCTGGCTGCGGCGTTCGTGATCTTCATGACCTCCGAATCGGGCAAGGCTTTCGCCGCGTTCGGCCGCGATTCGTGGAAGGAAGTCAAGAAGGTCGTCTGGCCCACCCGCAAGGAATCCATCCAGATGACCGCCTACGTGTTCGGCTTCGTCGTGCTCATGGCGGCCTTCCTGTGGCTGACCGACAAGTCCCTCGAGTGGGCGATTTTCGACCTGGTCCTGGGCTGGAGGTAAGAGATGAGCGAAACCGAAATGCCCCGCAACGACGCCGCCGAGCCGGCCGCGCCGCCCGCCAAGCCGGTCAACCCCGACTTGCGCTGGTACGTCGTCCATGCCTACTCGGGCATGGAGAAATCCGTCGAGCGCAACATCCGCGAGCGCATCAACCGCGCCGGCATGCAGGACATGTTCGGCGAGATCCTGGTGCCCACCGAGGAAGTGGTCGAGATCAAGAACGGCCAGAAGCGCACGTCCGAGCGCCGCTTCTACCCCGGCTACGTGCTGGTGCAGATGGTGATGAACGACGACACCTGGCACCTGGTCAAGCACACCAACAAGGTGACCGGCTTCGTCGGCGGTGCCAAGAACCGCCCGGCCCCGATCTCCGAGGACGAGGTCGCCAAGATCCTCGGCCAGATGGAAGAGGGCGTGGAAAAGCCGCGCCACAAGGTCGAGTTCGTGGTCGGCGAGTACGTGCGCGTCAAGGACGGCCCGTTCACCGACTTCAACGGGACCGTCGAGGAAGTCAACTACGAGAAGAGCAAGGTGCGGGTGTCCGTCACCATCTTCGGCCGTGCCACGCCGGTCGAGCTCGAGTTCTCGCAAGTCGAAAAAACCTGAGGCAGGCCGGGGCTGCCCCGGCGCCTTCGCGTGGCGGCCCTCCGGCTCGCCGCCACGGTCAAGCAGTACCGAGCCGTCAACCCCGGGGAGCCGAGGCGTTCGCGTCCAGGCGTTTGCACCCGCAAGGAGTACCTGAACCATGGCGAAGAAGATCGTCGGTTTTGTCAAGCTGCAAGTGCCGGCTGGCAAGGCCAACCCGTCGCCCCCGATCGGCCCCGCGCTGGGCCAGCGCGGCCTGAACATCATGGAGTTCTGCAAGGCGTTCAACGCCCAGACCCAGGGTGTCGAGCCGGGCCTGCCGCTGCCGGTGGTGATCACCGCCTACGCGGACAAGAGCTTCACCTTTGTCATCAAGACGCCGCCGGCGACTGTGCTGATCAAGAAGGCGATCAAGCTGGACAAGGGCTCGGCCAAGGCGCATTCCGACAAGGTCGGCAAGATCACCCGCGCCCAGCTCGAGGAGATCGCCAAGACCAAGCTGAAGGACATGAACGCGGCCGACCTGGAAGGCGCGATCAAGACCCTGGCGGGCTCGGCCCGCTCGATGGGCGTCACCGTGGAGGGCGTGTAAATGGCCAAGCTGACCAAGAAGCAAAAAGCCCTGCAGGGCAAGGTGGACAGCACCAAGCTGTATCCGCTGGGCGAGGCCCTGGCCATCGTCAAGGAGGCCGCCACCGCCAAGTTCGATGAGTCGATCGACGTGGCCGTGCAACTGGGCATCGACGCCAAGAAGTCCGACCAGGTGGTGCGCGGCGCCGTCGTCATGCCCAATGGCACCGGCAAGACCAAGCGCGTGGCCGTGTTCGCCCAGGGCGCCAAGGCCGAGGAAGCCAAGGCGGCCGGCGCCGACGTGGTCGGCATGGACGACCTGGCGGCGCGCGTCAAGGCCGGCGACATGCCGTTCGACGTGGTGATCGCGGCCCCCGACGCGATGCGCGTGGTCGGCACGCTGGGCCAGATCCTCGGTCCGCGTGGCCTGATGCCCAACCCCAAGGTCGGCACGGTGACCCCCGACGTCGCCACGGCGGTGAAGAACGCCAAGGCCGGCCAGGTGCAGTTCCGCGTCGACAAGGCCGGGATCATCCACGGCACGATCGGCCGCCGCTCGTTCGACGCCGACAAGCTGCAGGGCAACCTGGCCGCGCTGATCGACGCGCTGAACAAGGCCAAGCCGGCCTCCAGCAAGGGCGTGTACCTGCGCAAGGTGGCGGTGTCCTCGACCATGGGCGTGGGCGTCCGGGTCGACACCCAGACCATCGCGAGCTAAAGAGATTCCGGCCGGGCCGAAAGGACCGGCCGGCATGGTGGGCTGCCGGCCCCGCGCAAGCGAAGTCCGGCAGGCCATCCAAGACCGCTGGCGCGCAGCAATGCGCTTAATCGGCGGCCGCCGGGGCAACCCGGCAGCCGGGCCAGCGCAGATGGCGATCCCGCCGAGAGAGAGTTGAGAAGTTCCCTCTGGGTTTGGTCGCTGCAGCAAAGGCGCGCCGCGCCGGCAAAACCGCCGAAGCGGCGCAATTGGAAGGAGTAGACCTTGAGTCTGAATCGCAGTGAGAAGCAAGCGGTCGTCGAAGAGGTGACCGGTCTCGCCGCCCAGGCCCAGACGCTGGTGTTGGCGGAGTACCGCGGCATCACGGTCGCCGACATGACGAGGCTGCGCAGCGACGCGCGCAAGCAGGGCGTGAGCCTGAGTGTTCTGAAGAACACGCTGGCCCGCCGTGCGGTGAGCGGCAGCAGCTTCGAAGTGGTGGCCGACCAGATGACCGGCCCGCTGATCTATGGCTTCTCCGTGGATGCCGTGGCCGCCGCCAAGGTGGTGGCCGATTTCGCGAAGACCAACGACAAGCTGGTCATCCGCGGCGGCGCCTTCGGAGGCAAGGCCCTGGACGTCAACGGCGTCAAGCAACTGGCGAGCATCCCGAGCAAGGAAGTGCTGCTGGCCCAGCTGTGCGGCCTGCTGATGTCGCCGATCTCGCGCACGGCCGTGGTGCTGGGCGCGCTGGCCGCCAAGAAGGGCGGCGGCGACGAAGCAGCCCCGGCGGCGGCCTGATCGGCCAGCGAACCAACCCCATTTTCTGAAGGAACACATCAAATGGCATTCGACAAAGACGCATTCCTGACCGCGCTGGACAGCATGACGGTCATGGAACTCAACGACCTGGTCAAGGCGATCGAAGAGAAGTTCGGCGTGAGCGCTGCCGCCATGGCCGCGCCTGCTGCCGGCGGTGGCGGCGCTGCCGCCCCGGCCGCCGAAGAGAAGACCGAGTTCACCGTGCAGCTGCTGGAAGCCGGCGCCAACAAGGTGTCGGTCATCAAGGCGGTGCGCGAGCTGACCGGCCTGGGCCTGAAGGAAGCCAAGGACCTGGTCGATGGCGCGCCGAAGGCTGTCAAGGAAGGCATTGCCAAGGCCGACGCCGAGGCCGCCAAGAAGAAGCTGGAAGAAGCCGGCGCCAAGGTCGAACTCAAGTAATTGCGTCCACCTGCCGAGGCTGGAGGCTCCCAAAGGGCCTCCAGCCTTTGGTGCTTATTGAGGCGTGGCCTGAATGCACCCGAAAGAGCTGGCCTAATTGAGGGTTCGCCAGTTTTTTCGAGTGTCTTCTGACCCCGACTGCAGAAGATGCCTTGGTTCGGGCCGTGTGCAATGCACGGCCGTCCGCCATGGTTGGTAGTGGCCAACCGGCCAAGCAACGCCCGTCCCCTCGCAGGGCCGGGCGCGTCAGTTGCGCAAGAGCTCAATAGCCCGGAGATCTCATGGCCTATTCTTATACCGAACGCAAGCGCATCCGCAAGAGCTTCGGCAAACGCGACAGCGTGCTGGACGTGCCGTACCTGCTGCAGATGCAGAAGGACGCGTACACCGCCTTCCTCCAAGCCGACGCTGCGCCTTCGAAGCGCACCGTCGAGGGCCTGCAGGCCGCCTTCGACGCGGCCTTCCCGATCGTCTCGCACAACGGCTTTGTCGAGATGAAGTTCATCGAATACAACCTGGCCAAGCCCGCGTTCGACGTGCGCGAGTGCCAGACCCGCGGCCTGACCTACGCCTCGGCCGTGCGCGCTCGGGTCCAGTTGATCATCTACGACCGCGAGTCCTCCACGCCGCAGTCCAAGGTGGTCAAGGAAGTCAAGGAGCAGGAGGTCTACATGGGCGAAGTGCCGCTCATGACCGACAAGGGCTCCTTCATCATCAACGGCACCGAGCGCGTGATCGTGTCGCAGCTGCACCGCTCGCCGGGCGTGTTCTTCGAGCACGACAAGGGCAAGACGCACAGCTCGGGCAAGCTGCTGTTCTCGGCCCGCATCATTCCCTACCGCGGCTCCTGGCTCGACTTCGAGTTCGACCCCAAGGACATCCTGTACTTCCGCGTCGACCGCCGCCGCAAGATGCCGGTGACGATCCTGCTCAAGGCGATCGGCCTGACGCCCGAGTCGATCCTGGCGAACTTCTTCGTCAACGACAACTTCCGCCTGATGGACAGCGGCGCGCAGATGGAGTTCGTGCCCGAGCGCCTGCGCGGCGAGGTGGCCCGCTTCGACATCACCGACAAGGCCGGCAAGGTCGTCGTCGCCAAGGACAAGCGCGTCACCGCGCGCCACACCCGTGAGCTGGAGCAGTCCGGCACCACTCACATCAGCGTGCCGGAGGACTTCCTGATCGGCCGCGTGGTGGCCCGCGCCGTCGTCGACCCCGACACCGGCGAGATCATCGCCAAGGCCAACGACGAGCTGACCGAGGCCCTGCTCAAGAAGCTGCGCAGCGCCCACGTGCAGGACCTGCAGGTGATCTACACCAACGAGCTCGACCAGGGCCCGTACATCAGCCAGACCCTGCGCATCGACGAGACCGCCGACGAATTCCAGGCGCGCGTGGCCATCTACCGCATGATGCGCCCCGGCGAGCCGCCCACCGAGGACGCGGTGCAGGCCCTGTTCCAGCGCCTGTTCTACAACCCGGATACCTACGACCTGTCGCGCGTGGGCCGCATGAAGTTCAACGCCAAGGTCGGCCGCGACGAGAGCACCGGCCCGATGGTGCTGACCAACGAGGACATCCTCGCGGTGGTCAAGATCCTGGTGGACCTGCGCAACGGCCGCGGCGAAGTCGACGACATCGATCACCTGGGCAACCGCCGCGTGCGCTGCGTCGGCGAGCTGGCGGAGAACCAGTACCGCACCGGCCTGGCCCGCATCGAGAAGGCCGTCAAGGAGCGCCTCGGCCAGGCGGAACAAGAGCCGCTGATGCCGCACGACCTGATCAACTCCAAGCCGATCTCCGCGGCGCTCAAGGAGTTCTTCGGGGCCTCGCAGCTGTCGCAGTTCATGGACCAGACCAACCCGCTGTCCGAGATCACGCACAAGCGGCGCGTCTCGGCGCTGGGCCCGGGCGGCCTGACGCGCGAGCGCGCCGGCTTCGAGGTGCGTGACGTGCACGTCACGCACTACGGACGGGTGTGCCCGATCGAGACGCCGGAAGGCCCGAACATCGGCCTGATCAACTCGCTGGCCCTGTACGCCCGCCTGAACGAGTACGGCTTCATCGAGACGCCGTACCGCCGCGTAGCCGACGGCAAGGTGACCGACGAGATCGACTACCTGTCGGCGATCGAAGAAGGCAAGTACGTGATCGCCCAGGCCAACGCGGTGCTGGACGAGCAGGGCCGTCTGACCGGCGACCTGGTGTCGGCCCGCGAGCGCGGCGAATCGATCCTGGTTTCGGCCGACCGCATCCAGTACATGGACGTGTCGCCGGCGCAGATCGTCTCGGTGGCGGCTTCGCTGGTGCCGTTCCTGGAGCACGACGACGCCAACCGCGCCCTGATGGGCGCCAACATGCAGCGCCAGGCGGTGCCCGTGCTGCGCCCGGAAAAGGCCTTTGTCGGCACCGGCATCGAGCGCGTGTCCGCGATCGACTCCGGCACCGTGGTCACGGCCAGCCGGGGCGGCGTGGTCGACTACGTCGATGCCACCCGCATCGTGGTGCGCGTCAACGACGCGGAAGCCCAGGCCGGGGAAGTCGGCGTCGACATCTACAACCTGATCAAGTACCAGCGTTCCAACCAGAACACCAACATCCACCAGCGGCCGATCGTCAAGCGCGGCGACAAGATCGCCAAGGGTGACGTCGTCGCCGACGGCGCCAGCACCGACCTGGGCGAGCTCGCGCTCGGCCAGAACATGCTGGTGGCGTTCATGCCCTGGAACGGCTACAACTTCGAGGACTCGATCCTGATCAGCGAGCGGGTCGTCGCCGACGACCGCTACACCTCGATCCACATCGAGGAGCTGGTGGTGATGGCGCGCGACACCAAGCTGGGTGCCGAGGAAATCACCCGCGACATCCCGAACCTGTCGGAGCAGCAACTGAACCGCCTGGACGAGAGCGGCATCATCTACGTGGGCGCCGAGGTCATGCCGGGTGACACGCTGGTGGGCAAGGTCACGCCCAAGGGCGAAACCACGCTGACGCCGGAAGAAAAGCTGCTGCGCGCCATCTTCGGCGAGAAGGCCTCCGACGTGAAGGACACGTCGCTGCGCGTCGACCAGGGCTCGCAGGGCACGGTGATCGACGTGCAGGTGTTCACCCGCGAGGGCATCCAGCGCGACAAGCGCGCCCAGCAGATCATCGACGACGAGCTCAAGCGCTTCCGCCTGGACCTGAACGACCAGCTGCGCATCGTCGAGGCCGACGCCTTCGACCGGATCGAGAAGCTGCTGGCCGGCAAGGTCGCCAACGGCGGCCCGCAGAAGCTGGCCCGCGGCAGCACGATCGACAAGGCCTACCTGCAGTCGATCGAGAAGTACCACTGGTTCGACATCCGCCCGGCCGACGATGACGTGGCCGCCCAGCTCGAGTCGATCAAGAACTCGATCGAGCAGCAGCGCCACAACTTCGACCTGGCTTTCGAGGAAAAGCGCAAGAAGCTCACGCAGGGCGACGAGCTGCCGGCCGGTGTGCTCAAGATGGTCAAGGTGTACCTGGCCGTCAAGCGCCGCCTGCAGCCCGGCGACAAGATGGCCGGCCGCCACGGCAACAAGGGCGTGGTGTCCAAGATCGTCCCGGTCGAAGACATGCCCTACATGGCCGACGGCACGCCGTGCGACATCGTGCTCAACCCGCTGGGCGTGCCTTCGCGCATGAACGTGGGCCAGGTGCTGGAAGTGCACCTGGGCTGGGCGGCCAAGGGCATCGGCCAGCGCATCGGCGACCTGCTGCAGCAGGAGGCCCGAATGGCCGAGCTGCGCAAGTTCCTGGACGAGCTGTACAACCGCTCCGGCCACAAGGAGGACATCGCCAGCCTGTCCGACGAGCAGGTACTGGAGATGGCCGGCGAGCTGGCCAAGGGCGTGCCGTTCGCCACGCCGGTGTTCGACGGCGCGTCCGAGACCGAGATCCGCAGCATGCTGCAGCTGGCGTTCCCGGACGAGGCGGCCCAGCGCAAGGGCCTGACCGCCACGCGCACCCAGGCGCACCTGTACGACGGCCGCACCGGCGACGCCTTCGAGCGCCCGGTCACCGTCGGCTACATGCACGTGCTCAAGCTGCACCACCTGGTGGACGACAAGATGCACGCCCGCTCCACCGGCCCGTACTCGCTGGTCACGCAGCAGCCGCTGGGCGGCAAGGCGCAGTTCGGCGGCCAGCGCTTCGGCGAGATGGAAGTGTGGGCGCTGGAAGCCTACGGCGCGGCCTACACGCTGCAGGAGATGCTGACCGTCAAGTCCGACGACGTGCAGGGCCGCACCAAGGTGTACGAGTCCATCGTCAAGGGCGAGCACGCCATCGACGCCGGCATGCCGGAGTCGTTCAACGTCCTGGTCAAGGAAATCAGGTCGCTGGGTCTCGACATGGAACTCGAGCGGTCTTAATTAGGGAAGGTAAAGAGCAATGAAATCGCTACTCGACCTGTTCAAGCAATTCACTCCGGACGAGCACTTCGATGCCATCAAGATCGGCATGGCCTCGCCGGAGAAGATCCGCTCTTGGTCCTTCGGTGAAGTCAAGAAGCCCGAGACGATCAACTACCGCACCTTCAAGCCGGAGCGCGACGGCCTGTTCTGCGCCAAGATCTTCGGCCCGATCAAGGACTACGAGTGCCTGTGCGGCAAGTACAAGCGCCTGAAGCACCGCGGCGTGATCTGCGAGAAGTGCGGCGTCGAAGTGACCCAGACCAAGGTGCGCCGCGAGCGCATGGGCCACATCGACCTGGCGGCGCCGTGCGCCCACATCTGGTTCCTGAAGTCGCTGCCTTCGCGCCTGGGCCTGGTGCTGGACATGACGCTGCGCGACATCGAGCGCGTGCTGTACTTCGAAGCCTACGTGATCACCGATCCCGGCATGACCCCGCTGAAGAAGTTCGGCATCATGTCCGAGGACGACTACGAGGCCAAGCGCAAGGAGCACGGTGACGAGTTCGTCGCCAAGATGGGCGCCGAGGGCATCAAGGACCTGCTGATGGGCATCGATCTCGACATCGAGATCGAGAAGCTGCGCGGCGACCTGACCGGCTCGGAAGTCAAGGTCAAGAAGAACGCCAAGCGCCTGAAGGTGCTGGAGGCCTTCAAGAAGTCGGGCATCAAGCCCGAGTGGATGGTGATGGACGTGCTGCCGGTGCTGCCGCCGGACCTGCGTCCGCTGGTGCCGCTGGACGGCGGCCGTTTCGCCACCTCCGACCTGAACGACCTGTACCGCCGGGTCATCAACCGCAACTCGCGCCTCAAGCGCCTGCTGGAGCTCAAGGCCCCCGAGATCATCGCGCGCAACGAAAAGCGCATGCTGCAGGAAGCCGTCGACTCCCTGCTGGACAACGGCCGCCGCGGCAAGGCGATGACCGGCGCCAACAAGCGCGCGCTGAAGTCGCTGGCCGACATGATCAAGGGCAAGAGCGGCCGCTTCCGCCAGAACCTGCTGGGCAAGCGCGTCGACTACTCGGGCCGCTCCGTGATCACGGTGGGCCCGACCCTGAAGCTGCACCAGTGCGGCCTGCCCAAGCTGATGGCGCTGGAGCTGTTCAAGCCGTTCATCTTCTCGCGCCTGGAGGCGATGGGCATCGCCACCACCATCAAGGCGGCCAAGAAGGAAGTGGAATCCGGCACCCCGGTGGTGTGGGACATCCTCGAAGAGGTGATCAAGGAGCACCCGGTCCTGCTGAACCGCGCCCCGACGCTGCACCGCCTGGGCATCCAGGCGTTCGAGCCGATCCTGATCGAGGGCAAGGCGATCCAGCTGCACCCCCTGGTGTGCGCCGCCTTCAACGCCGACTTCGACGGCGACCAGATGGCCGTGCACGTGCCGCTGTCGGTGGAAGCGCAGATGGAAGCCCGCACCCTGATGCTGGCCTCCAACAACGTGCTGTTCCCGGCCAACGGCGAGCCGTCCATCGTGCCGTCGCAGGACGTGGTGCTGGGCCTGTACTACACCACCCGCGAGCGCGTCAACGCCAAGGGCGAAGGCATGGTCTTCGCCGACGTCGGCGAAGTGCAGCGCGCGCTGGACGCCGGCATCGTCGAGCTGACGGCCAAGGTCGCCGTGCGGCTGACCGAATGGTCGAAGGACAAGGCCAACGGCGGCGACTTCGTCGCCTCCACCAGCCTGGTGGACACCACGGTCGGCCGTGCGCTGCTGTCGGAGATCCTGCCCAGGGGCCTGCCGTTCGCGCTGATCAACAAGGCGCTGAAGAAGAAGGAGATCAGCAAGCTGATCAACGCCTCCTTCCGCAAGTGCGGCCTGAAGGAAACCGTGGTCTTCGCCGACAAGCTGCTGCAGAACGGCTTCCGCCTGGCGACCAAGGCCGGCATCTCGATCGGCATCGACGACATGCTGGTGCCCCAGGAGAAGTACCGCATCATCGAGGACGCCGAAAAGGAAGTGAAGGACATCGAGCAGCAGTACGTCTCGGGCCTGGTCACCTCCGGCGAGCGCTACAACAAGGTGGTCGACATCTGGGGCAAGGCGGGCGACGCCGTGTCCAAGGTGATGATGGACCAGCTGCGCAAGGAAAAGACCACCGACCGCAACGGCCAGGAAGTGGAGCAGGAGTCGTTCAACTCCATCTACATGATGGCCGACTCCGGCGCCCGCGGCTCGGCCGCCCAGATCCGCCAGCTGGCGGGCATGCGCGGCCTGATGGCCAAGCCGGACGGCTCGATCATCGAGACCCCGATCACGGCCAACTTCCGCGAAGGCCTGAACGTTCTGCAGTACTTCATCTCCACGCACGGCGCCCGCAAGGGCCTGGCCGACACGGCGCTGAAGACCGCGAACTCGGGTTACCTGACGCGCCGCCTGGTCGACGTGACGCAGGACCTTGTCGTGACCGAAGAGGACTGCGGCACCAGCGACGGCTCGCTGATGCGCGCCATCGTCGAGGGCGGCGAGGTGATCGAGTCGCTGCGCGACCGCATCCTGGGCCGTGTCGCGGCCGAGGACGTGCTGCACCCCGAAAACCGCCAGGTGGTCGTGCCCGCGGGCAGCATGCTGGACGAGGACGCGATCGAGGAGCTGGAAAGCGCCGGCGTCGACGAAGTCAAGGTCCGCACCGCGCTGACCTGCGCCACCCGCTTCGGCCTGTGCGCCAAGTGCTACGGCCGTGACCTCGGCCGCGGCGGCCTGGTCAACGTCGGCGAGGCGGTCGGCGTCATCGCCGCCCAGTCGATCGGCGAGCCCGGCACGCAGCTGACCATGCGCACCTTCCACATCGGCGGCGCCGCCTCGCGCGCGGCGATCGCCTCCAGCGTGGAAGCCAAGTCCAACGGCGTGATCGGCTTCAACAGCACGATGCGCTACGTGACCAACGGCAAGGGCGAGCTGGTGGTGATCGCCCGCTCCGGCGAGATCGTCATCCACGACGAGCACGGCCGCGAGCGCGAGCGCCACAAGGTGCCGTACGGCGCCACGCTGACGGTGAAGGCCGACCAGCAGGTCAAGGCCGGCACCATCCTGGCCAACTGGGATCCGCTGACCCGCCCGATCATCACGGAGTTCGCCGGCACGGTGAAGTTCGAGAACGTCGAGGAAGGCCTGACGGTGGCCCGCCAGGTCGACGAGGTCACCGGCCTGTCGACCCTGGTGGTGATCGACCCGAAGCGCCGCGGCTCGGCCAAGGTGGTGCGCCCGCAGGTCAAGCTGGTCGACGCGTCCGGCGCCGAGGTGAAGATCCCCGGCACCGACCACGCGGTGACCATCGGCTTCCAGGTCGGCGCCCTGATCCAGGTGCGCGACGGCCAGGACGTGGCGCCCGGCGAAGTGCTGGCCCGCATCCCGATCGAAGGCCAGAAGACCCGCGACATCACGGGCGGCCTGCCGCGCGTGGCCGAGCTGTTCGAGGCCCGCTCGCCCAAGGACAAGGGCATGCTGGCCGAGATGACCGGCACGGTGTCGTTCGGCAAGGAGACCAAGGGCAAGATCCGCCTGGTCATCACCGACCCCGAGGGCAACGAGTGGTCCGAGCTGGTGCCCAAGGAGAAGAACGTCCTGGTGCACGAGGGCCAGGTGGTCAACAAGGGCGAAAGCATCGTCGATGGCCCGGCCGACCCGCAGGACATCCTGCGCCTGCTGGGGATGGAGGAGCTGGCGCGCTACATCGTCGACGAAGTGCAGGACGTCTACCGCCTGCAGGGCGTGAAGATCAACGACAAGCACATCGAGGTGATCGTTCGCCAGATGCTGCGCCGCGTCGTGGTCGAGAACCCGGGCGAGTCGGGCTACATCGCCGGCGAGCAGGTCGAGCGCTCCGAGATGCTGGACACCAACGACGCGCTGCGCGCCGACAGCAAGATCCCGGCCACCTACAGCAACCTGCTGCTGGGCATCACCAAGGCCTCGCTGTCCACCGACTCGTTCATCTCCGCGGCGTCCTTCCAGGAAACCACGCGCGTGCTGACCGAGGCGGCGATCATGGGCAAGCGCGACGAGCTGCGCGGCTTGAAGGAGAACGTCATCGTCGGCCGCCTGATCCCGGCGGGCACCGGCATGGCCTACCACCAGGCCCGCAAGGCCAAGGATGCGATGGACGAGGCCGAGCGCCGCGCCATTGCCGACGCCGAGGCGGCGGAGCTGGCCGGCGTGACGGCCGAAGCCGGTGGCCCGGAGGCCGAAGCCGGCCCGACCGAGTAAGCGCTGCGCTTCACTAAACTGGGCGCCCCATCCGCACGCGCGGCTGGGGCGCCTTATTTTTTGTGGCACGCATGTCCAACTCCATCCTCTCCTGGGTCGCCGCCGCGATGCTGCTGTTCTGGGCCGTGGGCGCCTACAACCGGCTGGTGCGCCTGCGCGGCGATGCCGGCGCCAGCTTCGCGGCGCTGGACGCCGAACTCACGCGCCAGGTGCAACTGGTGCGGCAACTGCTGCCCGACGACGGCGAGCATCCCGCCTCGCTCTTCGACGGCACCGAAGCTTCGTTCTGGGGCGGTCTGCAGGGCGCGGCCGCGCAACTGGAGGCGGCGCTGCTCTCGGCTCGCCACAAGCCGCTGCAGCCCGAGCGCATCGCCGCGCTGGCGGCGGCCCAGTCGGTCCTGGCCATGACCTGGGAGCGCGCCGAGCGCGAGGACGCGCACGACCTGGCGGGGCCACGGCTGCCGGAGTCGCTCACCCTGCGCCGGGCGCACATGGCCACGCAATGCGCGGCCGCGGCCGCGCACTTCACGCAGTCGGTCGATGCGTACAACCAGGCGATCCGGCAGTTTCCGGCGGTGCTGCTGGCCTGGGTGTTCGGCTTCCGCCCGGCGCGCGGGATCGAGGCCATGCCGGTCGCCACCGCCTGACCACCTTTCGGATCGACGGCCTTGTCCAACCTCCCCCTCTGGCGGCAACTTCAGGCCGCGGCCTCCATCGTGCGGGCCGTGCGCTCGGGCGAATCGGCGACGCCGGCCCTGGCGCGCGTGCCGGCCGAGTTGCGGCCGGCCGCGCAGGCGCTCGCCTTCCATGCCCTGCGGCATCTCGGCCGCGCCGAGGCGCTGCGGCGCCAGCTGGCGCGGCGCACCCCGCCGGCCGAAGCAGACGCCTTGCTGTGCACCGCGCTGGCGCTGGCCTGGCGCGAAGACGGCGCGCCCTACGAGCCCTTCACGCTGGTGGACCAGGCGGTGGAAGCGGTCAAGCGGTCGCCGGCGACGGCATCGCAAGCGGGCTTCCTCAATGCCTGCCTGCGCCGCTTCCTGCGCGAGCGCGAAGCGCTGGTCGCCGCCACCGACGCCGACCCGGTGGCGCGCTGGAACCATCCGGGCTGGTGGATCGAGCGTCTGCGCAAGGACCATCCGCAGCACTGGCAGTCGATCCTGCGCGCCGGCAGCAGCCCCCCGCCGATGACGCTGCGGGTGAATCCGCGCCGCGGCAGCCGGCCCGCGCTGCAGCAGGCCTGGCGCGAGGCGGGGATCGAAGCGGTCGAGGTCGGCGAGCAGGGTTTGGTGCTGGCCCGGCCGCGGCCGGTGCAGGAGATCCCGGGCTTCGGCGAAGGGCTGGTATCGGTGCAGGACGCGGCGGCGCAGCTCGCGGCACCCCTGCTGCTGGATGCGCTGCAGCCCGTGCCAGGCCAGCGCTTGCGCCTGCTGGACGCCTGCGCGGCGCCCGGCGGCAAGACCGCCCATTTGCTGGAGCTGGCCGATGCCGAGCTCACCGCGCTGGAAGTCGATCCGTCGCGCGCGGCCCGCATCGACGACACCTTGCAGCGGCTGGGCCTGTCGGCCCGCGTCGTCGCGGCCGATGCCGGCACGCCGGCCGACTGGTGGGATGGCCGGCCGTTCGATGGCATCCTGCTGGATGCGCCCTGCACCGCATCGGGCATCGTGCGCCGCCATCCCGACGCGCGCTGGCTGCGCCGGCCCGGCGACGTCGCGCGCCTGGCCGCGCAGCAGGACCGGCTGCTGCACGCGCTCTGGCCGCTGCTGCGACCCGGCGGCCGGCTGCTGTATTGCACCTGCTCGGTATTTCGCGAGGAGGGCGAACAGCGCATCCGGGCGTTTGTTGCACACAACAAAGCGGTCGTTTTGCGGCCTGCGCCGGGCCATTTGCTGCCCTCATCGGGCGGCGCAGCCGAAGGCGTCCGGGACAATCGATACGGTGATCACGACGGTTTCTTCTACGCCTTGCTGGAAAAGGGCCCCGACCCGGTGGCTTGAGCGCGGCTGGCGCGCAATCGCGCTCGTGCTGGCGCTGGCCCTGGCGGCTGCGCTGGCCCGGGCCGAGATGGCGGAAGTCACGCAGCTGCGGCTGGAGCGCTCCGACGAGGGCGTGCTGCTGAGTGCCAACGTGCGTTTCGAGTTGCCGCCGCCGGTGGAGGATGCGCTGCTCAAGGGCATCCCGATGTTCTTCGTGGCCGACGCCGCGTTGCTGCGCGATCGCTGGTACTGGTACGACAAGCAGGTGGCGGGAGCCTCGCGCTACATGCGGCTGTCCTACCAGCCGCTGACCCGGCGCTGGCGGCTGCAGGTCTCGCCCACGCCGATCGGCAGCGCCGGGCTGGCGCTGGGCCAGAGCTTCGACAGCCAGGAAGAGGCGATGTCGGCGGTGCAGCACATCTCGCGCTGGAAGATCGCCGAGCTGGCCGACCTGGAGCCGGAGGCGCGCTACAGCGTGGATTTCCGCTTCCGGCTGGACGTGTCGCAATTGCCCCGGCCGTTCCAGATCGGCGCCGTCGGCCAGTCCGACTGGAGCCTGGCCGCCACGCGCACCCAGCGCCTGGCCCTGGAGAATCTGCGCTGATGGACCCGCAGGCCTCGGCACCCCCCAAGCCGGCGTTCGGCAGCCAGCGCGCGTTGCGCTGGGCCTTGCTGGTGGGCGCCGCGGTGGTCACCGCCATCGCGATCGTGCTGCTGTTCCTGCTGACCCAGGCCACCGGCAACCGCGAGCTGTACGAGCGCAACTACGGGCGCCTGTTCGCGCTGAACATGGTGGTCGCCGGGCTGCTGCTGCTGGTGATCGGCTGGGTGGCGGTGCGGCTGGTATCGCGGCTGCGCCGCGGCAAGTTCGGCAGCCGCCTGCTGGTGAAGCTGGCCGCCATCTTCGCGCTGGTCGGCTTCCTGCCCGGCCTGCTGATCTACACGGTGTCCTACCAGTTCGTCTCGCGCTCGATCGAGAGCTGGTTCGACGTCAAGGTCGAAGGCGCGCTGGACGCGGGCCTGAGCCTGGGCCGCTCCACACTCGACACGCTGGCCGCCGACTTGGCCAACAAGACGCGCATCGCCGCCGCCCAGCTGGCCGAGGTGCCCGACACCTCGGCGCCGCTGGCGCTCGAGCGGCTGCGCGAGCAACTGGCCGCCAACGACCTGATCCTGTGGGCCGGCAACGGCCAGCTGGCGGCCAGCGCCGGCCAGTCGCGCTTCCTGCTCAACCCCGAGCGGCCGACCCCTCAGCAGGTGCGCGCGGCCCGCAACCAGCGCTCCATGGCGGTCATCGAGGGGCTGGAGGACGCCAGCCCGGGCGCCGTCAGCCAGGCCCGCATCAAGGCGTTGGCGGTGGTGCCCACCGGCCTGGGGCTGACCGGCGAGCCGCGCCTGCTGCAGGCCACGCAAGGCCTGCCGCCGACCCTGGTGGGGAACGCGGTGGCGGTGCAGGAGGCCTATCGCGAGTACCAGGAACGGGCGCTGGCGCGCGAAGGCCTGCGCCGCATGTACATCGGCACGCTGACGCTGAGCCTGTTCCTGGCCGTGTTCGGGGCGGTCTTCCTGGCGGTGCTGCTGGGCAACCAGCTGGCGCGGCCGCTGCTGCTGCTGGCCGCCGGCGTGCGCGAAGTGGCGGCCGGCGACCTGTCGCCCAAGCCGGTGCTGCTGGGCAAGGATGAACTGGGCGGGCTGACCCGCTCCTTCGCCGAGATGACCCAGCAGCTCTCCGATGCGCGCGCGGCCGTCAACCAGAGCATGGTGCAGGTCAACGCGGCCCGGGCCCACCTGCAGACCATCCTGGACAACCTCACCGCCGGCGTGATCGTGCTGGACGAGCAGGGCCGCATCGACACCGCCAACCCGGGTGCCGCCCGCATCCTGCGCGTGCCGCTGGCCGAGCACCTGGGCCAGCCGCTGGCCGGCGTACCGGGCCTGCAGGCCTTCGGCGCGGCGGTGCTGGCCCAGTTCGGGGACTTCATCAACGAGCAGCGCCCGCAGGGGCCGAACCACTGGCAGCAATCGTTCGAGCTCAACCCGGCCCAGGTCGATTCGCCGGCGCAGAGCTCGGCCATCACGCTGGTGGCGCGCGGTGCGCTGATGCCGGGCGACGAGCCCGGCACCACGGCCCGGCTGGTGGTGTTCGATGACATCTCGGAGATCGTGTCGGCGCAGCGGGCCCAGGCCTGGGGCGAGGTGGCGCGCCGGCTGGCGCACGAGATCAAGAACCCGCTGACCCCGATCCAGCTCTCGGCCGAGCGCCTGGCGCACAAGCTGGACGCCAAGGTGGCCGAGCCCGAGCGGGCGGTGCTGCGCAAGTCGGTGCAGACCATCGTCGATCAGGTCGATGCGATGAAGCGCCTGGTGAACGAATTCCGCGACTACGCGCGGCTGCCGGCGGCTGAACTCAAGCCGGTGGACCTGAACGGTCTGCTCGCCGACGTGCTGCACCTGTACGCGCGCGAAGGCGAGTCGGCCGCGGGCTCCCAGGTGCCGGTGCGCGCCGAGATCGATCCGGCCTGCCCGCGCATCCTGGGCGATGCCCAGCAGCTGCGCCAGGTGATCCATAACCTGCTGCAGAACGCGCAGGACGCCACCGAAGGCTCGGCAGGGCAGGAGGTGGTGGTGCGCACGCAGTGGAACGCGACCAGCCGGCGGGTACGGCTGGTGGTGCAGGACAGCGGCACCGGGTTCCCGGAGCACATCCTCAAGCGCGCCTTCGAGCCTTACGTCACGACCAAGGACAAGGGCACGGGGCTGGGGCTGGCGGTGGTCAAGAAGATCGCCGACGAGCATGGCGCCCGCATCGACGTGAAGAACCGGCTGGAGGAGGGCGCCGTTGTCGGGGCCCAAGTCTCGGTATCATTTGCAGTTGCGGCCTGACAACACTTCGATGGGGCTGCGCTCCGAAAGCAACATGGCAAACATTCTGGTGGTGGACGACGAACTGGGGATCCGGGACCTGTTGTCCGAGATCCTCAACGACGAAGGCCACACGGTCGAGTTGGCGCAGAACGCCGCCCAGGCCCGCACGGCGCGCGCTACCGCCCGGCCCGACCTGGTGCTGCTGGACATCTGGATGCCCGATACCGACGGCGTCACGCTGCTCAAGGAATGGTCCAGCACCGGCCAGCTGACCATGCCGGTGATCATGATGAGCGGCCACGCCACCATCGAGACGGCGGTCGAGGCCACCAAGATCGGCGCCCAGTCGTTCCTGGAAAAGCCGATCACGCTGCAGAAGCTGCTCAAGTCGGTGGAGGCGGCGCTCACGCGCGAGAGCGCCGGCGGCAACGGCCCGGTGCTGCGGCCCAAGCCCGGCCCCGGCTACGTCTCGCCGCCGGCCGTCATGGCCGAACTCACCGTGGAAGCCGCCATGACCGGCGGGCAGACCATTCCGGCGCCGGTGGAGATGGGGCCGCAGGCGCGGCAAGTCTTCGAGCTGGACAAGCCCTTGCGGGACGCCCGGGACGAATTCGAGAAGAGCTACTTCGAGTTCCACCTGGCCAAGGAAGGCGGCTCCATGACCCGCGTGGCCGAGAAGACGGGACTCGAGCGCACCCACCTCTATCGCAAGCTCAAGCAGCTGGGGGTGGACCTCTCGCGCGGCAAGCGCACCGGAGCCTAGGCTATAATCGCCGGCTCACGGCCCGGTAGCTCAGTTGGTAGAGCAGCGGATTGAAAATCCGCGTGTCGGTGGTTCGATTCCGCCCCAGGCCACCAGATCCAAGGAAAGCCCTTGATCTAACGATCAGGGGCTTTTTCTTCGGCACCCCGCGGGAATAGCTCAGTTGGTAGAGCGCAACCTTGCCAAGGTTGAGGTCGAGAGTTCGAGACTCTTTTCCCGCTCCATTTCTTGCAAGCTCGAACACAGATGGCGTTTGTCGTCACCGAGAGCTGCATCCAGTGCAAGTACACGGACTGCGTCGCAGTGTGTCCGATGGACTGCTTCCTGGAGGGGCCCAACTTCCTGGTCATCCACCCGGACGAATGCATCGATTGCTCCATGTGCGTGCCGGAGTGCCCCGTGGGCGCCATCGCCGCGGAGCACGAAGTGCCCACCGGGCAGGAGGCATTCGTCGAGATCAACCGGCGGATCGCGCAGTCCGGAAAGTGGCCGCGCCTCAGCCGACGCAAGGCGCCGCTGCCCGGACACGAGGACGCTGCGCGGTTGGTAGCCAAGCGCCATTTGCTGGAAGAAGGGTGAATCGTCCGGCCATGGGCCTGCGCAGCAAATAGCCGAGTCATGGCTCGGCGACGCGACCCGTCAGCAACACCCCTGCCGCATCTCTTCGATTTCTTGCCTTCGGCACGTGGGGTGGCCCGAAAGAACTAGCTACTTGCGCATGCCGCGCGCACAATGGGCAAGACACTCTGGGTGGCAAGCCATGAACAGGTTCTGGGCGCGCTTTGCACCGCTCCTGCTGGAGTCGGAGCCCTTGGCGGCCGGCATCGCGGGTGCTGCGCTGCTGCTGGCGATCTGGCTATTCGGCTACTGAAGCTGGCGCTTCGGTGCGGCTTGGCGTGACAGCAGCCGGCCGGCCTGGATCAGCCATGTGATCGCAGTCAGGGCACAGGCGACGATTAACCCTTTTCCAACCGTCACCTGATCGTCCAGCAGGTACGCATTGCACAGCCGCAGCGGCGATTCGATGAACAGATAGCCGGCCATGACCGTCATGGGCAGCGTGTTGCCCAGGAAGAAGACCTGCCCGAGCAGCCCGGCCCGGCTCCACGAAAGCCGCAACGCACCCCCGGTGGCCAGCAGCGCCAGCCACTTGGCGATCTCGAATCGCAGGTCCACCCATGCCAGGTCCAGCCAGCGCGGGATCATCAGCAGCGCGAGCAGCAACGCAACGGCCAGCAGACCGGTGAGGCCATGCGCGTTCCAGCGCTGCAGCCGTGCGGTGGCCCGCGGCCCCAGTTCACCGGCCAGCAGGTAGCCGCCCAAGACCACCAGCGGGAATTGCACCAGCATGTGCAGGCTCATGCTGGCCTCCATCCAGCGCCGCAGCGGCGTGAAGGCCAGCAGGGCCAGCGCGATCACCACGATGACCGGTCGCCACTCGCACAGGAAAGGCGGACGGGAAGCGCCCACTGGATTCACAGTTCGCCGCCGGCCGCCAGGTGTCGCGCATAGTCCAGCGCCAGCTGCTGCTCGGCGATGTCGAAGATGCGCACCAGCCGCCCTTGCGCATCCACCACCAGCAGCGCGGCGTTGTGCTGGAAGTCACCCCGGCCGTCGGGCACGATCACCACCTGGAAGCGGTCCAGCACGCGTTGCAGCTCCGGCTCGCCGGGCACGCGCACGAAGCGCCACACGGCGGGATCGGCTTTCATCCGCTTTGCATGCGAGAGCAGCTGCTCCACCGTATCGCGCTGCGGATCGAAGCTCACGGAGAGCAGGCGCACCCCGGTGTCCTTGCCGGTGGCTTGCAACGCGGCCTGCATCTGCTGGTACGTGTTGCCCAGCGAAAGGCACAGGCTCTCGCAATGGGTGTAGATGAAATCGACGATGGTGACCTGCTGGCCGCCGGCCAGCAGGTCGTGCAGGTCGCGCGCCGCCACGCCCGGGCCCTGCACCGGCACGGCGGGCACATCGATCGGCCGTTGCAGCACCTCAAGCCTTCGCGCGCCTTCGGCGGTCCACACCTGGAAGCCGTGCGTGAGCCAGCCGGCGCCGAGCCCGGCGCCCAGTAGCAGAACGGCGCAGGCGAAGGCGGTGCGCAGCATCAGGTTGCCTTCACCATCGCCTTCGCAGGCGGGTGCATGCGGATGGGCCTGGACGCGCCGGGCGCCGGCGGCAGTATGTCGGCCAACGTGTGCGAGTCCAGGTGCTCCATGAACTGGCGCAGCGCGCCATCCATCACGCCGGTCAGCTCGCAACTGCCGGTGAGCGAACAGGTGTTGCCGGTGGAGAAGCACTCGACGATGAAGAAATCCGGCTCCATGGTGCGCACCACGCCGCCCAGCGGGATCTGCCCTGGCGGCCGCGCCAGCCGGATGCCGCCGCCCTTGCCGCGCGTGGTGCCCAGCCACCCCGCCAGCGCGAGCTGGTGGGTGATCTTCATCAGGTGGGTCTCGGAGATGCCGTACGCACCGGCCACCTCGGCGATGGTGCAAAGCCGGTCCGGCTGCTGCGCCACGTACATCAGCAGCCGGATGGCGTAATCGGTCATGCGCGCCAGTCGCATCGCGTTCCCTCGCGCTTCAGCCGCCGCCGGCCAGCGCCTTCAGCTCGGCGCCGCCGTCGAAGGGCTTGTCGCGCACGCTGGCCTTGCGTTCGGTGGCGAACAGGGCGGCTTCGACGGACTCCGCCTTGTTCGACCAGTTGGATCGCACGTAGCTGGCGACGGCCGCCAGTTCGGCGTCGCCCAATTGCGCAAATGACGGCATCGCGCCCTTGTAGCTGGTGCCCTTGACCGTCAGCTCGCCGGTGATGCCGTGCAGCAGGATGTTGGCCAGCACGCGTGGCTGACCGTTGACCCATTCGGAGCCGTCCAGCGGCGGGAACACGTTGGGCAGGCCGGCCCCGCTGGCCTGGTGGCAGCCCACGCAGTTGGCGGTGTAGACCTGCTTGCCATCGACGGCGGCGCCGGCCGGTGGGCCGGAGAGGTCGGCCATCGTGCGCTGGTCGCCCAGTGCCGGCGCGCCGAACGGCTCCGACAACAGGATGTAGCCGGCGCCGGCCAGCACCATGGCCAGCGTGATGCCGGCCACGATCAGCGGAATGGGATGGCTGCGTTCGGTGGGGTCGGCTTGTTCGCGCAATTGCTGCGGCGTCGGAGCGGGGGCTTGGGTGGCCATGTATTTCCTCCTCGATCAGCGCGCAGCCGGCGCGGGCAGCACCGGGTAGGTGTGGTTCAAACCCTGCAAATACTTCACCAGGTCCAGCGCCTCGGGCGTGGGCACCACCACCTGGTCGATGCGCGGGCCGTAGCCGGGCGGCAGGGTGATCGGCTGGTCGCCTTCGCGCCTGGCCTCTTCGGCGTCCTTGATGCGGAACAGGTAGGGGTAGGCCGGCATGATCGAGTCCGGCACATAGGCGCGCGGCTGGTACAGGTGCCCCAGGTGCCAGTCCTTGCTGGGCTGGCGCGCGCCGATGTTGAACAGGTCGGGCCCAGTGCGCATGCTGCCCAGCAGGTGCGGCTTGTCGTAGTAGTAGTCGCCGGGCACCGAGGCGCGGCCCCAGCCGCGCTGCAGGTCGGGCCCGAGCCCGCGGTCGCGCGGCTGCTGGCTGTGGCAGTACACGCAGCCGTTGGCGATGTAGACCGCGCGCCCGCGCATTTGCGCATCGGTATAGGGCTTGAGCTTGGCCGGCGGCGTGATGTCGCGCGCCTGCACATAGGGCAGCACTACCAGCGCGGCGGTGGCGACGCCCAGAGCCACCATCGCACCGGCGGCGAGCTTGATCTCATTTTCCATACGCGGGTTCCAGCGGTTGGCGGGCGCCGAACAGCGCGGCGCCGGTGCGCATCGGGCCGAAGCGCAGCGCCATGGCCATGAAGTGGCCGACAAACACCAGGTGCGCCAGCAGCAGCAGGCCACCGCCGATCGAGCGCCACTGCAGGTAGGGAATGGTCAGCGTCACCGATTCCATGAAGGCGCGGGCCGGATCCAGCATCGCCAGTCCCTGCAGCCAGCCGCCGATGGTCAAAGAGGTGAAGTAGGTGCCGATGCCGATCGCCGACAGCCAGAAGTGCAGCGTGATCAGCCTGGGAAACGGCCATTCCCAGTTCAGCACGCGCGGCATCATGAAGTAGATGGCGCCGAACAGCACCATGCTGACGAAACCGTAGGCGCCCAGGTGCGCGTGGCCGACCGTGTAGTGCGTGAAGTGGGTCACGGCGTTGACGCTGCGCAGCGCCTCCATCGAGCCTTGCAGTGAGGACGCGAAATACATCAGGCCGCCGAACATCATGAAGCGAAGCGTCGGCGACCAGCGCGCCAGGTGCATGCGCCCCTGCAGCGTCAGCCCCATGTTGATCGAGAAGGCGACCACCGGGATCACCATCATCAGGCTCTGCACGATCGACAGCGTGACCAGCCAGCCGGGCACCGGCCCGCCGATCAGGTGGTGGCCGCCGACCTGGCCGTAGAAGAAGGCCAGCGTCCAGAAGCCCAGGATCGACAGGTTGTACGAGCGCACCGGCCGGCCGATGATCTTGGGCAGGAAGTAGTAGATCGCGCCCACGCTGACCGGCGTGAACCACAGGCCCAGCACGTTGTGGCCGAACCACCAGTTCATGGTGGCCTGCTGCACCCCGGTGTGCACGCCCGGCAGCTTGGCCACCAGGTACAGCAGCGTGATCCACAGCAGCCCCGCCACCATGTACCAGGCGCTCACGTACAGGTGCTCGGCCTTGCGGTTCACCAGTGTGAAGAGCACCGGCAGGATGATCAGCACGAAGCCGGCCACGATGAACAGGCCGGCCTGCCAGGGGATCTCCAGGTACTCCATGCCGTCGCTCCAGCCGGCGGCGATGGCGCCGATGCCGGCGGCGATGCCGGTGTTGATCAACGCCCCGCCCAGCAGGGTCCAGACGGCGCCGTGCAGGTGGGTGCGCAGCAGGCGCGGCAGCACCCACAGGATCATGCCGAGCGCGGCATTGGTGATCCAGCCGTACAGCACGGCCTGCAGGTGCACGGTGCGGATGCGCCCGAAGGTCAGCCAGGGCTGCTGCACCAGCCAGTCGGGCGTGTGCAGCTTGATCGAAGCGGTGAGTCCGGCCGTCGAGCCGAGCAGCAGCCAGAAGCAGGCGAAGGCCGCGAACATGAACACCGGGAACGCGGTGGACTGGTCGGCCCGCACGCGCGCCTGCAGGTCGCCGGCATCGGTGGCGGGCAGCGGTTCGGGGTGCGCCGCCTGCTGCAGCGAGCGCTGGCCTTCTTCGCGCAGCGCGGGATCGTCGACGCGGCCGACTTCGCCGCGCGCGAAGATCACCGAGGCGGCCGTCGGGTTCTCCACCAGCAGGCCCTGGCGCAGCGACCAGATGAAGACGAACAGGCCGATGATCGACAGCAGGAAGGCGCCCAGCAGGCTGATGACGGCGCTGTCCATCACGCCAGGCCCCCGGCCACGCTCATCCCGCGGCTGAGCCGCCAGCCGTACCACAGGCTGTCGGCGATGCGGTGCGCCAGCTCGTCGGCGCGTTGCTGCAGGGCCGGGTTGCCGAGCGCCGCCGTGGTGGCCGCGAACAGCGACAGCCAGCGCCGGAACAGCTCGGGGTTCAGTTCCGGCAGCGCCACGTGCTTGGGCATGGGCGTGCCGCGAAAGCGCGCGGTGCCGCGCAGCGCCGACGACCAGAAGTCGACCATCCTGGCCAGGTGCGGCGTCCAGTCCTGGATGTGGGCGTCGAACACCGGCCCGAGCAGCGGGTCTTGCCGGACCTTGGCATAGAAGTCATGGACCAGGCGTTGCACCTCGTCTTCGGTGCAGAGATCGGGACTGGGCATATGCGGGTTTCCTCGGGGCGGATTTTAAGATTCGTCAAAGAGTCATCTTTCTGGAAGCCCCGCTTCGATCCCGGGCATTAGCGGGCCGGGGCGTCCGGAGCCGCTTGCCCGCGGATGGGCCTGAGCCTCGGGGAGCTCGCCAGTCTGCCCGCCGATCCGTTGGCGAACGCCTACGGCCAGCGGCACCGCCCGCCTACTTGCCCGGGCCGGGCTTGCTGCGACCGTGGCAACAGGTCAGCCGCCGCGGGAGGTTTCCATGGAGCAGCTTCGGACCGCTCGCCGCCGCCGGTGGGCGGACGCCAGCGCACCGGTGCCCGGCGGCCAATGGAGCATGGGCGATCGCTGGCCCCTGCTCGTATCCGTGCTGGCTGACGAACAGGCCGAGCTCCTGCGCGCCGTGCAGGCGCACCTGGGGCGTTCGGCCGGCGGCGCGCCGGCGTCGCAGGACGCATCGGCCCTGCAGGTGGCCGCCGACCGCTTGCACCACGCGAGCCGTCGCGCCCAGCAGATCACCCGGCTGGCCAGCGGGCGCGTGCGGCAGTACCGCGAACGCATCGACCTGTGCGACCTGGTGCTGGCGGTGCTGGCCGACCTCGGCGTCGACAGGGGACCCGAAGGTCCGGTGGCCGAGCTGGAGCTGGCGCCGGCCGAAGCCGTCATGGACGCCGCGGCGGCCTACACCGTGGTCGAGTGCCTGCTGGCATGGCTGCGGGCGCATGGCCGCGGCCTGGTCCTGAGAACCGAGCCGGCCAGGGGCCGCGCCGGCCCTGTCCTGAGCGCTGCCGGTCCGCGCGCTCCAGCGCACGAGACGGCGTCGGGGGAACCGCCGCGCCGCCGCATGGACGACGGGCTGGAATTGCTGCTGCTGCAGCAGGCGGTATGGGCCAGCGGCCTGACGCTGCGCATCCGGGCCGGAGCCGACATCAGCGCCCGCATCGGCTTCCCGCCGGCGCTGCCGGATGCCGACCTGCTCCGCCGGCTCGAGCTGCCGGCCCGGCAATCGGGCGCCGGCGGATGACGCTCAGCGTGTGGCGCCGGCCTTGGCCGTCGCACCGGCCGCTGCGCGCGGCCACAGCAGGTTGATCGCGAGGCCACCGATCACCAGGGCCGCGGCCGCCAGCTTCCAGGCCGGCAGCGGCTCGCCCAGCCAGAGGGCCGAGGCGCCGATGCCGAACACCGGGATCAGCAGCGCCAGCGGCGTCACGGTGGCCGCCGGGTAGCGCGAAAGCAGCCAGTTCCAGGCGGCATAGCCGAACAGCGAATTGGCCCAGGCCTGCCAGACGACCGCGGTCCACACGCCCGGCGAGGCCTGGCGCACGCCGGCAGCAATTGCGTCCCAGCCTTCCAGGGCCAGCGACAGCGCGAACAGCACCGGCACCGCGAACGCCGACGACCAGACCACGTAGGCCACCATGTTGATGCTGCCGGCGCGCTTGGTCAGGATGTTGCCGCCGGCCCAGGTGGCCGCCGCGCCCAGCACCATCAGCAAGCCGCCCGCGGTGGTGGACGCATCGGTGTGCCAGCCCACCACCGCCAGGCCGGCGGCCGACACCAGCACGGCCACGACCTGGAAGGCCCGCAGGCGCTCGCCGGTCAGCCACATGGCCAGCCCGATGGTGAAGAACACCTGGGTCTGCACCACCAGCGAGGCCAGGCCGGGCGAGATGTGGCCATTCATGGCGATGTACAGCAGGCCGAACTGGCCGGCGCCGATCAGCAATCCGTACCCCGCGAGGTTGGACAGGGCCACGCGTGGCCGCGGCAGGATGAACGCCGCCGGCACCAGGGCCAGGAAGAAGCGCAGCGTCGCCAGCAGCAGCGGGGGCAGCGCGTCCAGCGCCTCGCGGATGACGACGAAGTTGGTGCCCCAGACGGCGACGACGGCGAGCGCCAGCAGCGCGTGGGCGGGGGAGAGGCGGGACATCGGCGCACAGCATACGCGCGGGCGGTGCCCTCATTGATGACATCGGTCGCGCCGATCAATGCCGGCGCCCGTGCCTGGCAGCGACCGGCTACTGGCTGGAGGCCCGGCCGTCCAGCCGCGCCCGCAGGAACCCGCCGGTCCCATAGCGCGTGACCCGGCTGTAGTAACGCTGCGTGAGACGTCGGACCATTGCCGAGTAGTCGTCCAGCAGCGAAGGCAGCAGGCTGAAGTTGTCGTAGTTGACGACCACCGCCACCCGCTGCTGCTGCGACGCCAGCGGCTCCAGCAACTGCTGCACCGATCTTTCGATTGCCTCGATGTCCCGCGGCCGCTGCACGCTCAGGCCCTCGAAGTTGATGAACAGCAGGCGGTGCTCGCGATCCAGTTCGAAGCGCGAGCCGAGCGGGCGCTCCAGCAGGCGCTCGCGCAGCCCGATGCCGGCCTCGCCGAACAGCGCTGCGTCCATCAACTGCAGGTCGGCTGCGATTTCCGGCCGGAACGCCATCTGCGACAGGATGTCGCGCTCCAGCTCCACGCCAGGCGCGATCTCCACCAGCTCCAGCGCCCCCTGGCCGTCCGCGCCGGGCGCCAGCCGGAACACGCAGCGCTCGGTGACGTACAGCACGCGCTGGCCGCGTCGCAGCGCCTCACGGCCGCTGAAGGTGCGGTGCTCGACCTGCCCGACGAACTTGCGCAGCCTGCCTTCGCTGGCGATGCGCAGCTTGCCGCCTTCGACCTGCACCGCCAGGTCGCCCGCCGTGAAGGTGCCGACAAACACCACGGTCTTGGCGTTCTGGCTGATGTTAATGAAACCGCCGGCGCCCGCCAGCCGCGGGCCGAACTTGCTGACGTTCAGGTTGCCGCGGGCGTCGGCCTGCGCCAGGCCCAGCACCGCCAGGTCGAGACCGCCGCCGTCGTAGAAGTCGAACTGGCTGGGCTGGTCGATGATGGCCTGGGCATTGGTGGCGGCGCCGAACGACAGGCCGCTGGCCGGCACCCCGCCGATCACGCCGGGCTCGGCGGTGAGCGTCAGCAGGTCGATCACGCGCTCCTCGGCGGCTACTGCTGTCGGCCTGCGCTGACAGGCCAATCAGGCCACGCGCCGAATCCCGGCGCGCGGGACGCCCTCAGTCGCGCGTGACGCGCAGCACTTCTTCCGGCGAGGTAATGCCCTCGCGCACCAGCCGCTCGCCGTCCTCGCGCATCAGCGTCATGCCGGCGGCCATCGCGGCGGTGCGGATCTGCGCTTCCGGCGCCCGGTTGTGGATCAGGCCACGGATGGACTCGTCGGCCAGCATCAGCTCGAACACGCCGGTGCGGCCCTGGTAGCCGGTCTGGCCGCATTCGTCGCAGCCGCGGCCGCCGCAGTGCGGGCACAGCTTGCGCACCAGCCGCTGCGCCAGCACGCCCAGCAGCGACGAGCTGAGCAGGAAGGGCTCCACGCCCATGTCGGTCAGGCGCGTGACGGCGCTGGGCGCATCGTTGGTGTGCAGCGTGGCCAGCACCAGGTGGCCGGTGAGCGAGGCCTGGATGGCGATCTGCGCGGTCTCGTAGTCGCGGATCTCGCCGATCATGATCACGTCCGGGTCCTGCCGCAGGATGGCGCGCAGGGCCTTGGCGAAATCGAGGTCGATCTTGGCGTTGACCTGGGTCTGCCCGATGCCCGGCAACTCGTACTCGATCGGGTCTTCCACCGTCATGATGTTGCTGCTGGCGGCGTCCAGCCGCGACAGCGCCGCATACAGGGTGGTGGTCTTGCCCGAGCCGGTGGGCCCGGTCACCAGGATGATGCCGTGCGGCTGCGTGATCAGGCCCAGGAAGCGCTGCAGCGTCTCGCCGGTCATGCCGACCGACTCGAGGCTGAGCTTGCTCTCGCTCTTGTCCAGCAGCCGCAGCACGGCGCGCTCGCCGTGCGCGCTCGGCAGCGTTGACACGCGCACATCGACCGCGCGGGTGCCGATGCGCAGCGAGATGCGGCCGTCCTGCGGCAAGCGCTTCTCGGCGATGTCCAGGTCGGCCATGATCTTCAGGCGCGAGATCAGCGCCGCGTGCAGCGCGCGGTTGGGCTGCACCACCTCGCGCAGCGTGCCGTCGACCCGGAAGCGCACCGACGAGTGCCGCTCGTACGGCTCGATGTGGATGTCGCTGGCGCCGTCGCGCGCGGCCTGCGTCAGCAGCGCGTTGAGCATGCGGATGATGGGCGCGTCGTCGCTGGTCTCCAGCAGGTCCTCGACGGCCGGCAGCTCCTGCATCATGCGCGACAGGTCGGCCTCGCTCTGCACCTCGCTGACCACCGTGGCCGCGCTCGACTCGCCTTGCGCATAGGCGGCGCTGATGCGCTGGGCCAGCGCCGTGGGGTCGAGCTGCTGCAGCGCCCGCACCGGGTACTTGCGCATCACCTCGCTCCAGGCGCCGGCGGTGGGGCTGGCGCCATGCCACAGCGTGAGCGCCTGGCCATCGTCTTCCAGCAGCAACTGCTGGCTGCGCGCGAAGCTGTAGGGCAACGGGTAGCGGGCGGGCATCAGCGGGCCGGGGTATCGGGAGCGGCGGGCAGCGGCGCCGGTGCCGCTGCGGGGGCAGGCGTCACCGGCGTTCCCGGCGAAGGGGCATTCGGCGTGCCCGTTGCGGCCGGCTCGGGGCCAGTCGCCGGAATGCGCGAAGCGGGCGCCGGCAGCACGGCCGCCCCATTGACCGGAACCACGGCGCTGGGTGTGGGCTGGGCGGCTTCCTGCTTCAGCCGCATCAGGTCGTAGCGATCCAGCGACAGCTCGTCGGTCTGGGCGGCATCGCGCACCACGACCGGACGCAGGAAAACCATCAGGTTCGTCTTCCTGCGGCTGCGCGCCTCGCTGCGGAACAGGTTGCCGAGCACCGGCACGTCGCCCAGGCCGGGTACCTTTTCCTGGCTGCCCGAGTACTCGTCCTGCAGCAGGCCGCCCAGCACCACGACGGCCCCGTCGTCCACCAGCACGTTGGACTCGATCGACCGCTTGTTGGTGATCAGGCCGGTCGGCGAGTTGACCGAGGTCGCCTGCACGCTGGAGACCTCCTGGAAGATCTGCAGCTTCACGGTGCCGTTCTCGCTGATCTGCGGCTTGACACGCAGGGTGAGGCCGACGTCCTTGCGCTCGATGGTCTGGAACGGGTTGACCGCGCCGTTGGTGGCGCCGGTGTTGGTGAACTGGCCGGTGACGAAGGGCACGTTCTGGCCGATGACGATGCGCGCCTCCTCGTTGTCCAGCGTCAGCAGGTTGGGCGTGGACAGGATGTTGGCGTCGGCGTTGGACTCCAGGAAGCGGGCCAGCGCGCCCAGGATGTAGGTGCCGTTGATGTTGCGCAGCAAGCCCACGTTGATGCCGGTGGACGGCGCGCTGAGGTTGCCGCTGGCGGCGCCCAGCTGCAGGTTGACGATGTTGGCGCCGCCCACGCTGAAGTTGGTGCCCAGCACGCCGATGTTCTTGTCGCCCCGGTTGCCCAGCACGTTCTGCCACTGGATGCCGAATTCGGCCGCCTTGTCGGCGTTGACCTCGGCGATCAGGCTTTCGACGAAGACCTGGGCGCGGCGCGAATCGAGGCGGTCGATCACCGCGCGCAACTGGCGGTACTGCGGCTCGGCCGCAGTGATGATCAGTGAGTTGGTCGCCGGGTCGGCCTGGATCTGGCCGCCGGTGGACGGCTGCGCGGCCGGCTGGGCGGCCGCCGTCGCCGGATTGGCCGCTGCCGTGGCCGCGGCCGGGGTGCCCATGCTCGCCGTGCCCATCGACACCGGCAGCGTGCCGCCGGTGCCGGTGGCGCTGCTGGCGGTGGCCGCCATGCCCGCCAGCGCCGCGCGCAGCGTGGTGGCCAGCCGCACCGCATCCGCATTCTTCAGGTAGACCACGTAGATGTTGCCGGTGGGGCTCTGGACGCCGGGCTGGTCGAGCCGCTCGACGATGCTGCGCACCAGGTTCATGCGTGCCGGATTGGCCGCGCGCACGATCAGGCTGTTGCTGCGCGGCTCGGCGATGACCGTGGTGCGGAACGAGGTGTCGGCCTGGCCCTGCGCCGCGACCGGCACCGGGCCGCCGCCGCTGTCGACCAGTCGCTGCACCACCGGGGCCAGGTCGGGGGCCAGGGCGTGCTGCAGCGTGATGACTTCCACGCCGGTGGCGTTGGGCACGTCCAGCGCCGCGATGATCCGGCCGATGCGCTGCAGGTTGTCGGCGTAGTCGGTGATCACCAGCGAGTTGTTGCCCGGGTTCACGTTGATCGTGTTGTTGGGGCTGATCAGCGGTCGCAGCACGGGCACCAGGTTGTTGGCGGTTTCGTGGTTGAGCCGGAAGATCTGCGTGACGATCTGCGCGCCGCCCGGGGGCGAGCCGACCGAGACGGCGCCGCCCTGCAGCTTGGCGTCGGCCTCCGGGACCACCTTGAGCAGGCCGCCCGACTCCACCACCGTGAAGCCGGACAGGCGCAGGGTGGAGACGAACTGGTTGAACGCGGTCTGCGGCGGCACCGGCCGCTCGGTGGACAGCGACATCGTGCCCTTGACGCGCGGGTCCACCACGATGTTGCGCCCGGTGATCGCGGCCATCGTGCGGGCCACTGCCTCGATCTCGGCGTTGACGAAGTTCAGTGTCACCGGCTCACGCGCGCGCTGCGCATGGACCGCTGCGGCAGCGGCTGCCAGCATCACGAAGGCGGCCAGGGTGGCGAGGGCTCGGTGGAGTTTCTTCATGATGGTCAGCCTAAGGTGATGATGGAACGGGCGCCGTCGCGGCGGCCGATGATGTTCAGCAGGTTGGCCAGCGCCGCTTCGCGCTCGGGCGCGGCGCTGGCTTCGCCGGTGAAGCGCAGGCGCGAGGCCACCCACTGCCCGGTGCCCGACAGCCGCAGCGGCCCGTCGAGCGTGGACAGCTGCAGGCCGGGGACGTCGCCGCCCGCCAGCAGCAGCCGGTAGCTGCCCATGGGCCGCAGCGTGGTCAGGCGCGAGGCCATGCGCTCGGCCGTCAGCTCGGCCTGCCCGGCGACCGAAAGCCGGCCCTGGGCCCACCGCAGCTGCAGCGATTCGGTGCGCAGTGCCAGTTCGCCTTCCGGCTGCAGGGTGTTCCACGGGGTGCCCAGCCCGACCAGCAGCGAAGCGGGCCATTGCGAGCGGCCGTCGGCCACCCGCAGCGACCGGCTGTTCCAGCCCAGTCGCCAGTCGAGCGCCAGCGGCTCGGGCGTGCAGCAGTCGGTGGACAGCGTGGCGTGCACGCCGAGCAGCGCCGGCCGCAGCCGCCACTGCAGCCGCGATGGCAGCGTCGCCGCATCGCTGCTGCCGGCGCCGCCGGTCAGCACCAGCCGGGCCGAGCCGTTCCAGACCGTGCCGCGGGCATCCTGCAGCAGCACCTGGCCGCCGGTGGCGGCGGCCACGCGTGCAGCCAGCCACTGGGCCGGCACGAACAGCGCCAGCGCCAGCGCCAGGCCGAGCAGCACGCCGGTCCCGGCCCACCGCCACGGAGCGGCGGGGACGGAGGCCAGTTGCTTGCGCGCCACCGCGTGCCGCCTTCCCTCAGCGCGGCGGCAAGGTCAGCACCAGCGTGCCGTCCCAGCCTCCGGCCTGCGCGCGGGTCAGGCGCGCTTCGTTGGCCACGGCGCGGGCATTGACGCGCGCCTGCGCCAGCCACGCGGCCAGCGCCTCGGCCGGGGTGCCGGCCAGCGTCAGGGTCACCCGTTCGCCGGCCACCGTCATGCGGGCCGTCGTGCCCAGGCGCTCGCGCACCGAGGCTTCGAGCAGGCGCAGCGATTCGTCGTAGCCCTGCTTGGGCTGCGCCTTGAGCGCCTGGGCCTGCTGTTGCAGCGCGCCCATGCGGGCCAGCTGGGCATCCAGCTCACGGTGCTGCGCGCCGGCCGAGCGCGCCATCGACAACGCCGGTGCGACCGTCAATCCCCACAGCAAGGCCAGCAGCAGCAGGGCGGCCGCGCCGGCGATCAGCAGCTTCTCGCGCGGGGCCAGGGGCTGCCAGGCGGCCCGCCATTGCGCCGGCAGCTTCATGGCTGTGCCTCCGGCCGTACCACCAGCGTGTCGCCCTGCAAGGCGGCCGCATAGCCGCGGCCGCGCAAGGCCTGCACGAGGGGCTGCGCTTCGCCGTCGTTGGCAGCCAGCCCGCGCAGCCGCAGCTCGCTGCCGTTGTATTCGAGGCCGGTGGGCACCCGGCCGGGCGGGACGGCGGCGGCCACGGCCCCGAGCAAGGACTCCAGGTCGCGCGTCGAGGGCGCGCCGGTGAGCTGGCGCAGCGCCGCCACTTCCCGCTCCATCTGCACCGGCGCATCGACCACGGCGCGCACGTGGGGGAAGGTCTCGGTGAGGAGGGCCTGGGCGGCGGTGCGCTTGTCGGCCAGCGCCGCGCGTTCCTTCCAGGCCCAGGCATTCAGGCCGATCAACTGCACCGCGACCAGCAGCAGCGCGCCCCAGCGGGCCGCGCGCCACTGCGGCGCCCGCGCCAGCTCGGCCCAGGCCGCCGACAGTTTCTTGAAGGTGCGGGCGCGCCCGGTGCTGGCGAATTCCAGTTGCGCCAGGTCCCACCGGCTGCGCGCGGCCGCCAGCAGCCGTTCGGCCGGTGGTTGCAGCTGCGGCGGCTGCTGCAGCAGGTGCTCGGCCTGCGCCGCCACCGCCGGCTCGGCCGCGAAGGGGGTGTTCTCGGGCAGCGACGGCAGCAGCGCCAGCGAGGTCGCGGTCAGCGGCAGGGTGAACACGCCCTGGGCGCCGGCGCATACCAGGCGCGCGTCATCGGGCTCGCCCACCGCATACAGGACGCCTTCGCCTTCCGGCGCGAACTCCGGAACGACGCGCGTGGCCGGCCGCTGCACCGATTCGAACAACTGCAGCGCGTCGCGCAGCCAGGCGCGATCGCAGGCGGCCACCCAGGCTGCGCCTTCGGCGGGTGGCGCCGGCTCCAGCGCGAAGTGCAAGGTCTCGGGCTCGTCGAGCAGACGGTCCTCGAGCAGGCCTTCCAGCATCGCACGCAGCCGCGGCGAACGCGGGCCTGCGCCCTTGGGCAGTTCCACCCGGTGCCACGACAGCGCGGCGGCGGGTGCGACCAGCACCACCTCGCTGCCGGCACCGCTCGCAGCGGGCAGCAGCGCCGCCTGTGCGCTGCCCTGGCGGTCGATGCTGCGGCCGTCGGCCGATAGCGCATATGCGAGCTCGTTCTGGGCCGTGACGGGCGAAGCCGGAAGCAGGACGTAGAGCGAGCTCATGGGATTGGACGATTGTAGGGACGGCAGCAACTCTGCCGTTCCCTGCACCGCCTACTTCAGCGCGAGGCGAGCGATATCCGCTGGGTCGGCGGCGGCTCGAGCACGCCGCGCTCGCGCCGCAGGGTGCGCACTTCCAGGCCCTCGCGCTGCACCAGCGAGCGCTCTTCCACGACCAGCGTGTCCAGCCGCAGGCGGCCGCGCACCTCGAAGAAGCGCGACGACACGCCCACGGTGCCCTCGGTGAAGCCGCTGGCGTGCTGGGGCAGCAGCTTGGTGGCGTCGGTGACGCCGCGGAGCGGCTGCAGCGACCGACGGGCCACCAGCTCCTGGGCGTCGGCCAGGGTGAGGCCGCCGACGGCCGCATAGATGACTTCGGGCGCAGCCGTGTTGAGGTTGATGGTGGTGCGGGCCGGCAGCAGCGTGACGTAGGGCTTGAGCGTGGCCACCGTCGCCGGGCTGATGCCCAGCCAGGCCAGCTGGTCCACCTCCTGCGGCATCAGCGGCGCCTGCGGCGACGAGCGGTTGTCGGTGCTGATGTCGGAGGCGAAGCGCAGGTTCTCGGCGAGCCGGCTGAGCTCGGCGGCCGGCAGGCCCAGCAGCTCGAACAGCCGCTGGAAGCTGCGATAGCCGATCTCCGAGATGCGGCCGGCCTCGACCAGGTTGTTCAGGTTCAGCAGCGCCTGCTGATCCGTGATCTGCCCCGACAGGAACACGTTGTCGGCATCGGTGAGGGCCTCGCCGGCGCCGGTGCTGTCGGCCGCCAGGAAGGTCGACAGCCGCGCTTCCTGCAGCGGTACCGCCCAGGGTTCGGCCAGGTGGTCAGCGCCGCCGGCACGCGCGTCCTCGCGCAGGATGAGCCGCGACCAGTCGAGTGCGCCGGTCAGGATCCAGGACGCCTGCAGCCGCGCGCGCGTGGCCGCCTCGACCTCGACCGCACGCCATTGCTGCCACAGGGCGGCCGCGGCAAAGCTGGCCACCAGCGTGACCGTGAGCATCGCGGTCAGGATGGCTGCGCCTTGCTGCAAGGTGCGCTTCACGAGGACTTGCCTCCGCCCACCGTCGGCCGGACCCAGTCGTTCACCAGGTCGCCGCTGATGGCTTGTCCGCCCGACAGCGTCAGGATGATCCGCACGCCGTCGGGCAGTTGGGCGGTGCGGCTGACCGGTGCCGGGCGGCCCCCCGGCCCGGCTTCCTGCTCCTGGCTGGCATCGCTGGACAGCGGGTTGGTCCAGGCATTGCCGCGGAAGAAGAAGACCTGCCAGTCCTGCAGGCCGGTGACCGCGACGGCGCTGCCGTTGTCGCCGCCGGCCTGCTCCTGGGCCCAGGCATCGGCGCGGGTCCAGGCTTGCTCGACCTGCCCGCGGGTGGTCAGCGGCGGCGACTGCCAGCGCATCCAGCGACTGGCGCCGGCTTCGGTGCGCCGGCTCCAGCCGACCACCACCACGCCCTCGGCTTGCGCGGTGGCGGACTGTCGCGTGAGGCGCAGCACGCGCCCGTTCCATTCCAGCGCCGTGAACTGGGGCAACTGCACCAGTGCGTCCAGGTCGGTGCGCCACTGGGCCAGGCCGACCTGGAGCGCATGCACTTCGTCGGCTCTCTCTTCGGTCTGCTGCCGCGCCCGCACCATGCCGTCGAGCCCGCGCCAGCTCAGCACGGCCAGCAGCGACAGCGCGAACAAGGCCACGAGCAGCTCCACCAGCGTGAAGCCGCGCAGTGCGAACCGCCGGGGCCGCATCGCTAGTACCTCCCGACCACCGTGGACAGGCGCAGCACCGGGGAGGCCGCCTCGAACACCTGGGCGTCGACCCGCAGGAAGTTCGGGTTGGGCGTGGGCGCGACGGTGACGGCCACCTCGAAATCGACGTTGCCCTGGCGGCAGGCGGCGCGGCGCGTGCCGATGCCCGGCATCTGCCGCGCGAGGCGCACGGCCACCAGTTCGTTCTCGGCGCACAGCTGCGCCAGCAGCACGCTGGACTGGCGCCATGCGTTGGTGGTGAGCGCCGCCGTGGCCTGCAGGCCCGCGACCAGGGCGATGGCCACGATGCCCAGGGCCACCAGCACCTCGATCAGGGTGAAGCCGGCGCTGCGGCGGGGTGTCATGGCACGCCCTGCTGCCGGATCTCGAACGGGCGCACGCCGTCGGTGCCGATGCGCAGCGCGCGGCCCGGTGCGGTCGTGGAAGCGATCAGCACTTCCTGCCGGCCGATGATGGGCTCGGGACCGAGCACCACCCGGGTGCCGTCCTGCACCACGGTGCCGCTGTCCAGCCAATGGTCGGGCAGGGCGCCCTCGGGCAGGCCCTCGAAGCGGAAGCCGCCCTGCGCCGCATGCCAGACCACCGGGCGGCCGCTGCTGCGCGATTGGGCGCGGGCCGATTCGAACAGGGCCGCGAGCCGCTGGCCCTCGCGCTCGAGCTGCACGCCCGAGCTGTCGCGAAGGGCCAGGCTGACCCCGGCCGTGGCGGCGGCGATGATGGCCACCACCACCAGCAGTTCGATCAGCGTGAAGCCGGCGGTGCGCGCCGCGGCGGTCCGCAAGGGGTGGCCGGACTCACTGCCAGGAGCCGATGTCCGCATTCTTGCCCTCGCCGCCCGGCTGGCCGTCGGCGCCGTACGACATCACGTCGATCTCGCCCTTGATGCCGGGATTGAGGTACTGGTACGGCCGGCCCCACGGGTCGTTGGGCAGCCGCTCGAGGTAGGGCTTCCAGTTGGGCGGCGTCGGGCCGGCGCTCGGGCGGGCCACCAGCGCGTTCAGGCCCTGTTCCGCCGTCGGATAGCGCTGGTTGTCCAGCCGATACAGCTTGAGGGCCTGCATCAGGTTGTTGACATCGGTGCGGGCCGCCGTGACGCGCGCGTCGTCGGCGCGGTCCAGCACGTTGGGCACGATCAGCGCCGCGAGCACGCCGATGATGACCAGCACCACCATCAATTCGATCAGCGTGAAGCCGCGCTGGAGCAGGCGGCGCGAAGCAGTGAACAGCGTCGTCATCAAAGGTCCAAAGACAAATCGCTTGCCATGATAATGGCCGCATGGTGAGCAATGCCGCGGCCAACTGGACAGTAAAAGGCGTGACCTTGCTCGTCTGGGCCGCCGCTGCCGCCAGTGCCGCCTACTGGGGTCTGAAGATGTCCGGCCAGGGAGCGGCCGGCCCCGTCGTTGCGGCCGGGTTGCGCCAACCCGCGGCCGCCGACCCGGCAGCCGTTGCGCGTCTGCTGGGTGCCAGCGGCGGGACCGCGCAGGCAGCGGCCAGCCCCCAGCCCAGCGCCGCCAGCCGTTTCCAGCTGGTCGGGGTGGTGGCCGACAAGTCCGAGCAGGGCGCTGCCTTGATCGTGGTCGATGGCAAGCCGGCCAGGCCGTATCGCGTCGGCGCGCGCGTCGACGAGGGTCTGGTGCTGCAGTCGGTGCAGTCGCGCCGGGCGGTGCTCGCGCCTTCGATGCAGGGCGAGCCGGCGGTCACGCTGGAACTGCCCGTGCCGCGCTGAAGCGGCCGGACGATCACCGCGCTGCGCCGCTCAGGCGCGCAGGAACAGCCGGTACGCCGGGTTGGCGGTTTCTTCCACGTACGGGTAGCCGAGCGTGTCCAGGAACACCTGGAAGGCCGTGTCGTCGGCCGTCGGCACCTGCAGTCCGACCAGGATGCGTCCGTAGTCGGCGCCCTGGTTTCGGTAGTGGAACAGCGAGATGTTCCAGTTCGGCTGCATGTGCGAGAGAAAGCGCAGCAGCGCGCCGGGCCGCTCGGGGAACTCGATGCGGAGCAGGCGCTCGTCGCAGGCCAGCCCCGAAGGGCCGCCGACCATGTGGCGGATGTGCTCCTTGGCCAGTTCGTCGTGCGTCAGGTCCAGCGCCTGGAAGCCGTTGCGGGTGAAAGTGGCCGCGATGCGCGCCGACTCGCCCTTGCCGTGCGTGGTCAGGCCGACGAACACGTGGGCGGTGTCGGCGTCGCTGATGCGGTAGTTGAACTCGGTAACGTTGCGTGGGCCGCCCGGCAGCGAGCCGATCAGCTCGCAAAAGCGCCGGAAGCTGCCGCGTTCCTCGGGCAGGGTGACCGCAAACAGGGCTTCGCGCTCCTCGCCGACCTCGGCGCGCTCGGCCACGAAGCGCAGCCGGTCGAAGTTCATGTTGGCGCCGCACAGGATGGCGGCATAGGTTTCGCCGCGGGTCTTGTGCCGCGCCACGTACTGCTTGATCGCGGCCACCGCCATGGCGCCGGCCGGCTCGACGATGCTGCGGGTATCGACGAACACGTCCTTGATGGCGGCGCAGACGGCGTCGGTGTCCACCGTCATGAATTCGTCCACCAGCTCGCGCGCCAGGCGGAAGGTTTCCTCGCCCACCAGCTTGACGGCGGTGCCGTCGGAGAACAGGCCGACGTCCGCCAGGTTCACGCGCTGGCGCGCCTGCACCGACTGCAGCATGGCGTCGGAATCGTCCATCTGGACGCCGATCACCTTGATCTCGGGCCGCACTGCCTTGATGTAGGAGCCCACGCCCGACACCAGCCCGCCGCCGCCGATCGCCACGAACACCGCATCCAGCGGCCCCTGGTGCTGGCGCAGGATCTCCATGCCGATGGTGCCCTGGCCGGCGATCACGTCGGGGTCGTCGAACGGGTGGATGAAGGTCAGCCCCTCGCGCTGGCACAGCTCGGCGGCGTGACCGTAGGCATCCGAGTAGCTGTCGCCGTGCAGCACGACTTCGCCGCCCAGCGACTTGACCCCTTCGATCTTCAGTTGCGGCGTCGTCACCGGCATCACGATCACGGCGCGCGTGCCCAGCCGGTGGGCGGCCATCGCCACGCCCTGGGCGTGGTTGCCGGCGGAGGCGCAGATCACGCCGCGCCGCAGCTCCTCCGGCGCCAGTTGCACCATCTTGTTGTAGGCGCCGCGCAGCTTGAAGCTGAAGACGGCCTGCTGGTCCTCGCGCTTGAGCAGCACCTTGTTGTGCAGGCGCCGGCTCAGGGCCCGGGCCGGCTCCAGCGCGGATTCCACCGCCACGTCATAGACGCGGGCCGTCAGGATCTTCTTGAGGTAGTCCGCCGGCTTCAGGGGCTTGTTCATGAGTTGATCATAGGAGGCGAGTACGGGCATCCCGGGCGCCAGCGCGGGAGCCAATGAACCACCCGGCCCATGCGAAATCCCGGATTCCCGCCGTCGCTTGAATGGCAAGTCGGGATGCGTCCCCGGCATGAAAAAAGCCCCCGGCGCCTTGCGGTCCGGGGGCCAAGTCCACCAAACGAGAGGTGGAGGAGACAAGCGTCCGCACAACGCGATTCGTTATGCTTCGATGCAAGTATAGCGGGTCAATGCTGCGTTGCAGCAACCAACTCGTCCGGAAGTTGATCTGGCGCACGAATGTGTCGCCGCAGGAACACATCGAATGGAATGCAACGTCACCTGGACCGGCCCTGCCGGCACCCGCTCCGGCATGGGTTTCGTCGCCGAAACCGGCAGCGGCCACGTGCTGGCGATGGACGGGGCGCCCGACGAGGCGCGCCCCGAGAATGGCGGCCGCAACCTTGCGCCGCGGCCGATGGAAACCGTGCTGGCTGGCACCGGCGGCTGCACCGCCTACGACGTGGTCCTCATTCTCAAGCGGGGTCGCCACGCAGTGAGTGGATGCTCCGTGCAGTTGAAAGCGGAGCGGGCCGATGCCGATCCGAAGGTGTTCACCCGCATCCACATGCACTTCACGGTGCGCGGCAAGGGCCTGCCGGCGGCGGCGGTGGAGCGCGCCATCGCCATGAGCCACGAGAAGTACTGCTCCGCCAGCATCATGCTGGCGAAAACGGCGGCGATCACCACCAGCTTCGAACTGATCGAGGGCTGATCAGACGTAGTGCGCGGTGGTCGTCATCACCCTGGCGGCCGCGCGCATCAGGCCCTTGGCCACAGCCGGCAGCTCCGCCGCGCCGGCTTCGGCCGCCTGTGCCGCGTGGCCGGCCTCGTCTTCCTTCATCTGGGCGACGATGGCGCGGGAGGCGTGATCCGCCTGCGGCAGGCGCTCCAGGTGGCCGGCCAGGTGGGCCTCGACCTGGCGCTCGGTCTCGACCACGAAGCCCAGGCTGATGGGATCGCCCAGCCGGCCGGCGACCAGCCCGAGGGCGAAGGCGCCGGCGTACCACAGGGGATTGAGCAGCGAGGGCCGCGAGCCCAGTTCATCCAGCCGTGAACGGGTCCAGGCCAGGTGATCGGTCTCCTCGCGGGCAGCGCGTTCGTAGTGCTGGCGCAGGGCCGGGTTGGCGGTGGCGGCCGCCTGCGCCGTGTAGAGCGCCTGCGCACAGACTTCCCCGACGTGGTTCACCCGCATCAAGGCAGCGGCCTCGCGGCGCTGGGGCAAAGTGAGCACTGTCTCATCTCCCGCCATCGTGGGGCAGGGGCGCACCGCCCGGTGATGGCCGAAAAGGGTGCGAAGCGCGCTGTCGGCAGCGCCGAGGAGTCGGTCCATCGGGTAAGTTTAGGGCGATCGGCGTGTGGCCGGCATCGCCAGGCTTTGCGCCGTGCGCGCAAGGATTCGCCAAGCTTGTGTTGCTTGCCGCCCACCCCGTGGCAGGGCATGTTGTCCGGGTGCAACGAAACGTCCGCTCACGGGGCTAAATACTTTGCGAAAGAAAAGCCGCTCTGGTGCAATAGCGTCAACTTCCCAAAAGGAGGTTGGCCCGGGGATCCGGCGGGAGCAAGCGAGTGTCTGCATGAGCTGAGCCCTTCCGAACCGGAGCCCTATGTTTAACCTTGGAGAAACTTGCATGAAAAAGTCCCTGATCGCCCTGGCCGTGCTGGCTGCCGCCGGCACCGCTTCGGCTCAGTCGTCCGTCACGCTGTTCGGTATCGTCGACGCGACGGTCCAGCGCGTGTCCAACAACGGCGGCCCCAGCGTCACGCGCCTGACCAACTCGGGCTACAACAGCTCGCGTCTGGGCTTCCGCGGCACCGAAGACCTGGGCGGCGGCATGTCCGCTTCCTTCTGGCTGGAAGTCGGCCTGAACAACGATGACGGCACCGGCGCGGCCACCAACGTCAACAACCAGAACACTGCCAACGCCACTGCCGCGCCCCGCGCTGGCACGCAAGGCCTGACCTTCAACCGCCGCTCCACGGTCAGCCTCGCCGGCGGCTGGGGTGAAGTGCGCCTGGGTCGTGACTACACCCCGCAGTTCTTCAACCTGACGGTCTTCGATCCGTTCGGCACCAACGGCGTGGGCACCACCCAGACCCTGAGCAGCATCATCACCGGCCCGACCGCCGTCCGTGCTTCCAACAGCATCGGCTACTTCCTGCCCGGCAACCTGGGTGGCTTCTACGGCCAGCTCCAGTACTACATGGGCGAGAACGCCAACAACGTCGCCAACAAGAAGGACGGCACGGGCTGGGGTGGTCGCGTCGGCTATGCCGCCGGCCCGTTCAACGTGGCGCTGTCGCTCAGCCGTACCGACTACGCGGCTGCCACCGTCGCCGCGGCCAGCGCTGCTGGCGGCCTGGGTGGTGCCGCTGGCTCCAACGTCAAGCAGAACAACATCGGCGGCCAGTGGGACTTCGGCATGGCCAAGCTGATGGGTCACTACAGCTGGGATTCGCTGGGCACGACCGACGCCAAGGGTTGGCTGATCGGCGGCCTGGTGCCGGTGGGCGCTGGCGAAATCCGCGCCTCCTTCTCGCAGTACACGGTCGACAACGCCGCTGGCGCCGATCCGCGCAGCCGCAAGTTCGCGCTGGGCTACGTGCACAACCTGTCCAAGCGCACGGCTCTGTACACGACCTACGCCCGCGTGCGTAACAGCAACGGCGCCGCCGCTGCGGTCGCCGGCGGCGCTGGCGCCCCGGTCGCCAACGGTTCTTCCTCGGGCTTCGACCTGGGTATCCGTCACAGCTTCTAATTCAAGGGCCGGGCAACCGGCCTGAGAAAAAGAAACTTGAAAAAGCCGCCTCCGGGCGGCTTTTTTTTTGCCCATGCACTTCCTGAAGTCGATCTCTTCTCGCCGGCTGTCCTCCATCGGCCTGGCGGCGGCCTTTCTGGCGGGTTGCGCAACGGCACCGGAACCGCCCCAAGCCTTGGCCGAAAGCGCCTGGGCGCTCGCTTCCACGGTCTCGGGTGGCGGGCCTGCAACGGAACCCTGGCAGCACCTGCGGTTGCCCGGCAAGGCCGAGGTCCGGTTCGCTCCGGTGAGGCTGGCGGGACGCGACGCGCTGGCGGCAAGCGCCGATTCGGCGGCCAGCGTCGTGCGCCGCAAGGTCCGGGTAGAGCCGCAGGCGCTGGGGCTGGTTCGCTTTTCCTGGATGGTCCCCGAGCTGATCGCCGACGCCGACCTGGCCTCGCGCCAGGCCGACGACGCGCCGGTGCGGATCGTGCTGGCGTTCGAGGGTGACCGCTCCCGCTTTTCCCCCAAGGACGCCATGCTGGCCGAACTGGTGCGCGCCCTGACAGGCGAGGAGATGCCCTACGCCACGCTGATGTACGTCTGGGCCAACCAGCGATTGGAAGGCAGCGTGGTGCACAGCCCCAGCACCGGCCGCATCCGCAAGATCGTCGTCGAGTCGGGCCCCGCGCGCCTGGGGCACTGGCTGGACTACGAACGTGACGTGCGCGCCGACTTCGAGCGCGCATTCGGCGAGCCGCCCGGCGCCCTGACCGGAGTCGCGGTGATGACGGACAGCGACAACACGCGCAGCTCGGTCAAGGCCTGGTATGGCCCCGTTCGCCTGCTGCCGCAGGCCGCCGCCGCGTCCAGGCCGTAGGACATGGCCTGCCGGCGGCGAGCCGGTGGAAACCCCTTTGACGGGCGCCGACCGGCTCTGCATAGTCGCGCGTTCCGAACTATACAAAGAGGACCATCCCATGAAGTTCAAGACCGCGCTCGTGTGTGCCGCCGCGGCTGCCGCGCTCGCCGGCGCGCCGGCCCTGCAGGCCAAGCCGTTCAAGTGGACCAGTGCGAGCGACATCCCGACCCTGGACATCCATTCCCAGAACAACGCCCTGGGCAACGGCGTGCACGCCGCGATCTACGACTCGCTGGTCTACTACAACAGCCAGACCTTCCGGCCCGAACCGCAGCTCGCCACCAGCTGGCGGCAGGTGACACCGACGCAGGTCCGCTTCAGCCTGCGCGAGGGCGTCAAGTTCAGCGACGGTACCCCGTTCACCGCTGACGACGTGGTGTTCTCCATCCATCGCGCCATGGCCAAGACCTCGAACTATCAGGTCTACACCCAGGGCATCGACAAGGTCGTGAAGGTCAACGACAACACCGTCGACTTCATGATGAAGGGCCCGAACCCGGTGTTGCTCAACCAGCTGACCGAGCTGCGCATCATGAGCAAGGCCTGGGCCGAGAAGAACAAGTCGACCGAGCCCAAGGACATCCGCACCAAGGACGAGACCTTCGCCCACCGCAATGCCATGGGCACCGGCCAGTACACGGTCAAGGAGTGGCAGCCCGACCAGCGGCTGGTGCTGGTGAAGAACCCCAACTACTGGGGCAAGACCGACAGCAACGTCACCGAGATCATCTACAGCCCGATCAAGGCCGAAGCCACGCGGGTTGCCGCGCTGCTGTCGGGCGAAGTCGATTTCGTGCTCGACCCGAGTCCGCAGGACCTGGCGCGCATGCGGGCCCACCCGAACCTGAAGGTGATCGATGGCGTGGAAAACCGCACCATCTTCTTCGGCATGGACCAGCACCGCGAGGAACTGCCGGGGTCCAACATCAAGGGCAAGAACCCGCTGAAGGACCAGCGCGTGCGCCGTGCCCTGTACCAGGCCATCGACAGCGACGCCCTGCACCGGGTGACCATGCGCGGGCTGTCGCAGCCCACCGGCACCATCGTCGCCCCGCAGGTGGCCGGCTGGACCGAAGCCGTGCACAAGCGCATGCCGTACGACACCGAGGGCGCGAAGAAGCTGCTGGCCGAAGCGGGCTACCCGCAGGGCTTCGAGGTCGACTTCGCCTGCCCGAACAACCGCTACATCAACGACGAGGAGATCTGCCAGGCGGTGACCGCCATGTGGGCGCGCATCGGCGTCAAGGCCAAGTTGCGCACGCTGCCGCTGGTGACCTACTTCCCGATGATCCAGCGCTACGAGGCCAGCATCTACATGCTGGGCTGGGGCGTGCCCACCTTCGATGCCCTGTACAGCTTGCAATCGCTCACGCGCTCGGTGGGTACCGGCGGTGACGGCAACTACAACGTCGGCCGCTACAGCAACCAGCGCATGGACTATGTGGTGGACCGGGTCAAGGTGGAAACCGACCTGCCGGTGCGCAACCGCCTGCTGACCGAGGGCCTGCAACTGAGCAACGACACGGTGTCGCACATCCCGCTGCACAACCAGATCATTCCCTGGGGCATGAAGAAGTCGGTGCAGGTGGTGCACCGCGCCGACAACCGCCTCGATTGGCGCGCCATCAAGGTGAACTGACGCGGCGACGCGAGCCCGCCACCTGCGCCAAAGCGGCGCTGACGGGCGACTCCCGAGCCGTCCAACCGCGGGGCGAGAGGGCGCTTTGCAGCCCTCTCGCCCCACTCGTTTTCACCCGTGGCGCAAACAGGCCGCTCTGCTAGCATCCCCCGGCCTTTCGCATTACCGATGTTCGCCTTCATCCTTCGCCGCCTGCTGCAGGCCGTGGTCGTCATGGTCGCCGTGGCCTTCATCGCGTTCCTGCTGTTCCAGTACGTGGGCGATCCGGTCGTGTTCCTGCTGGGCCAGGACGCCACGCCCGAACAGATCCGTGAACTGCGCTCCGCACTGGGCCTGGACCAGCCCTTCTTCGTGCAGTTCGGGCATTTCCTGGTCAATGCGGTGCAGGGCGAGTTCGGCCTCAGCCTGCGCCAGGGCGCCAAGGTCTCGCGCCTGATCGCCGAGCGCTTCCCGGCGACGCTGGAGCTTTCGCTGGTGGCGGCGGTGCTGGCGCTGGCAATCGGCATCCCGATGGGCGTGTACTCGGCGCTGCGTCGCGGCACCTTCCTCAGCCAGACCTTCATGACGATCTCGCTGCTGGGCGTGTCGCTGCCGACGTTCCTGATCGGCATCCTGCTGATCCTGGTGTTCTCGGTCACCCTCGGCTGGTTCCCCAGCTTCGGCCGGGGCGAAACGGTGCAGATCGGCTGGTGGTCCACCGGCCTGCTCAAGGCCAAGGGCTGGCACCACATCGTGCTGCCGGCCATCACGCTGGCGATCTTCCAGCTCACGCTGATCATGAGGCTGGTGCGCGCCGAGATGCTGGAGGTGCTGCGCACCGACTACATCAAGTTCGCGCGCGCGCGCGGCCTGTCCAACCGGGCCATCCATTTCGGCCATGCCCTGAAGAACACGCTGGTGCCGGTGATGACCATCACCGGCCTGCAACTGGGCGGCCTGATCGCCTTCGCCATCATCACCGAGACCGTGTTCCAGTGGCCGGGCATGGGCCTGCTGTTCATCCAGGCCGTGACCTTCGCCGACATCCCGGTGATGGCCGCCTACCTGTGCCTGATCGCGCTGATCTTCGTGGTGATCAACCTGGTGGTGGACCTGTTGTACTTCGCGGTCGATCCGCGCCTGCGCGTGGGCGGCGCCAAGGGGCACTGATGGTCACGGCCGCTGTCGCTGCCCCGCGCCTGAAGGCCAACGGCCGGGCCTTCGCCCACATCGCCCAGTTCCACCCCGAGCTCACGGCCTTGCGGCGCGACCTGCACGCCCATCCGGAACTGGGCTTCGAAGAGGTCTACACCGCCGGCCGGGTGCGTGAAGCCCTGCGGCTGTGCGGCGTCGACGAGATCCACACGGGTATCGGCAAGACCGGCGTGGTCGGCCTCGTCCATGGCCGCGGCCGGGGCAGCGGCCGCATGATCGGGCTGCGCGCCGACATGGATGCCCTGACGATGACGGAGCACAACGAGTTCGCCTGGAAATCCACCCGCCACGGCATGATGCACGGCTGTGGCCACGACGGCCACACGGCCATGCTGGTCGGCGCGGCGCGCTACCTGGCCGAGACGCGCAACTTCGATGGCACCGCGGTGCTGATCTTCCAGCCCGGCGAGGAGGGCCTGGCCGGCGCCCGCGCCATGATCGAGGACGGCCTGTTCGACCGCTTCCCGGTGGAAGCGGTGTACGGCATGCACAACTGGCCCGGCCTGCGCCCCGGCAAGATCGGCCTCACCCCGGGACCGATGATGGCGGCAGCCGACAAGGTCACGATCGAAGTCACCGGCAAGGGCGGCCACGGCGCCCATGCCTACCTGACCATCGATCCGGTGCTGGTGGCGGCCCACATCATCACCGGCGTGCAGAGCATCGTCTCGCGCAACGTGCGCCCGCTGGACAGCGCCGTGGTCAGCCTGTGCGCGCTGCAGGCGGGCGACGTGCACGCAATGAGCGTGATCCCCGGCAAGGCCACGCTGGTGGGCACGGTGCGCACCTTCACCCCCGAAGTGCAGGAACTGGTCGAGCGCCGCCTGACCGAGCTGTGCAGCGCCATCGCGCTGGGATTCGGCGCCACCGCCACGGTGAACTACGAGCGAATCTATCCGGCCACCACCAACACCCTGCGCGAGTCGATGTTCGCGGCCGGCGTGGCCGAGTCGCTGGTCGGCGCAGACCACGTGGTGCGCGACCTCGACCCCAGCATGGGTGCCGAGGACTTCTCCTTCATGCTGCAGGTCAAGCCCGGCGCCTACATGCGCATCGGGCAGGGCGGCGAGGGCAGCTGCATGCTGCACAACAGCCGCTACGACTTCAACGATGACATCCTGCCGCTCGGCTCGGCACTGCACGCCAGCCTGGTCGAGCAGGCCATGCCGCTGCAGCCGGCCTGACCCGTTTCCCACCCGCTCATCAAGGAGCTCACGCCATGAAAATGAAGACAACCCTGATCCATGCGGCCCTGCTGTGCGTGCTGGCCGGCGCGGCCTCGGCCCAGACGGTGCGCATCGCCAACCAGGGCGATGCACTGTCGATGGACCCGCACTCGCTCAACGAGTCGCTGCAGCTGTCGGTGACCAGCAACGTCTACGAGCCGCTGGTCGGCCGCAACAAGGATCTGTCGCTGGCCCCGTCGCTGGCCACCTCGTGGAAGCAGACCTCGCCGACGGTCTGGCGCTTCGAACTGCGCAAGGGCGTGCAGTTCCATGACGGCAGCCCGTTCACCGCCGACGACGTGCTGTTCAGCATGGCGCGCACCCAGGTCGACGGCTCGGACATGAAGAGCTACACCAACGACGTGAAGGCGGTGCGCAAGATCGACAGCCACACGGTGGAGGTCGAGACCAACGACCCGTTCCCGATCCTGCCGGACGTGTTGTCGCAGGTCTTCATCATGAGCAAGAAGTGGTGCGAGGAGAACCAGGCGACCCGTCCGGTGGACCGCCGCAAGGGCGTGGAGAACGCTGCCTCTTTCCGCGCCAACGGCACCGGTCCGTACCGCCTGCGCGAGCGCCAGCCGGGCGTGCGCACCACCTTCGTGCGCAACGGCAACTACTGGGGCAAGATCGAGGGCAACGTGCAGGAGGTGGTCTTCACCCCCATCGGCAACGACGCCACCCGCGTGGCCGCGCTGCTGTCCGGCGAAGTGGACGTGATGGAGCCGGTGCCGGTGCAGGACATCGACCGCGTGCGCAACGCGCCCAACACCCAGGCGCTGGTGGCGCCCGAGCTGCGCACCATCTTCCTGGGCATGGACCAGAAGCGCGACGAACTGCTGTACTCCGGCGTCAAGGGCAAGAACCCGTTCAAGGACAAGCGGGTGCGCCAGGCCTTCTACCAGGCCATCGACATCGAAGGCATCAAGCGCAACGTCATGCGCAACGTGTCGCTGCCCACGGCGCTGATGGTGGGCCCCGGCATCAACGGTTTCTCCCAGGACCAGAACAAGCGCCTGCCGTACGACCCCGACGCTGCCAAGAAGCTGCTGACCGACGCCGGCTACCCCAACGGCTTCGAAGTCACCATGAACTGCCCGAACGACCGCTACGTCAACGACGCGCGCATCTGCCAGGCGGTCGCGGCCAACCTGTCGCGCATCGGCGTCAAGATCAACCTGGCCGCCGAGACCAAGGGCACCTACTTCCCCAAGATCCTGCGCCGCGACACCAGCTTCTACCTGCTCGGCTGGACGCCCAGCACCTACGACGCGCACAACGCGATGAACGCGCTGATGGCCTGCCCGAACGACAAGGGCGCGGGCCAGTTCAACCTGGGCAGCTATTGCAACCCCGAGTTCGACAAGCTCACGCGCGCGGTGCAGTCCGAGACCGACAAGAACAAGCGCAACGCCATGATCAAGCAGGCGTTCGAGATCCACGCCAACGATGTCGGGCACCTGCCGCTGCACCAGCAGTCGCTCGCCTGGGGCGTGAGCAAGAAGGTCAAGGTGGTCCAGCGCGGCGACAACTACCTCGACTTCAAGTGGATCACCGTCCAGAAGTAATCGGCTAGAAGGCACGAGCACCGCGCGGCCCGGCCCCGCGGTGCTCGCTTTGCCGGGAGTCCCATGAGAACGACCCTCGCGCGCTGGTTCGACAGCGACATCGGCTACAGCTTCCGCACCTCGCCCATGGCGATGACGGCGGCGGCCATCGCCTTCATCTGCGCCTTCTGCGCCGCCTTCGCCGGCTGGGTGGCGCCGCACAACCCATTCGACCTGACGACGCTGGAGCTGTCCGATGCCCGCCTGCCGCCCGCCTGGCAGGACGGCGGCAGCAGCAAGTACCTGCTGGGCACCGACGACCAGGGCCGCGACATCCTGTCCGCCCTGATGTACGGCTCGCGCATCTCGCTGGTGGTGGGACTGGTCTCGGTGCTGCTGTCCATGCTGATCGGGGTCGCCCTGGGCGTGCTGGCCGGCTTCAAGGGCGGCTGGATCGACGCGTTCCTGATGCGCCTGTGCGACGTGATGCTGAGTTTCCCGGCGATCCTGGTGGCGCTGCTGATCGCCGGCGTCGGCCGCGCGATGTTCCCGCACGCCCACAACACGGTGGCGTTCGGCGTGCTGATCCTCGCGCTGACCCTGACCGGCTGGGTGCAGTACGCGCGCACGGTGCGCGGCTCCACCATGGTGGAGCGCAACAAGGAATACGTGCAGGCCGCGCGCGTGACCGGCGTGGCGCCGCTGCGCATCATGGCGCGGCACGTGCTGCCCAACGTCACCGGTCCGGTGCTGGTGCTGGCCACCATCCACGTGGCGACCGCCATCATCACCGAGGCGACGCTGTCCTTCCTCGGCGTGGGCGTGCCGCCCACCTCGCCGTCGCTGGGTACGCTGATCCGCGTGGGCAACGACTACCTGTTCTCGGGCGAGTGGTGGATCACCATCTTCCCCGGCGCCATGCTGGTGCTGATCGCGCTGTCGGTGAACCTGCTGGGCGACTGGCTGCGCGACGCGCTCAATCCCCGCCTGCAGTAACCGGGCTGCCTATTCCGATGAGCCTTCTCGAAGTCAAGAACCTGATCGTCGAGTTTCCCGGCCGCCGTGGCACCTTGCGGGCGCTGGACGACATCTCCTTTTCCATCGCGCCGGGCGAGATCCTGGGCGTGGTGGGCGAATCCGGTGCCGGCAAGAGCCTGACCGGTGCATCCATCATCGGCCTGCTCGAGCCGCCGGGACGGGTCGCTTCCGGCCAGATCCTGCTGGAGGGCCAGCGCATCGACAACCTGTCCGCGGACGCGATGCGCCACATCCGCGGCCGCAAGATCGGGGCCATCTTCCAGGACCCGCTGACTTCGTTGAATCCGCTCTACACCATCGGCCGGCAACTGGTGGAGACCATCCAGGCCCACCTGCCGGTGGATGCAGCCGAGGCGCGGCGGCGTGCCATCGGCCTGCTGGAGGACACCGGCATCCCCGCCGCCGCCGAGCGCATCGACCACTTCCCGCACCAGTTCTCCGGCGGCATGCGCCAGCGGGTGGTGATCGCGCTGGCGCTGGCGGCCGAGCCCAAGCTGATCGTGGCCGACGAGCCGACCACCGCGCTGGACGTGTCGATCCAGGCGCAGATCATCCAGTTGCTCAAGCGCGTGTGCCGCGACCGGGGCGCCGCGGTGATGCTGATCACGCACGACATGGGCGTGATCGCCGAGACCTGCGACCGGGTGGCGGTGATGTACGCCGGCCGCATCGTCGAGATCGGGCCGGTGCACGAGGTGATCAACGCCCCGGCCCACCCCTACACCATGGGGCTGATGGCCTCGATTCCCGACATGGACAGCGAGCGCGAGCGCCTCAACCAGATCGACGGCGCCATGCCGCGGCTCAACGCCATTCCGCCGGGCTGTCCGTACAACCCGCGCTGCCCCCGGGTGTTCGAGCGCTGCACCCGCGAGCGGCCCGACCTGCTCGATGCCGGCGCCACCCGGGCGGCCTGCTGGCTGCACGATGCGCTGCAGCCGGCCGCCCTCGAAGGAGCGCAGGCATGAGCGCGATCGCCTTCGAACGGCCGGCTGCCGTGGCCGGCCCGGCGATGGCAGCGCCCGCCGCCGCGCCGCTGGTGCAGGCCCGTGACCTGGCCAAGACTTTCGACGTCTCCGCGCCCTGGCTCAACCGGGTGCTGGAGCGCCGCCCGCGCCAGTTGCTGCACGCCGTGGACGGCGTCAGCTTCGACATCCAGAAAGGCCAGACGCTGGCGCTGGTGGGTGAATCGGGTTGTGGCAAGAGCACCGTGGCGCGCTTGCTGGTCGGGCTGTACGAGCCCACCCGCGGCGGGCTGGTGTTCGACGGCGTCGATGCGCATGCGGCATTCAAGACCGGCGAGGGCCGCAAGCTGCGCCGGCGCATCCAGATGATCTTCCAGGATCCCTACGCCAGCCTGAACCCGCGCTGGAAGGTGGAGGACATCGTGGCCGAACCGCTGCGCGAGCACGGCATCCTGACCGATGCCGCGCAGCTCAGGGATCGGGTCGGGCAACTGCTCCAGGGCGTGGGCCTGTCGCCGCTGGACATGGTGAAGTACCCGCACCAGTTCTCCGGCGGCCAGCGCCAGCGCATCTCGATCGCCCGCGCGCTGGCCACCGAGCCCGAGTTCCTGGTGTGCGACGAGCCGACCAGCGCGCTGGACGTCTCGGTGCAGGCCCAGGTGCTGAACATCATGAAGGACCTGCAGCGCAAGCAGGGCCTGACCTACCTGTTCATCTCGCACAACCTGGCGGTGGTGCGCCACGTGTCCGACCAGGTCGGCGTGATGTACCTGGGCCGGCTGGTGGAGCTGGCCGGTAAGCACCAGCTGTTCGGCCAGCCGCGGCATCCCTACACGCGCATGCTGCTGGACGCGATCCCGAAGATGCACGACACCGGCCGGGCGCGCACGCCGGTGCAGGGCGAGGTGCCCAATCCGCTGAATCCGCCGCCGGGGTGCGCGTTCAATCCGCGCTGCCCGCACGCCAACGACCGCTGCCGCACCGAACGGCCGGCGCTGCTGTCGATCGCCGGCATCCAGGTGGCTTGCCACGCGGTGGAAGAGGGCCGCATCTAGCCGGTGCCGTCGTTCCGGCGTCGCCGCCGCCCCCGCCTGCACCGCGGCTTGGCGGTGCGAACGGCCTACTGCTCCTCGCTCCAGCAGAACCCGTCGCGCGCGATCATCGCGCTGGCCGCGCTGGGCCCCCAACTGCCGGCCGCGTAGGCGCGCAGCCCGGCTTCGTTGCCGGCCCAGGCATCCAGCAACGGCTCGACCCAGCGCCAGGCGGCTTCCTGTTCGTCGCTGCGCACGAACAAGTTGAGCCGGCCGTCGATCACGTCCAGCAGCAGGCGCTCGTAGGCGCCCACGCGCTGCGAGCCGAAGCGTTGGTCGAAGTCCAGGTTCAGGTGCACCGGCACCAGCGGCTGCGCCTGCAGCGGCCGCCCCTGCTGCTGGCCCTGGGCCAGCAGGTGCAGCTCCAGCCCGTCGCGCGGCTGCAGGTTGATCACCAGCCGGTTGGCCGCGCCCAGCGGCGCGCGGTAGATGGCATGCGGCGCCGGCCGGAAGTTGATCACGATGTGCGCGTCGCGCGCCGCCAGCCGCTTGCCGGTGCGGATGAAAAAGGGCACGCCGGCCCAGCGCCAGTTGGCGATCTCCGTGCGCAGCGCCACGAAAGTCTCGGTGGTGCTGTCCGGCGCCACCCCGGCCTCCTGGCGGTAGGCGCGCACGGGTTCGCCGCGCACCGTGCCGGTGCCGTACTGCCCGCGCACCGCCTGCTGGCCGATCGACTCGCCGGTCCAGGGCCGCAGCGATCGCAGCACCTTGAGCTTTTCGTCCCGGATCGCGTCGGCATCCGAGCTGATCGGCGGCTCCATCGCCAGCGCGCAGACCAGTTGCAGCGCATGGTTCTGCACCATGTCGCGCAGGGCGCCGGTGCTGTCGTAGAAGGCGCCGCGCTTTTCCACGCCGAGGTCCTCGGCGATGGTGACCTGGATGTTGGCGATGGTCTCGCGCCGCCACAGCGGCTCGAACAGCGCATTGCCGAAGCGCAGGGCGAACAGGTTCTGCACCGACGGCTTGCCCAGGTAATGGTCGATGCGGAAGATCTGCTGCTCGGCGAAGGCATGCCGCACCGTGTCGTTGATCGCGCGGTTGGACGCCAGGTCGTGGCCCAGCGGCTTTTCCAGCACGATGCGGGTGGCCGGCGTGTTCAGCCCCGCCGCCGCCAGTTGCTCGCACACGGTGGTGAACAGCGCGGGCGAGGTGGCCAGGTACATCACCACGGTGTCCGCGTGGCGTTGCTGCAGGCGCTCCTTCAGCGCGCCGTAGTCTTCCGGCCGCGACAGGTCGAGCCGCTGGTAGTGCAGCATCTGGGCGAAACGGCCGAACTCGTCGGGGCCGGGCCGCTTGTCGAGCTCGACGCGGGCAAACCGGTCCTCGATGAGCCGGCGATATTGCTCGTCGCTGAGGCCGTCGCGGGCGACGCCGATGATGCGGCCGTCGCGCGGCAGCGTGCCGTGCCGGAACGCCTGGAACAACGCCGGCATCAGCTTGCGCCAGACCAGGTCGCCGGTGCCGCCGAAAAGGACGAGGTCGAAGCTCATGAAGGAACGGTGCGGTGGAGCAGCTACTTTAATGGCGTTGGCGCCGGCAGCGGCGCGCTGTCGCCCGGCTCAGTGGCGCGCGAGCCCATGGTCGAGCACCCCAAAGCCCATAATTCCCCGCATGAACCAACTGGAAGCCCTCAAGCAGTTCACCACGGTGGTCGCCGACACGGGCGACTTCCGGCAGCTCGCGCAGTTTCACCCGCAGGACGCGACCACCAATCCGTCGCTCATCCTCAAGGCGGTGCAAAAGCCCGACTACGCGCCGCTGCTGAAGGAGACCATGGCGAAGTTCCGCGGCAAGCCGCTCGACGAAACCATGGACCGGCTGCTGGTGCGCTTCGGCCGTGAGATCCTGTCGCTGATCCCGGGTCGGGTATCGACCGAGGTCGATGCGCGGCTGAGCTTCGACACCAACGCCACGTTCACGCGGGCCGAGCGCATCATCGAGCTCTACCAGGCCGAAGGCGTGCCGGTCGAACGCGTGCTGATCAAGGTGGCGGCGACCTGGGAGGGCATCCAGGCGGCGCAGCGGCTGGAACAGCGCGGCATCCGCACCAACCTGACCTTGCTGTTCTCGTTCTGCCAGGCCGTCGCTTGCGGGCAGGCCAAGGTGCAGCTGATCTCGCCCTTCGTCGGCCGCATCTACGACTGGTACAGGAAGAGCGCGGGCGCCGCCTGGGACGAAGCCGCGAACGCCGGCGCCCATGATCCGGGCGTGCAGTCGGTGCGGCAGATCTGGCTGCACTTCAAGCACTTCGGCATCCGCACCGAGGTGATGGGCGCGAGTTTCCGCAACACCGGCCAGATCCTGGCGTTGGCCGGCTGCGACCTGCTGACCATCAGCCCCGAGTTGATGGCGCAGCTGGCCACCTCCGATGCGCCGGTCGAGCGCGCGCTCGACCCCGAGCAGGCGCGCCGCATGGACCTGCAGCCGGTCAACTACGACGAAGCGGGCTTCCGCTACGCGCTCAACGAGGACGCCATGGCCACCGAGAAGCTGGCCGAGGGCATCCGGGCCTTTGCCGCCGATGCCATCAAGCTCGAAAAGCTGATGAAGGAGGCCTGAGCATGGCCGCGCCGCTGCCGCCCCGCTGTGACGAGACCGCGGCCTGGCCGGCGCTGCGGCAGCACTTCGAGGGCGAGGGCCGGCGCTTCGACGTCCGCCGCGCCCTGGCGGCCGACCCCGGCCGGGTCGAAGCCTTCAGCCTGCAGGCGCCGCACGTTTTCGCCGACCTGTCGAAGAACCTGCTTGCCGCCGAAGGCGAGCGCCTGCTGTTGCAGCTGGCGCGCGAGTGCCGGCTGGAGGCCCAGCGCGACGCCATGTTCGCCGGCGAGGCCATCAACGCCACCGAAGGCCGGCAGGTGATGCACTTCCTGCTGCGCGCGCCTCGCGACGAGGCGGTGCCGCCGGGGCTGGCAAGCGAACTGGCGCAGGTGCACGAAACGCTCGAGGCAATGCTCGCCTTCGCCGAGTCGGTGCGGGCCGACGGGCAGATCACCGACATCGTCAACATCGGCATCGGCGGCTCCGACCTCGGGCCGCAGATGGCGACGCTCGCGCTGGACGAGTTCGTCGCGCCCGACAAGCGCTTCCATTTCGTCTCCAACATCGATGGCCACGAACTGGCCGGCGTGCTGCGCGGGCTGAAAGCGGCGAACACGCTGTTCTTGGTCGCCTCCAAGACCTTCACCACCCTGGAGACCATGACCAATGCGCGCTCGGCGCGGCAGTGGTTCGTGCAACGGGGCGGCACCGACGTGGCCCGGCACTTCGCCGCGCTCACCACCCACGTGCAGGCGGCGGCCGAGTTCGGCATCGAGCGCACGTTCGGCTTCCGGGACTGGGTCGGCGGCCGCTATTCCATGTGGTCGGCCATCGGGCTGCCGATCGCCATCGCCGTCGGCGCGCAGCGCTTTCGCGAGCTGCTGGCGGGCGCGCACGCGATGGACCGGCACTTCCGCAGCGAGCCACTGGAGCGCAACCTGCCGGTGCGGCTGGCGCTGCTGGATGTCTGGTACCGCGACTTCCACGGCTTCGGCAGCCGCAGCGTCGCGCCGTACCACAGCGCGCTGCGCCGGCTGCCGGCCTACCTGCAGCAACTGGAGATGGAAAGCAACGGCAAGCGGGTGGACCGGCAGGGCCGGGTGCTGCCCTATGCGACCTCGCCGGTGGTCTGGGGCGAGCCGGGCACCAATGGCCAGCATGCCTACTTCCAGATGTTGCACCAGGGCACGGATGTGGTGCCGGTGGAGTTCATCGCCGTCAAGACGCCGGCGCACGGCCTGGCGGAGCACCATCCCCAGTTGCTGGCCAACGTGCTGGCGCAGGCGGCGGCGCTGATGCTGGGCAAGGACGACCCCGGCGGGCACAAGCACTTCCCTGGCAACCGGCCGAGCACGCTGCTGCTGCTGGACCGGCTCGATCCGCAAAGCCTGGGCGCGCTGATCGCGCTGTACGAGCACCGCGTGTTCTGCGCCGGTGCCATCTGGGGCATCAACAGCTTCGACCAGTGGGGCGTCGAGCTGGGCAAGGTGCTGGCCCGGGACATCGCCCCGCGGCTGGCTTCCGGCGACTTGGCAGGGCTGGATGCTTCCACCGCCGCCCTGGTGCGGCGGCTGCGCGCCTGAATTGAAAGGGCCACCGCCAAGCGCCTTCGGCGCCTCTCCTCAAGGGGCGCCACCAGCGGCCCGGCCAAGCCGGTTTCGCGGCGGCCGCGCACGAACCCAGCCCCTTTTTCCTACGCCCTATGATTCGGGCGCGGGCCGGTGCCCGCAGGAGGGAAAGAATGGATTTCGTCGAGGCAATCAAGACCTGCCTGCGCAAGTACGCCACCTTCGAGGGCCGAGCCGGCCGCGCGGAGTACTGGTGGTTCGTGCTCGGTTACGTGCTGGTGAGCGTGGCCGCGTCCATCGTCAGCGAGCTGCTCAATGCGCTGGTCGGGCTGGCGCTGCTGCTGCCATCGCTCGCGGTCGGCGCGCGCCGGCTGCACGACATCAACAAGTCGGGCTGGCTGCAGTTGCTGTGGCTGGTGCCCTTCATCGGCTGGATCATCCTGCTGTACTGGGCGGTCCAGCCGAGCGGCCCGCCGAACCCCTATGGCGAAGGCCCCGAGCAGCCGCGCAACGACCCGCTGGGGATTCCGCCCGGGGTCTGAGTCCCCACGCACCAAGACAAAACGCCCGCTGCAGCGGGCGTTTTGATTTTCGGTTCGCGCCGAAAAGCATGCGGCGCGAAACCCCCATGAAAAAGGCCGGATCACTCCGGCCTCTTGCATCTGGCTGGGGCACCCGAAGAACGCGCCAGCGCTCTTCGGGTGCATGGACTTACATGTCCATGCCGCCCATGCCACCCATGCCACCCATGCCGCCGCCGGGCATGGCCGGGGCCTCGTCCTTCGGGGCCTCGGCGACCATGGCTTCGGTGGTGAGCATCAGCGACGCGACCGACGCGGCGTTCTGCAGCGCGGTGCGGGTCACCTTGGTCGGGTCCAGGATGCCCATCTCGATCATGTCGCCGTACTGGCCGTTCTGGGCATTGAAGCCGTAGTTGCCCTTGCCGGCCAGCACCGCGTTCACCACCACGCTGGGCTCGTCGCCGGCGTTGGCGACGATCTCGCGCAGCGGGGCTTCCACCGCCTTGAGCACCAGCTTGATGCCGGCGTCCTGGTCGTGGTTGTCGCCCTTGATCTCGCCGATGGCCTGGCGGGCGCGCAGCAGCGCCACGCCGCCGCCGGCCACGATGCCTTCTTCCACGGCAGCGCGGGTGGCGTGCAGCGCGTCTTCCACGCGGGCCTTCTTCTCCTTCATCTCGACTTCGGTAGCGGCACCGACCTTGATCACCGCCACGCCGCCGGCCAGCTTGGCCACGCGCTCCTGCAGCTTCTCGCGGTCGTAGTCGCTGGTGGCTTCCTCGATCTGCACGCGGATCTGCTTGACGCGCGCTTCGATGTCGGCAGCGGCGCCGGCGCCGTCGATGATGGTGGTGTTTTCCTTGCCCACTTCGATGCGCTTGGCCTGGCCCAGGTCGGCCAGCGTGACCTTCTCCAGGGTCATGCCGGTCTCTTCGGAGATCACCTTGCCGCCGGTCAGGATGGCGATGTCTTCCAGCATGGCCTTGCGGCGGTCACCGAAGCCCGGCGCCTTGACGGCCACGACCTTCAGGATGCCGCGGATGGTGTTGACCACCAGGGTGGCCAGCGCCTCGCCTTCGACTTCCTCGGCCACGATCAGCAGCGGGCGCGAGGCCTTGGCCACCTGCTCCAGCGTGGGCAGCAGGTCGCGGATGTTGCTGACCTTCTTGTCGTACAGCAGGACGAACGGGTTATCGAGCAGCGCGCTCTGCTTTTCGGGGTTGTTGATGAAGTAGGGCGACAGGTAGCCACGGTCGAACTGCATGCCTTCGACCACGTCCAGCTCGTTGTCCAGGCTCTTGCCGTCCTCGACCGTGATGACGCCTTCCTTGCCGACCTTGTCCATCGCGTCGGCGATGATCTTGCCGATCGACTCGTCGCTGTTGGCCGAGATCGAGCCGACCTGGGCGATTTCCTTGGAGGTGGTGGTCGGCTTGGACGCCTTCTTGAGCTGCTCGGTCAGCTGCAGCACGGCCTTGTCGATGCCGCGCTTGAGGTCCATCGGGTTCATGCCGGCGGCCACGTACTTCATGCCTTCGCGGATGATGGCCTGGGCCAGCACGGTGGCGGTGGTGGTGCCGTCACCGGCGTTGTCGCTGGTCTTGGAAGCGACTTCCTTGACCATCTGCGCGCCCATGTTCTGGAGCTTGTCCTTGAGCTCGATTTCCTTGGCCACGGACACGCCGTCCTTGGTCACGGTGGGGGCGCCGAAGGAGCGCTCGAGCACCACGTTGCGGCCCTTCGGGCCCAGGGTCACCTTGACCGCGTTGGCCAGGATGTTCACGCCTTCGACCATGCGCGCGCGGGCTTCGCCGCCGAACACTACGTCTTTTGCTGCCATTTGATTGACTCCGAAAAAAGGGGGATGACTTACCTAGTCAGTTGGGGGCAGAGCAGCGGAGCTGGTCTGTCCCCACAAGATCACTTGGACGACTCGACGACCGCGAACAGGTCTTCTTCCTTCATGACGAGCAGCTCGTCGCCTTCGACCTTGACGGTCTGGCCGCTGTACTTGCCGAACAGCACGCGGTCGCCGACCTTCACGCCCACGGGCGACAGCTCACCCTTGTCGTTCTTGCGGCCGGGGCCGACAGCCAGCACCTCACCCTGGTCGGGCTTCTCGGCGGCGTTGTCCGGGATCACGATGCCCGAGGCGGTCTTGGTCTCGTTTTCCAGGCGCTTGACGATCACGCGGTCGTGCAGAGGACGAAGTTTCATTGCATCTCCTTCGAGGAAAGCTTCTAGGTTGGACATCAAAAAGCGCCAACAGAAAGTTAGCGCCAATTAACTTAACGTGGAGCGAGCGCAGCCCATCTGTTAGCACTCATCTCCAGCGAGTGCTAATGATAAGGGTTCGGGCGCCGCTTTCAAGCCTGCGCGGCCCGCCGTTCGCGGAATTTGGCGATCGCTTCGACGGACGTGCAAACGAGACCGTGGCGGCGGGCATAGGCGGCGACTTGCGGTCCGCGGGCCATGCTGCCGTCCGGGTTCATCAGTTCGCACAGCACGCCGGCAGGCGACAAACCTGCGAGCGCGGCCAGGTCGACCGCCGCCTCGGTGTGGCCCCGGCGCTCCAGCACGCCCCCGGCCCGGGCCACCAGCGGGAACACGTGGCCGGGCGAGACGCCTTCGATGTTCGACGGCGTGGAGCGCAGGGCGCACCGGACGGTCTGGACCCGGTCGGCCGCCGACACGCCCGTGCCCACCCCGTGCGCCGCCTCGATGGATTGCGTGAATGCGGTGGCGTATCGCGATCGGTTGACCTCCACCATCGGCCGCAGCTGCAAGGCAGTGGCCCTGTCGGGTGGCAGGCACAGGCAGACGATGCCGCTGCCGTCCCGGATCATCATCGCCATCACGTCCGGGGTGATGCCTTCGGCCGCGCAGATCAGGTCGGCTTCGTTTTCGCGGCCGGCATCGTCGAGGACCAGCACGGGCCGCCCGGCGCGCACGGCATCCAGGATCGCCGGCAGCGGCGCGAACTCGATGGCGAGCACGCAAGCCGTGGGCAAGGGGGTGTCGATCGTCATGAAACGCTCCTGTCGGTTGAGAACAAAAACGCTTCAAGGCCAAGAATGCGGCCGCCCGGCCAACGGCCGCGCGGCAGCGCATCGCGGGCGCCGCAAAGGCACCGCGAATCTTCTTTCATCCGGACTTTGACCGTCGGCCCCAGCATTGGACTGGGTCTGCTGACCCCGCAGTCGCAAGGGCGACTGCGGGCGCTCGCGGGCTCGCAGCTCGCGCTGCCTACCGCCGGTGGGGAGTTCCACCCCGCCCTGAAGACCGCGCCACTGTAGCAAGCGGCGCGATCTATAGTTGCCGCCATGGAGACCCCGCATGCCGGCTGAAGGCTGGGCCGGCGCCTGGCAGCGCAACCCCTGGGTGCGCCGCGCCTGGCTCGCGCACCGGCGCGCGCAGCGCCTGCCGCCGGCCTTGCAGGGGCTGCTGTGGTCCACAACCGCCGGCGTCCTGTTCGTGCTGCTGAACACGCTGATGCGCAAGCTGGCGATGCAGCTCGATCCGTTCCAGACCCAGTTCCTGCGCTACCTGGCCGGGTTGGGCGTGATGCTGCCGTTGGTGGCGCGCGGCGGCTGGCGGGCCTGGCGGCCGAAGAACGTGGGCGGCCAGTTCAGTCGCGGCGCCGTGCACACCGCCGGGCTGTGCCTGTGGTTCATCGCGGTGCCGCACATCACCCTGGCCGACACCACGGCAATCGGCTTCACCACGCCGATCTTCATCATGGTCGGCGCGGTGCTGCTGTTCAAGGAGCCGATGCGCTGGGAACGCTGGGCTGCCGCGCTGGTGGGTTTCGCCGGCGTGCTGACGGTGGTCGCGCCGCAGTTCACGGGCAGCGGCGGCTGGTATGCACTGGTGATGCTGGCTTCCTCGCCGGTCTTCGCCGCTTCGTTCCTGATCACCAAGGCGCTCACGCGCTACGAGCGGCCCGAGGTCATCGTCGCCTGGCAGGCGATCAGCGTGACCGCATTCAGCCTGCCGCTGGCGCTGCTGCACTGGAGCTGGCCGAGTCTGCTGCAGTGGCTGCTGTTCGTCGCCTGCGGGCTGCTGGGCAGCACCGGCCACTACTGCCTGGCGCGCTCGTACAGCGTGGCCGACATTTCGGCGACGCAGTCGGTCAAGTTCCTCGACCTGGTCTGGGCCACCCTGCTGGGCTGGCTGGTGTTCGCCGACCTGCCCAGCCGCTGGACCCTGGCCGGCGGCGCGGTGATCTGCGCCTCCACGGTGTGGATCGCGCGGCGCGAAGCGCGGGGCCGGGCGCCGGCCTGAAAGCCGCGCCGCCGGTGCTCCTCAGCCCTCGTTGGTGATGCCGCCGGCGACGTGGCCGGACGGCACGTGCTGCGCCGCATGGGCCACGTGCCGGGTCTGGTCGTCGAAGAAGAAGTCGGGCTCGAACTCGCGCAGGAACTCGCCCTTGGGCAGGCCGCCCAGGAACATCGCCTCGTCGACGTGGATGTTCCACTGCATCAGGGTGCGGATGGCGCGCTCGTGGGCCGGCGCGCTGCGGGCGGTGACCAGCGCGGTGCGGATCTTCATCGCCGGCGTGCCGGCCGCCTGCAGCCGGTGCAGCGCGGCCAGCAGCGGCTTGAAGGGCCCGTCGGGCAGCGGCTGCAGGGCCTTGCTCGACTCGTGCTGCTGGAAGGCATCCAGCCCCTCGCTCTGGTACACCCGCTCGGCCTCGTCGGAGAACAGCACCGCGTCGCCGTCGAAGGCGATGCGCACCTCGTTCGGGTAGTTGTCGCCGGCCTGCACCGACTCGGTGATCACGCGCGCCGCCGGAAAGCCCGCCGCCAGCGCCTCGCGCACGTCGTCGGCGTTGGCCGACAGGAACAGGTGCGCGCGCAGCGGCTTGAGGTAGCGAAAGGGCGAGCGCCCCTGGGTGAACACGCCGCGCTCGAGCTTGATGCGGTTGGCGTTGCCCGAGCGGAAGATGCGCATCCCCGAGACCGGGTCGTTGCGCGACAGGATCACCACCTCGACCCGCTGGGCGGTGGTGTCGTTGAAGGCCAGCAGCTTCTGGATCAGCGAGAAGGCGATGCCGGGCCGCGCCGGCTGCTCCAGCCGCTGCAGCTGCAGGGTCATGTAGGCCTGGGCGTCGCCGCCTTCGAAGATGCGGTTCTCCTCCTCGAAGTTGAACAGCGCCCGCGACGAGATGGCGACGACCAGCCGGTCGTCCGAGAACACGCTCAAGGTCCCCTCCGCTTGGTCGTCAACGCACCAACTGGTTGAGCTGGATGATGGGCATCAGCACCGCCAGCACGATCAGCATCACCACCAACCCCATCCCCACGATCAGCAGCGGCTCCAGCACGGTGGCCAGTTGCATGGCGCGCCGCTGGACCTCGTTGCCGAGCTGGTTGGCGGCGCGCTGCAGCATCACCGGCAACTGGCCGGTCTGCTCGCCCAGCCGGGCGAACATCGACAGCAAACCCGGGAAGCGCTTCTTCTGGGCCAGCGCCGAGGCCAGCGGCGCGCCCTCGCGCACCAGCACCAGCGCGTCCATGGCGTCGGCCCGCATGGCGCGGTTGTTCAGGGTCTCGGCGGCCGCCTGCAGGGCCCGCAGGATCGGAACCCCGGCGGCGCTGAGCATGGCCAGCGTATTGCCGAACTGCGCGCTGTTGTAGCCGCGGGACAGCGGACCCAGAACCGGCAGCGAGAGCCAGGCTGCGTCGAATTGTTCACGAAAGGCCTCGTTCTTGAGCATGGCGCGCAGGACAAGTCCCAAGCCCAGCAGCAGCACCCCGACGATCCAGCCCCACTCGCGGACGAAGGCGCTCAGCCCCAGCATCGCCACCGTGAGCAGCGGCAGCGCGCGCTTGGTGCCGGCGAACACATTGGCGACCTGGGGCACGACATAGGTCACGAGGAAGATGACGATCGCCAGGGCGACCGCCGTAACGATGGCCGGGTACAGGGCGGCGCCGGTCAGCTTGGCCCTGAGCGCCTGCCGGTTCTCCAGCTCGTCGGCCAGCCGCTCCAGCACCATGCCCAGGTGTCCGCTCTGCTCGCCGGCGCTGACCACGGCGATGTAGATGTCGGAAAAATCACGCGGGAAATGGGCCAGCGCCGAGGCGAAGGTCGCCCCCGCGTTCACCTCCGCCCGCAAAGTCGCCACCAGGTTGCGTTCGGCCTCGGCGGGGGCTTCGTCGGCCAGGGCGGTGAGCGCTCGCTCCAGCTGCAGCCCCGAACTGACCAGCCCGGCCAGCTGGCGCGTCCAGATCGCGAGCTGGGTGTCGCTGAACACCCGCCGGCCGCGGCGCAGCACCCCGCCGCCGGCGCCCGCTTCCACCGGCCGCACCTGCAGCGGAATCAGCGCCTGCGAGCGCAGCTGCCCGCGGGCTGCCTTGGCGGTATCGGCTTCCAGGATGCCGCGCCGGGTCGTGCCTTGGGCGTCCAGTGCTTCGAATGTGTACGCGGGCATTGATGGATCCCATCGTGCCAGGCGGACCGGCGACCCAGCCGTCCTTCGCCCCGGGAGGGGCGCCTGGCGGATAATTGTTTCAAAACATTGCCGAATGTTTCTTTTGGTTGCAATATCGAGCGGAGGGGATCGGCCGGTCCCAAGAGGAGTGTAAGCATGTCGAAGAAGGTGCCGACGAAGCGGCGCAGCCGGCTTCTCGCCCTGGAGCCGCGCGTCCTGTTCGATGGCGCGCTGGTCGATACCGCCGCCGCCTTGCCCGGCGCCCTGGACGCAGTCCAGGCAGTGCAAGCGGCCGACGCTGCCTCGCGGGCCTACCCGGCGGCCGAGCTTTCTCCTGAATTGGCGGCGCTGGCACAGCTGGCGCTGGATGCGCCGATCGCCGCTGCCACCCCGACTTCGGTCGAGTGGCTGATCATCGACGGCCGGGTGCCGGATGCCGCCGCCCTGGCCGCGCAGGCGCGCCCGGGCCTGCAGGTGCTGCTGCTCGATCCGGCCGCCGATGGCCTGGCCCAGATCCGGCAGGCGCTGGCCGCCGACGGCCGGCCGGCCGACGCGCTGCATATCGTCAGCCATGGCGCCCCCGGCTTCATCCGCCTGGGCAGCACCAACCTGGATGCGGCCCAGCTGGAAGGCCGCGCCACCGACCTGGCCGCCATCGGCGCCCGCCTCACCGCCTCGGGCGACCTGCTCCTGTACGGCTGCGATGTCGCGGCTGGCGCGGCCGGCGAGGACTATGTCGACCGCCTCGGCCAGCTCACCGGCGCCGACGTGGCGGCTTCGCGCGATGCCACCGGCGGCGCCGCGCGCAACGGCAACTGGCTGTTCGAGTACACGGCCGGACCGGTCACGGCGACGCCGTTCCTGTCCGACGCCGACGGCCGCAACTACCAGGCGTTGCTGCCGACCATCAACCTGGCCGGCAACGCCGGCTGGACGCCGCTGCTGTACGGCAGCCGGCAGGACCCGGCCGGCGACATGCAGTCGGCCGCGTCCAGCACCGACCTGGTCGGCGACCTGTACCACCCGACCCTGTTCTACGCCTACGACGACGGCGGCACGGCGACCGAAGCCGACGACAGCATCATCTTCCGCTTCCGCGTCAGCGGGCCCAACAGCCAGGGCCGCTTCGGCGCCTACGGGATCATCGGCATCGATGCCGATCTGAACGGCGACATCGACCTGTTCCTCATCGCCGATGATTCCCAGGGCGCGACGGTCGGCCTGTACAACCCCGGCACCGACCTCAACAACTCGCCCAGCACGACCAGCTACACGGCGGCGCCGGGCCGGCAGTACACGCTGGACGCGTCCAACTACGCCTTCACGCCGGTCAGCCCGGCCAGCGAGCCGCCGGCCACCGGGGTCGGCAACGCCGACATCGACGGCGGCGGCAAGTCCGACTACTTCGTGTCCTTCCGCCTGAGTTTTGCCGAGATCAAGGCCGAACTCGCGCGCGCCAACGTCGCCGGCAACCCCGCGGCCGGCATCGCGGTCGACCGCTTCTCGCCGATGCGGTTCATCCTGGCGACCGCCACCCAGACCAACTCCCTGAACGGCGACATCGGCGGCGTGGTCGGGGCCAACAAGTCGACCCTGACCTGGGACCAGCTGGGCGCCTTCTCGCCGGTCATCAACGCCTCCAACTCGCCGCCCATCATCACCAGCGATGGCGGCGGCCAGACCGCGTTCGTGCAGGTGGGCGAGGGCGAGTCGGTGATCACCACCGTCGCGGCGACCGACCTGAACCCGGGCGACACCGTCCGCTACTTCATCAGCGGCGGCGCCGACGCCGCCAAGTTCGTGATCGACCCGGTCACCGGCGTGCTCAGCTTCGCGCCGGGCTTCACGCCCAGCGTCACGGCGCCGACCGACGCCGACGGCGACGGCCGCTACCAGGTCACGGTCAGCGCCCGCGACTACTCGGATCCGGGCGCCACCGAATGGAAGCGTGGCGAGGACACGCAGAACCTGACGATCACGGTGCTGCGCCAACCCGACACCACCGCGCCCACGCTCGACCTGCGCACCGGCATCACGCCGGCCGACAACGCCACCAACATCGCGCCCAACGCCAACCTGTTCATGCGCTTCTCCGAGGCGGTGCAGCCGGGCACGGGCTATATCTACATCCGCAACGCCACGACCGGCGCCATCGTGCGCCAGATCAGCGTGAACGATGCGGACCAGGTGCGCTTTTCGGGCAACACGGTCACGATCAACCCGGTGTTCGACCTGCCGGCCGGTACCGCGTACTACGTCGAGCTGGACGCCGCCGCCTTCCAGGACACGGCTGGCAACACCTACGTGGCGCTGGACGCCGCCGGCAACCCGATCCTGGTCGCGGGCCAGCCGGCCGGCGTCAACGACACCGATCCGAACACCACCTACAGGTGGAATTTCTCGGTCGGCTCCAACTCGCTGAACGACGGCACGCCGCCGACCCTGGTGGCCACCGCTGTCACCGGCTCGAGCGGGGCGACGCTGAGTCCGGCCGACAACCAGGTCAACGTCCGCGAGACGACCGACATCGTCCTGACCTTCAGCGAAGCGGTCTTCCCCGACAACGGCTTCTTCATCCTGCGGCGCAGCGCCGACGGCGCCATCGTGGCGCGCATCAACTCGGCCGACCCCACCCAGGTCAGCTTCAGCGCCGACGGCCGGACGGTCACGATCAACCCGGCCTCCGACCTGGCGCAGAACACCGACTACTACCTGCAGGTCGAGGGCGCTGCGCTGCAGGACGCCTCGGGCAACCGCTATGCCGGCTTCACCGACCTGAACCAGGGCATCAGCAACGCCTACCGGCTGAACTTCAAGACCGGGGTCGACGTCACGGCGCCGACCGTCACGCTGGTGTCGGCCGCCAACCTGGACGGCACCTGGATCGAGGGCGACACGATCTTCGTGCGCGTCAAGTTCACCGAGCAGGTCTACGTCACGGGGGTGCCGCAGATCCAGCTGGCCGCCGGCAACCTGCGCACCGCCAGCTACGTGAGCGGCTCCGGCAGCGACACGCTGATCTTCTCCTACAGCATCCAGGCGGGCGACACCACCGCCGACCTGAACTACGTCGCCACCAACTCCCTCGGCCTGAACGGCGGCACGATCAAGGATGCCGCCGGCAACGTGGCCAACCTGACGCTGCCGGCCACCGGCGCCGCCAACTCGCTGGGCGGCCAGAAGGACCTGGCGATCGACATGGCGCCGGTCAACACCCTGCCGGCGCTGCTGGTGGCGCGCAACAACAGCCCGCTGGCCATCGCTGCCTCGGTCGCCGATGCGGACAGCGGCAACCTCACGGTCAAGCTCACCGCGACGCACGGCACTCTGAGCCTGGGCACGATCGCGGGCCTGGTCTTCACCGGCGGCGACGGCAGCGCCGACGCCAGCATGACCTTCAGCGGCACGCAGGCACAGATCAACGCCGCGCTGGCAACGCTGAGCTACCAGGCCGACGCCGGCTACGTCGGGGTCGCCAGCGTGACCCTGGAGACCACGGACGGCGTCACCTCGATGAACGGCGTGGTCGTCCGGGACGTCGACACCCTGACGCTGGACGTGCAGGGCCCGGTGCCCGTGCTCGCCGGCACCGGGGCGATCGCCTACGTGGAGAACGATCCCGCCACCGCCGTGGCGCCGGTGCTCTCGCTCACGGGCGTGGCCAATGTCAGCGGCGCCACCGTGCGGATCACGGGCAACTACCAGCCCGGCGAGGACGTGCTGGCCTTCATCGACCAGAACGGCATCAGCGGCAGCTGGGATGCGGCCACCGGCACGCTGACGCTGACCGGTCTGGCGTCGGTCGCCGACTACCAGGCCGCGCTGCGCTCGGTCACCTACCGCAACATCAGCGAGACGCCGTCGCCGGCGGCGCGCACCGTGACCTTCATCGCCGCCAATGGCGGCGACAACAGCGACCCGGCCACCGTCACCGTCAGCGTGACGCCGGTCGACGACGCGCCCACGCTCACGCTGACCGCCGGCAACCCCACGTTCACCGAAGGCGGCGCGGCCGTTGCGCTGTTCGGCAACGCCACGGTTTCGACGATCGAAGCCGGCCAGACCCTCAGCCGGTTGACGCTGACGGTGGCCAACGTGCGCAACGGCGCCTTCGAGGTCCTGACCATCGACGGCCAGGCGATCGGCCTGGCCGCCGGCAGCACCACGGTCGGGGGCGTGACCTACACGGTGGGCGTGAGCGGCACCACGGCGACGGTCACGGTCAGCGGGCTGGCCCTGAACGCGGCCGACGCCAAGGCGCTGATCGAGGGCATCACCTACCACAATGCCTCGGCGGCGCCGAACGCCGGCAACCGCACGGTCACCGTCTCGCAGCTGCAGGACAGCGGCTCGAGCACCGGGCCCCATCGCAACACCGCCACCCTGGCGCTGGCTTCGACCGTGCGGGTGGTGACGACCAACGCCGTGCCCGTGCTCGGCGGCGGCAGCCCGGGCGTGAGCTATGTCGAGAACGGCGCAGGCGCGGCGGTTCATCCGGCGCTGACCGTCGCGGACGAGGACAACACGACGCTGCAGGGCGCGCGCATCGCCATCACCGGCGGCTTCGTCGCCGGGCAGGACCTGCTCGCGTTCACCAACCAGTCCGGCATCGTCGGCAGCTACGACGCCGCCACCGGCGTGCTCACGCTCAGCGGCACCGCCTCGGTCGCCGCCTACCAGGCGGCCCTGCGCAGCGTCACCTACCGCAACAGCAGCGACGCTCCGGGCACCGCCGTCCGCACCATCGGCATCACCGTCAACGACGGCGCTGGCGACTCCGACCCCGCCACCAGCACCGTCACGGTGGTCGCAGTCAACGACGCGCCGGCCGGCGCCGACCGCACCCTCACCGTGCTGCAGGGCAACTCGTACGCCTTCGGGGTGGCCGACTTCGGCTTCCGCGACAGCGCCGACGCCGGGGCCCACGGACTGCACAGCGTGGTCATCACCACCTTGCCGGCCGCGGGCACCCTCACGCTCAACGGCGTCGTCCTGGCAGCGGGCGCCTCCGCCACGCTGGCGCAGATCAGCGCCGGACAGCTGCTGTACACCCCTGCCGGCACCACCTCCAGCAGCTTCACCTTCCAGGTGCGCGACGACGGCGGCACCGCCAACGGCGGCGTCGACCTGGACCCGACGCCCAACACGCTGACGCTGTCGGTCAGCACCGTCAACGTCGCCCCGCTGCTGGCGGGCACGCCGGCGGCCAGCTACACCGAGAACGGCGCGCCGGTGGCGCTCAACGGCGTGCTGACGATCACCGACCCCGACTCGTCCAACATGACGGGCGCGATCGTGCGCATCACGACCGGCTTCGTGGCCGGCCAGGACGTGCTGTCGTTCACCAACCAGAACGGCATCAGCGGCGTCTACAACGCGGCCACCGGCGTGCTCAGCCTGAGCGGCTCGGCCAGCCAGGCCCAGTGGCAGGCGGCGCTGCGCTCGATCACCTACCACAACACCAGCGAGGACCCCGCCACCGCCGCCCGCACCGTCCGCTGGAGCGTCAGCGACGGCGTGGAGTTCTCAGCCGGCATCGACAGCACGCTGACGGTGGCGGCGGTCAACGATGCGCCGGTGCTGTCGGGGCCGCCCAGCAGCGTCAGCTACGCCGAAGGGGCCGCGGCGCGCGCCGTGAACCCGTGGCTGTTCGTGGCCGACGTGGACAACACGACCCTGGCTACGGCAAGCGTGAGCATCACCGCCAACCGCCACGCCAACGACCGGCTGCTGTTCACCAACGACGGCTCGACGATGGGCAACATCGCGGGCAGCTACGACAGCGTCACCGGCGTGCTCAGCCTGAGTTCGGCGGGCGGGACAGCCACGCTGGCGCAGTGGCAGGCCGCGCTGCGCGCCGTCGCGTTCGACAGCACGGGGTCGCCGGGCACGGCGACCCGCACGATCGCCTTCCGGGTCAACGATGGGTCGGCGGATTCGAACGTGCTGGCCAACAGCAGCGTGACCACCGTGCCGGGCAACACGGCGCCGGTGCTGGGTGGCGGCAATACGTGGACTTACACGGAGAACCAGGCGGACACCGCGGTAGATGCCGGCCTGACGCTCGCCGACAACGGCACCACGGTGGCGGGTGCGGTCGTGCGGATCCAGGGTTATGTGGCCGGCCAGGACGTGCTGGGCTTCGCGAACCAGAACGGCATCAGCGGCGTCTTCAACAGCGCGACCGGCGTGCTGACCCTCACGGGAACGACAACCCTGGCCAACTACCAGGCGGCGCTGCGATCGATCACCTACGTCAACAGCAGCGAAGCGCCCACCGGCGGGGCGCGCACGGTCAGCTTCGTCGTGGACGACGGTGGGTCGGTCTCCAACCTGTCGAACGAGGTCGTGACGACGATCACGGTGGTGCCGGTGAACGATGCACCGTCCACTGCCAGTGAGACGGTGCATGTTGCGTCGGGTCCGAGCGCCAACTACGTGTTTTCGTTGGCCGAGTTCGCTTTCTCGGACGTGGATTCCGGCATGGCGGGCATCGTGATTACGACGCAGATCGCCAGCGGGGGCGCCATCCGGCTGGGCGCCAATGCATTGAGCAATGGCGCCTTCGTGACCGTTGACCAGATCCGTTCCGGATTGCTGAACTATCAGAGCGCCAACGGGAACACCGCTGACCGAACCTTTACCTTTCAGGTGCGCGACGACGCGGGGGCCGATAGTCCGGCCGCGACGATGACGCTGAAGGTCGGTGCCGCCGGCGCCAAGCCGACGCTGGGTGGTGCACTGACCAACAAGACCTACACCGAAAACGCTTTGGGCCTCGCCCTGGTGGACGCGGGGGTCACGCTGTCGAACGCCACGTACACCACGGCCAAGGTTGCGATCAGCGGGAACTTCGTTCCCGGTGAAGACGTGCTGAGCTTCACCTACAACGCCGGCACGATGGGTCCGAACGTCATCACCGCGGCCTACAGCGGCGGTGTCCTGACGCTCACCTCGGCTGGATCGACGCAGGCGCAGATGGCAGCGGCCTTGAAGGCCGTCCTGTACACCAACAGCAGCGACAACCCGAGCTCGGCAGCCCGCACCTTCAGCGTGTCGACGCGCACCAGCGTCGCGACCGACAACTGGAGCACGGCCTACAGCGCCACGCTGGGCGTCACCCCGGTGAACGACGCCCCGGTGCTCTCCAGTGCCGGTAGCAGCCTGTCCTACAGTCCCGGAGCACCGGCGGCCATCAATCCCTGGTTGCACGTCAGCGACGTCGATAACCTGAACTTGCAGTCGGCAACCGTCACGCTGGCCAATCCGCAGGCGGGCGACTCGCTAGCGTTCATCAGCAACGCCGCGACGATGGGCAACATCGCCGGCAGCTACAACAGCGGCACGGGCATCCTGACTCTGAGCTCTGCGGGCAACACCGCAACCCTCGCGCAATGGCAGGCTGCGCTGCGCGCCGTCACCTTCCACAACGCCAGCGGCGGCAACAGCACGCCGCGCACCGTCAACTTCGTGGTCAGCGACGGCGCCGCCAACTCGGGCGCCGTGACCACCACCATCGCCATCGGCGGCAGTGGTAGCACCGCCGCGCCCGTGCTGGCCGGCAGCGCGACGCTGGCCTACATCGAGAACGGCGCCGCGGCGGCCATCAACGGCGTGCTCACGCTGAGCGACGCCGACAGCGCCAACCTCACCGGCGCCACCGTCCGCATCACCAACTTCGTGGCGGGCCAGGACGTGTTGTCGTTCACCGACCAGAACGGCATCAGCGGCCTCTTCGACAGCGCCACCGGCGTGCTGACCCTGAGCGGCTCGTCCAGCGTGGCCAACTACCAGGCGGCGCTGCGCTCGGTGCGCTACGCCAACAGCAGCGACCACCCGAGCACCGCGGCGCGCAGTGTGGTGTACCAGGTCAGCGACGGGGCGACCTTCTCCGGCCTGTCCAATCAGCTGGCCAGCACGGTCACCGTGACCGCGGTCAACGACGCGCCCACGCTGTCGAGCCCCAGCCCGCTCACCTACAACGACGACCGCTTCCCGCAAAGCTTCTTCGCCGCCACCGGCATCCTGACCGTGAGCGACCTGGACGGCGCCGGCGCGCTGTACGGCATCACCGGCGACAGCGCGGCCGGAGCCGGCGCGCCGGCCGGCATGGATCGGCAGAAGATCGGCACGTACGGCACCCTGTACCTGAACAGCGCCACCGGCGCCTACAGCTTCGTTCCCGACAGTGCCGCCATCAACGCGGTGCAGGCCGGCCAGACCCCGAGCGAGAGCTTCACCTTCACCGTCAGCGACCTGTCCGGCGGTTCGGACACGCGCACGCTCACCGTGAACATCGTGGGCGCCAACGATTCGCCCATCCTGGCTTCGGCCAGCACCGAGGTGAGCTACACCGAGGATGGCGCCGCCACGCCGGTGAACACCGTGATCACGGTCAGCGACGCGGACAACGCGACGCTGGTGAGCGCCACGATCTCGATCAGCGGCAACTACCGCAGCGGCCAGGACCTGCTCGCCTTCACTAACGCCGGCGCGGCGGTGCACGGGAACATCAGCGCCAGCTTCGACGCCGGCACCGGCACCCTGACGCTCACCTCTGCCGGCGGCACGGCCACGCTGGCGCAGTGGCAGGCCGCGCTGCGGGCCGTCACCTACGCCAACACCAGCCAGGCGCCGGACACGGCCCTGCGCACCGTCAGCTTCCAGGTGAACGACGGCGGCGGCAACGGCGCCTCCAACACGATCGCCAGCAGCAGCGTGTCGGTCGTCTCGGTCAACGACGCCCCGGTGCTGGCCAACGGCGGCACCGCCGCCTACACCGAGCAGGACCCGGCCGTCGCCATCAGCCCGGCGCTGTCGCTGTCCGACGCGGACCACACCAGCCTGCAGTCGGCCACGGTCTGGATCCAGAACTTCGTCGCCGGCCAGGACGTGCTCGGGTTCACCGACCAGAACGGCATCAGCGGCAGCTGGGACGCAGTCTCCGGCGTGCTCACCCTGAGCGGCACCGCCTCGGTGGCCCACTACCAGGCGGCTTTGCGCTCGATCACCTACGCCAACGCCAGCGAGGATCCGGTCGGCACGCCCCGCATCGTGCGCTACCAGGTCGGCGACGGCACCGACACCTCGAACATCGTGTCGGCGACCGTGACGGTCACGGCCGTCAACGACCTGCCCACGCTGGGCGGGGGCGGCGACACGCTCGGCTACATCGAGAACGGCCCGGCCGCGCCGATCGCACCCAGCCTCACGGTGGCCGACGTCGACAGCGAAGGCCTGGCCAGCGCCACGGTCCGCATCAGCGCCGGCCACGTGGCCGGCGAGGACCTGCTGTCCTTCGCCAACGACGGCACGATGGGCAACATCAGCGCCAGCTTCGATGCCGCCACCGGTGTGCTTACGCTGGTGTCCAGCGGCGCCAGCGCCACCGCTCAGGAGTGGCAGGCGGCGCTGCGCGCGGTGGCCTACCGCAACAGCAGCGATGCGCCGACGGCCGCCGCCCGCACGATCAGCTACCAGATCGACGACGGCGCCGGCCTGTCCAACACCGTCACCGCCACCGTCACGGTGCTGCCGGTCAACGACGCGCCGGTGCTCGGTGGCGTCGCCACCAGCGTCAATTTCACCGAGAACGGCGCGCCGGTGGTGGTGAATTCCGCCATCACGGTGGCCGATCCGGACCATCTCCAGCTGAGCGGCGCGACGGTCAGCATCGGTGCGGGCTTCGCCGCCGGCCAGGACCTGCTCGGCTTCATCGACCAGAACGGCATCACCGGCAGCTACGACGCGGCCACCGGCGTGCTGACGCTCAGCGGCGCGGCCAGCCTGGCGCACTACCAGGCCGCGCTGCGCTCGGTCACCTACGCCAACAGCAGCGACAGCCCGTCCACCGCCGCGCGAACGATCCGCTTCCAGGTCAGCGATGGCGCCGACGCAAGCAACACCTGGACCAGCACGGTCGGGGTGACCGCCCTCAACGACGCGCCGGTGCTGGTGCCGGTCGGCCACGACCTGACGGTGGCCGAGGATGCCGGAGCGCCCGCCGGCGGCGCAGTCGGCGTGGACATTGCTGCGCTGGTGGGCGGGCAAAGCGATGCCGACGCCGGCGCGCTGGCGGGCATCGCCGTCACGGCCCTGGACAGCAGCCAGGGCCGCTGGTACTACACCATCGACGGCGGCGCCAGCTGGGCCGAGGTGGCCGGCGCGCCGAGCGCCTCGTCGGCCCTGCTGCTGGCCGCCGACGGCGCCACCCGCCTGTACTTCCGGCCGGGCGCCGACTTCAACGGCAACCTCGCCGCCGCCGTGACCTTCCGGGCCTGGGACCGCACCGCCGGCAGCAACGGCGGCCGGTTCGACGCCAGCGTCAACGGCGGCAGCAGCGCGTTCTCGAGCGCCACCGACGTCATCGACGTCAGCGTTGCGCCGGTCAACGACGCCCCGGTCGGGACGGACAACGTCCTGTGGGTGGACAAGAACGGCAGCCGGCTGCTGGCGACCGCCGACTTCGGCTTCAGCGACCCGGGCGATGCCGCCAAACCGGACAGCCTGCTCGCCGTGCAGATCAGTACGCTGCCCGATGCCGGTGCCGGCCTGCTGGAGTGGCGCAACGGCGTCGGCACCTGGGTCGCGGTGAGCGCCGGCGACACCATCAGCGCCGCCGACATCGCGGCGGGCAAGCTGCGCTTCACCGCCGCCGCGAACCAGACCGGCATGGGCCTGGGCAACCTGCGCTTCCGGGTGCAGGACGACGGCGGCACCGCCGGCGGCGGCATCGACACCGATACCAGCGAACGGGCGATCGTCTTCAACGTCGGCAGCCAGTCGGCGCCGGTCCTGTCCGGCGGCAACGACCTGGCCTATGCCGAGCAGACGCCGCCGGTGGCGCAGGTGGTCAACCCGAACATCACCGTCCACGACGACGACAACCCGCAGCTCGAGTCGGGCATGGTGGTGATGAGCCGGGGCTTCGTTTCCGGCCAGGACGAGCTGGCGTTCAGCAACACCAGCGCGGCGCTGTACGGCGACATCACCGCCGCCTGGGACGCCGTCAACGGCGTGCTGTCCTTCTCCTCGGCCGCGGGCGCGACCCAGGCCCAGTGGCAGGCGGCCTTCCGCGCCGTCACCTACCGCAACCTGAGCGACGCGCCGGGCACGGCCGAGCGCTCCGTCTCGTTCATCGTCAACGACGGCACGCAGGACTCCAACGTCGTCAGCGCGACCATCACGATGGACCGCGAGAACGATGCGCCGACCCTGACCGCGTCCGGCGGCTCGCTGGCCTACGTGGAGAACCAGGCCGCCACGGCGATCGACGCCGGCCTCGTCATCGCCGATCCGGACCTGCCGTCCAACTTCGGCGGCGGCTGGCTGCAGGTGGCGTTCGCCTCCGGCGGGGCGGCGGAAGACCGGCTCACGGTGCTGCATGCGGGCAGCGGGCCCGGCCAGATCGGGGTGGTTGGCACCACCATCACCTACGAAGGCATCGTGATCGGCAGCATCGACGCGGCACTGGGCGGCGTCGGCGGCCAGCCGCTGCGCATCCACCTGACGACGGGTGCGAGCGTGGCTGCCACCCAGGCGCTGGCGCGGGCCATCGCCTACAGCAACGTCTCGGACGCGCCGTCCACCGGCGGCCGCACCGTGGTGTTCACGCTGGACGACGGCGGCAACACCGGCACCGGCGGGCCGCTGCAGGGCAGCAGCGCCGCGGTGGCGATCACGGTGGCGGCGGTCAACGACGCGCCCTCGGGCGCCGACGGCGCGCTCTCGATCAAGCAGGGCACCTCGCACGTGTTCGGCGCGAGCGAGTTCGGCTTCGTCGATGCGCTCGACGGGCACGGCTTCGCCGGCATCCTGGTGGCCTCGCTGCCGGCGGGCGGCACGCTCGAGCGCTGGGACGGTGCGAGCTGGGTGGCCGTGGGCGCGGGCGAGTTCATCTCCGCAGCGGACATCGGCGGCGGCAACTTCCGCTTCCTGGCGAACCCGGTGCCGGGCTCGTCCGCCTTCAGCTTCCAGGTGCGCGACAGCGGCGGCACCGCCAACGGCGGCGCCGACACCGACCCGGTGGCGCGCACGATGGCGGTCGCCGTCACGGCCGGCGACCCGCCGGTGCTGGCCGGCGCGGCCAACGTCGTCTACGTCGAGGACGACGGCGCGGTGCCCATTCTCGGCAGCGTGGTGGTCACCGACCCCGATTCCGGGCAGCTGCAGCAGGCCACCCTCACGCTCACCGGCTACGTGCCGGGCGAGGACCTGCTGACGTTCACGGGCTCGGCCGGCATCACGGGCAGCTTCGCGGGCGGCACGCTGACCCTGAATGGCGTGGCCACGCTGGCCGACTGGCAGGCCGTGCTGCGCTCGGTCCAGTACCAGAACACGAGCAACGCGCCGAGCACGGCCACCCGCACCCTCAGCGTGGTGCTGAAGGACAACGAGGGGACGCCCAACAGCAGCTCGACGGTCCACTTGGCGATCACGGTGGCCGCCCGCAACGACGCACCCATGCTGGCGGCCACGCCCGGTCTGACGCTGGACAGCGTGCTGGAAGATGCCGACGCGCCGAGCGGCGTGGTCGGCACGTCGGTGGCCGACCTGGTCGGCGGCCAGAGCGACGTCGACGGTGCCGCTGCGCTCAAGGGCATCGCGGTCACCCAGCTGGGCGGAGCCGGCAGTTGGTACTACACGACCGACGGCGGCCTGAGCTGGACGCAGGTCGGAGCGGCGCCGAGCGACGCGGCTGCGCTGCTGCTGGCGGCAGATGGCGCGACGCGCCTGTACTACCGGCCGGCCGCCAATGCGAACGGCACGATCGCCAACGCGCTGACGTTCCGCGCCTGGGACCGCAGCAGCGGCAGCAATGGCGGCACGGCCGACACCAGCGGCGCCCTCAACGGCGGCACCACGGCGTTCTCCGCAGACACGGATGTCGCGGCGATCACGGTCACCTCGGTGGCCGATGCGCCGGTCGGCACCGACAAGACGCTCACCCTGCTGATCAACACCAGCCATGTGTTCGGCGCGGGCGACTTCGGCTTCAGCGACCCGGGCGACAGCCCGGCCGACGACTTTGCGGCGGTGCTGATCACCTCGGTGCCGGCCGGCGGCACGCTGGTGCTCGATGGCGTCGCGATCGGCAGCGCCACGCTCGGCAGTCCGGTGGTGGTCAGCGTGGCCGACCTGGCGGCCGGCAAGCTGGTCTACACGGCCGCCAGCAGCGCCGGATCGCCGAGCTTCCGATTCCTGGTGCAGGACGACGGCGGCACCGCTTTCGGTGGCGCCGACACCGACACTGCCGAGCGCACGCTCACGCTGGCGACTTACGACACCTACCCGCCGGTGCTGGCCGGCGGCAGCACGCTGACCTTCACCGAAGGACAGGGGCCGCAGGTGGTCAACGGCGTGCTCGTGCTGTCGGACAGCGACAGCGCCAACGCGGCCGGCGCCGTCGTCCGCATCGCGGCCGGGTATGTGCCGGGGCAGGACGTGCTCGCCTTCACGGCCCCGATGGGCAGCGGAATCACCGGCAGCTTCAATGCGGCGACCGGCGAGCTGACGCTGAGCGGCAGCGCCAGCCTGGCGCATTACCAGGCGGCACTGCGCTCGGTTACCTATGCGAACGGCAGCGACGACCCGTCCAGCACCAGCCGCACGATCCGTTTCACCGTCACCGACACGGGCGGCAAGACCAGCGCGGCGCTGGACAGCACGGTCACGGTCACGCCGGTAAACGACGCGCCCACGCTGACGGTGGGCGGCAGCGGCGGCACCTTCACCGAGGGTGCGGGCAGCAGCCAGGGCACGGCGGTGAGCCTGTTCACCGGCGCGGTGGTGTCTACCATCGAGAGTGCGCAGAACCTCGTCGGACTGACCCTGACGGCGGCCGGCCTGCAGGACGGCGGCGCCGAAACGCTGATCATCGACGGCACCCAGGTCTCGCTCGGGGCCAACGGCACCGGCACCACGGCGACGAACGGATTGACCTACACCGTCACGCTCGGCGGCGCCGGCGCGGCGACCATCGTGCTGGTCAAGCCGGCCGGCGTCGCGCCCAGCGTCATGTCGGCGCTGGTGAACGGGCTGCAGTACCAGAACACCCACATCGATGCGCCCACGGGCGGGAACCGGACATTCACGGTGACCCAGCTGCAGGACAGCGGGGGGTGGGGAATGGGGGGGTGGATACGGCAGGGGTGGGGGTTGCGTCCTCGGTGACGGTGACGCCGGTCAACGACGCGCCGGTGGCGGTGGGCGACAGCTACACGGTGGCCGAAGGCGGGACGCTGACGGTGGCGGTGGGCACGGGAGTGCTGGCCAACGACACGGACGCCGAAGGCGACGGTCTGAGCGCGCTCCTGGTGAGCGGGCCGGCGAACGGGACGCTGACGCTGAACGCGGACGGCAGCTTCAGCTACACGCACAACGGCAGCGAGACGACCAGCGACAGCTTCACGTACAAGGTCAACGACGGCACGGTGGACGGCAACACGGTGACGGTGAGCCTGACGGTGACGCCGGTCAACGACGCGCCGGTGGCGGTGGGCGACAGCTACACGGTGGCCGAAGGCGGGACGCTGACGGTGGCGGTGGGCACGGGAGTGCTGGCCAACGACACGGACGCCGAAGGCGACGGTCTGAGCGCGCTCCTGGTGAGCGGGCCGGCGAACGGGACGCTGACGCTGAACGCGGACGGCAGCTTCAGCTACACGCACAACGGCAGCGAGACGACCAGCGACAGCTTCACGTACAAGGTCAACGACGGCACGGTGGACGGCAACACGGTGACGGTGAGCCTGACGGTGACGCCGGTCAACGACGCGCCGGTGGCGGTGGGCGACAGCTACACGGTGGCCGAAGGCGGGACGCTGACGGTGGCGGTGGGCACGGGAGTGCTGGCCAACGACACGGACGCCGAAGGCGACGGTCTGAGCGCGCTCCTGGTGAGCGGGCCGGCGAACGGGACGCTGACGCTGAACGCGGACGGCAGCTTCAGCTACACGCACAACGGCAGCGAGACGACCAGCGACAGCTTCACGTACAAGGTCAACGACGGCACGGTGGACGGCAACACGGTGACGGTGAGCCTGACGGTGACGCCGGTCAACGACGCGCCGGTGGCGGTGGGCGACAGCTACACGGTGGCCGAAGGCGGGACGCTGACGGTGGCGGTGGGCACGGGAGTGCTGGCCAACGACACGGACGCCGAAGGCGACGGTCTGAGCGCGCTCCTGGTGAGCGGGCCGGCGAACAGGACGCTGACGCTGAACGCGGACGGCAGCTTCAGCTACACGCACAACGGCAGCGAGACGACCAGCGACAGCTTCACGTACAAGGTCAACGACGGCACGGTGGACGGCAACACGGTGACGGTGAGCCTGACGGTGACGCCGGTCAACGACGCGCCGGTGGCGGTGGGCGACAGCTACACGGTGGCCGAAGGCGGGACGCTGACGGTGGCGGTGGGCACGGGAGTGCTGGCCAACGACACGGACGCCGAAGGCGACGGTCTGAGCGCGCTCCTGGTGAGCGGGCCGGCGAACGGGACGCTGACGCTGAACGCGGACGGCAGCTTCAGCTACACGCACAACGGCAGCGAGACGACCAGCGACAGCTTCACGTACAAGGTCAACGACGGCACGGTGGACGGCAACACGGTGACGGTGAGCCTGACGGTGACGCCGGTCAACGACGCGCCGGTGGCGGTGGGCGACAGCTACACGGTGGCCGAAGGCGGGACGCTGACGGTGGCGGTGGGCACGGGAGTGCTGGCCAACGACACGGACGCCGAAGGCGACGGTCTGAGCGCGCTCCTGGTGAGCGGGCCGGCGAACAGGACGCTGACGCTGAACGCGGACGGCAGCTTCAGCTACACGCACAACGGCAGCGAGACGACCAGCGACAGCTTCACGTACAAGGTCAACGACGGCACGGTGGACGGCAACACGGTGACGGTGAGCCTGACGGTGACGCCGGTCAACGACGCGCCGGTGGCGGTGGGCGACAGCTACACGGTGGCCGAAGGCGGGACGCTGACGGTGGCGGTGGGCACGGGAGTGCTGGCCAACGACACGGACGCCGAAGGCGACGGTCTGAGCGCGCTCCTGGTGAGCGGGCCGGCGAACGGGACGCTGACGCTGAACGCGGACGGCAGCTTCAGCTACACGCACAACGGCAGCGAGACGACCAGCGACAGCTTCACGTACAAGGTCAACGACGGCACGGTGGACGGCAACACGGTGACGGTGAGCCTGACGGTGACGCCGGTCAACGACGCGCCGGTGGCGGTGGGCGACAGCTACACGGTGGCCGAAGGCGGGACGCTGACGGTGGCGGTGGGCACGGGAGTGCTGGCCAACGACACGGACGCCGAAGGCGACGGTCTGAGCGCGCTCCTGGTGAGCGGGCCGGCGAACAGGACGCTGACGCTGAACGCGGACGGCAGCTTCAGCTACACGCACAACGGCAGCGAGACGACCAGCGACAGCTTCACGTACAAGGTCAACGACGGCACGGTGGACGGCAACACGGTGACGGTGAGCCTGACGGTGACGCCGGTCAACGACGCGCCGGTGGCGGTGGGCGACAGCTACACGGTGGCCGAAGGCGGGACGCTGACGGTGGCGGTGGGCACGGGAGTGCTGGCCAACGACACGGACGCCGAAGGCGACGGTCTGAGCGCGCTCCTGGTGAGCGGGCCGGCGAACGGGACGCTGACGCTGAACGCGGACGGCAGCTTCAGCTACACGCACAACGGCAGCGAGACGACCAGCGACAGCTTCACGTACAAGGTCAACGACGGCACGGTGGACGGCAACACGGTGACGGTGAGCCTGACGGTGACGCCGGTCAACGACGCGCCGGTGGCGGTGGGCGACAGCTACACGGTGGCCGAAGGCGGGACGCTGACGGTGGCGGTGGGCACGGGAGTGCTGGCCAACGACACGGACGCCGAAGGCGACGGTCTGAGCGCGCTCCTGGTGAGCGGGCCGGCGAACGGGACGCTGACGCTGAACGCGGACGGCAGCTTCAGCTACACGCACAACGGCAGCGAGACGACCAGCGACAGCTTCACGTACAAGGTCAACGACGGCACGGTGGACGGCAACACGGTGACGGTGAGCCTGACGGTGACGCCGGTCAACGACGCGCCGGTGGCGGTGGGCGACAGCTACACGGTGGCCGAAGGCGGGACGCTGACGGTGGCGGTGGGCACGGGAGTGCTGGCCAACGACACGGACGCCGAAGGCGACGGTCTGAGCGCGCTCCTGGTGAGCGGGCCGGCGAACGGGACGCTGACGCTGAACGCGGACGGCAGCTTCAGCTACACGCACAACGGCAGCGAGACGACCAGCGACAGCTTCACGTACAAGGTCAACGACGGCACGGTGGACGGCAACACGGTGACGGTGAGCCTGACGGTGACGCCGGTCAACGACGCGCCGGTGGCGGTGGGCGACAGCTACACGGTGGCCGAAGGCGGGACGCTGACGGTGGCGGTGGGCACGGGAGTGCTGGCCAACGACACGGACGCCGAAGGCGACGGTCTGAGCGCGCTCCTGGTGAGCGGGCCGGCGAACAGGACGCTGACGCTGAACGCGGACGGCAGCTTCAGCTACACGCACAACGGCAGCGAGACGACCAGCGACAGCTTCACGTACAAGGTCAACGACGGCACGGTGGACGGCAACACGGTGACGGTGAGCCTGACGGTGACGCCGGTCAACGACGCGCCGGTGGCGGTGGGCGACAGCTACACGGTGGCCGAAGGCGGGACGCTGACGGTGGCGGTGGGCACGGGAGTGCTGGCCAACGACACGGACGCCGAAGGCGACGGTCTGAGCGCGCTCCTGGTGAGCGGGCCGGCGAACAGGACGCTGACGCTGAACGCGGACGGCAGCTTCAGCTACACGCACAACGGCAGCGAGACGACCAGCGACAGCTTCACGTACAAGGTCAACGACGGCACGGTGGACGGCAACACGGTGACGGTGAGCCTGACGGTGACGCCGGTCAACGACGCGCCGGTGGCGGTGGGCGACAGCTACACGGTGGCCGAAGGCGGGACGCTGACGGTGGCGGTGGGCACGGGAGTGCTGGCCAACGACACGGACGCCGAAGGCGACGGTCTGAGCGCGCTCCTGGTGAGCGGGCCGGCGAACAGGACGCTGACGCTGAACGCGGACGGCAGCTTCAGCTACACGCACAACGGCAGCGAGACGACCAGCGACAGCTTCACGTACAAGGTCAACGACGGCACGGTGGACGGCAACACGGTGACGGTGAGCCTGACGGTGACGCCGGTCAACGACGCGCCGGTGGCGGTGGGCGACAGCTACACGGTGGCCGAAGGCGGGACGCTGACGGTGGCGGTGGGCACGGGAGTGCTGGCCAACGACACGGACGCCGAAGGCGACGGTCTGAGCGCGCTCCTGGTGAGCGGGCCGGCGAACAGGACGCTGACGCTGAACGCGGACGGCAGCTTCAGCTACACGCACAACGGCAGCGAGACGACCAGCGACAGCTTCACGTACAAGGTCAACGACGGCACGGTGGACGGCAACACGGTGACGGTGAGCCTGACGGTGACGCCGGTCAACGACGCGCCGGTGGCGGTGGGCGACAGCTACACGGTGGCCGAAGGCGGGACGCTGACGGTGGCGGTGGGCACGGGAGTGCTGGCCAACGACACGGACGCCGAAGGCGACGGTCTGAGCGCGCTCCTGGTGAGCGGGCCGGCGAACAGGACGCTGACGCTGAACGCGGACGGCAGCTTCAGCTACACGCACAACGGCAGCGAGACGACCAGCGACAGCTTCACGTACAAGGTCAACGACGGCACGGTGGACGGCAACACGGTGACGGTGAGCCTGACGGTGACGCCGGTCAACGACGCGCCGGTGGCGGTGGGCGACAGCTACACGGTGGCCGAAGGCGGGACGCTGACGGTGGCGGTGGGCACGGGAGTGCTGGCCAACGACACGGACGCCGAAGGCGACGGTCTGAGCGCGCTCCTGGTGAGCGGGCCGGCGAACAGGACGCTGACGCTGAACGCGGACGGCAGCTTCAGCTACACGCACAACGGCAGCGAGACGACCAGCGACAGCTTCACGTACAAGGTCAACGACGGCACGGTGGACGGCAACACGGTGACGGTGAGCCTGACGGTGACGCCGGTCAACGACGCGCCGGTGGCGGTGGGCGACAGCTACACGGTGGCCGAAGGCGGGACGCTGACGGTGGCGGTGGGCACGGGAGTGCTGGCCAACGACACGGACGCCGAAGGCGACGGTCTGAGCGCGCTCCTGGTGAGCGGGCCGGCGAACGGGACGCTGACGCTGAACGCGGACGGCAGCTTCAGCTACACGCACAACGGCAGCGAGACGACCAGCGACAGCTTCACGTACAAGGTCAACGACGGCACGGTGGACGGCAACACGGTGACGGTGAGCCTGACGGTGACGCCGGTCAACGACGCGCCGGTGGCGGTGGGCGACAGCTACACGGTGGCCGAAGGCGGGACGCTGACGGTGGCGGTGGGCACGGGAGTGCTGGCCAACGACACGGACGCCGAAGGCGACGGTCTGAGCGCGCTCCTGGTGAGCGGGCCGGCGAACGGGACGCTGACGCTGAACGCGGACGGCAGCTTCAGCTACACGCACAACGGCAGCGAGACGACCAGCGACAGCTTCACGTACAAGGTCAACGACGGCACGGTGGACGGCAACACGGTGACGGTGAGCCTGACGGTGACGCCGGTCAACGACGCGCCGGTGGCGGTGGGCGACAGCTACACGGTGGCCGAAGGCGGGACGCTGACGGTGGCGGTGGGCACGGGAGTGCTGGCCAACGACACGGACGCCGAAGGCGACGGTCTGAGCGCGCTCCTGGTGAGCGGGCCGGCGAACAGGACGCTGACGCTGAACGCGGACGGCAGCTTCAGCTACACGCACAACGGCAGCGAGACGACCAGCGACAGCTTCACGTACAAGGTCAACGACGGCACGGTGGACGGCAACACGGTGACGGTGAGCCTGACGGTGACGCCGGTCAACGACGCGCCGGTGGCGGTGGGCGACAGCTACACGGTGGCCGAAGGCGGGACGCTGACGGTGGCGGTGGGCACGGGAGTGCTGGCCAACGACACGGACGCCGAAGGCGACGGTCTGAGCGCGCTCCTGGTGAGCGGGCCGGCGAACAGGACGCTGACGCTGAACGCGGACGGCAGCTTCAGCTACACGCACAACGGCAGCGAGACGACCAGCGACAGCTTCACGTACAAGGTCAACGACGGCACGGTGGACGGCAACACGGTGACGGTGAGCCTGACGGTGACGCCGGTCAACGACGCGCCGGTGGCGGTGGGCGACAGCTACACGGTGGCCGAAGGCGGGACGCTGACGGTGGCGGTGGGCACGGGAGTGCTGGCCAACGACACGGACGCCGAAGGCGACGGTCTGAGCGCGCTCCTGGTGAGCGGGCCGGCGAACAGGACGCTGACGCTGAACGCGGACGGCAGCTTCAGCTACACGCACAACGGCAGCGAGACGACCAGCGACAGCTTCACGTACAAGGTCAACGACGGCACGGTGGACGGCAACACGGTGACGGTGAGCCTGACGGTGACGCCGGTCAACGACGCGCCGGTGGCGGTGGGCGACAGCTACACGGTGGCCGAAGGCGGGACGCTGACGGTGGCGGTGGGCACGGGAGTGCTGGCCAACGACACGGACGCCGAAGGCGACGGTCTGAGCGCGCTCCTGGTGAGCGGGCCGGCGAACAGGACGCTGACGCTGAACGCGGACGGCAGCTTCAGCTACACGCACAACGGCAGCGAGACGACCAGCGACAGCTTCACGTACAAGGTCAACGACGGCACGGTGGACGGCAACACGGTGACGGTGAGCCTGACGGTGACGCCGGTCAACGACGCGCCGGTGGCGGTGGGCGACAGCTACACGGTGGCCGAAGGCGGGACGCTGACGGTGGCGGTGGGCACGGGAGTGCTGGCCAACGACACGGACGCCGAAGGCGACGGTCTGAGCGCGCTCCTGGTGAGCGGGCCGGCGAACGGGACGCTGACGCTGAACGCGGACGGCAGCTTCAGCTACACGCACAACGGCAGCGAGACGACCAGCGACAGCTTCACGTACAAGGTCAACGACGGCACGGTGGACGGCAACACGGTGACGGTGAGCCTGACGGTGACGCCGGTCAACGACGCGCCGGTGGCGGTGGGCGACAGCTACACGGTGGCCGAAGGCGGGACGCTGACGGTGGCGGTGGGCACGGGAGTGCTGGCCAACGACACGGACGCCGAAGGCGACGGTCTGAGCGCGCTCCTGGTGAGCGGGCCGGCGAACAGGACGCTGACGCTGAACGCGGACGGCAGCTTCAGCTACACGCACAACGGCAGCGAGACGACCAGCGACAGCTTCACGTACAAGGTCAACGACGGCACGGTGGACGGCAACACGGTGACGGTGAGCCTGACGGTGACGCCGGTCAACGACGCGCCGGTGGCGGTGGGCGACAGCTACACGGTGGCCGAAGGCGGGACGCTGACGGTGGCGGTGGGCACGGGAGTGCTGGCCAACGACACGGACGCCGAAGGCGACGGTCTGAGCGCGCTCCTGGTGAGCGGGCCGGCGAACAGGACGCTGACGCTGAACGCGGACGGCAGCTTCAGCTACACGCACAACGGCAGCGAGACGACCAGCGACAGCTTCACGTACAAGGTCAACGACGGCACGGTGGACGGCAACACGGTGACGGTGAGCCTGACGGTGACGCCGGTCAACGACGCGCCGGTGGCGGTGGGCGACAGCTACACGGTGGCCGAAGGCGGGACGCTGACGGTGGCGGTGGGCACGGGAGTGCTGGCCAACGACACGGACGCCGAAGGCGACGGTCTGAGCGCGCTCCTGGTGAGCGGGCCGGCGAACGGGACGCTGACGCTGAACGCGGACGGCAGCTTCAGCTACACGCACAACGGCAGCGAGACGACCAGCGACAGCTTCACGTACAAGGTCAACGACGGCACGGTGGACGGCAACACGGTGACGGTGAGCCTGACGGTGACGCCGGTCAACGACGCGCCGGTGGCGGTGGGCGACAGCTACACGGTGGCCGAAGGCGGGACGCTGACGGTGGCGGTGGGCACGGGAGTGCTGGCCAACGACACGGACGCCGAAGGCGACGGTCTGAGCGCGCTCCTGGTGAGCGGGCCGGCGAACAGGACGCTGACGCTGAACGCGGACGGCAGCTTCAGCTACACGCACAACGGCAGCGAGACGACCAGCGACAGCTTCACGTACAAGGTCAACGACGGCACGGTGGACGGCAACACGGTGACGGTGAGCCTGACGGTGACGCCGGTCAACGACGCGCCGGTGGCGGTGGGCGACAGCTACACGGTGGCCGAAGGCGGGACGCTGACGGTGGCGGTGGGCACGGGAGTGCTGGCCAACGACACGGACGCCGAAGGCGACGGTCTGAGCGCGCTCCTGGTGAGCGGGCCGGCGAACGGGACGCTGACGCTGAACGCGGACGGCAGCTTCAGCTACACGCACAACGGCAGCGAGACGACCAGCGACAGCTTCACGTACAAGGTCAACGACGGCACGGTGGACGGCAACACGGTGACGGTGAGCCTGACGGTGACGCCGGTCAACGACGCGCCGGTGGCGGTGGGCGACAGCTACACGGTGGCCGAAGGCGGGACGCTGACGGTGGCGGTGGGCACGGGAGTGCTGGCCAACGACACGGACGCCGAAGGCGACGGTCTGAGCGCGCTCCTGGTGAGCGGGCCGGCGAACGGGACGCTGACGCTGAACGCGGACGGCAGCTTCAGCTACACGCACAACGGCAGCGAGACGACCAGCGACAGCTTCACGTACAAGGTCAACGACGGCACGGTGGACGGCAACACGGTGACGGTGAGCCTGACGGTGACGCCGGTCAACGACGCGCCGGTGGCGGTGGGCGACAGCTACACGGTGGCCGAAGGCGGGACGCTGACGGTGGCGGTGGGCACGGGAGTGCTGGCCAACGACACGGACGCCGAAGGCGACGGTCTGAGCGCGCTCCTGGTGAGCGGGCCGGCGAACAGGACGCTGACGCTGAACGCGGACGGCAGCTTCAGCTACACGCACAACGGCAGCGAGACGACCAGCGACAGCTTCACGTACAAGGTCAACGACGGCACGGTGGACGGCAACACGGTGACGGTGAGCCTGACGGTGACGCCGGTCAACGACGCGCCGGTGGCGGTGGGCGACAGCTACACGGTGGCCGAAGGCGGGACGCTGACGGTGGCGGTGGGCACGGGAGTGCTGGCCAACGACACGGACGCCGAAGGCGACGGTCTGAGCGCGCTCCTGGTGAGCGGGCCGGCGAACAGGACGCTGACGCTGAACGCGGACGGCAGCTTCAGCTACACGCACAACGGCAGCGAGACGACCAGCGACAGCTTCACGTACAAGGTCAACGACGGCACGGTGGACGGCAACACGGTGACGGTGAGCCTGACGGTGACGCCGGTCAACGACGCGCCGGTGGCGGTGGGCGACAGCTACACGGTGGCCGAAGGCGGGACGCTGACGGTGGCGGTGGGCACGGGAGTGCTGGCCAACGACACGGACGCCGAAGGCGACGGTCTGAGCGCGCTCCTGGTGAGCGGGCCGGCGAACAGGACGCTGACGCTGAACGCGGACGGCAGCTTCAGCTACACGCACAACGGCAGCGAGACGACCAGCGACAGCTTCACGTACAAGGTCAACGACGGCACGGTGGACGGCAACACGGTGACGGTGAGCCTGACGGTGACGCCGGTCAACGACGCGCCGGTGGCGGTGGGCGACAGCTACACGGTGGCCGAAGGCGGGACGCTGACGGTGGCGGTGGGCACGGGAGTGCTGGCCAACGACACGGACGCCGAAGGCGACGGTCTGAGCGCGCTCCTGGTGAGCGGGCCGGCGAACGGGACGCTGACGCTGAACGCGGACGGCAGCTTCAGCTACACGCACAACGGCAGCGAGACGACCAGCGACAGCTTCACGTACAAGGTCAACGACGGCACGGTGGACGGCAACACGGTGACGGTGAGCCTGACGGTGACGCCGGTCAACGACGCGCCGGTGGCGGTGGGCGACAGCTACACGGTGGCCGAAGGCGGGACGCTGACGGTGGCGGTGGGCACGGGAGTGCTGGCCAACGACACGGACGCCGAAGGCGACGGTCTGAGCGCGCTCCTGGTGAGCGGGCCGGCGAACGGGACGCTGACGCTGAACGCGGACGGCAGCTTCAGCTACACGCACAACGGCAGCGAGACGACCAGCGACAGCTTCACGTACAAGGTCAACGACGGCACGGTGGACGGCAACACGGTGACGGTGAGCCTGACGGTGACGCCGGTCAACGACGCGCCGGTGGCGGTGGGCGACAGCTACACGGTGGCCGAAGGCGGGACGCTGACGGTGGCGGTGGGCACGGGAGTGCTGGCCAACGACACGGACGCCGAAGGCGACGGTCTGAGCGCGCTCCTGGTGAGCGGGCCGGCGAACGGGACGCTGACGCTGAACGCGGACGGCAGCTTCAGCTACACGCACAACGGCAGCGAGACGACCAGCGACAGCTTCACGTACAAGGTCAACGACGGCACGGTGGACGGCAACACGGTGACGGTGAGCCTGACGGTGACGCCGGTCAACGACGCGCCGGTGGCGGTGGGCGACAGCTACACGGTGGCCGAAGGCGGGACGCTGACGGTGGCGGTGGGCACGGGAGTGCTGGCCAACGACACGGACGCCGAAGGCGACGGTCTGAGCGCGCTCCTGGTGAGCGGGCCGGCGAACAGGACGCTGACGCTGAACGCGGACGGCAGCTTCAGCTACACGCACAACGGCAGCGAGACGACCAGCGACAGCTTCACGTACAAGGTCAACGACGGCACGGTGGACGGCAACACGGTGACGGTGAGCCTGACGGTGACGCCGGTCAACGACGCGCCGGTGGCGGTGGGCGACAGCTACACGGTGGCCGAAGGCGGGACGCTGACGGTGGCGGTGGGCACGGGAGTGCTGGCCAACGACACGGACGCCGAAGGCGACGGTCTGAGCGCGCTCCTGGTGAGCGGGCCGGCGAACGGGACGCTGACGCTGAACGCGGACGGCAGCTTCAGCTACACGCACAACGGCAGCGAGACGACCAGCGACAGCTTCACGTACAAGGTCAACGACGGCACGGTGGACGGCAACACGGTGACGGTGAGCCTGACGGTGACGCCGGTCAACGACGCGCCGGTGGCGGTGGGCGACAGCTACACGGTGGCCGAAGGCGGGACGCTGACGGTGGCGGTGGGCACGGGAGTGCTGGCCAACGACACGGACGCCGAAGGCGACGGTCTGAGCGCGCTCCTGGTGAGCGGGCCGGCGAACAGGACGCTGACGCTGAACGCGGACGGCAGCTTCAGCTACACGCACAACGGCAGCGAGACGACCAGCGACAGCTTCACGTACAAGGTCAACGACGGCACGGTGGACGGCAACACGGTGACGGTGAGCCTGACGGTGACGCCGGTCAACGACGCGCCGGTGGCGGTGGGCGACAGCTACACGGTGGCCGAAGGCGGGACGCTGACGGTGGCGGTGGGCACGGGAGTGCTGGCCAACGACACGGACGCCGAAGGCGACGGTCTGAGCGCGCTCCTGGTGAGCGGGCCGGCGAACGGGACGCTGACGCTGAACGCGGACGGCAGCTTCAGCTACACGCACAACGGCAGCGAGACGACCAGCGACAGCTTCACGTACAAGGTCAACGACGGCACGGTGGACGGCAACACGGTGACGGTGAGCCTGACGGTGACGCCGGTCAACGACGCGCCGGTGGCGGTGGGCGACAGCTACACGGTGGCCGAAGGCGGGACGCTGACGGTGGCGGTGGGCACGGGAGTGCTGGCCAACGACACGGACGCCGAAGGCGACGGTCTGAGCGCGCTCCTGGTGAGCGGGCCGGCGAACAGGACGCTGACGCTGAACGCGGACGGCAGCTTCAGCTACACGCACAACGGCAGCGAGACGACCAGCGACAGCTTCACGTACAAGGTCAACGACGGCACGGTGGACGGCAACACGGTGACGGTGAGCCTGACGGTGACGCCGGTCAACGACGCGCCGGTGGCGGTGGGCGACAGCTACACGGTGGCCGAAGGCGGGACGCTGACGGTGGCGGTGGGCACGGGAGTGCTGGCCAACGACACGGACGCCGAAGGCGACGGTCTGAGCGCGCTCCTGGTGAGCGGGCCGGCGAACGGGACGCTGACGCTGAACGCGGACGGCAGCTTCAGCTACACGCACAACGGCAGCGAGACGACCAGCGACAGCTTCACGTACAAGGTCAACGACGGCACGGTGGACGGCAACACGGTGACGGTGAGCCTGACGGTGACGCCGGTCAACGACGCGCCGGTGGCGGTGGGCGACAGCTACACGGTGGCCGAAGGCGGGACGCTGACGGTGGCGGTGGGCACGGGAGTGCTGGCCAACGACACGGACGCCGAAGGCGACGGTCTGAGCGCGCTCCTGGTGAGCGGGCCGGCGAACAGGACGCTGACGCTGAACGCGGACGGCAGCTTCAGCTACACGCACAACGGCAGCGAGACGACCAGCGACAGCTTCACGTACAAGGTCAACGACGGCACGGTGGACGGCAACACGGTGACGGTGAGCCTGACGGTGACGCCGGTCAACGACGCGCCGGTGGCGGTGGGCGACAGCTACACCACCCCCCCCGAACAAGTCCGCGAGGCGACCACCCCGTCAGCATCCCTCACTGCCCCCTGGGCTTCCACCGCCCCCGTGGTGATCCCCCCATCCCTGCCAGGCCTCGAGGCCCCGCAGCCGCCCTCCTCCCCCACCCTCGGCTCCTCACCCTTCATCCTCCCGTCCCTGTCGCCCCTCAACGACCTTGGCGCGGCCCCCGGCCACTACGGCTCGGCCACCCTGCAGCCCGTCACCCCGGTGCACGTGGCGCAGCTGGGGATCCGCCCCGACGTCCTGGAGTCCCTCGACAAGGGCTTTCCCGCCCTGCGCGACAGCGCCGCTGCTGGGATTGGCAGCGCCAGCGGGACCACGACCGACGGCGCGATGCTCGCGGTGCTCAACGGCATTCCCAATCTGGTTGCCGCCCACGGCGGCCTGAACTACCCGGTGCCGCGCGACGCCTTCGTGCACACCGACGGCAAGGCCATCGTCAAGCTGGAGGCCCGGCTGCTCGATGGCCAGCCGCTGCCGTCCTGGCTGGCGTTCGACGGCATCTCGGGCCTGTTCAACGGCCGGCCCGCCGGCCAGGCGCTGTCCACGCTGCAGGTGGAGGTCACCGCCCGCGACGACGCCGGCCGGCAGGCGCGCACCACCTTCACGGTGCTGGGCGAGGACATCGGCCGCCTGCCGCCCGCGCTCGATTCGACCGATCGTGGCTTCCCGGTGTTGCGGCTGACGCCGTCGCAGCTGGGGCTGGCGCGCCCGGGCGACGGCTCGGAGCTGCTGGTGCGCTACCAGCCGATCTCCCAGCTGCGGCTGGAGGTCGGGCGCGGCCTGGGGTTCAACATCCCGAGCGACGCCTTCGCCCACACCAACCCGCGCGCGCTGGTGCGGCTGCAGGCGACGCTGCGCAACGGCGACCCGCTGCCCGGCTGGATGGCGTTCGACGGCATCACCGGCCGCCTGAGCGGCACGCCGCCGCCGGACTTCCGGGGCGTGCTGGACATCCGCGTGGTGGCCCGCGACCAGCAGGGGCTGGAGGCGGTCAGCGAGTTCGCGCTCACCATCGGCGATCCCGAGGTCGCCGGTCTGCGCGCGCCGGCGGATCCCGCCGGGGCCGAGCAGCGCGCCGGCGCCGACGGTGACGGCGAGCCATCGGTCGACGGGCCTTCGCGCGCGCAAGCCGAGCACGCCGGTGACGCGGCGGAGCAACGGGGCGAGCCGACCCGGATTTCCCAGACCGGCAAGTCGGCCGAGGGCCATGACAAGATTCAGGTCAAGCGGGGCGCGCCCAGCTTTGCCGACCAGCTGCGCCAGGTGCGCGAGCAGGGCTCCGGTCAGAACGCCGACGCCTTGCTTGCACGCGCGCTGGCCGGCCACGGGGACAAATCCGTGGCCCAGCGGATGCAGTGACGGATGCAGGCAACGAAGAAGAGGGGTACTGGTTTGGCAAATTGCATGGATGGCGCGCACGGACCGCGCCCACGCGGACTCGCGCGTCTCGCAGCCGCCGCCGTGGCGGCCGCCTTCCTGGCCGGCTGCGCCGTCACGCCCGAGCCGTTGACGGCCCAGGAGCAATCGACCCAGGCCCAGGCCGACCTGGCAGCGGTGATCGGCGCCACCGAGCCGGTGACGGCGCCGCTCACCCTGGCCGAGGCGATGGCGCGCGCCATCCGCCACAACCTGGAGTTCAAGGTCCGCCAGATGGAGGCCGCCCTGCAGGCGCGGCAGCTCGATCTGTCGCGCTATGACATGCTGCCGCGGCTGGCCCTGTCGGCCGGCTACACGGCGCGTGACAACGACGCCTTCGGCCTGGGCTACCAGCCCAACGGCACCATCAGCACGGTGCCGAGCGCGGCGGTCGAGAAGTCGCGCGGCACGGCCAACGCCGCCCTGACCTGGAACATCCTGGACTTCGGCGTCAGCTACTACCGCGCCCGCCAGGGCGCCGACCAGGTGCTGGTGATGGAGGAGCGCCGCCGCCGCGCGCTGCAGAACCTGATGCTGGACGTGCGCCTGGCCTGGTGGCGCGCCGAGGCGGCCCAGCGCCTGCTGCCGCAGATCGACGCCATGCTGGCCGACATCGAGCGCGGCGCCGACCGCTCGCGGATGATCGAGGTGCGGCGGCTGCTGCCGCCGCTGCAGATCATTGCCTACCGCCGCTCGCTGCTGGACCTGCAGCAGCAGCTCAGCGCGCGCCGGCAGGAGCTGGCCCAGTGGCGCGCCGAGTTCGCCGACCTGGTCGGCCTGCGTCCCGGCGAGAACTTCCGCGTGGCCACGCCCGAGCCCGCCAGCTCGCGCCTGCCCGACCTGATCACCCGCGCCGACGACCTGGAGGCGATGGCGCTGGAGCGCCGGCCCGAGCTCGGCGAGGAGCGTTACCGCGAGCGCATCAGCGCCGTCGAAGGCCGCAAGCAGCGGCTGTCGGTGCTGCCCAGCCTGAACCTGAGCGTCGGCTCCAACTACGACAGCAACCGATTCCTGGTCAACAACCAGTGGAACGAGGCCGGCACGCTGCTGTCGTTCAACCTGCTCAAGCTGCTGTCGCTGCCGGCCATGCAGCGCTCGCAGGAAGCGGTCGAGCAGCTGGACAAGGCGCGCCGGATGGCGGTGGCGATGGCGGTGATGACGCAGACGCGCATCGCCGTCAACCGCTACCAGCTTCTCAAGCACGAGCTGGGCATCTGGAACGAGGCGCTGGGCGACGACCGGGCGCTGGTGCGGGCCATGCGCGCGACCCAGGAGTCGGGGCTGGAGACCGAGCTGGAGCTGATCCGCGCCGCCGCCCGCCTGGCCATCACCCAGATCAACCGCGACGTGGTGCACGCCAACCTCGAGCACGCGATGGGTCGGGTGATGAACTCGGTCGGCTACGACGTGGTCACTCCGGACACGCCGGTCGACGAGGCCCCCACGCTGGCGCGCCAGCTCGCCGAATCGCTGGAGCAGTTCCTCGGCCGGAACTTCAGCGTGCAGGCGCTGGCGCCGATGGAGCAGGTCACGATCGGCCGGGTGGCCGGCCTGCCCGATGCCGCCCAGCGCGATTTCACCGAGGCCATGCGCACCGTGCTGCGCGTGATCCGCATCCCGGTGGCGGAGCAGGGCGGCGCGGTGCGCGCCGACGTGGCCGTCAGCCTGGCGCCCCCGCAGTCCTCCGGCCGGCCGGTCACCCTGAAGGTGACCCTGCTCGGCGGCGGCGGCCAGCGGGTGCTGCACACCGCCGAGATGAAGTCGATGCTGGTCGAGCCGGTCACCGCCGACCAGTGGCAGGTGCTGGGCGAGGCCGCCGTGTTCCGGGTGGCCGACAACCTGCGCCAGTTGCTCGGCGGCGGGCTGCAGGCTGCCGCCGCGGCCGACACCCTGGCCCTGACCGAGGGCAACACGCTCAAGCTGGACCGGCGCTGGACCGGGCCGGCCCCGACGCCCGCCACACCGTGAGCCGCATCCGAGATTCCCGAGACCCCAAGCCCATGTCCAAGACCCTCACCCCCTTGCGCGGCGCCCTGGCCGCCCTCCTGCTGGCGCAGGGCGCGCTGGCGCTGGCGCAACCGGCCGCATCGGCGCCGCCCGCCGCGTCCGCCGCCTCCGCCCTGGCGGCCGACGGCCCCGCCGGCGCGCCCGCGGTGCCGCCTGCCGCGGCGCCGGCGCCCCGGCCGGCTGCCGGCGACAGTGGCGCGGTCCGGGCCCTGATCGTGGCCGACCAGGAGGCCACCCTCTCGTCCCAGTTCGCCGGCCGCATCACCGCCATGCCCAAGCAGGTCGGCGACGTCTTCGCGGCCGGCGAGCTGCTGGCCGGCTTCGACTGCCAGGAGCGCCAGGCAACCGTCAAGGCGGCCCAGGCCGAGGTGCTGGGGGCGCGCGAGACGCACCTGGCCAAGCTCAAGCTGCAGAGCCTGGGCGCGGTCAGCGACCTCGACGTGACGCTGGCGGCCGCCACCGCCGAGAAGGCCAAGTCGCAGCTGGCGCTGGCCCAGGCCCAGGAGAAGTACTGCTTCGTGCATGCGCCCTACGCCGGCAAGGTGGTGCGGGTGCGGGCCAAGGCCTTCGAGTCGGTGCAGCTGGGCCAGCCGCTGCTGGAGATCGTCAACCTCGCCAGCCTGCGCGCGCAGCTGTTCGTGCCCTCGTCGTGGGTGCGCTGGATGAAGCCGGGCAAGGCCTTCACCCTGGTGGTCGACGAGACCGGCCAGACCTACACGGCGCGCGTGACCAAGATCAGCGGCCGCATCGACGGCGCCAGCCAGACGGTGGAAGTGCTGGCCCGCTTCGACAAGCTGCCGGCCAACCTGCTGCCGGGCATGATCGGGAAGGCCAGCTTCCCGGAGGCGAGATAGCGCCCGATGGAATCGCAGGACCCGGCCCAGGCCCTGCTTCGCTACGAAGCGGAGCTGGTGGCCGCAGGGTCGGCGGCCGAGGCCGCCTTCGTCGCCGTCAACCGGCTCGGCAGCATCCTGCCGTTCCGGCTGGCGGTGCTGCTGCGCCCCGACCCGGTGCGGCACGCGCGCGTGGCCGCCGTCTCGCACCTGTACGAGGTCGACGAGAACGCCCCGTTCGCGCAGTGGCTGGGGCGCCTGGCCCGGCACGCGGGCAACGATGAACTGGCGCTGCTGAGCGCCGCCGGCATCCCCGCCGAGCTGGCCCAGGACTGGGCCGAATGGCTGCCCGAGCATGCCGCGCTGTGCCGCCTGTCGACCCCCGCCGGAGCGCTGGTCGGCTGGCTGCTGGTCGCCTTCGAGCAGCCGCTGCCGGAGCCGGCGCAGGCGCTGCTGCGGCTGGCGGCGCGCCAGGTGACGCTGGTGCTGGGCGCCTGGCAGGCGCGCCGCTGGTTCGGCCTGGGCGCGCTGCGCCGCGTGTTCACGCGCAAGGTCGTGCTGGCGGCCGGGCTCGCGCTGGGGCTGCTGATGCTGGTGCCGGTGCGCCTGACCTCGCTGTCGCCGGCCGAAGTCTCGCCGCTGGCGCCGGCCTCGGTCACCGCGCCGACCGAAGGCGTGCTGGCCCGCTTCCACGTGCCGCCCAACACGGTGGTCCGGGCCGGCGACCTGGTCGCGTCGATGGACGACACGGTGCTGCGCAACCGCCATGCGGTGTCGCTCAAGGGGCTGGAGATCGCCCGGGCCGAGCTGGCCCGCGCCGGCTCCAAGGCCTTCGGCGACGACCAGAGCCGGGCCGACCTGCTCACGCTCAAGGCGCGGGTGGACGAGAAGCAGGCCGAGGTCGCCTACACCGAGGACCTGCTGGGCCGCATCCAGCTGCGCGCCCCGCGCGCCGGCCTGGTGATCTACTCCCACCCCGATGAATGGATCGGCCGTACCCTGGTCACCGGCGAGCGCGTGGCCAGCGTGGCCGATCCGGCCCACGCCGGGCTCACCATCCACGTGCCGGCCGACGACGCCATCGCCTGGCAGCGCGGCGCCGAGGTGCGCTTCTTCCAGAACGTGGCGCCGCTGCAGGCGCTCGACGCGCGGGTCACCGAGATCGGCTACGAGGCCGAGCAGACCGTCGATGCCGGGCTGGCCTACGTGCTGCGGGCCGAGTTCGCGGCCGGCACCGAGCTGCCGCGCCTGGGCATGCGCGGCACCGCCAAGGTCCACGGCGAGTCCGTGCCGTTGGGCTACTACCTGCTGCGCCGGCCGCTCGCGTCGCTGCGGCGCCTGCTGGGGCTGTAGGTGGGCGCGCTGCCCGCAGCCGCGCTCGGCGGCGACCCGCCCGATCCGGCCGAGCTGCCGCTGCCGCCGCTGCGCAGCGACCTGCACATCCAGCGCGTCGGCAGCTTTCGCGACGGCTCGCCGCGCTTTCGCATCCACGACCCGCTGCGCAACCGCTATTTCGAGCTGGGCCTGCTGGACGTCGAGCTGCTCACCCACTGGCGCGCCGGCGAGTCGCCGCGCGAGCTGGCGGCGCGCCTGGAGCAGGAGGGCGCCGCGGCCGTCGAGGCCGGCGAGGTGGTGGCCCTGCACGGCCTGCTGATGCGCCACCAGCTGGTGGCGGCCGACGATGGCGGCAGCTACATGCTGCTGCGCGACCTGTGGCGGCGCAGCCGGGTGCACTGGCTCACCTGGCTGCTGCACCACTACCTGTTCTTCCGCGTGCCGCTGGTGCGGCCCGACGCCTGGCTGGAGCGCCGGCTGCCGCTGGTGCGCCGGCTGGTGGCGGCGCCGGTGCTGGCGCTGCTGGTCGTGCTGGCGCTGGTGACGCCGGTGCTGCTGGCGCGCGAGTGGACCGCCTGGACCGAATCGCTGGCCGGGCTGCTGACCTTCGACGGCATCGTGGCGTCGGCGGCGGCGGCCTTCTTGGCCAAGATCCTGCACGAACTGGGCCATGCCTTCGTGGCCCGGCACCACGGCGTGCGGGTGCCGGTGATGGGCGTGGCCTTCCTGGTCATGTTCCCGATGCTGTACACGGACACCAGCGACAGCTGGAAGCTGCATGACCACCGGGCGCGCTTTCGCATCGCCGCCGCCGGCATGGCCACCGAGCTGGCGCTGGCGCTGGTGGCGCTGTTCCTGTGGACCGTCACGCCGCCGGGCGGCCTGCGCTCGGCGCTGTTCTTCCTGTCCACCACCTCGCTGCTGCTGACGCTGTCGATCAACGCCAGCCCCTTCATGCGCTTCGATGGCTACTTCCTGCTGTCCGACGCACTGGACTTTCCGAACCTGCACGAGCGCAGCGGCGCCATGGCGCGCTGGTGGATGCGGCGCACCCTGTTCGGCCTGCAGGTGCCGCCGCCGGAGCCGCATCCGCGCGCGATGGCGCGTTTCCTGGTGGTCTTCGCCTATGTGACCTGGGCCTACCGGCTGGTGGTGTTCCTGGGCATCGCGCTGCTGGTCTACTACGCCTTCTTCAAGCTGCTGGGCATCGTGCTGATGCTGGTGGAGCTCGGCTGGTTCATCGCCAGGCCGGTGGTGAGCGAGGCGCGCGAGCTGTGGAAGATCCGCTCCGAGCTGCGCCCGCGCAAGTGGCGGCTGGGAGCGCTGCTGCTGGCCGTGCTGGGCGGCTTCACGCTGTGGGCCTGGGCGGCCGAGTCGCGCTCGTCCGGGCTGTACATGGCGGCCGAGGAGAGCCGGCTGTTCGCGCCGGCGCCGGCCCGCATCGCGCAGGTCGCCGTGCGGCCGGGCCAGCGCGTCGGCGCCGGCGAGCTGCTGCTGCAGCTGGAGGCGCCCGACCTGGCGTTTCGCGCCCAGTCAACCCAGGTGCGGATCGAGCGCACGCAGGGCGAACTGGCGCGCATCCCGGCCAGCGAGCGCCAGCGCGAGCGCAGTCAGGTGCTGCAGGAGGAACTGGCCCAGGCCCTGTCGGAGCTGCAGGCGATCCAGGAGGAGTCGGCGCTGCTCGCCCAGCGGGCCGGCCATGCCGGCCGGGTGGTCGACATGCCGCCCGACCTGCGATCCGGCCGCTGGGTCCACCCCAAGCAGTTGCTCGGGCGCGTGGTGGCCAGCGAGCGCGGCCAGGTGCGCGCCTGGGTGACCGAATCGCAGGTGCGGCGGCTGGCACTCGGCCAGCTGGTGCACTTCACGCCGCGGCTGCCGGAGCAGCCGCGCATCGGCGGCCGCATCGTGCGCATCGACACGACCGGCTCGCGCCTGCTGCCGCACGCGCTGCTGGCCGGCCAGCATGGCGGCGACCTGGTGACCAGCCAGAACGCCCGCGGCGAATGGGAAATGCGCCAGGCGCTCTACCAGGTCGACGTGGAGACCGACAGCCCCGCCCCCGGGCGGCTGCTGGCCGGCCACCTGCACGTGCCCACGGGGCCGGGGGAAGCCGTGGTGGCTTCGCTGCGCCAGTTCCTGACGGTGCTGGTGCGCGAGTCGGGGTTCTAGCGCCGGAGCGCTTGCACCCGCACCGGCCCTCCATTCAGCTTGTCATCCTCCGCGCAGGCGCAGGATCCAGCGCAACGCGCCTACGGCTGGCGCAGCTTGAACCGCTGCAGCTTGCCGGTCTCGGTGCGCGGCAGGCTGGCAAGGAACTCGATCTCGCGCGGGTACTTGTAGGGCGCGATGGTGGCCTTCACGTGGTCCTGCAGCGCGCGCACCAGCTCGGGTCCGGGCTCGTGGCCGGGCTTGAGCACGCAGAATGCCTTGACCACCATGCCGCGCTCGTCGTCGGGCTTGCCGATCACGCCGCACTCGGCCACCGCCGGGTGGCGCAGCAGCGCGTCCTCGACCTCCGGGCCGCCGACGTTGTAGCCGGCCGTGATGATCATGTCGTCGGCGCGGGCCTGGTAGAAGAAGTAGCCGTCGGCGTCCTGCACGAAGGCATCGCCGGGGAAATTCCAGCCGTCCTGCACGTAGTTGGTCTGGCGCGCATCGTCCAGGTAGCGGCAGCCGGTCGGGCCGATCACCGCCAGCTTGCCCACGGTGCCGCGCGGCACTTCCCGGCCCTCGTCATCGACCACCTTGGCCTGGTAGCCCGGCACCACCTTGCCGATGGCGCCCGGGCGCACCTCGGCGCCGGCCGAGGAGATGAAGATGTGGAACATCTCGGTGGCGCCGATGCCGTCGCACATCTCGATGCCGGTGGCCTGCTTCCACAGCTGGCGGGTGGCGTCGGGCAGGCCTTCGCCGGCGCTGACGCACTGGCGCAGCGTGGGCAGCCCGTGCTGGCGCGCGAACGGCGCCATCTGGCGGTAGAAGGTCGGCGCGGTGTAGCAGATGGTGGCGCCCACTTCGCCGATCAGCTTGACCATCGCTTCCGGCGTGTACGGGATGTCGGGGAAGTACACCGAGGCGCCGGCCCACATCGGGAACAGCAACAGGCCGCCCAGGCCGAAGGTGAAGGCCAGCGGCGGCGATCCCATCACGATGTCGTCGGGCGTGGCCTTGAGCACGTGGCGCGGCCAGGCTTCGCAGGCCGCCAGCACGTCGCGGTGCGAATGCACGGCGGCCTTGGGCTTGCCGGTGGTGCCGGAGGTGAAGGCCAGCAGGGCGATGTCGTCGCCCGCGGTCGGGCAGGGGGGGAAGTCGCCGTCCTTCTGCGCCGCGCGCACGGCCAGCGAGCCGGGCTGGTCGGGCGCGTTGAAGGGCACGATCTCGCGCAGCACCGGCCGGCCTTCGCGTGCCTGCTGCAACTCGTCCAGCAGCCTGGCGTCGCACAGGGCGACCGCGGGCTGAGCCTTGTCGATGATGTCGCCCAGCTCGCGCGCGCGCAGCAGCGGCATGGTGGCCACCGCCACCAGGCCGGCCTTGACCACGGCCAGCCAGGCCAGCGCCATGCCGATCGAGTTGCCGCCGCGCAGCAGCACGCGGTTGCCCGGCACCAGCCCGAGGTCCTCGACCAGCACGCGCGCAATGCGGTCGACCCGCTCGCGCGCGTCGGCGTACGTGAGCGTGATCTTCGGCGAGCGCAGCATCGGCCGGTCGGCCCAGCCCTTGTCCGCCGCCTTGTCGAGCAGCTCCTCGACCAGGTTCAGGCGCTGCGGCAGCTGCAGCTCGGGCAGGTCGTAGCGCATGAGCGGCCACTGCTCGCGCGGCGGCAGGCGGTCGTGGACGAATCGGTCGGTCTGTGCGGACATCGGTGCTCCTGCGGGTGGCGGCCGGTTACCGGCCACTTTCGAGCGTGTGCTCCTTCACCTTGCCCAGCAGGCGGTGCAAGGTGGCCAGATCCTTGTCGGACAGGGCCGAGAAGGCCTGCACGATCCAGTCTTCGTGCTGCTGCGCCATCTCGTTGAACAGCTTGCGCCCGCGCGGGGTCAGGCGCACCCGGTAGGCGCGGCGGTCGCCTTCGACATCGACCCGGTCGACCAGGCCCTCCTGCGCCAGCTGGTCGGTGATGCCGGTGACGTTGCCGCCGGTGACCATCATGCGGCGCGACAGCTCGTTCATCTTCAGCCCTTCGGGCGCGCGCTCGAGCTGCGCCATCAGGTCGAAGCGCGGCAGCGTGGTGTCGAAGCGCTCGCGCAGGCGGGTGCGCAACTGCTTTTCCACCAGTTGGGTGCAGGTCAGCAGGCGCAGCCACAGCCGCAGCGCCTCGGGGTGCTCGCTGTGCGCCCGCGCTTCCATGTCCATGGGGCGTGTCGAAGGAGTGAAGGTTTAAATAGTTTAAGCCTCAAGCAATTGCTGTCAATGGAAAGAAGCGAAGCTGTCCTACAGCTGAGCAGTTGACCCCGGCCCGATGGGGTGGCAAGAATTTGCCTACGCCAACTCCCCTGGAGCGGTTGCCCATGGAACCCCTGGAGCGAAAGATCGCGGCGCAAGTCGAGGCGCTGCCCGTTGCCGTCGCGCTGGTCCTGCCCGGTGGCAGGCGTCTCGGCGCGGTCCAACCATCCGTGACGCTGACCCTGTCGGACTGGTCCGCCGTGGCGGTGCTGGCCGCCGGCCAGATCGGCAAGCTGGCCGAGGACATCGTGGAGGGCCGGGTCGAGGTGCAGGGCCGCATGCGCGACCTGATGGCGGCCGCTGCCCACCTGCTGCCCGGCAGCCCGGTGGGCAGCGACACCGGCTGGTGGACCCAGATGGTGCGCCACGCCCGGTCGCTGGCGGCGCACGCCTCGCCGCAGAAGGACGCTGAAAAGATCCAGTTCCACTACGACGTCTCGGACGACTTCTACGCGCTCTGGCTGGATCCGCGGCGCGTGTACTCCTGCGCCTACTACCGCGACGCCGGCCTGTCGCTGGCGCAGGCGCAGGAAGCCAAGCTCGACCACATCTGCCGCAAGCTGATGCTGCGCAGCGGCGAGCGCTTCCTCGACATCGGCGCCGGCTGGGGCGGCTTGCTGCTGTGGGCGGCCGAGCACTACGGCGTGGACGCCACCGGCATCACGCTGTCGAAGAACCAGCATGCCCACGTCAACCGCCTGATCGCGGAAAAGGGCCTGGCCGGCCGGGTGCGCATGGAGTTGCGCGACTACCGCGAACTCGACGAAGGGCACAGCTACGACAAGATCGCCTCGGTCGGCATGTTCGAGCACGTGGGCAGCGCCAACATGCCGGTGTACTTCGGCAAGGTGCAGCGGCTGCTCGCGCCGGGCGGCCTGGTGATGAACCACGGCATCACCGCCGGCGGCGTCGCCACCTCGCAGCTGGGCGCCGGCATGGGCGACTTCATCGGCAAGTACATCTTCCCGGGCGGCGAACTGCTGCACGTCAGCCACGTGCTGCGCGAGCTGGCGCTGGCCGGGCTGGAGATGGTCGATGCCGAGAACCTGCGGCCGCACTACGCGCGCACGCTGTGGGCCTGGTCGGATGCGCTGGAAGAGCGGCTGGACGAGGCCAGCCGCGTGCTGGAGACGACCGGCAGCGTCCGCAACGCGGGCAAGGTGCTGCGTGCCTACCGGCTGTACCTGGCCGGCTGCGCGATGAGTTTCGAGCAGGGCTGGATCTCGCTGCACCAGGTGCTGGCGGCGCGGCCCGACGGCAGGCTGGAGACCGGCTCCCTGCGCGGCTCACAATCGGCCTATCCGTTCAACCGCGCCTACATCTACGCCCACTGATGCTCTACAAGTTCAAAAGCAAGGCCGCCGGCGACCTGATCATGCTCGAGCCCAATGGGCGCCGGGTGCTGGAAATCATCGGCAAGGAGCCCGGCCCCCAGGGCATCATCGAGCCGCCGCAGATGCCCGGCGCCATCGCCGCGCTGGAGGCGGCGATCGCCCGGGAGGAAGCCGAGCAGCAGGCGCTGGTCGACGAAGCCCGGGCCAAGGGCCAGGTGCCGCCGACCTTTGCCGAAGTCTCCCTGCGCCAGCGCGCGCTGCCGTTCATCGACATGCTCAAGCGCTGCGAGAAGGCCGGCAAGGACATCGTGTGGGGCGTGTGACATCCACTCGGAAAACGTTGCGCGCTTCCCGAGTGCTCTAGTCAGTCGGGCGAGGACCGGCAAAGCCCGATCCTCGCCCGAGGGGTGTTCGCGCTGCATGTTATTCCGCGCGAACGGAAGCGCCCGCGCGCCGCGGGCGAAATTGGGGTCAGGTGCGCACTGCCGGGGTCAATCCACCTTGGCTCCGGAGGCCTTGACCACCGGCTGCCACTTCTTCAGTTCGGCGTCGATGTGCGCCGCGAATTGCTGCGGGGTGTTGCCGCTGGGAATGGCGCCCTGCGCCAGCAGTTTTTCCTTGAGGTCGGGCGCGTTCAGCGCCTTGGCCACTTCCTGCTGGATGCGGTTGGCGATCTCCGGGGGCAGTCCGGCCGGGCCGAGCAGGCCGAACCAGGAGCTGGCTTCGTAGCCCTTGAGGTTGCCGGCCTGCTCGACCGTGGGGACGCCGGGCAACGCCGCCGACGGCTGGGCGCTGGTCACCGCCAGCGCCTTGAGCTTGCCGGCCTTGATGTGCGGCATCGACGCCGGCAGGTTGTCGAACATCACGTCCATGTCGCCGCCGATCAGCGCCATCAGCGCGGGGCCGGAGCCGCCATACGGGAAGTGCGTCATGTAGGTGCCGGTCATGGACTTGAACAGCTCGCCGGCCAGGTGGATCGAGGTGCCGTTGCCGCTGGACGCCATGTTCAGCTTGCCCGGATGGGCCTTCGCGTAGCGGATGAAATCGGCCACGCTGTTGATGTTGTTGGCCCGCGCCTTTTCCACCGGCACCACCATCACGTTGGGCACGGCCGCCACCATCGTGACCGGGGTGAAGTCCTTCTGCGGATCGAACGGCATGCGGCTGTACAGCCACTTGTTGATGCTCTGGGTGCCGACCGTTCCCATCAGCAGCGTGTAGCCGTCGGGCGCCGACTTGGCCACCAGGTCGGCCCCGATGTTGCCGCCCGCACCCGGCTTGTTCTCGACCACGAACGACTGGTTGAAGGCCTTGGTCAATTCGACCGCGACCGCGCGCGCCAGGATGTCGGTGGTGCCGCCCGGCGCGAACGGCACCACGATGCGCACCGGCTTGGCGGGCCAGCCGGACTGCGACCAGGCCGGCAGGGCGAGGGTTGCGGCGCCGGCGGCGGCCAGCGCCAGCACGCGGCGGCGCAAAAGACGGGTCGGGATCATGGCTTGTCTCCTGTTGGTGTGAAGTTATCTGGCATCGGCATGATGCCACCGCGGCCCCGCCGACGCGACCTCGGCCCGAACGGCCAAACAGCAGAACGCAGCGCCCATGCAAAAGCCGCCCGAAGGCGGCTTTCAGGCGCAGCATGAAAAGCCGGCGAAGTCGACATTCAGGCGCAGCGTGAAAAGCCGGCGGAGCCGGCCTCGCAGGCGCGAGCATGAAAAAGCCGCCCGAAGGCGGCTTGCAGGTGCGAGCGTCGGCCCGCGTCAGTCGGCGTACACGCCGGCGGCACGGATCACCGGGGTCCACTTGTTGATTTCGGCGGCGATGAACTTCTTGTGCTCGGCCGGCTCGACGCGCTTGTCGGAGACGATCACCGCGCCCAGTTCGTTCTGGCGGCGCACGAAGTCCGGGTCCTTCAGGGCGACCTTCAGCGCGTCGTTCAGCTTCTTGAGGGCCGCCGCCGGCACGCCCTTGGGGGCGTACAGGCCGTGGAAGACGTTCACTTCGAAGTCCTTGTAGCCGACTTCCTGCATCGTCGGCAGGTCCTTCAGCGCCGGGGTGGCCAGGCGCTGGCGGGTGGTGACGGCGAACGCCTTGACCTTCTTGCCCTCGATCTGCGAGCTGGTGTTGGTCGTCTGGTCGCACATCAGGTCCACCTGGCCGCCGATCAGGTCGGTCATGGCCGGGCCGGTGCCCTTGTACGGCACGGTGGTCATCTCCATCTTCAGCGAGCTCTGGAACAGCAGGCCGCACAGGTGCGAGGCGGCGCCCAGACCGGCGTTGGCCAGGTTGACCTTGCCCTTGTTGGCCTCCAGCCACTTGGTCAGCTCGGCGTAGTTGTTGGCCGGCAGGGTGGGGCGGCCGATCACGGTCATGGGCACTTCGTTGACCATGCCGACGTACTCGAAGTCGTCCAGCGTCTTGTACGGCAGGTTGCGGTACAGGGCGGGCGCGGTCGCGACGCCGATGTGGTGGAGCAGCACCGTGTGGCCGTCGGCCGAAGCCTTGGCGACCTTGTTGGCGCCGATGGTGCCGCCGGCGCCGGCTGCGTTGTCGACCAGGATCGTCGCGCCGCCCAGGGGCTTGCGCATGGCTTCGGCCAGCTGGCGTGCCACCAGGTCGGTGGGTCCGCCGGCGGCGAACGGCACGACGATGGTGATGGGCTTGGAGCCCGGGAAGTCCTGGGCACCGGCGGTGGCGGCAACGGCCAGCAGCGCCATCGGCAGAGCGGTCTTGTAAAGCAGCTTCATGAATGCTCCTCTGAGAGAGTCGCCATGATAGGCAGCGGTCTTGCCGGGCCCATCGCGGAAATTACTTAGCGTCGCCTGATGGAAAACCCCGAATCCACGCCGGTGCTTGATGCCCGTCAAAGCGGGCCGGCGCGCTACCGGTAGCTGCGGGCATCCTCGATCACCTTGCCGTCGTTCGGCAGCGCGCCGGGTGCCAGGCACTCGACTTCGCCGCGCAGCTTGGTGACGTCGCGGATCGCTTCGGCGATGCGCGCGTCCAGGCCTTGCGGCCACGCGGCCGCTTCGACCTTGAGCGTCATCCGGTCGTTGGCCATCTCGCCGCTGACCACCAGCCGCGCCTTGACGACCTCGGGGAAACGGCGCGCGATCTCGGCGACTTGGGCCGGGTGAACGAACATGCCGCGCACCTTGGTGGTCTGATCGGCGCGACCCAGCCAGCCCCGGATGCGCGCGTTGGTGCGCCCGCTCGGGCAGGCGCCCGGCATCAGGGCCGACAGGTCGCCGGTGCCGAAGCGCACCAGCGGGTAGGCCGGGTTGAGCGTGGTCACCACCACCTCGCCGACCTCGCCTTCGGCCACCGGGTCGCCGGTGCCGGGGCGCACGATCTCGACCAGGATGTCCTCGCTCAGCACCAGCCCCTCGCGGGGCGGGGTCTCGTAGGCGATCAGGCCGATGTCGGCCGTGGCGTAGCTCTGATAGACGTCGACGCCACGCTCGGCGAACCAGTCGCGCAGGCTGGCCGGCAGGGCCTCGCCGCCGGTCAGTGCCTTGCGCAGGCTGCCGATGTCGGCGCCGGCCTCCTGCGCCTTCTCCACCAGGATCCGCAGGAAGCTCGGCGTGCCGGTGTATCCGTTGGGACGCAGTTCGGCGATCGCCTGCAGCTGCTGCTCGGTCTGGCCGATGCCGGCCGGGAACACCGTGCAGCCCACCGCATGCGCGCCCGCTTCCATGATGAAGGCGCCCGGCGTCATGTGGTAGCTGAAGGCGTTGTGCACCAGGTCGCCGGAGCGAAAGCCGGCGGCGAACAGGGCGCGGCCGGTGCGCCAGTAGTCGCGGGTGCCGCCCTCCGGTTCGTAGATCGGGCCGGGCGACGAGAACACGCGCGGCATGGCCGGCCCGCGCACCAGCGCCGAGAAGCCGCCGAACGGATCGCTCGCGACCTGGGCGCGCTGGCGCTCGAGCAGCTCGTGCTTGCGCGTGACCGGCAGCCGCGCCAGCGCCGCGCGCGAAGTGACGGCGGCGGCATCCACGCCGTCCAGGATTTGCGCCAGGGCCGCCGATGCCCGCTGCGCATGCGCGACCTGGCGCGGCAGCGCCCGCAGCAGCGCCGCCTCGCGCTCGGCCGGATCGCGCGTTTCCAGCGCGTCGAAGAACTCGCTCATCGAATACGTCCTTGCTCTCGGTTCTCCACTGCCGGCACGCCACCTGCACGGCAGCGATGCCCGCGGCCGCCTTCCAGTGCCACCGCGGAACCGGCTCCGCCGGGCCGCTGGTGGCGCCCCCTTTGGGGGGAGGCGCCGAAGGCGCTTCGGGGGGGAGTCATGCCAGCCAGCGCTTGCGCCGCTTGTAGCTCTTGACGTCGCGGAAGCTCTTGCGCTCGCCGCCGCCCATGCCCAGGTAGAACTCCTTGACGTCCTCGTTGCGCGCCAGCTCCTGGGCCGGGCCGTCCATGACGATGCGGCCGCTCTCCAGGATGTAGCCGTAGCTGGAGTACTTCAGCGCCATGTTGGTGTTCTGCTCGGCCAGCAGGAAGGTGACCCCTTCCTTGGCGTTGAGGTCCTTCACGATCTCGAACACCTCCTCGACGATCTGCGGCGCCAGGCCCATCGAGGGCTCGTCCAGCAGCACCATGCGCGGATTGGCCATCAGCGCCCGGCCGATGGCGCACATCTGCTGCTCGCCGCCCGAGGTGTAGGCCGCCTGCGAGGTCCGCCGCGTCTTCAGGCGCGGGAAGTAGGCATAGACCTTCTCCAGGTTGGCTGCGACCTCGGACTTGCTGGCGCGCGTGTAGGCGCCGGTCAGCAGGTTCTCCTCGATGGTCAGGTGGGCGAAGCAGTGGCGCCCCTCCATCACCTGCACCACGCCGCGCCGCACCAGCTCGGCCGGCGACAGGTTCTCGATGCGCTCGCCCCGCAGCTCGATCGATCCCTTGGTCACCTCGCCGCGCTCGCCCTTGAGCAGGTTGGAGACGGCGCGCAGCGTGGTGGTCTTGCCGGCACCGTTGCCGCCCAGCAGGGCGACGATGCCGCCCTCGGGCACCTGCAGCGAGACGCCCTTGAGCACCAGGATCACGTGGTTGTAGATGACCTCGATGCCGTTGACGTTCAGAACGATGTTGGATGTGGCCATGTTGTCTTCACCAATCGAAAGGCGCCGGGCCTTTCGATTGGCGGCTCACCAGAGCCGCCGCGCTCCCCCATCCCGCCGGGCGGGAGGGGAACGGTACGTCGCCGTCAGCCCGCGGACTGGCACTCCGACGCATTGCGGCGCTGGAGCTTCTTGTCGGCGAGGTACTTCTCGGCGCCGGCCTTGACCATCGGCTTGAGGATCTGCTCGTCGGCCTGGTACCAGTCGCTCGAGAAGTTCCACTTGCTGCCGTCCCAGGTGTGGATGCGGGCCCAGGTGGAGCCCTGGTGGTCGGTGCAGCTGGTGGACAGCGGCCGCATCACGCCATTGAAGCCGAGCGCGTCGAGCCGCTTCTGGTCGAGGTTCAGGTTCTCCAGGCCCCAGCGCACCTGCTCGGGGGTCATCACCTTGCCCTTGCCGAAACGCTCCTGCGCGCGCCGCACCGCTTCGTGGCTGAGCATCTGGATGATCACGCCGCGGGTGTACAGCACGTGGCCGACTTCATCCTTCGGCCCGGTGCCCTGGCCCTTGTCGTGCACGTACTTCAGGATGTCCTGGATCACCTTGGGTTGCTGGCTGCTGGGGTTGAGCGCCAGCGCGTTGTAGCCCTTGGCGCCCGCGCCCACGTCCTTGACGTCAGGCTCGGCCCCGGCCCACCACACGCCGTACATCTTCTCGCGCGGGTAGCCGGTGGCCTGCGCTTCCTTCAGGGCGGTGGAGTTCATCACGCCCCAGCCCCAGAGGAACACGTAATCCGGACGCTGCTGGCGCACCTGCAGCCACGCGGCCTTCTGCTCCACGCCAGGGGCGGTGACCGGAATCAGCGACAGGTCGAAGCCGTGCATGCGCGCGCGCTCCTGCAGCAGCGGAATCGGCTCCTTGCCGAACGGCGAGTCGTGGTAGACGAGGGCGATCTTCTTGCCCTTGAGCTTGTCCAGCCCGCCTTCCTTCTTGCCCAGGTGCTGCACCAGGATGTCGGCACCGGTCCAGTAGCTGCCCATGAGCTCGAAGTTCCAGGGGAACGCCATGCCGTCGGCCGAGATCGACAGGCCGTATCCCAGCGTGAGCAGCGGGATCTTGTCGTGCAGGGCCTTGTCGGTCAGCGCGAAGGTGATGCCGGTGGACTGCGGGTCGAACAGCGTCACGCCCGGGCGGCTCTTGAGGCGCTCGTAGCACTCGACGCCACGGTCGGTCGCGTAGCCGGTCTCGCACTCTTCCCAGGTGAGCTTGACGCCGTTGATGCCGCCGTCGCGCGCCATCACCATCTTCAGGTAGTCCTGCTTGCCGTTGGCCCAGGGCGTGCCGTTGGGCGCGTAGGGCCCGGTGCGGTAGGACAGCAGCGGGAAGAACTGCTCCTTGGCCTGGGCGATCGCCGCGGGGGCCGAAGCCAGCGCGGTGCCGGCCACGAGGGCGGCCGCGAGGAGGGAACGAAGCTTCATGGGATGTCTCCTTCTGAGGTGAAGCGAACGGGAAGCGTCAGTGGAACCGGGACGGATTGCCGGCGCATCGGTGAATGCGAGCAAGGCGTTGGCTTGCATCCGCGCGATCAATGGGGGAAGGGCCACAGCCGCAACTTCTGCTTGCCGGTGGACCACAGCCGGGCCAGGCCGTGCGGCTCCACCGCCAGGAACCAGACGATCAGCGCGCCGAAGATCATCAGTTCGGCATGCGACACGGCGGTGGTCGAGAACTCGACGCCGACCAGCGATGCGAGCAGCGGCAGCACCTGGTTGAGCACGATCGGCAGCACCACGATGAAGGCCGCGCCGAAGAAGGCGCCCATGATCGAGCCCAGACCGCCGATGATCACCATGAACAGCAGGCGGAACGACAGGTCCACCGAGAACGCGGCCGGCTCCCAGGTGCCGAGGTAGACGAAGGCCCACAGCGCGCCGGCCACGCCGACGACGAAGGAGCTGACCGCGAACGCGCTGAGCTTGGCGTACATCGGGCGGATGCCGATCACCGCGGCGGCGACGTCCATGTCGCGGATGGCCATCCATTCGCGGCCGATGGCGCTGCGCACCAGGTTCTTGGCGAGCAGGGCCATGACCACCAGGAACACCAGGCAGAACCAGTACCGGCTCGCCGCGCTGTCGATCGGCCAGCCCAGCACCTGCAGGTTGGTCACGCCGACCGAACCGGAGGGCGAGTCGTTCAGCAGCCACTTCACCCGCAGGAACATCCAGTCGGAGAAGAACTGCGCCGCCAGCGTGGCCACCGCGAGGTACAGGCCCTTGACGCGCAGGCTGGGCAGGCCGAACAGGATGCCGAAGGCGGTGGCGCACAGTCCGCCGAGCAGGATCGCCGGCACCAGCGGCATGCCGGGGATGCGCACGAAGAAGTTGTAGGCGCCGTAGGCGCCCACCGCCATGAAGGCGCCCGAGCCGAGCGAGATCTGGCCGCAGTAGCCGACCAGGATGTTCACGCCCAGCGCCGCCAGCGCCATGATCAGGAACGGGATCAGGATGGCGCGGAACAGGTAGTCGCTGGCCAGCCCCGGCACCACGACGAAGGCCACCGCCAGCAGCAGGCCGATGAAGATGCGGTCCTGCTGGATCGGGAAGATCTGCTGGTCGGCGCGGTAGCTGGTCTTGAACTGGCCGTTTTCTCTGTAAAGCATGGCTCGAACTCCGGCCGTCACACTCGATCGATGATCTTTTCGCCGAACAGCCCCTGCGGGCGGATCAGCAGGAAGCCCAGGGCCAGCACGTAGGCGAACCAGATCTCGATGCCGCCGCCCACCAGCGGGCCGATGTAGACCTCGGACAGCTTCTCGCCGACGCCGATGATCAGCCCGCCGATGATGGCGCCCGGCACCGAGGTCAGCCCGCCCAGGATCAGCACCGGCAGTGCGCGCAGCGCCACCGTGGTCAGCGAGAACTGCACGCCCAGCTTGCTGCCCCAGATCATCCCGGCCACCAGGGCCACGATGCCGGCCACGCACCAGACGATGACCCAGATGCGCGACAGCGGAATGCCGATCGACTGGGCCGCCTGGTGGTCGTCGGCCACCGCGCGCAGCGCCCGGCCGGTCGAGGTCTTCTGGAAGAACACCGTCAGCAGCGCCACCAGCGCGGCGGCGATCAGAGCGGCGATCAGGTCTTCCTTGTTGATCAGGATGCCGCCCTCGAACACCTGGTCGAACGCGATCACCGGATCCTTGGGCATGCCGATGTCGATCTTGTAGATGTTGCTGCCGAACAGCGTCTGGCCGACGCCCTCCAGAAAGTAGGCGATGCCCAGCGTCGCCATCAGCAGGGTGGCCGCTTCTTGGTTGACCAGGTGGCGCAGCACCAGCCGCTCCACCAGCCAGGCCACCGCGAACATGATGGCCCCGGCCACCATGAACGCCGCCACGTTGGCGACCAGCTTGCTCTCGATGCCGGTCCAGCCCGGGATCCATTCGGCAAAGCGCGCCATGGCCAGGGCGCCGAACAGCACCATCGCGCCCTGGGCGAAGTTGAAGACGCCGGAGGCCTTGAAGATGAGCACGAAGCCCAGCGCCACCAGCGAATACAGCATGCCGGCCATCAGGCCGCCCAGCAGGGTCTCGAGGAAGAATCCCATTGCGTCTCGGTTCCCTTAATGCGCGGTGCCCAGGTAGGCGTTGATCACGTCGGGGTTGCTGCGCACTTCGTCGGGCGCGCCATCGCCGATCTTCTTGCCGTAGTCCAGCACCACCACGCGGTCGGAGATGTCCATCACCACCCCCATGTCGTGCTCGATCAGCACCACCGTGGTGCCGAACTCGTCATTCACGTCCAGCACGAAGCGGCACATGTCCTGCTTTTCCTCCAGGTTCATGCCGGCCATCGGCTCGTCCAGCAGCAGCACCTGCGGCTCCATCGCCAGCGCGCGGCCGAGGTCGACGCGCTTTTGCAGGCCGTAGGGCAGCTGGCCCACCGGGGTCTTGCGGTACGCCTGGATCTCCAGGAAGTCGATGATCCGCTCGACGTACTCGCGGTGGCGGATCTCCTCGCGCTCGGCCGGCCCGATGCGCAGCGCCTGCAGCAGCAGGTTGCTGCGGATGCGCAGGTTGCGGCCGGTCATGATGTTGTCCAGCACGCTCATGCCCTTGAACAGGGCCAGGTTCTGGAAGGTGCGGGCAAAGCCCATCTCCGCCACCTGCCGGCTTTTCATGTGGCTGAAGGTCCGGCCGCGGAAGGTGATGCTGCCCTGCTGTGGCTGGTACACGCCGTTGATGCAGTTGAGCATGGAGCTCTTGCCGGCGCCGTTGGGGCCGATGATGGCGCGGATCTCGTGCTCGCGGACGTCGAACGAGATGTCGGTCAGCGCCTTCACCCCGCCGAACGACAGCGAGATGTTGCGCACCTCGAGGATCACGTCGCCGAGCTTGCGCGCCGGGGCGGCGGCCTGCTCGGGCTCCTGTTCCTGCACCAGCACGGACGCCACGTCGGTCATCATGTTCATGCCGCCACCTGGACCGGCTCGAAGGTGCGCGCGTCCGCGATCTTCAGCGTCGCGCTCACCTTGCCGGTGCGGCCGTCCTCGAATTTCACCTGCGTCTCCACGTACTGTTCGGTCCTGCCGGCGTACAGGGCGTCCACCAGCGCCTGGTACTTCTCGGCGATGAAGCCGCGGCGGACCTTGTTGGTTCGGGTCAGCTCGCCGTCGTCGGCGTCCAGCTCCTTGTGCAGCACCAGGAAGCGGCTGATCTGCGAGCCGGCCAGCTTCTCGTCGGCCGCGAGGTCGGCGTTGACCTTCTCGACGCATTCCTTGATCAGGCCGTACACCTCGGGCTTTTGCGCCAGGTCGGTGTAGCCGGCGTAGGGCAGGTTGCGCCGCTCGGCCCAGTTGCCCACCGCCTCGAAGTCGATGTTGACCATCACGCAGACCTTCTCGCGGCCGTCGCCGTAGGCCACCGCTTCCTTGATGTGCGGGAAGAACTTGAGCTTGTTCTCCACGTACTTGGGCGCGAACATGGCGCCGTCGCTGGCACCGCCCTTGATGCGGCCGACGTCCTTGACGCGGTCGATGATCTTCAGGTGGCCCTGGCCGTCGATGAAGCCGGCGTCGCTGGTGTGGTACCAGCCGTCGTTGGTCAGCACCTCGGCCGTGGCCTGCGGGTTCTTGTAGTAGCCCTTGAGCAGCCCGGGCGAGCGCACCAGGATCTCGCCGTTGTCGGCCACCTTGATCTCCACGCCCTGGATCGGCACGCCCACGGTGTCGGCCCGGGCCTGGTCGTCCGGCTGCAGGCAGACGAACACCGCGGTCTCGGTGGAGCCGTACAGCTGCTTGAGGTTGATGCCGATCGAGCGGTAGAAGCTGAACAGGTCGGGCCCGATCGCCTCGCCGGCCGTGTAGGCCACGCGCACCCGCGAGAAGCCCAGGTTGTTGCGCAACGGGCCGTAGACCATGGCGTCGCCCAGCCGGTACAGCAGCCGGTCGGCCAGCCCGACCGGCTGGCGGTCCATCAGCGCCGGGCCGACCCGGCGCGCCAGCTTCATGAAGGCGTGGAACATGCTCCGCTTGAGCGCGCCGGCATCCTCCATGCGGATCATCACCGTGGTCAGCAGGCCCTCGAACACGCGCGGCGGCGCGAAGTAGTAGGTGGGGCCGATCTCCTTGAGGTCGATCATCACCGTGCTGCCCGACTCCGGGCAGTTGACCACGTAGCCGCAGGCCAGCCACTGGGCATAGCTGAAGATGTTCTGGCCGATCCAGGCCGGCGGCAGGTAGGCCAGCACCTCCTCGCGTTCGGTCAGCCTGTCGAAGTCGGCGCCGGCCTTGGCGCGGTCGAGCAGCGTGCGGTGCGTGTGCACCACGCCTTTCGGGTTGCCGGTGGTGCCGGAGGTGAAGAACATCGAGGCCACGTCGTCGGGCGTGGCCCGGTCCACCTCGGCCTTGAAGAAGCCGGGGTGGCGACTCGCGAACGCTTCGCCGGCCTGCGCCAGCTGGTCGAGCGAGGCCAGGCCCGGCTCGGTGTAGTTGCGCAAGCCGCGCGGGTCGTCGTACCAGATCGCCTGCAGCAGCGGGCACTGCGGGCGGATCTCCAGCAGCTTGTCGACCTGCTCCTGGTCCTCGGCAAAGGCGAAGCGCACCTCGGCATTGGTGATGGGAAACACGCACTCGGCGGCCGCCGCGTCCTGGTACAGCGGCACCGGGATGGCGCCGAGCGACTGCGCGGCCAGCATGGTGGCGTACAGGCGCGGGCGGTTGGCGCCGATCACGACCATGTGCTCGCCACGGCGCAGCCCGGCTTCGTGCAGGCCGCAGGCGAGGTGCTCGACCAGCCGCGCCAGCGCCGACCAGTCGAAGCTTTGCCAGATGCCGTATTCCTTCTCGCGCATGGCCGGCGCGGCCGGGCGCTGGGCGGCGTGCTGGAGCAGCAGGCGGGGGAAGGTGGTGTCCATCCGGGTCCTCGCACCGGCGGATGCCGGGCTGAATGGCGCGAATGGTAGAAGCCACTTTGACGCCGGCTTGTCTTTGCAACGACAATTTCCGGGAATTCCCTTGAGGGTGTTTTCCCGCATGAAGGCCGACCAGCTCCCGCTGCACCAGCGCCGCCGGCGCCCCACGCCTGCCGAACTGGCCGGCATTCCCTGGCTGCATCTGCTGCAGGCGCCGGAGTACGAGCGGGCGGTCAGCCAGATCACGGTGGGAGATGCCCGGCCCGGCGATTTCGTCTGCCGCGTCGGCCGCCCGGTGACCTACTGGTTCGGCGTGATCGAGGGCCTGCTGAAGATGAGCACCGACAGCGAGCAGGGCCAGACCATGACCTTCACCGGGGTGCCGCCCGGCGGCTGGTTCGGCGAGGGGACCGCCCTCAAGCGCGAGGACTACCGCTACAACATTCAGCCGCTGCGCAACAGCGTGGTGGCCGGGCTGCCGGTCGACACCTTCCACTGGCTGCTGGACCATTCGATCGGCTTCAACCGCTTCGTGATGAACCAGCTGAACGAGCGGCTCGCGCAGTTCATCGCGGCGCTGGAGATCGACCGCATGGCCAGCCCCGAACTGCGGGTGGCGCGCAGCCTGGCCGCGCTGTTCAACCCGGTGCTGTACCCCGGCGTCGGCGAGCTGCTGCGCATCACGCAGCAGGAACTGGCCTACCTGGTCGGCCTGTCCAGGCAGCGGGTCAACGAGGCGCTGGGCGAGCTGCAGGCGCAGGGCGCCATCCGCATCGAGTACGGCGGCGTGCGCATCCTGGATCTGGAGGCCCTGCGCAGCAGCGGCCGTGGCGCGCCGGCGGCCACCCGATAATCGCGGCCCCATGCCCGACGCCACCGGCCCCGCCACCACCCGACTGAACAAGCGCATGGCCGAACTCGGCCTGTGCTCCCGCCGCGAAGCCGACGACTGGATCGGGCGCGGCTGGGTGCGCGTCGATGGCCAGGTCGCGCCGATGGGCCTGCAGGTGGGGCCGCAGGCGCGCATCGAGGTCGACCCGCGCGCGCGCGGCCAGCAGCAGCAGCAGGTCACCATCCTGCTGCACAAGCCGGTGGGCTACGTCAGCGGCCAGGCCGAGGATGGCTACCAGCCGGCGGCCGCGCTGGTGCAGGCGCGCAGCCACTGGAGCGGCGACCGCTCAGCGCACCGCTTCGCGCCGGCGCAGTTGCGCGGCCTGGCGCCGGCCGGCCGGCTCGACATCGACTCGACCGGCCTGCTGGTGCTGACGCAGGACGGCCGCGTGGCGCGCCAGCTGATCGGCGAGGACTCCACCATCGACAAGGAGTACCTGGTGCGCGTGAGCTACGGCGAGGTGGCGCGCGACGTGCAGGCGGCGTTCCCGGCCGCGCAACTGGCGCGCCTGCGCCACGGCCTGTCGCTCGACGGCCGCGCGCTCAAGCCGGCCGGCGTGGAATGGCAGAACCCCGAGCAGCTGCGCTTCGTCCTGACCGAAGGCCGCAAGCGCCAGATCCGGCGCATGTGCGAGCTGGTCGGCTTGAAGGTGGTCGGCCTCAAGCGCGTGCGCATCGGGCGCGTGCGGCTGGGGGAGTTGCCGCTGGGGATGTGGCGGTACTTGGGGGAAGGCGAGACGTTCTGACGCTTCGGTCGCCTAGGTCGTTGGCTTACGAGCTGCCGGGGAAATCACCGCATGGGCTCGGCCCATCTCCCTACGCTCGCCCATGGCGGGCTTCCTAGCATGGTCCCGATCAGGATCATGACAGGGGAAGCGGGTGCGGCGGGTTGCGCTTTGCGTGGCACTGGCAGCGGCCATGGGGTTCGGCGCTCCGGGCTGGGCGGCCACCCTGGGCGTCAGCGCCGTGCTGCTGCCTAGCGCCAGCATCGAACTTCGCTCGCAACCGACAGCGCTGGAGATCAGCACCGGCGACGTCTCGCGTGGCTACGTGGACGTGCCGGCGCCCCTGTCGCTCACAGTGCGCAGCAACAGCCTGCGTGCCCTGATGCTGCGCTTCACCTTGGAGGGTGAATGGGTCTCGGGCATGGACGTCCAGGGACTGCCTGCGGCGCTTCACCTCGGCCCGGAAGGCGGTCAAGTGCTGCTGACCCCGAGCCCGGGGCAGTTGCAGGTCGAGCTGCGCTTCCGGGTCTGGCTCGCCGGGTCGGTCGCACCCGGCCGCTACCGGTGGCCCGCCCAGGTGGCCGTCGCGAACTGAGGAGTGACAGGCCTCAGGGCGTCAGGTTCACCTGCACCGAATCGGCGTAGGTGCCGGCCACCGCGTCCTGCCGGGGGGGAATGCGGCCATACACGGTGAACAAGACCGCTGTCGGCGTCTTGTTCGGGATGAACTGCGTGCGGGTGGCGGCATCGATTGCCGCACTGTTGCCCCAGTGGATCGTGCGCGCGTTGTCCTGGAACAGTTCGTAGCTGAGCGGCGTGGTCCCGGTGGCGGACACCAGCTTGCGGGAACTGGTCGACGTGCTGTTGGTGCCCGGCCCCAGCCCGATCGTCAGGCTGATGTTGGCGGGCCCGCTGTCGCGATTGCAGGTGACGTGGATATCTGTCTGCGAGTCGCGTGGGGTAGTGGCAAGCACGTCGTAAACGCCGAAACCGAGGCTGCCGGAGGTGTCGAAGCGGCACACGGTCTGCGCCTGGGCGATGCCGCATGGCAGTGCGAGCGCCAGCAGCAGCCATCTATCGAACCTGTTCACAGAGGATGCCTTCCGCAGATTCATAAATCGGTTCGTCGAACTCGGGCACAGTCAGGCGGCAAGCGTAGCGGCTTTCGTCGACCTCCAGCGTGCCCCGGTAGGTGCCGGCCTCGACGTCTTCCAGGTAGAAGTCGCCGGTCGAAGTGGTCTCGATCAGCACGTCCTTGCCCGAGGGAGCCGTCATGGACCAGCTTGCCGAGGCCACGGGAGCCTGAGGTTGGGCGCGCCGGGCTATCCCCACCAGCGCGTGCATGCGGCGCAGTTTGAAGTCCACGAGCAGGCCGCTGCGATAGGGCGGCGCAATCGGCTGGACCCGATGGCCGAGCTGATAGGTCATCGGGATCTGGCGGTCGTTGACCGACACTTCCTGGCGATCGAAGGCGCCCACGTTGGGGATGAACACGCGCCCCTTGTCGTCGGTCGTGCCCTGCACCTGGTTGTTCAACATCACCTGGATGCCCGGTTGCGGCGCACCGAGCCGAGCCAGGATGAAGCTGTCGTGCACGCTGCGGGTCAATCCGATCTCGCCATCGACGGCGACGAGCGACCCCGACAGGGCGAACTCGGAGAATCCGCGGCCACCGGTCTGCTGCGTCGTGGCGAGCTCCAGGGTCGCCGGGCGCAGGTTCAGGGCGCCCGCCAGGGATGCGGTCTGGCTTTCCTGCCCTGCCTGGTGCGTGCTGCTCAGCGCAGCCCGGTAGCCAAAGCCTTCCGACTGGGGGATGTGCCGTCCGGTTTCCAGGGTCACGGTGTGGGCCCCGGAACTGACCTCCGCCGAACCGCCAGCCCAGTTGTTGGCATCCAGGAAGGCGCGGTAGACCAGCGCCAGCCGGTGATCCTGCTGGCTGCGGCTGCGCGTGGTCTGCCACTCCGCACTGAGGAGGGACGCGCGGTCGAGATTGGCATACAGCCGCAGGGTGCCGATGGAGCGGGAGTCGGCCCCCGACTCCACCCGGGTCAGTTCCGCCGCGAGCGTCGCCAGCCCCCAGCTGGTCGAAGCGGCGGCGAGCCACTCGCGCCGGGGAAAGCTGCCGGCGCCGATGGCGAAGCTGCGAAAGTTGGGCTCGAACTGGCGCACGCCCAGCAGGGTGGAAAAGCGCGGGGTCTGGTAGGCGTAGCGGGCCGACCAGCCGCCGGCAGCGCCACCTGATCGCTGTCGTTGGCCCAGCAGGTCGAGCGACAGCAAGCCGGCGTGGTCGCTGCGCAAGGTCGCTCCGACCCCGGCCGTCGTGAAGTCAGGGCTACCCTCGCCGCCGGCCGACACGGTGAGGCTGTCGGTGGCGCCGTAGCGATGGAAGGCCTGCCAGGCGCCCTCGCGATAGCGCCAGCGAAAGTCCGGGCCAAGCTCCGAGCGCCGGCCGATGAAGTAGCTGTAATCGTGCACGCCTTTGGCGAGCGCCGAATCGGCAAACAGGAACGGCTGCTCGATGACCTGGCGTCGACCCGCGACGTCGGTGACGGTCAGGCGCAGGTTGCGTGCGCCTCCATGGAGGATCAGGTTGTCCAGCTCGATCGGTCCGGGTCCCACATTGCCGCGAAAGACGGTGCTGCCGTCCACGCTGAGTTCGACTTCCGCTGGAAGCACGGTCGATGCATGCAGGGCTGCGCGCGGTTGCCGGACGGCGTCCGGCGTCATGTTCCAGATCTTCGTCACCAGCAGGCCGGCCGCCGTGATGGACGAGCCGAAGTTGCCGGCTGTGGAGACGACATCGCCGCCAATCCAGCGCCGTGCGGCGGCCGGCTGGTCGAGGATGGCCTGCGTGCGCCCGCGCGCCAGCCGACGCTGGCTGCCGGCGATGTCGAGCCGGTGCTCCTGGCGCAGCAGCAGCGGTCCGGTTCGCACGTTCAGGTCCGTGATGGCGGTCCATTCCCGGCCGGCGCTCATGGCCGAACGGTTGGACAGCCGGTACGACAGGATCAGGCTGGGCGGGGCTTCGCTGAGCGGCACCGTCTTGGGCAGGCTGGACAGGTCGATGCGGGTGCCCTGCAGGCTCTCGCCCGGGAACTCCAGGTGCAGGGCAAGCTGTGCCTCGTCGAAGCGGACGCTGCGCGCGCCCAGTGACTTGACCGACACGTAGCCGCCCTGGGCCGGAGGCGGTGGGCGCTGCAGGTTGAGTCGCTGCACCTCGCCGGCGCCCAGCCAGTAGTCGTCAACCTGCTTGATGAGGGTGAACTCGCCCCGGGGGATGCCGTTGACCGTGACAGTGAGAATCGCTTCTTCGCCCGTCGGCTGTGCCGCCTTGGCTGGCGCGGCGACCTGCGACAGGGCCGTGGCCGGCGGCAGCAGGACCGCCGCCAGCAACAGATTCAGCAACCAGCGCGCTGGAACGGGGCGGGGCCGCTGGCGGCCCGGCAAGGACGCGGTGCCGGTCCGTGGGGAGGGATCACGAACAGCTGCCGGGATCGACATGCAGTTGCCGGTCGACGCGCAAGCCGTTTCCTTCCACCGTGATGTCCAGCTTCCTGACCCGGCGGCACACGTCGGCCGGGAGGTTCGCGGCATAGCTGCGCTGCGTTCCTGCGAGCGAGTACCAGCCGGCCAGCTCCTGCTGGTAGCTGCCGCCGTCGCTGATCGTCAGCTTGGTCAGGCGCACATGCTGGTTGCCGGCGTTGCGAACGCCGATCGACAACTGGCCGGCTGACAGCTTGGGCTCGAGCACCTCGAACTGCGCGCGCGGCTGGACCGGCGGCAGAAAGATCGGCACACCGAAGCGGAAGGTGAAATTGACCTGGGGCTGGGTGATCGCCGCCACCTCGGGGATTTCCTCGACGAACAGGCGGTAAGCGCGCTCGGTGCTCCCGGCGGGGGTCTTCAAGCCGACGCGCACCAGCCGCTTGGAATCCGGCGGCAAGTCGAGCTGGCGCGGGAAGTAGACCAGGTCGGCGCTGTCCGTGTAGACGTCCTTGCCTTGCTCGTCCTGGGTCCAGGCCGCGAGCTTGACCGTGACCCGCAGCGGCTTGTCCGCGTGGTTGATCACGGTGACGGTTTCGCTCATCACACCGGGCTTGAGTTCGATGCGGATCGGCGTGATCGAGAATTCGGCGGCGAATGCCGGCGCCTGGCACAGCGCGAGGGCCGCGGCAAGCAGGCTCCAGAGGGTGCGACGGACGCGCCGCCTTGTGTCATGCAGGAAGGTCACGACGGACGCAATTCAGGGAGACAGGGTGACCGTGACTGTATCCGAGTAGCTGCCGAGCAGAGCCGGTTGGAAGTCAGCGCTCGCCACGGTGCCACTGATCGTCAGCGTGCTGGATGCGCCCTTGGCGACCGATCCGGATGCGGGCGAGAACGACAGTGTGTAGGGCAGGTAGGCGGTCAGCGTGACGCCGTGCCGCATGCGGCGCGTGCCGCCACTCGCATGGTTGCCGTTGCTTGCCGTCACCGAGAACGAAGCCGGGTTGGCGCTGCCGTTGCAGGTGAACGTGCGCGTGGTGGAAACCGTGAGGTCGCTCGCGGAGGAGGGGTCGATGTTGAAGTTCAGCGCGCTGACCGCATTCGAGTCGAACTTGCAGTTGCTCTTGGACAGCACGTTGGCCGAAACAGCCAGCGTCGTGCTCTGGCCGGCGGCGGCGCCGCCGGCACAGGCCAGGAGCATGAGGGCGAGCCGTGCCCCCGTCTGGAAACTGCAGATCGCCATGGCAGTCGCCGCGCTACGCGGAAAGTCAGTGCTTTCCCGCGCAGAGCCAGCAGGCTGGTTGCTGTTACGGCGTCAGCGTCAGGGGGACGTTCTGACCGTACGGCCCGGCCAGTTTGGCGATGTAGTCGGCGGCGGCGATCGTGCCGGTCAGGGTGACGAACTGCGCATCGCTCGCGAAGCCCGCGCCGGCCGTGGCCGGGTTGGTCCAGCTGATCGAGTAGGGAATGCTGTTCCCGAGCGCCGTTCCGGTGCCCGTCAGGGTGCCGGCATACGGCGAGCCGGCGCCGGCCAGCTGAATGGCGATGGCGGACGTGCCGCTGGTGCACTTGTAGAAGACGTCGGTGGTCTGGGTGGCCGCGCCGCCCACCGAGGGGTCGAGCGTGAAGGCCATGGCCAGCGTGCCGGCGCCCAGCGCCGCGCCGGTGGCCGAGGTGTACAGCTTGCAGACGCCCTGCACGGTGGCCGAGACGTTGAGGGTGGTGTTGTCGGCGGCCAGGCTGGGGCCGCAGGCGACGGCTGCCAGGGTGAGCGCCGCCAGGCGAGCAAGGTGCGATCGATTCATGAGGACGCTCCTGTTGAGCAAGGTTGCTGATCTGCTTAGAAGCCCTAGGGAAATTCCCTATGGGTTGAGCTGAATGTAACCAGGCGTGACTGGCTTTGCAACCTCGATCCCAGCGGAAGCATCGGTTTAGCGACGAAAGCTCGTGGTTTTTCCACGAAATTGTCGGGTGCTGTTACAAATCAAGTGACTTCAGGACGGATATTCGGCTCTTTGCCGGCGATCAGCGGCCAGCCGAGCCGCTGATCGCCGGCTCGTCGCCGGTCGTCGGATGAAGCGAAAAGGCCACAAGACAGGTGCTGCCGTGCTCGGGTTCGACCTCGCCTGGCCGTGGCGTGCTCGTGAAGGCGGCGAAGGCTTCTGGATCCCTGCCACTGACAGAGATGCGCTGGGGCCCGGGCCGGCCCGTGCGCCGTGCACCCGAGAGTGTCATCCGGGCGGAACTGGGCTTGCCGCCGCGCTGGCGGTCCACGGTGAGCGCCTGGTGCCGTTCAGGGGCGTCGGCAGGGCGGTCGGGTCGGGCCAAATCCAGGCTGAAGGCGGGTAGCTCGATGAACATGGGCGGGGACGTGAACTGCGGCGCACTGTAACAACCCGCCGTCCTGCCCTGGCGAGCGCGCCCTGCAGGTGCCGCGCCGGCCCGTCGACAAGTTCACGCGCAACGGCTGGCGCTGTTGCAGCAATGGGGAAACCATCCCCGCAGCGTGCCGCTTGAAAATCGCCGCTGCGACCGCAAGCTGTGCTCGCGTTTCCGATTTCTCCGCTCCCAGAAGACTCCCATGTCCCAGAACAAGCAAACCCTCTCCTTTCAGGCCGAAGTTGCCCAGCTCCTGCACCTGGTCACCCATTCGCTCTACTCGAACCCGGAAATCTTCCTGCGCGAGCTGGTCTCCAACGCCTCCGACGCCTGCGACAAGCTGCGCTTCGAGGCGCTGGCCGACAACGCGCTGTACGAGGACGCGCCCAACCTGGAAGTGCGGGTGAGCTTCGACAAGGCTGCCCGGACGATCACCATCTCTGACAACGGCATCGGTCTGTCGCAGCAGGAAGCGATCGACAACCTGGGCACCATCGCCAAGAGCGGCACGCGCGAATTCATGGGCCGCCTGACCGGCGACCAGAAGGCGGATGCCCAGTTGATCGGCCAGTTCGGCGTGGGCTTCTACTCCGGCTTCATCGTGGCCGACCGCATCACGGTCGAGTCGCGCCGCGCCGGCTTGCCGGCCGACCAGGGTGTGCGCTGGTCCAGCACCGGCACCGGCGACTTCGAGGTCGAGGCGATCACCCGCGCCCAGCGCGGCACCAGCATCACGCTGCACCTGAAGGACGAGGCCGGCGAGTACCTCTCGACCTGGAAGCTCAAGTCCATCATCGGCAAGTACTCCGACCACATCTCGCTGCCCATCCTGATGCACAAGGAGGAGTGGAAGGAGGGCGAGGACAACAAGGGCGGCGAGATGGTGCTCACCGACGAGTGGGAGACCGTCAACCAGGCCAGCGCGCTCTGGACCCGGCCGAAGAAGGACGTCACGGACGACCAGTACAAGGCCTTCTACCAGCAGACCAGCCACGACCACGAGGACCCGCTGGCCTGGAGCCACAACCGGGTGGAAGGCGCGACCGAGTACACGCAGTTGCTGTACATCCCGGCGCACGCGCCGTTCGACCTGTGGAACCGCGACAAGGCCGCCGGCGTGAAGCTGTATGTCAAGCGCGTCTTCATCATGGACGAGGCCGAGGCGCTGATGCCGGTGTACCTGCGGTTCGTCCGCGGCGTGATCGATTCGGCCGATCTGCCGCTCAACGTCAGCCGCGAGCTGCTGCAGGAAAGCCGCGACGTTCGCGCGATCCGCGAGGGCAGCACCAAGCGGGTGCTGGCCATGCTGGAGGACATGGCCAAGGCCGAGAAGGACGACAGCGCATCGGCCGAAGACAAGGCGCGCTACGCGAAGTTCTATGCCGCGTTCGGCGCCGTGCTCAAGGAGGGCCTGGGCGAGGACTTCGCCAACCGCGAGCGGCTGGCCAGGCTGCTGCGCTTCGCCTCCACGCAGTCGGATACCGTGAGCGTTTCCTTCGCCGACTACAAGGCCCGCATGAAGGAGGGCCAGGAGGCGATCTACTACATCACCGCCGACACGCTGGCGGCCGCGAAGAACAGCCCGCAACTGGAGGTGTTCCGCAAGAAGGGCATCGAGGTGCTGCTGATGACCGACCGGGTCGACGAGTGGGCGCTGAACTACCTGCACGAGTTCGACGGCACGCCGCTGCAGTCGGTGGCCAAGGGCGCCGTCGATCTGGGCAAGCTGCAGGACGAGGCCGAGAAGAAGGCGGCGGAGGAAGCGGCCGAGGCGTTCAAGCCGGTGCTGGCCCGGCTGAAGGAGGCGCTCAAGGACAAGGCCGAGGACGTGCGCGTCACCTCGCGCCTGGTCGACTCGCCGGCCTGCCTGGTGGTCAGCGACGGCGGCATGAGCACGCAGCTGGCGCGCATGCTCAAGCAGGCCGGCCAGCAAGTGCCCGACGCCAAGCCGGTGCTGGAAGTCAACCCCGAACACCCGCTGGTCAGGAAGCTGGACGGCTCGGTCCACTTCCACGACCTGGCGCAGATCCTGTTCGACCAGGCACTCCTGGCCGAGGGCGGCATGCCGGACGACCCGGCTGCGTACGTCAAGCGGGTCAATGCGCTGCTGGCCTGAGCCCCGCGCCTACCGCGACAGGGGGAGCCGGCGGGCAGCGCCGATGCGGCGCGGCAACCACAATGGACGCATGAAAGCGGCATCCCTCCTCGCAGTGGCCCTGGCCTGCGCCGCGCTCGCCGGCTGCGCGTCGCCGGGCGTTGGCGTGGGCATCGGCGTGCCGGTGGGCCCGGTCACGATCGGCGTGGGCGGCGGCACCGGCGGCGTCAATGTCGGCGTGGGAACCGGCGTCGGGCCGGTCGGCGTCGGCGTTGGCGTCAACCAGCGCGGCCAGGTGACCGGCGGTGTCGGCGTCGGCGCCAGCGTGCCGATCGGCGGCGGGCCGGTGCGGGCGGGGGTCGGGGTCGGCACGGGCACCGTGATCTACGACCCGGCCAACCACTTGGCGCCGGCGCCCGTGCTGCCGGCGCCGGCCGGCACCGCGGCGCCGAGCGCATCTCAGCAAGTCGTGCCCTGAACGCGTGGCCTCAGGCCACCACGGGGGGCTCGGCCATCGCTTCGAGCTGGTCTTGCAGCACCTGCACCTGCCCCTTCCAGTAGTCGCTGCTGCCGAACCACGGAAAGGCGGCCGGGAACGCCGGATCGTCCCAGCGCCGCCCCAGCCAGGCGCTGTAGTGGATCAGGCGCAGCGTGCGCAGCGGCTCGATCAGCGCCAGCTCGCGGCGGTCGAATTCGCGCAGCTGCTCGTAGCCGTCCAGCAGCGCGCCGAGCTGGCGCTGGCGTTGCGCCCGCTCGCCGGACAGCAGCATCCACAGGTCCTGCACCGCCGGTCCGGTGCGCGCGTCGTCGAGGTCGACGAAGTGCGGCCCTTCGTCGGGCGTCCAGAGGATGTTGCCCGGGTGGCAGTCGCCGTGCAGCCGCAGCAGGCGCCAGCCGGGTCCGTAGTTGCCGTCCTCCCCGCCCAGCGCCCGGCCCACCGCATCGAGGGCCTGGTCGCAGACCTCGCGCCAGGACGCCTGCACGTCGAGCGGAACGATCTCGTGCTGCAGCAGCCAGTCGCGCGGCTCGCGGCCGAAGCTGGCCAGGTCCAGCCGGGGCCGGTGCTCGAACGGCCGGCGCTCGCCGACCGAATGGATGCGCGCCAGGAAGCGGCCGATCCACGCCAGCACCTCCTCGTCGTCGAGCTCGGGCGTGCGGCCGCCGCGGCGCGGACTGACGCTGAACGCAAAGCCGCCGTGGTGGTGCAGCAGCCTGCCCTGGACCTCCAGCGGCGCGACCGCGGGCACTTCGGCCTGCGCCAGCTCGCGCGCGAAGGCGTGCTCCTCGCGGATCTGCTCGTCGCTCCAGCGCCCGGGGCGGTAGAACTTGGCGACGACCTGGGCGTGGCCTTCGAAGGGTTCTTCCAGCGCCAGCTGGTAGACGCGGTTCTCGTACGAACTCAGCGCCATCAGGCGGCCATCGCCGCGCAGCCCGATGGCATCCAGCGCGTCGAGCACGAGGTCGGGGGTGAGCGCCTGGTAGGGGTGCGGGTCCGGCATGCCGCGATTGTCAGCGCAGCGGGCGCGCGGCGGGCGGCGCCGGGCCTGCCTGCAAGGCCGAGACGGGCAGTGCCTGCTTGACCATCAGCACGCTGCAGGGCGCAGCCATCGCCACGCGCACCGGCACCGTGGGCACCACCCGCTGCAGCGACAGCCCGTGGGTGGCGCTCCCAAGGATGAGAAGGGTCGCGTGGTTGGCCTGGGCAAAGGCGACCAGTGCCTGCGCCACGTCGCCGGCGTGCAGCACGTGGAACGACACGGGATGGCTCGGCAGCTCGAGCGCCCCGGCCCAGCGCCGCAGCCGCGCCAGGTGCTCGCGCTGCAGCGCCGTACGTCGCCGTCGCGCGGCTGGCCCACCGACCCCACGGTGGCCAGCCAGCGGCGATGCGACCCCAGCGGCACGGGCACCCCCGGCGCCGGCTCGAAGGTGGCCAGGCGCCCGTCACGGCCCTCGTAGAACAGCCGCTGCTCGTGCACGTGCCCGCCCAGCACCAGCGAGTCGCCCCGCCGCCTGCGCCGCCGCGAGGCTGGCCGAGGCCCGTCCGGGATGGCTGACGTAGTGCCAGGCCTGCGGGTCGTCGGCGCTGGCATGCGCCAGCAGCGCCCCGCCCACGCGCGCACTGAGGGGCAGCGCGCGCAGGAACTCGCGCTGGCCGGGCGTGAGCTGGGCGTGGGTCCAGGCGGCACCGGCCTGGCCGGCCGAGGAGCCGTCCAGCCCGCGCACCGCCGGGAGGTTGGCGTGCACGTCCGAGAGCGGGCGAGGCGCATGGCCGACCGATGATAGAGATGCCGCGGTCGCGGCGCCATCGCCGCCGGCGGCCCTGGGGCCCTGCGGCGGCTTCAGGCCAGCCTGATCTGCACGTCGATGTTGCCGCGCGTCGCGTTCGAGTAAGGACAGACCTGGTGCGCGGCGTCCAGCAGCTGCTGCGCCTGGCCGGCCTCCATGCCGGGCAGGCTGACGTTGAGCCGCACCGCGATGCCGAAGGCCTGCCCGACCGGGCCGAGATCGACTTCGGCGTCGATCGCAAGGTCCTGCGGCAGGGTGACCTTCTGGCGGCTGGCCACCGCCTTCATTGCGCCGATGAAGCAGGCCGAGTAGCCGGCCGCGAAAAGCTGTTCGGGGTTGGTGCCCTGGCCCTTGCCGCCGGGCGAGCTCAGGTTGACTTCGAGCCGACCGTCGTCGGTGCGCGAGTGGCCGCCTTCGCGGCCGCCGGTGGTGTGGGCGCGGGCGGTGTAAACGACCTTGTCGAGCTTGTTCATCGGGACCTTTCGCTGGTTGGAGAGGGCATGGCGCAGGCCGCGTCGGGACGGGCCGCGGGGTCGAAAGGACATTGCACCACAGGGCCGGCGCGAGCGTGGCCGCAAAGGCCTTGGTTCAGGTCGCGAAGCGCCGCCGGGTCAGCACCAGCGCGGCCCAGAAGCCGGCCGCTGCATAACCCGCCAGCACCGCTGCGTTGCGCAGCGGGTCGGCCGGCCACTGGTCGATGAACAGCGGTCGCACCAGTTCCACCGCATGGGTCAGCGGCAGTGCCTCGGACAGCAGCCGCAGCGGGGCCGGCAGCTGCTCGCGCGGGAAGAACACGCCCGACAGGAACATCATCGGCGTGACGAACAGCGTGAAGTAGTAGGTGAAGAAGTCGTAGCCGCGGGCCAGCGCATTGAAGATCAGCGCCACGCTGGAAAAAGTGATGCCGGCGCCCAGCAGGATCACCCAGGCCGCCAGCAGCTTGGGGCTGTGGCTGATGCCCAGGGCCAGCATCACGAACAGGATGGCCGTGACCGTGAACAGCGACTTGAAGGCGGCCCACAGCATCTCGGCCAGCAGCACGCTGTCCAGCCCCACCGGCGTGTTCATGATGCCGTCCCAGGTCTTCTGCACGTGCATGCGCGAGAAGGCGGAATACAGCGCCTCGAACGAAGCCGCGTTCATCGCGCTCATGCAGACCGAGCCGCTGGCCAGGAACACGATGTAGGGCACCGGCTGGCCGTGCAGCGGCACCTGGCCGACCAGCGCGCCCATGCCGTAGCCGAAGGCCAGCAGCCACATGAGCGGCTCGGCGATGTTGCCGATCAGGCTGGGCACGGCCAGCTTGCGCCAGACCAGCAGGTTGCGCAGGAACACCGGCCACCAGCGCAGCGACAGGTCGGGCGGATGCCACAGGCCGGGTCGCATCAGCCCTCCTCGCGGATCTGGCGGCCCGTCAGCTTGAGGAACAGGTCTTCCAGGTTGGCGGGCCGGTGCAGCGTGCGCAATCGCGGCTCGTGCGACAGCGCCTGCAGCAGCGGGCCGGCGTCGCGGGTGTAGAAGAACACGGTCTCGCCGCTGACCTCGACCCGTTCGGCCAGGGCGCGCGCGGGTGAACCGGCCAGGGCCAGCGCGCCGTTGCCGTAGGCCTCGACCACGTCGGGCTCCAGGTGACGGGCGATCAGCTCGCGCGGCGTGCCCTCGGCGATCTTGCGGCCGTGGTCCAGCACCAGCAGGCGCGAACACAGGCGCTCGGCCTCGTCCATGAAGTGGGTGGTCAGCAGGATCGACTTGCCCTGCTGCAGCAGCAGTTGCAGCCGCTCCCACATCAGGTGGCGCGCCTGCGGGTCGAGCCCGGTGGTGGGCTCGTCCAGCAGCAGCAGGCGCGGGTCGTTGACCAGCGCGCGGGCCAGCGACAGGCGCCGGCGCATGCCGCCGGACAGCTCCACCGGCTTGGCGTCGGCCTTGTGGGTGAGCGCGGCGAACGCCAGCAGGCGCGGGATGCGCTCGCGCACCGCGGCGCGCGGCAGCCCGAAGTAGCGCCCATAGACCAGCAGGTTCTCGGCGCAACTGAAATCGGGGTCGAGCGAATCGAACTGGCTGACCACGCCGAAGCGGGCCTTGATCGCCATGGCGTCGCGCGGCATCGACAGGCCCAGCGCGGTAATGCGGCCCTCGTCGGGCGCGGTGAGCCCGAGGCACATGCGCAAGGTGGTGGTCTTGCCGGCGCCGTTGGGGCCGATGATGCCCAGGCACTCGCCCGGCGCGATGTGGAAGGACAGCCCGTCCACCACGGTGCTTTCGCCGTAGCGCTTGCAGAGCCTTTCGACATCGAGCAGGGGGGCGTCCATGGGCGCGCCATTGTGTCGCAGCGCCGGCGCGCGCGGGGCCGCCTAGAATTCGCCGCTTTCCTCCTGCCGGGCCGCTCCTTGTTCCCACCCCTGTCGATCCAGCAGCAGTACCTGCTGCCCAAGAAACTGCTCACGGTGCTGATGGGCAAGCTGGCCGGCCTGCACGGCGGGGCGCTGACCCACGCCATCATCCGGCGCTTCGTCGCGCACTACGGGGTGAACATGGCCGAGGCGGCCGACCCGCGCATCGAGTCGTACGCCACCTTCAACGACTTCTTCACCCGGCCGCTGCGCGAGGGCGCCCGGCCGATCGCCGATGCGCCGCTGGTCTGCCCCGTGGACGCCGCGATCAGCCAGTTCGGGCCGATCGAGCACGACCAGATCTTCCAGGCCAAGGGCCACAGCTACTCGACCACCGCGCTGCTGGCGGGCGACGCCGAACTGGCGCGCCGGTTCGACCACGGCCACTTCGCCACGCTGTACCTGGCGCCCAAGGACTACCACCGCATCCACATGCCGTGCGACGCGCGGCTGGTGAAGATGGCCTACGTGCCGGGCGAGCTGTTCTCGGTCAACCCGCTCACCGCGCGGCACGTGCCCGGCCTGTTCGCGCGCAACGAGCGCGTGGTCTGCGTGTTCGACACCGCCTTCGGTCCCTTCGTCAACGTGCTGGTGGGCGCCACCATCGTCGGCAGCATGGCCACCGTCTGGCACGGGGTGGTGAATCCGCCGCGCAGCCGCGAGGTGCGGGCCTGGGAGTACGCCGGCCGCGACATCGTGCTGCGCCAGGGCCAGGAGATGGGCCGCTTCCTGCTCGGTTCCACCGTGGTGCTGCTGTTCCCGAAGGACGTGGTCACGTTCCAGCCGGACTGGGCCCCCAGCAAGTCGGTGCGGCTGGGCGAAGCGATGGGAACGATCGCGGGCGCCACGAGTCCGCTCTGAACCTCCATTCCGCAGGGACTACTGGAACGCCACTTCGTCGAAGGCCCGCAGCTTGCGGCTGTGCAGCCGGCGGCTGCCGCCGGCGCTGAGGATCTCGACGGCGCGCATGCCGATGCGCAGGTGCTGGTCGACCCGCTCGCGGTAGAAGTGGTTGGCCATGCCGGGCAGCTTGATTTCGCCGTGCAGCGGCTTGTCGCTCACGCACAGCAGCGTGCCGTAGGGGACCCGGAAGCGGAAGCCGTTGGCCGCGATGGTGGCGCTTTCCATGTCCAGCGCCACGGCGCGGCTCTGGCTGAAGCGGCGCTGCGGCTCGTTGCCGGGCAGCAGCTCCCAGTTGCGGTTGTCGGTGCTGGCCACGGTGCCGGTGCGCATGATGCGCTTGAGCGCCGCGCCCTCGCATTGGGTCACGTCGGCCACCGCCTTCTCCAGCGCCACCTGGATCTCGGCCAGCGCCGGGATCGGCACCCACACCGGCAGCTCCTCGTCCAGCACGTGGTCCTCGCGCACGTAGGCATGGGCCAGCACGTAGTCGCCCAGCTGCTGGCTGCTGCGCAGGCCGGCGCAGTGGCCCAGCATCATCCAGGCGTGCGGGCGCAGCACGGCGATGTGGTCGGTGATGGTCTTGGCATTGGCCGGGCCGACGCCGATGTTCACCATCGTGATGCCCTGGTGGTCGGGCCGCATCAGGTGGTAGGCCGGCATCTGCGGCAGGCGCGCCGGCGCCACGCCCCAGCTGGCTTCGGGCGGCGTGCCGGGCGCGCCCGGGCGCAGGCCGGTGCGCCGCGTCACCACGTTGCCGGGCTCCACGAAGGCGCTGTAGTCGCTGCCGGCCCGGGCCATTTCCTCGTGGCCCAGGCGAACGAACTCGTCGATGTAGAACTGGTAGTTGGTGAACAGCACGAAGTTCTGGAACCAGTCGGGAGCGGTGCCGGTGTAGTGGCGCAGCCGGTGCAGCGAGTAGTCCACCCGCGCGGCGGTGAACAGCGACAGCGGCTGCGCCTCGCCCGGTTGGGCGCGCCAGGTGCCGTTGGCGATGCCGTCGTCCATCGCACCCAGGTCGGGCAAATCGAACTGGTCGCGCAGCAGCGCCTGGCGCTGCGGGCTGAGCGAGCCTTCGATGTGGTCGTTCTCGGCGAACGAGAAGTGCACCGGGATCGGCTGCGTGCTGGTGCCGACCTCCAGCTCCACGCCGTGGCTTTGGCGCAGCAGGCGGAACTGCTCCAGGTAGTAGTTGCCGTACAGGTCGGGCCGGGTCAGCGTGGTCTCGAAGCGGCCGGCACCGCTGACGAAGCCGTAGCTCAGGCCCAGGCTCTCCAGCACCTCCTGCGGCACCGCCGTCTCGGTCTGGATGCGCACGAACGGATAGCAGGCCCGCACGTGGCCCGGCAGCGCCTCGCCGGCGACGAAGCGCTGCATCGCGTCGCGCAGGTGGTTGATCTGCTGCGCGTAGATGGTGCGCACCTGGGCCAGCGCACCTTCCGGATCGCTGTGGCGAGTCGGGGCGATGAAGGGCGGCATGTAGGGCATGTGCCTATTGTGCACAGGGGCCCGCGGCGCTTCGGCCAGGCCCGTCCGGGTCGTGCGCCTGCGTCCTACAAGGTGTAACGAAGGCCCCTGACGTTACAAGTTTGGCCCAGCGGCGACAGTCTCTCCCACCCGGGAACGACCGATAACTTGAACAGGAGTGAGCCCATGACGACAGCAGCCTTGGCATCGAACCCCTTCGCTCTCATGACGGATCCGACCGCCGTGCGCGAAACGATCGACAAGTCCGAGCAGCTTTCGAAACTGAGCCAGCGCCAGTGCCATCCCCTCGATCGGGCGGTGATTCGCAGCGCCAGCGCGGAACTTGCGGCCTACGATGCCAAGATCGACCGCACCACCATCTACCTGCCGCCGGAAGAGGAGTCCAAGCCGGCCGCGCCGGCCCGCAGCTACGCGCGCCCGTACAACTGATCTGCCCCGGCTTCCGGCCGTGAGCGCCGTCCACCTCCGGGTGCGACGGCGCTTTTCTTTGGGGAGAAGCGCTTTCAGCGCACCGGCTCGCGCATCGTCACGAACTCCTCGGCGAGGGTCGGGTGGATGCCGATGGTGGCGTCGAACTGCGCCTTGGTCGCCCCCGCCTTCATCGCCACCGCGAAGCCCTGCACCACTTCGCCGGCATCCGGCCCCACCATGTGCAGGCCGACCACCCGGTCGCTGGCGGCATCCACCACCAGCTTCATCAGGCAGCGCTCGCCGCTGCCGCTGAGGGTGTGGCGCAGCGGCCGGAACTCGCTGCGGAAGATCGTGACGCGGCCCAAGCGCTCGCGCGCCTGCAGCTCGGTCAGGCCCACGGTGGCGATGTTCGGGTGCGTGAAGACCGCAGTGGGGATGTACTCGTAGCCCATGCGCCGCCGCCCATCGCCGAACAGGTGATCGACGACCGCCATCGCCTCGCCCAGCGCCACCGGCGTGAGCTGCAGGCGCGCCGTGACGTCGCCCACGGCGTGCACGGAGGGCGCCGACGTCCGGTAGTGGGCATCGACCTCGATCGCGCCGTGCCGGCCCTGGCGCACCCCGGCTGCCTCCAGCCCCAGGCCGTTGACGTTGGGCACGCGGCCGGTGGCGAACAGCACGGTGTCGGCCTGCAGGCGGCTGTCGTCGTCCAGTTCCAGCTCGAGGCCGTCGCCGGCGCGCGCCAGGCCGCGCAGCTCGGTGTCCAGCCGCAGGTCGATGCCGCTGCGCACCATCTCGCCGGCGATGAACTGCCGCACCTCGTCGTCGAAGCCGCGCAGGATCTGCTCGCCGCGGTACAGCAGCGTCACCTGGGCGCCCAGTCCCTGGAAGATCGAGGCGAACTCGCAGGCGATGTAGCCGCCGCCCACCACCGCCAGCCGGCGCGGAAACGGCTCCAGGTCGAACATGCTGTCGGAGGTCACGGCCAGCTCGGCGCCCGGGATCGGCGGCACCGTCGGCGTGCCGCCGGTGGCCACCAGGATGTGGCGCGCCGTGTGCGTCTGCGGCCCGGCCTCGGTGCGCACCCGGGCCGTGTGCCGGTCCAGCAGCTCGGCCCAGCCGCGCAGCACCTGCACGCCGGCCTCGGACAGCAGGCGTTCGTACACCTCGTTTAGCCGCGCGATCTCCTTGGCCCGGTTGGCCTTGAGCCGGGCCCAGTCCAGGTGCGGCTGGCCCACGTCCCAGCCGAAGCCGGCGGCATCGGCGAAGTCGTGCGCGTAGTGCGATGCGTAGGCGTACAGCTTCTTCGGGATGCAGCCGACGTTGACGCAGGTGCCGCCCATGGCGGCGGCTTCGGCCAGCGCGACGCGCGCGCCGCGCTGCGCGGCCATGCGCGCGGCGCGCACGCCGCCGCTGCCGCCGCCGATGACGAAGAGGTCGAATTCGGGTTCGTGGGCCATGGGACTTCCGGGCGCGGTTGCGGGTGCTGCGCATTGTGGGCTGCAGGCTGCCGGGCCGCCGCCGCGGGGGCATTGCGGGGCACGGTGCGCGAAAGCCGCCGCTATGATCCCGCCCATGACTGCGGCACCGCTCTGGTACCACCGGCTGGGCCACGCGGCCGCGGCGCCGCTGCGCTGGATCCTGAGCTGGTGGGCCGTGGTCTTCTTCGGCGCGATGCTGCTGGCGCTGGCGCTGTCGCCTTCCAGCTACCGCGACGCGCGCACCCGGGCGGCGCTGGCCCGCCACACCTGGCTGGACACGGCCCCGATCCTGCTGGGTTTTTCCATGCTGGCGGCGCTGCTGACGGTGGTGCTGACCAAGATCGTCGTCGTCACCGCGCGCAGCTACGGCCTGTCGCAGTACGCGCTGGAGATGGTGATCCGGGTGCTGGTGCTGGAGCTGATCCCGCTGACGGCGGCGCTGTTCGTCGCCCTGCGTTGCACCATCCCCAACGGCGCTGCCCTGGGCGAGATGCGCCGCACGCGGCAGTTCGACGCGCTGCGCCGCCGCGGCATCGACCCGCTGGCCGGCGAGGTGCTGCCGCGGCTGCTGGCCGGCATCTTCTCCACCGTCACCCTGGCGGCCCTGAGCTGCGTGGTGACCGCGGTGGTGGCCTACCTGGCGGTATACGGCCTCACGCCCGCGGGGCTGCCGGCCTACACGCGCATGTTCGGCCACGTGTTCAACCCTTCGGTGTCACTGATCTTCGCGATCAAGACGCTGTTCTTCAGCCTGGCGGTGGCCGTGATCCCGATGGCCTCCGGCGCCAACGAGGACATCGCCTCGCCCAGCTCGCGCGAAGGCGCCGCCCTGCAGGGGCTGGTGCGGATGTTCGCGGTGCTGCTGCTGCTGGAATCGGTTTCGCTGGTGGGCAATTACTACTGAACCCATGGCCGAAACCCCCTTGCAGGACTCCGAGCCCGCCGCCGCGCCGCCGGTGCCGCAACTGGCGCTGAAGGCCCGGCTGCTGCTGCTGTTCACGGTGCTGCTGATCGGCGCCGCCGTCACCTACCTGCTGTATGCCCGCGGCTTCTTCGAGCCGGTGCAGCAGCTGGTGCTGACCACCGACGATTCGGAAGGGGTCTCGGTGGGCATGGACATGACCTTCTCGGGCTTCCCGATCGGCCGCGTGCGCAAGGTGGAGCTGGGCGCCACCGGCGACGTGCGCATCCTCATCGACGTGGCCCGCAAGGATGCGCACTGGCTGCGCACCAGCAGCGTGTTCACGCTGGTGCGCGGGCTGGTGGGCGGCACCGCCATCCGCGCCTTCACCGGCGTGCTGACCGACCCGCCGCTGGCCGACGGGGCCGAGCGGCCGGTGCTGCGCGGCGACGCCACGGCGGAGCTGCCGCGCGTGATCGCCTCGGCCCGCGAGGTGCTGGAGAACCTGTCGTCGATGACGCGCGAGGATGCGGCGCTGCCGGCCAGCCTGGCCAACGTGCAGGCGGTCACCGACAAGCTCAAGGGTCCGCAAGGCGCGCTGGGCGTGCTGTTCGGCAACGAGGCCGACGCGCGCCGGGTGATCACCACGCTGGACCGCACCAATGCCCTGCTGGCCCGTTTCGACACGCTGGCGGCCAAGGCCGACACCCAGGTGTTCGGTCCGGAAGGCGTGGTGCGCGAGGCGCGGGCCGCGGTGGTGCAGCTCAATGGCCTGCTGGCCGACACGCGCGAGAGCCTGAAGAAGGTCGACGCCGTGCTGGTCGAAGCCCAGGCGGTGGGCGCCAACGTGCGCGGCGCCACCGAAGACCTGGGCCCGCTGCGCAACGAGGTGGAGGCCAACCTGCGCAAGGTCGAGTCGCTGATCAACGAGATCAACCGCAAGTGGCCGTTCGCGCGCGACACGGAGATCAGGCTGCCATGAGGCGGCTGGCCGCCGCCTCCATCGCCGTGCTGCTGGCGGCCTGCGGCAGCCGGCCGCCAGCGCCCGACTGGCAGGTCAATGCCCACGGTTCGCTGCAGCGCTACGAGCAGGCCTGGCTGGCGGGCAGCGACCGCGCAGCGCAGGCCGAGTTCGACCGGGCGCGGCGCGCGCTGGCGGCCACCGGGCAGGCCGGCCTGGTGGCGCGCGCCGAGCTCACGCGCTGCGCGCTGCAGGTGGCCAGCCTGGACTTCCAAGCCTGCCCGGGCTTCGAGGCCTTGCGCGCCGATGCGCCCGCGGCCGAACGCGCCTACGCCGACTACCTGCAGGGCGCGCCGATAGCGGCCGACTTGCTGCCGGCGCCGCACCGCGCCGTGGCGGGGGGAGCCGACGCGGCCCGCCTGGCGGCGATCGAAGATCCATTCTCGCGGCTGGTGGCGGCGGGCGTCGCGATGCGCGCCGGCCGCGCGTCGCCGGACCTGCTGCAGGTGGCGGTCGACACGGCCTCGGCGCAAGGCTGGCGCCGGCCGCTGCTGGCCTGGCTGGGCGCGCAACTGAAGCTGGCCGAGCAGCGCGGCGACGGCGAACAGGCCGCGCGCCTGCAGCGCCGCATCGCGCTGGCCGCCGGCCAGCGCTGAATCAGCGGCACCCGGACGGCGTGCGCAAGGCGATGGAGTAGCGCCGGCCGATCGCCCAAAAGAAAAGCCGGGCTTGGCCCGGCTTGTCGATCTTGGCTGGGACCACCGGAGAAGCGCGCAGGCTTCTCCGGTGAAATCCGGTTACGGCTTGGACGCCGTGGGGAAAGGCCAGGCGGCCTGCGGGTTCAGCGTGGTCTGCGCCGCAGGAGCCGCAGCCGCGGCCGGCGCCGACGCGGGCTTGGCAGCAGGGGCCTTGGCGGCCTTTTTCGCAGGGGCCTTCTTCGCAGCCTTTTTCGCAGGCGCCTTCTTCGCGGCCTTCTTGGCGCCGCCCTTCTTCGCCGCCGCCTTCTTCGCGGGGGCGCGCTTGGCGGCGGCCTTCTTGGCCGGCGCCTTCTTGGCCGCGGTCTTCTTGGCGACAGTCTTCTTGGCGGCGACCTTGCGCGCCGGTGCCTTCTTGGCCGTGGTCTTCTTGGCAGCGGCCTTGCGGGCCGGCGCCTTCTTGGCCGCGGTCTTCTTGGCGGCGACCTTGCGGGCCGGCGCCTTCTTCGCCGCCGCCTTCTTGGCCGGGGCCTTCTTCGCAGCGGCCTTCTTGGCCGGCGCCTTCTTGGCGGTGGCCTTCTTCGCCGGGGCCTTCTTGGCCGCAGCCTTCTTCGCCGGAGCTTTCTTCGCGGCGGCTTTCTTCGCAGTTGCCATTTCCATTCTCCTGTTCAAGTTGACATCGATATCAACCAAAGAAGCACTCAGCGCCTGTTGGCGGCACCGAGCGATCCATGAGGCTGGACTTCATGCGTCCAACCCCATGAACACCGTAAACCCGCAGGGCGCCGGCTCTTGGAGGCCGGTCTGCCGTGCGGGCGAAACTCACGAGTCCAACGACTTCGCAGTTGCCATCAATCCCAGGAAAGCGCGCCACCCGACTGGTACTCGATCACGCGGGTTTCAAAGAAGTTGCGCTCTTTCTTCAGGTCAATCATTTCGCTCATCCAGGGGAAGGGGTTCTCCTCGTTGGGGAACAGCGCTTCCAGGCCGATCTGCGTGGCGCGCCGGTTGGCGATGTAGCGCAGGTAGCCCTTGAACATGGACGCGTTGAGGCCCAGCACGCCACGCGGCATGGTGTCCTCGGCATAGCGGTATTCGAGTTCGACGGCCTTCTGGAACAGGCCGCGGATCTCGGCCTTGAATTCGGCCGTCCACAGGTGCGGGTTCTCCAGCTTGAGCTGGTTGATCAGGTCGATGCCGAAGTTGCAGTGCATCGACTCGTCGCGCAGGATGTACTGGTACTGCTCGGCCGCGCCGGTCATCTTGTTCTGCCGGCCCAGCGCCAGGATCTGGGTGAAGCCGACGTAGAAGAACAGGCCTTCCATCAGGCAGGCGAAGACGATCAGGCTCTTGAGCAGGGTCTGGTCGGCCTCCGGCGTGCCGGTGCGGAAGTCGGGGTCCATGATCGCCTCGATGAAGGGGATCAGGAACTGGTCCTTGTCGCGGATCGACGCCACTTCGTTGTAGGCGTTGAAGATCTCGCTCTCGTCCAGGCCCAGCGACTCCACGATGTACTGGTAGGCGTGGGTGTGGATCGCCTCCTCGAAGGCCTGGCGCAGCAGGAACTGGCGGCACTCGGGCGCCGTGATGTGGCGGTAGGTGCCCAGCACGATGTTGTTGGCGGCCAGCGAGTCGGCGGTGACGAAGAAGCCCAGGTTGCGCTTGATGATGCGGCGCTCGTCCTCGGTCAGACCGTTCGGGTCCTTCCACAGGGCGATGTCGCGGTTCATGTTGATTTCCTGCGGCATCCAGTGGTTGGAGCAGGTCGCGAGGTACTTCTCCCAGGCCCACTTGTACTTGAACGGCACCAGCTGGTTGACGTCGGTCTGGCCGTTGATGATGCGCTTGTCGGCGGCCAGCACGCGGCGGTGGCTGGAGGCCTCGGCGCTGCGCGCGGCGATGGGCGCGGCGATGGGCGCGGCCGGCGCGCGCAGGCCTTCGCCCGGCGTGCGCAGCGCGGGTTGCGCGAAAGTGGGGGATGGCTGGAGAGCCGCCGCGGACAGCGGTGAAGGGGCCGCCTCGCGGTTCCAGTGTGAACCGCTGCTCGGCGCGATTGGCGAAGTGGGCTTGACGTCGTCGTCCCAGGTCAGCATGTGTCTTCCAGTGCTCGGATTATCCGGGCAGTGATGCGGTGTTTCAAAGTGTCCGTTCACATCACGCCGCGATTGTGTTGCTCGTTTGCATCGGCGTCCTGTCGGAGAACGCCGATACCCTCTTCATGCGTGGCTCACTGGCACGCTTCGCAGGTCGGGTCGTCGATCGCGCAGAACTTGATGTCGGTGGCGGGCACCGCGTTCATCTGCTGCTGCGCGGCGGCCGCCGCGGCGTCGAGCGCGGACATGCCGCCATCCGCACCGGCGCTCATGCCGCCGTTGCCGGCGCCGTTGGCCACCGCATTCAGGCGGCCCGACTGCACGGTGGATTTCTCCGCGTGCGTGGCGCTGATGGTGCGCAGGTAGTAGGTGGTCTTCAGGCCGCGCACCCAGGCCAGCTTGTAGGTGTCGTCCAGCTTCTTGCCGGAGGCGCCCGACATGTAGATGTTGAGCGACTGGGCCTGGTCGATCCACTTCTGGCGGCGCGAGGCGGCCTCGACCAGCCAGAGCGGCTCGACCTCGAAGGCGGTGGCGTACAGCGCCTTGACCTCCTGCGGCACCCGGTCGATCGGCCGCAGCGAGCCGTCGAAGTGCTTGAGGTCCATCACCATCACGTCGTCCCACAGGCCCAGGCGCTTGAGGTCGCGCACCAGGTAGTGGTTGATCACGGTGAACTCGCCCGACAGGTTGGACTTGACCGACAGGTTGCCGAAGCAGGGCTCGATCGAGGCGTCCACGCCGATGATGTTGGAGATGGTGGCCGTCGGGGCGATGGCGACGCAGTTGGAGTTGCGCATGCCGTCCTGGGCGATCTTGCGGCGCAGGGCATCCCAGTCCAGCGTGGCCGAGCGGTCGACCTCGACGTAGCCGCCGCGGGCCTGGGCCAGCAGCTCCAGCGTGTCGGGCGGCAGGATGCCCTGGTCCCAGAGCGAGCCCTTGTAGCTGGAGTAGCGGCCGCGCTCGCGCGCCAGCTCGGTCGACGCCCAGTAGGCGTGGTAGCAGATCGCCTCCATCGAGCGGTCGGCGAACTCCACCGCCTGCTGCGAGGCGTAGGGGATGCGCAGCTCGTACAGCGCGTCCTGGAAGCCCATCAGGCCCAGGCCGACCGGGCGGTGCCGCAGGTTGGAGTCGCGCGCCTTCTTGACCGCGTAGTAGTTGATGTCGATGACGTTGTCCAGCATGCGCATGGCGGTGGACACCGTCTTCTTCAGCTTGTCGTGGTCGATTGCGCCGTCCTTGAGGTGCTGCAGCAGGTTGACCGAGCCCAGGTTGCACACCGCCGTCTCGGTGTCGCTGGTGTTGAGCGTGATCTCGGTGCACAGGTTGGACGAGTGCACCACCCCGGCGTGCTGCTGCGGCGAGCGCACGTTGCAGGCGTCCTTGAAGGTGATCCAGGGATGCCCGGTCTCGAACAGCATCGACAGCATCTTGCGCCACAGGTCGGTGGCGGCCACCACCTTGCTGGGCTTGATCTCGCCGCGCCGGGCCTTTTCCTCGTAGGCGACGTAGGCCTTTTCGAAGTCGGCGCCGAACAGGTCGTGCAGGTCGGGCACGTTGGACGGCGAGAACAGGGTCCATTCGCCCTGTTCCATCACCCGGCGCATGAACAGGTCGGGGATCCAGTTGGCCGTGTTCATGTCGTGGGTGCGGCGGCGGTCGTCGCCGGTGTTCTTGCGCAGCTCCAGGAACTCCTCGATGTCCAGGTGCCAGCTCTCCAGGTAGGTGCAGACCGCGCCCTTGCGCTTGCCGCCCTGGTTGACCGCCACCGCGGTGTCGTTGACCACCTTCAGGAACGGCACCACGCCCTGGCTCTCGCCGTTGGTGCCCTTGATGTGCGAGCCGAGCGCGCGCACCCGGGTCCAGTCGTTGCCCAGGCCGCCGGCGAACTTGGACAGCAGCGCGTTTTCCTTGATCGACTCGTAGATGCCGTCCAGGTCGTCCGGCACCGTGGTCAGGTAGCACGACGAGAGCTGGCTGCGCAGGGTGCCGCTGTTGAACAGCGTCGGCGTGGAGGACATGAAGTCGAAGCTCGACAGCACCTCGTAGAACTCGATGGCGCGCGCCTCGCGGTCGATCTCGTTGAGCGCCAGGCCCATCGCCACCCGCATGAAGAAGGCCTGCGGCAGCTCGATGCGGGTCTTGCGCACGTGCAGGAAGTAGCGGTCGTACAGGGTCTGCAGGCCGAGGTAGTCGAACTGCAGGTCGCGCTCGGCCTTGAGCGCGGCGCCCAGGCGCTTGAGGTCGTACTGCAGCAGCTCGGGGTTGAGCAGCTCGGCCTCCACGCCCTTCTTGACGAAGCCGGGGAAGTAGTCGGCGTAGGCCTCGGCCGCCGCCGCCGGCGCGACGTCGCGGCCGAGCACTTCCTTGAAGATGGTGTGCAGCAGCAGGCGGGCGGTGGCGTGGGTGTAGTCGGGGTCCTTCTCGATCAGCGTGCGCGCCGCCAGGATCGAGGCCTTGTACACCTCGTCGATCGGCACGCCGTCGTACAGGTTGCGCATGGTCTCGGCCACGATCGGGTCGGGCCGGACGTCGGCCGACAGCCCGGCGCAGGCGTTCTCGATCAGCGCCTTCAGGTGCGCCAGGTCCAGCGGCACCCGCTGGCCACCGTCGGTGACGTGCAGCACCGGTGCTTCGGCGACTTCGGGCTCGGCCTGGCGGGCCCGCTCCTGCGCGCGGCGCTCGCGGTACAGCACGTAGGCGCGGGCGATCTCGTGGTGGCCGCCGCGCATCAGGCCCAGTTCAACCTGGTCCTGCACGTCCTCGATGTGGAAGGTGCCGCCGCCCGGGCGCGAGCGCACCAGCGCGCGGATGACCTGCTGGGTGAGCGTGTCGACCGTCTCGCGCACGCTGGCCGAGGCCGCGCCCTGGGTGCCGTGCACCGCCAGGAAGGCCTTCATCATGGCCACGGCGATCTTGTTCGGCTCGAAGGGGACGACGGCGCCGTTGCGGCGGATGATCTGGTAGTGCGCCAGCGGGTCGGTGGCGGTTGCGGCCGCGGCGGGGGCGTTGAAGGCGGGTGCGGGTTGCGGCGACAGGCCGGCGGCGCTCGGGACTTGCATGTGTCTTTTCCTCTGCTGCAGTTGTTCTCTTTTCGAAGGGCGCGAGTGTAATCGCCCCCGAGGCTTGGGACACTATAGATAGTGCCCGCAACGAGATCAAGCGCTATAGGTAGTGGTTGTCCCGCAACTCGGAACGCAACAGGAAGTTACGCCGGCGGCGCCGGAAACGCCGATGCGTCCCATCCCAGGCTTCGCTGCAGCAGCGGCCAGTCGAACCCCGCGCCAGGGTCGTGCTTGCGGCCGGGTGCGATGTGCTCGTGGCCGGCGACGTGGCGCACCGGGTAGCGCTGCGCGAGCGCGGCGCACAGGCTGGCCAGGGCCTCGTACTGCGCCGGCTCGAAGGTTCCGCCCTCGATGCCTTCCAGCTCGATGCCCACCGAGTCGTCGTTGCAATTGTCGCGCCCGCGCCAGCACGAGGCGCCGGCGTGCCAGGCCCGGTCGTCGCAGCTGACGAACTGCCAGACCTCGCCGCCGCGGCGCACGTAGAAGTGCGCCGAGACCTGCAGGCCCTCGATCGACTTGAAGTAGGGGTGCGCCGCCCAGTCCAGCCGGTTGGTGAACAGCGCCTGCACGTGGTCGCCGCCGTACTCGCCCGGCGGCAGGCTGATCGAGTGCACCACCACCAGGTCGACGATCGCGCCGGCCGGCCGCGGGCCGAAGTTGGGCGAGTCGAGCCGGCGGGCGAAGCGGTACCAGCCGCCGGCCCACAGTGCGTCGGTTTCAGGCGGCGGGTTCATTCGGCTCGTCGCCGGGCGCGGCGATCGCCAGCCGGGCGATGCGGTAGCGGATCTGGCGCAGGCTCAGGCCCAAACGCTGCGCGGCGGCGGTGCGGTTGAAGCCGGTCTCCTGAAGCGCCCGCACCAGGATCTCGCGCTCCTGCTGGTCGAGCCAGCCCTGCAGGTCGCTCGGCATCGGCAGCCGGTCCGTCACCGCGGCCGGCTCCTGCGGCCCGGCGGCCGCCACCACGGGTGCCGGCGGGGCCTCCGGCGCGGCGCTGGCGGCCGCGTCCAGCTGCAGCGCCTCGCCGTCGGAGAGCGCCACGGCGCGGTGCAGCAGGTTCTCCAGCTCGCGCACGTTGCCGGCCAGCGGCTGCGCCGCGAGCTGTTCGAGCACCGCCGGCGACAGGCGCGGCACCGGCATGCCGGCGTCCTGCGCGATGCGCGCCAGCAGCGCGTCGCACAGTGCCGGCAGGTCCTCGCGCCGCTCGCGCAGCGGCGGCAGCACGATCTCGATCACGTTCAGGCGATAGAACAGGTCCTGGCGGAAGCGCCCGGCCGCCACGTCGGCGGCCAGGTCGCGGTGGGTGGCGCTGACCACGCGCACGTCGACCGCGTCTTCCTGGGTCGAGCCGAGCGCGCGCACCTGGCGCTCCTGGATGGCGCGCAGCAGCTTGGACTGCATCGCCAGCGGCAGCTCGCCGATCTCGTCGAGGAACAGGGTGCCGCCGCGCGCCGCCTGGAAGTAGCCCTCGCGATCGGCGCTGGCGCCGGTGTAGGAGCCCTTGCGGGCGCCGAAGAACTCGGCTTCCAGCAGCGACTCGGGGATGGCGCTGCAGTTGACCGCCACGAACGGGCCGTCGCCGCGGTGGCTGCAGGCGTGCAGGGCGCGGGCGGCCAGCTCCTTGCCGGTGCCCGACTCGCCGCGCACCAGCACCGGGGCCATGCCGCGCGCCACCTTGGCGATGCGCTCCTTGACCTGCTGCATGGCGGCCGAGGTGCCGACCAGCCGCTCCAGCGCCGACTGGGCGGCCGAAGCCGACGGCGGCGCCGCGCGCTCGCTGCGGGCGGCCGGCCGGGCCGGCCCCTGCCGGTCGTGGATGGCGGAGGCGACCACGGCGCGGAACTGCTTGAGGTCCACCGGCTTGGTCAGGTAGTCGAAGGCGCCGGCCTTGAGCGCCTCCACCGCGTTTTCGGCCGAGCCGTAGGCGGTCATCACGATGCAGCGCTCGCTGCGCTGCTGCGCCTGCATGCGCTGCAGCAGCTCCAGCCCGAGGCCGTCGGGCAGGCGCATGTCGGTGATCACGGCGTCGAAGCGGCGATCCTGCAGCTGCTGCCAGGCGTCGGCCAGGGTGGCGGCGGCATCGACGCGGTAGCCCTCGCGCAGCAGCGTGAGCTCGTAGAGCGTGCGCAAGTCGGGCTCGTCATCGACGACCAGGACCTGGGCGACCGGTGCGGACGGCTGGTTCACACCGCTATTTTGGCAAAGGGTGGGTGCGCACCGGCCGTGCCGGACGTGCGGAATGCCACGAAGAACGCGTTGCCGGCGCGCCGGTCGCCGCCGGGCGCCGGGCCGCGCCGGTAGCCGATGCGCGCGCCGTGGCGGCCGCACAGCTCGCGGCAGATGTACAGGCCCAGGCCGCTGGAGCGGCTGTCGGAGGAGAAGAAGGGCTCGAACAGGTGGCGCTCGACGGCGGGCTCGAGCGCCGGCCCGTCGCTCCAGACCGTCAGCGTGGGCTGCGCGGCGCCGGTGGTGGCGACCTGGATCGCATCGGGCGCCGCCGACGCATGGCGCAGGGCGTTGTCCAGCAGGTTCACCAGGATGCGGCGCAGGTGGTGTGGCGCGAAGTCCACCGGCTGCTGCGGCGACGCCGCCAGCACCAGCGCGAGACGTTGCCCGGCGCGGTTCTGGGTGGCCCAGTCGCGGCAGTGCGCGGCAACCGCCGGGTCCAGGTTGAGCCGGGCCTGCGCCGGGTCGATCGGCTGGTGCTGCACGCGCGCGACGTCCAGGATCTCCTCGACGATCTGCGACAGCCGCTGCGCGTTCTGGCGCACCAGCGCGCTCAACTGGCGCTGCGCCGGGTCGTGCAGCTCCTCCTCCAGCAACTCGTTGGCCTGCGAGATGGCCGCCAGCGGATTGCGGATCTCGTGCGCCACGGCGGTGGACATGCGGCCCATGGCGGCCAGCTTTTCGGTGCGCAGGCGCGCCTCCATCTCGCGCAGGTCCTGCAGGAAGATCACGCACAGGCTGTCGCTGGGCCACTCGCCGGCCGCCGCCAGCCGGGTGCGCGCATACATGTGGCGCGCCGGCGCGCCGGCCTGCTCCAGCGCCAGGTCCGCCAGCTGCGGCTGGCGGCTGTCGAAGGTGCGCCCCGCCATGCCGGCCAGCGGCGCCCAGGCCGGGTCGTCGGACAGGTGCAGCGGCTGCTCGCCGGCCGGCGCGCCCAGCAAATCGCGCGCAGCGGGGTTGGCGGCCTGCACCTCGCCGGCCGGATCGACCACCAGCACGCCCTCGGCCAGCGCGTCGATCACCAGCTGGTTGACCTGCACCTGCATCAGCGCCAGCTTGCGGCTGCGGCGCGCCGCCGCTTCCTCGCGCTCCAGCCGCAGCGCGAGCTGGTGCGCCAGGAAGGCCAGCGCGAAGAACCCGATGCCGGTCAGCCCGCCCTGCACGAAGCGCTGCGCCATGTCGCCGGGGGACTGCAGCGCCAGTACCCAGGCCTCGGCCAGCAGCAGCAGGGCGACCGCGGCCGCCGTGCCCAGCGCCAGCGAGGTGGAGCCCAGCACCGAGGCCATCAGCACCGGGACCGCGAACAGCGGCGCGTAATAGATCCCGCCTGCCTGCACGAACTGCAGGCAGGCGAACACCAGCAGGTCGACGCCGATGCTGGAGACCCACTGCGGGTCGAACGCCGCGCCCGGCCGGCCAGGGCGCGCCAGCAGCCGCACCGCCAGCGTGGCGGCGAGGTAGGTCCCGCACAGGCCCACCAGCCAGCCGGAGACCGGCGGCGTGCCGGCGAGGCCGGCGCCCAGCAGCAGGATCAGCAGCGCCACCGCCACGCCGACCCGGGCGGTGGCGAAGCCCAGCCAGAGCCGCACGAAGGCCGATTCGGGAGAGGCGGCGGGCCCGGCCGGTCCGGTGACGGCGAAGCTGGACGCCACGGTCAGTTGCCGCCGGCGCGGCGGTGCTCGGCGCTGCAGTACAGCCGACCGCTCGCGCCCGGCACGGCATCGGGTCGCGGCAGGTGCAGCGAACACACCGGGCAGCGCACCATGTCCTGCGGCAGGGCCGCCGGGCCCTTCGACTGGCGACCGATGGCGCGGGTGCGCGCGCCGCGCCACAGCAGGTAGGCGATCGCCAGCACGGCCAGCACCAGCAGGTACTTCATGACGCCGCCCGTCCCAGCACCACCTCCAGCACGAAGCGCGAGCCCACATAGGCCAGCAGCAGCAGCAGCGAGCCGGTGTACAGCACGCGCACCGCGGTGCGGCCGCGCCAGCCGAAGCGCGCCCGCCCGAGCAGCAGCAGCGCGAATGCGGCCCAGGCCAGCACCGAGAACACGCTCTTGTGGTCCCAGCGCCAGGCCCGGCCGTACAGCTCCTCGCCGAACACGATGCCGGCCAGCAGCGTGGCCGACAGCAGCACGAAGCCGGCGGTGGCGAAGCGGAAGGTGAGGCGCTCCAGCGTGAGCAGCGGCAGCCCGGCCTGCGGTTCGGCGGCCTGGCGCATCGCCTGCTCGCTGCGGCGCATCAGCCAGGCGTGCACCACGGCGGCGGCGAACAGCCCGTAGGAGGCGATCCCCAGCGCCCAGTGCAGCGGCAGCAGCGGCGAGATCTCCGGGTGCAGCGGCGCGCCGGGAAACAACAGGGCCAGCAGCACGGCGACCGAGCCCAGTCCGGCGAGCGCCCAGCGCGCCTGCATCTGCGGGAACAGCTCGCGCTCGACGGCGTACACCGTGAGCACCAGCCAGGCCGTCACCGACAGCGCCGGCGCGAAGCCGAAGCGCGGCGACTCGCCCAGCAGGGTCCAGCCCAGCACCATCGCGTGCAGCAGCCAGGCCGCCAGCAGGGCCCAGCGCGCGCTGCGCTGGCTCAGACGCGTGGCCGCGGCGGCCGGCAGCGCATAGGCCGCGGCGGCGGCCAGCGACAGCACGGTGGTGGCGGGGCCACTGGCTAGAATCATGCTTCGCAGTTTAGCCTTTGGCCCCTTGCCGGCCGCAGCCCCCGCGGCAGCCCCGCGGCACTTCCATGGCCTCCGCCCTCTCCGACAAACTCTCCCGCCTGGTCAAGGAAATGCGCGGCCAGGCGCGCATCACCGAAGCCAACGTGCAGGACATGCTGCGCGAGGTTCGCATGGCCCTGCTCGAGGCCGACGTGGCGCTGCCCGTGGTGCGCGACTTCGTCGCCCGCGTCAAGGACAAGGCCCTCGGCCAGGAGGTGGTGGGCTCGCTCAACCCCGGCCAGGCGCTGGTGGGCATCGTCAACCGCGAGCTGGTGGCCACCATGGGCGAGGGCGTGTCGGACATCAACCTGGCGGCGCAGCCGCCGGCGGTGATCCTGATGGCGGGCCTGCAGGGTGCCGGCAAGACCACCACCACGGCCAAGCTGGCCCGCCACCTGATCGACAAGCGCAAGAAGAAGGTGCTGACGGTCTCCGGCGACGTCTACCGGCCGGCGGCCATCGAGCAGCTCAAGACGGTGACCCAGCAGGCCGGGGCCGAATGGTTCCCGAGCACGCCCGAGCAGAAGCCGCTGGACATCGCCCGCGCGGCGCTGGACCACGCGCGCCGGCAGTACTTCGACGTGCTGATCGTCGATACCGCCGGCCGGCTGGCGATCGACGAGGTGCTGATGCGCGAGATCCGCGAGCTGCACGCCGCGCTCAACCCGGTCGAGACGCTGTTCGTGGTCGACGCCATGCAGGGCCAGGACGCGGTCAACACCGCCAAGGCCTTCAGGGAGGCGCTGCCGCTGACCGGCATCGTGCTGACCAAGATGGACGGCGACTCGCGCGGCGGCGCCGCGCTGTCGGTGCGGCAGGTCACCGGCGCGCCGATCAAGTTCGCCGGCGTGTCCGAGAAGATCGACGGGCTGGAGGTGTTCGACGCCGAGCGCCACGCCGGCCGCATCCTGGGCATGGGCGACATCGTCGCGCTGGTCGAGCAGGTCACCGCCGGCGTCGACGTGCAGGCCGCGCAGAAGCTGGCCGCCAAGGTCAAGAGCGGCGAGGGCTTCGACCTGAACGACTTCCTGGCCCAGATCCAGCAGATGAAGCAGATGGGCGGCCTGTCCACGCTGATGGAGAAGATGCCGGCGCAGGTCCAGGCCAAGGCCGGCCAGGTCGACATGGACAAGGCCGAGCGCGACATCCGCCGCAAGGAAGGGATCATCTGCAGCATGACGGCTGCCGAGCGCCGCAAGCCCGAGATCATCAAGGCCACCCGCAAGCGCCGCATCGCCGCCGGCGCCGGCGTCCACGTCCAGGACGTCAACCGGCTGCTCAATGAGTTCGAGCAGATGCAGGGGATGATGAAGAAGATGAAGGGCGGCGGCCTGATGAAGATGATGAAGCGGATGGGCGCCGGCAAGGGCGGGTTGCCCAAGTTGCCCTTCTGAAGTCCGCTTAATTCCCCGTCATCTCCACGGAGGCGGGGATCCACTGCTTCCGCCCTCAGCAGCGCGCAATGTGCGCGCATCCATCCAAGTGAGTTGAGGCCCGGGGGGCGCGGCGGGCGGCGCCTGCCGGTGCCTCATGGTGTGGCGGCCCCTGCTCGCTGGCGCTCGCAAGGGCTTCCCGCGAAATTTCTCCGGCCGGGGGCGGGCGGCGAAACTCGCTGTGCTCCTTCGTCGCACTGCTCAGACAGTCGCCGCCAAGTCAGTGCACGAACGCGCGCCTGCGGCGCGCTGCCCCCGGCCGGAGAAATTTCGCGGCGCCCCACAAATCGGCCCCGGCAGTCGCCGCCCGCCGCGTCAAGCGACGTGCGGGTGCGACGAGGTCCGTTGGGCGCCGTTGTCTTATGCGGCGCGCAGCAGCCGGGCCGCCCGTCCGGCGTGCAGCCGGGCGCGGCGCAGCACCGGCGGCGACCAGGCTTCCTCGGGGATCAGCATCAGGCCGCGCAGGCGCAGCCAGGCGCCCAGGCCGGCATGGCTGGTGAACACCGCCAGCGGCACCGACAGCAGCAGCGGCACGGCCACCGACAGCAGCGCGGCCACGGCTTCGGGATCGACCAGGGCGACGGCGGCGGCCAGCGCGCCGACCGCGGCCGTGAGCGGCAGCAGCTGGCCGGCGGCGTAGCCCCAGCCCAGGGCGCGCGCTTCACGCGGCGGCGACTGCCAGTGCAGCTTGATGCCGGTGAGCGCCACCGCCACGAACAGCGAGTGCGCCAACATGCGGATCGGGGCCAGCAGCAGCGACAGCAGGGTCTCGGCCAGCGAGCTGGCCAGCAGCCGGCCGGTGCCGCCGAATGCGCGCTGCTGGCGGCCCAGCAGCACGGCGGCCACGCCCAGCACGCGCGGCAGGAACAGCATGCACAGCGTCCAGATCCACAGGCCCACCAGCGCGCCGGACGAGCCGGCGTCGTCGACCAGCAGGCGCGCGCCGGACATCCACAGCGAGGCGCCGAACACGATGAAGGCCAGCCACAACGGCGCCGACAGGTAGGACATGGCGCCGATGGCGAACATGGCGCGGTGCACCCGGTGCAGGCCGGGCTCGGCCATCAGGCGCGCGTTCTGCAGGTTGCCCTGGCACCAGCGGCGGTCGCGCTGCAGTTCTGACAGCAGGTCGGGCGGCTGCTGCTCGTAGCTGCCGGCCACGTCGGGGGCCAGCCACACGTGGTAGCCGGCGCGGCGCATCAGCGCGGCCTCGACGAAGTCGTGCGACATGATCCCGCCGGCCAGTCCGCCCGTGCCGCGGATCGGCGCCAGGCCGCAGTGCGCCATGAACGGTTTGACGCGCAGGATGGCGTTGTGACCCCAGTAGTGCGACTCGCCCAGCTGCCAGAACTGCAGGCCGAGCGTGAACAGCCGGCCGGTCACGCGCGCCGCGAACTGCTGCGCCCGCGCATGCAGCGTCATCAGCCCGGTCGGCTGGGTGGCGGTCTGGATGATGCCGGCCTTCGGATTCGCCTCCATCAGCTTGGCCAGCGTGACCAGGCAGTCGCCGCTCATCACGCTGTCGGCGTCCAGCACCACCATGTAGCGGTAGTCGCGGCCCCAGCGGCGGCAGAAGTCGGCGACGTTGCCGGCCTTGCGGTGGGTGCGGCGGGTGCGGCGGCGGTAGTAGACCTCGGGCTGCACGCCCGGCTGGGTGGCGAGCGCGGCGCGCAGTTCCTCCCAGGCCGCGCGCTCGGCCGCCGCGGTTTCCGGGCTGGCACTGTCGGACAGCACGAACACGTCGAACTGGCCGGCCTGGCCGGTGGCGGCAAGCGACTCGCAGGTGGCGCGCAGGCCGGCGAACACGGTGGCTACGTGCTCCTCGCAGATCGGCATGATGATCGCGGTGCGCACCTCCGGCGCCAGCGCCTGGTTGTGCACCGAGCGCGCCGTCAACCCGTGGGCATCGCCGCGCAGCACCACCCAGAAGCCCATCAGCGCGGTGGCGAAACCGGTCACCACCCAGCTGGACAGCGCCGCGAACAGCGCGATCTGGCCCCACTGCAGCCAGGGATTGGGCGAATCGGGCTGCGCCTTGGCGAACAGCACGGTGGCGATCGCGGTGCTGAGCAGGGCGATGGCCGCGAAGGCGGCGCGGCGGCGCGTGGCCGCGCGCTCCCAGGGCGCCCGGGTGCGCGCGGGTGCGCGACGGGCAGGCGATTCGCCGGGCAGCAGCCGGTGCGCGATCTCCAGCGAGGCCGTGCCGATGCTGTTCCAGAAGCCGCGCCAGGGCTGGGTCGGCATCGAGCCGCGCCGCACCGGCGGAGCCGTCACCGCGTTCGGGTGGCGCTCCTCGCGCAGCCGGCTGCGCCGGGCCGCGGGTACGGCAGCCGCCGTGCCGCCGGCCAGCGCGCCGCCGCCGCTGTCGCCCTCGGTGGCATGCCTCAGGGGGCGGAGGTGGGTAGCACGATGTGGGTCCATGTTTCGCTCACGATGTCGTCGCGGTGACGCAGGAAGGCGCGCAGCTCGACCGGCTGCGACGCGTCGATGGGGCGCACCCGCAGCGCCAGGCGCCAGCTGCGGGTCGCGGGGTTGAACCAGGTGATGGCCTGCTCGATGGCGCCGTTGCCGGGGCTGCTGGCGATCGCCTGCACCGGGGCGTCGGCCGGCAGCGCGTCCAGCGCGGGGCCGGTGAAATCGACGACGTACTGCACCTGGCCGGCCAGCGCCGCGGCCTGGTCGGCGCGCACGTAGCCGAAGCCGATGCGCGACTGGGTCACCCAGGCGGCCGGCGGGCGCTGCTGCTCGTCGCCCTGCCAGGACAGCTCGTAGGCGAAGTCCAGCGGCTGGCCGGGCGCGGGCAGGCGCGCCGGCACCCAGTAGGCGGCGATGTTGTCGTGGGTCTCGTCCGGCGTGGGCAACTGCAGCAGCTCGACCCGGCCGGGGCCCCAGTCGCCCAGGGGCCGCACCCAGGCGCTGGGCCGGCGCTCGTAGCGCGCCTCGGTGTCCTCGTAGCTGGCGAACGAGCGGTCGCGCTGCATCAGGCCGAAGCCGCGCAGCCCGTCCAGGCTGAAACTCGTGACGAGTGGGCTCTGCGGGTTCAGCAGCGGGCGCCACAGCCATTCGCCGCTGGCGCTGGCCACCATCAGCCCGTCGGAGTCGTGCACCTCGGGCCGGAAGTCGCCCTCGCGCGGCTGGTTCTCGCCGGCCAGGAACATGCTGGTGAGGGGCGCCAGGCCGAGGGTGGCGATCGGCCGGTCGGTGGCGCGCAGGAACAGGCGGGCCTGCACCTCGACCACCGTCGGGCTGCCGGGCCGCACGGTGAAGCGGTAGGCGCCGCTGGCGCGCGGCGAATCCAGCAGGGCATGCACCACCACCTGGCTGGCTTGCGGGTCGGGCCGCTCGAGCCAGAAATCGGTGAAGCGCGGGAATTCCTCCGGCCCATTGGCGCCGGCCGTGTCGATCGCCAGGCCGCGCGCCGACAGGCCGTACTGCTGGCCGGCGCCGAGCGCGCGGAAGTAGCTGGCGCCCAGGAAGACGATCAGTTCGTCCTTGTAGGCCGGCGTGTTGAGCGGGTAGTGGATGCGCAGGCCGGCATGGCCGAGGTCGGGCCAGACCTGGGTTGCCAGGGTGTTCTTGCCGTAGTCGAAGTCGCTGGCCTGCCAGCGCACCGGGTGGGCCCGGCCGGCCGCATCCACCTCATGGATGCGCACCGGCTCCGGGTGGTAGCGGCCGCGGTGGAAGAACATGGCCTCGAACGGCGAGGCGCCGCGCCACAGCGCGTGGCTGGGGCGGAAGCGGATGTCGCGCAGGCCGTCGTAGTCGAGCTGGGCCAGCGCCGGCGGCAGCGCGGAATCGGGCGCCTGGAAGGGCGCAGCCGCCCGCGCGCGGGCGAGTTCCGCGACTTGTTCGAATCCCCAGGCGGCCCGGGCCGAGGCTGCAGAGAAGGTTCCGGCCAGCAGGACCGCCACCACCAGCGCGGCGGCGCGCAGGCGGCGCAAACACAAAGGCATGTTCGCCTAGTGCAAACCCTATGCCAGCTTTCTTTTCCCTTTGGAATCAAGCACTTGCGCGCGATCGGGCGGCCGGGCGGGAAGGCGGCACCGGTTCTCGGCGGAAAACCTGCTATTTCGTCGCCGCCTGGCGACAGGCCGGCAGCCCGGCCGCCGGTTCTACTTGGCGGGCGGCGCTTGTGCGCTGTCGTCATCCGGCGACAGCGGGCCGGAATCGGCCTTGAACAGCCCCGGGGTGAGCTCGTTGCGCTGCAGCAGGCGGTAGAACTCGGTGCGGTTGCGCCCGGCCAGCCGGGCCGCGTCGGAGACATTGCCGTCAGTCATCTTGAGCAGGCCGACCAGGTACTCGCGCTCGAAGCGGCGCTTGGCCTCGGCATAGGTCTGCACCGACACGCCTGGCACGCGCAGGGCGCGCTGCACCAGCGCCAGCGGCACCAGCGCGGTGGTGGACAGGGCGCAGACCTGCTCGACCACGTTGTACAGCTGGCGCACGTTGCCGGGCCAGGGCGCGGCCGCCAGCGCCTTGAGCGCCTCCGGCGCGAAGCCGGACAGCCGCCGGCCGTACTTGGCGGCCAGCTTGTGCAGGAAGTGGTTGGCCAGCAGCGGGATGTCCTCGCGCCGCTCGGCCAGCGTGGGCAGGCTCAGCGTCACCACGTTCAGCCGGTAGTACAGGTCCTCGCGGAACTGGCCCGACTGCATGGCGGCGTCGAGGTCGCGGTGGGTGGCCGAGATGATGCGCACATCGACCGGGAGCGACTGGCTGGAGCCGAGCGGGCGCACCGCGCGCTCCTGCAGCACGCGCAGCAGCTTGACCTGCAGCGCCGGCGGCATGTCGCCGATCTCGTCGAGCAGCAGGGTGCCGCCGTCGGCCGCCTGGAACAGGCCCTTGTGGTTGGCCACCGCGTCGGTGAACGCGCCCTTCATGTGGCCGAACAGCTCGGATTCGAGCAGCGCCTCCGGGATGGCGCCGCAGTTGACCGCCACGAACGGCCGCCTGGCGCGGGCGCTGGCCTTGTGGATGGCGCGGGCCAGCAGTTCCTTGCCGCTGCCGCTGTCGCCGCGCAGCAGCACCGAGGCATCGGAGCGCGCCACCATGCGCGCCTCGGCCAGCAGCTCGGCCATGCGGCTGGAGCGGCTGACGATCTCCTCGCGCCAGCCGGCGTCGGCCGCCGTCTCCGGCTCGCCGGCGGTCCCGAGCGCCACCGCCTGGCCGATCTTGTCGAGCAGCTCGCGGGCGTCGTACGGCTTGGTGAGGTAGCCGAACACGCCGCGCGCGGTCGCCTCGACGGCGTCGGGGATGGTGCCGTGCGCGGTCAGCAGGATCACCGGCAGCGCCGGATGCCGGCGCCGGATGTCGTCGAACAGGGCCAGGCCGTCGCGGCCGGGCAGGCGCACGTCGCTCAGCACCAGGTGCGGACGCTCGACTTCGAGCTGCGCCAGCGCGGCTTCGGCTGAGGCGACGGCCGAGACCTGGTAGCCGGCCGCGGACAGGCGCATGGACAGCAGCCGCAGCAGGTCGGCGTCGTCGTCCACCACCAGGATGCGGGCGCCGGCCATGTCAGTTCCTCGAGGGCCGGCGCCGCTCGATCGCGCGCAGGGCCTCCATCCGTTCATTGAGCTGGTCGACGCGGCGCTGGGCGTCGCGCAGTTGCTGCGATTGGCGCTCGCCGGCTTCCTCCAGCCGCCGCTGCTCGGCCAGTTGCGCCTGCAGCAGGCGGGCCAGCGGATGCAGCTCGCGGGCGTCGTCGGTGGCCAGCGCCAGCAGGCGCTGCAGGACCTGGGCGGCGCGCCCGTTGTCGGCCGGCGTGCGCATCTGCTGCAGGGCCAGCGCCAGTTGCAGTTGCTCCAGGGGCGCCGCGCCCGGCTGCGACAGCCGGGCGATTTCCGGGCCCAGGGCGGCGGCCGGCGCGCCGCGCACGCGGTCGGCATAGGCCAGGGCGGCGGCCAGCGGCTGGGTGGGCAGGTTGCCGGTCGGCGGCAGCGTCGTGGCCGGCTCGGGTGGCGTCGCCGGCGCCTCGCGCGTGGCCTCGCTGGCGACCGGCGGCGGTGGCGGGGCGGCGGGCGTCGGCGGCGGGGGCGGCGTGCTGCAGGCGGCCAGCGTGGCCGCCGCGGCCAGGGCCAGGGCCAGTGCCGGCAGGGAGCGCCGCATCGCTCGAGTCAGGAAGTCAGGCATGGGGCAGTTCGATCCGGAAGTGGGCGCCGGACGCCGCGCCGTCCAGCAGTTCGATGCGGCCGCCATGGGCTGCAATGTATTCGTTGACGATGGACAAACCGATGCCGGTGCCCGCCGCGGCGTCGGCCGGCTGGCGCTCGCCCCGGTAGAACGGCTCGAACACGCGCTCGCGGTCGGCCGGCGCGATGCCGGCGCCCTGGTCCTGGATGTCGATGCGGGCGCGGCCTGCGGCGCGCGACAGCCGCACCCGCACGCTCGAGCCCAGCGGGGCGAAGCGGATCGCGTTGGCCAGCAGGTTGGCCAGCGCCGTGCCCAGCTTGTCGGGGTCGACCGGCGCCACCACGGGTTCGCCCTCGACGTCCAGCTCCAGCTCGCGCGCCTGCCACTGCAGCCGCTGCGCCTCGACCTGCTCGTGCAGCAGGGCCAGCAGCTCGGTCGGCCGGCGCTGCAGCTGGCGCGCCTCGAAGGCGGCGGCGTTGAAGCGCAGCAGCGCCTCGATGCGCTCCTGCAGCACCGCGGCGTTGTGCTGCAGGATGCGCGCCACCTCGCGCTGGCGCGTGTTGAGTTCGCCGGTGACGCCTTCCTCCAGCAGCGACACGCCTTCGCGCAAGGCGGCCAGCGGCGTCTTCAGCTCGTGCGAGACGTGGCGCAGGAAGCGGGCCTTGTCGGCGTCCAGCTCGGTCAGCCGCAGCCGCAGCCATTCCAGCTGCTGGCTCAGGCGGCGCACGTCGGCCGGGCCCTGGATGTCGATCGGCACCTCCAGCCGGTTCTCGCCCAGGCCGACGATGGCGCGCTCCAGCCGCTGGAACGGCCGCGCCAGCCAGATGCCCAGGCCGGCCGCCAGCAGGGCGGCCAGGCCGATGGCGAAGACCACTTGCTGCATCAGCCGCGAGCGGCTGGCGGCCAGGCGCTGGCTCAGCGCCTTGTTGCGCGCATCGATCAGCTGGTGCACCTCGCGCGCGATGCCGGAATTGATGCCGTCGAAGTCGCGGAAGTGCTGGGCCGAGGTGCGCTCGCGATCGAGCGCCGTTTCGGCCGGGCCCTGCATCAGCTCGTCGACCACTTCGATCTTCGCCAGCCATCGATGGGCCTGGCGCTGCGGCAGGCCCTGGTCGACCAGCCGCTGCAGCGCGTCGCGGGCCCGCCCGGCTTCCTCGTGGTAGCGGCGGCGCAGTTGCGCGTCGTTGAGGATCAGCGACTGGCGGGCGGCGCGCTCCATGTCCAGGGTGCGCTCGGCCAGGGTCTGGGCGCTGGACGTCAGGTCCAGTGCCGCGGCGCTGGCGGCCGTGCTCTGCGCCATCAGCCGGTCGAGGATGACCACCGCCCGCAGCGCGGTGCCGCCCAGCAGCCCGCCCACCAGCACGAAGGCGACCAGCAGCAGCGGGCGGAACGAAAGGCGGCTAGGGCGCAGCGGCAGCATCGCTGCGGCGATCAGCCCGCGCGCTGCACGACTTCGCCGCGCAGCGAGTGCGGCAGCGCCTGGGTGATGGTGACGTCGACCATCTGCCCGACCAGCCGCTGACCGCCGGCGAAGTTGACGATGCGGTTGCACTCGGTGCGGCCCATCAGCTCGTTGGGGTCCTTGCGCGAGGGGCCCTCGACCAGGATGCGCTGCACGGTGCCGACGCGGCTGGCGCCGATGCGGCGCACGTTCTCCTCCAGCACGGCCTGCAGGTGCTGCAGCCGGCGCAGCTTGACCGCGTGCGGCGTGTCGTCCTGCAGGTTGGCCGCCGGCGTGCCGGGGCGCGGGCTGAAGATGAAGCTGAAGCTGGCGTCGTAGCCGACGTCCTCGACCAGCTTCATCAGCTTGCCGAAGTCCTCCTCGGTCTCCCCCGGGAAGCCGACGATGAAATCGCTGGACATCGAGATCTGCGGCCGCACCGCCCGCAGCTTGCGGATGGTGCTCTTGTATTCCATGGCGGTGTAGCCGCGCTTCATCGCCATCAGGATGCGGTCGCTGCCGTGCTGCACCGGCAGGTGCAGGTGGCTGACCAGTTTGGGGACCTTGCCGTAGGCCTCGACCAGCCGCTGGGTGAACTCGTTGGGGTGGCTGGTGGTGTAGCGGATGCGCTCGATGCCGGGGATGTCGGCCACGTACTCCAGCAGCAGCGCGAAGTCGGCGACCTCGGCCGTGTCGCCCATGCGGCCGCGCCAGGCATTGACGTTCTGGCCCAGCAGGGTGACTTCCTTGACGCCCTGGCCGGCCAGCTCGGCCACCTCGGCCAGCACGTCGTCGAGCGGGCGCGAGACCTCCTCCCCGCGGGTGTAGGGCACCACGCAGTAGCTGCAGTACTTGCTGCAGCCTTCCATGATGGAAACGAAGGCGGTGGCGCCGTCCACCCGAGCGGGCGGCAGGTGGTCGAACTTCTCGATCTCGGGAAAGCGGATGTCCACCTGCGGCCGGTCCTGCTGCCGGCGCTGGACCAGCAGTTCGGGCAGCCGGTGCAGGGTTTGCGGGCCGAACACCACGTCGACATAGGGTGCGCGCTCGATGATGGCCGCGCCTTCCTGGCTGGCCACGCAGCCGCCGACGCCGATCAGCGCCCCCTTCTTCTTCAGGTGCTTGACCCGGCCGAGGTCGGAGAACACCTTCTCCTGCGCCTTCTCGCGCACCGAGCAGGTGTTGAACAGGATCAGGTCGGCTTCCTCGGGGTCCTGCGTCGCTTCGTAGCCTTCGGTCGCGTGCAGCACGTCCGCCATCTTGTCCGAGTCGTACTCGTTCATCTGGCAGCCGAAGGTCTTGATGAAAACCTTCTTCATGGCGCTCACCTGCGCGCGCCGAAGACGGCCTGCAGCAGTTCGGCCAGGCGCCGCTGGCCTTGCGCGCTGCCGTCGTCGGCGCCGCCGACCCTGGCGTACTCGTCCTCGGTGAGCACCCAGGCCTCGTGCACCAGCCCGGCGGCATCGCGCCGGTAGACCACCGGCAGCGTCTGCCCGACCACGCTGCCCGACAGCAGCACCAGGTTGTTGGTGCCGCGGATGCGGGCGCCGGGCGACAGCCGGTCGGGTTGGCCGTCCAGCGTGATGTCCGGCGGCGCGGTCACCACCAGCCGGGCCGGCTTGACGTCGGCCGGGGCCGTGCGGATCACCTGCGCCTGCAGGGTGGGGGCGGCGGCCAGCGCCGCGACGAGGGCAAGACTCCAGCGGTTCATGGTGTGGATCCAGAGGCTAGAAAGAACAAAGGCACTGCGCGCGGACAGTGCCTTTGGGGGATTTGGTGGCGCTTCACGGACTCGAACCGCGGACCTGTGGATTATGATTCCATCGCTCTAACCGACTGAGCTAAAGCGCCGAGAGCCCGAGATTATAGCCAAACCGCGCTCAGCGGTGGCTGAACACCGGGGTCCGCTTGGCCAGGAAGGCGTCCATGCCTTCCTTCTGGTCGGCGGTGGCGAACAGCGAGTGGAACAGCCGCCGCTCGTACATCACCCCGTCGCTGAGCGTGCCTTCGAAGGCCCGGTTGACCGATTCCTTGGCCGCCAGCACCGCCAGCCGCGGCATGCTGCTGATCAGCAGGGCCGTGGCCAGCGCCTCTTCCATCAACTTGTCCAGCGGCACCACCCGGCTGACCAGCCCGCTGCGCTCGGCTTCGGTCGCATCCATGTTGCGGGCCGTCAGCACGAGGTCCATGGCCTTGGACTTGCCGATCGCGCGCGGCAGCCGCTGGGTGCCGCCGGCGCCGGGGATGATGCCCAGCTTGATCTCGGGCTGGCCGAAGCGGGCGTTGTCGGCCGCGATGATGAAGTCGCACATCATGGCCAGCTCGCAACCGCCGCCCAGGGCGAAGCCGCTGACGGCCGCGATCACCGGCTTGCGGATGCTGCGGATGGTTTCCCAGTTGCGGGTGATGAAGTCGCGGCCATAGGCCTCGGCGAAGCTGTACTTGGCCATCAGCGAGATGTCGGCGCCGGCGGCGAAGGCCTTCTCGCTGCCGGTGACCACGATGCAGCCGATCGCGTCGTCGGCGTCGAAGGCCTTGAGCGCGGCGCCCAGCTCGTCCATGAGCTGCTCGTTCAGGGCGTTGAGCTGCTTGGGGCGGTTGAGCGTCACCACGCCGACCCGGCCGGCTTCGGTGCGCACTTCGATGTTCTCGTAGGCCATTGCTTTTCTCCTGTAGCGCGGACGACTATACCCAAGGGAAACCATGACCGACCGCGCGGTCGGCCGATGCTAGATTCATCGCCAGGAGACCCCATGACCGAGAGCACCGTCCTGTACGAAACGCGCGGCGCCGTCGCGCTGATCACGCTGAACCGCCCCCAGTCGCTGAACAGCTTCACGCGCGCCATGCACCAGGCGCTGTGGCAGGCGCTGGACCGCATCGAGGCCGACAAGTCGGTGCGCGCCGCCGTCATCACCGGCGCCGGGCGGGGCTTTTGCGCCGGGGCCGACCTGGCGGAGTTCGACTTCACCGAGGGCCCCGATCGCATCCAGCGCGCCGATCCGGGCCCCATCATCGAGCAGGCGTTCAACCCCACCGTGCGCCGGCTGATGGCGCTGCGGGTGCCTACCGTGGCCGCCGTCAATGGCGTGGCCGCGGGCGCGGGCGCCTCGCTGGCCATGACCTGCGACCTGGCGGTGGCGGCCTCGAACGCGTCCTTCATCCAGGCCTTCAGCAAGATCGGGCTGATCCCCGACGCCGGCGGCACCTGGTTCCTGGCCAGGAAGCTGGGCCTGGCCCGGGCCATGGGCTGCGCACTGCTGGGCGACAAGCTGTCGGCCGCGGACGCAAGGGCGTGGGGAATGATCTGGGACGTGGCGCCCGAAGGACAGGACTGCGTCGAGGCGGCGCTGGCGCTGGCGCAGCGCCTGGCCGTGCTGCCGACCCAGGCGCTGGTGGCCACCCGCCGCACCCTGCGTGCCGCCGCCAGCAACGACCTCGACGCCCAGCTCGACCTGGAGCGCGACACCCAGTCGGCGCTGGGCCGCACCCACGACTACTTCGAAGGGGTCGCCGCCTTCCTGCAGAAGCGCCCGGCGCAGTTCAAGGGCGAGTGATGACGGCCGACGAGCTCGCGGCGCGCGTCGGCGCGGCCATGTTCGAGGGCGACGTGGCCTCGCGCCAGACCATGGGCATGGAGCTGGTCAGCTGCAGTGCCGGGCGAGCCGTGATGCGCATGCGCATCGACGAGCGGCACCTCAACGGCCACCGCATCTGCCACGGCGGCTTCATCTTCACCCTGGCCGACTCCACCTTCGCCTTCGCCTGCAACAGCCACAACAAGGTCACGGTGGCGGCCGGCTGCAGCATCGAGTTCCTCAAGCCGGGGCAGGCCGGCGACGTGCTCACCTGCGAGGGCGTGGAGCAGGTGCTGCAGGGCCGGCACGGCGTGTATGACATGAAGGTGACCAACCAGCGCGGCGAGGTGGTGGCGATGTTCCGCGGCAAGAGCGCGCAGATCCAGGGCAGCGTGATACCGGAGGCGTGATGACGACCTTTCCCCTCGAACCGATCGAGAAGGCCAGCCAGGACGAATTGCAGGCGCTGCAGTTGCGCCGGCTGCAGGCGACGCTGGCCCACGCGTACCGCAACTCGCCCATGTACCGGGCCAAGTTCGACGAGGCGGGGGTTCACCCGTCGGACTGCCGCACGCTGGCCGACCTGTCGAAATTCCCCTTCACCAGCAAGCTCGACCTGCGCGACCACTACCCGTTCGGCTCGTTCGCGGTGCCGCGCGAGCAGTGCGTGCGCGTCCACGCCTCCAGCGGCACCACCGGCAAGCCGACGGTGGTGGGCTACACGCGCAACGACATCGAGACCTGGTCGGCGGTGATGGCCCGCAGCATCCGGGCCAGCGGCGCGCGGCCGGGCGACATGGTGCACGTGAGCTACGGCTACGGCCTGTTCACCGGCGGGCTGGGCGCGCACTACGGCGCCGAGAAGCTGGGCCTGACGGTGGTGCCGTTCGGCGGCGGCCAGACCGAACGCCAGGTCCAGCTGATCCACGACTTCCGGCCCGACATCATCATGGTCACGCCCAGCTACATGCTGGCCATCGCCGACGAGTTCGAGCGCCAGGGACTGGACCCGCGCGAATCCAGCCTGCGGCTGGGCATCTTCGGCGCCGAGCCCTGGACCAACGACATGCGCCGCGCGATCGAGCAGCGCATGGGCATGGACGCCGTCGACATCTACGGCCTGTCGGAGGTGATGGGCCCCGGCGTGGCCAACGAGTGCATCGAGACCAAGGACGGCCCGACCATCTGGGAAGACCACTTCTACCCGGAGATCATCGACCCGGAAACCGGCGCGGTGCTGCCGGACGGCGAGCTGGGCGAACTGGTGTTCACCAGCCTGACCAAGGAGGCGCTGCCGATCATCCGCTACCGCACGCGCGACCTGACGCGCCTCTTGCCGGGCACGGCGCGCACCATGCGCCGGATGGAGAAGATCACCGGCCGCAGCGACGACATGATGATCGTGCGCGGCGTCAACGTGTTCCCGACCCAGATCGAGGAGCTGATCTGCAAGCGGGCCGAACTGGCGCCGCACTACCAGTGCATCCTGACGCGCGAGGGGCCGATGGATTCGCTGACCATCGCGATCGAGGCGCGCCAGGGCCTGTCGCACGAGGGCGACGAGGCGCGCGGCGCCGCCGAGCGGCTGGCCCACGAGATCAAGACCTACATCGGCACCACCGCCGTGATCGAGCTGCGGCCCGAAGGCGGCGTCGAGCGCAGCGTCGGCAAGGCCAAGCGCGTGGTGGACAAGCGCCGGTAAGGGCCCACCCCGAAGCGGCCTGCAAGGCCCACCGGCGGCCCGGCGAAGCCGGTTCCGCGGTGGCCGCTGAACCCAAACTGCTAGCGCTGGTCGATGGCCTCGACCAGGAGGTCGACGTGGGCCTCCTCGCCCATGTTCACCCGCACCCGCACCGGCAGGTACTGCAGCGCCGGCGCGAACCACAACTCCATGGTGATGTTGCCGCGCGGGTTGGCGATCGGACGCGGCTTGAGGTGGAACGCATCGACGTCGCCCAGGGCCGTGACCAGCCGCTCCTGGCCGACGATGTCGTAGGTCCACAGGTCTACGGCGCCCGGGCGCGCCATCCAGAAGCTCACCGCACGACCGACTTCCAGCCGCTCCCGTCCGCTGGCGAAGCGGTGGCTCAGTTCGACGAACTGGCTGGCGGTGTCCTGCAGCTGGGGCGGGCGGGGCAGCACCTTGCCGTTGGGCAGCAGGACCTCGCCCTCGCCCATGCGCAGCAGGCCGCGCGACTTGCGGTTGCGCACCTCCTCGTAGGCCCTGGGCTGCAGCGCCTGCGCCCCGACCTCGCCCTGGCTGGTCATGACCAGGGTGGCGAACAGCGTGACGTCCACTTCCACCCGCACCTGGTAGCGCGCGCCCTCGCGTTGCCACAGCACGCGCGCTTGCCCGTACAGGTCGCCGCTGCGGAAGCGCCCGCCCAGCGTGTAGCGCAGGCGGGTGTCGGCCGGCCAGCCATCCAGCCCGGTGTCCGGCGCCGATGTGGCCGGGCCTGGCGCTGCCGCCGTGCCCGCCGCGGGTGGGGCCGGATCGCTGGCGGCAGCGGCTGCGGCGGCGGGCCCCGCGGGCGACTCGGGTTGCGCCAGCGAGGGCTGCGGCAGCGCTGGCTCAGGCACGGGCGCGTCCGCGGCGACTGGCGCCGGCTCGGGGAGCGGTTCGGCCGTTTGGTTCTTGGGCGGGGAGGTGGCCGGCGGCTCCGCATCCGGCGCGGCGCGCGCTTCTGGCGCGGGCTCCGCCGCCGGCAGGGTGCCGGTGGCTTTCGGCGGCACGCTGGGGCTGGCCCGCATCCGCTGCGGTGCCGCCGGCGGCGCGACCGCGACCTGGACGGCGGGCGGCGGCTCCGGCGCTTGCGGCTGCAGCAGTCGCGTGTACATCGGCTCGGCCATCGCCCGCAGCCGCTCGCCGCCCGGCAGCCAGCGCGAGAGGGCATGCAGGCCCAGCACGTGGGCCAGCAGCACCACGGCCACGAGCGCCAGCAGGCGCCGGCGGCCGGCCGGGTTCAGGTCGGTCCGCCCAACCATGGCTGGGCCAGCGCCGGCTCGCGCTGCACCAGGCGCCAGGTGGTGGCGGTCGCCGGCAGCTGCAACTCCAGCCGCAGCAACCGGCGGTCGCGCGCCACCAGCGCGATCAGGCGGCGGTGCGCGCCGGCGTGCAGCGGCAGGTCGTCCAGCTTGGCCAGGCGCCAGCCCTGGCCGGCCACCTCGATGCCCAGCCACTCGTCGCCGGCGGCCAGGCCGGCCTGCTCGGCGGCGCCACCGCGCAGCACCGTCTTCAGGCGGATGCTGCCGCCGGTTTCGTCGATCCGGATGCCCAGCCGCTGCTGCAGCTGGGCCGGCTCGTCGAGCGCGAACACGCCCTGCCGGCGCAGCAGGTCGGCCAGCGGCAGTTCGCGCGTGCCATGGACCCAGGCGGCGATCTCGCGGGCGAAGCTGCGCCCGCCCAGCTCGCGCAGCACGGCGGCGAAGTCGGCCTCGGTCATCGGGCCGGCCTTGCAGTGCTGCCACAGGGCGCGCATCACCTCGTCCAGCGTGGTCTGGCCCTCGGCCCGCAGCGTCAGGTCGAAGCACAGCGCCACCAGCGCGCCCTTGCTGTAGTAGCTGACGGTGGCATTGGGCGTGTTCTCGTCGGGCCGGTAGTACTTGATCCAGGCGTCGAAGCTGGCCTGGGCGACCGACTGCACTTCCCGCCCGGGCGTCTGCAGCACCTGGTTGATGGTCTTGTTCAGCAGGCGCAGGTAGGCGGCGTCATCGATCAGGCCGGCACGGCGCAGCAGCAGGTCGTCGTAGTAGCTGGTGAAGCCCTCGAAGAACCACAGCAGCTGGGTGTGGTTCTCGCGCCCGTAGTCGTAGCGGGCGAACTCCGCCGGCCGCAGCCGCTTGACGTTCCAGGTGTGGAAGTACTCGTGGCTGACCAGCCCCAGCAGGGTGGTGTACGCGTCGCTGACCTTGGCTTCGCCCAGCCGCGGCAGGTCCCGGCGCGAGGCGATCAGGGCGGTGGAGTTGCGGTGTTCGAGCCCACCGTAGCCGTCGTCCACCGCGTTGAGCAGGAACAGGTAGTTGCGCAAGGGCGGCTTGCGGCGCTCGTGCCAGAAGCGGATCGTGGTCTCGCAGATGCGCTGCACGTCGGCCGCCAGCCGTTCGCCGTCGAAGGACGCTGCCGCGCCGGCCACCACCAGCCGGTGCGGGACGCCGCCGGCCCGGAATTCGGTGCTCCAGAAGCTGCCCATCTCCACCGGGCAGTCGACCAGCTCGTCGTAGTCCGGCGCCAGGTAGGTGCCGAAGCCCCGCTTGCCCACGCGCAGCGGGGTGAGCCCGGTGGCGGCTTCCCAGCCGGGGCGCGGCGACACCAGCTCCAGCGCATGCGGCTGCCGCTCCTGCCCGTGCACCTGCAGGCACAGGCTGGTGCCGTTGAAGAAGCCGCGGTCGGCGTCGAGCCAGGCGGTGCGCACCGAGTGGTCGAAGGCATAGACCTCGTAGGCCAGCACCAGCGGGCTGCTGGGCACGCAGTCGACCTGCCAGGTGCACTTGTCGATCTGCCGGACCGGCACCGGACGGCCGTCCTGGCGCGCCACCAGCCGCTGCAGGTTGCGGGCGAATTCGCGCACCAGGTAGCTGCCGGGGATCCACACGGGCAGCGACACCCGCTGGCCGGCCGCCGGCTGCTCGATCGCCAGCGTGACGTGGAACAGGTGGGCATGGAGGTCGGCCGCCTCGATGCGGTAGTGCAGCCGCCAGGGCGGACCGGCTTGCGCGCGCGGGCTCACTGCGCTTGCGACAGCTGCTTCTCGACCTGGGCCGCGTTGATGGCGCCGGGTACGCGGGTGCCGTCGGCGAACACCAGCGTCGGCGTGCCGGTGACCTGGTGCTTGCGGCCCAGTTCGCGGTTGCGCTCCAGCGCGCTCGCGTCGCACGCTGCTGCGGCGGCCGGGGCGGCCTGGTCGCGCAGCATCCAGTCCTGCCAGGCCTTGGCCTTGTCCTTGGCGCACCAGATGTTGCGCGACTTTTCGACCGAGTCGTTGCCCAGGATCGGGTACAGGAACATGTGGATGGTGACGTTGTCGAGCTTCTGCAGCTCGCGCTCGAAGCGCTTGCAGTAGCCGCAGTTCGGGTCCTCGAACACCGCCAGCCGGCGCTTGCCGTTGCCGCGCACGATGGTGAAGGCGTCCTTGACCGGCAACTGGCCGAAGTCGATCGCGGTCAGCTTGTTCACCCGCTCCTCGGTCAGGTTGCGCTGGGCGCGGGCATCGATCATCTGCCCGTGGATCAGGTAGTTGCCCTCGGCATCGGTGTAGTACAGGTCGGAGCCCACGCGCACCTCGAACAGGCCGGCCATGGGCGTCCTGGTCACTTCGTCGATCTTGCCGATCTGCGGCAGCCGCTCGCCCAGGTTCTTGCGGATGGCGGCTTCCTGCGCCGCGGCGGGGCCGGCCAGCAGGGTGGTCGCCAGCAGCGCGGCCAGCAGGCCGGTCGTCATGCGTGTCATGGGGTGTCCAGTGGTTCTCTCGGGAAGGGGGTCACAGCCGGCCGGCGGCCTGCCGCACCACCCATTGCTTGATCGGGCCGCTGGCGTCGAAGCCGCGCATGCCCAGGTTGCGCAGCATCGACCAGGCGGCATGGTCCTGCGCGAACAGCTGCTGCAGGCCGTCGGTGGTGGCGCCCATGGCCAGTGTGTCGCCCTTGCGCGCGCGCTCGTAGCGGCGCAGCAGCCGCACGTCGCCGACGCTGCGCCAGTACTCGCGTTCATGCAGCACCCGGGCCAGCTCGCGGACATCGGCCAGCCCCAGGTTCAGGCCCTGGCCGGCCAGCGGGTGCACGCTGTGGGCGGCGTCGCCGGCCAGCGCCCAGCCGGGGCCGCACCAGCGGTCGGCGCGGGCCAGCTGCAGCGGCCAGGCGGCGCGCTGGCTGGCCAGGGTGAGCTGGCCGAGCGCGCCCTCGCTGGCGGCGACCAGCTGCGATTCGAAGTCGGCGGCGGGGCACTGCAGCAGAGACTCGCTGCGGCTTTGCCCGACCGACCACACCAGCGCGACCGATTGGCTGCCTGCGGCCGGCGCTTCGCCGCCCAGCGGCAGCAGGGCCAGGACCTCGCCGCTCTGGAACCATTGGCGGGCGACGTGCCCGTGCGGCTTCTCGCAGTGCAGGCGCGCGGCCACCGCGTGCTGGCCGTAGGGCTGCACGTCGTACTGCACGCCGAACTCGGCCCGGGTGGCGCTGCCGCGGCCTTCGCAGGCCACGGTGAGGGCCGCGCGCGCCGGCGCATCGAGGACGGTGACGAAGGGCTGGTAGCGCAAGGCGTCGTCCAGCCGCTGCTCCAGCGCCGGCACGTCGACGATCCAGGCCAGCGCCGGCCGGCTGCCGGCCCCGAAGCGCACGCAGCCGCCTTCGTCGCCGTGGACCTCCATGCCGGTGACCGGCGTCTCGTGCGCGGCATCGGGCCAGCCGCGCACCGATTCGAGCAGCTGGCGCGAGGCGGCGTTCAGGGCATAGGCGCGCACGTCGGAGCCGGCGGCCGGCGCGGCCTGCACCAGCCCGACCCGCAACCGGTCGCGCGCGAGCAGCAGGGCCAGCGTGCGGCCGACGATTCCCGCGCCGCGGATACAGACGTCGAGGACAGGCGCCATGGCTCGATTGTAGGAGCCGGGCACAATCGAAGGCCGATGAGTTCCGAGCCCGCCATGACCGCCGCCGACACCGCATTCGCCGCCCGCATCGCCCGCCTGTTCGTCTATCCGGTGAAGTCCTGCGCCGGCATCGAACTGGCCGAGGCGGTGCTCACGCCGACCGGGCTCGACCTGGACCGGGCCTGGATGGTGGTGGACGAACAGGGGGTGTTCGTGTCGCAGCGCGAACTGCCCCGCATGGTGCTGGTGCGGCCCCAGATCAAGCACCACGAGGTGGTGCTGCGGGCGCCCGGCATGCTGGCGCTGCACCTGGCGATCGACGGCGTCGAAGGCCCGGCGCGCGTGCGCGTCTGGGACGACGAGGTCGATGCCTGGGACATGGGCGCGCTTGCCGCCCAGTGGTTCAGCGACTTCCTCGGCCGCCGCCTGCGGCTGGTGCGCTTCGACCCGGAGCAGCAGCGCCTGTCCAGCCTGAAGTGGACCGGCGGCGTGCAAGCGCCCAACCAGTTCGCCGACGCCTTCCCGCTGCTGGTGGCGAGCGAGGCCTCGCTGGCGGGCCTGAACCAGCGGCTGGCCAAGGCCGGCCACGCGCCGGTGGGCATCGAGCGCTTCCGCCCCAACATCGTGCTGGCCGGTGGCGAGGCGCACGACGAGGACCGGGTCGATGTGCTGCACATCGAGGCCGACCGCCCGGTGGCGATCAAGCCGGTCAAGCCCTGTGCGCGCTGCCCGATCCCCAACATCGACCCGCAAACCGCCGACAGCGCGCCGGCGGTGCTCGACACCCTGCAGGGCTACCGGCAGGACCCGCGCGTCGGCGGCGCAGTGACCTTCGCCATGAATGCCATCGTGCTGGAAGGCGAGGACGCGCTGCTGCGCGTCGGCCAGGCGGTGCGCGGCGACTGGAAGTTCGACTGAGCTGCGCGGCCGGCGGCCCGGCCGGCTTCAGGTCACTGCGGCTTCGGGCAACTCGCTGTCGGCGCCTGGGCCGACGCCATCCGGGCCGGCCGCGCCGGCGGCGGCCGGCTGCAGGAAGCGGATCGGCCGCCGCGTGCGCGGTGACATCGACGCCAGCAGGCCATCGAGCTCGCCGGCCGCCTCTACCGCTTCGACCGGCCGCTCGGACAGCAGCACGGCGGCGATGTGGAAGTGCAGCGTGACGTCGGGCTTGAGCCCGGGCAGCGGCATCAGGCCGGCGGCGATCAGGCGCGCGGCGCGGTCGGTGACGGCCGCGCGCGCGCCCACTCCTTCCATGATCAGGCCGAAGCGGGCCTCCCCGATGCGGCTCAGCGTGTCGACGTCGCGCACCAGCCGGCGCAGCTTGATCACGCTGCGCAGGAGGCTCTGCTCGGCCACCGGCTGGCCGAAGTGGCCCTTGATGCGCGGGTAGTTCACCAGGTCGATGAAGACGACCGCCGCGCTCTCGCGGTCGCGCTTGAAGCGCGTCACCACTTGGCGCAGCCGGTCGTGGAACAGGTGCGACGCCAGCAGGCCGGTCAGCGCGTCCTGGCTGGCCAGCGCCTGCTCGCGGATCTGGGCGCCGTGGCGGTCGCGCGAGCGCACCGACAGCGCCACCAGCAGCATCGGCACCTCGAACAGGATCGCCAGCACCACCGCGTACTGGGTGAGGAAGGAGGTCGGCAGCCAGCCGAGCAGCCGCATCACGGCGGCGATCACCGAGGCGGCCAGCGGCACATAGGCGCACAGCACCCACAGCCCGACCACGTCGCGCCGCAGCCAGGCGAGCGCGGCCATGCCGGTGTTCAGCACCGTGGCCAGGGCCAGGTAGGCGGCCAGCGCATCCAGCGCCTGGGCGCGGGGCAGCAGCAGGTAGGCCAGCGCCAGCGGCAGGCCGGACCAGGCGCAGGCGGTGGCGACGCGGTCCAGCAGCGGGTGGCGCGCCGGCACCGCGGTGAGGTCGCGCACGAACAGGATGGCGGCACCGGTCGCCAGGGCCGCCAGGCCGCCGGGCGCCGCATCGGCCCAGGCGGTGGCGCCCGGCCACAGCAGGTGGGCGGCGGCGCCGGTGTAGGCCATCACGCCCAGCGTGCTCAGCCCGGCATACAGCGCATACCAGCCGTAGGCCGGATCGCGGTAGGCCCACCCTTGCGCCAGGCAGGCGGTGAGCAGCAACAGCAGCGCGCCGAAGGCCGCCCCCAGGCCCAGGTACTCGAGCTGCTGGCGCTGGCTGTGCGCCGCGTCGCTGGACAGCCGCAGCGGCACGCCGGTGGGGATGGCGCTGCGCACCTGCACGTAGAGGTCGTGCGGCTGGCCGCCGGGCAGGTCGAGCCGGAAGGCCGGGTAGCGGCCGGGTTCGGCCCAGCGTTCGACCGCCAGCCGGTCGCCGGCGGCTTGCGACCACCAGCGGCCGGCCTCGTTGCGCTGCCAGATGCGGACCTCGTCGATCAGCGGATTGGGCAACACCAGCAGCCATTGCTGGCGGTTGCCCTCGGCGCGCAGCAGGCGCAGGTGCAGCCACAGGGCGGAGCGCGGATCCAGCGGGTGGACGGTGTCGGGCCGCACCGGTTCGAAGGCGGCGGCGTGCGCCATCGCCTGCTCGAGGCTGGCGTCGCCGCCCGGATCGAGCCAGGCCCGCGCCAGCGGGTCGACCCGTTGGCTGGGTGTGCTTTGGGCGAGCAGCACCGGCTGCCCGGTCTGGGCCCACGCCGGGGCCAGCCACAGCAGCAAGGACAGCAGGGCGATCCAGGCGCGGCCGCGCGCGGGCGGCGGCTGCGCCGGCCCCCGGTCGAGCCCGACAGCCCTTGGCATACACTTTCCCGCTTGTCTGTCTGGAACTGCCATGAGCTTGAAGTGCGGCATCGTGGGTCTGCCCAACGTCGGCAAATCGACCCTGTTCAATGCCCTGACCAAGGCGGGAATCGCCGCCGAGAACTACCCCTTCTGCACGATCGAACCCAACGTCGGCATCGTCGAACTGCCCGATCCGCGGCTGGCGCAGCTGTCGGCGATCGTCAAGCCCGAGCGCATCGTACCGGCCATCGTCGAGTTCGTCGACATTGCCGGGCTGGTCGCGGGCGCCAGCAAGGGTGAGGGGCTGGGCAACCAGTTCCTGGCCCACATCCGCGAGACCGACGCCATCGTCAACGTGGTGCGCTGCTTCGAGGACCCGAACGTGATCCACGTGGCCGGCAAGGTCGACCCGGTGACCGACATCGAGGTGATCCAGACCGAGCTGTGCTTGGCCGACCTGGGCACGGTGGAAAAGAGCCTGGCGCGCTACAGCAAGGCCGCCAAGTCGGGCAACGACAAGGAAGCGGCGAAGATGGTGCAGCTGCTGCCCAAGGTGCAGGCCGCGCTGAACGAAGGCCGGCCGGTGCGCACGCTGCAACTGACCGACGAAGAGCAGGCGCTGCTGCGGCCGCTGTTCCTGATCACCGCCAAGCCGGCGATGTTCGTCGGCAACGTCGACGAAGGCGGCTTCGAGGACAACCCGCACCTGGACCGCCTGCGCGCCTATGCGCAGACGCAGAACGCGCCGGTGGTGGCGATCTGCGCCAAGATCGAATCCGAGATCGCCGAGATGGACGACGAGGACAAGCAGGTGTTCCTGGCCGAGATCGGCCAGGACGAGCCCGGCTTGAACCGGCTGATCCGCGCGGCCTTCAAGCTGCTCGGGCTGCAGACCTACTTCACGGCCGGAGTCAAGGAAGTGCGCGCCTGGACCGTGAACATCGGCGCCACCGCGCCGCAGGCCGCCGGCGTGATCCACACCGACTTCGAGCGCGGCTTCATCCGCGCCCAGACCATCGCCTTCGACGACTTCATCGCTTTCGCCGGCGAGCAGGGCGCCAAGGACGCGGGGAAGATGCGCAGCGAAGGCAAGGAGTACGTGGTCAAGGATGGCGACGTGATGAACTTCCTGTTCAACGTCTAGCGATCATCCGGCCGGCTGCGGCAGGCCGCCCGGGAACGCCTGCAGCAGCACGGCGGTCATGACCACGTAGCGCAGGAACTTGCCCGCCAGCATCCAGGCCGCGCAGGGCCAGAACGGCAGGCGCAGCCAGCCGGCCACCGCGCACAGCGGGTCGCCGACCAGCGGCAGGAACGACAGGAAGCAGGCCCTGGGCCCGAGCCGGCCCAGCCACTCGATGGCCCTGACGTGCGAGCGCGAGTGGCCCCACTTGTCGACCACCTGGTGGGCGCCGTAGCCCATCCACCAGGTGACGGCGCCGCCCAGCGTGTTGCCGGCCGTCGCCACCAGCACCGCCGGCCAGAACAGTTCGGGATTGAGCTTGAGCAGCCCGAACAGCGCCGGCTCGGAGCCGAGCGGCAGCAGCGTGGCCGAGACGAGGGCGACCAGGAAGAGGGTCGAGAGCCCGAACCGGGGCAGGGCCAGCAGCGCCAGCAGGGACTCGAGCCACTCATGCATGCGCGCGCATGTTACGGCAGCGGTCGGCTGCCGTGCGCCGCGTGCGGACGCAGGCCGCGCCCGGGCCGGGCCTGCCCCGGGGCATACAATGCGTGCCTCATTTTTCAGCAATCCCGCTTTTCCCCTTCCCCATGAACATCGGCCCGCACACCCTGACGAACCAGCTGTTCGTCGCGCCGATGGCCGGGGTGACGGACCGCCCGTTCCGGCAGCTGTGCCGGCGGCTCGGCGCCGGTTATGCGGTGAGCGAGATGGTGACCTCGCGGCGCGAACTGTGGAACAGCCTGAAGACCTCGCGCCGCGCCAACCATGACGGCGAACCGGGGCCGGTGGCGGTGCAGATCGCCGGCACCGACCCGGCCATGATGGCCGAGGCGGCCGCCTACAACATCGACCGCGGCGCGCAGATCATCGACATCAACATGGGCTGCCCGGCCAAGAAGGTCTGCAACAAGTGGGCCGGCTCGGCGCTGATGCAGGACGAGCCGCTGGCGCTGGCGATCGCGCAGGCGGTGGTGCGGGCCTGCGAGCCGCGCGGCGTGCCGGTGACGCTGAAGATGCGCACCGGCTGGAGCGCCGCCCACCGCAATGCCGCGCGGCTGGCGCGAGCCTTCGAGGACGCCGGCATCCGCATGCTGGCGGTGCACGGGCGCACGCGCGAGCAGGGCTACAAGGGCTGCGCGGAGTACGAGACCATCGCGGCGGTCAAGCAGGCGGTGCGCATCCCGGTGGCGGCCAACGGCGACATCGACTCGCCGGCCAAGGCGCGCGAGGTGCTCGCGGCCACCGGCGCCGACGCGCTGATGATCGGCCGCGCCGCCCAGGGCCGGCCCTGGATCTTCCGCGAGGTCGCGCATTTCCTGGCAACGGGCGAACAGCTGGCGCCGCCGCTGGTGGCCGAGGTGCGCAAGCTGCTGCTGGAGCACCTGCAGGACCACTACGGCCTGTACGGCGATTTCACCGGCGTGCGCAGCGCGCGCAAGCACATCGGCTGGTACGTGCGCGGCCTGCCGGGCGGCGAGGCGTTCCGCGAACGCATGAACGGCATCGAGGAGGCCGAGGCGCAGTGGCAGGCCGTCGCCGGCTTCTTCGACCGGCTGGCGCAGCAGGGGGACCGGCTGCCGCCGGCGGGACACGACAACAACCAGGAAGAAACGGCGCAACAGCAAGCATGAGCAAGAAACAGATCGAGGAGTGCGTGCGCAACAGCCTGGAAGGTTATTTCCGCGACCTGCGCGGCATCGAGCCGGACGGCATCTACGAGATGCTGGTCAAGGTGGTCGAGAAGCCGCTGCTGGAAGTGGTGATGGCCAAGGCCGACCAGAACCAGTCGCGCGCCGCCGAGTGGCTGGGGCTGAACCGCAACACGCTGCGCAAGAAGCTGGTCGAGCACAAGCTGCTCAAGTAGCCGCTGAAGTAATTCCCATCCTCCACGGGCTCGCGCCCTGACCACCATGAACGCACTCCTTTCCGTCTCGGACAAGACCGGGATCGTCGAACTCGCCCGCGGGCTGCACGCCCTGGGCATCCGCCTGATCTCCACCGGCGGCACCGCCAGGCTGCTGGCCGCCGAGGGCCTGCCGGTCACCGAGGTGGCCGAAGTGACCGGGTTTCCGGAAATGCTGGATGGCCGGGTCAAGACCCTGCACCCGATGGTGCACGGCGGGCTGCTGGCCCGGCGCGACGTGCCGGAGCACGTGGCGGCGCTGCAGGCGCACGGCATCGCCACGATCGACCTGCTGGTGGTGAACCTCTATCCGTTCGAGCAGACCGTGGCCCGTGCCGGCTGCACGCTGGAGGAGGCGATCGAGAACATCGACATCGGCGGCCCGGCCATGGTGCGCAGCGCCGCCAAGAACTGGAAGGACGTCGGCGTGCTGACCGACGCGGCGCAGTACGAGCCGGTGCTGGCCGAACTGCGCTCGGCCGGCAAGCTGTCGGACCCCACGCGGTTCGGGCTGGCCGTGGCCGCGTTCAATCGCATCAGCGACTACGACGGGGCGATCAGCGACTGGCTGTCGCGCGTTCAGTTCGAGTCTGCGACCGGGCCGCAGCAGGCGCCCGGCCTGGCCCTGTTCGGCGGCCAGGCCAACGGCCGCTTCGTCAAGGTGCAGGACCTGCGCTACGGCGAGAACCCGCACCAGCAGGCCGCCTTCTACCGCGACCTGTACCCGGCCCCCGGCTCGCTGGTGACGGCCCGGCAGCTGCAGGGCAAGGAGCTGTCGTACAACAACATCGCCGACGGCGACGCCGCCTGGGAGTGCGTCAAGAGCTTTGACGTGCCGGCCTGCGTGATCGTCAAGCACGCCAACCCCTGCGGCGTGGCGCTGGGCAAGGACCCGCTGGAGGCCTACAGCAAGGCCTTCCAGACCGACCCGACCTCCGCCTTCGGCGGCATCATCGCCTTCAACCGCCCGCTCGACGGCGCGGCGGCGCATGCCGTGTCGAAGCAGTTCGTCGAGGTCCTGATGGCGCCCGGCTTCGCGCCGGAGGCGCTGGAGGTCTTCAAGGCCAAGGCCAACGTGCGGCTGCTGCAGATCGAGCTGCCGGCGGGCGGCGCCACCGATTGGGACAACGGCCGCAACCTGATGGACATCAAGCGCGTCGGCTCCGGGCTGCTGATGCAGACGGCCGACAACCGCGAGCTCACGCGCGCGGAACTGAAGGTCGTGACGAAGAAGCAGCCGACGCCGCAGCAGCTCGACGACCTGCTGTTCGCCTGGAAGGTGGCCAAGTACGTCAAGTCCAACGCCATCGTTTTCTGCAAGGACGGCATGACCATGGGCGTGGGCGCCGGGCAGATGAGCCGGCTCGATTCGGCCCGCATCGCCAGCATCAAGGCCGAGCACGCCAAGCTGTCGCTCAAGGACACCGTGGTGGCCAGCGACGCCTTCTTCCCGTTCCGCGACGGCCTGGACGTGGTGGTGGATGCGGGCGCCGGCTGCGTGATCCAGCCGGGCGGCAGCATGCGCGACGAGGAAGTGATCGCCGCGGCCGACGAACGCGGGGTGGCGATGGTGTTCAGCGGCGTGCGGCACTTCCGGCACTGAGCGCCGGCGGCCGGCCTGGCGCCGGCGCCGGCTGCGTGGCCAGGCCACCGGTCCTTGTCATCCCCCGCGAAGGCGGAGGATCCAGCGCGACGGGCGAGCGGGCGCCTACAGCGCCGCGAACACGGCCTGCGCCGCCGCCACCGTCTCGGCGATCTCCGCCTCGCCGTGCGCCGCACTGACGAAGCCGGCTTCGTACAGCGCCGGCGCGATGTACACGCCGCGCTCCAGCAGGCCGTGGAACAGGCGGTTGAAGCGCGCGCCGTCGGTCTTCATGACCTCGGCGTAGTTGCGCGGCAGCTGCGGCAGCAGGAAGAAGCCGAACATGCCGCCCTCGCTGTCGGCGCTGAAGGGCACGCCGGCCTGCCGGGCCGCGCCGGCCAGTTGCTCCACCAGGCCGCGGGTTTTCGCCGCCAGCGACTCGTAGAAGCCGGGCTTGCCGATTTCGCGCAGCGTCGCCAGCCCGCAGGCCGTGGCCACCGGATTGCCCGACAGCGTGCCGGCCTGGTACACCGGGCCGAGCGGCGCGAGCTGCTCCATCACGGCGCGCGGTCCGCCGAAGGCCGCCAGCGGCATGCCGCCGCCGATCACCTTGCCCAGCACGGTGAGGTCGGGGCGGAACCCCGGGATCTGTTGCGCGTAGTGCGCCTGCGCGCCGCCCAGGCCGACGCGGAAGCCGGTCATCACCTCGTCGAACACCAGCAGCGCGCCGTGCTGCGTGCACAGCTCGCGGCAGCGCCGCATGAAGTCGGTGCCGGCCCGCACGAAGTTCATGTTGCCGGCGATCGGCTCGATCATCAGGCAGGCGATGTCGGGCCCATGCAGCGCGAAGGCCTCTTCCAGTTGCGCGAGATTGTTGTATTCGAGCACCAGCGTGTGCTGCACCACCTCGGCCGGCACGCCGGCGCTGGTCGGATTGCCGAAGGTGGCCAGGCCGGAGCCGGCCTTGACCAGCAGCGAGTCGGCGTGGCCGTGGTAGCAGCCCTCGAACTTGACCAGCTTGCTGCGGCCGGTGGCGCCGCGCGCCAGCCGGATCGCGCTCATCGCCGCCTCCGTGCCGGAGCTGACCAGCCGCACCATCTCCAGCCCGGGCATCACGGTCGCGATGGCTTCGGCCAGCTCGATCTCGCGCTCGGTCGGCGCGCCGAAGGAGAAGCCGTCCTGCACCGCCTGCTGCACCGCCTCGACCACCGCCGGGTGGCCGTGGCCGAGGATCATCGGCCCCCAGGAACCGATGTAGTCGATGTAGCGGCGGCCCTCGGCGTCCCAGAAGAAGGGGCCCTGGGCGCGCTGCACGAAGCGCGGGGTGCCGCCGACGGCGCGGAAGGCGCGCACGGGCGAGTTGACGCCGCCGGGGATGATGCGGCGGGCGCGGTCGAAGAGTTCTTGGTTGCGGTCCATGTGTTTCTGGCTTCAGGCGGCCCCCGCGGAACCGGCCGGGCCGGCCCGCCAGGGGTGCCCCTTCGTAGGGGAGGCGGCCGCAGGCCGCTTCGGGGGTGGTCGGATCAATGCTTGGTGTCGTGGGCGGGCATGTCCAGGACCTGCAGGGCCTGGGCTTCTTCCGGGCTGAGCTCCTCGGGCTCGGTGTCCGGCTGGGCCCAGAACAGGCGGTCGGGCACCACGTTGCCCATGCCGGGCCGGAAGCCGGCATCGAGGCAGCGGTCCAGGTAGGACAGGGCCTCGGTGGTGGCCGCCGCCAGGTCGGTGCCGCTGGCCACCAGGGCCGCGAGCGCCGCCGACAGGGTGTCGCCGGCGCCGGAGAAGACGGCCTCAAAGCGCTCGAACTTCTCGCTGCCCAGCACCGACTGCGGCGTGGCCAGCACGTTGTCGAGGTACTGCTCGGGCAGCGGGATGCCGGTGACCAGGGTGTAGGGCACGCCCATGTCGGCGGCGGCCTTGGCGATCTCGCGCGCGCCGGGGCTGCGGTCGCTGCTCCAGTCGGGCAGCAGCCAGCGCCACAGGGTGCTGTGGCTGCCCACCAGCACCGTGGCCTGCGGCAGCATCAGCTCGCGGAAGGCGTCCAGGTACAGGTCGGCCTGCGATTCGTCCCACCAGCCCAGGGCGGGCATGTAGGCGATCACCGGCACGTCGGCGTAGTCGGCCGCGATCGCGGCCACCGCGCTGACCGCCTCCGGGCTGCCGACGAAGCCGACCTTGAACACCTGCGCCGGCGTGTCCTCCAGGATGGCGCGGGCCTGCTCGCCGATGGCTTCCTCGTCGAACGCGAAGTGGTCGTGGATCTCCGCCGTGTCGCGCGCGTAGGCCCCGGTGACCACCGGCAGCGCATGCGCGCCGACCGAGGCGATGGCGGTGACATCCGCCGCCAGCCCGCCGGCGCCGCTCGGGTCGCTGGCGTTGAACACCATCACGCAGGCCGGGCCGCTGTCGTCGGTGTCCTGCGCGCCGGCGTCGGTGCGGGGGGAATCGGGGTTTGTCATGAGCCTGAATCTTCCAGGCATCGGCACCGTGAAATCCGGCGTGGGTGCCCTCGATACAATCGTTGCATTCTATTCGAAGGCCCTTTAAGCTGTGACTGAAGCGAGAACCTGGATGTGTCTGATCTGCGGCTGGATCTACGACGAAGCCGCCGGCGCACCGGACCACGGAATTCCCCCTGGCACCCCCTGGGAACAGGTCCCCATGAACTGGACCTGCCCCGAGTGCGGTGCCCGCAAGGAAGACTTCGAGATGGTGCAGGTCTAGAGGGCGACCCGGTTACATCCCCGTGATGGCGGTGCAGCCCCGCGGAAGTTACGAATGAGGAGCAGCGTCAATTGAGCACGACTGGGTTCAAGGTGCTGGTGATCGACGACAGCAACACCATCCGGCGCAGTGCGGAGATCTTCCTGAAGCAGGGCGGCCACGAGGTCATGCTGGCCGAGGATGGCTTCGATGCCCTGGCCAAGGTCAACGACTACCAGCCGCACCTGATCTTCTGCGACATCCTGATGCCGCGCCTGGACGGCTACCAGACCTGCGCCATCATCAAGCGCAACGCGAAGTTCGCGTCGGTCCCGGTGGTCATGCTGTCGTCCAAGGACGGCGTGTTCGACAAGGCGCGCGGGCGCATGGTCGGCTCGCAGGACTACCTGACCAAGCCCTTCACCAAAGACCAGTTGCTGCAGACCGTGCAGCAGTTCGGCGCCGCATCGCAGCAGGCGCAATAAGACCTACAGGCAATAAGAGGAGTACGCGATGCCGATCAGGAAAGTGCTCGTGGTGGACGATTCCAAGACCGAGCTGATGTTCATGACCGACCTGCTGCAAAAGAGCGGCTTTTCGGTCAAGACGGCCGAGAACGCCGAAGACGCCTTCCGGCGGCTGGCCGAGGAAAAGCCCGACCTGATCCTGATGGACGTGGTGATGCCGGGCCAGAACGGCTTCCAGCTCACCCGCGCCATCACGCGCGACCCGCTGTATGCCGACGTGCCGATCATCATGTGCACCAGCAAGAACCAGGAGACCGACCGCGTCTGGGGCATGCGCCAGGGCGCGCGCGACTACATCACCAAGCCGGTCGATGCCGACGAGCTGATGGCCAAGATCAAGGCGCTGGGCTGAGCCCGGGCCGACGCCCCCGATGGCCAATCGCGAAGCGCTGCGCGAACTCCAGACCCGCCTGGCCGGCCGGCTGCAGGCGGCGCGCGCCGAGGGTCAGCAGGCCTCGTGGCTGGCGGTCGAGGCGGGCGATGTCCGCTACCTGTTCCCGCTGGCGCAATCCGGCGAGATCTTCCCGTTCGCCCAACCGCAGCCCGTGCCCTACACGCGCCAGTGGTTCCTGGGCGTCGCCAACCTGCGCGGCGGCCTGTATGGCGTGGTCGACCTGGCCGGTTTCGCCAGCGACCGGCCGCCCGCCGCGCGCACCGAAGCAGGCCGCGCCGCGTCGCGCCTGGTGGCCCTGAACGCCGCCCTGGACGTCAACTGCGCGCTGCTGATCGACCGCCTGGCGGGGCTGCGCAACCTGGACGGCTTCGCCGCCTCCAGCGAGCCGCCCGAGGGCTCGCCGGCCTGGTTCGGCAGCCGCTACACCGACGCCGCCGGCGCCTGGTGGCAGGAGATCGACCTGCAGGCGTTGTCGCAGCAACCCCAGTTCCTCAGCATCAGCGCTTGAAGCATCCCCGGAAGGCCTTGCAACCATGTCCGTCGTCGACCAACTGAAGAACCTCTTTGCCAGGAAGAAATCCGCCGGTCAGGAGGAGGGCGCCGTCGCCGTCCGACCGGCCGCCGATCCGCTGGCCGGCAGCACGCTCGAAGCCGAGGAACAGGTGCTGACCGAGGGCGATGCCGAGAGCATCGACGCCCCCGACTCGATCGACGCGGTCGAGCAGGCCGCCGAGGCCGAGCGGGTCAGCGTCCCGCTGCTGGGCCGCCGCGCCATCGCCACCCACCAGCGCATCCTGTTCACGCTGCTGGCCCTGGCGCTGCTGGTGCTGGGCTCGGTGGCCGTGTTCGCGGTCAACCAGGGCGAGAAGGTCGCCCAGCAGGTGAAGAACACCGGCGACTCGCTGACCCAGTCGCAGCGCCTGGCCAAGTCGGTGGCGCAGGCGCTGGTGGGCAGCGAGCAGGCCTTCACCGAAGTGCGTGACAGTGCCAACGTGCTGGCCCGCTCGGTGCGCGGCCTCAAGTCCGGCGACGACAACCTGCGGCTGGACCCGGTGGCCGCCGAGTTCCAGGAGGACATGGACAAGATCGTGCCGCTGATGGAGCGCGCCGAAAAGAACGCCGGCGTGGTGATGGGCCAGCAGAAGATCCTGACCCAGGTGGGCGCCGCCCTGCGCACCATCAACCGGCAGTCGTCCGACCTGCTGGAGATCGCCGAGACGGTGTCCTCGCTGAAGCTGCAGCAGAACGCCTCGGCCGCCGAGATCTCGGCCGCCGGCCAGCTGGTGATGCTGACCCAGCGCATCGGCAAGTCGGCCAACGAATTCATGACCGCCAGCGAGGGCCTGTCGCCGGAGGCGGTGTTCCTGCTGGGCAAGGACCTGAACTCGTTCAAGGAAATCGCCCAGGGCCTGCTGGACGGCAGCCCCGAGCTGCGCCTGGGCGGCACCAAGGACGCCCAGACCCGCGAGCGGCTGGAGTCGCTGCTCAAGGTCTATGAGGAAACCCGCAACCAGGCCAGCGCCATCCTGGGCAACCTGCAGGGCCTGGTGTCCGCGCGCGAGGCGCAGGCTGCGATCATCGCCGACTCGGAGCCGCTGCGCCGCTCGCTGGAAGACCTGCAGGGCAAGCTGTCGCTGCAGACCGGCCTGGGCTTCGGTGCCATCGTCGCGCTGGCCCTGGCGGCCGCCTTCGCCATCCTGTGCTCGATCGGGCTGGCCTACGTGCAGCTGCAGGACAGCCGCAAGCGCCAGGAAACGGCCGAGCAGCAGCGCCAGGAAGCCGAGCGCCAGGAGCAGGAGGCCAAGCGCGTCAACGACGCCAACCAGGCCGCCATTCTTCGCCTGATGAACGAACTGCAGACGGTGGCCGAAGGCGACCTGACACAGGAAGCCACCGTGACCGAGGACATCACCGGCGCCATCGCCGACTCGGTGAACTACACGGTGGAGGAATTGCGCCAGCTGGTGGGCAACGTGCAGAACACGGCCACCAAGGTGGCGCAGACCACGGCCCAGGTGGAAAGCACGTCGACCGAGCTGCTGGCAGCCTCCACCGAGCAGCTGCGCGAGATCCGCGAGACCGGCCAGTCGGTGCTCGACATGGCCGGCCGCATCAACCAGGTGTCGGGCCAGGCCCAGGAATCGGCCCAGGTGGCGCGCCAGTCGCTGCAGGCGGCCGAGTCGGGCCTCGCGGCCGTGCAGAACGCCATCGGCGGCATGAACTCGATCCGCGACCAGATCCAGGAGACCTCCAAGCGGATCAAGCGGCTGGGCGAGTCGTCGCAGGAGATCGGTGAAATCACCGAGCTGATCTCCGACATCACCGAGCAGACCAACGTGCTGGCGCTGAACGCGGCCATCCAGGCGGCGTCGGCCGGCGAGGCCGGCCGGGGCTTCTCGGTGGTGGCCGAGGAAGTGCAGCGGCTGGCCGAGCGGTCGGCCGACGCCACGCGCCAGATCTCGGCGCTGGTGAAGGCGATTCAGACCGATACGCAGGATGCGGTGGCCGCCATGGAACGCTCCACCCAGGGTGTGGTGGAGGGGGCCAAGCTGTCCGACAACGCCGGCACCGCGCTGACCGAGATCGACCAGGTGTCGCGCCGGCTCGCCGAGCTGATCGAGCAGATCTCGGCGTCGGCATCCAAGGAAGCGGAATCGGCCAACGTGGTGGCCGGCAACATCCAGCACATCTTCGCGGTGACCGAGCAGACCGGCGAGGGCACGCGCTCGACCGCGCAGCAGGTGCGCGAGCTCTCGCGCATGGCCGAGGAACTGCGGCAGTCGGTGGCGCGGTTCAAGATCGCCTGACGCCGGCCCCAGACGACAGATGATGAATGACGGCTGAGCGCCGCGGTTCCGCCCCCATGGACGCGCCGCCCCGTCGTTCGCCACCGGAAGAGACCATGCAAGCAGGAACCGACATCGACCTGTCGACCCACGACCTCGGGCCGCTGGCCTGGGTGCTCGACGAGCTGCGCAAGTCGCTCGAGTCCGCGTCGGCGGCCCTGCGGCGCTTCGTGCGCGATGCCGCCCTCGCGCGCGGCCAGGACATGGCCTCGGTCGACGACGGCCAGCTGCGCATCGCCCGCCAGCAATTGCACCAGGCGGTCGGCGCGCTCGAGATGGTGGGCCTGGGCGCCCCGGCGCTGATCCTGCGCGCGATGGAAGCGGCGGTGCAGAAATTCGTCGAGCGGCCCGAGCTGTGCAGCGAGGCCGCCGCCGCCAAGGTCGAGCGCGCCGGCTTTGCCCTGACCGAATACCTCGAGGCCGTGCTGCTGGGCAAGGCGCTGTCGCCGGTGGCCCTGTTTCCCCAGTACAAGGACGTGCAGGAGCTGGCCGGGGCCGACCGCATCCACCCGGCCGACCTGTGGACGATCGACTGGCGCTGGCTGGAGCCGCAGACGCCGGCGCCCGCCGCCACGCTGGTGTACGACCCGGCGCTGCGCTCGCGCATGGACCAGGCGGTGCTGCGCATCGTCAAGGGCGCCGAGCCTGCGGCCGCGCGCGAGCTGGCCGACATCTGCCTCGGCCTGGCGGCCGGGCAGGAGGCGCCCAAGCCGCGCAGCTTCTGGAAGCTGTGCGCCGGCTACTTCGAGGCCATGGCGCTGGCCCTGCTGCCGCCCGACCTGCACGTCAAGCGGGGCGGCTCGCGCGTGCTGCTGCAGTACGCCACGCTGGCCAAGGGCGACCCGGGTGTGTCCGACCGGTTGGCCCAGGACCTGCTGTTCTTCTGCGCCCAGGCGGTGCCCGCGGCCGGCACCCAGGCGCCGCTGCTGGCGGCGGTGCGCAGCGCCTGGGGCCTGGCCCGCTTCGCCCCGGTCGACTACCAGGTCGCGCAGTTCGGCCGCTTCGACCCGCTGCTGCTCGGGCAGATCCGCAAGCGCATTGCCGCGGCCAAGGAAAGCTGGTCGGCCGTCTCCGGCGGCGACCTGGGCAAGCTCAAGTCCGCCACCGAGCACTTCCACCAGATCGGGGACCTGCTGACCAAGCTGCATCCGGCCAGCGCGCCGCTGGCCCAGGCCTTGGGCGCCACCGTCGAGGCGGTCGGGCGCTCGGCCCGCCCGCCCCAGCCCGAACTGGCGATGGAAGTGGCCACGGCCGTGCTGTACCTTGAAGCGTCGTTCCAGGACCTCGATCCGACCGACTCGCAACTGGCGCTGCGCACGGCTCGCCTGGCCGAGCGCCTGCAGCAGGTGCGCCAGGGCGGGCAGCCGCCGGCGCTGGAGCCCTGGATGGAGGAGCTGTACCGCCGCGTCAGCGACCGCCAGACCATGGGCAGCGTGGTGGGCGAGCTGCGCGGCACGCTGGCCGAGCTGGAGAAGCTGCTCGACGCCTTCTTCCGCAACCCGCAGGACAAGGCGCCGCTGGCCAACGCGCCCAGCCACCTGCTGCAGATGCGCGGCGTGCTGTCGGTGCTCGGGCTGGAACAGGCCAGCCACGCGGTGGCCCGCATGCGCGAGGCGGTGGAGGAAATCATCCTCACCGAAGTCGACGAGGCGATGGCGCGCAAGGCCGGCACCTTCGACAAGCTGGGCAACAACCTGGGTGCGCTCGGCTTCCTGATCGACATGCTGAATTACCAGCCGGCGCTGGCCAAGAAGCTGTTCGTCTATGACGAAAGCGCCGGCGAGCTGCGCCCGCTGATGGGGCGCACCGCGGCGCCAGTGGCGAACGCGTTGCTGCAAGAGCCCGCGGTGGCCGCGCCGGTGGCGGTCGCGCCCGCGGCGTCGCAGCCGCCAGCCGCGGCCGAAGCGACGCCGCAGCGGTTCGCGGTCGAAGCACCGGCGCCCGCCGCTGCTCCCGCCCCGGCGCTGGTGGCGGCGCAGCCGGCGGCCGCCGAAGAGGACGAGGACGATGGCGAATTGCGCGAGATCTTCCTGGAGGAAGCGCGCGAGGTGGTCGGCAACGGCCTGGCCGCGGTCGAGGCGCTGGCCGCCAACCCGGCCGACGTGGCCGAACTGACCACCCTGCGCCGCGCGTTCCACACGCTCAAGGGCAGTTCGCGCATGGTCGGACTGAACGAGTTCGGCGAAGCCGGCTGGGCGATGGAGCAGGTCCTCAACACCTGGTTGGGCGACCAGAAGCCGGCCTCGGACGACCTGCGCGCGCTGGCGGCCGATGCCCTGCGCGGCTTCGGCCGCTGGGTCGAGGACATCGCGGCGCGCAGCGACGCGGCCTGGAAGGCTGCCATGTTCCGCGGACCGGCCGACGCGCTGCGCACCGAGGGGCGGCGGGTCGCCCTGGCGCTGCCGGGCGCCGAGCCGACCGACAACGCCGCGCCCCCCGCCGGTCTCGTGCCGCCCGCCGAGGAGCTGCAGGCCGCCGCTCCGGCCGAAGCGGTGGAGGTCGCTGCGCCGCCGTTGCCCGCGGTCGACGAGTCGCCGCTCGTCGCCATCGATTTCGATGCGTTCGCGCCTGCCGAACCCGCCGCCCCGGCGCTTGCGGCGGTCGTCGCGCCGTCCTTCGAGATCCCGGCCCTGCCCGAGGCCGGGCTGCCCGAGCCGTCGGCGCAACCAGCTGCTGTCGCCGTGCCCGACCTGCCCGCGTTCGAGCTGGACCTGGGCCGCACGCCGGTGGGCGCGCCCGCGGCCGAGGCCGCGATCACGGAAGACCCGCAGTTCGCCATCACCCAGACGATCCAGGTGCCGGTCATGCCGGCGCCGGAAGCCGCGGCCCCCGAGCTGCCGGCCGACTTCGTGCTGGACCTGGCGCCGGCCGCGCCGGAGCTCGCCGCGCCCGGCGCCGGCGAGCCGCCGGCCGACATCGAAGCCATCGATTTCGCCAGCCTGGGAGCGTTGGCGGGGGCGGAACCGGCTTCCAGCCCCGAAGCGGCGCCGCCCGTGGCCGGGGTGCAGCCCGACGCCGCTGGCATGGCCTTCGACCTGCCGGCAGCGCCGGCGGCGGCCGCCGTGTCCGCCGAGCCAGTATCCGCAACCGCAACCGCAGCCGACGCCGAGTGGCCCGGATTCGACGCGGGCGACATGGAGGTGATCGAGATCACCGCGCCCGAGCCGGAACCCGAAGCCGTTGCGCACGATGCGGCCGGCAACGATCCGACCTTCACCGCCGGGCTCCCGTCCGAGCCGGCCGCTGACGAAGACCCGGCGGCCTCCGCGCCGCTGGACGAGCAGATCAAGGTCATCGGCTCGCTGCGCATCGGCATCCCGCTCTACAACGTCTACCTGAACGAGGCCGACGAGTGGTCGCGCCGGCTCGAGCACGACCTGGGCGAATGGGCGCTGCAGGTCAGCGAACCGGTGCCCGACTCGGTGGTCGGCCTGGCGCACGCACTCGGCGGCAGTTCGGCCACGGTGGGCTTCCATGCCCTGTCCGACGTCGCCCGGGCGCTGGAGAGCTCGCTGGCCCACGCGCAGACGCTGGCCTGGGGAACGCCGCAGCACGGCCGCGCGTTCGTGCGGGCGACGGCGGAGATCCGCCGCCTGCTGCACCAGTTCGCCGCCGGTTTCCTGAAAGAGGCCGACCCGGCCATCGGCGACGCCTTGGCCGCGCTGGAGCAACTGGACGTCCCGCGCCGCACCGACCTGCCCGACAGCGGCCGGCTGGGCCTGGACAGCGATTTCGGCCCCGCCCCGCTGCCGCCCTCCGATGCCGTCGCACCGGCCGCTGCCCGCGCCGAGGCCGGCAGCCCCGGCGTGCCGTTGCCGCCGGTTGCGGCCGCCGTTGCCGCGCCGCAGCGATTCGACGCCGACGACGAGGACCAGGACATCGACGTCGCCGACGCGATCGACCCCGACCTGTTCCCGATCTTCGAGGACGAAGCGGTCGAACTGCTGCCGCGCCTGGGCACCGCCTTGCGCCAATGGGCCCAACTCGGCCAGCGTGCCGGGCGCGACGAAGTGCTGCGCGAACTGCACACGCTCAAGGGCAGCGCCCGCCTGGCGGGCGCGCTGCGGCTGGGCGAACTGGCCCACCGCATGGAGTCCAGCGTCGAAGGCATCGCGGCCGAAGCGGCTGGCGCCGACCTGGAGCCGCTGCTGCAGCGTTTCGACAACCTGCAGGCGCGCTTCGATGCGCTGCGCGCCGCCGCCACCCAGCCGGTCGTGGAGGCGCCGCCCATCGCGACCGACCTGCCGGCGACCGCCGCCGCCCAGCCGCAAAGCGAGCCGGCCGCGCCGGCCGCCGCAGCCGGCGCCGGCCGCGCGGTGCTGGCCGCGCCGATCACCACCCAGCTCGCGCCGCAGCGGGTGGCCAGCGGCGCCGTGCGGGTGCGCTCGCACCTGCTGGACCGCCTGATGAACCAGGCCGGCGAGGTGATGATCACCCGCTCGCGGCTGGAAAACGAGCTGCGCAACCTGCGCGGTTCGCTCAACGACCTGAACGGCAACCTCGACCGGCTGCGCTCGCAATTGCGCGACATCGAACTGCAGGCCGAGACGCAGATGCAGTCGCGCCTGGCCCAGGCCAAGGATTCGGCGGTCGGCTTCGATCCGCTGGAGTTCGACCGCTTCACCCGGGTGCAGGAGCTCACCCGGATGATGGCCGAGTCGGTCAACGACGTCGCCACCGTGCAGCGCAACCTGCAGCGCACGGTGGAAGCCACCGAGGACGACCTGATCGCCCAGGCCCGGCAGACCCGCGAGCTGCAGCGCGACCTGCTGCGCACCCGGATGGTGGAGTTCGAGGGCATCTCCGACCGCCTGTACCGCGTGATCCGGCTGGCGTCCAAGGAAACCGGCAAGCAGGTCAAGCTCGACATCACCGGCGGCTCCATCGAAATGGACCGCGGGGTGCTCGATCGCATGACGCCGGCGTTCGAGCACCTGCTGCGCAACTGCGTGGCGCACGGCATCGAGGCCGCCGAACTGCGTGCGGCAGCCGGCAAGGACCCGGTCGGCACCATCGTGATCGACGTGCGCCAGGAAGGCAACGATGTCTCGGTCGAGTTCCACGACGACGGCGTCGGGCTGGACCTGGGCCGCATCCGCGACAAGGCGCTGCAGCAGGGCCTGATCGCACCGGACCAGGTGCTGACCGAGGCCGACGCCGCCAACCTGATCTTCATGCCGGGCTTCTCCACCGCCGCCCAGGTCACCGAGCTGGCCGGCCGCGGCATCGGCATGGACGTGGTGCGCTCCGAGGTGAATGCGCTGGGCGGCCGCATCGAGACCAGCACCCGGCGCGGCCAGGGCACGCGCTTCAAGCTGGTGCTGCCGCTGACCACCGCGGTGACGCAGGTGGTGATGGTGCGCAGCGGCGGCCTGTCCGTCGGCGTGCCGGCCAACCTGGTGGAAATCGTGCGCCGCGCCAGCGGCAAGGAGATCCAGCAGGCCTACAACAGCGGCAGCTTCGAGCACGCCGGCGAGTCCGTGCCGTTCTTCTGGTCGGGCGCGCTGCTGCAGTCGTCCGCGCACAGCGGCGAGCCGCAGGGCAAGACCCTGCCGGTGGTGATCTTCCGCAGCGCCGCGCAGCGCGTGGCGGTGCACGTGGACGAAGTGCTGGGCAACCAGGAAGTGGTGGTCAAGAACCTGGGCCCGCAGCTGGCTCGCCTGCCCGGCCTGGCCGGCATGACGGTGCTGGCCTCGGGCGCGGTGGTCCTGATCTACAACCCGGTGGCCCTGTCCTCGGTCTACGGCGAGCAGGCCCGCCGCCTGAGCGCCGACCGGGCCCAGCCCGAGGTGCTGGAGCAGGCCGGCGGCGGCGCTCGGCTGGCCGAGCTCGTGCCGGCGGCGCCGCAGGTGCCGCTGGTGCCGCTGGTGCTGGTGGTGGACGATTCGATCACGGTGCGCCGCGTTACCCAGCGCCTGCTGCAGCGCGAAGGCTACCGGGTGGCGCTGGCGGCCGACGGCCTGCAGGCGCTGGAGCGGCTGGCCGAGGAGCGGCCGGCGGTGGTGCTGTCCGACATCGAGATGCCGCGCATGGATGGCTTCGACCTGGCCCGCAACATCCGCGCCGACGCCCGCTGGTCCAGCCTGCCGATCGTGATGATCACCTCGCGCATCGCCGAGAAGCACCGCGAGCATGCGCGCGAGCTGGGCGTCAACCACTACCTGGGCAAGCCCTACTCGGAAGAGGAGCTGCTCAGCCTGGTGCGGCACTACTGCACGGCGGCACCCGCAGCGGCGCCGGCCTGAGGACGCCGGGCCGGGATCGGCAGAAATGCCCCCCGGCGACATTTCCTGCGCAGAGTCCCTAAAATCCGGCCCATGCCGGCCGACGCCACGTCCATGAACCTGACGCATCACTTCCTGATCGCGATGCCGGGCCTCGAGGACGAGTCGTTCGCCCGCAGCGTGGTCTACCTGTGCGAGCACAGCTCGCGCGGTGCGCTCGGGCTGGTGATCAACAAGCCCAGCGACATCAAGCTGAAGAACCTGTTCGAGAAGGTCGACCTGCCGCTGGCGCGCGACGACCTGGCCGGTGCCCCGGTGTTCCAGGGCGGGCCGGTGCAGACCGAGCGCGGGTTCGTGCTGCACGAGGCGGTGATCGCCGACCAGGCGCAGCCGGACGAGCCGGTCTACGCCTCCACCATGACCATTCCCGGCGGCCTCGAGATGACCACCTCCAAGGACGTGCTGGAGGCCATGGCCACCGGCGCCGGCCCGCGCAAGGTGCTGGTATCGCTCGGCTACTCGGCCTGGGGCGAGGGGCAACTCGAGTCCGAGCTGGCCGAGAACAGCTGGCTCACGGTGGCGGCCGACCCGCAGGTGATCTTCGACACGCCGGTCGAGCAGCGCTACGACAAGGCGCTGTCGCTGCTGGGCCTGCAGGCCTGGATGCTGTCGCCCGAGGCCGGCCACGCATGAGCGTGCCTGCGCGGCCCGACGTCCCCCGCCACTTCACCTCTTTTCTGGCTTTCGACTACGGCCTGCGCCGCACCGGCGTCGCCGTGGGCAACCGCCTGCTGCGCAGCGCCACGCCGCAGCCGACCATCCGGGCCGAAGGCCGGGCCCGCATCGATGCGGCCGAGCAGCGGGTGCGCGAGTGGCAGCCCGACGCGCTGGTGATCGGCGTGCCGTTCCACCCCGACGGCGCGCCGCACGAGAATACGGCCCGCGCCCGGCGCTTCGGCCGGCAACTGGCGGCCCGCGTCAAGCTGGCGGTCTATGAGGTCGACGAGCGTTACAGCACCACCGAGGCGCAGGCCGCCGGCGCGGCCGATGCCGACGCCGGCGCTGCCTGCATCATCCTGGAACAGTTCCTGAGGAGCATCGAATGAGCCCCGCACGGCCGCCCGAAGGGGCTCGCACCGCAGCGCGTAGCGCGGAGGTATTCCTATGACTGAATTGCGGCTGGACGCCGAGGCGCTGTACCGCGAGCTGCTGCGCGGCGTGCCGGCGCTGCGCGGCCCGGACGGCCGGCTGGTGGGCATCACTTCCGGCGGCGCCTGGCTGGCGCAGCGCCTGCAGCAGGATCTGCGGCTGGAAGGCGAGGCTGGCACCATCTCCTCGTCGATGCACCGCGACGACTTCGCGCAGCGCGGCCTGTCCGCTTCCGGCGCGCAGACCTCGCTGCCGTTCGACGTCGATGGCGCGCACATCGTGCTGCTGGACGACGTGCTCTACACCGGGCGCACGCTGCGCGCGGTGATCAACGAGCTGTTCGACTACGGCCGGCCGGCCAGCGTGAAGCTGGCGGTGCTGGTGGATCGCGGCGGGCGCGAACTGCCGGTGCAGGCCGACTTCGCCGCCGCCCGCGTCAGCCTGCCGGAACAACAGTCGCTGCAACTGGCGCGCGACGAGCAGGGCCGCTTCAGCTTCCAGGTGAATTGATGCTGTACCGACGCAACCCGCAACTCAATCGCAACGGCGAACTGGTCCACCTGCTGTCGATCGAAGGCCTGCCGCGCGACATCGTCACCCACATCCTGGACACCGCGCAGAAATTCGTCGGCGTCAGCGACCGCGAGGTCAAGAAGGTGCCGCTGCTGCGCGGCAAGAGCGTGTTCAACCTGTTCTTCGAGAACAGCACGCGCACCCGCACTACCTTCGAGATCGCGGCCACCCGGCTCTCGGCCGACGTGATCAACCTGGACATCGCCCGCTCGTCGGCCAGCAAGGGCGAGTCGCTGCTGGACACCATCGCCAACCTGTCGGCGATGGCGGCCGACCTGTTCGTGGTGCGCCACAGCGAGTCGGGCGCGCCCTACCTGATCGCGCAGCACGTCGCGCCGCACGTGCACGTGATCAACGCCGGCGACGGCCGCCACGCGCACCCCACCCAGGGGCTGCTCGACATGTACACCATCCGCCACTACAAGAAGGACTTCTCCAACCTGACGGTGGCGATCGTCGGCGACGTGCTGCACTCGCGCGTGGCGCGCTCGGACATCCATGCGCTGACCACGCTGGGCTGCGCCGAGGTGCGGGTGGTCGGCCCGCGGACGCTGGTGCCGGGCGACCTGGCGCAGATGGGCGTGCGGGTGTGCCACACGCTGGAGGAGGGCATCCGCGGCTGCGACGTGGTGATCATGCTGCGGCTGCAGAACGAGCGCATGAGCGGCGCGCTGCTGCCCTCGTCGCAGGAATTCTTCAAGAGCTTCGGCCTCACGCCCGAGAAGCTGCGGCTGGCCAAGCCCGATGCCATCGTCATGCATCCGGGGCCGATCAACCGCGGCGTCGAGATCGACTCCGCCGTGGTCGACGGCCAGCAAAGCGTGATCCTGCCGCAGGTGACCTTCGGCATCGCGGTGCGGATGGCGGTGATGAGCATCGTGGCGAGCAACGAGGCCTAGAAGAACCCCATGAAGATCCTGATCAAGAACGGCCGCGTGATCGACCCGGCCAGCAACCGCGACGAGATCGCCGACGTGGCGCTGGCGGCCGGGCGCATCGTGGCGATCGGCGGCACGCCGGCCGGCTTCAGCCCGGCGCGGGTGCTGGACGCGCGCGGCTGCATCGTCGCGCCGGGGCTGGTGGACCTGGCGGTGCGGCTGCGCGAGCCCGGCCACGAGCACGAAGGCATGCTGGAGTCGGAAATGGCCGCGGCCGCGGCCGGCGGGGTCACCAGCCTGGTCTGTCCGCCCGACACCGATCCGGTGCTGGACGAGCCGGGCCTGGTCGAGATGCTCAAGATGCGCGCCGAGAAGCTGCACCAGGCGCGCGTGTTCCCGCTCGGCGCGCTGACGCGCGGGCTGGGCGGCGAGGTGCTGACCGAGATGGTCGAGCTGACCGAGGCCGGCTGCGTCGGCTTCAGCCAGGCCGAAGTGAGCCTGGCCAACACCCAGGTGCTGCTGCGCGCGCTGCAGTACGCCGCCACCTTCGGCTATACGGTCTGGCTGCGCCCGCAGGAGCCGTACCTGGGCAAGGGCGTGGCCGCCAGCGGCCCGCTCGCCACCCGGCTGGGGCTGTCCGGCGTGCCGGTGGCGGCCGAGACGATCGCGCTGCACACCATCCTGGAGCTGGTGCGCGCCACCGGCACCCGCGTCCACCTGTGCCGCATCAGCAGCGCCGCCGGCCTCGAGCTGGTGCGCCAGGCCAAGGACCAGGGCCTGCCCGTCACCTGCGACGTCAGCATCAACTCGCTGCACCTGACCGACACCGACATCGGCTACTTCGACAGCCGCATGCGGCTGGCGCCGCCGCTGCGCCAGCAGCGCGACCGCGAGGCTCTGCGCGAGGGCCTGGCCGACGGCACCGTGGATGCGCTGGTGTCCGACCACACGCCGGTCGACGAGGACGCCAAGACGCTGCCCTTCGCCGAGGCCGAGCCCGGCGCCACCGGGCTGGAGCTGCTGCTGTCGCTGGCGCTCAAGTGGGGCCAGGAAAGCGGCGTCGGCCTGGCGCGCGCGCTGGCCGTGCTGACCAGCGAGCCGGCCCGCGTGCTCGGCCCGGCGCTGGGCACGCTGCAGGCCAGCTGCGGCCGGCTGGCCGAAGGCGGCGTGGCCGACCTGTGCGTGTTCGATCCGCAGGCGCACTGGACGGTGGATGCGGCGGCGTTGCGCAGCCAGGGCAAGCACACGCCGTTCTCCGGCTACGAGCTGCCTGGGCGGGTGCGCTGGACGCTGGCCGCCGGGCAGCTCGCCTGGGACGGCGGCGACGCCACGCGCGCCTGACGATGGCCGGCGTGCGCGCCGCCTGGCGGCTGCTGCGGGCGCTGCTGCTGGCGCTGCGCGGCTGGGCCACCATCCGGTTCGAATTCCCGCGCCTGTCCGAGGCGCAGCGCGAAGAGCGGGTGCAGGCCTGGGCCCGCCGCATGCTGGCGGTGCTGGGCATTGCGCTGCAGGTGCGCGGCCAGCCGGCGGTGCGCGGCCCGGTGCTGCTGGTGTCCAACCACATCTCCTGGCTCGACATCCTGGTGCTGCACGCGGCGCGGCACTGCCGCTTCGTGTCGAAGTCCGACGTCAAGCGCTGGCCGCTGATCGGCGCGCTGGCCACCGGCGCCGGCACGCTGTACATCGAGCGCGAATCGCGCCGCGACGCCATGCGGGTGGTGCACCACATGGCCGCCAGCCTGAAATCGGGCGACATCCTGGCGGTGTTCCCCGAGGGCACCACCAGCGACGGCATCGACCTGCTGCCGTTCCATGCCAACCTGGTGCAGGCGGCGGTTTCGGCGCCGGCGCCGGCCCAGCCGGTGGCGCTGCAGTTCATCGAGACCCACACCGGCCGCATGAGCCTGGAGCCCTGCTACATCGGCGACGACACGCTGGTGGCCTCGCTCTGGCGCACCCTCACCGGCCCGCCGATCACGGCGGTGGTGTCCTTCGGCGCGCCGCAGCACGCGAACGGCCGCGACCGCCGCGCCTGGGCGGCCGACCTGCGCGCCGCGGTGCAGCGCCTGCGTCAGGAAGGGTAGGGCGCCATCGGCGGCGCGGCCGCGCCGGAGCCGCGCTCGAAGGTGACCACGTGGTCCACCTCGGGCCGGATGCCGATCCACTCGCCGACCTTGTGGTCGTGGTGGCTGGGCACGTGGGCCAGCACGGTCTCGCCGCTGCGCAGGCGCAGCGTGTAGAGGAACTCCGAGCCGCGGAAGGCCTTGCGCACGATCTGCGCCTTCACCGGCGCATGGTCGTCGTGCACGATGTCGTCGGCGCGCAGCAGCACCTCGCACTGGCCGCCGCCGAACGCAGTGGGCAGCGGGCACTCGGCCACGTCGGTCAGTGCGCCCAGCGGCGTGTCCACCACCACCTGGCCGTCGACTTCGCGCAGCGTCGCCGGCGCGAACACGCCGTGGCCGATGAAGTCGGCGACGAAGCGGGTGGCCGGCCGGTGGTACAGCGTGTACGCGTCGTCCCACTGGTGCAGCTTGCCCTGGTGCATCACGCCGATGGTGTCGCCGATGGCGAAGGCCTCGAGCTGGTCGTGGGTGACGAACAGGGCGGTGGTGCGCGCGGCCTTGAGGATGGCGCGGATCTCGTGCGCCAGGCGCTCGCGCAGTTCCACGTCGAGGTTGGAGAAGGGCTCGTCCAGCAGCAGCAGCTGCGGCCGCGGCGCCAGCGCGCGGGCCAGGGCGACGCGCTGCTGCTGGCCGCCCGACAACTCGTGCGGCATGCGCCGCTCGCTGCCGGCCAGGCCGACCAGCGCCAGCACCTCGGCGACGCGCGCGGCCCGCTCGCCGCGCGGCAACTTGCCGAGCCCGAAGCCGACGTTCTGGCCGACGTCCAGGTGCGGAAACAGCGCGTAGTCCTGGAACACCATGCCGATGCGCCGCGTCTCCGGCGGGCGGTGCAGCCCGGGGCTCTCGACCACCTCGCCGGACAGGCGCACTTCGCCGGCGCTGGCCCGCTCCAGGCCGGCCACCGCGCGCAGCAGCGTGGTCTTGCCGCAGCCGGACGGGCCGATCAGCACGCCGATGCTGCCCTCGGGCAGGCCGAGCGACACCTCGTCCACCGCCGGCCGGGCCTGGCCGCTGTAATGGACGCTCAATCGGGACAGCTCGACGTGCATGAGCCCGATTTTAGATGAGTACAATTCTCATTTGCATTGGTGCAGATCAAGCCCGGCCCAGGGCAGCGCCGGTCCAATCTCATCCATGTCCCTCGCGCGCCTGCAAGAAGTCCTGCTGCTCGTTCTTGCCGCGCTGATCGTGCTGCCGGTGGCGGCCGTCGTCGGCTCCTGGCTGCAGTGGGATCCGCACAGTGCCGGCATCCTGCGCGAAATGGCGGCCACCGTGCTGCCGGGCTACACCGTCACCAGCCTCGGACTCTGCATTGCGGTGGGCGTGGGCGTGGCGGTGGTCGGCACCGCCAGCGCGGCGGCGGTCACGCTGTTCGACTTTCCCGGCCGCCGCTTCTTCGAGTGGGCGCTGCTGCTGCCGCTGGCCGTGCCGTCGTACGTGGTGGCCTATGCCTACACGGATTTCCTGCAGTTCAGCGGTCCGCTGCAGACCTGGCTGCGCGCCACCTTCGGGCTGGAAGGCCGGGTCTTCCCCGAAATCCGCAACGTGGCTGGCGCCACGGTGGTGTTCGTCTTCACGCTCTATCCCTACGTCTACCTGCTGGCGCGTGCCGCGCTGGCCGAGCGTGCCACCCAGCTGATGGAAGCGGCGCGGCTGCTCGGTGCGCCGCTGCGCGCGCGGATGCTGCGGGTCGCGCTGCCGCTGGCGCGGCCGGCGGTGGCCGCCGGCGTCGCGCTGGCGCTGATGGAGACGCTGGCCGACTTCGGCGTGGCCAGCTACTTCGGTGTCCAGACTTTCTCCACCGGCATCTACAAGGCCTGGCTGGCCATGGACAACCGGATCGCGGCCGCCCAGCTCGCCACCAGTCTGCTGGCGGTCGTCGTGGTCCTGCTGGCGCTGGAGCACCGCGCGCAGCGGCGGATGCGGTTTGCCGCCACGCGCGGCGGTCGCGCCGGCTCCGGCGAGGCGCAGCCGGTGCCGCTGGCCGGCCGGCGCGCCGCGCTGGCCATCGCCGCCGGCTCGCTGCCGGTGCTGATGGGGTTCGTGCTGCCGGTGCTGTTCATGCTGCGCCCGCTGCTGGCCGACTGGACGGCGCTGCCCTGGGACCGCTTCCTGCAGTGGGCCGGCAACAGCGTGCGCCTGGGCGGCATCAGCGCGGTGCTGGCAGTGGCCATCGCCATGCTGCTGGCCTCCAGCCTGCGGCGCAGCAGCGACGCCGTCACGCGAACCGTCGTGCGGCTGGCTGGCCTCGGCTACGCCATCCCGGGCGCCGTGATCGTGGTGGGGCTGCTGCTGCCGGTCGGCTGGCTGCAGCAGGTCGCGCCCGATACGCCGACGGTCTATTGGGTGACCGGCACCGCGCTGGGCATCGTCTGGGCCTACCTGGTGCGCTTCATGTCGGTGGCGCTGCAGTCCATGCAGAGCGGGTATGCCCGCATCCCGGCCAGCTTCGACGACTCGGCGCGCATGCTGGGCACGGGCCCGCTGGCCTTGCTGGCGCGCGTGCACTGGCCGCTGCTGCGGCGTTCGGCGGCGGCCGCGGCGCTGCTGGTGTTCGTCGACGTGATGAAGGAGTTGCCGGCGACGCTGCTGCTGCGGCCCTTCAACAGCGACACGCTGGCCGTGGTGGCCTACCAGCTCGCGCGCGACGAGCGCCTGGGCGAGGCGGCGCTGCCGTCACTGGCGCTGGTGCTGGTGGGCTTGCTGCCGGTGGTGCTGCTCAGCCGAGCGTTGCGGGCACGCTGAGGCGCGCGCGGCGGGGTCAGGCCTCGTCGGGCCCGTCGGCGCGCTGCAGGCGCTGTTTGCGGAAGACGATCTCGCCGGTGGGCACGTGCACCACCCGGATTTCCTGGCCGACCGGCCGCGTCGAACTCTTGGCGGCGACCGAGACCGCCAGGGCGCGGTCGCTGACGAAATACTGCTGCGCACCGGATACGGGAAGCAGATAGCCCGCAATGGGATAGCTGCTCTCGATGCGGTAGTCGGCGGATGTCATGCGGAGGTCCTCTCTGTCTTTTGTGTCTTGTGGCGCGCCGCGGCGGACGGAGGGTTCTTGTTGTGGGAGCCGCCCGAAACGATCGCTTGCAGTACAGCTTACCGGCGGGCGCTGGCGTGTATGTAGGACGTCACCGCATGGACGTAAAGCCCGACGGTGGGACGGGTCACCCCGTCAAGAGTGCCGTGCGATCGACGCGCCAGTATCCGCCTCCAATTGCCGCGCGAGCCGGCCGAACCGCTGCCGGTAGTGCGCCGGCGTCATGCCCACCTTGCGCCGGAACAGGCGCGTGAAGAAGCTCGTGTCGCTGTAGCCGACATCGAGCGCGACCGCTTCCACCGGCGAGTCGCCGGACTCCAGCAACTGCTTGGCTTCCTCCAGCCGTACGTGGTGCACGTACTCGATCGGCGCCATGCCGGTGGCCGCCGCGAAACGCCGCTTGAAGGTGCGCTCGGCCAGCCGCGAGAGTTCGGCCATGCGCGCGACCGGCGACTCCTGCGCGTAGTGCTGCGAGGCCCACTGCTGGCAGTGCGCGATCACCGGATCGGCGGCGCGGCTGCCGTGCGTGAGCGAGGCATAGGCGACCGGCGACGCCGCCTGCAGGTCCATCAGGTTGATGCGGGCCACGTGCATGGCCTCCTCGGGGCCGGCGTGGCGGGCCACCAGCGCCAGCGCCAGCAGGTGCCAGGACACGCCGCTGCCGGCCATCAGGATGCGCTGCGCCGGTCCGGCGCTGACCAGGCCGCGGTCGGCATGCCAGCGGGTGCCCGGATAGGCGCGCCGCAACCAGTCGCAATAGGCCCAGTGCGAAGTCGCGTCCAGGCCTTCGAGCAGGCCGGTCTGCGCCAGCAGCACCGCGCCCGAGCAGGCCGACGCCAGCGTGGCGCCGCGCGCATGGCAGCCGCGCAGCCACTCCACGGCGGATGCGAACCCCGACGCGGTCTCGCCCGGCGCCACCATCAGGTCGGCCACCACCACCACGTCGGGCTCAGGACAGGCGGCATAGCTGCAATGGGGCGTGATCCGCACCCCGTTGGCGGTTTCCAGGGGCAGTCCGTCTTCGCTGACGAGCAGGGGCCGGAACGGCGACGGGAGCGGCCCGCGCCCGTGCAGCAGGCTCCAGTCGCGCCGCACGCTGGCCAGCACGTCGAACACGCCGAACAGGGTGGCGGCGGTCGACTGCGGCAGCGTGAGCAGCGCGACGGTGACGGGGCTTGCCATGGCAGAAATGGCCGGTTCCTTGCTCCGATGCACTCAGTGTAGGAGCCGGATCGCGCCGATGCTGGCGGCACGCCGATCCGGCGCTCCACTCCGTCACGGGGACTGAACCATGGACTCTCTCATCGAGCACACCGACCGGGCCGCGCGCGGCGCTGCCATTCGCCGCGACCCGCGCGGCCTTGCGATCTCCGCCGGTGCCGACAGCGCCATCCTCGCTGTCGAGCAGGCGATCGAATCCATGCTCTCCTACTTCGGCGATCCGCTGCAGGCGCTGGACCAGGCGATCGCCGCCGATCCGGGCTGGGTCCACCCGCACACGCTGAAGGCGGCCGTGCTGCTGACCTTGGCCGAATACGAGCCTGCATGCGAGGCGCGCGAATGCCTCGACCGTGCCGAAGGGCTCGCCCGCGGCGCCAACGAGCGCGAGCGCGCCCACCTGGTAGCGGCGCGCACGGTGGCGCAGGGCGACTGGGAGCGCGGCTGCGAGCTGTGGGACGCGATCCTGGTGCGCTGGCCGCTCGACAGCGCCGCGCTGCTGTTCGCCCACCTGTTCGACTTCTACCGTGGCGATGCGCTCAACCTCAGGCGGCGCCCGCAGCGGGTGCTGCCGCACTGGTCGCGCGGGTTGCCCCTGTACGGCTACGTGCTGGGCATGCAGGCCTTCGGGCTGGAGGAGTCGGGCCAGTACGGCGAGGCCGAGGAGACCGGCCGCGCGGCGCTCGAGGTCAACCGGCGCGACCCGTGGGCGGTGCACGCCGTCGCCCACGTGCACGAGATGCAGGGCCGCCATGCCGAAGGCGCCCGCTGGCTGGGCACCCGGCAGGCCGACTGGGCGGTGGACAACGGCTTCGCGTACCACAACTGGTTCCATGCCGCGCTGTTCCAGCTGGAGAACATGGACCTGGCCGCTGCGCTGGACACCTACGACGCCCACCTGGCCGATGCCACCGACATGGCCTTGCAGCGGGTGGACGGCACGGCGGTGCTCTGGCGGTTGCAACTGCTGGGCGTCGACGTCGATGTGCGGTTCGAGCGCCTGGCCGGGTACTGGCGCACCGAAGCGCCGGACGCCGGCTTCTATGCCTTCAACGACCTGCATGCGCTGGTTGCCGGCATCGGGGCTGGCAGCTCGCCCGCTTCCGCGGCCGGGCGCGAGCGCCTGCTGGCCGCACTGGCGGAGCCGAGCTCGGCCGGCGCGTCCAACCAAGCCATGTCGGCGCAGGTGGGATTGCCGCTCGCCCGGGCCTGGCTGGACTACGCGCGCGGCGACTGGCCGTCGGCCGCCGAGGGGCTGTTCAGGGTGCGCGACCGCGCCCACGCCTTCGGCGGCAGCCACGCGCAGCGCGACATCCTGACGCAGACGCTGCTGGACGCCGCCATCCGCGCCGGCGACCGGGCGCTGGCCACGCACGTGCTGAACGAGCGTTGCCCGGCCAAGGCCAGCACGCCGCTGACGGCGTACTGGCGCGAGCGGATCGGGGCGCTGGCCGCGGCACAGCCCGGGCAGTGAAGGAAGTGGGGGAGGGCCGGCGTGGGGGGAAGGCCGGCGTGCTGCAGGTCCGTGCGGGCCTGGCGCCCCCGGCAGGAATCGAACCTGCATCTAGCGCTTAGGAGGCGCTCGTTCTATCCATTGAACTACGGCGGCACAGGGAGGGCGCATTGTAATTGCGCCCTCCCTGCGCCGCCGCCGGCGGCTGGACCGGCGGCACCCTGGTCGCGGCCTTCCTGCAGCGGGCAAAAAAAACCGCCGGGGGTGTCCCGGCGGAAAAACCTTGGAGAAAAAAGTCAATGAGCGGACGAGCCGCTCAGCCGGAGCGGGAGCTCAGAAGTCGTGCCGCACGCCCAGGGCGAACAGGCGGCGATCGGTGGTGATGGCGCCGGCGCCGTTCTCCACTTCGCCGTCGAGCATCGCGGCGTACAGGCGCGTGCGCTTGGACAGCGAGTACGTGCCACCGACCGAGAACGCCTTGCCCTTGGCGCTGGTGGCGCCGGCGGCCGTCTCGGACTTGCTCCACGCGTAGCCGGCCGTCAGCTCGAACGCGCCGAAGGGCACGGCGACGCCGACCGAGTACTCGTCGTCCTCGAGGCCCGCGCCGTTCTCGGCGCGCTGCCAGCCGCCCGACAGGCGCAGGGCATCGAACTTGTAGCTGGCCGACAGCGCGGTGTACTCGCGGTCGCTGGCCGGCGTCGCCTCGTGCTTCTGTTGCTGGAACCCCAGCCCCAGGTCCAGCGCGCCGGCGCGGTAGCGCAGGTTGTAGGCGGTGACGTCGCGCTTCTGCGCATCGTTCTCGTCGAGCGCGTAGCTCACGCCGGCGCTGAAGCCGCCCAGCGACGGGGTGTCGTAGCGCAGCATGTTGCTGGCGCGGCTGGAGTAGTCGCCGACGCCGGCGGTGTAGGCGATCTTGGTGGGCGAGAACTCCGAGTCCCACAGGTTGTTGACCACGGCCAGGTCGCGGATGTCGTCGAACGCGGTGTCGCTGCGGCCGGCCTTGAACGAGCCGAACCCGCCCGACAGGCCGACCCACGATTGGCGATCGAAGAAGCCGTTGCCGCCACCGACGACGCCGGTGTCGGCCGCCAGGGTGCCTTCCAGGTTGAAGTTGGCCTTGAGGCCGCCGCCGAGGTCCTCGGCGCCGCGCAGGCCGATCCGGCTGGTGCTGAGCTGGCCGCTGAACACCTGGGTGTTGCTGGCGCCGTTGATCTTCTCGGAACCGATGCCGGTGTCGATGCGGCCGTAGAGGGTGGCGCTGGACTGCGCCAGTGCGCTGCCTGCGCAGGCCAGGGCGGCCAGCGCGATCAGGCTGTTTTTCATGGGGTACTACTCCGTCTGCTGCTTCGTGCGGGGCCGTGGGCCCCGGCCGCCGGCACAACGCCGGTCGACATCCCCATTGCAGCGCGGCAGAGCTAAGACTTGATGACAGTCGTTGTCACAATGGCGGTTTTCCCTGAGCAAACAACAACCCGCACGCGAGGGCGGGGCTTGTCACAGGGGTGTCACGGGGGTGTGCGCAAGGCGCCGGCCATGTCGGCGCACGCGCGGAGTCCACGCCGGCGCGGAGCGCCGCAGGTGTGGGAATTTTGCGGGGGGTGCGCGTTGCGCTGGATACCCGCCTGCGCGGGGATGACTTCGGTGGCTCTGCAGCCGCCGCTGCTTCTCGGTGGGCTGTGGATCCCCGCCTTCGCGGGGATGACCTCGCTCATTGCATTGGCGAAGTCACTTCGACAGCAGGCGCATGGCCTCTTCGAGGCCCTTGATCGTCAGCGGGTACATCCGCTGGTTCATCAGCTGCTGGATCACGGCGATCGACTGGCGGTACTGCCAGACGCCCTGCGGCTCGGGGTTGATCCAGGCGAACTTGGGGAAGGCGTTGGTCAGGCGCTGCAGCCACTCGGCGCCGGCTTCCTCGTTGTTGTATTCGACGCTGCCGCCCGGCTGCAGGATCTCGTAGGGGCTCATGGTCGCGTCGCCCACGAAGACCAGCTTGTAGTCCTTGTTGTACTTGCGGATGATGTCCCACGTCGGGAACTTCTCCGAGAAGCGCCGGCGGTTGTTCTTCCACATGAAGTCGTAGACGCAGTTGTGGAAGTAGTAGAACTCCAGGTGCTTGAACTCCGCCTTGGCGGCCGAGAACAGCTCCTCGACGCGGTGGATGTGTTCGTCCATGGTGCCGCCCACGTCCATCAGCAGCAGCACCTTCACGTTGTTGTGCCGCTCCGGCACCATCTTGATGTCCAGCCAGCCGGCGTTGGCGGCGGTGGACTTGATGGTGTCGTCCAGGTCCAGTTCTTCCTCGGCGCCCTCGCGCGCGAACTTTCGCAGCCGGCGCAGCGCCACCTTGATGTTGCGCGTGCCCAGCTCCTGGCTGTCGTCGTAGTCCTTGTAGGCGCGCTGGTCCCAGACCTTGACCGCGCTGCGGTTGCGCCCCTTGTCCTGGCCGATGCGGATGCCCTGCGGGTTGTAGCCGTAGGCGCCGAACGGCGAGGTGCCGCCGGTGCCGATCCACTTGCTGCCGCCCTCGTGGCGCTCCTTCTGCTCCTCGAAGCGCTTCTTCAGCGTCTCCATCAGCTCGTCCCAGCCCATCTTCTCGATCTTCGCCTTGTCCTCCGGCGACAGCTCGAGTTCCAGGTTCTTGCGCAGCCACTCGAGCGGGACGTCCTTGGTGAAGTCGGCCAGCAGCTCGACGCCCTTGAAGTAGGCGGCAAAGGCGCGGTCGAACTTGTCGTAGTGCTTCTCGTCCTTGACCAGCGCGGTGCGCGACAGGTAGTAGAAGTCGTCGACCGAGTAGCCGTCCTCGCTGGTCGGGCCGACCACGCCGGCCTGCAGTGCCTCCAGCAGGGTGAGGTACTCCTTGACCGAGACCGGCAGCTTGGCGCTGCGCAGGGTGTAGAAGAAGTCGATCAGCATCGCAGGCCTTTCCGGTCAGGCGCGCGGGCGCTCCAGTTGGTACTGCAGGTGGGCCTTGACCTCGGGCCATTCCCCGGCCGCGAGGCTGTACATCACCGTATCACGGACCGTGCCGTCGCGCCGTAACGCATGGTGGCGCAGCACGCCGTCCTTGCGCGCGCCCAGCCGCTCGATGGCGCGCTGGCTGGCGAAGTTGTCCTTGTCGGTGCGCCAGCCTACGAACTGCGCCCCCAGCACCTCGAAGGCATGGGTCAGCAGCAGCAGCTTGCAGGTGGTGTTGACGTGGGTGCGCTGGCAGCGCGCGGCGTACCAGGTGTAGCCGATCTCCAGCCGCTCGACCGCCGGCACGATGTCGTGGTAGCGCGTGCTGCCGATCACCTGGCCGTCGGCGTCCAGCACCACGAAGGGCAGCATGTGGCCGGCGGCCTGGCCGGCCAGGGCGGTCTCGACGTACGCCGCTTCCTCGCCCGGCGCCGGCACCGAGGTGACCCGCAGTTTCCACAGTTCGCCGTCGCGCGCCGCGGCAGCCAGGCCGCTCGCATGGTCGCGCGTCATCGGCACCAGCCGCAGCCGCCGGTCGTGCAGGGTGCAGGGCTCGGGCGTCTTCATGGCTTGTCGTTGCGCCGCCGCGAGCGCAACCGGCGCGCCAGGGACAGGCCGATGCCGCCGCCCAGGCCGGCCAGCACGATGCCGCCGATGGCGCTGCCGCCGGAGCCCTGCGCCATGGGATCGAAGCCGAGCATGCGGCCGATCCGCCAGGCCAGCAGCGCCCCGGCCACGAACCCGATGGCGTCGGTCAGGCCCTCGATCAGCAGCGGATGCACCGGCCTGCCTTCAGCGGTTGTGCCGCTGCATGAACACCAGCTTCTCGAACAGGGTGACGTCCTGCTCGTTCTTCAGCAGCGCCCCGACCAGCGGCGGCACGGCGACCTTGTCGTCCTTGGACTGCAGCGCCTCGGTCGGGATGTCCTCGGCCATCAGCAGCTTGAGCCAGTCGAGCAGCTCCGAGGTGCTGGGCTTCTTCTTCAGCCCCGGCAGGTTGCGCACGTCGTAGAAGGTCTTCATCGCGGCCGACAGCAGCTCCTGCTTCAGGCCGGGGAAGTGCACGTCCACGATCTTCTTCATCGTGTCGGCGTCGGGGAACTTGATGTAGTGGAAGAAGCAGCGGCGCAGGAAGGCGTCGGGCAGCTCCTTCTCGTTGTTGGAGGTGATGAACACCAGCGGCCGGTGCCTGGCCTTCACCAGCTCGCGCGTCTCGTAGACGTAGAACTCCATCCGATCGAGCTCGCGCAGCAGGTCGTTGGGGAATTCGATGTCGGCCTTGTCGATCTCGTCGATCAGCAGCGCCACCGGCTGCTCGGCGCTGAAGGCCTGCCACAGCACGCCCTTGACGATGTAGTTGTGGATGTCCCTGACCTTCTCGTCGCCCAGCTGCGAGTCGCGCAGGCGCGAGACCGCGTCGTACTCGTACAGGCCCTGCTGCGCCTTGGTGGTGGACTTGATGTGCCACTGCAGCAGCGGCATGCCCAGCGCCTGCGCCACTTCCTCGGCCAGCATGGTCTTCCCGGTGCCCGGCTCGCCCTTGACCAGCAGCGGCCGCTTGAGCGTGATGGATGCATTGACCGCCAGCATCAGGTCCTGCGTGGCGACGTAGTTCTGTGAGCCTTGGAATTTCATGGGAAGGGACATCATCGGCGCTGTCGAGGTGCGCCCCTATAATCACCGGTTGATCTGGATCAGACGCTCGTCGATTGTGCGCTCAAAATGAATCAGTTGTTGACCACGCTCATGGCCCTCGTTGTCGCATCTGCGACGGGGTTTGCACACGCACAGGCCGCGCCTGCCGCTGCGGCGTCCGCCGGCGCGGTGCCGCTGCAGGCGCGCATCGCGATGTGCGTGGGCTGCCACAACATCCCGGGCTACCAGGCCAGCTTCCCCGAAGTGCACAAGGTGCCGATGATCGCCGGCCAGAGCGCCGCCTACATCGAAGCGGCCCTGGGCGCGTACAAGACCGGTGAGCGCCGGCACCCGACCATGCGAAGCATCGCCGATTCGCTGTCGGAGCAGGACATCAAGGAAATCGCGGCGTACTACGCCAAGCTCGGGACCGACGAACCCGTGGCCGAGCAGCCCAGCCGCCAGCCCGGCGCCCAGGTCGGCGCCCTGCTGCAGAAGGGCGCCTGCGTGTCGTGCCACGGCGCCAACTTCTCCAAGCCGATCGCCCCCAACTACCCCAAGATCGCCGGCCAGCACAGGGACTACCTGTTCGTCGCGCTGAAGTCGTACAAGGCCGATCCGAAGGGGCCTGTCGGCCGCGGCAACGCCGTCATGGGCGGCATCGCCAAGCAGTTCGGCAACGCCGAGCTCAAGGCCATGGCCGACTACATCGGCAGCCTCGACGGCGAACTGGAGACGGTGCCGGAGTCGCGCTTCCACAAATAAGCGCTTCGCACCAACAGGAAACAAGGCCCGCCTCCGGCGGGCCTTGTCCGTTGTGGGGGCGCCCTTGTCAGTCCTTGGTGGCCCGGCGCTGCACGCAGGCCACGTAGGCGTCGCCGTCGGGCGGGCGGCCGGCGCGCTGGCTTTCCCACAGCATCTGGCCCAGGCACTCCATGGCCTCGTGGTGGGCGTCGTGCAGCGAGCCGCGGCGCGCCGCCAGCAGCTCCACGGCCTGGCGGATGCCGCGCGGCTGGTCGATCGAGCACTGCTCGCTGATCGACAGGTGCATCGACAGGTGCAGGAAGGGGTTGGACTGGCCGTCGCCGCCGTCGTACACGCGCGCCACGGCGGCATCCGCGTCGGCCAGGTCGGGGTCGTACTCGGGATGCTCCAGCAGCCACTGGCTGGCCAGCGTCTGCAGCGCATCCAGCGGCTGGCCGGCGCGCGCCCGGGCGTGCACGTCGCAGAAGAAGCGCCGCACGTCCTGCTGTGAAGGATTGAACATGGGCCTAGGCTAACACCGGCACGGGTGGGCGAAAATCGTCGCTTCGCGCCGAATCCATATCGGCCCACCGGAGCCTCCATGAGCCAGCAAGCCTTCATCTGCGACGCCATCCGCACCCCCTTCGGGCGCTACGGCGGCGCCCTGTCCGCCGTGCGCACCGACGACCTGGCCGCGCTGCCGATCCGGGCGCTGATGGCGCGCAACCCCAAGGCCGACTGGCAGGCGGTCGGCGACGTGCTGTACGGCTGCGCCAACCAGGCCGGCGAGGACAACCGCAACGTGGCGCGCATGGCCGCGCTGCTGGCCGGACTGCCGATCGAGGTGCCCGGCGCCACCATCAACCGCCTGTGCGGCTCGGGCCTGGACGCGGTCGGCAGCGCCGCCCGCGCGATCAAGGCCGGCGAGGCAGCGCTGCTGATCGCCGGCGGCGTCGAGAGCATGAGCCGCGCGCCCTTCGTCATGCCCAAGGCCGAATCCGCCTTCTCGCGCAACAACGCGGTCTACGACACCACCATCGGCTGGCGCTTCGTCAACAAGCGGATGAAGGAGCAGTACGGCATCGATTCCATGCCCGAGACGGCGGAGAACGTGGCGGTCGAATTCGGCATCGAGCGCGAGGCCCAGGACCGCATGGCCCTGGCCTCCCAGCTCAAGGCGGTGGCGGCGCAGCAGGCCGGCTTCTTCGACGCCGAGATCACGCCGGTGACGATCCCGCAGAAGAAGGGCGACCCGGTGGTGGTGGCGAAGGACGAGCACCCGCGCGAGACCTCGCTGGAAGCGCTGGCCAGGCTCAAGGGCGTGGTGCGTCCGGACGGCACGGTGACCGCCGGCAACGCCAGCGGCGTCAACGACGGCGCCTGCGCCCTGCTGCTGGCCGACGAGGGCACGGCCGCCCGCCACGGCCTGGTGCCGCGCGCGCGGGTGGTCGGCATGGCCACCGCCGGCGTGCCGCCGCGCATCATGGGCATCGGGCCGGCGCCGGCCACGCAGAAGGTGCTGGCGCTCACCGGCCTGAAGCTGGAACAGATCGACGTCATCGAGCTGAACGAGGCGTTCGCCGCGCAAGGGCTGGCGGTGCTGCGCCAGCTCGGCCTGCGCGACGACGACCCACGGGTCAACCCGAACGGCGGCGCCATCGCGCTGGGCCATCCGCTTGGCGCCTCGGGCGCCCGCCTGGCGACCACCGCGGTGAACCAGCTGCACCGCAGCGGCGGCCGCTATGCGCTGTGCACCATGTGCATCGGCGTCGGCCAGGGCATCGCGCTGGTCCTCGAGCGGGTCTGAACCCGCCTTGGACTTCCCGCTGATCACCGACGCGGGCTTCTACGCGGTCGCGATTCCCGCCGTCCTGCTGCTGGGGATCAGCAAGAGCGGCTTCGGCGCCGGCTTCGGCTCGCTGGCGGTGCCGCTGATGGCGCTGTCGGTCACGGTGCCGCAGGCGGCGGCCATCCTGATGCCGCTGCTGTTCGTGATGGACGTGCTGGGCCTGCGCGCCTGGCGCGGCCACTTCGACTGGAAGCTGATCCGCTTCCTGCTGCCGTTCGGCCTGCTCGGCACCGTCGTCGGCACCCTGCTGTTCAAGCTGCTGGATGCGCGCCTGGTGGCCGGCATCGTGGGCGTCTTCACCCTGGTGTTCCTGGCCCAGCGGCTGCTGTTTCCACCCCGGCCCGACAGCCCGGCGCCGCCGACCTGGGTGGGCGCGCTGCTGACCACCACCTCCGGCTTCACCAGCTTCATTGCCCATGCGGGCGGGCCGCCGGTCAACGCCTACGTGCTGCCGATGCGGCTGGCGCCCACCGCTTACACGGCCTCGATGGCGGTGTTCTTCTTCGCCATCAACCTGAGCAAGTGGATCCCGTATGCCTGGCTGGGCCTGCTGGACCTGCGCAACATGGCGACCTCCGCCGTGCTGCTGCCGCTGGCGCCGGTCGGCGTGCTGGTCGGCGTCAAGCTGGCGCACCGCATCCAGCCCCGGCTGTTCTACCGGCTGGTCTACCTGGGCATGCTGCTGACCGGGCTGAAGCTGACCTGGGACGGCTTCCTGGCTGCTTGACCCGCCCGCAAGGGGCGGCTCATCCGTGCGGTTACCATGGCGCGCAAGCGGCCCTGCCCGAACATGGACCGCTCCCTTCGGAGGTGCCCATGCCGGTCGTGGTCGTTGCCAATCCCAAGGGCGGTGTCGGGAAGTCCACCGTCGCCACCCACATCGCGGGTCATTTCGCCAGCCAGGGTCATGCGGTCATGCTGGGCGACGCCGACCGCCAGCAATCGAGCCGGCTCTGGCTGAACCTGCGTCCACCGGCGGCCCGGCCCATCCAGGGCTGGGAGGTCGGCGACGGCAAGCTCGCCCGGCCACCCAAGGGCACGACCCACGTCGTGATCGACACCCCGGCCGGGCTGCACGGCAAGGAGCTGCGGGCGCTGCTCGAATCGGCCAGCAAGGTGGTGGTGCCGCTGTCGCCGAGCGTGTTCGACATCTTCGCCACCCGCGCCTTTTTGGATGAGTTGGCCGGGCACCACAAGACCAGCGGCCTGCCGGTGGCCATCGTCGGCAACCGGGTCGACCCCCGCACGCTGGCGGCCGATCAGCTGCAGGCCTTCGTCAAGGGCCTGGGCCTGCCGGTGCTCGGCGAGCTGCGGCCGACCCAGAACTACGTGCACCTGGCCGCCCGCGGGCTGACCGTGTTCGACCTGGCGCCGGCGCGGGTCGAGCGCGACCTCGCCCAGTGGGCGCCGATCACGCGCTGGCTCGACAGTTGAAGCCGGCGGCGGCGCTCGGGCGCGTCACCAAGCGACACAAAGTCAACTCAAGCGAAGTGCTCGCCGTACAAACTCGGCCGTTATAAACGGACGAACAACCACGAGCCCAACCATGTCCGCAGCCCTGAACCCCAACGCTTCCGCTTCCGCCACCCCCCCTTCCTCGCTGGCCGCGGTGCCCCGCGCCGTGTGGGTGATGGTGGGAACCCTGGCCCTGGCCACGGCCGGCCTAGCCGGCGCGCTGGTGATGCGTTCCATCGACAAGCCCGAGCCAACCCAGGTCGCGGCCGCGGCGCAGCTCGCGCCGACCCAGGTGGCCGGCCAGCAGCAGTTCGCCCCGGCTCAACCGCAGGCGGCCGCGCCGGCAGCCCAGCCCGAGCCGGCCCCCGCCCCGGCCAAGGTGGCGCGGCCGGCACCGCCCAAGCCGGCCCCGGTGCAGCAGGTCCATCGCCAGCCAGCCCCGGCGCCCGTGCAGCAGGCGCCGCAGGTCGTCGCGCAAGCGCCGGTCTATGCACCGCCGGCCCCGGTCCAGACCACCCGCGCGGCCATCTGCGCCACCTGCGGCACGGTGCTGGCCGTGCATGAGGTGAAGGAAAAGGGCCAGGGCACCGGCCTGGGCGCGGTCGGCGGCGCCCTGGTCGGTGGCCTGCTGGGCAACCAGGTCGGCGGCGGCAACGGCAAGAAGGCGATGGCCGTGGTCGGCGCCGTGGGCGGCGGACTGGCCGGCCACGAGGTCGAGAAGCGCGCGCGTTCCACCGTTGCCTACGACGTGCAGGTGCGCATGGAAGACGGCAGCGTGCGCACCCTGCGCCGGTCCGAGCCGCTGGCCGTGGGTACCCCGGTGTTCGTCGAAGGCAGCGAGCTGCGTGTCGGCGGCCCCGGTGTCGGCAGCGTCCAGCCCGGCACCCTGCGTACCTCGGCGTCCGGCACCGGCGCCTGAATCCCCAAGCGGGTCGCGGGGCAGTGCGTAACTGACGCCCGCCTCCCGCCCGGCTCCGTTAGCGGCGCGTGCAGGGCCTGATCCGGCGCCGTCCGCCCAGCTTCAGACCCGGCTCGAGGAGCCGCCCGCCGCGCGGAACTCGCCCGGCGCCGCGCCCATCCGGGCCTTGAAGGCGCGCGCGAAGCTCTTCTCGTTGCGAAAGCCGGCCGCCACCGCCACCTGCTTGAGCGGCCGCGCCGTGCGCAGCAGCAGGTCGCGCGCGAGATCGAACCGCACCTCGTCCTTGAGCTGCTGCAGGCTGGCCCCTTCGGCCTTGAGCTGCCGGTGCAGGGTGCGCGCCGACAGGTGCAGCAGGCCGGCCACCGACTCGGCGCTGTGGCTGCGGCCGGGGTGGGCGGCCAGCGCCTGCCGCACCTGCGGCACCAGCAGCCGGTCGCGCCGGTACTGCAGCACCGTGACGCTCAGCGCACGCTGGCGCAGCAGCTGGCTCAGGGCCTTCTCGTCGCGCCGCAGCGGCAGGGCCAGGTAGCGGGCATCGAAGCGGATCGAAGCCGGCGCCTGGCCGAACGACAGCGGCCCGCCGGGGAACATGTGCGCATAGGCGTCGGCGTGGGGCGGCGCCGCGAACGGGAAGTCCGCCCCCTGCAGCGGGATGCGCGAGTCGACGTACCAGCAGGCCAGCCCATGCACGTTGCGCAGGATGAAGGCGATCGACAGCTCGCGGGCGGCCGGCTGCAGCGGCACGAGCTCGTGCAGGCGGACCACGGCGCTGTCGCCGGTGGTGGCCAGCTCGAGCCGGATGTCCGGGACCAGCAGGCCGTGGTGCCGGCACCAGCGGCCCAGCGCCACCCCCAGATCGGGCGCCGTGAGCGAGGCGCGCGCCAGCAGGCCGTAGCTGCCCCAGGGCAGCTTCCGGCTGAACGCACCCAGCCCTTCGTCGTCGAGCTCCTGCATGGCCGCGGCCGACAGCAGCTCCATCTGGCGTGCCGTCATGCGGCCTTGCGGCTGGCGCAATTGCGCTGGCGCGATCCGTGCCGTCCGCAGGGCCTCGTCCGGCGCTCCGCCGTAGCGCCGGTACGCGGCAACGATGGCTCGGGCAAAGGCGATGGGCGTGGCGGCGGCCGGGGCCGGCCCGGGCGCCCGCCCGGCGGCGGAAGACATGAGCTCAGTGTGGCACGATTTGCAACTCGCGCGGCAGCCGGGCGGCCGCGGGCTGGCGTAGTCTCCCGGGCTGCGGTCCGCTCCCGCGAGAAACACATGCCCGTTCTGGAAACCCAACTCAATCCCCGCTCCGCCGAATTCCAGGCCCATGCGCAGGCCATGCGCGAACTGGTCGCCGACCTGCAGGCACAGGTCGCGCGGCACGCGCTCGGCGGCGGCGAGGCGGCGCGCGCCAAGCACACCGCGCGCGGCAAGCTGCTGCCGCGCGACCGCGTGCAGATGCTGCTGGATCCCGGCACGCCGTTCCTGGAGCTGTCGCCGATGGCGGCGCACGGCATGTACGACGATGCCGCGCCCAGCGCCGGGGTCATCACCGGCATCGGCCGGGTGGGCGGCCGCGAGGTGGTGATCGTCTGCAACGACGCCACCGTCAAGGGCGGCACCTACTACCCGCTGACCGTCAAGAAGCACCTGCGGGCGCAGGAGATCGCCCTGCAGAACCGGCTGCCCTGCATCTACCTGGTCGATTCGGGCGGCGCCAACCTGCCCAACCAGGACGAGGTGTTCCCCGACCGCGAGCACTTCGGCCGCATCTTCTACAACCAGGCCAACCTGTCGGCCCAGGGCATCGCCCAGATCGCCGTGGTGATGGGCTCGTGCACCGCCGGCGGCGCCTACGTGCCGGCGATGAGCGACGAGGCCATCATCGTGAAGAACCAGGGCACCATCTTCCTGGGCGGGCCGCCGCTGGTGAAGGCCGCCATCGGCGAAGTGGTGTCGGCCGAGGACCTGGGCGGCGGCGACGTGCACACGCGGCTGTCCGGCGTGGCCGACCACCTGGCGCACAACGACCTGCACGCGCTGTCGCTGGCGCGGCAGGCGGTGGCCACGCTCGGCGGCGACAAGGCGCTGCCGGCGCAGGCGCGCGAGCCGCGCCCGCCGAAGTACGACCCGCAGGAGCTGCACGGCGTGGTGCCCAGCGACACGCGCAAGCCCTACGACGTGCGCGAGATCATCGCCCGCATCGTCGACGGCTCCGAGTTCCACGAGTTCAAGGCGCGCTTCGGCACCACCCTGGTGTGCGGCTTCGCCCACATCGAGGGCCTGCCGGTGGGCATCGTCGCCAACAACGGCATCCTGTTCTCGGAGAGCGCGCAGAAGGGCGCCCACTTCATCGAGCTGTGCTGCCAGCGCAAGGTGCCGCTGGTGTTCCTGCAGAACATCACCGGTTTCATGGTCGGGCGCAAGTACGAGAACGAGGGCATCGCCCGGCACGGCGCCAAGATGGTGACGGCGGTGGCCACCGCGCAGGTGCCCAAGTTCACGGTGATCATCGGCGGCAGCTTCGGCGCCGGCAACTACGGCATGTGCGGCCGGGCCTACTCGCCGCGCTTCCTGTGGATGTGGCCGAACGCGCGCATCTCGGTGATGGGCGGCGAGCAGGCCGCCAGCGTGCTGGCCACCGTCAAGCGCGACGGCATCGAGTCGCGCGGCGGCAACTGGGGCGCCGACGAGGAAGAAGCCTTCCGCGCGCCGATCCGCGAGCAGTACGAAGCCCAGGGCCATCCCTACTACGCCACCGCCCGCCTGTGGGACGATGGCGTGATCGACCCGGCCGACACCCGCCGCGTGCTGGCGCTGGGCCTGTCGGCCGCGCTCAACGCGCCGATCGGCGAGCCGAAGTTCGGCGTGTTCCGGATGTAGGGCTGCTCCGCGTCCGCGGCGCGAACCCGCCCACCACGAACTGGAAAGGACCCCGATGAAGCACCTGCTCCTGACCACCGCCGGCGGCGTGACCACGCTCACGCTCAACCGGCCCGAGATGCGCAACGCCTTCAACGACGAGGTGATCACCGAGCTCACCGCCGTCCTGCTGGAGCTGGGCAAGCGGCCCGAGGTGCGCTGCGTCGTGCTGGCCGGCAGCGGCAGCGCGTTCTGTGCCGGCGCCGACCTGAACTGGATGAAGCGCGTGGCCGACTACACGCGCGAGCAGAACATCGAGGACGCCAGCGGCATGGCGCGCATGCTGGAGGTGCTGTACCGGCTGCCCCAGCCGACCATCGCCCGCATCCACGGCGACGTCTATGCCGGCGGCATGGGGCTGGTCAGCGCCTGCGACATGGCGGTGGCGGTGGACAGCGCGCACTTCTGCCTGAGCGAAGTGAAGCTGGGGCTGATCCCGGCGACGATCAGCCCGTACGTGATCCGCGCCATGGGCGCGCGCGCGGCGCACCGCTGGTTCCTCACCGCCGAGCGCTTCGGCGCCGCCGAGGCGCACCGCCTGGGCCTGGTGCACGAGGTCGTGCCCGCGGCCCAGCTCGACGCCAAGGTCGCCGAGCTGGCGCAGGCGCTGGTCCAGGCCGGGCCGGCGGCCGTCAAGGCCTGCAAGGCGCTGGTGCACGACGTCGCCGGTCACGAGATCAGCGCCGGCTTGATCCGCCGCACGGTGGAGGGCATCGCCGACATCCGCGCCAGCGACGAGGCGCGCGAAGGCCTGCGCTCCTTCCTGGAAAAGCGCAAGCCCGGCTGGCTGCTGCCGCAGGGGTGATGGTCCGGCACTGCCAATGGACGGCATCCCCGCCCTGATCGACCCTCCGCAGTTCCTGGCGCTGGCGGCGGCGCTGGGCTTTGCCAGCGGTTTCCGGCTGTACGCGGCGGTGTTCTTCACCGGACTGGCCGGCTTCATGGGCTGGATCGAGCTGCCGGCCGGCCTGCACGTGCTGCAGCACCCGGCCGTGCTGGGCGCCAGCGGCTTCATGCTGTTCGTCGAGTTCTTCGCCGACAAGATCCCGTACCTGGATTCGGCCTGGGATGCGGTCCACACCGTGATCCGCATTCCCGCCGGTGCCGCGCTGGCGGCGGGCGCGCTGGGCGCCGACAGCACGGCGATGGCCTGGATCGCGGCGCTGGTGGGCGGCGGGCTGGCCGCCACCAGCCATGCCACCAAGATGACCACGCGCGCCGCGGTCAACACCTCGCCGGAGCCGTTCTCCAACATGGCGGTGTCGCTGTTCGAGGACGGCTGGGTGGTGTTCCTGCTGTGGCTGTCGGCCACCCACCCGGCCATCTTCACCGTGGTGCTGGTCGTGAGCGTGATCGCGGCCCTCGTGCTGCTGGTGCTGCTGCTGAAGTTCCTGCAAGCCGTGGCGCGCGAGTTGCGTGACTTTTTCGCCGGGCGCCGCGCGCCCCGGCTGCCTTGAGAAGAAAACCATGTTCAAGAAGATCCTGATTGCCAACCGGGGAGAGATTGCTTGCCGGGTCGCATCGACCGCACGCCGACTGGGCGTGAAGACGGTGGCCGTGTACTCGGAAGCGGACGCCAGTGCCAAGCACGTCGCGGCCTGCGACGAGGCCGTGCTGATCGGCGGCCCGGCGCCCAAGGACAGCTACCTGCGCTGGGACCGCATCCTGGAGGCGGCGCGCGCCAGCGGCGCCCAGGCCATCCATCCCGGCTACGGCTTCCTGAGCGAGAACGAGGACTTCGCCAACGCCTGCGCCGAAGCGGGGCTGGTGTTCATCGGCCCGCCCGCCTCGGCGATCCAGGCCATGGGCCTGAAGGCCGAGTCCAAGCGGCTGATGGAGCAGGCCGGCGTGCCGCTGGTGCCGGGCTACCACGGCGCCGGGCAGGACGCCGCCCTGCTGCAGCGCGAAGCCGACCGGATCGGCTACCCGGTGCTGATCAAGGCCAGCGCCGGCGGCGGCGGCAAGGGCATGCGGGCGGTCGACAGGCCCGAGGACTTCGAGGCGGCGCTGGCGTCCTGCCAGCGCGAGGCGCGCAACAGCTTCGGCAGCGACGCCGTGCTGGTCGAGAAGTACGTGCAGCGGCCGCGCCACATCGAGATCCAGGTGTTCGGCGACAGCCATGGCAACCTGGTGTACCTGTTCGAGCGGGACTGCTCGGTGCAGCGGCGCCACCAGAAGGTGCTGGAGGAAGCGCCCGCGCCCGGCATGACGCCGCAGCTGCGCCAGCGCATGGGCGAGGCCGCGGTGGCGGCGGCGCGCGCGGTCGGCTATGTCGGCGCCGGCACCGTGGAGTTCATCGTCGAGCAGGGCGCCGGGGGCGAGATGGCGTTCTTCTTCATGGAGATGAACACCCGGCTGCAGGTCGAGCACCCGGTGACCGAAGCGATCACCGGGCTGGACCTGGTCGAGTGGCAGCTGCGGGTGGCGGCCGGCGAGCCGCTGCCGCTCAAGCAGGAGGACCTGCGCATCCACGGCCATGCCATCGAGGCGCGCATCTGCGCCGAGAACCCGGACAACAATTTCCTGCCGTCCACCGGCCAGCTGCGGGTCTACCGGACGCCGGAGGCGACCGAGTTCCTGGCGCGCGAAGGCGTGCCGCGCATCGATTCCGGCGTGCGCGAAGGCGACCCGATCACGCCCTTCTACGACTCCATGATCGCCAAGCTGATCGTGCACGGCGACACCCGCGAGCAGGCGCTGGCGCGGCTGGACGAGGCGCTGGCGCGCATGCACATCGTCGGCCTGGCCACCAACGTGCAGTTCCTGCGCCACGTGGTGAAGAGCCGCTCGTTCGCGCAGGCCGACCTGGACACCGCGCTGATCCCGCGCGAGCAGGCCGCGCTGTTCGGGCAGGAGCCGGTCGGCTTCGCCACCGCCGCGGCCGCGGCCGTCGCCAGCACCCTGCTGCGCGAGCGGGCGGACGAGGGCTCCGACCCGTTCAGCCGGCGCGACGGCTGGCGCGCCTGGGGCGACGCCACGCGTCGCTTCGGCTTCGAGTTCGGCGGCGAGCCGCGCGAGGCCGAGCTGGCCTGGCGCCGCGACGGCTCCCTGCACCTGAGCGCCGACGGCGTTACCGGTCCGCTGTCGTTCAGCGTGGCGGACGGCGGCGCGGTCGACCTGCAGTTCGCCGGCCACCGCACGCGGGCCCATGTCTACGCACAGGGCGAGACCGACCACGTCTTCACGCCGCAGGGCGCCGCCCAGATCGTGGCACTGGACCTGCTGGCCCATGCGGGCGAGGGCGAATCCGAAGGCGGCCGGCTGACCGCGCCCATGCCGGGCAAGGTGGTCTCCTTTGCCGTGAAGGCCGGCGACGCCGTGCAGAAGGGCCAGGCGCTGGCGGTGCTGGAGGCGATGAAGATGGAGCACACCATCGCGGCGCCGGCCGACGGCACGGTGGCCGAGCTGCTGTACGCCCCGGGCGACCAGGTGGCCGAGGGCGCCGAGCTGCTGCGTTTGGCTGCGGCGTAGAGGCGCCACCGGGCGCCGACAATCGCCGCATGCGAATCCTGTTCCATTCGCCGGCCCACAAGGCCGGCCCCTGGCTCGACGGGCTGCAGGCCGCCCTGCCCGAGGCCGAAGTCGCCGAGTGGCAGCCCGGCGTGCCGCCGGCGGACTACGCGGTCGTGTGGTCGCCGCTGCAGCAGCTGGTGGACGACCAGCCGCGGCTGAAAGCCCTGTTCAACATGGGCGCCGGCGTCGATGCGCTGCTGAAGCTGAGGCTGCCGGCGCACACGCAGGTGGTCCGGCTCGACGACGCCGGCATGTCGGTGCAGATGGCCGAGTTCGTCTGCCAGGCGGTGGTCCGCCATTTCCGCGAGCTCGACGCCTACGAGGCCGACATGCGCGCCGGCCGGTGGTCGTTCCGCCGGCCGCGCCTGCGCGCGGAATGGCCGGTCGGCATCATGGGCCTGGGCGTGCTCGGCGCGCGGGTGGCGCGGGCGCTGCAGGGCTTCGAGTACACCGTCCACGGCTGGAGCCGTTCGCCCAAGGCCATCGACGGCGTGCGCTGCTTCGCCGGCCGCGAGCAGCTCCAGGACTTCCTGGCGGCCAGCCGGATCCTGGTCTGCCTGCTGCCGCTGACGCCCGACACCCGGGACATCCTCAACCGCGACACGCTGGGGCGGATGATGCCCGGCGGCTACCTGGTCAACGTGGCGCGCGGCGGCCACCTGGTCGAGCCCGACCTGCTCGAGCTGCTCGACCGAGGCCAGCTCGCCGGCGCCACGCTGGACGTGTTGCGCGAGGAGCCGCCGCCGCCGGAGCACCCGTTCTGGGGCCACCCCAGGATCACGCTGACCCCGCACACCTCGGCGCGCACCCTGCGCGACGAGAGCATCGCCCAGATCGCCGGCAAGATCCGTGCACTCGAGCGCGGCGAGCCCGTGGCCGGCGTGGTTGACCGCGAGAAGGGATACTGAAAGCCATGAAGCTGCCATCCAGAGTCAAGATCGTCGACGTCGGCCCGCGCGACGGGCTGCAGAACGAGAAGGGCCAGGTGCCCGCCGAAGTCAAGATCGGGCTGGTGCACCGCTTGCAGGACGCCGGCCTGAAGGAGATCGAGGTCACCAGCTTCGTCTCGCCCAAGTGGGTGCCGCAGATGGCCGACGCCGCCGAGGTGATGGCCGGCATCCAGCGCCGCCCGGACGTGCGCTACTCGGTGCTGACGCCCAACCTGAAGGGCTTCGAGGCCGCGCTGCCGAGCCGCCCCGATGAGATCGTGGTGTTCGGCGCCGCCAGCGAGGCCTTCAGCCGCAAGAACATCAACTGCTCGATCGCCGAGAGCATCGAGCGCTTCGCACCGGTGGTGGAAGCGGCGCGGGCCCAAGGCATCCATGTTCGCGGCGCGATCTCCACCGCGGTCGGCTGTCCCTACGAGGGCGAGGTCGCGCCCGAGCGGGTCGAGATGGTGGCGCGCCTGATGCAGCAGATCGGCGTGCAGCACGTCGGCGTGGCCGACACCATTGGCGTCGGCACGCCGCGCAAGGTGCAGGCCGCCATGGAAGCGGCACTGAAGCACTACGCCATCGACGACGTCTCCGGCCACTTCCACGACACCTACGGCCAGGCGCTGGGCAACACGCTGGCCTGCCTGGAGATGGGCATCTGGCAGTACGACACCTCGTCCGCCGGGCTGGGCGGCTGCCCCTACGCGAAGGGCGCCACCGGCAACGTCGCCACCGAGGACGTGGTCTACCTGCTGCACGGGCTGGGCATCGAGACCGGCATCGACCTGGACAAGCTGGTCGATGCGGGCAAGTACATCAGCGATTTCCTGCAGCGCCAGCCGAATTCCCGCGCGGCGACGGCGATCCTCAACAAGAGGATCGGCTGATGTGCGGCGCTGAATTGAATGCACTTCCCGAAGGCGTCCAGCGGGTCGCCCGCCTGCTGCAGGACAAGGGCCACCCGCACGCGCCCGTGATGCTGGACGACGCGGCGCGCACGGCGCAGCAGGCGGCCGACGCGCTGGGCATCGCGGTCGGCCAGATCGCCAAGAGCATCATCTTCCGCCGCAAGTCGGACGACGCGGCGGTGCTGGTGGTGACCTCGGGCGACCGGCGCGTGGACGAGAAGAAGGTCGATGCGCTGGTCGGCAAGACCGGCCGCGCCGATGCCGACTTCGTCAAGTCGCGCACCGGCTACTCGATCGGCGGCGTGTCGCCGGTCGGCCACGCGCAGCCGCCGGTGACGCTGATCGACCGCGAACTGTTCCGCTTCGACGAGATCTGGGCCGCGGCCGGCCACCCGCACGGCGTCTTCCGGCTGCGGCCGCAGGACCTGGAGCGCCTCACGGGCGCGCCGGTCGCCGACGTGGTGCAGGAGCCCGCGGCGTGACGTCGTCCGCCGCCAGGCAGGTGCGGCGCAAGCTGCGCGAAGTCGCCGCGCTGCCGCCCGGGCAGCCGGTGCCTTCGCCCTGCGTCTGCATCTGCCGCATCGACCCGCGCACCGGGCTGTGCGACGGCTGCCTGCGCACCATCGACGAGGTCGCCGGCTGGACGTCCCTGGACGACGCCGGCAAGCGCGCGGTGTGGCAGCGCCTCGGCGAGCGCGCCGCGGCGCAGTCATCCCAGCCCTCCGGAGAGCCGACCGCATGAAGACCCTCACCTTCTACCTCGACTTCATCTCGCCGTACGCGTACCTCGCCTTCGAACGGTTGCCGCAGGCGCTGCAGGGCCTGAGCTACCAGGTCGAGTACCGGCCGGTGCTGTTCGCCGGCCTGCTCAAGCACCACGGCCAGCTCGGCCCGGCTGAGATCGCCGGCAAGCGCGAGTGGACCTACCGGCAGGTGCTGTGGCTCGCGCATGCCCAGGGCGTGCCGATGCAGATGCCGGCGGCGCACCCCTTCAACCCGCTCGGCCTGCTGCGGCTGGCGCTGGCCTGCGGCCCCAACCGCTATGTCTGCGAGACGCTGTTCCGGCACGTCTGGCGCGGCGGCGCGGATGCGGCCGATGCGGCGCGGCTGCAGGCCTTGCAGCGGCAGCTGGCGCCGGCGCGCGATCCGGGCAGCGATGAAGTCAAGAACGAATTGAAACAGGCGACCCAGGCCGCGATCGAGCGCGGCCTGTTCGGGGTGCCGACGCTGGCCGTCGACGACAAGCTGTTCTGGGGCTTCGACGCGTTGCCGATGCTGCGGGCCTACCTGGAAGGCGACGACTGGTTCGCCGCGAACTGGGACCGCGTGGCGCAGTCGGTCGACGGCAGCAGCATGTCATCCCGGCGAAAGCCGGGAACAATCGCCGGCTGACCGAACACGCGCCAGCCACGTCCGGCGCGCGGAAGTTGGATGGCGGGGCAAGCCGCCATGACACCGAAGGGCCGCGGCTGGCTTCCGTCGCCCCCCAGAGCCCCTTGCCCGGCCTCGGCCGGGGGCTCATCCCTAGAATGTTCCGCCTTCGACGAGAACACGGCCACATGACCCAGGGATTGATCCGCATCCGCGGTGCCAGGCAGCACAACCTCAAGAACCTCGACCTCGACCTGCGCACCGGCGAGCTGACCGTGGTCACCGGCCCCAGCGGCTCGGGCAAGTCCAGCCTGGTGTTCGACACGCTCTACGCGGAAGGGCAGCGCCGCTACGTCGAGACCTTCTCGGCCTACGCGCGCCAGTTCCTGGACCGCATGGACAAGCCGGCGGTCGACCGGGTCGAGGGCGTGCCGCCGGCGATCGCGATCGACCAGACCAACCCGGTGCGGTCCTCGCGTTCCACCGTCGGCACCATGACGGAGCTGAACGACCACCTCAAGCTGCTGTTCGCCCGGGCCGCCGAGCTGTTCGACCGCAAGAGCGGCCGCCGGGTGCGGCACGACACGCCCGAGACCATCTACGCCGAGCTGATGGCGCGCACGAAGGACGGCGATCCGCGCCTGGTGGTGACCTTCCCGGTCGAACTGCCGGCCAGCACCACGCCGGAGGAAGTCGAGCAATGGCTGGCCGCCAGCGGCTTCACCCGGGTGCAGGCGCAGCGCGAGGTGGCGACCGTCACCGGCCCACGCAAGGTGCTGGACGTGGTGGCCGACCGCTTCCGCATCCAGGGCGTGGAGAAGGTGCGCGCGATCGAGGCGATCGAAGTCGCGCTCAAGCGCGGGGCCGGGCGGATGGCGGTGTACGCCACCGTCGCGGAAGACGAGGCGCAAGTCTGGAAGTTCTCCACCGGCCTGCACTGCCCCGACAGCGACATCCGCTACGCCGACCCGATCCCCTCGATGTTCTCGTTCAACTCGCCGGTGGGCGCCTGCGAGACCTGCCGCGGCTTCGGCCGGGTGATCGGCGTCGACTACGGGCTGGTGATCCCGAACGACAAGCTGACGCTGCGCGCCGGCGCCATCAAGCCGATGCAGACGCCGGCCTGGCAGGAGTGCCAGGACGACCTGATGCGGCACGCCGAGACCGCCGGCATTCCGCGCGACACGCCCTGGTACAAGCTCACGCCCGAGCAGAAGCAGTGGGTGATCGACGGCACGCCCAATTACAAGGAGGGCAACTGGAGCAAGCAGTGGTACGGCGTGCGGCGCTTCTTCCAGTACCTGGAGAGCAAGGCCTACAAGATGCACATCCGCGTGCTCTTGTCCAAGTACCGCAGCTACACCCCGTGCGAGGCCTGCGGCGGCGCGCGCCTGAAGCTGGAAAGCCTGCTCTGGCGACTGGGCAGCCGCGAAGCCGCCGATGCCGTGCTGCCGCCGGCCCGGCGCTTCCTGCCGGTGGGCGTGGACTGGCCGCGCGAGCAGCTGGAAGCGCTGCCGGGGCTGTCGCTGCACGACCTGATGCTGCTGCCGATCGACAAGCTGCGGCAGTTCTTTGCCCAATTGGAGCCGCAGGCGGGCGCCGATGCGCCGGCCGGCGAGCACCAGGCGCTGAAGCTGCTGTTCGAGGAGATCACCACCCGCCTCAAGTACCTGGTCGACGTCGGCATCGGCTACCTGACGCTGGACCGCCAGAGCCGCACGCTATCCGGCGGCGAGGTGCAGCGCATCAACCTGACCACGGCCCTCGGCACCTCGCTGGTGAACACGCTGTTCGTGCTGGACGAGCCCAGCATCGGCCTGCACCCGCGCGACATGAACCGCATCACCGAGGCGATGAAGCGGCTGCGCGACGCCGGCAACACGCTGGTGGTGGTGGAGCACGACCCGGCCGTGATGCTGGCGGCCGACCGCATGATCGACATGGGCCCCGGCCCCGGCGAGCGCGGCGGCCAGATCGTGTTCGACGGCGCCACCGACGACCTGCGCCATGCCGACACCCTGACCGGCGCCTACCTGGGCGGACGCAAGCAGGTCGGCATGGGCTTCAAGCGCGCCGTCACCGCCGCCACGCCGCGGCTGGTGCTGGAAGGCGCCTGCGAGCACAACCTGAAGAACCTGTCGGTGGAGTTTCCGCTGCAGCGGCTGGTGGTGGTGACCGGCGTGTCGGGCTCGGGCAAGTCGACGCTGGTGCAGGACATCCTGGCGCCGGCGTTGCTGCGCCATTTCGGCCGCGCCACCGAGACGCCCGGCCACCACGAGCGCCTGCTCGGCGCCGACCACCTGGGCGACGTGGTGTTCGTCGACCAGTCGCCGATCGGCAAGACCGCGCGCTCCAACCCGGTCAGCTATGTCGGCGCCTGGGACAGCCTCCGCGAGATCTTCGCCAACTCGGCGCTGGCGCGCCAGCGCGGCTACACCGCCGCCAAGTTCAGCTTCAACAGCGGCGACGGCCGCTGCCCGACCTGCGGCGGCTCCGGCTTCGAGCACGTCGAGATGCAGTTCCTCTCCGACGTCTACCTGCGCTGCCCCGACTGCGACGGCAAGCGCTACCGCCCCGAGATCCTCGAAGTCACGATCGAGCGGAAATCGGGGTCAGATTCCAATTTCCGCCGGCTGAACGTGGCCGACGTGCTGGATCTGACCGTCAGCGAGGCCGCCGCGCTGTTCGCCGACGACCGCGACGTGATCCGCGCGCTGCAGCCGATCGTCGACGTCGGGCTGGAGTACGTGAAGCTGGGGCAGCCGGTGCCCACGCTCTCGGGCGGCGAGTCGCAGCGGCTGAAGCTGGCCGGCTTCCTGGCCGAGGCGGCGAAGTCGGCCAGCAACAGCCGGCAGGGCCTGGCGCGCAAGGGCACGCTGTTCCTGTTCGACGAGCCCACCACCGGCCTGCACTTCGACGACATTGCCAAGCTGATGCGCGCCCTGCGCAAGCTGCTGGAGGCCGGCCATTCGCTGGTCGTGATCGAGCACAACCTGGACGTGATCCGCGCCGCCGACTGGCTGGTCGACCTGGGCCCGGAAGGCGGCGAGGCCGGCGGCCTGCTGGTGGCCGAAGGGCCGCCGGAGGAGCTGAAGCTGCATCCGGCGTCGCACACCGCGAAGGCGCTGCGCGAGTACGACGGCACGCTGGGGGTTGCCGAGCGGCGGCCCGACACCGCGCTCGCTGCGGTGAAGCCGACCGGGCCGGCGAGGCCGGCGGCCATCCAGATCGTCAACGCCCACGAGCACAACCTGAGGAACCTGTCGGTCGACATCCCGCACAACCGCTTCAGCGTGATCACCGGCGTGTCGGGCTCGGGCAAGTCGACGCTGGCCTTCGACATCCTGTTCAACGAAGGGCAGCGGCGCTACCTGGAGTCGCTCAACGCCTACGCGCGCAGCATCGTGCAGCCGGCCGGCCGGCCCGAGGTGGACGCGGTGTACGGCATCCCGCCCACCGTGGCGATCGAGCAGCGCCTGTCGCGCGGCGGCCGCAAGTCCACCGTCGGCACCACCACCGAGGTCTGGCACTTCCTGCGCCTGCTGTACGTCAAGCTGGGCGTGCAGCACTGCGTCAACGAGGGCGCCGAGGTGCGGCCGCAGACGCCGGACAGCATCGCCGCCCAGATCATGCGGCGCTACCGGGGCCAGCACGTCGGCCTGCTGGCGCCGCTGGTGGTCAACCGCAAGGGCGTGTACACCGAGCTGGCCGAGTGGGCGCGGGCGCGCAAGTACACCCACCTGCGGGTGGACGGCAACTTCCTGCCCACCGTCGGCTTCCCGCGCATCGACCGCTTCAAGGAACACACCATCGAGCTGCCGGTGTGCGACCTCGACGTGTCCCCGGCCCACGAGGCGCTGCTGCGCGACAAGCTCGCCGAGGCGCTGGAGCATGGCAAGGGCGTGCTGCACCTGCTGGCGCCGCTGGACGGGCTGCGCGCCGCCTTCGCCAACGGCGAGGCGCAGCATGGCCACATCGGCCAGGTCGAGGTGTTCTCCACCCGGCGCGCCTGCCCGGTGTGCAGCACCAGCTACGCCGAGCTGGACCCGCGCTTGTTCTCCTACAACAGCAAGCACGGCTGGTGCCCGGAGTGCGTCGGCACCGGCGTGCGGCTCACGCGCGAGCAGCGCAAGGCCTTCGACGACACCGTGCTCGGCGCCGACGACAACAAGGGCCGCGAGCAGACCTTCGCCGAGCCGGAGGTGGAGGACCTCACCGACGAATGCTGCCCGTCCTGCCAGGGCACGCGCCTGAACGCGCAGGCGCGTGCGGTGAAGTTCGACGGCATCGGCATCGCCGAGATCGCCGCGCTGTCGGTCACCGACGTGCGGCGCTGGGTCGAGCGCCTGCAGCGCGCCGGCGGCCTGACCGACCGCGAGCAGGGCATCGCGCGCGACCTGATCCCGGAGATCCGCAGCCGGCTGGAGTTCCTGGAGGAAGTGGGCCTGGGCTACCTGACGCTGGACCGCGGCGCGCCCACGCTGTCGGGCGGCGAGGCCCAGCGCATCCGGCTGGCGGCGCAGCTCGGCTCCAACCTGCAGGGCGTGTGCTACGTGCTGGACGAGCCGACCATCGGGCTGCACGCGCGCGACAACCAGATCCTGCTGGATGCGCTGCACAAGCTGGGCGACAAGGGCAACACGCTGGTGGTGGTGGAGCACGACGAGGACACCATCCGCCGCGCCGACCACATCATCGACATCGGCCCGAGCGCGGGCAAACGCGGCGGCCGCGTGATCGCGCAGGGCACGGCGCAGGACGTGGTCGCGAGCGAGGAATCGCTGACCGGGCGCTACCTGCTGCACGCCATGCGGCATCCGCTCAAGCCGCGGCGGGCGATCCCATCCACGGACGATCCTGTCTTGCCACCCCCGCGCAACGATGACCCGGGCGACGTGAGCTTCCTCCAGCTGCGCGGCGCGGATCTGCACAACCTGCGCCAGGTGGACGTCGACATCCCGCTGCGCCGGCTGGTCGCCGTCAGCGGCGTGTCCGGCTCCGGCAAGTCGACGCTGGCGCGCGACGTGCTGCTGCACAACGTGCAGGCGGCCGTGCAGCAGCGCAGCACCAAGGCCGGCCGCGAGGCCGACGATCGTGGCAAGCACCCGGCGTGGAGCGGCTGCGCGGCGCTCGACGGCTACCAGGCGATCGATCGCGTGCTGGAGGTGGACCAGACCCCGATCGGCAAGACGCCGCGCTCCTGCCCGGCCACCTACATCGGTTTCTGGGACACCATCCGCCGGCTGTTCGCCGACACGCTGGAAGCCAAGGCGCGCGGCTACGGCCCGGGACGCTTCTCCTTCAACACCGGCGAGGGCCGCTGCCCGACCTGCGAAGGCCAGGGCGTGCGCACCATCGCCATGAGCTTCCTGCCGGACGTGAAGGTGCCCTGCGAGTCCTGCCACGGCGCCCGCTTCAACCCGGAGACGCTGGCCGTCACCTGGCGCGGCAAGAGCATCGGCGACGTGCTGCAGATGGAGGTGGACGAGGCGGTCGAGTTCTTCGCCTCCATGCCCAACGTCAGCCACCCGCTGCAGCTGCTCAAGGACGTGGGCCTGGGCTACCTCACGCTGGGCCAGCCCTCGCCCACGCTGTCGGGCGGCGAGGCGCAGCGCATCAAGCTGGTGACCGAGCTGTCCAAGGTGCGCGACGACATCACCCGGCGCGGCCAGAAGGCGCCGCACACCCTGTACGTGCTGGACGAACCGACGGTGGGCCTGCACATGGCCGACGTGGAAAAGCTGATCCGCGTGCTGCACCGGCTGGTGGACGGCGGCCACAGCGTGCTGGTGATCGAGCACGACCTGGACGTGATCGCCGAAGCCGACTGGATCGTCGACCTCGGCCCCGAGGGCGGCAGCGCCGGCGGCCAGGTGGTCGCCGCCGCGCCGCCCGAGGAAGTGGTGCGGCTGGGCACGCACACCGGCAAGGCGCTGGCTCCGGTGCTGGCAAGGGCCTGAGAACCATGCACACCTTCTTCAACGACCGCCACGCCCTGCACCACGGCCGCCACGAGATGTTCCGCGGCGAGCTGGTGCCCTGCTTCGAGGTGCCGGCGCGGGCCGACTACGTGCTGGAGGCCCTGCGCTCGCGCCAGCTCGGGCCGATCGAGTCGGCGCTGCCGGAGGTGGGCCTCGACGTGCTGGCCCGCGTGCACGCGCCGCGCTACCTCGACTTCCTCGCCGGCGCCTGGGACGAATGGGTGGCGCTCGACCCGAAGAACGCCGAACGCGATGCGCTGCCCTCGTACTGGCCGATCCGCACCTTCCGCAGCGACGTGCTGCCGGCCAGCTTTCCGGCGCGCATGGGGCTGTTTTCCTTCGATGCCGGCTCGCCGCTCACCGCCGGCACCTGGCAAGCCGCGCGTCAGGGCGCGGCGTGTGCCGTGGCCGGTGCCCGCCACCTGCTGCAGGGGCACCGCAGCGCCTTCGCGCTGACGCGTCCGCCCGGCCACCACGCCGGCGCCGACTTCTTCGGCGGCTACTGCTTCCTCAACAACGCCGCCATCGCCGCCCAGGCGCTGCGCGATGGCGGCATGGACAAGGTGGCGATCCTCGACGTCGACTACCACCACGGCAACGGCACCCAGGCCATCTTCTACGAGCGGGCCGACGTGTTCTTCGCCAGCGTGCATGGCGATCCGCACACCGAGTACCCCTACTTCCTGGGCTACGCCGACGAGCGCGGAGCCGCCGCCGGCGAGGGCTGCAACCTCAACCTGCCGCTGCCGCGCGGCACCGGCTTCGATCGCTGGCGCGAAGCATTGGCCACGGCGCTGCAGGCGATCGCCGCGCACGGGGCGCAGGCGCTGGTCGTCTCGCTCGGCCTGGACACCTTCGAGGGCGACCCGATCGCCGGCTTCCGTTTGCGCAGCGCCGACTACCTGCGGGTGGGCGAGGCGCTGGCGGCGGCCGGGCTGCCGACGCTGTTCGTGTTCGAAGGCGGCTATGCGGTGGCCGAGGTCGGCGTGAACGCCGCCAACGTGCTCGAGGGATTTCGCCAGCACGCCGGCTGAGCCAGCCGGCGCAAGGGCCCGAACGGGCCGCCTGGCCGCCCAGCTTCGTTACCGCTGTAGTCGCGCATTACACCCGTCGCGCCGACGTGCTGCCGACACTGGCCGCAGAGCGGGCAGTAGCCGCAGGGCGGGGCAGCGATGCAGCGACGGGAATTCCACAAGGGCGCGATCAGCGTCGCGGTGCTGACCCTGCTGGGCGCCGTCGGTTGCGGGGGCGGCGGCGGTGGGAGCGACAGTGCGGCTGCCCCCGGTCCCGCCAGCGGCGTCGGCCCGGGCGGTGATTCCGGCGTGCAGCCGGATGCATCGGCCGTCGCACCGGTGGGTCGGATCGGCTCCAACCTGTCGGGCATGGAATGGGCCGACGGCGTGCGCGCCAGCGACGCCACCGCGCCCAACCTGGACTTCACCGTGCCGCGCGCGGCCGAGGTGCGCTGGCTGGCCACCCGCGGCTTCGGCAAGAACCGCCTGCCGTTCATGTGGGAGCTGCTGCAGCCGATGCTGGTGGACACGTCGGCCAACGCGCAGGCGCGCGCCCTGATCGGCGAGCCCGGTGCGCTGCACGCCGGCTACGCCGGCTACATCGACACGGTGCTCGATGCCCATGCCGCCGCCGGCACGCGCTGCATCCTCGACTGCCACAACTACTGCCGCTACCGCGACTTCCGCTTCCAGCCGGACGGCTCGGTGATCGGGCTGACGCAGCCGGCCGATCCGCTGCGCCGCGCCTACACCACCGACCCGTCGCAGGTGTTCACCCGCATCATGGCGACCGCGCCCGGCGCCACGCTCAGCCCGGCCGCGTTCGCCGACTTCTGGCGCCGGCTGGCGCAGCGCTGGGGCAGCCATCCGGGCTTCGGCGGCTACGGCCTGATGAACGAGCCGCACGATATGCCGCTGCCCGGCCAGGTCACGGACTCCACGCCAGTCGGCGGCGTCGGCGAGGACCTGCTGATCTGGCCGGTGTTCGCCCGCGCCGCGATCGACGCGATCCGCGCGGTGGACCCGGCCGGCACCATCTACCTCTCCGGCAACGCCTGGGGCGGGGCGATGAACATCGGACCCGCGTTGAACCCCGCCTGGCCGCTGGCGGGCAGCAACCTCGTGTACGAGGTGCACAGCTACGTGGACGCCTTCAACAACGGCAACGGCTTCGACTGGGAGCTGGAGGTCGCCAAGAACTTCACGGCCGGCTTCGGCGTCGGACCGATGACGCTGGACACCGGCGTCAACCGCATGCGCATCGCCACCGACTGGGCCCATGCCCACGGCACCGTCGTGGCGCTGACCGAAACCGGCATGCCGGTCGACGATGAGCGCTGGCACGAGGCCTTCCGCCGGATGATCGACCACACCTGGGCCAACGGCTGGGAGATCCAGACCTGGATCGGCGGCAGCCACTGGGCCGCGCGCAACCACGGGATCAACCACGTGCCCGGCTGGCACCAGCACCGCACGCTGGAACCGATGGTGGCCGGGCCGATCAAGGCGGCCGCCGGCATCGACCAGGCCGACCTGTTCGACGCCGGGCCCGGCGCGGCGGCCGGCGGCGCGGCTGTGACGATCACCGTGTTCGCCCGCGGCAACCTGGCGGCGCCGGCGGCGCTGACGGTCAGCTCCGATGCCGGCGGCAGCTTCAGCAAGACGGCGCTGCTGATCCCGGCAGGGCCGAACGGACAGGACTCGTTCGCCTTCACGCCGGCCCCGGACAGTGTCGCCACGCTGAGCTACCAGGCCGCAAGCGGACGGCAGGTGCCGCCGCCGCGGCAGGTCTATTCGATCGCCGATCCGGTCGCGCAGGCCGCGACGTCGCTGGAGAACGCCGCGCGGGCGATCCTGGCGCGCCACTCGGCGGCGCTGTGGGACTTCGCCGATGGCTTCACCGACTACCTGCTGGGCCGTCCCGCGCAGGACGGCGAGCCGGTGCGGGCGGTGGCCGACAGCGGCTTCGCCTCGGGCGTCGGCAACCCGATGGAAATGCTCAACTGGATGAACCAGGACAGCGCCAACTCGGGGCCGCGGCAGCCGCCGGTGCTGCGCCGCACCGGCCACCCGCACGCCGACCTGACCGGCGCCGGCGCCACCGGCCTGTGGTGCCGCAAGGCGATCCCCGGGCCGACCTATCCCAACCCGAGCAACCAGGCGCCCTGGAACCTGCAGGACGACCACTTCGTGCTGGCCGCGATCGGCCTGCCGCTGGCCGGCGCCGGCGGCGTGGTGTTCCGGGCCGGCGTGGTGGGGCTGCCCGGGGGCAGCGTGGAGCTGGCGCTGGCCAACGGCCAGCCACAGGCGAGCTGGAGCGGCGGCGGGGGCGGCACGCTGACGCTGTCGGCACCGGCGCCCGCGGTGGGCGCGACCCACGTGCTGGCGCTGGTCGGAGGGCCCGGTGGGCAGCAGTTGCGGGTGGATGGCGCGGTCGCGGCTACCGGGAATGCCGCGCCGGGCGCCGGGCCGGTCGGCGACCTGCTGATCGGCTGGGGCGATCCGCTGCAGCCGCAGACGCGTACCTTCGGCGGCCATGTCCATGCGGTGGTCACCGGGCGGGGGCGGCCCAGCGACGCCGAGCTCGGGGTGCTGGAGCGCTGGCTGGCGGGCCGGGCGGCCGGTTGAGACCCCCTTTCACCTGCGCGACACCCGGCGGGTGTTTCCCCGGTTGAGGCGCGGCCGCGGTGCCCCTCCAATGCCGGCACCGCCATTCACCACAGGAGCCTGATTCCGATGCGCCGCCGCCACCTGATCCAGCTTGCCGCCGCTGCCGCGGCCCTGCCCGCCGTGCCCGCCTTCGCCCAGGGCGCGGGCGCCTTCCCGAACAAACCGATTCGACTGGTGATCGCCTTCCCGGCCGGCGGCCCCACCGACATCACCATGCGCCAGCTGGCCGACAACGCCGGCAAGGTGCTGGGCCAGCCGGTGGTGGTGGAGAACAAGCCGGGCGCCGGCGGCACGCTGCCGGCCCAGCAGCTGCAGACCTCGCCGGCCGACGGCTACACGCTGGCGCAGATCCCGCTGGGCGTGTTCCGGCTGCCGTACACCACCAAGATCAACTGGGACCCGGTCAAGGACATCGCCTACGTCCTCAACGTCACCGGCTATGCGTTCGGCATCGTGGTGCCGGCCGACAGCCCCATCAAGAACTGGGCCGACTTCGTGGCCTACGCCAAGGCGAACCCGGGCAAGTTGAGCTACGGATCGACCGGCACGCTGACCAGCCCGCACCTGACGACCGAGCTGATCGCGCAGAAGCTGGGCGTGCAGCTGAACCACATCCCCTACAAGGGCAGCGCCGACCTGGCCCAGGCCATCACCGGCGGCCACATCATGGCCGCCGCCGATTCCACCGGCTTCGCGCCGCTGGTGCAGGCCGGCAAGCTGCGCGTGCTCAACACCTGGGGCGAGAAGCGGCTGGAGAAATTCCCCGATGCGCCGACGCTCAAGGAGCTGGGCCTGGACATCGTCCAGAACTCGCCCTTCGGCATCGGCGCGCCGCGCGGCACGCCGCCGGAAGTGGTGGCCAAGTTGCACGACGCCTTCAAGAAGGCGATGGAAGAACCCAGCTACGTGCAGGCGCTGGCCCGCTACGACATGGTGCCCATGTACATGAGCCCGGCCGGCTACACCAAGTTCGCGCAGGACACCTTCGCGACGGAGAAGGCGCTGGTGGAGAAGCTGGGGCTGGTGAAGGCGAATTGAGCTGCGCTCGCGCGCATCGTGGTGGTTGCCCCGCCAATGCTCGTCACCCCCCGCGAAGGCGGGGGATCCAGCGCAACGCGCCAGCGCTTCCTAGCTATTGCACGCCGCGGGGGACCGGCGTGCGGGTTCGAGCCTTTGATGTGGCTGGCGGCACACGAAGACCGCCGCAGGCGTTAGGCTGCAAGAGCAACCGCACACATCGAACATGACTTCTGCAACTATTAAGCTGTTTCTTCCGCATGGGGACGCAAAAAGTCTGCGGACCGCGGAAATCTCGAACTGGAGTGGCAAGGCCATTGCTGCTCCTCGTACCGAACTTGACGAGCTCCTGTCGCGGGAGGAACTCGATAAGCCTGGCATCTACATCCTGCTTGGAACTGATCCAGAAACTAATGCGCCGCGAGCGTATATCGGCGAGGCGGAAGTTCTTCGTGAGCGCCTGAAGCAGCACAAATCCAAAGAGTTCTGGATTGGGGCTATCGCGTTCGTGAGCAAGGACGAGAACCTAACAAAGGCTCACGTGCGCCATCTAGAGAGCCGGCTTCTATCGGAGGCGACATCGGTCGGGCGCTACGCTCTCGATCAGAACCAAGCCGGGGGCTCCAAGCTGCCGGAGTCTGATCGAGAGGATATGGAGGTGTTCCTGGGGAGAATCCGGCAGCTCTTGCCGGTACTCGGGTCCGACATCCTGACGCCAGTCGTGCAGCAGGCGACATCAATGTCGGCTCCAGACCTCCTGTTCTGCACCGTTAAGAATGCGGAGGCTCAAGGCAAGCGCAGCCCGAACGGATTTGTGGTCTATAAGGGCTCCACAGCGGTAGCCGAAGAGCGACCATCGGCGCATCAGTGGGTCAAGAACCTTCGACAGCAGTTGCTTGACGAGGGGACTCTCGTCATCGAGAACGGCCTGCTGAGGTTTGTGAAGGATGCCGAGTTCTCTAGCCCGTCTTCTGCAGCGGCGACCATCAAGGGCGGGAACGCCAATGGCCTGACAGCTTGGCGAAGGAAAGACGGCACAACCCTTCGAGAATTGGACGAGATGGCATGACCGCGATGGTCGAGGAAAAGCTGCCGGCAACTGCAGGGTTGCAGCCCTAACAGGTCATTCGACTCGGACGTGGAGCTTGCCCGCTTCCGTTGACTCCTTGACGAAGAGAGTGGTCGATGAGAAGAGTTTCGAGTCAGTCGAGCGACTCTGTCTCGGTTTAAGCGCAAGGCGGCACGACCAGGGCGAATCGACGATGAAGATGATCGACACGTTCCAGGACGAACACGTGCTGATCGATCGGGTGCTCGGATCTTTTCGCACGTACGTCGATGGGCTCGCCGCCGGAACGGCGGCTCTGGACGACGGCAGGCGGTTCGCCGCCTTCTTCACCGAGTTCGCCGGCCATTTCCACCATGAGCGCGAGGAGCGGGTGTTCCTCGCTGCGCTCATGAAGGATGCGGAACTGCCGGGCGACGGCGGACCCGTGCACGCCGTCCTTCAGGAGCACGCCGAGATGGAGGCGTGGTTGCGCGATGATGGCGCCGTTCCTCGAACAGGGCCCGCCGTCCGGCGACGATCGGGTCCGGCTCCGGTCCCTGGCGATCCGCTACTCGCACGCGCTCTGGCGTCATATCGACGCGGAGAACTCCGTCCTGTTCCCGGAGGGTGCGGAGCGGCTTCGCCGGTGCGGCCTTCACGAGTTGCCGGATCGGCCGATGAACGAGACGGAGGCGGCCGCACGTGAGGGCGCCGCGGCCCTGCTGGTCCGTTACCCGTCGGTCGAGGACAGTGCGCTCACGCGCGGCGATGGTTGTTTCATGTGCCGAGCCCACGGCGAGACGTGCAACGGACTCGAAGCCGAGTGGTGGACCGATCTCGAATGGGACGAGTTTCACATCAGGTGACGCAAGCGACTGACCTCCTCGTGCGCCAGCAAGGCCAATGACTTGCTAACCCAAGAGCCAAGATGAAGAACAAGAAGTCGATCACCTGGCTGCGCTACGTCGTCGTGCAGCATGCCCTCGGACTCGGTTTGACGACGGGCGCCGCGCTCCCGCTGCTCAACGCGGCGTTCCGCCCGGACCCGGGTTACGACGTCGTGCACGCGCTCGGGTTGTCGGTGCCGTTCTTCGTGACCGCCTGGTGCCTCTTCGGTATCTACCGGTGGCGTAAGGACAAGCAGGCGGCCGCCCCTCGGCAGCCCTCGCGACCGCAGTAGGCGCGTCGGCTGTCCCATGAAGGCATCTGCAGACGAGCTTCAGAGGCCGCATGCCGCGCGGAAACTCGCGTGCGTGGGGCTGCTCCTGTGGGCCCTTGCGCCCACGTCCTGGGCGGCAGCCCCGTCATGTCCTGCCGGTGGGCTTGTCACCACCCCGGAGGTGCTGGTGTGCGACAAGGGCCAGCCGCAAGGCGCGGACTGGTTCGCGCGATTGCAGATCTGGCCCCGTTCCGACCGGGTGCTGGGTATCGACGCCAGCCAACTCGATCCCTCCTGGGTACGGGCCGCTCTCCTCAGGAAGGAACACTTTGCAGCCTTCGAGGGGGCCAGCGCGTCGGTCGACCGCCTGTTGTCCAGCGGCGCTGCCGGAGCTTCGCCTTCGATGCCGATGTCGATCGGGACGGAAGCCCGGACAAGGTCGCGGTGGGTGTGTACGAGGACGCTTCGGGGAAGATCGGCAGCTTTGTCCTGGTGGCTGCACGCCGGCCGAACGGAGAGTGGGCCGAGCTGGCCAGCTTCCGCGGATCGAGCCCCGACCCGAAGGCGGGCAATTTCAGCGTGCTGGTCAAGCGCCAACGCCGCATCGACTGGTGCGTCTTCCTGCCCTGCCGGAACACCGGAGAGGGCAATGATGGCAACACGATCAGCTGGAGCAGGAAGAAGGGCTTCCATCTGGCGGATATGTCGATCGAGTGACAGCCTCCAGGTGCGTGGATTCCTCCACACGAGTGCTGGGTGATGCCGATCCGCCGGCCTGTCTGCAGGACGTGCGGGACTGTCGTAGGCTGTTCCTGCGCACGCAGGAGGCCCGACCATGACCATCCACCTCGACCACGTCGTCGTCCACTCGCAAGACCGCATTGCTTCGGCCCGGAAGATCGCCGAGCTGCTGGGTGTCCCCTGGTCGGCGAACGGCGGGCCGGGGCCGTTCTCCGCGGTCTACGTCAGCGACACGCTGACGCTCGATTTCGACGAGATGCAGGAGCCGTTCCCGGTCGGCCACTTCGCGTTCCAGGTGCCGCCCGAGCGTTTCGATCAGATCCTGGGTCGGCTGCAGGCCGCCGGCATCGCCTGGCGCAGTCGACCCGACGGCCCGGCGGACCGGCGGGTCGGCAGCCACGGCGGTGGGCGGCTGGTGTACTGGGACGAACCGCGCGGTCACATCTGGGAGATCCTGACCGTCAGTTACGCCCGTGCGCCGGCCGGCTGAAGGGCCGGCCATGGCCTGGCCCGTGGTGCCGCGGGCCGACATCGCACCGACGGCTTCAGGCACAGTTCACCACGACCGCGCCCATCGGCATGCCGAGCAGCGCAAGGCGGTCGCCCGGCTGCGCCGTATGGTCGTCGCCCGGCTGGAGCACGTAGTCGTGCGGATCGCCCTCGCAGGTGAGCCAGATCACGCCAGCCGTGCAGGTGAGCCGCAACGGGGACAGCGCTCGCAACGAGGCGGCGCGCGGTCCGCTGCGGCTCAGCTCGATCGTTTCGGGCAGATCGCCGGCCCGGCGCCGCCGCCGCGGGGTGGCCTGCGGGCCGATCTCCTGCAGTTGAAGCTGGTAGCAGGAGGGTTGCGGCAGCAGCGCCGCGCGCCGCGAGTGCCGAGGGCGGGCGGGACGGCAGGTGGAAAACTCGGTCAGCGTCGTCATGGTCTTCTCGCTTCGGCGCGACCTGCGCCTGAAGACTCATTGTTCGAACGCCGGCACCGGCCGTCACGCGAAATGCGCGCCGGACTCACATGCCTGGCAGGCATGTCACCTGATGGCCGGATCGGGCAGCTGCCGCGCTTCCTCGAGGATCCAGCCGGCGACGTCCGCCACCTCCCGGCGCGGGGCGGGGCTGGCCTGCACCAGCCAGTAGGAGAAGGCGCTCGGGGCGCGCGGGTGCGTCGCATCCAGCACCCGCAGCCGCTGGTCCTGCAGCATCGGCGCCAGCAGCTCCAGGCGGCCCAGCGCGATGCCCTGGCCGTTCACGGCGGCGTGGATCACCTGGTCGTACTGGTTGAAGCGGAGGATGCCGCGCGCCTGCGTCCGGCTCCATCGGCGCGCTGCCAGCCAGTCGTCCCATTGCAGCCAGGGCCGCCGGTCCTCGTACTCCAGCAGCACCTGCCGAGCGAGCGTGCGCGGGCTGGCCAGCGAGCGCAGCCGCAGCACCGGGCTGGCCACCGGGGCGATGGTTTCGCCGAACAGCTTGACCGCGCCCGGCGGTGCCTGGCTCTCGGCGCAGTAGCGGATCGCCAGGTCGATCTGCTCTGCCGCCAGGTTCAGCACCTGGTTGTTGGCCGCCACGCGCACGTCGACGGCCGGATGGCGGCGCTGGAATTCCCCCAGCCGGGGCAGCAGCCAGAGCGCCGAGACGCCGATGCTGGCCGTGATCGTCACCGGCCGCCGGCCGTCCGCGGCCAGGCTGGCCACCGCATCCTGCATCTGCTGCAGCGCCGCATCGGCGCTGCGGAACAAGCGTTCGCCCGCCTCGGTGAAGGAGACCTGGCGGTAGCCGCGGTGCAGCAGCTTGACGCCCAGCGCATCTTCCAGCGCCCGGACCTGCTTGCTGATGGCCGATTGCGTCACGCACAGGTCGTCGGCCGCCGCCGTGATGCTCATGCGGCGCCCGACCGCGACGAAGCCCCGGACGAGGTCAAGCGGGGGCAGGCGGACAAGTGGGAGTGACATGCCGGCAGCTCATGGGATCAGGGGCATTATCCCGGCCCCCGCCCGGGCGTGTACGCCGGGCCTGGCGGGCGCCTACCGCGCTGCCAGCAGCGCCCGCGCCACTTCGGCGAAGCCGGCCCCGCGCTCGCCTTCGGTCACGTAGGCCGGCCGGTGCGTGAGCTGGTCGAGGAAGCGGCGGATGTTGGCGACGCCTGCGCTGTGCGGGAAGTGCTCGAACATCAGCACGTCGTTGGTGGAGTCGCCGACGTACACCCAGCGATCGAGCTGCACGTCCAGCTCGGTGCCGAGCAGCTCGCGCACGATCCAGCGCGCGCCTTCCAGCTTGGAGTGGTCGCCGTACCAGCCGTTGACGTGGATGGAGCTGACCGTGGCGGTCATGCCTTCGGCCCGCATCAGCGCCACCACCTGGTCGATGCGCTCGGGCGGCAGCTGCGTGAATTCGCTGTGGTCGATCGCGATGTCGGTTTCGCGGCCGGGGCTGTCTTCGGCGCGGCGAGCGCCCGGCACTTCGCGCTCGATGCGCGCCAGCACCTGCTGCATGCGGGCGTAGTTGCGCGCGCGCTCGTCGGCCGGTTGCTGGTACAGCTTGCGCAGGCGTCCGCCGGCGTCGCGCACCAGCGCCACGGCGCCGTTCTCCGCCACGATGGCATCGACCGGCCAGGCCAGCGCGAACGGTTCGCTCCAGCCCACCGGCCGGCCGGTGATGGGGATCACGTGCAGGCCGGCGGCGCGCAGCGCGCCGAGCGCATCCAGCGCATCGGGGGTGATCGCACCCTCGGTGGTGAGGGTGTCGTCGATGTCGGTGAAGACGCCGAGGACGCCGCGGCGGGCGTCCTGGGGCCAGTGGGCGAGGGGAGGTATCGAGTGGGTCAAGGCTGCAGCACGCGCCCGTTCCAGCCCGGCTGGTACATCGGCGAGTCGGCAGGGGGCGCCTCGGGCCGGTCCAGGGGCGACGGGTCCGGCGATTGTTGCAGCATCGGGCTGGCGAGCAGCTGCCGGCCTGCAACCGGGCAGCGGCCGGTGTCGATGTGGGTCAGCGCCGCCGCCAGCAGCGGCTCGTCGACCGCGCCCAGCGCGGTGCGCGGGTTCTCCTGCACCCGGCACTGCACCGGGAAGCCGGCCGTGTAGTCGCCGTAGCCCTGCGCGTTGTAGACCTGGAACTCGATCGGGAAGTAGGCCTGGCCGCAGTTGTCCTTGCGGTGAAAGCCATAGGGCTTGCCGCAGGTGCGGTCGCCGATCAGGACCACCTGCACCCCGATGCCGCGCAGGCTGTTGACGATGGACTCGCTGGCCGAGCAGGTCAGCTGCGAGGTCAGCACGTACAGGCGCGGCAGCTTCAACTGCGGCAGCGGGTGGCCGCGGCCATAGGTGGTCTCGCCGGTCAGCACCCGGGTGCTGAAGATGAAGGTGCCGGCGGCGTTCTCGGCCGAGCGATGGCTGTTGTAGCGCACGCTCTCGAACACCTGGCCCTCGATCGACGGCCCGGCCACCATGGCGGCTGCGGCCTGGGCGATGTACAGGAAGCCGCCGCCGTTGTAGCGCAGGTCCAGCACCAGGTCCTGCACGCCGGCGTCGCGCAGGCTGCCGAAGGCGCCGATCAGCGCGTCCTGCGCGCCCTTCGAGTGCTCGTTGAAGAGGATGTAGCCGACCTTGCGGCTGCCGGTGCTCAGGATCGTCCGCACCAGCGGCACCGGCCGGCTCGAGCCGTAGTCGGCCACCGCCGCGCTGGCGCTGGCGACGCCCTGCATCACGTCGGCCGCGCGGCTGCTCATGCTGGTGCTGAAGCGGTCGCGCGCCAGCCCGTCGGCGTCGGACGTGCGCACCAGCAGGGCGTCGAAGTAGGCCGGCATCGTGCCGTAGTCGGCGGGCCGCACCTCGGGCACCTCGTCGTTCCACAGGTACTTCTCGTCCATGTAGGCGCGCAGCCAGCGCTGCTGGTCGGCCAGCGAGCACATGCCGGCCAGCGAGGACGATTCGGGAAACAGCCCGCGCGACGACAGCGCGCCGGCAGCCAGGTCAGGGCCGCTGCCGCCTCCGCCGCCGCAGGCGGCCAGCAGGAAAGCAATGGAGAAGGCCGCGGCAACGGCGGCTGCGCGGCGCAGCGGGGCAAGGCGGAACAAGGCGCAACTCCACAGTGGGAGTGCGATTATTCGCGCGGCTCAGCCGTGGATCAGTGCTGAAGTTCGAGGCCGGCGTGTTCGCGCAACGGATGGAAGTGGATTTTGGGAAATCGTTCCTGCGCCAGCCGCACGTCGTACGGCGAAGTGCAAAGAAATGCCAGGGCGTTGGCGGCGTCCAGGGCCATCCGTTGCGGATAGGCGTCGGTGAACTGGCGCAGCTCCTGCGGCGTGTCGGCGGTGATCCAGCGCGCGCCGGTGTAGGGGCAGCCTTCCAGCCGGATGTCGGCGTCGTACTCGGTCTTCAGGCGGTGCTGCACCACCTCGAACTGCAGCTGGCCGACCGCCCCCAGCAGCATGGCGCCGCCCATCTGCGGCCGGAACACCTGGATCGCGCCTTCCTCGCCCAGCTGGGCCAGCCCCTGCTGCAGCTGCTTGGTGCGCAGCGGGTTCTTCAGCAGCACCGTCATGAACATCTCGGGCGCGAAGAAGGGCAGGCCGGTGAACTGCAGCGCGGCGCCGTCGGTGATGGTGTCGCCCAGCTGCACCCCGCCGTGCGTGGTGAAGCCGATGATGTCGCCGGCGAAGGCCTCGTCCACCGCCTCGCGCCGCTGCGACAGGAAGGTCACGACCGAGGTCGGGCGCAGCTCCTTGCCGGTGCGCTGCACCTTGAGCTTCATGCCCGGGGTGTACTTGCCGGAGGCCATGCGCACGAAGGCGATGCGGTCGCGGTGGTTGGCGTCCATGTTGGCCTGCACCTTGAACACCACGCCGGCGAAGTTCGGCTCCTCCGGCCGCACAATCTTCTCGACCGCCTGCCGGTTGACCACCAGCGAGCTCTTGCGCGGCTGCGGCGGCGGCGCCAGGTCCACCAGCGCGTCCAGCACCTCCATCACGCCGAAGTTGTTGACGCCGGAGCCGAAGAACACCGGGGTCTGCTTGGCGTCCAGGAAGTCCTGGTGGTTCCATTCCGGCGAGGCGCCGGCGGCCAGTTCCATGCTCTCGGCGGCGGCCTCGTATTCGGCGCCGAAGCGCGCGCGCAGCGTGTCCTCGTCGGCCAGGGGAATCGTCTCGAAGTCCTGCGGCCGGCGCTCGCTGCCGGACTCGAACACCGTCATCGCGTCGGTGCGCAGGTTCATGATGCCGCCGAAGCTCTTGCCCTTGCCGACCGGCCAGGTCATGGGCACGCAGGGCATGCCCAGCTCGCGCTCGACCTCGTCCAGGATGTCCAGCGGCTCGCGCACCTCGCGGTCCAGCTTGTTGACGAAGGTGATGATGGGCGTGTTGCGCTGGCGGCAGACCTCGATCAGGCGGCGCGTCTGCGCCTCCACGCCGTTGGCCGCGTCGATCACCATCAGCGCCGAGTCGACCGCCGTCAGCACCCGGTAGGTGTCCTCCGAGAAGTCCTTGTGGCCGGGCGTGTCCAGCAGGTTGATCACGTGGTCGCGGTAGACCATCTGCATCACCGAGCTGGCCACCGAGATGCCGCGCTGCTTCTCGATCTCCATCCAGTCGCTGGTGGCGTGCCGCGAGGCCTTGCGCCCCTTCACCGCGCCGGCGATCTGGATCGCGCCGGAGAACAGCAGCAGCTTTTCCGTCAGCGTGGTCTTGCCCGCGTCGGGGTGAGAAATGATGGCGAAGGTGCGGCGGCGCCGGGTCTCGGCGGCAAAGGGCGAAGCGGACACGGGGGAAAGGGCTTTCGGAAGAAGCGCTCGGCCGATGAGCTGCAAAGCGTTTCGGCGGGGCCCGTATTGTCGCCGATGGGTGTACGGTGGCTGGATGGCTGCGGCGTCCAGCGGCACGGTGCTCGCCGTCGGCGAGCACGAAGTCACGATCAGCAATCCGGGCAAGCTGCTGTTCCCGCAGGCGGGCATCGGCAAGCTGGACCTCGTGCGCTACTACGTGGCGGTGGCCGAAGGCGCCCTGCGCGGCGCCGGCGGGCGGCCGTGCGTCCTCAAGCGCTTCCCGGATGGCATCGAGGGCGAGTCCTTCTTCCAGAAGCGGGCCCCGGCCAGCCGTCCGGACTGGGTGGAGGTCAGCACCATCCGCTTCCCGTCCGGCCGCACGGCCGACGAGGTGGTGCCGCGCCACGCCGCCACCCTGGCCTGGATGGCCAACCTCGGCTGCATCGAGCTGCACCCGCACCCGGTGCGCGCCGACGACCTGGAGCACCCGGACGAACTGCGGGTCGACCTGGACCCGGTGCCCGGCGTCGAGTGGCCGCAGATCCGGCAGGTGGCGGCGCTGGCGCGCGAGGTGCTGCACGAGCACGGCCTGGCGGGCTGGCCCAAGACCTCCGGCTCGCGCGGCATCCACGTGCTGGTGCGCATCGAGCGGCGCTGGTCGTTCGACCAGGTGCGGCGCGCCGCGCTGGCGCTGGCGCGCGAGGTCGAGCGGCGCGCGCCCGGGTTGGCGACCGCCCAGTGGTGGAAGGAGCAGCGCCACGGCGTGTTCGTCGACTACAACCAGAACGCCAAGGACCGCACGGTGGCCTCGGCCTACTCGGTGCGTCCGCGCCCGGACGCGCGCGTGTCCACCCCGGTCGATTGGGACGAACTGCAGCGGTGCGACCCGGCCGACTTCACGCTGCGCACGGTGCCGGGCCGGCTGGCGAAGATCGGCGACCCGCACGCCGGCATCGACGATGCGGCCGGCTCGCTCGAATCGCTGCTGGAGCTGTCGTCGCAGCAGGAGCGCGAGGGGCAGGGCGACGCCCCCTGGCCGCCGCACTACCGCAAGCAGGCCGGCGAGCCGCCGCGGGCGCCGCCGTCGGCGCGCAAGGCGGGCCGTGCAGCGCAGCCGCTCGCCAAGGACCGTTAGCCGGCCGCCGGGCTCAGGCGCGGGCGGCGGGCGCGGCTGTGGCAGCCGGGTTCGCGCGGTCGTCCTGCAGCACCTCGGGCGCCAGCGTTTCGATCGCCTGGTAGTGCGTCAGGAACACCTGGCCGCGCAGGCGGCGCAGGAAGGCGGTCGGCTGCAGCCGGTCCATCACCGGGCCTTTCACCTCGCTCAGGTGCAGTCGCACGCCGGCGTCGGCGAGCCGGTGGTCGATGGCTTCCAGGCTCTCGAGCGCGCTGGCATCGATGGCGTTGACCGCCGAGCACTGCAGCACCACGTGCCTGAGCTGGGGGCGGGCGGCGACGGCGTCGTTGATCCGGTCTTCCAGCGCACGGGCATTGGCGAAGTACAGGCTCTCGTCCACCCGCAGGCTGAGCACCCGGGGCGAGACCCGCACGCGGTGGCGCAGCACGTTGCGGAAGTGCTCGGTGCCGGGGACCAGCCCGACCTCGGCGATGTGCGGCCGGCTGCTGCGCAGCAGGTACAGCGCGAGCGAGAGCAACACCCCGGTGATCAGGCCGCTCTCGACGCCCCAGCCCAGCGTCACCGCCAGCGTGGCCAGCACGCACAGGAAGTCGCCCTTGGAATAGGCCCAGGTGCGGCGCAGGCTGTCCAGGTCCACCAGCGACAGCACGGCGACGATGATGGTGGCCGCCAGCGTGGCCTGTGGCACGTGGTACAGCGCCGGCGTCAGCAGCAGCGCCGCCAGCAGGATGCCGCCGGCGGTGAAGATGCCCGCGGCCGGGGTTTGCGCGCCGGCATCGAAGTTCACCACCGAGCGGGCGAAGCCCCCGGTGACGGGAAAGCCCCCCGTGAACGCCGCGGCGACGTTGCCGGCACCCAGGCCGAGCAGCTCGCGGTCGGGGTCGATGCGCTCGCGTCGGCGCGCCGCCAGCGTCTGGCCGACCGAGACCGACTCGACGAAGCCCACCACCCCGATCAGCAGCGCCGGCACGGCCAGCCGCTGCCAGAGCGACAGGTCCCAGGCCGGCGCCGTCAGCGGCGGCAGGCCCTGCGGCACGGTGCCGACCACCTTGAGCCCCTGCTGGTCCAACCCGAACGCCCAGGTGAGCAGGCCGGTGAGCACGACGCCGGCGACCGGGCCGGCCTTGGCGGCCAGGTCGGCCGCCCGCGCGCCCACGCCCAGGCGCAGCAGCAGCGGCTGGAGGCCGCGCCGCACCCACCACAGGAAGGCGATGGCCCCCAGGCCGACGGCGGCGGTCAGCCCGTGCACCTCGCGCAGCCGCGCAAGCAGGGCGGCGATCGTGACGAAGAAGTTGGGCCCCTTGGCCGGCACGCCGAGCACCACGGCCAGCTGGCTGGCCGCGATCAGCAGCGCGGAGGCCGTGATGAAACCGGCGATCACCGGGCGGCTGAGGAAGTTGGCGACGAAGCCCAGCCGCAGCAGTCCCATCAGGAACAGCATGCCGCCGGACAGGAAGGCCAGCGTGAGCGCGGCGGTCCAAGCCGGCACGCCGGCCGCGGCGTGCTCGCCGATCGCGGCGGCCGTCATCAGCGACACCACGGCCACCGGCCCCACCGCCAGCACGCCGCTGCTGCCGAACAGGGCATAGAGCAGCAGCGGCGCGATGCTGGCGTACAGCCCGGCCTCGAGTGGCAGCCCCGCCAGCGCGGCATAGGCCAGGCTTTGCGGGATCAGCATCAGCGTGACGATCACCGCCGCCACGCCATCGCGCAGCAGGGTGTCGCGGCCGTAGCCGCGCGACCAGGCCGGACGCAGCAGCCAAGCTGCGCGGCGGCCGGCGGCGGCACTCATGGCGTCGCTTGCTTCAGGAGGCGGCGGGCCGCGGCCCGCGACGGCTGAAGCGGTCCAGCAGCTCGAAGCCGAGCATGCCCACGACCATGGCGGCGACGAACACCAGCGCCTTGCCGTTGCCGGCGGCCATCGCCACCAGCCCCGGTCCCGGGCAGAAGCCCGCCAGGCCCCAGCCGGCGCCGAAGATCAGGGAGCCGACGACCAGCGGCTTGTCGATGTCGCGCGCTGTCGGCAGCTGCAGCGCGCCGCCCAGTAAGGTGCGGGTGCGCTTGCGCGCCAGCGCGAAGGCGAAGAAGCCGACGGCAATGGCGCCGCCCATCACGAAGGCGAGCGAGGGGTCCCAGGCGCCCGCCACGTCGAGAAAGCCCTGGACCTTGCCGGGATCGGTCATGCCCGACAGCAGCAGGCCCCAGCCGAACAGCAGGCCGACGAGGAATTCGATGGCACGGCTCATGGTGCGGGGTCCTTTCAGGCGTGGCGCAGCAGATAGACGGTCAGGAAGCCCGCGCCCATGAAGGCCGCGGTGGCAACCAGCGAGCGCGGCGACAGGCGCGACAGCCCGCATACGCCATGGCCGCTGGTGCAGCCGGAGCCGTAGCGGGTGCCGAAGCCGACCAGCAGGCCGGCCGCGATCACCGCCCCCAGGCCGGCCTCGATGCGCGGCGCCGGCAGAAAACCGGCCGGCGCCAGCAGCCCGAAGGTCACGGGTGCCGCCGCCATGCCGAGCAGGAAGGCGATGCGCCAGCCGGCGTCGCCCGGCTTGGGCGACAGCAGCCCGCCCAGGATGCCGCTGATGCCCAGCACCCGGCCATTGGCCAGGATGAAGACGGCAGCCGCGACGCCGAGCAGCACGCCGCCGGCGAGCGAGGCCCAAGGGGTGAAATGGGTCCAGTCGATGGTCATGGGCTTACTCCTGCGCGCCTTGGCAGAACTGCTGGTAAAGGGTCTGGATCACCGCCAGCGCCTGCGGGCTGGCCAGCGAGTAGTAGATGTTCTTGCCCTCGCGCCGGGTGGTGACCAGCTCTTCGGCCCGCAGCACGGTCAGCTGCTGCGACAAGGTGGGCTGGACGATGCCCAGCGCCTGTTCCAGTTCGCCGACCCGTGCCTCGCCTTGCGACAGGTGGCACAGGATCAGCAGCCGGTCGGGGTTGGCCAGCACCTTCATCAGGACGCAGGCCTTGTGCGAGGCCGCCTGCATCTCGGACAGGGGAACGGTCGTGTCGGGGGTCATGGGTGGCTCTTCAACGTTTGCTTGGCAGATAGTCTATTGAGGGACAAGATATTTGTCAATAGAATATCGACAAGCCAAACGAAGGAGCTGTCCCATGAACCCCCAAGTGCACGCCGTCTTCGACGCAGCGACGTGGACCGTGAGCTACGTCATCCACGACGGTCCGGGCTCGGCCTGCGCCATCATCGACCCGGTGCTGGATTACGACCCCAGGTCAGGCCGCACCGGCACCGCATCGGCCGACCGCCTGATCGAGTTCGTGCAGGCGCACAACCTGCGGGTCGAATGGATCCTGGAGACCCACGCCCATGCCGACCACCTGACGGCGGCGCCCTACCTGAAGGCGGAACTGGGCGGCAAGACGGCCATCGGCGAGCACATCACCGCCGTGCAGGGCGTGTTCAAGGCCATCTACCACCTGGGGCCGGAGTTCCGGCAGGACGGCTCGCAGTTCGACCGCCTGCTGGCCGACGGCGACGAGATCCGCGTGGGCCGGCTGGTCGGCGAGGTCCTGCACGTGCCCGGCCATACGCCGGCCGACATCGCCTATCGCTTCGGCGACGCGGTGTTCGTGGGCGACACCCTGTTCATGCCGGACGTGGGCACCGCGCGCTGCGACTTCCCGGGGGGCGATGCCCGCAAGCTGTACGCGTCGATCCGTCGCCTGTTGGAACTGCCGCCGTCCACGCGCCTGTTCATGTGCCACGACTACCCGCCGCAGGGCCGCGAGCCCGCCTGGGAGACCACCGTCGCCGAACAGCGCAAGGGCAACATCCACGTGCATGACGGCGTCGGCGAGGACGCCTTCGTGGACATGCGGACCCGGCGCGACGCGACGCTGGAGATGCCGACGCTGATCCTGCCGGCGGTGCAGGTCAACATCCGCGCCGGCGAGCTGCCGCCGCCCGAAGCCAACGGCGTCGCCTACCTGAAGATCCCGGTCAACGCGCTGTGAGCACCTGCTGCAGCTCGAACGGCGTCGCGGTCTCCAGCTGGTCGTAGCGGCAGTCCTGCGGCGCCTTGTCGGGCCGCCAGCGCAGGAAGGTGGTGGCGTGGCGGAAGCGGTCGCCCTGCAGGTGGTCGTACTTGACCTCGCACACCCGCTCGGGCCGCAGCGGCTCCCAGCCCAGGTCCTTGCCGCCGCTCCAGCGCGACTTCGCCCCCGGCATGCGGTCGGCGTCGCCCGCGCTGGCCTGCGCCCAGTCGCGCCAGGGGTGGTTCTCCATCGCGTTGTCGCGCAAGGGCGCCAGCTCCTGCGCCAGCTGGCGCCGCACGTCCCTGGTGAACGACGAGGTCACGCCCACGTGCTGCAGCACGCCGGCCTGGTTGTACAGGCCCAGCAGCAGCGAGCCGATGACGTCGGTGCTGTCCTTGTACCAGCGGAAGCCCGCCACCACGCAGTCGGCGGTGCGCGCGTGCTTGATCTTGAACATCGCGCGCTTGGCCGGCTGGTAGGGCGCGTTCGCCGGCTTGGCGATCACGCCGTCCAGGCCCGCGCCCTCGAACCGCTGCAGCCAGTCCTGGGCCTGCTCGCGGTCGCTGGTCACCGGCGTCAGGTACAGCGGTGGCCGGGCCGAGCCGAGCAGGCGCTCCAGCCGGGTGCGCCGCTCCTGCTGCGGCAAATCCATGATCGACCGGCCGCCGGCGGCGAGCAGGTCGAAGGCGACGAAGCCGGCCGGCGTCTCCTTGGCCAGCCTGGCGATGCGCGAGGCCGCCGGATGGATGCGCTGCTGCAGGGCGTCGAAGTCCAGCCCGTTCGGGCCAGCCACCACGATCTCGCCATCCACGATGCAGCCGCGCGGCAACTGCTCGGCCAGCACCTTCTCCAGCTCGGGGAAGTAGCGGTTCAGCGGCTTGAGGTCGCGGCTCTGGATGTGGACGCCCTCCGGGTCGCGGAACACCAGCGCCCGGAAGCCGTCCCACTTGGGTTCGAACAGGAAACCGGGCTCGGCCGGCAGCGCGTCGGCCACCTTGGCCAGCATGGGCTCGATGGGCGGAGAGGGGAAACTTGCGGAAGCCATGCCCGTTTGTAGCGGTTCACGGCCGGCGCCGGGCATCGGGCGCCCAGGAATAACCGCCCCAGGGCGCCGGAAATGGCCTTCTTTCTAGAATCAGGGTAAACCCTAGGTCAGGCCCACCAGGCCGCACCTGCCTTGGCGCGTCGTCCACACGGCGGGGTCGGCTGCCTACCCGGCGGCTTAGGGCCGCGGCTCGCGCCGCGCGCCCGCCCGACGTCCACCTGCCGTGACCGCACCCCGGCCCGCGCGGGGCGCCGGCTCCATCGCCGTTTCGCCACTTCGCAAGGAATCCCGCCCATGCAGGCCCTCGTTCGCCTGAGCCAGTTCGTCGGCAAGACGTTTGCCGTCTGGGTGCTGCTGTTCGCAGTGCTCGCCTTCTTCGCGCCCGCGCAGTTCCGCTGGATCGCCGCCTGGATCGTCCCGCTGCTGGGGATCATCATGTTCGGCATGGGCCTGACCCTGTCCAAGGACGACTTCCGCGAGGTCTTCCGTCGCCCGGTCGACGTGCTGATCGGCGTGCTCGGCCAGTTCATCATCATGCCGGGCCTGGCGTGGCTGCTGTGCCAGGCGCTGCAACTGCCGCCGGAGATCGCGATCGGCGTGATCCTGGTCGGCTGCTGCCCCGGCGGCACCGCGTCCAACGTCATGACCTTCCTCGGCCGCGGCGACGTCGCCCTGTCGGTGGCGATCACCTCCGTGACGACGCTGCTGGCCCCGGTGGTGACGCCCGCCCTGATCTACCTGCTGGCCAGCCAGTGGCTGGAGGTGAGCGCGACGGCCATGTTCTGGTCCATCGTGCAGGTGGTGGTGCTGCCGATCGTGCTGGGCATCGTGGCGCAGTCGCTGCTGCGCGAGAAGGTGAAGGTCGCGATCGGCGTGCTGCCGCTGGTGTCGGTGGTCGCGATCGTGGCCATCGTCGCTGCCGTGGTGGCGGCCAACCAGCCCAAGATCGCCACCAGCGGTGCACTGATCTTCGCGGTCGTTGTGCTGCACAACGGCCTGGGCCTGCTGCTGGGCTACTGGCTGGGCAAGCTCACCGGCCGCAGCATCGCCAAGCGCAAGACGCTGGCGATCGAGGTCGGCATGCAGAACTCCGGCCTCGGCGCGGCGCTGGCGGCGGCGCACTTCTCGCCGCTGGCGGCAGTGCCCAGCGCGATCTTCAGCGTCTGGCACAACATCTCCGGCGGGCTGGTGGCGACCTGGTTCCAGCGGGTGCCGAACAGCCCGGAAGACGAGGCGGTTGCGCCGGCAGCGACGGTGCAGGGCGCGCAAGCCTGAGCTCGCGGGCGCGGCACCCCGCCCCGCCCACAGCAGCCCGGCCGTGCGCCGCCCGGCCGGGCCCCGCCCGTATAATCGCGCCCCATCCGAGGAGCGTTGCAGCACCGCCCGGTGCGAAGGCTCGGAACCTGCATGCAACGACGCTCACCCACTGGTCTGTGCGGTGAGTTCCCCCCAGGCCCGTGGTTGAACCGAAACAAGCTTTTGGAGCACCCATGAACGCCGTTCTCAAGCCCACGCCGACGCAGGACTGCGTCATCGCCGACCTCTCGCTGGCCGAGTGGGGCCGCAAGGAAATCCGCATCGCCGAAACCGAGATGCCCGGCCTGATGGCGATCCGCGAGGAGTTCGCCAAGGCCCAGCCGCTCAAGGGCGCGCGCATCACCGGTTCGCTGCACATGACGATCCAGACGGCGGTGCTGATCGAGACGCTGCAGGCGCTGGGCGCCCAGGTGCGCTGGGCCTCCTGCAACATCTTCTCGACCCAGGACCACGCCGCCGCCGCCATCGCCGCGGCCGGCACGCCGGTGTTCGCCGTCAAGGGCGAGACGCTGGAGGAGTACTGGGACTACACCCACCGCATCTTCGACTTCGGCGCCAAGGGCAGCGAGGGCGAGGGCCCGAACATGATCCTGGACGACGGCGGCGATGCCACGCTGCTGATGCACCTGGGCAAGCGCGCCGAGAAGGACGCGTCCGTGCTGGCCAACCCCGGCAGCGAAGAAGAGCGCATCCTGTTCGCCGCCATCAAGACCAAGCTGGCCCAGGATGGAACCTGGTACAGCCGCAAGAGCGCCCAGATCATCGGCGTGACCGAGGAGACCACCACCGGCGTGCACCGCCTGAAGGAAATGTCGGCCAAGGGCTCGCTGATGTTCCGCGCGATCAATGTCAACGACTCGGTCACCAAGAGCAAGTTCGACAACCTGTACGGCTGCCGCGAGTCGCTGGTGGACGGCATCAAGCGCGCCACCGACGTGATGGTGGCCGGCAAGATCGCCGTAGTGGCCGGCTACGGCGACGTCGGCAAGGGCTCGGCCCAGGCGCTGCGCGCGCTGTCGGCCCAGGTGTGGGTGACCGAGATCGACCCGATCTGCGCGCTGCAGGCGGCGATGGAAGGCTACCGCGTGGTCACCATGGAGTACGCCGCCGACAAGGCCGACATCTTCGTGACGGCCACCGGCAACAAGTCGGTCATCACCTACGCCCACATGGCGAAGATGAAGGACCAGGCGATCGTCTGCAACATCGGCCACTTCGACAACGAGATCGACGTCGCGTCGATCGAGGCCAAGTGCCAGTGGGAAGAGATCAAGCCGCAGGTCGACCACGTGATCTTCGAGGACGGCAAGCGCATCATCCTGCTGGCCAAGGGCCGGCTGGTGAACCTGGGCTGCGGCACCGGCCACCCCAGCTACGTGATGAGCTCGTCCTTCGCCAACCAGACCATCGCGCAGATCGAGCTGTTCACCCACAGCGACTACTACGAGGTCGGCAAGGTCTACGTGCTGCCCAAGCATCTGGACGAGAAGGTGGCGCGGCTGCAGCTCAGGAAGCTGGGCGCCCAGCTGACCGAGCTGAGCGAGGAACAGGCCGGCTACATCGGCGTGCCCAAGCAAGGGCCGTACAAGCCGGATACGTACCGGTACTAAGAGGTGCCATGCCGGGCCCGGCCACCGACATGTCATGCCGGGCTTGACCCGGCATCCACCTCCAGCCGCATGCAGGCGCGGGGAGATGGATGGCGGGGCAAGCCCGCAATGACAGTCGTCGTGGCCCGGCCCGCAGCGAGACCGACCCCATGCGCGCCGACCAGCTCCTCGTCGAACGCGGCCTTGCGGCCACGCGCTCGCAGGCGCAGCGCCTGATCGCCTCGGGCATGCGCTGGCACGACGGGCGCGGCTGGCGCGCGGTCGGCAAGAACGGCGAGGACGTGCCGCAGGCGGCCGAGGTCGAGCTGGCCGACGCTGCCGAGGCGCGCTACGTCTCGCGCGGCGGCCTCAAGCTGGAAGGCGCGCTGCAGTCGGCGGGCATCGACCCGCGCGGTCTGCGCTGCCTCGACGTCGGCCAGTCCACTGGCGGCTTCACCGACTGCCTGCTGCAGCACGGCGCGGCGCAGGTGGTCGGCGTCGACGTCGGCCATGGGCAGTTGCACGATCAGCTGCGTGCCGACCCGCGCGTCACCTGCCTCGAGAAGTGCAACGCCCGTGAGCTGGACGCCGCCCGGCTGTGCGCCGCCGGCGTCGAGCCGGCATTCGACCTGGTGGTCGGCGACCTCTCGTTCATCTCGCAGACGCTGGTGCTGCCGGCCCTCGCGCCGCTGCTCGAGCCCGGCGGCCGGCTGCTGATGCTGGTCAAGCCGCAGTTCGAACTGCAGCCCGGCCAGCTCGGCAAGGGCGGCATCGTGCGCGATGCCGCGCTCTACGCCGGCGTCGAGCAGCGCATCCGCGCCGCCTGTGCCGACGCCGGCCTGGCCGTGCAAGGCTGGTTCGACAGCCCGATCCGCGGCGGCGACGGCAACCGCGAGTTCTTCATCCATGCCCGGAAGGAAACAGCATGACGCTTCCGATCAGCCTCGAATTCTTCCCGCCCAAGACCGACGAAGGTGCGGCCAAGCTGCGCGCCGCGCGGCAGCAGCTCTATGCCCTGAAGCCCGAGTTCTGTTCGGTCACCTTCGGCGCCGGCGGCTCCACCCAGGAGGGCACGCTGCAGTCGGTGCGCGAGATCATGGCCGAGGGCTTCCCCGCGGCGCCGCACCTGTCGTGCATCGGCCAGACCCACGACAGCATCCGCGAGCGCCTGTCGGCCTACGCGGCGGCCGGCATCCGGCGCATCGTCGCCCTGCGCGGCGACCTGCCCAGCGGTTACGGGCTGGGCGGCGAGTTCCGCTACGCCAGCGACCTGGTCGCCTTCATCCGCGGCGAGACCGGCCGCCAGTTCCGCCTCGAGGTCGCCGCCTACCCGGAGGTGCACCCGCAGGCCCGCACGCCGGAGGGCGACCTGGCCGCCTTCGTCGCCAAGGTGGAGGCGGGGGCCGACGCCGGCATCACGCAGTACTTCTTCAACGCGGACGCCTACCTGCGCTACGTCGAGGAGCTGCGCAAGCGCGGCGTCGAGGTGCCGATCGTGCCGGGGATCATGCCGATCACCAGCTCGACGCAGCTGCTGCGCTTTTCCGACGCCTGCGGCGCCGAGATCCCGCGCTGGATCCGCCTGCGGCTGCAGGGCTTCGGCGACGACAGCGCCTCGATCAAGGCCTTCGGGCTGGACGTGGTGACGGCGCTGTGCGACCGGTTGCGCGGCGAAGGGGTGCCGGGGCTGCACTTCTACACCATGAACCAGGCCAACGCGACGCTGGAGATCTGCCGGCGGCTGGGGCTGTGAAGGCGCGGCGGCAATGGGCGGCCGTGCTGCTGGCAGCGCTGGCCGTGCTGCAGGGCTGCGCGATTTCGCCGGCCACGGCGCCCGATGCGCCGGCGCCGGAAGCCGGGTCGGAGGCAGTTTCACCTGCGGCCGAAGCTGAGCCGTTCCAGCGCGGCGTGGCCTCCTGGTACGGCCCGCGCTTCCATGGCCGGCGCACCGCCAGCGGCGAACGCTTCGACATGAACGCGCTGACCGCCGCCCACCCCAGCCTGCCGTTCGGCACGCGGGTGACGGTGCGCAGCCTGGTCAACGGACGCGAAGTGACGGTGCGGATCAATGACCGGGGGCCGTTTGCGCCGGGACGCATCATCGACCTGAGCCATGCGGCCGCGCGGGTGATCGGCCTGCTCGGCCCCGGCGTCAAGCGGGTTGCGCTGACGCTGGCGGAGCCCGATCCGGGCTGAGTCGGGGCATGGCGCTGCGGGCTCAGGCGCCGCCGGCTTCGCTCAGGCGCCGCCGGCTTCGATCAGTTGCCCTTGGCCGCGTCCACGGCCGAGCACCTGCAGCAGCTGCGGCAGCGCGGCCTCCAGCGCCGGCTTGAGCGTGTGCGGCGGATTGACCAGGAACATGCCGCTGGCGGTGAGCCCCGGCCGGGCGCCGGCCGCCTCGCCCGCGGCGGCTGCCCGCTGGCCGATCGAGAACGTCGCGTGCAGCCAGGGCTTGTGCAACTGGTTGGCCAGGGTGCGCAGCTTGCGCGGCAGCTCGTGCGCCTCCGGCCGCGGGATGACCGGGTACCAGACCGCGTAGCAGCCGGTGGCGAAGCGCTGCAGGCTGTCGCGCAGGGTGGCCAGCACCTTGCCGTAGTCGCTCTTGATTTCGTAGCTGGGATCGACCAGCACCAGCGCCCGGCGCGAGGGCGGCGGCAGCAGCGCCCTGAGCGCCTCGAAGCCGTCCTCGCGCGCCACCGAGACCTGTCGCCCGGCGTTAAGCTGGGCCACGTTGCCGGCCAGCGCCTTGCTGTCGCTGGGATGCAGCTCGAACAGCTTGAGCTTGTCGCGCACCTCGCTGCGCAGCAGCTTCTGGGCGATGAAGGGCGAGCCCGGGTAGACCCGCCAGTCGCCCGGCCGGTTGAAGTCGCGCACCTGCTGCAGGTAGTCGGCCAGCGCCGGCGCCAGGGCCTTGCCGTCGATCTCGTTGTGAGCGCCCACTGCGTCGACAAGCTTCAGGATGCCGTCCTGCGCCTCGCCCGAGGTGCCGGCGTAGTCGCCATCCAGCCGATACAGGCCGGCGCCCGAATGCGTGTCGATCACCCACAGCGGCGCGTCCTTGGCCAGCAGGTGGCGCAGGGTGGCGACCAGCACCAGGTGCTTGAACACGTCGGCGTGGTTGCCCGCGTGGAAGCCATGTCGGTAACTGAACATCCCGGCATCCTACCTGCCGCAACCCGTCCTGCCTTGCCGTAAGTGGTTGATTTGGCATAGAATCTCAGGCTCTTCCGCAGCGCCACCGTGGCCCCGCGACGGAAACGAAGGCCCCGCAGGGGCGTTCGGCACCCACCTAAGAGGTTCCCGGCAGAGGAACACCGACCGTGGAAAAGGGCCCATCAAGCCACTTTCTCGAAAGCTCACATGAAAACGTTCAGCGCCAAACCCGCTGACGTGGTGCACGAGTGGTTTGTGATTGACGCCACCGACAAGGTGCTCGGGCGTGTTGCCAGCGAAGCAGCAGCCCGTTTGCGCGGCAAGCACAAGGCCATCTACACGCCTCACGTCGACACGGGCGACTACATCGTCGTCATCAACGCCAGCAAGCTCCGCGTCACCGGCGCGAAGGAACTGGACAAGATGTACTACCGCCACTCGGGCCACCCCGGCGGCATCTACGCCACCAACTTCCGCGACATGCAGGCCAAGCACCCCGGCCGCGCGCTCGAGAAGGCCGTCAAGGGCATGCTGCCCAAGGGTCCGCTCGGCTACGCCATGATCAAGAAGCTAAAGGTGTACGGCGGCGCGGAGCATCCGCACACCGCCCAGCAACCCAAGCCGCTGGAAATCTGAGGAGCCTTCGATGATTGGTGAATGGAACAACGGCACCGGCCGCCGCAAGAGCAGCGTGGCCCGTGTCTTCCTCAAGAAGGGCAGCGGCAAGATCACGGTCAACGGCAAGGACATCGAGCAGTTCTTCGGCCGCCAGACCTCGATCATGATCGCCAAGCAGCCGCTGGTGCTGACCGGCAACGTCGAGACCTTCGACGTCCAGGTCAACGTGCACGGCGGCGGCGAGTCCGGCCAGGCCGGCGCGGTGCGCCACGGCATCACCCGCGCGCTGATCGACTACGACGCGGCCCTCAAGCCGCAGCTGTCGCAAGCCGGCTTCGTGACGCGTGACGCCCGCGAAGTCGAGCGCAAGAAGGTCGGCCTGCACTCCGCCCGCCGGCGCAAGCAGTTCAGCAAGCGCTGATCGAGCTGCCCTCCGTTACAAAGCCGCACAAGTTCGCTTGCTGCGGCTTTGTCGTTTCAGGGCATCCTTCGCGCCTAGCTCATGCGTTGGAAACTGCTTCGCCGTCGTCTCACCATCAGCGCCCCCCGGGTGGCGGTGCGCAACGCCATGCCCTGGCCGCTGCGCTGGGTGCTGGCGGCGGTGGTGCTGGGCTTCTGCGCGGCCATCAGCCTGTGGGCCTTCGAGCTCGGCAAGAGCCTGGCCGGGCTGGACACCGGCAGCAAGGAAGAGCTGTCCCGCCTGCGCGCCGAGGTCGACCAGCTGCGGCAGGAGCGCGCCAAGGCGCAGTCCGTGCTCAACACCTCGGGCAGCCTGCTCACCACCGAACGCGCCGCGCAGGAGCGGCTGGCGGCCCAGGTGCGGCAACTGGAGGCCGAGAACCGGGCGCTGCGCGACGACCTGGGCTTCTTCGAGAAGCTGATGCCGGCCAGCGGCAACACCCTGGCCATCCGGGCGCTGCAGGCCGAGGTGCTGGGCGGTGCCCAGCTCAAGTGGCAGGTGCTGGTGATCCAGCCGGTCAGGAACGCGCCGGAATTTCGCGGCCAGCTCCAGCTCACCATGGCTGGCACGCTGGACGGCAAACCCTGGTCCATGGACCTTCCCGGCGGCGCGCAGGACCTCCGGTTCCGCCAGTACCGCCGCCTGGAAGGCATGGTCGACCTGCCTGAGCAGGCCGTGGTACAAAACGTTTCCGCCCGCGTGGTGGAGGGTTCAGCCACCCGGGCGGTGCAGAGCATCCGGCTGGGGGTTTGAGCCAGGACCATCAGAAGTGCGACCAGAAGCACGACCGTCGAGGAGTCAAGGATGTTCGGCAAGAAAGCCCAGCCACCCATCAAGAGCCTGATCGCCCACGGCAGCCGGGTCGAAGGCAACCTGAAGTTCACCGAAGGCCTGCGGGTCGACGGCGAGGTGGTTGGCGACATCCGCGCGATGACCGACGAGCCCAGCATGCTGGTCATCTCCGAAGCGGCGGTGGTGCAGGGCGAGATCCACGCCGACCACGTCATCATCAACGGCACGGTGCGCGGCCCGATCCACGCGCGCGAACTGCTGGAACTGCAGCCCAAGGCCCACATCGAAGGCGACGTGTCCTACCGGGCCCTTGAGATGCACCAGGGCGCCGTCATCTCCGGGCAGTTGAAGCCGATGGTGGTGGGCGAGGAAAAGCCCTTGCTCAAGCTGGCGGCAAACAACCACTAGCCAGGCACCTTCAGGCGATCTGTCGTAGCATTTCAGGAGATCCCCACCGGAACATGACCATGAGCGCCGCTGCCGAAATCCAGACCGAGATGCCCGCCCCGCTGATCTTCACCGACAGCGCCGCGGCCAAGGTGGCCGACCTGATCGCCGAGGAGGGCAACCCCGACCTGAAGCTGCGCGTGTTCGTGCAGGGCGGCGGCTGCTCGGGCTTCCAGTACGGCTTCACCTTCGACGAAGTCGCCAACGACGACGACACCGTGATGAGCAAGAACGGCGTCTCGCTGCTGATCGATGCGATGAGCTATCAGTACCTGGTCGGCGCCGAGATCGACTACAAGGAAGACCTGCAGGGCGCCCAGTTCGTCATCAAGAACCCGAACGCCAGCACCACCTGCGGCTGCGGCTCCAGTTTCTCCGCCTGAGCATCCGCCGGCCTCAGGCCGGCCAGATGCCTCCCAGCACACGGGCGCCTCGGGCGCCCGTGGTGCTTTCCAGGGCCAGCGGTTCGCGCCGCACGGCCTTGCGGGCCAGCCAGGCGAAGGCGGCGGCTTCCACCTGCAGCGGCGGCAAGCCGGCGTCATCGCTCGACAGCACGCGGGTGGCGGGCAGCAGGTCCTGCAGGCGGCGCATCAAGTGGGCGTTGAGCGCGCCGCCGCCGCAGACGATCAGGCGCGGCAGGTCGGGCGCGTGGCGCTGCACGTCCTGCGCGCAGGACGCGGCGGTGAGCTCGGCCAGGGTGGCCTGCACCTGCTGCGGCGCCAGTCCACCGAACGGCTGCAGCAGGCGGTCCAGCCACGGCGCATCGAACAGGTCGCGTCCGGTGCTCTTGGGGGGCGCCATCGCGAAGAACGGCTCGGCCAGCAGGGCCTGCAGCAGGGCGGCATCGGGCGGCGCGCCGGCGGCCCAGGCGCCTTGGTCGTCGTAGGCCTGGCCGGTGTGGCGCTGGCACCAGCCATCCATCAGCGCGTTGCCGGGTCCGCAATCGAAGCCGAGCTGGGAGCCGTCCGCCCGCAGCACCGTGAGGTTGGACATGCCGCCGATGTTCAGCACGCCGACCGCCTCGCCCGCGCGCGCGAACAGCGCCCGGTGGAAGAAGGGGGCCAGCGGCGCGCCCTGGCCGCCGGCGGCGACATCGCGGCTGCGGAAGTCGGCCACGACCTCGATGCCGGCCAGCTCGGCCAGCAGCGCGGGCTGGGCCAGCTGCACGGTGTAGCCGGTGCCGTCGAAGGCCTGCGGCCGGTGCCGCACGGTCTGGCCGTGGGCGCCGATGGCGCGCACGTCGCCAGCCTGCAGCCCGGCCCGCGCGAGCAGCTCGCGAACCACCTGGGCGTAGACCCGCATCAGCGCATTGGCCGCCAACTGGCTGCGGTGGATCTCGTCGGGGCCGGCGCGGTTGAGGGCCAGCAGTTCGGCCTTCAGTCGGGGGTCGAAAGGCGCGCCCGCATGCGCCAGCACGCGCAGGCCGCCGCCTTCGAAGTCGGCCAGCACGCCGTCGACCCCGTCGAGCGAGGTCCCGGACATCAGACCGATGTAGAGCTCGGGCATGGCGGCGGGGCGGCCGCGGCGCGGCGTTTACTCCGCGCCGGCGACCAGAGCCTGCGACGCCGCCGCCAGCTGCGACTGCATGGAGCGCGCCAGCTTGTCGAAGGCCGGGCGCGCGGCGGCGCTCAGGGTGTAGGCCTGGCTGCGTTTGGCGACGTGGATCGGGTTCTGGTGCGCGCCATTGACGCGGAACTCGAAGTGCAGATGCGGCCCGGTGGCCCAGCCGGTGGAGCCCACCGCGCCGATGCGCTGACCCTGCTCCACGGCCTGGCGCGGCTTGACGAGGATGCGGCTGAGGTGGGCGTACACCGTCTGGTCGGCCGCGTTGTGCTTGACGATCACCACGTTGCCGAAGCCGTTCTGCCAGCCGGCGAATTCCACGATGCCGTCCCCCACCGTGCGCACCGGCGTGCCGGTCGGCGCGCCGTAGTCGACCCCGAGGTGGGCGCGCCACTTCTGCAGGATGGGATGGAAGCGCATGGCGAAGCCGCTGGTCACGCGCGAGAATTCCATCGGCGAGGCCAGGTAGGAACTGGTCAGGCTCTTGCCGTCCAGGCTGAAGTAGCCGCCCTTCTGGCCTGGCTCCTGGAACCAGAGGGCATGGTGGGTCTTGCCGGAGTTGACGAATTCGACCGACAGCACCCGGCCGGTGCGCAGCGGCTCGCCGTCGGCTTCCAGCGCCTCGTAGACCACGCTGAAGCGGTCCCCCTTGCGCAGGCCGCGATGGAAGTCGATCTCGGCCGAGAAGATGTCGGCCACCTGCATGGCCACTTCGTCGGGGATGTGCGATTCATCGACCGCCGCGTACAGCGAGCTGCGGATGGTGCCGCTGCCCAGCCGCACGGCCGCCGACAGCGGCGCGGTCTCCACCCGGCTGGCGAAGCGGCCGTCTTCGCCGCGTTCCACCACCAGCCGGCGGAAGTTGCCGGAATCGTCGGGCACCCAGCGCGCCGTCAGGCGCGCCAGGCTGTGGCTGGCGGTGGCTTCGGCGCGCACCGCGCGGCCGGGCCGGCCCAGCATCTGGGTACGGACAGTGGCGTCCTGGCGCAGGTAGGCAGCGGCCGCCGGGTCGCTGATGCCCAGCCGGCCGAGCAGCGACTCGACCGTGTCGGAGGCCCGCACGGCGTCGCTGCGATACAGGTTGAAGACGTGGGCATCCAGCGCCTCGGCCTGTTCGCTCAGGCCTTGCGGTTCGACCGCCTCCAGCACCTCGCGCACCGGCAGCGCGGAGGGGTCGGGGCCGAAGGACGCCACGGCGAAAGCGCCGCCGCCGCCGCCCAGAAGCAGGGCGGCCAGCACCGCCGTCAGCTTGCGCGGGTGGTGTTCGATCATCCGCGCGGCCGCCGACAGGGCAGCTTCTGCAGCGGAGATCCAGCCGTTCTTGTTCAATCCTCGGGTCCTTGTTCAATCTGCCGGCGACTGCGCCGGCAGTGTGCCCCTGGGTCATGGGCAGCGGGAATGCCTCGAACGGGCATCTCTTTAGAATCACCCCGCCTCTGCGGGCGCCAGTATAGCGACGGTGACATCCCGTCGGATCAGTAAAAAAGCGTGATGAATCAACCACTTGTTACAAGAGACTTCCCGGTGACCGAGCGTGTGCAGGAAGCCATGGCGGTGTCGCTTCGCGGCTGCGACGAGTTGATCCCGCGCGACGAATGGCAGCAGAAGCTGGCCCGTTCGGAGGCGACCGGCGTGCCGCTTCGCATCAAGTTGGGCCTTGACCCGACGGCGCCGGACATCCACGTCGGCCACACGGTGGTGCTGAACAAGATGCGCCAGCTGCAGGACCTGGGCCACACCGTCATCTTCCTGATCGGCGACTTCACGTCCATGATCGGCGACCCCTCGGGCCGCAACACCACCCGGCCGCCGCTGACGCGCGAGCAGATCGAGGCCAATGCCGAGACCTACCGGGCGCAGGCCTACAGGATCCTGGATCCGGGCAGGACCGAGCTTCGCTACAACAGCGAGTGGAGCGATCCGCTCGGCGCGCGCGGGATGATCCAGCTGGCCGCCAAGTACACGGTGGCGCGGATGATGGAGCGCAACGACTTCCACGAGCGCTTCAAGGCCGGCGCCTCGATCTCGATCCACGAATTCCTGTACCCGCTGATGCAGGGCTACGACTCGGTTGCCCTCAAGAGCGACCTGGAGCTCGGCGGCACCGACCAGAAGTTCAACCTGCTGATGGGCCGCCACCTGCAGCAGGAATACGGGCAGGAGCCGCAGTGCATCCTGACCATGCCCCTGCTCGAGGGCCTCGACGGCATCGAGAAGATGAGCAAGAGCAAGAACAACTACATCGGCATCACCGAGGACGCCAACACCATGTTCGCCAAGGTGATGTCGATCTCCGACCCGCTGATGTGGCGCTGGTACACGCTGCTGAGCTTCCGCAGCGAGGCCGAGATCGAGCGCCTGAAGGCCGAGGTGGCCGGCGGGCGTAACCCGCGCGACGCCAAGGTGCTGCTGGCCAAGGAGATCGCCGCGCGCTTCCACGATGCCGCCGCGGCCGATGCGGCCGAGCAGGATTTCGTCAACCGCAGCAAGGGCGGCATCCCGGACGAGATTCCCGAGGTGACACTGTCGGGGGCGCCGCTGCAGATCGGCGCCCTGCTCAAGCAGGCCGGGCTGGCGCCTTCGACCAGCGAGGCCAACCGCCTGATCGAAGGCGGCGGCGTGCGGGTCGATTCGGCCGTGGTCAGCGACAAGGGGCTCAAGCTCGCGGCCGGCACCTACGTCGTGCAGGTGGGCAAGCGCAAGTTTGCGCGGGTGACCCTGGGCTGACGCCGCCAGCTCCCGGTCCATGACCCTCGCCGACCGCGCCAGCGCCGTGCCGCCGCAAGCCTGGCTGCGCGTGTCGATCGCGGTGGCCGTGCTGACCATCGGCCTCAAGACGCTGGCCTGGTGGCTGACCGGCTCGGTCGGCCTGCTGTCGGACGCGATGGAGTCGCTGGTCAACCTGGCCAGCGCGGCGTTCGCCCTGCTGATGGTGCACGTGGCCAGCCAGCCGCCGGACGCCGAGCACCCCTACGGCCATCACAAGGCGGAGTACTTCTCCTCGGCCTTCGAGGGCCTGGCCATCATGGTGGCGGCGGCGGCGATCATCTGGGCTGCGGTCGACCGCCTGCTGCACCCGCAGGGCTTGCAGCAGCTCGGCCTGGGGCTGGTCGTGTCGGTGCTCGCCTCGGTCCTCAACGGCGCGCTGGCCTGGGCCATGCTGCAGTCGGCGCGGCGGCATCGCTCGATGGCGGTGGAAGCCGATGCCCGCCACCTGCTCACCGACGTCTGGACCTCGGCCGGGGTGGTGGTCGGCATCGCGCTGGTGGCCGCCACCGGCTGGATGGTGCTCGACCCGCTGATCGCCATTGCCGTGGCGCTGAACATCCTGCGCGAAGGCGGCAACCTGGTGTGGCGCTCCTCGCAGGGCCTGATGGACAAGCGGGTCGAGAGCGAGGTGCAGGCCGAGATCGACCAGGTGCTCAAGTCGTTCGAGCACCCGGCGATCCGCTTCGACCACATCACCACCCGCCGCTCCGGCCAGCGGCGCTACGTCGACCTGCACATGCACATGCCGGGCGACTGGACGCTGCGCCGCGCGGCGGCCGTGCGCGCCTCGGTCGAGCAGGCGCTGATGAGCGCCGTGCCGGGCCTGCGCGCCACCATCGAGCTGCTGCCCAGCGACGTGGAAACGCACGCGGCCGACCAGGAGGACCTGATTTGATCGGCCTGGTGCAGCGGGTCAGCGAAGCCCGCGTGGTGGTGGACGGGCGCGTCATCGGCGAGATCGGCGCCGGCCTGTTGCTGCTGCTGTGCGCCGAGCGCGGCGACAGCGAGGTCCAAGCCGACAAGCTGCTGGCCAAGCTGCTGAAGCTGCGCATCTTCGGCGACGCCGACGGCAAGATGAACCGCAGCGTGCAGGACACCGGCGGCGGCCTGCTGGTGGTCAGCCAGTTCACGCTGGCGGCCGACCTGTCCGGCGGCAACCGGCCCAGCTTCGGCAACGCCGCGCCGCCCGACGAGGGGCGGCGGCTGTACGACTACTTCGTCGAGCGTGCCCGTGCGGCGCACCCGGTCATCGCGACCGGCGAGTTCGCGGCCGACATGAAGGTGCAGCTGGTCAACGACGGGCCGGTCACAATCCCACTGAGCATCCGCAATCCTTCGAGCACGCCAACGACGTAGCGGCTGACAATTTCTATCTTTTGTTTCTTCAGGCTACGCCGTAGCGCAGGAGTCAGGAAATTGAAATACCCATGGTTGGCCGGTTTGGTGCTGAGCCTGGCAGGCTGCGGCGGCGGGTAGCGGCGCGGGGGCGCCATGGTGGCGGCGTCGGACACGACCGTGGCGATCAATTCCACGGTCACCGCGGCCGTGGTGAGCCAGCCTTTCGTCTTTGACGCCGGCGTGCCGGCGCTCGGCACCATCGGGGCGACCACCCTCGTCTTCACTGACGCGGCGGCGACACCGGCCTTCGCGATCAGCGCCGATGGCAGCACCGCCAGCGGCACCACGACCTTCGGCTCCTGCATCTTCACTGTCCGGGCCTCCACCTTCCCGCCGGGCCATCCGCTGGCACTGGGCCAGACGGTCACGGTCAATCCCTGCAACATCAGAGTCAACACGGCGGGTGCGGTGGCCAACGGCGTGGCGACGTCCCGATCGGTGGCCCTGTTGCTCGGCGCGGCGGCGTCCGCCGGTGCCTCCGTGACGATCGGCGTCACGGCGGGCGGCAGCCTCAGCCTGAACGGCCACATCGTCACCACGATCACGCTGACGCCGGTCACCAGCGCCGGCTGAGCCAGCGCGCTGGCGCAGCGTCCCGCGTTCCCCCAAGCCGGGTGGCGCGCCGCCGCAGCCCCTGATCAATAGGGGTTGGGGTACCCCAGCGACCCGAGCAGCAGGATCTCCAGCGCCTCCATCTCCAGCGCCTCCTGCTCGTTCGTCTCGTGGTCGTAGCCCTGCGCATGCAGGGTGCCGTGCACCAGCAGGTGCGCATAGTGCGCCTCCAGCGGCTTGCCCAGCTCGCGCGCCTCGCGCGCGACCACCGGCGCGCACAGCACCAGGTCGGCACTGACCACCGGCTCGCGCGCGTAGTCGAAGGTCAGCACGTTGGTGGCGTAGTCCTTGCGGCGGTACTGTCGGTTCAGTGCCCGGCCTTCGGTCTCGCCGACGATCCGCACCGCGATCTCGGCGGGACCGCGCAGCGCGGCCGCCATCCAGCGCCGGACCCGGGCCGGCTTGAGTACCGCGCGGTGCGCCGCGGCACCTGCGAACTCGCCGAACTGCAGATCCAGCGACAGATCAGCGGGCATCGCTCTTTCTGGCCGCGTCGTACGCATCGACGATGCGCGCCACCAGCGGGTGCCGCACCACGTCGGCGCTGGTGAAGCGGGTGTGGGCGATGCCCTTGACCCGCTTGAGCACGCGCTCGGCGTCGACCAGCCCGGACAGCTGGCCCTTGGGCAAGTCGATCTGGCTGATGTCGCCGGTGACCACGCACTTGCTGCCGAAGCCGATCCGGGTCAGGAACATCTTCATCTGCTCGGGCGTGGTGTTCTGCGCCTCGTCCAGGATCACGAAGGCGTTGTTCAGGGTGCGCCCGCGCATGAAGGCCAGCGGCGCGATCTCCAGTGCATTGCGCTCGAACGCCTTGGTCACCCGATCGAACCCCATCAGGTCGTACAGCGCGTCGTACAGGGGCCGCAGGTAGGGGTCGACCTTCTGCGTCAGGTCGCCCGGCAGGAAGCCGAGCTTCTCGCCGGCCTCCACCGCCGGGCGGGTGAGCACGATGCGCTGCACGCCGCTGCGCTCCAGCGCATCGACCGCGCAGGCCACCGCCAGGTAGGTCTTGCCGGTGCCGGCCGGGCCGATGCCGAAGGTGATGTCGTGGTTGGCGATGTTGTCCAGGTACACGCTCTGGTTGGGCGTGCGCGCCTTCAGGTCGGAGCGGCGCGTGTGCAGCACCTGCGCGCCTTGCTCGTCCTCGTCCATCGCCTGCTCGCCGGCCACCATCAGCTGCACCTTGTCGGCCGCGATCGGGCGCTGGGCGATCTCGTACAGCGCCTGCAGCACGTCCATCGCGCGCTCGGCCTTGGCCTTCGGGCCCTCGACCTTGAACTGCTCCTGCCGCCGGCTGATCCTGACCTGGAGGGCCGTCTCTATGGTGCGCAGGTGTTCGTCCATGGGGCCGCACAGGTGCGCGAGACGGGTGTTGTTGGGCGGTGCGAAGCTGTGGCGGACAATCATCGGATGGGGCGTTGGTGGCGCAGGATTGTCGCCGTTTCGGCGGTGCTGGTGCTGGGGGTGGTCCAGCCGGCGGCAGCACAGGAGCAGGTGCTGCGCGAAGCGGTGTTCCGCATCGCTGGCGATCCCGGGCCGGGCCGGCCGGTGGCCTTGCCGCACGCCTGGGAAACGACGGTGCCGGGCTACGCCGGCGTGGCCAGCTACGCCGTGGCCATCACGCCGCCGCCGGGCCAGGGGCCGCTGGCGTTGTACGTGGAGCGGGCCTGCAGCAACCTGCAGGTGTGGCTGGGGGGTGAGCTGGTCGGCGGTGACGCGGCGCTCGAACCGCAGGCACACCGGTGCTACCAGCCGCACCTGGTCGTGCTGCCGCGCGCTCTGCTGCGTGGCGAGCGCACCGAGCTGCGGCTGGACGTTCCCGGCCGGGCGGCACCGGGCGTGGTCTCGCGCCAGCGCGCGGCCGGCCTGTCCGAGTTGCGCATCGGTCCCCTGGACCTGCTGCAGGCGCGCTACGAGCGCCAGCGCTTCTGGACCGTCACGGTCGCCCGGCTGGTCAGTGCCCTGCTCGGCGCGCTCGGGCTGGGGCTGCTGGGCTTGTCGCTGCTGCGGCGGCAGGGCGGCCGGCTGCTGTACTTCGGCCTCTATGCCAGCGGCTGGGCGCTGCTGGAGGTGCGCCTGTTCGCGCCGATCCCGGGTCCGTCGCCACTGGACGACATCCTGCTGTACAGCCTGATGGGGCCGACCTTCTGCAGCGCCTTCATCTTCCTGCTGCGCATGGTCGAGCGGCGCTGGCCGCGCGTCGAGCGCGCCCTGTGGGTGCAGTGCGCGGTGGTGCCGGCGCTGCTGTGGGCCGCGTCGCCGGCGCACCTGCTGCCGGCGTTCGCCGCCTTCTACAACCTCATGGCGCTCGAGTTCCTGGTCTTCGCCGGCTTCTTCTTCCGCACCGCTTGGCGCGAGCGCCGGGAGGACTTCTGGGTGATGGCGGTGGCGATCGGCGCGATCGCCGCCATGGTCGGGCTGGAGATCGCGCTGCAGAACCGCTGGTTGCCGTTCCACGGGTTGCATCTGACCCACTTCATGGTGCCGGTCACCGCCGCGATGATCGGCCTGCACCTGATGCGCCAGTTCGCGCGGGCACTGCGGGCGACGGAGCAGGCCAACATCGAGCTGGAGCGGCGGGTGGCGGAAAAGTCGCGCGAGATCGAGCAGACCTGGCGCCAGCTCGCGCAGCTGCGCGCGGCCGAGGCCGCCCAGGGCGAGCGGCGACGCATCGCGTCCGACCTGCACGACGACCTGGGGGCGCGCCTGCTGGGCATCACCCAGGCCAGCGCGAATGCCGGCGGCGGCCTCGATGGCGAGCGCATCGCCAGCCTGGCGCGGCAGGCACTGGACGAGATGCGGCTGGCCGTGCGCGGCATGACCGCGGAGCCGGCGCGCGCCGCCGACGTGTTCGCCGACTGGCGCGCCGAGTGCGTGGCGCGGCTCCAGGCGGCGGGGCTGCAGGTGCATTGGGCGGCCGCCGAGCCGCCGGCCGGCCAGGCGCTGCCCTCGCGCGTGCAGGTGCAGTGCACCCGCGTGCTGCGCGAGGCGATCAGCAACGTCATCCGCCACAGCGGCGCCACCGAATGCCGCGTGCGCATCGCCCTGCAGGACGGCGGCTTGCTGCTGGAAGTGGGCGACAACGGCCGCGGCCTGCAGCTGCCGCCCGCCGGGACGGCGGGCCGCGGGCATGGCCTGGCCAGCATCGAGGGCCGCGTGCGCGGGCTGGCGGGCTGGCACCGCTTCGACACCGGACCGGGCGGCGGCACCCGGCTGGCGGCCTGGCTGCCGCTGGAGACGCCATCCGCTAACATCGACGCGATATGAAGAGCGCGCTGATCGTCGAGGACATTCCGGACATCCGGGCCTGGCTGGCGCAGGTGGCGCAGGAGGCTTTTCCCGGGCTGCAGCTGGTGCAGGCCAGCCGCTTCAGCGAGGCGGTGACGGCCCTGGCCACGCAGCCGTTCGACCTGGCGCTGGTGGACCTGGGCCTGCCCGATGGCAGCGGCATCGAGCTGGTCCGGCTGCTGCAGGATCGCCAGCCGGAGGCGCTGGCCGTCGTGGTGAGCATCTATGACGACGACGAGCACCTGTTTCCCGCCCTGCAGGCCGGCGCGTTCGGCTACCTGCTCAAGGAGCAGCCACGCGAGCAGCTGGTCGCGCAGCTGCTGCGCATCACGCACGGCGAGCCGCCGCTATCGCCGCCGATCGCCCGGCGCGTGCTGGGGCATTTCGCCGGCGAGGCCAACCGCAGGGCGGCGCTGGCGCAGCAGCTGGACGACGAGGTGCGGCTGACCGAACGCGAAGCCGAGATGCTGCAGCGGGCGGCCAAGGGCTACACGCTGGCCGAGATCGCGCAGCAACTGGGCGTGACCCGCAACACGGTGGCGGCGCACATCAAGAACGTCTATCGCAAGCTGAACGTCACCTCGCGCGCCGAGGCGGCGCTCGAGGCCGCGCGGCGCGGGCTGGTGCGGCCGTGATCGGGCGGCTGCAAGGAACGCTGGCGGACAAGAACCCGCCGCAGGTGCTGGTGGACTGCCATGGGGTCGGCTACGAGGTCGACGTTCCGATGAGCACCTTCTACAACCTGCCGGGCCTGGGCGAGCCGGTCACGCTGCTGATCCATTTCGTGGTGCGCGAGGATGCGCAGGTGCTGTTCGGCTTTGCGACGGCTTCGGAGCGCGAGGCCTTCCGCCAGCTGATCCGCATCTCCGGCGTCGGGCCGCGCACCGCACTGTCGGTGCTCAGCGGCATGAGCGTGGCCGACATCGCGCAGGCCGTGACGGCGCAGGACGCCTCGCGCCTGGTCAAGGTGCCCGGCATCGGCAAGAAGACCGCCGAGCGCCTGCTGCTGGAGCTCAAGGGCAAGATCGGCGCCGACATCGGGCTGGCCGGGGGCGGCGCGGCCACCAGCGACGCGCAGGCCGACATCCTGCAGGCGCTGGTCGCGCTCGGCTACAGCGACAAGGAAGCGCAGGCTTCGCTTAAGGCTCTGCCCAAAGACGTGGGCGTGAGCGAAGGCATCAAGCTGGCGCTGAAGTCGCTGGCGAAGTGAAGGCGCGATGACGATCAAGACCGACGACTTCGGCCTGCCGCCCCCGCAGCGGGTGGTGTCCGCCGCGCCGGCCTCGCCCAACGAGGAGGCGATCGAGCGGGCCCTGCGGCCGAAGCTGCTGGCCGAGTACGTCGGCCAGGCCAAGACGCGCGAGCAGCTGGAGATCTTCATCGGCGCCGCCAAGATGCGCGGCGAGGCGCTCGACCACGTGCTGCTGTTCGGCCCGCCCGGGCTGGGCAAGACCACGCTGTCGCACATCATCGCCCACGAGCTGGGGGTGAACCTGCGCCAGACCTCGGGTCCGGTGCTGGAAAAGCCCAAGGACCTGGCGGCGCTGCTGACCAACCTGGAACGCAACGACGTCCTGTTCATCGACGAGATCCACCGCCTGTCGCCGGTGGTCGAGGAGATCCTCTACCCGGCGCTGGAGGACTACCAGATCGACATCATGATCGGCGAAGGCCCGGCCGCGCGCTCGATCAAGCTGGACCTGCAGCCCTTCACCCTGGTGGGCGCCACCACCCGCGCCGGCATGCTGACCAACCCGCTGCGCGACCGCTTCGGCATCGTCGCCCGGCTGGAGTTCTACACCGCCGGCGAGCTGGCGCGCATCGTGCGGCGCAGCGCCTCGCTGCTGGAAGCGCCGATCGACGATGCCGGTGCCGCCGAGATCGCGCGCCGCTCGCGCGGCACCCCGCGCATCGCCAACCGCCTGCTGCGCCGGGTGCGCGACTATGCCGATGTCAAGGGGTCCGGCCGCATCGACCAGGAGATCGCGCACAAGGCGCTGGCCATGCTGGACGTCGATCCGCAGGGTTTCGACGTGATGGACCGCAAGCTGCTGGAAGCCGTGATCCACCGCTTCGACGGCGGGCCGGTCGGACTGGACAACATCGCCGCCTCGATCGGCGAGGAGCGCGACACCATCGAGGACGTGATCGAGCCCTACCTGATCCAGCAGGGCTACCTGCAGCGCACCCCGCGCGGCCGGGTCGCCACGCTGGCGGCCTACCGGCACCTGGGGGTGGCGCCGCCGCAAGCGGCCGGCGGCCTGTTCGACTCCCGTTCCTAGACGCACCCGCTGCGACAGCGCCCATGCCCTTCCTCTCGAATCGGCGTTGGGTGGGTGCAGCGGTCCTCGGGGTCCTGCTGCTCGGCGCGGGCATCGCCTGGATGCGCCTGCGCGCGCCGGCGGCTCCGGCCGTGCCGGTGCAGGCCGCGCCGCTGCTGCGCACGCTGCAGTTCTCGGCCCGGGTCGCCACGCTGTCGCGCGTCGATGTGGGTGCCACCCTCACGGGCCGGGTGGCGCAGGTGCTGGTGCGCGAGGGCGACGCGGTCCGGAGCGGCCAGGTGCTGGTGCGGCTGGAATCGGAAGAGCTGCGCGCCGCCCTGGCCCAGGCCGAGGCCAACGAGCGCCAGGCCCAGGCCCGGCTGGCGGGGCTGCGCAGCACCGGCCGGGTCAGCGCCGACGCCGCGCTGGCGCAGGCCGAGGCCACGCTGAGCAATGCACGGGCCGAGCTGGCGCGGGCGCGCAAGCTGGTGGACGACGGCTTCATCAGCGCCTCGCGGCTGGACGATGCGCAGCGCGCGGTCGCGGTCGCCCAGGCCCAGCAGCAGGCGGCGCAGGCGCAGCAGCGCGCCAATGCCGATGCCGGCACCGACGTCGCGCAGGCGCAGGCGCAACAGGCGGTCGCTCGAGCCGCCACCGCTGCCGCCCGCGCCCGGCTCGAACAGGCCGACATCGTCGCCCCGGCCGACGCGCGCGTGCTGAGCCGCCAGGTGGAACCGGGCCAGATCGTGCAGCCCGGCAAGGCGCTGCTGGGCCTGGCGCTGGCCGGGCCGACGCAGCTGGTGGCGCAGGTGGACGAGCGCTTTTTGGACCAGCTCGCAGTCGGCCAGCCGGCGGCGGTGGTGGCCGATGCCTTTCCGTCGCAGCGCTTTGCCGCCCGGGTGCTGTCGCTGGCCCCGGCGGTCGATCCGCAGCGCGGCGCACTCGAGGTGAAGTTCGCCCTGGTGCCGCCGGCCCCGGAGTTCCTGCGCGAGGACATGACGCTGTCGGTCGAGGTGGAGACCGGCCGGCGCGAGCGGGCGCTGGTGCTGCCGCTGGCGGCGCTGCGCGGCGAGGCCGGCGCCGACGGCAGCGCCACCGTGCTGGTGGTCCAGGACGACCGCGCCCGCGAGCGGGCCGTGCAGCTGGGGCTGCGCACGCTGGACGCCGCCGAAGTGGTGCAGGGGCTGGCGGAAGGCGAGCTGGTGCTGCTCGGGCCGGACGTCAAGCCCGAAAGCCGCGTGCGCGCGCAGGCCTCCGACTGGAAGCCGCGCCGCAGCGGGGCCGGCGGCAGCAGCCGCGACGATCCCGGAAGCACCCTGGGCAACCTGATGGGGCGGTGATGCGGCTGGCCTGGCTCGGTTTCGAAGTGCAGGTGGCGCTGCGCTTCCTGCGCGAGGGCCGCATGCAGACCCTGCTGATCGTGGTCGGCGTCGCCGCCGGGGTCGCCGTGGTGGCCTACATCTCGGCGCTGATCAACGGCCTGCAGAGCAATACGCTGGCCAAGACGCTGGGTGCGCAGGCCCACATCACCTTGCGCGCGCCGGATGACGTGGTGACGCCGGCGCTGCCGCCGCTGGACGGCACCACCACGCTGTCGGACACCCAGCCGCGGGCCCAGCGCCCGCGCTCGGTCGCCAACTGGCAGGCGCTGGTGCCGGTGCTGGAGCACGACCCGGCCATCGCTGCGGTGTCGCCGCTGGTGGCCGGCAGCGGCCTGGCCCTGCGCGGCGAGGCGGCCCAGGCGATCGCGCTGATGGGGGTGGACCTGGACCGCTACGACCGGGTGGTCGGCGTGCGCAGCAAGGTGGTCAGCGGTTATGCGCGGCTCGGTCCGGAGGAAGCCATCATCGGCCGCGAGCTGGCGTCCGACCTCGGCATCCGGGTCGGCGACCGGCTCACGGTGCGCACCGGCGTGGCCACCGGCGAGTCGATGCGGGTCACGGCGCTGGTGGACTTCGGCATCAAGGACCTGAACCGCCGCACCGTGATCGTGCCGCTGCGCGCCGCCCAGAACCTGTTCGGCCTGCCGGGCGGCGCGACCGGGCTGGACCTGACGCTGCACGACGTCTGGGCCGCCCAGCCGGTGGCCGAGGCGCTGCGGCGCCAGTACCCGTACAAGATCGAGAGCTGGCAGGAGAACAACGCGCAACTGGTGTCGGCCCTGAACGCGCAGACCGTCAGCACCACGCTGATCCGCGGCGTGGTGCTGGCGGTGGTGGTGCTGGGCATCGCCAGCGTGCTGGTGGTGTCGGTGGTGCAGAAGCGCCGCGAGATCGGCATCCTGCGCGCCATGGGCGCGACCCGCGGGCAGGTGCTGCGGCTGTTCCTGGTGCAGGGCGCGGTGGTCGGGGCGCTCGGCTCGGTGCTGGGGGTCGCGCTGGCGTTCGTGATGGTCTACCTGTTCACCCGCTTCGTGCGTGGTTCGGACGGCCTGCCGCTGTTCTACATCGGGCTGGCGCCGGCCACCGCCGTGCGCATCGCCCTGACCGCCATCGGCTGCGGCGTGCTGGCCGCGGCCTGGCCGGCCCGCCGCGCCGCGCAGATGGACCCGGCGCAGGCCATCCGCATCTGACATGGCCGACGCGCTGCTGCAATGGGCCGGGGTGCGCAAGAGCTACAACCTCGGCCTGCCCAGCGAGGCCGAGGTGCTGCACGGCATCGACCTGCGGCTCGATGCGGGCGAGTTCGTCGCGCTGGTCGGGCCGTCCGGCTCGGGCAAGAGCACGCTGCTGAACATCGTTGGGCTGCTCGAGCGCATGACGGCCGGCAGCTACCGGCTGCAGGGCGAGGAGGTCGGCGGCCTGGACGATGCGGCGCTGACGCTGCGGCGGCGCCGCACGCTGGGCTTCGTGTTCCAGTTCCACCATCTGCTGCCGGCCTTCAGCGCACTGGAGAACGTCACGCTGCCGGTGCTGATGGCCGAAGGCCGCGTCGAACGCTCGCGCCTGGCCCAGGCCCGGGAGCTGCTCGCTGCCGTCGGCCTGGCCGCCGCGATGGACAAGCGCCCGGCGCAGCTGTCGGGCGGCATGCAGCAGCGGGTGGCGATCGCCCGGGCGCTGGTGCTGCAGCCGGCGCTGGTGCTGGCAGACGAACCGACCGGCAACCTCGACACCGCCACCTCCGACGAGGTGTTCGCGCTGCTGCGGCGCATCCACGCCGAGCGCGGCACCTCGTTCATCGTGGTGACCCATGATCCGCGGCTGGCCGCGCGCTGCGACCGGCGGGTGGAGCTGGTGGATGGGCGGATCGCGCGCGACGAGCGCGTCGGCGGCTCAGGCCGCGCCGGCGGGCAGGGTGGCTGAAGCGGGCGCCCGGGCGCCCGCAACCAGGGCCGGCCGCGCATTCAGCGCGATCAGCACCTGCGCCAGGTAGTAGGTGGACAGCACCCAGAATTGCGCCATCGGCAGCGGCTGGTGGAAGCGATTCAGCGCCAGCAGCGAGTCGCTGAGCATGAAGAACACGCTGCCGAGGGCGACCGCCAGCGAGGCCCGGTCCTTCAGCGCCGCGGCGCGGCCGATCGCCTGCGCCGCCATCAGGCCGATGACGATCACGTAGGCGGCGACGGCGGGCTTGAGCACCGGGCCCAGGCCGGGCCACAACACGGCGTACATGGCGGCCCCGACACCGAGCGTGGCCGCCAGCGCCCAGGGCCGCGGCAGCCAGCCCACGCCCAGGCGGAACAGCGCGATGTAGGCCACGTGCGCCAGCAGGAAGGCCACCAGGCCGGCGATGAAGTTGCCCGGCAGCATCAGCAGCACGTCGCCTGCCAGCGAGAACGCCAGTCCGGCCACCAGCAGCCCGTCGAACTTGCGCAGCCCTCCCTGGCTGCGCGCCCGCAGCACGACCAGCGCGATGGCCAGCACCATGGCCAACGGCTTGAACAAGCGGTGCAGTTCGACCAGTCCGACCGCCGAGGTGGCGGTGGCCAGCGCACCCGACTCGATCATCAGGGCGGCCAGCACGGTGATGCGCCCCTGCATCACGGCACCGGTGCACCACAGGACGGCGGCCAGCACCGCCAGCCACACGGCACTGACCGGCAGCGGCGTGCGGTCGGCGTGCCACAGGAACAGCGACACGCCGCCCAGCAGCGCAAGGAACTGCACGGCGCCGAAGCCGGCCACCGCCCGCGTCATCGGCGGGTGGTAGCGCTCGACCCGGGCGATGTCGAACACCGGCCTGGGAAAGCGCGCCGCCACGTCGGCCGGCCGCCAGCCGGGCGGCTTGATCCAGACGCGCAGCTTGTCGGCCCAGCTCCTCGCATGCCAGCTGTCCCTGGCCAGCGCCCAGTACACCTCGCCGTTGGACCAGAGCGGGTCCCAGCTGTTCAGCGGGCTGCGGGTGCCATAGACGCACTTCTCGTCTTCCTCCCTGAAGCTGCCGAACAGGCGGTCCCAGACGATCAGGATGCCGCCGTAGTTGCGGTCGAGGTAGCGGTCGTTCACGGCGTGGTGCACGCGGTGGTTGGACGGCGAGCAGAACCAGCGGTCGAACCAGCCCAGCTTGGGCACGTGCTCGGTGTGGACCCAGAACTGGTACAGCAGGTCGATCAGGGCCACCACGCCGAACACCAGCGGCGGCACGCCGGCCAGGGCCATCGGCAGGTAGAAGATCCAGCCGAGCAGGGCGCCGCTGGAGGTCTGGCGCAGCGCGGTGGACAGGTTGTAGTCCTGGCTCTGGTGGTGCACCACGTGCGCCGCCCAGAACACGGCGCTCTCGTGGCCGGCCCGGTGCAGCCAGTAGTAGCAGAGGTCGTAGAACAGCAGCGCCAGCAGCCAGCCGTACCACGACATCCAGAATTCGTCGTTTCGCCAGAGCGCCACGGAGCCGTACACCGCGGTGTAGATGCCGACCCGCAACAGCCGGGTAAACACCGCCGTGACCTGGCTGAGCATGCCCAGCCCGATGCTGTTGATGGCGTCGTTGAGCCGGTAGGTGTTGCGCCCCCGGGCCCGGCCCCAGGCGAACTCGATCGCGATCAGCAGCAGGAAGACCGGCGTCGCCAGGACGATGACTTGGCTGGAAGACATGGCGCGGATTGTCCAGCGGCGCCCGGCGCCGCCGCTTCGGCGGGAACCCTGAGGCGGCTCAGGTCAGGGCGCCGCGCGCATCGACCCGGATCACCCGGTCGACGTGGCCGTGCTGCAGGCCGCCCTTGACGCCCAGGATGTGGTCATGCAGGTTGACCGTCGGGTCGCAGTGGCCGGGGACCAGCCACAGGATGTCGCCGATCGCCGGCACCGGGCCGCCGCCGACCGGGCGCAGGATGCCGTGCTCGTCGCCGCCGTTGGCGTATTCCAGTTCGGCGGCGCCTTCCGGCCGGTGCACCTTTGGCAGGCCGGAGTCGATCGCATGGCTCTTGTGGCCGGCATCGCACACGGCGTGCGCCAGCCCGCTGCTGATCACCTGGGTCTTGACGAACAGCGCGTGCTCGAACTGCGGCTGCGCCGGGTCGCGCTCGTTCTGCGCGTAGTCGGCATCCATGAACAGGAACGAGCCGACCTGCAGCTCGCCATAGACGCCGCTGGCCGCCTCGCACACCATGCTGCCGGTCCCGGCGCCGGTGACCAGGCTGACCGCGACGCCCTCGTCCTGGATCAGCTTCCGGGTGAAGGCGGCGTCGCGCGCGGCCTGGGCGATGATGTCGCGCCGCTCTTGCGCGCTGCGCACATGCTGGGCGCGCCCGTGGTAGGCCTGCAGGCCCATGAAGCGCAGCGCCGGATGCCGCCGAATCTCGTGCACCAGCTCGACGGCCGAGCGGCCGGGCGCCACCCCGCATCGGCCCGAGCCGACGTCGATCTCGACGAACACGTCGATCACCGCCGCCTTGCCGCTGCTGCGCCGGGCCTCGTTCATGGCATGGCCCAGCCGGCTGATGCCCTCGCGGCTGTCCACCGCGATCGCCAGCTGGCCGTCCTCGGCCGCCAGCCGGTGGGCCAGCCTGGCCACCCGCGCCAGCTTGGCCGGCGCGATCACCTCGTTGCTGATGAAGATGTCCTTCAACCCGCCGGCCGCCATCGCTTCGGCCTCGGCGGTCTTCTGCACGCAGATGCCGGCGGCGCCGGCGTGCATCTGCAGCCGCGCGATGGCCGAGCTCTTGTGCATCTTGGCGTGCGGGCGCCAGCGGATGTCGTGCTTTTTCGCGAACTCGGCCATGCGGTTCAGGTTGCGCTGCATGGCGTCGAGATCGACCACCAGGGCCGGGGTGTCGATGGCGTCGGCCGGCTGGCCGATCAGTTGCCGGAGGGTGTCGCTAAGCGGTCGTTTCGTCGGCCGGAGCATGGGCGTCGTCGAGGTGCTGCGTGTCGGACCAGCCCACCAGGGTGAAGCCTTGCGGGGTCCAGAGCAGGCGGTTGATGGCGCCGTTGGGCAGTTCCCAGGTGCGCGGCGCATTGACTTCCTGGCCGGTCGCCACCCGGTAGATGGCATCCAGCACGCCGCCGTGTGCGACCACCACGATCAGCTCGCCGAGGTGGCGCGAGGCCAGCTCGTGCAGCGTGCGGGTGACGCGCTCGCGCAGCTGCAGCAGCGATTCGCCGCCCTCGGGCGGCTGCCAGTCGGGGATGCGCTTGCGCCAGTTGTGGGCCTGGTCGGGCCACTGCCGATGGATCTCGTCGAAGGTCTTGCCCTCGAACATGCCGAAGCAGCGCTCGCGCAGGCCCTGGTGCGGGATGACGGCGGCGCCCGCGGCGCCGGCGGTCTCGGCAATGGAGCGCGCGGTCTCCTGGGCGCGGCCGAGGTCGCTGGAGTAGATCGCGCTGATCGGCTCGCCAGCCAGCGCCTGGCCCAGCCGGCGGGCCTGCCAGCGGCCGGTGTCGTTCAGGCCGACGTCGGTCTGGCCCTGGATCCTCGCATCCACGTTCCAGGACGTCTCGCCGTGGCGCACGGCGATGATGCGCGTGGGTTCCATGGGCGCGATTCTAGGCACGCCCCTGAGGCGGCCGCACCCCAACCGTAGCCAATTGTCACCGTGCGCGAGCTGGCGCGGCCGGCGCCGGTGGCGGGCTGGTGACCGATCGGCTGGGTGGCGCGGGCGAATCACTGGACGGTGCGGCAACGGCCTTGGTCTGCCCGCCGATCTGGATGTCGACGCGGCGCGGCCCGACCGGCGGCGTCGGGAAGCCCTGCAAGGCCGCCTGGAACATGGCCGGCAGCACGACCTCCGGATCCAGCCAGGGACCGTCGCTGCTGGCGCGGGTTTCATAGACGACGCGGCCGCCAGCCAGCTCGCGCACCAGGATGCCGACTTCGCGCTCGAACCAGGCCTGGTCCATCCGCGGGTACGGGCCGCCCCAGCCGAAGCCGGCCCCTGGTCCGGCGTAACCGAAGCCGCCCCAGCCCCACCACGGGTCCCAGGGGTCGGCCCAGGGCGAAAGCACGCGCTGCACGCGGGCCGTGACCTGCACGCTGTAGCGCGGCGCGACATCGTCGCGGCGCAAGCCGGCGGCGAACAGGGCGGGGTCGGCCAGCGCCTCCAGCTGGGCCTGGCTCGGCTGGTTGGCCTGCGAGGGCAGGCGCTCGAAGGTGTAGGTGGGGTTGGCCGGCAAGCCACCCTGCAGGCCTGAGAACGATTGGACCTGGTTGTCCAGACGGTAGCCGGCGGCGCAGCCGGACAGCAGCAGCGCTGCGAGCAGCGCCAGGAGCAACGGGCGCGGCCAGCGCTTCATGGCAGGGACCCTCGCGAACGGTGGATCAGAGCTGGATCACCGACAGGCCGGGCAGCGCGGGCGGCGCACCGAAGTCCTCGGGGTCGAAGGCCTTGTCGCCGTCTGCGCTCGCCACGCCGGTGGCCTTCAGACCCTTGAAATCGTAGAGCGTTCCATCGCCCAGGTGGGACGGCACGACATTCTGTAACGCATGGGCCATGTTCTCCAGCCGGCCCGGGTTGCGCTTCTCCCACTCGCGCAGCATGGCGCCGACCTGCTTGCGCTGCAGGTTCTCCTGGCTGCCGCACAGGGTGCAGGGGATGATGGGGAACTGCCGGTGCTCGGCCCAGCGCACCAGGTCGTGTTCCGGCACGTAGGCCAGCGGACGGATCACGACGTGGCGGCCATCGTCGCTCACCAGCTTGGGCGGCATGCCCTTGAGCTTGCCGCCGAAGAACATGTTGAGGAAGAAGGTCTGCAGCATGTCGTCGCGGTGGTGCCCCAGCGCGATCTTGGTGGCACCCAGCTCGCCGGCCACCCGGTACAGGATGCCGCGGCGCAGCCGCGAGCACAGGCTGCACATCGTCTTGCCCTCGGGAATCTTGTCCTTGACGATGGAATAGGTGTCCTGCTCCTCGATGTGGAACGGGATGCCCAGCGACTCGAGGTAGTCGGGCAGCACGTGCGCCGGAAAGCCGGGCTGCTTCTGGTCGAGGTTGACGGCCACGATGTCGAACGCCACCGGCGCGCGAGCGCGCAGCTTCAGCAGGATGTCCAGCAGGCCGTAGCTGTCCTTGCCGCCGGACAGGCAGACCATCACCCGGTCGCCCGCTTCGATCATGCGGTAGTCGGCGATGGCCTGGCCGACCTGGCGGCACAGGCGCTTTTCCAGCTTGTGCGCCTCGCGCTCGATCTTCAGGCGGGCGGGCCCGGGAGGGGTTTCGGGTTCGATCCAGACGGCGGACATGGCGGCGATTTTCTCATTCGCGGCGACTGCGCGCGGCATCCGGGCCGCGACCGGATGCCACGGGCAGGCTGTTGCCAAGCTGCACGGGTGGGCCGCAACTTGTGGCTTTTGTCACACCAATATGCGAATCTCGTGACTCAAGTCAAACCTAACGAGGAGAAGAGCGAGATGCCTTTCAATTCGAGCCAGTCCTGGCCCGGAGCCCTCCTGTGCGGCCTGCTGGCCTTCACGCTGGCGGCCTGCGACAGCCAGACGACGACTTCCAGCGCCGGCGCCGCCTCGGCGCCGGGCCGCGCGACGGCCGCCGGCCCGGGACCCGGCGGCGACCCGTACGACCACAAGCACATGGCCTTCGGCTCGCCGGCGGCGGTGGTCACCAGCGAGCGCCACACCGGTCCGTTCGCGGCCGGGAATGCGCTCAGCATGGAGGCGGCGCTCAGGCCGCTGGACCCGGCGCCGGTCAAGGAGATCCGGCTGGACATCACCCACAAGATCATCGAGATCGCACCGGGCGTGAAGTACAGCGCCTGGACCTTCGGCGACATGGTGCCGGGCCCGGTGGTGCGCGCCAAGGTCGGCGACCGCATCCGCTTCGTCATGAGCAACCGCTCCGACGAGGCCATGCCGGGCCCGCGCGTGACCACCGCGCCGATGATGCATTCGATGGACTTCCACTCGGCGATGGTGGCGCCCAACGACAAGTACCGCTCGATCGCACCGGGCCAGACCATCTCGTTCGAATTCACCGCCAACTACCCCGGCGTGTTCATGTACCACTGCGGCACGCCGATGGTGCTGGAGCACATCGCCTCGGGCATGTACGGCATGATGATCGTGGAGCCGCGGGGCGGCTACCCGACCCGGGTGGACCGCGAGTACGCGGTGGTGCAAAGCGAGTTCTACACCAAGCCCGATCCGGAAAAGCGCAAGGTCGACGGCGCGCCGCTGTACGTGCTGGACGGCGACCGGGTGCGCGCCAAGGCGCCCACCTACACCGTGTTCAACGGCCGCTACAACGGCATGATCGACAAGCCGCTGCCGGCCAAGCCGCTGGAGAAGGTGCGCCTGTTCGTGCTGAACGTGGGGCCGTCCAACACCTCCAGCTTCCACGTGGTCGGCACCATCTTCGACCGGGTCTGGATCGACGGCAACCCGGACAACCAGTTCCGCGGCATGCAGACCGTGCTGCTCGGCTCGTCCAGCGGCGCGATCGTCGAGTTCATCGTGCCCGAGGCGGGCGGCTATGCCATGGTCGATCACCATTTCGCCAACGCCTCACAGGGCGCGGTCGGCATCATCGACGCCGGCACCGCGCCGGGCACCGACCCCGAGCACCACAACATCCCGGCCACCGGCGCGCCGACCGACCCGGTCGCGCAGCGCGGCAAGCTGGCTTTCGAGCAGAAGTGCCTGGCCTGCCACACCATCGGCGGCGGCGACCGCATGGGGCCCGATGTGCTGGGCGTCACCCGGCGCCGCGACGAAGCGTGGCTGGCGCGCTGGATGAAGGCGCCCGAGCAGATGATCCAGAGCGACCCGATCGCCAAGGAGATGATGGGCAAGTACAAGGTGCCCATGCCCAACCAGGGGTTGAGCGACGCCGAGGTCAGGGAATACATCGCCTACTTCAAGTGGGCCGACGCCAACGTCAAGGCCGACGGCAAGCGCCAGCCGCAGGCCGCGGCCGACGGCGCCACGCTGCCGCCGTCGCAGACGCGCTCGGCCACCCCGATGCCGGCGCAACCGGCGGCGGCGCCCGGCGCTTCCTCGGCCATGGGGCACAAGTGATGCGGCGCGCCGGCCTGCCGTTCGCAACCGCGCTGCTGCTGGCGGCGCCGGCGGCCTGGCCGTGCGGCACCTGCGCCGAGGACAAAGTCGCCGCCACCTACGACCACGCGTTGCTGCAGCGCGCCGCCAGCCAGGGCCGGGTGATGGTGTTCTGCGAGGTGGCGGGCGCCTGGGACAGGGCCGCCCTGCAGGCCGCGGCGCGCCGGACGCGCGGCATCGATCCGGACAGCCTGCGCTTCTCGCGCGAGCAGTCGGCGATGTCGTTCGCGCTGGACACCCGGCGCCAGTCGGCCCAGGGCGCCGCGCTGGCGATCCAGCAGGCGGCGGCAGCGGGCACCCGCGTGCGCGTCGTGCAGGTCATGGGGACGCCGGCGCCCGCGACGCAGCGCTCGCGCTGAAGCACCCGGGGCGCCGGCCCGGGCCGCTGCGGCTACCAGAGCCCGGTCTCGACCCGGATCGCGACCTCGCAGTCCTCGAAGATCGCCAGCTTGGCGATCTTCACCCGCACGCCCAGCACGCCGGGCAGCTGCATCAGCCGCAGCGCCAGCTTGCCGATCAGGCTCTCGAGCAGGTTGACGTGCTCGGCGGTGCACTCGTCGATGATGATCTTGCGCACCTTGCGGTAGTCCAGCACGTGCAGGATGTCGTCGTCGCGCGGCAGCAGCGGCTGGATGCCCAGGTTCAGCTCGGCATCGACGCGGATCGGCTGCGGACTCGCCTTCTCGTGCTCGAGGATGCCCAGGTTGGCATCGAAGCGCAGCCCGGTGAGCGTCAGGACTTCCTTGCCGCCGTTTGGGTTCATTTGGCTGTCGGATTGAACCGGAACACTTCCACGCCGACCGACTCGCAATCCGGATAGACGTCCGGCTTGCGCGTGCTGACCCGGGCGGCTTCCACCTCCGGATGCGCGAGCACGCTCCGGAGGATGTCATCGCACAGTGTCTCCTGGAGTGCGATCGGGCCCCTCGCAACCCGCTCCAGCACGAGGTCGCGAACGAAGTCGTAGTCGACGACCTCTTCGATCGAGTCCCGGGCCGGCGATGCCATGGAGACGTACAGGTCGACGTCGATGAGTACCCGCTGCGGCCGGTCCTTCTCGAACTCGTGCACGCCGATCACCGCCTCGACCTGCAGGCCGCGCAGGAAGATTCGACGACAGTGCAGAAGCCGTTCGCTGGGGTTCATGCGTTCTTTCGCAGCAGGTCGTCCACGACGAACATGATGTCGCGTGGCAGGGGGACGAGGTGCTGGCCATTGTCCACGCAGACGCTCGTCCCGGTGATGCCGTCGTTGGAAGCCATGAAGAAGACGGCCTCCGCCACCCGGGCCGGCTCGACCGGGCGCCGCAGCAGGTTCGCGCTGGCGGCCATCCGGAAGTTCTCGAGGGTCTGGGGGCCGCTCGGGTACATCAGCCCGGGAACGACCGAATTCACGCGCAGCGTGGGGGCCAGGGCCTGGGCTTGCTGGATCGTGGCCCGCTCCAGGGCCAGCTTGGTGAGGGTGTACGAGTAGTAGTCCGGGTTCAGGTTGTAGACCTTCTGGTCGAGCACGTTGACCACGCTGGCCACCCCGCTTGCGTGAGATGCCTGCGACCAGCTGGCATGAAGGAGCTTTCCCAGCACCAGAGGCACCAGGAGATTGGTCTGCAACTGCCGCAGGAACGACTGCGCGACGAAATCGGTGGCGGCGTCGGGAAGAAAGGTCGAGGCGTTGTTGACGATGCAGGAGGGCGCCTCGCCGATGCCCGCGCAAGCCCGGTGGAACAGCGACTCGGCATCGCCCTCGCTGTCAAGCGACCCCTGGAGGGCCAAGGCTTGCACACCGAGCGTGCGTGCCTGTTCGACCACGTCCCCCGCTTCCGCGGCCGAATCCCGGTAGTGGCAGACGATGTTCCAGCCCCGTTGTGCGAAGGCCATGCAGATCTCGCGCCCCAGGCGGCGGGAGCCACCGGTGATCATGGTCCACCGGGTCATCGGGCAAGCCTCGCGCGACGCTGTGCCTCGACCACGCCGCGCACGAAGAACGACAGGTCCTGAACGAAATAAAGGCGCTGCTCGGGGTGCAACAGGAAATCCGGGGCCAGGGTCCGAAAGAAGATCAGACCAATACCATGGTTCGAATCGGCATAGTGGGCCGGCTCTTCGTTCATCCGGTATCCCTCTGCAACAGCGCCCAGGAACACATGGCGGAAAGCGGCGAGCTCGGCGCTGTCCACGCCGGCCTTCCCCGGTAGCGAAACGCCATCGAGCCAGAAGCAGACGTTGACCTTGAAGACGTTCAGCTCGAGGCTGAAGCGCAGCGCCTCGGCGGGATCGGTTCCGGACAATCGCAGCGTGTAGTCGGCGCAGCAGCCACGCAGGCGAACCTCCGGGTCCTGCGCGCCCATGGCGCCGAGGTTTTCCCGCATCGCCCGTGGAACATCCCGGCTCAGGACCCCCGCCGTGAGCTGGCGCAGCCGACTGTCGCTGTTCTGTCCGAAGACCAGGGCGACAACCAGCAGCAGCACCGGCATCGAGACGGTCAGCAGCGCGATCGCCGACGAGGCCTGCTCGGCGTCGCGACGCAGGGCGCTGCCGAAAAGAAGCGCGGTGCCGCCAAGAACGACAATGACCACCAAGAGCAGAATGGTCGCGCGGGCCCACACGGGCAGCGCCAACAGGCGCAACCATCGGATGAGCTCGTTCGATGCAGCCAAGCCGGATTCCTCAGATGCAGCCAACCCCTACCTCGGTCTTCCTGCCAATCGTCCAACGAAAATGTCACTGATGAGTGACAAGGAGGCAAGTGTAACGAGCGCACTCGCTGCGCTGATCGCCCGGGCCATCGCGCGCGATGGCGGCTGGCTCCCCTTCGACCGCTTCATGGCGCTGGCGTTGTATGCGCCCGGCCTGGGCTACTACGCCAACGCCTCGCGCAAGTTCGGCGCCCTGCCGTCGTCGGGCAGCGATTTCGTGACGGCGCCGGAACTCACGCCGCTGTTCGGCCGCGCGCTGGCGCGGCAGGTCGGCCAGGCCTTGCAGGTGTCCGGCACGGACGAAATCTGGGAGTTCGGCGCGGGGTCGGGCGCGCTGGCGGAGCAACTGCTGGAGGCACTCGGTCCGGCGCTGGCGCGCTACACCATCGTCGACCTGTCGGGCAGCCTGCGCGAGCGGCAGCAGCAGAGGCTGAAGGACCATGCCGGCAAGGTGCGCTGGGTGTCCGAACTGCCGCAACGCCTGCGTGGCGTGGTGGTCGGCAACGAGGTGCTGGATGCGATGCCGGTCAAGCTGCTGCACCGCATCGGCGGTGCCTGGCACGAGCGGGGCGTGGCCGGCGGCAGCGAGGGCTTTCGCTTCGAGGACCGGCCGACCGAATTGCGCCCGCCGGCCGAGGTGGAGGGCGCGCACGACTACCTGACCGAGATCCACCCGCAGGCGCAGGCCTTCATCCGCACCCTGGCCGACCGGCTCGAGGCGGGCGCGGCCTTCTTCCTCGACTACGGCTTTCCCGAGCGCGAGTACTGGCACCCGCAGCGCCACATGGGCACGCTCATGTGCCATCGCGGGCACCTGGCCGACGCCGACCCGCTGGGCGACGTCGGCAGCAAGGACATCACGGCGCACGTGGATTTCACCGGCATCGCGCTGGCGGCGCAGGAAGCGGGGCTGGCCGTGCTGGGCTACACCTCGCAGGCGCACTTCCTGTTCAATTGCGGCCTGCTGGAGCTGGCGGCGGATGCCGGTCCCGCCCAGCACGCGGCGATGCAGAAGCTGGTCAACGAGCACGAGATGGGCGAGCTGTTCAAGGTGGTCGGCCTGGCGCCCGGCGCTTTCTGGGACGCGCTGGGCTTCGCGCGCGGCGACCGCACCAGCCGCCTGTGAGCGTGCCCGCAGCGCCGGAGCTGCGCCTACACTGGCCCTCATGATCCGCTGGTTCATCGTCGTCTTCCTCGCCCTGATGCTGATCAGCTGGCTCACGCCGGCGCTGCAGCGGCTGGGCTTCGGCAAGCTGCCCGGCGACCTGCGCTTCAGGCTGTTCGGGCGCGAGTGGAACGTGCCGCTCGCGTCGACCCTCCTGCTCAGCATGATCGCGGCGGGGCTGTCCCGGTTGATCTGAGCCGATGAGAGCCTGCATCGACATCGGCGGCACCAAGGTCTCGGTCAGCCTGAACGACGGCAGCGGCCTCGGACTGATTGCGCAACGCGGCGAGCCCACCGCGAAGACCGGCTCCAACGACGCGGTGGCCCGCCAGGTCTTGCGCATGGTCGACGAGGCCTGCGCCGAAGCCGGCGTGGCGCCGGACGCGGTGCAGGCCGCGGGCGTCGCGTCCTGCGGCCCGTTCGTGCTGGTCGACGGTCGCATCGAGATCGCCGCGCCCAACATCTGCGGCGGCCTGGCCGGGCCGGCGCGCGGACTGCCCAACGACTGGACGACCGCCGTGCTCGAGGCGCCGCTGGCGCGCCGCTTCGCCCGGCTGCGGCTGGAGAACGACGGCATTGCGGCGCTGGAGGCCGAGCGCCGCTGGGGCGCGCTGCAGGGCGTGGACGACTGCGCCTACGTCACCTGGAGCACCGGCGTCGGCACCGGCCTGTGCGTGGGCGGGCGCGTGCTGCGCGGCAAGCACGGCAACGCCGGCCACGCGGGCCACATGTTCGTCAGCGACGACGACCGCGCCCTGTGCGGTTGCGGCAACGTCGGCGACCTGGAGGCGCTGGTCGGCGGCACCTTCCTGAAAAGCCGCTTCGGCCTCGAGGCGGCCGCGCTGATGCAGCACGCACGGGACGGCGACGCGCCGGCGCTGGCGGCCGTCGATACGCTGTGCCGGCTGATGGGGCGCGGGCTTTACAACCTGGTGGCGGCGCTGGACCTGCAGCGCATCAGCATCGGCGGCAGCGTGTTCTGCCACAACCGCGAACTGCTGCTGCCGCGGCTGCAGGCCGAAGTCGGCCGCCACCTGAAGCCGCTGACCAGCGGCTGCGAGCTGGTGCCGGCCGGCCTGGGCGAGCGCGTGGGCGACTACGCGGCGCTGGCCCTGCTGGACTGAGGCTCCATTTCATTCCGGGCTCGGCCCGGCATCACGCAGGCGTGGATGGCGGCGCGCGGCCCCAGGCCGGAGAAATTTCGCGGCGCCCCACAAATCAGCCCCGACAGTCACCGCCCGCCGCGTGAACCAGCGTGCGGGTTCGAAGAGGTGTTTGCAGCGCCAGGTGTCCTAGGAACAGGCGCCACCACCACTAGGACCGGCCGCTTGCGGCCGTGCACTTCGGCTCCTTGGTGACGGCCGCGCGGCAAGGCCGGATGACCGGGGCCGGACCGTCAGGCGGACAGATGAACCTCCACCGCCTGCACCCGTGCCTTGTGGATGCGCTCGCCGACCTGCGGGCCGGTGACGCCCTGTGCCTGCGCGGCCTCGGCGATCTCGCGGGTGCCGACCGCCTGGGCCGCCTGCAGCGCCCCCCACAGGCGCGGGCGCTGCGGGTAGGCGTCTTCCTCCATCCCCAGCCGCCCGCGCGCATCGCACTCGCACGCCAGCAGCACGTCGGCGAAGCGCTGCGGCTTGCGGAAGGCGTCGCAGCGCTCCAGCAGCCGCACGACCGCCGCCGGGCCGAATTCGCCGCTGCGGTGGATGTTGCCGTGCTCGCGCGCGACGACGTCGGCCAGTTCGCTGCACTCGGTGGGCACGCGCAGCCGCTGCGCCAGCTGCTTGAGCAGCCGGGCGCTGCGCTCCTCGTGGCCGATGTGCCGGGGCAGCACCGAAGCCGGCGTGGTGCCCTTGCCCAGGTCGTGCGTGAGGCAGGCGAAGCGCACCGGCAACCGGGCCTGCAGCCGCGCGCTCATGTCCAGCACCATCAACAGGTGCACCCCGGTATCGACCTCCGGGTGGTATTCGGCACGCTGCGGCACGCCCCACAGCCGATCGACTTCCGGCAGCAGGCGCTCGAGCGCGTCGCACTCGCGCAGCACCTCGAACATCCGCGAGGGACGGCGCTCCATCAGCCCGCGCGCCAGCTCCTGCCAGACGCGCTCGGGCACCAGCGCGTCGGCTTCGCCGGCGGCGACCATGCCGCGCATCAGCTCCAGGGTTTCCGGGGCGATGCCGAAGTCGCTGAAGCGGGCCGCGAAGCGCGCCACCCGCAGGATGCGCACCGGGTCTTCGCGGAACGCTTCGGTGACATGGCGCAGCACGCGCGCCTGCAGGTCCATCCGGCCGCCGTAGGGATCGACCAGGCGCCCCTGCTCGTCGCGCGCCATGGCGTTGATCGTGAGGTCGCGCCGGCCCAGGTCGTCTTCCAGCGTGACGCTGGGGTCGGCATGGAAGGCGAAGCCGTGGTAGCCGCGGCCGGTCTTGCGCTCGGTGCGCGCAAGCGCGTACTCCTCGCGGGTCTCGGGATGCAGGAACACCGGGAAATCGCGGCCGACCGGCAGGTAGCCGGCCGCCACCATCTCCTGCGGGGTGGCGCCGACCACCACCCAGTCGTGGTCGTTCACCGGCAGTCCCAGCAGCGCATCGCGGACCGCCCCACCGACCATGTACGTCTGCATGGGGCCAGTGTAAGACGCGGCCGTTGGCCCGCCGGGTCGTGGGGCCGCGCGAGGCCGGGGGGCGCCGTCAGCGCGAGAGCCGGTACGGTTCCTCGAACTCGCGGAAGTCCTGCTCCGCCAGCGCGCCGTCGATCCAGGCCTTCACCCCGGGCTGGGCGCCGAGCCGATCCATGTAGCCGGCGATGGCGGGCGGCACGGGCATGCCATAGGTCCGGAAGCGCATGCAGATCGGTGCGTAGAACGCGTCGGCGATGCTGAAGTCGCCGAACAGCAGCGGCCCGCCGGACTGCTGCAGCAGTTCGGTCCACATGGCCACGATGCGATCGACGTCGGCGCGCACCGCCGGCTTGTCGCGGTAGCCGAGCGGGCCGACGTCCGGCAGCGAGGCTTCGATGTTCATCGGGCACAGGCCGCGCAGGGCGGCGAAGCCCGAGTGCATCTCGGCGCAGACGCTGCGCGCGCGGGCGCGTGCCTGCAGGTCGCGCGGCCACAGCGCCTTGTCGGGGAACTTCTCGGCCAGGTATTCGGCGATGGCCAGGCTGTCCCACACCGTCAGGTTCCCGTCCACCAGCACCGGCACCTTGCCGGCGGGGCTGACCTCGGCGAGCGAGCGCTTGAACTGCGAGTCGGCGGCGAACGAGTCGAAGCGCAGCTTCACCTCCTCGAACGGGATGCCGGCCTGGCGCATCAGCACCCAGGGCCGCATGGACCAGGACGAGTAGTTCTTGCTGCCGATGTAGAGCTTGAGCATGGGGCCTCCGGAACCGATGTGCCGCGGATGCTAGCGCCGGCCCGCGCCGGCATTGATGCCGAAAGCCCGCACCATTGATGCGGTCGGGCGGGTCAGGGGCCGGCGGCGTCGTCCGGCCGGACCACGACCCGGCGGATGCGGCGCGCCTCGATCCAGCGCCGCAGCGGGCCTTCCAGCCGCAGGATGGCCAGCACCAGCACGGTGGCGAGGGCGGCCGTGGTGTCGCGGCCCAGGCCGACGCCCATGCCGATGGCCGAGGTCATCCACAGGCTGGCGGCGGTGGTCAGGCCCTGCACTTCGTCCTCGGTGTCGCCCTTGAGGATGGCGCCGGCGCACAAGAAGCCGACGCCGGCCAGCAAACCCTGGATCACGCGGCTGATGCCGTCCGTGTCCATGCCGCCCTGCAGCGGGATCAGCACGAACAGCGCCGCGCCCAGCGCCACCAGCATGTGGGTGCGCAAGCCGGCCGGCTTGCCGGCCAGTTCCCGCTCCAGCCCCACCAGCGCGCCCAGCAGCGCCGCCAGCACCAGCCGCACCGCCACCCGCGTGAAGGTCTCGACGTCCGGCAGGTCCGAGAACTCGTCCGCCACAGTGGCAAGGACCCGGTTCCACGCGTCCACGTCAGCTCTCCCGGGCGGTCATTGGCCCCACGTGGCCCCCGAAAGCGTAGGTCCATGCCAGTGCGACCGCGGAACCGGCTTCGCCGGGCCGCTGGTGGCGCCCCCTCGAGGGGGAGGCGCCGAAGGCGCTTCGGGGGTGGGAGATCACTTTCAGGGGAGGTCGGGCATGGGCTCGGGGAGCGCGGCGTCGCGCGGGCCGACCAGCCCCAGGCGGGCCTTCAGCGATTGCGGCTGGCCGGTCAGGATGGCGGCGTACAGCGTGGTGTTGGCCAGCACCTTCTTGACGTAGTCGCGCGTCTCGCCGAACGGGATGCCCTCGGCCCAGGCGGCGGCTTCCATGACCGGGCCGTTGCGCCAGGCGCGCGGCCGGCGCGGGCCGGCGTTGTAGGCGGCGGCAGCCAGCGGCATGGAGCCGTCCAGGTCGTCCAGTGCCAGCTTCAGGTAGGCGGTGCCGATGGTGATGTTGGTCTCGCGGTCGGTGAGCTGCTCCGGCCGGAACCCGTTCAGCCCGATCTTGCGCGCGGTCCAGCGCGCCGTCGCCGGCATCACCTGCATCAGGCCGCTGGCGCCGACGTGCGAGCGGGCGTCCATGATGAAGCGGCTTTCCTGGCGGATCAGGCCATAGACGTAGGCCGGATCGAGCCCGATCGCCTGGCTGCGGCGCACCACCGCGTCGCGGTGCGGCATCGGGAAGCGCTGCTGGGCGTCGAAGGCCTCGCGGGTGCGCTCGCTGGTGTTGATGCAGCGGTCCCAGACTTCGCGCTCGCACGCCATCTGGGCGGCCGCCAGCAGCTCGCGCTCGCCCATGCCGCCGGGCCTGGCGAGCGCGGTGGCATAGACCCATTCGCGGTTGCCCTCGGGGCGCAGCCCGATCAGGATGGCGTACAGCGCCCGGTTGAGCGCGGGATTCAGCCGCGCCGCCTCGCGCTCTTCGGGTGTCAGCGGCGCCGGCGGCGCGGGCACCGTCACCGGGCGTCCCAGCTCCTCCAGCGCCAGCTGCTCATAGAAGCCGCGCGGGGAAGCCAGCGCCTCCAGCATCCGGGCGGCCTGGGCGCGCTGCGCCTCGCGGCCCGACGCCAGCAGGGCGCGCGCCTTCCAGTACTGCCAGGCCGGATCCTGCTGCGCCGCATCGCTCATGGCGTCGATGGCGGTCCGCACGCTGTCCCACAGCGGGCGGTTGCCGGCGCGCAGCGCGGCGCGCGCCTTCCAGGCCAGCATGTCGTCGCTCAGGTCGCTGTCGCGCGAGACGCGCGCGTAGTAGCCGAGCGCATCGGGCGACTGGCGCTGGGCCGACTGCTTGGCGATCGTGCCCCAGATCCAGTTGCGCTCTTCGGGCGAGATCTGGGGCCCCCACTTGTCCTCCAGCAGGCGCGCGGCGTTGTCGATGTCGCCGGTGGCCAGCTTGAGCAGGGCCAGCCCGATCAGCTCCTTGCGCACGCGCGACGCGGCGCTCACCCGGGCGGCCAGGAACCTGGTCGGGCTGGCCTCGATCTGCGCCAGCAGCGGCAAGGCCTCGGGTGCGACCATCTCCACCGCGGCGGCCGCCGCGCGGGGGCGATTGGCCTCGATCGCCAGCCGCGCCTTGCGCCAGGCATCGGCCTGCACCAGCCGGTTGCGCCCGCCGGCCTCGCCCATCAGGCGGCTGGCCGCGTGGCTGCAGGCGTCATCGTCGTTGCGCTGGGCGAACCAGAGGCGCCGCACCTCGTCGCCCAGGGTGGCCGGCGCGGCGGGGCCTTCGCTCAGGTGCTGCACCAGCAGGGCATAGCACTTGACCTGCGGGTCGTCCTGCATCCGGTAGTGCGCGTGCAGGTCGGCGAAGCTGGCCCAGTCGCGCCGCTCGCCCAGCAGCCGCAGCCAGTCGTTGCGCAGGCGGTCTTCCTGGTAGGTGCCGGCGTAGCGAACGAGGAAGTCCTGCACCTCGGCCGGCGTGGCGGTGTCCAGGCGTGCGCGCAGCTCCCAGTAGGCGGCCCACGGCTCCAGCGCATGGCCGCGCACCTGCGGCAGCAGCTGGGCGAGCCGGACCTTGTCGCCCTTGCGCCAGGCCTGCGCCATCTCCAGCACGGTGTCGTCGCCGGGGGTTTGTGCCAAGGCGGCGCCGGCCATCGCCAGCAGCAGGGATGTCAGAATCGGCCGGAACTTCATCGGGGGATTATGAGCACGCCGGAGGAGAAAAAAGCCCTGCGGGCGCGCCTGGTCGAGGAGCGGCTGAACCTGCCGGACCGGCTGCGGCGCTCCGCGCTGCTGCAGCAGGTGATGCGCATCTGGCTGGTGGGCCGCCCCGACACCGTGATCGGCGCCTATTGGCCGATCAAGGGCGAGTTCGATCCGCTGCCGGCGTTGCACCGCTGGAAGGAAGACGGCGAATTGCTGGACGAACCGCAGTTGCGCCGCATCGCGCTGCCTGTGGTGGACAAGCTGCACAAGACGCTCCAATTTCACGCCTGGCACCCCGGCTGCCCGATGGAGGAGGACGCCTACGGCATTCCGAAGCCGAAGGACACCGAGGTGGTGGTGCCCACCCTGCTGTTCGTGCCTTGCGTCGGCTATGGGCCGGGCGGGTTCCGACTGGGCTACGGCGGCGGCTTCTACGACCGCACCCTGGCCCGGCTGCAGCCGCGGCCGTTCACGGTCGGCCTGGGCTTCACCACCGGCTACCTCGACGAGCTGGCGCCCGAGCCGCACGACGTGCCGCTGGACGCCATCCTGAACGACAACGGCGTGGTCTGGCCAGTCTGAACACCAAGGGGGAGCGGAAATGAAATACATCAAGCGCGGCCTGCTTGGGCTGCTGGTCCTGCTGGCGCTGGCCGCGGCGGCGCTGCAGGCCAGCGGCCATGGCTACATCTGGAACGCCCTGCGCTTCACCTACCTGCAGGGCTACAACACCGCGCACATCGACGACGCGCGCAATTTCACCCAGGCGCGCGTCGCCGGCGGCACGCCGCAGCCCTGGCCGGCGGCGCAGGCGCTACCGCTGTCGGACGGTACGGCCGCCTACCTGCGCCAGCACCGCAGCGCGGCCTTCCTGGTGGCGCAGCGCGGCGCGCTGGTGCACGAGAGCTACTTCCCGCCATACGGGCCGGACAGCCGCACCAACGTCTTTTCCATGGCCAAGACGCTGGTGACGATGCTCGCCGGCGCCGCGGTGGCCGACGGTACCGTGTCCTCGTTCGACGCGCCGCTGGCCACCTGGATCACCGAGTACGCCGGCCATCCGCAGGGTCGCCAGGCGACGCTGGCGCAGTTGTCGGCCATGACCTCGGGCCACGCCTGGGACGAGAACTACTACCTGCCGCTCAACCCGACCACCGAGCTGTACTTCGGCGGCGACGCGCAGGGCACGGTGCTGCGCCAGGGCTTCGAGCGCGAGCCGGGCAGCGGCTACGAGTACAGCAGCGCCTCGACCCAGGTGCTGGCCATCGCGCTGCAGCGCGCGCTCCAGGCGCGCGAGCCCGGCACGACGCTGTCGGCTTACGCCTCGCGGCGCCTGTGGCAGCCGCTCGGGCTGGCCGAGGCGAGCTGGAGCCTGGACCACCCGCGCGAGGACGGCGGCATGGAGCTGGCCTACTGCTGCCTCCACACCTCGGCGCGCAACATGGCGCGGCTGGCGCAGCTGCTGCTGCAGGGCGGCCAGTGGAACGGCCAGCCGGTGCTGCCGGCGGATTTCGTGCAGCGCATGACCACGTCCAACGGCAAGGTGGCCCACTACGGCCACGGCCTGTGGATGGATCCGCAGCACAGCCCGCCCTTCTGGTTCATGCAGGGGCACCTGGGGCAGTACGCCATCGTGGTGCCTTCGCGCGAGCTGGTGATCGTGCGCCTGGGCCAGTGGCGCACCAAGGAACGCCAGCGCCATCCCTCCATCCCGGAGGAGGTCTACCTGTACGTGCAGGAAGCGCTGGCGATGACCGAGGGGCGCTGAGCCGGGCCTTTCAGTCGATGTTGTCGATGGTGTCCGGGTCCGGCACCTCGCCGATGGTCTGGCGCGTGGCCTTGGCCTGGGCCTGCAGCCACTCGCAGAAGGCGCCGATCTCCGGCCGCTGGTGGCTGCGCTGGCCGACGATCAGCCAGTAGGACAGCGGCGAGTCGATGCGCAGTCCCGGCAGCGGCTCGACCAGGTCGCCGTTGGCCAGGCTCTCGGCCACCATCGGCAGCCGCGCCAGCACCACGCCCTGGCCGGTGAGCGCGGCCTGCACCATCTGGTAGGCGTAGTTGAAGTAGAGCCAGCGCTTGGGCTGGAAGCGCGTCAGGTGCTGCTGCGCCAGCCAGCGCTGCCAGCTCAGCCACTCCATGTGCGAGGGGAGGGCGTCGCCGGCCTCGATCAACGCGAACTGGGCGAGGTCGGCCGGCTTCTTCAGCGGCGTGGCCTTGAGCAGCCAGGGGCTGGCCACCGGCGTGAGCTGCTCGCCGAACATGCGGATCGCCTTGGGCGGCATGTGGTCCGCCGGCCCGTAGCGCAGCGCCAGGTCGACGTCGGCCAGGTCCAGGTCGAGCGAGGCGTCGGTGGCGTCGATGCGGATGTCGATCTCCGGGTGGTCACGCTGGAACTGCTCCAGCCGCGGGATCAGCCACATCGAGGCGAACGAGGCGAAGGTGGTGATGGACACGCTCTTGCGGCCGGCGTTGTGGCGGATCTGGCGCACGGCGGCGTCGATGCGCGGCAGCGACTGCGACACCGCCGCCAGCAGCTGGGCGCCGGCGCCGGTGAGCTCGACCGCCCGCGTGTGGCGCAGGAACAGCGGCACGCCGACCTCGTCTTCCAGCGACTGGATCTGCCGGCTCACCGCCGATTGCGTCAGCGCCATCTCCTCGGCGGCGGCGCGGAAGTTCAGGTGGCGGGCCACCGCCTCGAAGGCGCGCAGGTGGCCGGCCGCGATCGGGCGGCTGCGCAGGTGGGTCTGGGAATGCAGCATGGACGGGCTGGCGGCGGCGGGCTCGGGATTGATGCGGGAAGCGAATGAATAGCCTAGCTGCATTTCATTGGACTGCCAACCGCGCGCGCCCGATCATCCACTCACCCCGAAACGCCTCCCAGGAGATCGCCATGAGCACCCTCACGCTGACGCAATCGCAACAATCGACGGCCGCCCTGCCGGGCACCTGGCGGCTCGATGCCGGCCGCGCCGTGACGCTGCGCCCGCGCGAGGACAGCCTGCTGCGCGTGGCCGGAGGCGGCATTTGGCTGACCTTCGACGGGCCCCATGCCGGTCCGCTCAACGACCTGGGCGACCGGGTGCTGGCGGCGGGCCAGCAGGTGCGGGTGCGCGCGGGGCAGCGGCTGGTGCTGGAGTCGAACCAGCGCCGTGCGCCGGCGTTCTTCAGCTGGGACCTGGCGCCGCAGGTGCAGGAGGTCCGTGTGCCGCGCCGGCAGGCGGTGGCGCAGTCCTGGCGCGAGCTGCACGGCGCGCTGGTGCTGGCCGGGCAGGCCGGCTGGCGCCTGCTGGCGGCGCTCGCCGGCCTGGCGCTGGGCGGTGCGCGGTCGCGCCCGCAGCCCGATCGCTGCTGCGCGATGTGAGCCGCGGTGGACGGCCGGGTGAGCCCGCCCCGAAGGAGCGGTGAGGGCATTCGGCCGTTCAACATTCCGTAATGGATTACGGTAAGTAGAATCGCCTGCTTTGCATCCGGATCGCAGGAGCCCCACCGTGTCCAAAGCCTTCGCCAGCCAGGCCGACCTGGCCGACAAGCAGATCACCTTCGAGCAACTGTCGCCGCATTGCTGGGCCTACACGGCCGAGGGCGACCCCAACTCGGGCGTGATCATCGGCGACCAGTTCATCCTGGTCAGCGACGCCACCGCCACCCCGGCCATGGCGCGCGACCTGATCGCCCGCATCCGCACCGTCAGCGACAAGCCGATCAAGTACGTGCTGCTGACGCACTACCACGCCGTGCGCGTGCTGGGCGCCAGCGCCTACGCCGCCGAGGGCGCCACCGAGATCATCGCCAGCCAGGGCACCTACGAGCTGATCGTCGAGCGCGGCAAGGAGGACATGCAGTCGGAGATGGAGCGCTTCCCGCGCCTGTTCCGCAACGCCGAATCGGTGCCGGGCCTGACCTGGCCGACGCTGGTGATCGGCGGCGGCGACCCGGCCAAGGGCGAGGTGTCCGGCCGGCTGACGCTGGACCTGGGCGGCGTCAAGGTGCAGGTCTGGCACCCCGGCCCGGGCCACACCCGCGGCGACACCATCGCCTGGGTGGAAGAGGAAAAGGTGCTGTTCTCCGGCGACCTGGTGGAGTACGAAGCGGGCGTCTATACCGGCGACGCCCACCTGGAGGAATGGCCGGCCACGCTGGAGGCGCTGCGTGCCCTCGGGGCCGAGGCCCTGGTTCCCGGCCGGGGCGAGGCGATGAGGGGCAACGCGCAGGTCAACAAGGCGCTGGACTACACCAAGCGCTGGGTCGAGACGCTGTTCGCGGCGGCGAAAGAGGCTGCCGCCGCCAACATGGACCTCAAGGCCGCGATGGCGCACACCCGCAAGAGCATGGACCCGGTGTTCGGCCATGTGTTCATCTACGAGCACTGCCTGCCGTTCGACGTGAGCCGCGCCTACGACGAGGCGCGCGGCATCAAGAACCCGCGCATCTGGACCGCCGAGCGCGACAAGGAAATGTGGGCCCAGCTCCAGCAGTGAGCCCCGGCTGAACAGTCGCGCGGCCGACCGGGCTGCGCGACTGTCGGCGTGTTCCGACGGATCGCGCGCTGTGCGCCGACTGCGCAGCGCTGCCGTGTTCCCTATGGTGGTGTTTTCCCCCAAGGAGCATGGCCATGAACCAAGGCAAGAAGTCGTCCCAGCAGCAGCAACAGCAGCAACCGCAACGCCAGCAGGACCAGCAGCAGCGAAGCTCGCAGCAGCGCCAGCAGCAGCAAGGACAGCAAGAGCAGCAGCAACACGGGCAGCAGCAGCCCCAGCAAAAGCAGCAGCCGCAGCAGGGCCAGTCCCAGCGTTCCTCCCAGCGCCACGCTGGCCAGCAGGCCCCGCAGCAGCGATCGGGCTCCCAGCAGCAGCAATCGGCCGGCAAGCCGCAGCAGCAGATGGGCGAGGGCAGCTACGAAGGCACGCGCGAGTACAACCGGCGCACCGAGCAGTACCTGCAGTCGCACGACGTCAAGGCCGACGCCCAGGCGGCCCAGCCGGGCTCGGAACGCGAAGCGCGCGAGATGAAGGAAGCCGAGCGCGAGGGCCGCTCGCACTCCAAGGGCGAGCACTGACCGCCAGGCGCCTTGCGCTGTTTCCTCCGCCGGCGCCCCGCCAAGGCGGGCGCCGGATGGCGCGCGTTCAATCCCGCACGCTGCGCGCCGCCACCACCGTGGCGGCGGCAAGCAGGCCCAGTGCGGCGGCCATGCCGCCGATGCCGCCCCACTGCAGCGCGGCGCCGGCGGCCACCGGGCCGGCCGTGCCGCCGGCGGTGTAGCCGGTGATCATCGCGGCCGCGCCGCCCGCCGTGGCGCGCCCTGCGAACACATGGGCGACCTCCACCATGGTCAGCGTGTAGAGCGCACCCCCGACCGCGCCCCACAGCGCGCCCACGCCCCACAGCAGCCAGGGCCACTGCGGCGTGAAGGCCAGCGCAACGCTGGAGGCCAGCAGCAGCAGCGCGGCCACGGTGAACACGCTGCGCAGCGCGAACCGATCGGCGGCCAGCCCCGCCGGGTACTGGCAGGCGAAGCTGCCCATGCCGATGGCGCCGGCCACGGTCGCGGCGGCGCTCAGGCTCAGTCCCATCGCCGAGGCATGGGCGGCACTGATCGAGCCCAGGCCGGCCTCGAACACCCCGCCGCTGAAGGCGATCAGCACCAGCAGCGGCACCCGGCGGATGGCTTCCCAGGTGCCCGCCTGGCCGGGCGGCGGCTCGCTGGTCGCGTGCGCCGGGATCGCTGCGGCGATCAGGCCGCACAGCGCCACCAGCACGGCGCCGGCCCACAGCACCGGACGCGCCCCCCATCCCAGCAAACCCGGCAGGAAAGGCCCGATCGCCAGCGAGGCGCCCAGCAGCGTCTGGTACAGCCCCATCACCCGCCCGCGCTGCTGCGGCGGCGCTTCGCGCGCCAGCAGCGCCTCGGTGGCGTTCCACAGCGCGGCCGCCCCGATGCCGATGAACACCGAGCCCAGCGTCCACGGCAGCCAGTGGTCGGTGAGCGCATACAGCGCGGCGCCGACCAGGTCCAGCGCGCAACCGGCCCGGTAGGTGCGCACCACCCCCCAGCGGGCAATCACCCGCGGCACCAGCGGGATCAGCAGCCCCACCATCGCGAACGGGACCATGGCGAACAGCCCGACTTCGGCCGGACTGGCTCCGGCCTGCTGCAGGCTGACGGCCAGCACCGGCGCCGTCATCGCGAAGGCCAGCATGATCAGCGAGGTGGCCGCGGCGAAGCGCCACACCACCGCCATGCGGCCGCTGCCCGCGGCCGCACTCATGGGCGGTCTGCCGCCAGCTCGGCCAGGTCGTGCTGCCAGCTGCGCAGGCGGCGCGCGGCGTGCTCGCGCTGCTCGGGCGTGGTGGCGTTGTGCAAGGCCGCGACCTGGCGGCAGGTTTCCTGCGCTGCGACTTGCTGCCAGGCGCGCCAGGCCGGATCGGGCGAGGCGCCGAAGCGCTCCAGCAGCCCGTGCACCGCGGTCCGTGCCTGCTCGGGCGGCTGCGCGGTCAGCCGGCGCAGCACCGCGAGCGTGTCCTGCTGGCGGCGTTGGCGCTCGGCATGGAACAGGGCTGGGCTGAACGCAGAGCGCTCGAGCTGCTGGCGCAGGGCCGCCAGCTGGCGCTCGCCCAGGTGGCCATAGAACCGCTCGGCCCGCTCGCGCATCTGCTTCAGGCGCTTGTCGACCTGCTCGCCGGCCGACAGGTGCAGCCAGTCGCGCTCGTAGTCGCGGTTGATGCGCTCGTAGCGGCGCTCCAGGTGCTGCAGCTGGGCCGCCGAGAGGGTCAGGGCGTGCGCCGCGATCATGGGTTCGGCCTGGTTGCGCAGCGCCAGGAAGCGCTCGCGCAGGTCGCCCTCGAAGGCACAGACCCGTTCGGCCGTGGTGTCGGCGCCGGCCTGCTGCTCGATGCGCTGCAGCAGCGCGGCGATGCGCGGCAACTCGGCGCCGCGGTGCCAGGCCAGCAGCCGGTGCAGGTCCTCGCGCACGTGGCGGCCCTGCTCGCCTTCGAAATCGACGTAGCGCGCCAGCCACCAGTACGCCACCTCCGGCAGCGCGTTGTAGCCGAGCTTGAGCGTGCTGCAGGCGGCCAGCGCCAGCGCAAGACTCATCAAGCCGATAATTCGCGCCATGCGGGGCGCCGTGCGCGCCAGGAGCAAAGGGATTGACATGACAGCAGTGGACGTGGTCATCATGGCCGCCGGCAAGGGCACGCGCATGAAGAGCCGCAGGCCCAAAGTGTTGCATCGTTTGGCCGGCCGTGCGCTGGTGGACCACGTGCTGGCCTGCGCCGCGCGGCTCGGCGCGCGCCGCACCATCCTGGTCACCGGCCATGGCGCGCAGGAGGTCGAGGACGCGGTGCGGCCGGTGGCGCCGGCCGCCGTGTTCGTGCGGCAGGAGCCGCAACTGGGCACCGGCCACGCCGTGCAGCAGGCGCTGCCGCAGCTGCCGGACGACGGCATCGCGCTCATCCTCAACGGCGACGTGCCGCTGATCCAGCCGGAGACGCTGCAGCCGCTGGTGGACGCCTGCGGCGGCGAACGCCTGGCCCTGCTGGGGGTGGAACTGCCCGATCCCACCGGCTACGGCCGCATCGTGCGCGAGGGCGACGGCGTGCGCGCCATCGTCGAGCACAAGGATGCCGACGAGGGCCAGCGCGCCATCCGGGAGATCTACACCGGCTTCATGGCCGTGCCCAACCGGCTGCTCAAGCGCTGGCTGGCGCGCCTGACCAACGACAACGCCCAGGGCGAGTACTACCTGACCGACGTGGTCAAGCACGCGGTGGCCGACGGCGTCGCGGTGGTCGCCATCGACTGCGACGACCGGGTGCAGGTGGAGGGTGTCAACAGCCCGCTGCAACTGGCCGAGCTCGAGCGTGCATTCCAGTTGCGCCAGGCGCGCGCGCTGATGGAGCAGGGCGTGCGGCTGGCCGACCCGGCCCGGCTGGACGTGCGTGGCACGCTGGACTGCGGCGCCGACGTGGAGATCGACGTCGGCTGCGTGTTCGAGGGCCGCGTCGTGCTCGGCGAGGGCGCGCGCATCGGCGCGAACTGCGTGATCGCCAACGCCGCCATCGGCGCCGGCGCCGTGATCCACCCCTTTTGCTACATCGACGGCGAGAAGGGCGAGGTGCAGGTGGGCGAGGGCGCCCTGGTCGGGCCTTTCGCACGGCTGCGGCCCGGCGCCAAGCTGGGCCCCGAGGTGCACATCGGCAACTTCGTCGAGGTGAAGAACTCCACCCTCGCGCGCGGTGCCAAGGCCAACCACCTGGCCTACCTGGGCGACGCCGTGGTCGGCGAGCGCGTCAACTACGGCGCCGGCTCCATCACCGCCAACTACGACGGCGCCAACAAGCACCGCACCGTGATCGAGGACGATGTGCACATCGGCAGCAACTGCGTGCTGGTGGCGCCGGTGACCATCGGCAAGGGCGGCACCGTGGGCGCCGGCTCCACCATCAGCAAGGACACCGCGCCGGGCGTGCTGTCGGTGGCGCGCGGCAAGCAGGCCAGCATCGCCGGCTGGCAGCGGCCGAAGAAGGCGCCGAAGTAGGGCCTCAGCCGCGCGCGGGCCGGGGCAGCACGAGGCGCGGGTCGAACTTGGCCCGCTTCACGGCGAAGAAGGCCTTCACGTTGCGCACGTTGGCGTCGGCCGTGAACAGCCGCTGCGCCAGCGCCAGGTAGCCGGGCATGTCGGGCGCATGCACCACCAGGATGAAGTCCGGCCCCGGCGACACCCGGTAGCACTGCTGCACGGCCGCCTCGGCCACCACCTTGGCTTCGAACGCCGCCATGGCGGCGTCGTCCTGGCGGTCCAGGGTGATCTCGGCGACGGCGTCCAGGCCGTAGCCGGCCAGCCGGGCGAGCCGGTCGCGGTCGAGGATCGCGACCTGGCGCTCGACCAGTCCCGCGTCGACCAGCCGCTTGACCCGCCGCAGGCAGGTGGGCGGCGAGACGTGCACCCGTTCGGCCAGGGCCTGGTTGGTCAGGGAGGCGTCCTGCTGCAACTGGTCCAAAAGAGCCATGTCGATGGCATCGAGTGAAAGATCATCCACAAGCAGCCTGATAATTTGAAATGAAGTTCCGCCAATCTAACTCATAGAAAGAAACTTTCAATAGGATTCGAAATGAGACCATTGATTTCTTGATGGGCCTCATACAGTTGCGCACCGTTCAGGAGCAATCAACCATGTGTGGCATCGTCGGCGCCGTCTCGACCCGGAACATCGTCCCCGTCCTCGTGCAGGGCCTGCAGCGGCTGGAATACCGCGGTTACGACTCCTGCGGCGTGGCCGTCTACGACAACGGCCTGCGCCGGGCACGCAGCACCGCGCGGGTGGCCGAGCTGCTGACGCAGGTGGACCGCGAGGGCATCGAGGGCACGACCGGCATCGCCCACACGCGCTGGGCCACCCACGGGGCGCCGGCGGTGCACAACGCCCACCCGCACTTCAGCCACGGACCCGGCGAGCACGCGGCCGACCGGCCCGGCCGCATCGCGCTGGTGCACAACGGGATCATCGAGAACCACGACGAGCTGCGCCGGGCGCTCAAGGCCAAGGGCTACCACTTCTCCAGCCAGACCGACACCGAGGTGATCTGCCACCTGGTGGACAGCCTGTACGAGGGCGACCTGTTCGAGGCGGTGAAGTCGGCGGTCGGGCGACTGCATGGCGCCTATGCGATTGCCGTGTTCTGCAAGGACGAGCCGCTGCGGGTGGTCGGCGCGCGCGCCGGCTCGCCCCTGATCCTGGGCGTGGGCAAGGAGGGCGGCGAGAACTTCCTGGCCAGCGACGCGATGGCGCTGGCCGGCGTGACCGACCAGATCGTCTACCTGGAAGAAGGCGACGTGGTCGACATGCAACTGGGCAAGTACTGGGTGGAGGACGCCGCCGGCAAGCCCGCCAGCCGCCCGGTGCGCACGGTGCAGGCGCACAGCGGCGCCGCCGAACTCGGGCCCTACCGCCACTACATGCAGAAGGAGATCTTCGAGCAGCCGCGCGCCATCGCCGACACGCTGGAGGGTGTGCAAGCCGTGGTGCCGGAGCTGTTCGGCGACGGCGCCTACTCGGTCTTCAAGGAGATCGACTCGGTGCTGATCCTGGCCTGCGGCACCAGCTACTACAGCGGCTGCACCGCCAAGTACTGGCTGGAGGGCATCGCGAAGATCCCGACCCAGGTGGAGATCGCCAGCGAGTACCGCTATCGCGAATCGGTGCCGAACCCGCGCACGCTGGTGGTGACCATCAGCCAGTCGGGCGAGACCGCCGACACGCTGGCGGCGCTGCGCCACGCGCGCGAGCTGGGCATGTCGCACACGCTGACGGTGTGCAACGTCGCGACCTCGGCCATGGTGCGCGAGTGCAAGCTGGCCTACGTCACGCGCGCCGGCGCCGAGATCGGCGTGGCGTCGACCAAGGCCTTCACCACCCAGCTGGCCGGGCTGTTCCTGCTGACGCTGGCGATCGCCGGCGTCAAGGGGCGCATGACCGAATCGCAGGAAGCGGCGCACCTGAAGGCCATGCGCCACCTGCCGGCGGCGCTGGCCGCGGTGCTGGCGCTGGAGCCGCAGATCATCGGCTGGGCCGAGCACTTCGCTGCCAAGGAGAACGCGCTGTTCCTGGGCCGCGGGCTGCACTACCCGATCGCGCTGGAGGGTGCTCTCAAGCTCAAGGAGATCACCTACATCCACGCCGAGGCCTACGCCGCCGGCGAGTTGAAGCACGGCCCGCTGGCGCTGGTGACCAGCCAGATGCCGGTGGTCACCGTCGCCCCGAACGACGCCCTGCTGGAAAAGCTCAAGAGCAACATGCAGGAAGTGCGCGCCCGCGGCGGCGTGCTGTACGTGCTGGCCGACGCCGACACCCGAATTGAGAGCGAGGAGGGCATCCATGTCATCCGCATGCCCGAGCACTACGGGCCGCTCAGCCCGCTGCTGCACGTGGTGCCGCTGCAGCTGCTGGCGTACCACACGGCCTGCGCGAGGGGAACGGACGTGGACAAGCCCAGAAACCTCGCCAAGTCGGTCACGGTGGAGTGACCTGCGCGGCCCCCGGCTGCTGTTTGCGAGACTGCATTAGAAGGTGAAATTCGGGACGACCAGAAGGTGAAATCGAGTCGGTCGGAAGGCGAATTTCTCCTCTGACGGAACCGCTCCGGGCTAGTCCGCAAAATCGCTCCCATTGGCCGGTACTCAGCCCCCTCAAGAAACGCGCGGTTTTTGTAACAGAGCTGTAGCCCAAGCGCGGTGAGGCCGTGATGTCGGCGATGCAGCCGCCCCCGGATGCGATGACGATCGACTCCGCCCAGGGAGCATCAGGGCAAGCACTACAGCAGCTAGTCTGCGCGACAGCGCTGCGCCTTCTCGGCGAACTCACGGCGACGCGCAAGTCACAGTCCCGCGCGGCATCTTCATTGGCGTCTCCAAGCGTGGGGCGGTGCGGACCGCGTTGGTGCAGCGGCGCGCGGGGGCTGATTTACACTGCTCGGCGGTGGGGGGGCGGCTTTGACTGCCGTGACGTCGCTTGTGGCCTCTACCTCGCGCGACGCCCTGCCTTTCCTTGCCGGCCCGCATCGCGGGCCGGCCTTTTCCTTTAGGGGTACTTCGACGGCGTCTGGCGTGCACCTTGGCTCATGGCAGCCAGCTGGTACCGATCCACAGTTGCTTTGACAACGGAGGGTCTGTCCACAGGACACCGACGGCGCGCTGCGGCAGATGCACTAAGCGTCAGATCCAAGCTATGGGATTAGGAGATGCTTTGCGAGAGGGGGCCCGGTGACAGGGGGCATCAAGCGCAGCGCGATACCGGCCAGTGGCTACGTCTACCAGACCCTGGTCGGGGTCAAGGTCCTGTGCGACTGGCTGGACACGCCCACGTTGTACACCTGGGTAAAGTTCGAAGCAGATGACGAGCCGGACGCACGGGGCTTGGACGACCTCGTGGCCCTGCGAGCAGACGGCCGGATGGAACTGACGCAGGTTAAGTTCACGGTCGGCGAGTTCGAGCCCGACTACGCTCTGTCGTGGGACTGGCTGACCGCGCGCAAGGGGCAGCGCGGCACGTCATTGCTCGAGAAGTGGTCGAGTGCGGCCTTTCGCGTCGGCTTGGAGCGACTGGGTGAGGTGCGACTGGTCACCAACAGGCGGCCTGATGCGGCGTTTGCGGCGCACCTTGCTGCGGGGAAGGTGCGCTGGCACTCGCTGCCAGAGGACTTGCGCAAGGTCATCGAGCCGCACGTGGGAGGGGCCGAGCAAGCTGCCTTGTTCTTCGACAGGTTCGAGTTTTCGCATAGCTACGTCGGCTACGAGTCGCTGATGGGAGTCGTGTCTGCGGCATTGGAGAGCCGACACACGGATCACCTGGGTTGGTTGAACCTGTTCCGCCGTGCCATCGAATGGAGCATCCACAAGAACGCACCCGCGCCTGACGGGCGCATCACCTTGCAGGTCCTGCGCAGCACGATCTCGGAGCGGCGGCCTCGGCCGCTGGACCAGGAGTTCCGAATTCCTGCAGGCTATCTGCCGCCGGATCCGGAATTCGCACAAGAATTTCTTGATCAGGCTCAGGCCGGCGCCTGGGAGCTGCGGGTCTTGTGGGGCTCCCCTGGGCAAGGCAAGAGCACCTTCTTGAGCTATGTCTGCGCGCAGCTCCAGGCCCGCGGCGTGGCCACCATCCGACACCACTATTTTCTCGATCTGCAGGACGCGTCGGATCGCTTCAGCCTCAAGAACGTTGGCCGGTCCCTAATGGCGCAGATGGAGACCGCGTTTTCGCACGCGGTGGCGCACCTGGACGATCGGCCCGAGCACCTGCGAAGCTGGATCGCTGCCTGTGGGCAGGACTGTGTCGCGCAAGGCAAGCGGCTAATCGTGGTCGTCGATGGCCTGGATCATGTTTGGCGCGAGAACGACGAGGAGATCTCGCCCATGAACGAACTCTTCGCACAGCTTCTTCCCGTTCCTGCCGGTACCACATTGGTGCTGGGCACCCAGCGCGTAGGAGAGGATCAACTGCCCCGGCGCATGGCGCGCTTTGTCGACCCGCCGGACTGGGTGGAGTTGCCGCGGATGCAGCTGCCCTCCGTCGCCGCGTGGCTGCAGGCCCAGCACGAAGCGGGCATCTTCGAATTGCCGCCCGAGGTGCCTGCCGATCGCCAACTGGGCTCCTTGGCCGAAGCGTTCCAAGCGTCGAGCGAAGGCCATCCCCTGGTACTGACCTACACGTTCATGAAGCTCGCGCATGAGCATCGCGTGCTTTCTCCTGCTTTGGTGCAGCAGATGGATGCGGCTCCGCATGGGGATGCGCGCGCGTACTACAAGGCACTTTGGCAGCGGCTTTCCTGGGGCGCTCGGGACGCCCTGCACCTGCTCGCGGAGGACAGTTTCATCTGGCCAGCGGGAGCTCTGGAAGAGTGCCTGGGCGTCGGCGACCTCAACCTGGAAGCGGAAATTGGCCATCTGCTGGCCACGGTGGATGCGGGACTGATCGCCTTTCACGGCAGCTTGTACGTCTTCATCGCTCAACAACCCGACCATGCACAGCGTGTGGGCGCGCTGCTGCCGCGCGTGCAGGCGTGGCTTGCTGCACAAGCGCCGGAATACCTGCGCTGGGCCTGGGTGTGGCTGTACGAGTCGCGCGCCGGCGAGCAGGGCAATCTTCTGGCCGGCACCACCAGGCAATGGGTGTTGGATGCCCTGGTGCGTGCTTACGAGGTAGGCCAGATCGTGCGCATCCTGGAGGTTGCAGAAGAGGTCGCGTTTGGCGCGGGCAATTACGAGCTGGCCATTCAAAAGCGGGCACTCAAGCATCGGGTGGAGAACGGCCTGACGTATCAGCTCGATGACGCAGACATGCTCCACGATTGCGCGCTGCGCCTGACTGCGGACCCCTATCCGGCGCTGCTCATGGCCTCCAGAGCGAGCCAGTCCAGCCTCCCAGAGTTGCAGCAGCTCGCTACCCTCTACCTGTCACTGGGCCAGGTGGAGCGTGCCGGCGAGGTGCAGGAGCGCATGCGCGGCAGGATCAATGACCGCATTCGTGCCGGCACCATGGAGCCGCGCGACTATGACGAAGCTATCGAGCGCTACCTCCAAGTGGCAGCCGGAACCGGCAAGTACGAGCCCGAGCGCGTGCTGACGCAGCTCAGAAGGCACCGAAGCGCTGAGGAACTGTTTGACCAGTTCCTGGCCAGTGCAAGCGGCGGCGACGATCTGGCTTGCATCATGGCTTTCAGCGGATTGCCGATGCCGGCTCGCCTGCGGCGTGTGCTGGAAACGCAGGCAGTGCGGGTCGCCGGCTGGGCCCGCGCGGGACTCCACGAATGGAAGGAGTTCCAGCGTTTCGACAAGCATCCCTTGTCAGCCTGCTGGGCGCTGCTGTACGACCGGCAGCGCACTGCGTTCATCCCCGCGCTGGCGGTCCACCCCGCCCTGCAGGCGCGCACTGGCAGCGATGACGATGCGGACTTCGCGCGCTACCTGCACCGCGCCTTCTTCGCAGCCATGGCCCGCGGCCTAGTGCTGCGTGGCGCGTCCGATCCCGGCGGCCTGGGCATTCAGACCGGCAGGAAGTGGCTTTCGGCGATGCTGCGCCGCCTTGCTGCCGCCGCCCAGACCACCGCGGCGGTGCTGGCCAGGGGGGACGTGCCGCCGGTGTCGCTGGTGTACCGGGTCGTCAGCGGAGAGCGGCCCGCCACCAATGACCATGAGAGCTGGGCCGACCTGCGCGCCGTGCGCAAGGCCCTGGTGCTGATTACCGCCGATCTCTTCCTGCTCGCGCGCTTGCGCAGCGGCGCAACGCACGTGAGCGCCGCGGAGTGGGCCGCCTGCCGACAATCCGAGCTGTTCGCTCTGGAGCACTGGCAAGAGATTTTCCTCATGCGCAGGTACCAGTTGCTGGATGCGCAGACGGCACGAGCGCACATCCAAGAGCAGGCGAGGGATGTCCGCAGCACCGTTGGGCCCTTCAATGAGAAGGCCGGGGTCCTGGCGGATCTGTGCAGCTGGGCGACGGCGTACGACTTGCCGGACTTGGCTCGTGAGCTGTTGGTGGGTACCTACCGGTACGCAATCGGGTTCGGCTGGCGCAAGGATCCCGGGTTGGCCAGGTTGCTGCAGGCTGTGGAGGACGTCGCCGAACGCGATGCGTCGGCGGCCGTCCAGGCGATTGCTAAGCTCGCCCCGGTCTTCGACCAGATCGACACGATGACGGAGGATTCGGGGGCCCGTCCCTCCGACCTGGCAGCCTTGCTGTTGAAGCTGCTTCCGGACGTGTATGTGCGCTACTACCGCCACTGGCTGGTACGGGGTGAGTGGTACCACGCCGATCGAACCTTCGCCGCTTTTGCCGAGAAAGTGGAGTTGCACTGTCCTGAAGCTGCGGTCGCACTGGCCTTCGCCTCTGGCGAGCACAGCGTGCAAGCGCTGCGAGCTCGAGCGCGTGCACCCGAAGGGGCCGCCGAAGCCTCGCCGGTCCGCTTGTGGGATCGGCAGGACTTGGCCGATGGCGATGCGGCAGACGAGCCGCACAAGGTGACGGAGATCGACGGCCTGCCCAAAGGTGCTGGAGCTGAGAAGCCGCCGATGCCGAGCGTGGCGGACTTTCCGCCAACGCGCCTGACAGAGTTCCTCGCCGCTGTGGAGGCTGCCGGGCAGTACACATCCCAATCCAGGGCCATTCGCAGTTGGTTCGAATACTGGGAGGGACAGGGCTGCGGGATCGACCTTCTGAGCGCCGTAGAGGACGTGGCCAGAAGCGACAGGGAGCCTTTGCGTGCAAGCGAACTGTTCGATCCAGCGTTTGATCTGTCCCGCCGGCTGCAGGGGCCGGACCAAGCTTTCGCCTGGCTGGTAAGGGCACATCAGCAGCGCTATGGCTGGTCGGAGCACTACTACGGCCATTCCGATTCGGAAAGGCGTCTGGCCCTCGTGGGAAGGTTCTATCCCCAACGCTGGGCCGAATTCCTGGCGCGATCTACCCTGCCGCCGCCGCGCTACCCCGAACGAAGACGTGCTATCCCGGATGCGGGCTTGGTGCGCCTGCTGCTGGAGGTGGGAGAGCTCGCGCGCGCCAGGAGCGTGCTGGTCGCGATGGTCGATACCGTGCTGGAGGAATTCGACAGCCAGCCCCTGCAGCGGCCGGCGTGGTGGCAGGAGCCGGGCGTATGACGCCTCGACAGATCGCCGACATCGGAGTGGCCCGCCTGGGCCTGCCGGTCCCCACGGGCAAGCTGGTCACGATTCAGGCTCTCGCACAGGCGCTGGCGAATCCGCAGACCGCGTACGTGTTCGAGGAGGCCGTGCTGGAGTGGATCGGCACCCGCGAGCTGGAGTCCGAGTGTCTGGAGGCGCTGTGCGCGCTCGCGCTTGCGCAGGTACGGCCTGAAATGATCTCCCGCGTTCGGCGCGTGATTCCACAGCCCTCCCTCGCATCGGATGTACTGGTGTCGCTGGCCAGCGGCAATCCCACGGTCCTACCCTCCTGGTCCGGATGTCACGCGGGGCCGGCGCCGCAGTTGCTTGATTTGCGCGGCGAGGAAAAGGCGCTGCGTGCTGGAACGTTCATCCCCCCTGCCTTCGCGCATGCGCTCGAGCGGCTAGAGGAATCCTCCGGCCGGCCGCTCGTACGGCAATGGGCGTTCGAGTTCAGCGTCTTGCGCGAACGCGTCAGCAGCTCCACGGACGGACACTTCGAGTACTTCCTCGGGCGCCAGCGAGAAAACGTCGCACAGTTCGTCGCCCGCCAAGGGCACCTGGCAAGGTCTTCGTACCTGCGTACGCTGGCATGCGCTGTGGAGCGTTGGGGCATGCCGCAGCATCTGGCGGTGGACTACGCCCTGCTGGCGCTACCCGCCGAGCCGTTGTTCCTGAAGTTGGCGCCTGGCGACGCGCCACCTTGGGCGGGAAGCCTGCACGAGCGCACCTACGAGGAGTCCGACGTCAAAGAGGAGTTGGTGCGCGACAGCCTGCAGTTGGCGGAGGTCGCCGGCAATCGCCGCGTCATGCACCTTTCGGCGGCGATCGGCGATGCGCCCTTGTGCCACGTGGAACTGACTGTCTTTGCTGTCGTCTGTGCTGAAGGACTTCCCAACGCAAAGCATGCGCTAGGGTTCTACGACCACATGCTGGGGAATCTGACTCCGGCGCGCGACAGCCTGCGAGCCTTCGTCTGCCCTGATCTTGGGCTGGAGGGGACGGAGGAGCTGGGCTTCGTCCCGACCGTTCTCCCGCTCATCGGAGCCAATGTCGGTTACCTCCAGACGGACTTCGTCGGGCGCATTCCTTACGTGCCGCTGGCGTCGGCGTCCCTGCCCCAGCTCGAGATGGCGCCTGGGGTAGGCGGGGCCCAGCTGACCTCCCAGGGGGTGCCTGTGGGAGAGTTCGCCTGCTGGTACTGGAACTGGCAGCCGTCGCATCCAAGAGGCTGGCCCAGTCCGATTGGCTGCTGCTCCACGCTCACGCGCGAAGCCGCTGATCGCCTCGAAGCGGATCTAGGCGGTCGAATCCAGCACGTGTGGAAGCTCACGACGTGGACGCGGCAGACGGAGTACGGGGAATGGGCGCGGGCCAAACACGTGGGCGTTCTCTCGAGTGGACCCCCACACCACTGAGACCGTCGGACGTGTTGCGGGAACTTGCCCCTCGAGTGTTCACTGCAACGAGAGAAGTCCAGCTGCCTTCCTAGCGAGCGCTCGTCGGAAGCGGAGGCGGTGCAAGAATCACCCTCTGGGCTGATCTCTTATGTGGCCCGTACAAGGAGACAGTGCACAAGTGGCAGACGTCTTGTTCAACAAGCTCAAGCCGAGCAAGAGCTATCACGCTGATCTGGGCGGCGGGGTCTGGCTGATGGACGATCATCGCTGGGCGCTGCTCGCTTAGGAGCATCAGCGAGCTGTAAGCGGGGTCGATCGGTTCACGCTGGCTCATGCCGACTACCACTGGGATGGCGTTTTTGACGCACACGGCTCGCCGGCGGTGGCGACGCGCATCGCCAGTGCCGACCTCCAGGAGCTCACCGCTCTGATTGCCAGGGGAAGGTGGATCCGCTACGACTCGTTCATTGCGCCGGCCGTCTTGCGCGGCCGCTTCGACGTGTTGCACTTCTACTGCCTGCAGGACGACGATGATGACGCCGGCATCGATGCGGCTGTGTTGGCTGCCGGCCAGGCGCAACAGGTCCTGCATCAGAGCGCGCAGTCGCTGGCTGGTCTGCAGCCGGCCCACCCGCTCATCTTCGACCTGTGCCTGGACCTCTTCAACCGGGCAGATGGCTACTTCGAGAGCGATCTCTGGAGCGACGAGGAGGTGAATGCCTTCCTGCAGACGTGTCGCCCTTTGATCGAATCGGCCTGCCTGGTCACGATCTCCCTATCGTTCGGGTGTTCCGGAAGCAGGGCAGACACGCGCCGGCTCGCCGAGCTTGTTGTGCCCCAGATCGTGGACTGGCGCGCCTGATGGGGGTGCGCGCCCGACGGGCCTAGCAGCTGGCATGGGCGTGGCGAGCACTTTGAAGCCCCCGCGCGCAGCAGCAACTGCCCATCGTGTGCGCGACATGATGTCGGCGCGAGCGGTGCAATCCGCGTAACGGTTGCGGCGATCAGGCACTCCACGGCTTGCCGTACCAGCTCTGCTGTGCTCGAATGACGCGCATTTGACCAGGGGGCCAGCGACGGTCCTTCCCGAGGGCGCGACCATCGTGGCACGCCCCGCCAACAACAATTCAAAACGCCGGCGTCGCCGCAGCTTATCCGATGAGTTTTTCCTGCTTCACGCGAGTGACCACGCGCCAAGTGCCCGTGGGTCAAGGCGGCCTGATGGTGACCCGAATCGTGAGCGGTCCGCCAGGAGGTCGTTCGAGCGAGTTTTCCTTCGTCTTCGATTGCGGCTCGATCAACCGGGAACATTTCCAGCACGGACTGGGTAGTCTGCGTCAGCCCACGATTGACGTCCTGTTCATCTCCCATCTTGATGCCGACCATGTCAACGGGATCGACCAGCTGCTGGCCCAGTCGCACGTCGGCGCGGTGGTCTTGCCCTGTCTGGATGCACTGACCATCGCGGCCATCGCCTGCGCTGAGATGGAGGCTGGACTGCTGACAGAAGGATTTCGTCAGTTCCTGACCGACCCGGTGGCGTGGCTCGCCCGCAGGGGCGTGCGCCGCGTGCTGTTCGTCCAGCGTGCCGATGGCCCCGACGTTCCCCCCGCCGGCCCGGAGGACGCGCCGGGGGAGGGGCGGCCGCTGCTGCCCAACGACCAGGAGGGGCGGCGGATCGCATGCCGGGTACACACCAACGGAGCCGCGCCGCAGCTGACGCGCACTGCTGGCGAGCTTGTGGAAGTCCAGACTTTATCCGTCGCTTGCGAGCTCGAGGTCGAACTGGGCCCGGACGTCAAGGGAGTGAGCGAGAGCTGGCGAATCATCCCTTTCTATCATCCGTTCAAGCCGGCCAAGCTGATCGCGTTTCGGCGCGCTGTGTGGAGCACCTTCCGGATCCCCATTGACCGGGGACTCGCTCCCGCTCGGTTCACGCGCCGATTGCTGGCAATTCTGCAGAACGAGGATTCGCGCGAAACGCTCAAAGGTTGCTATCGCCAGCTCTCCTCGGACAACAACAAGCCGTCGTTGAGCGTCTATTCTGGGCCTAGACGCAGCGATTTCTGGCGCGTGCGCGAGCACACTGGAACGCATTGGCGGCGCGGGCGTGATCCTTCGATGCGTCCTTATCTGGGCGCCCCGTCCCCGGGAGGCAGGCGTGTTGGCTGGATCAGCACCGGCGACGCTGACCTGTGGACTTCCACCGGCCGGCAGGCGTGGTTGCAGCGCTATCGCGACCTCCTGCCCGATCTGGGCGTCTTCGTTGTGCCCCACCACGGCAGCAACGCGAGTCTGCACGACGAAGTGATCGCCAGCGTGCGTGGTGCCAGCGGGGTCGCGTGCGCTGCACTCGGGCGCACGCACCATCCCCACAAGCATCTGGTGGCGCGCTGGAACGAGAACAATCGCGAGCTTTGGCAAGTCTCGGAAGACAGCGGCAGTGAATTCGTGTTGGAGGCGGATCGGTGGCGATAGAAGCGGCCTTGCTGCACGGCGTAGCCCCCCAGCCTGGGCTTTTGCCGGATGCACTGGCCGCTTGTAGACGTCCCGAAATCTCGAGGAGCATCATGCAGAACAGCCGCGGGGCGCCAGACCCGTGAAAGAGCCTTCACTTCCCGCAGGCTCCCTCGAATCCATCAGAAGCAGCTCCGGGCTGCTGGACTTGTCGCGCCAGCAGCGCAACATCCTGCTCTTTCGCCCCATTTTCCAGTTGGAGCGCTCCAAGGCATTGGTGCAGGAAGCCGACGGATCTAGCGTGTTCGACGGAATCGACACCCACTACTTGGCGCTGTCGGCCCTGGATCACATGATGGAGGCAACCACGATCTCCATGGGCAGCACCTCCACCGAGGTGCTGCAGCATCTGGCGGAGACAGCCACCCGCATGCGCAGCAGCCTGGAACTTTCCCAGGCGCAGAGAATTGCCACCACGGTCCTTGATGTCCTGGACAACAAGGCAAACAAGCACCGCGAGTTCGAAGCGGAGTACTTTGACGCGCCCACGGGAAGGATGCGGACGTTCCGATTCAGGCTGGTGCAGTTCCAGCCAGACCCACAGGACGTCTACCGGTACACCCCGACAGCCGAGGGGTACCTCGTGTACCTGGGGATGTTGGACCTCTCGCCGGAGGACTCCCAGGAGCTGATGGAGAAGATGCTCGACCTCCTAGTGCGCCGCGGCCGCTTCGAAGCGGCCTTGGACATCGCCCGTCGTGCTCGCAAGCTCTCAATTGAATTCCGCCAACTTATCAGCGACAAGCTGCAGCAGGCTTACCGGGCGCCCTCTTCGGTGAACTGGAGCAAGGAAATGCACGGCCGCCTTGAGGAGGCCCGCAACCACGTGACTCAGCGCCAAGCCGAGGACTTTCGGATGGAGCAAGCTGTGGGCGACGCCCTGCACGAGGCCACGGAGCTGCGCACCCGGGAGAACCTTGTGCAGTTACGCGAGACCCTACGGGGCGCCAGCGACATTCGCATGAAGCTGGTGCGGGACATCTCGGCCTCTAACGAACTGTTCATCACGGCGCAGAAGGCGGCGTTCCGGGCGCGCCGGCCAATGGGGCTGCCGGACTTGGAATCCGCCATCTTCCCGAACGTCATGCAGCTGCAGGTGCCGGTGCTCCTGCAGGAGGCCGACGACTTTCTCAGCGCCCTGTACCCGCCCCAGCCCCTGAAGCTGTTCGACCTGAACACCGCCTTCACCATCCTGCGGGAGACCCGAACGGACGACACCCCAGCGGCCGAAGAGGAGGGGGAGCTCGAGGAGTTCGTGCCGGTACCGGACCCATTCCCGAAGGCGCTGGTGGACGAGACCCGCAACTGGCTCGCCGGCAAGTTCGAAGGCGCACCGGCGTGGCAGGTCGACTACCTGCTGGAGCTCGCGCGGGACGAGGGCCTTTCTGCGGCCGCCCAGCGCTGCCTGGTCTTCATCCTCTACCAGTCCTTTGCCCAAAGCGAGAACACCTTCGAGGGCATGGTGGCCCGCAAGGTCGGGGAAGAATTCGTGCTGGACTTCGTGCGCGGCGACAACATTGAGTTCTTCAGGAAGGAGGGGCAGTGAACGGACCCGAACCGACTGTGACTAATGCGGCGACCTTGATCTACAAGGCCCTGCAGACCAACCTGACCACCGCCGGCGACACGGAGTACCGGGAGCTGGCCGCGCTGTTTCGCGTGGACGCCGGCTTCCGGCGCATGTGCGAGGACATCGCCACCGGATTCACCCTGCAGATCTTGGACGCCAGTGAGCTTCGAGGCTTGGTGCTGGTGCCCGAATCGCGGGAAAGCCGCTTCGCCGTGCGGCTGGGCGACATCCGCGCTCACGGAATGGAGCAGCCCCACAGGGCAGCCCTGGTGCTGGCGCACATCTCCATCTGCGCGGCCTTCTTTCCGACCAGCGACTCCCTGGACGACGACAGCCTCATCCCGCCGCCGGTCACGATCGCGGTCTGCCGCGACACGCTCTACAGCCTGGCACAGCGTCTGAAGGACGCCGAGCCGCTGCCCGCAGACGTGCCGCTGGACCTGGCCCCGGGCTGGGAGGCGGTCTGCGCGCTGCCGCAAAGCCTGCGGGAAAGCGTTCGGGCAGCGCCTTCGTCAGGTGCGGGCATCGTCAAGATCGCCTTGAACCAAATGGTGGATGGCGGCCTGGTTCGGCTTGACCGCGGCACGGAAGACGACCCGCAGGCCAGCTACACCGCCACGCATCGACTTCGGGTTCAGTTGCGGGAGGTCGCACTGCGCCGCCTGTTCGAGATGGCCCAACTCTGCACGACGCGGCGCTAGGAGAACCAAATGCAGCGAATGAGTCGCATCTATCTGGGGCACTGCGGCTATCGCACGGCCTGGTTCGACGGCGAGATCCTGCCGCTGACCGATCCGGTCACTGGTGAGCCGACCGACACCATCCTCCACCTGGAGAACGGAGGGGGCAAAACGACCTTGATGAGCTTGCTGTTCTCCTGCTTCGAGACCGAGCAGAACAAGTTCCTCAAGCACCTGCAGGAACCCAACAACCGCTTCTCCCAGTACTTCGACCAGACCGGCGTCCCGGGCTTCATCGCTGTCGAATGGGTGCTGCCGTCCCGCACCGCCAAGGGTAGGCCGTACCGCCTCGTCGTCGGCCAAGCCGTGTCCGTCAAGGCCACTGTGGAGCCAGCAGAGGTGGACCGCATCTTCTTCTCCTTCCAAGAGCAGGCAGACCTGAGGCTAGAAGACCTGCCGGCGCCCAAGCTGGGCCCCGTGCCGGCCGCCAACCTCGCCGAGGTGTCGCGGTGGCTGCAGGAGAAAAAGGCCGCCAACCCCGACGTCTTCTTCGTCAAAAACCAAGCGGAGTGGAAGAAGCACCTGCGCGTCGAGCGCCTCATCGATCTTGAAATGCTGCAGATGCAGGTCGGGTTTTCGGCGCAGGAGGGTGGCTTCGATGCGTTTATCCGCCTGAAGAACGAGTCGGAGTTCATCCACCGCTTCTTCTCACTGACGCTGGACACCACCCGGACGGACGAGGCACGCAAGCTCGTAGTCGAAGTCTGCGAGAAGCACAGTCGCAAGCCCGAGTACCAAGCCCGCTTCAACCAGCTCACGGTTTTCAGAGGCCGGATGTCCACGTTCGCCGACGCGTCCCGAACCTACCTGGACTCCCTGGTCCAGCAGGGGCGCGTGCAACTGCAAGGGGCGCTCGCCAGCCTCGCACTGCAGGACCGCCAAGCCGCGGCCGCCCTCGCCGAGGAAGAACACCGCAAGGACGAAAGACTGCATTCGCAGATCCGACAGCAGGCCGACGCCGAGGGCGGGCGCCTGGCACGAGAACACGCCACTGCGATGCACGTGCTGCACCAGAAAAAGCAGGAGATCGCCAAGCTTGAGCGCGAAGCGGCAGACGGTCGGGTGAAGGACCTGCAGGGCAAGGAACGGTTCGTGCGCGCGGCCATCCTGCAAAAGGACATCCTCACCTGCGAACAGCGGATCAAGGATCTCGAGACGGTGGCAGCGGCACAAGCCGAAGGACTGAAGCCGATCAAGGACCACGCTGAAGTGCAGGGTTCGCTGCTGCGCACCGCGCTGTTCATGGAAGAAAAGCGCCTGGGCGGGCTCCTGCAAGAACTCGCCGACCGGCACACGGCCCGGGAGAACCGGCGCATCGACCTCAAGAAATCGCGCGAGGCTGCCGACCAGAGGGAGCGTTCCCTGTCCCGGGAGCAATCGGCCCTGAAAGACGCCGAGACCCGCCGGGCCCAGCGACTCGAGACCTTTGTGCGCGAAGGACTGATCGACTCAGTGGAGGCGGAAGTCGGCGCCGCGGCCGCCAACTGGCAGCACGTGGCCACACAGCATGAACGCGAACGAGACACGCACCGAGCCACTCGCACGCAGCAGCTGGACGCTGCCAAGCGACTGCGCCAGGATTCCAAGGCCGAGATCGAGCGGGCCGCTCAACTCGAGCAGGACGCCCGCCGCCTGCAGGAATTCATCGCGAAAGGCGAACACCAGCGGGAATACCTGGCGCAACACCCGGCGCTCACCGAGGCGGCGGAAGCCGATCTCGCAGATCCGCTCTCCCCGGTCCTGCACCAGCGGCTGGCCACCCTGATCGCCTCGTACAGCCGGCAGATCGCTAGCATCGATGTGCGCTACGCCGAGCTGAACCTCACCAAAAGCGCGATCGAGAGCACTGGGGTTGCGGGCGCCGGCGCCGAAGTGGCCCACGTAGTGCGGGTGCTGCGGGAAGCTGGAGTTCGATCCGCCCGTCCATTCAACGAGTATCTGGCCGAAGCAGTTAAGGACGCCGACCGCGCCCGGGCCTTGGTCCAGAGCGATCCGGCGCGCTTCCTGGGCGTCTGCGTGGCCCGCAGCGAGTTCGAAAAGGCAGCCACGGTGTCCTGGGGCGACCGGGCCCCGCGCAAGCCCGTCACGGTCTCTGTGGCGAGCCTCGACCCCGCCGCGCCGCAGGTCGATCGATGCGTGGTCGTCGCGGAGGACGACTCCGCGTTCAACACCGCGGCCGCTGCCCAGCTCGCGCCTAAGCTCGCGGCCGCTATGGATGCTGACCAGCAAGAGCGCAAGACCCTGGAAAAGCGCTACGAGCGCTGCGTGAAAGCCCAGCAGGAGCTGGAATCCTTCGTGGAGACCTATGGCGACGGGCGTCTGGCGGACGCAAGCGCCAAGGAGCAGGTCGCGACGGAAGACGCGCAAGCCACCCGCGCGCGAGCCGTCAGCCTGGACGAAGAGGCATCCCGGCAGGAGGCCGCGGCCGAAGAAAGTGCAGAAAAGGCAAGGCTCAGCGACGAGCAGCGCCGCGCCGCCCTTGAAGCCGTGCGTCGGCTGGAGGAGTTCAGTCGCGATCACGATGCTGGTCGGCCCCAACGGCTGCACCGGCTTGGAGAGCTCCCCGCCCTGATCGCCGTCGCCGAAGAAGACCGTGCCGCGGCGGACGCCGAGCTGGAGGAACTCATAGCCCAGGAACGCACTGATGCCACCGTACGGGCGGAGGAAACTGTCAAGCGAGACGGCCTGGCGACCGAACGCGGCCAGATCGAGTACTACGACCGCGCCTACGAGGCTGAAAAGCACCTGCGGGAGCACCCGCGCGCACTGGACATCCTGCGCGGTCAGTACCGCGACGCTGCCTCCATCTACCGGGCCAAGGAGGAAGACGTGCTGGGCAAGCTGCACGACAAGCTGCAGACGGAGCGCGACAAAAAGACCGAGAAAACCACGCAGTTCGCCAAGGAGTGCAAAGGCGTCACGGCCAGCGACATCAAGCCGTACCTTCACGTCGACCACGACGCCGTGCTGCGGGAGACTGCAATCGAGCTGGAGCAGGCCCGGGGTGCACAGACCGACAAGACCGCCACCGAGCGCGTAGTGCAACAAGACGCCAAGCGCTGGTACGACGCCAACAAGGCCCTGGTGGACGCGCCCAGTGCAGCTGTCGCCGCCATGGGGATCGAGCAGCTGCAGATCGAAGCAGCCCGGGTCGACGGACTCCACGCCGCGGAGGCGCAGCGCTCAGAGAACGCGATCGAGGCGGCCAGGCAGGCCCGTCTGCGCGCCGAGGAGAAGAAATCGCAGGCGGAAACGGACAAGAACGCCGCTGACATGCTGCGCGGAGCGCTGGGGCTGGGGGAACAGCCCAGCGTCGCCCAGCTCGTGGCCGAGACCCAGGCGCAAACGGGCGTGATCCTGGAAGCAGGGGAGCCGATCGTCCTCGAACAGCCCGCCACTGCGCAGGTGTCCGGATTGATCAAGGCCTACAACCAGAAAGGGTCGGCTGCGAAAATGCTCGGAAACACAGCGCGCCAGGAGTTCGACGATCTGAAGCAGGCAGCTGGATCGCCGGACTTCGCCAAGGCCGATGCAGCCGTGGCCCAGCAGATGCAGACCAACAGCTTCGAAGACACCTGCCGTGCGGCCGAGAAGCTCCTGACAGCGCTGGACGACCGCATCTCCACGACCAAGAGCACTCTGGACACCATGCAGGCGGACTTTGACGCGTGCATCGAAGAGGTGAGCGAAGTCGTACGCATCGCCATCTCCACCCTGAACAAGGCGTCCAGTCCCGACAAGCGCGTGCCGGCCGGCGCCCCCTACATCGGCGGCAAGCAGATCCTGCGCATGCGCGCGAACTTCGGAAACATCAGCACGGACCTGCGCAAGCAGCGGATGCGCGACTACCTGGACATCCTCGCGGCCAGCAAGGCAATCCCGGTGACGGGCACGGACCTCATCGCCGAATCGGTGATGCGTGTGTACGGCGGTCCCCTGGGGCTGCAGGTGCTCAAGATGTCGGTGGAAGAGACGGAGCAGTACGTCGTCGTCGATCGGATCTCCAACTCCGGGGGCGAGGGCGTCGTGATGGCCATGTTCCTGTACCTGCTGATCAACCAGCTGCGCGCAGAGAACTACGCCGACGTGCAAAAGTCCGCCGGCGGCCCGCTGCTGCTGGACAACCCGTTCGCGAAGGTCACCTCGGGCGCCATGTGGAAGGCGCAGCGCCTGCTGGCTGCGTCCATGAACGTGCAGCTCATTTTTGCCACCGCGGTGGAGGACTACAACGCCTTGGCCGAGTTCAACCGCTTCGTGCGTCTGCGCAAGGCTGGGCCCCACACCGGAACGCGCCGCTGGCACCTGGAAGTGGCCAACTACACCTTCACGCCGAAGAAAGAAGAGGCAGTTGCTGCGTGAACGCCTTCCTGAAGAATCTTCAGACCTGTTCGCGCCGGCGTGTCCAACTCGACGAGGTGCGACGGCACTTCTACGGCGCCTTCCCCGAGGTGCAAGACAGCCCCGAGCGCGGGGCCCAGCTCCTGAAAAGCTTGCAGGAGCTGGAAAACGCCGGCCACATCAAGCTGCCCGCTAGAGCGAGTTGGGAGCGCTTCGGCCAGCCGCCCCTGCCCTTGTGGGTGACCCTCGCCGGTGCGCAACGAGAAGCCGATCGCCGGGACTATAGCGCCGTGGCCTGGGCCCCGGAACTCGATTTCTGGCCGCAGTTGAAAGCTCCGCAGCTTGATTCCCTGCTGCCGGTGAACGAGTTTCTCCTTCGGCGCCGCGGCAGGCTGCTGATGGTTCCTGTCAAAGAGCGGTCGCTGGAGATCTTCGGCGACGAAAAGCGACTGGACCGCATGTGCAGCGGCGGGATGCTCTTGGGTAAGCTGCCGCTTTCCGCTCTAGGTTGCTTCCAGGTCTCCGCTCCGCTGCCGTACCGTCCGGCAGCCGCACAAGGGCAGCCTGTCCTGGTCATCGAGAACAAGGACACCTACTGGAGTTTCGGCGAGTGGAACGCCACGGCCCTCCGGTATTCGGCCATTGTCTATGGCGCCGGCGAGGCATTCCAGAGCACTGGGCTGGCCCTCGCGCAGACGATCCGCGAAGTCGGGGCAGAACACGTCCTGTACTTTGGCGACCTGGACCCGAAAGGAATTCGCATTCCCCTGGAGTTCAACCGCAAGACCGAACCCGGCCAGCCACAGGTCGCCCCCGCTCTGGAGCTCTACGCCTGGCTGATTTCGAACGGTGTACGCAGGGCGAAGCCCGATTGCACTGAAGCGCCACCCGATCTCGCGGTCGCATGGTTGGGCGAGCCGCTAGCGTCAGCGATCCAAGAGATCTGGCGAAAAGGGCAGTGGCTCCCCCAGGAGGCGTTGGGGCTTGAGAAGCTACAGCAAGGCGCAGGCCTCAGGTGAGGTCGACCGACACAGCCCAATCTAGTTGTTCGCGGCGTAGACAACCTATGAGGCCGATTCGGTAAGGCGACTGCTGTTCTGCGAGGACTATGCTCGCCCGGCATCTGCAGGCGGCAAATCGGGTACATCGACTACAGCACGTTTCCCAGGTTTGGAGGAGAGCCCCGCCGGAAATGTTTACGAGGTATGCGCCCGGCGAGGCGCAGCGCCCTCCAAGACGCTCACGCACGATGCGTCGCGGTCGCGGCGCCAAGAAACGGGGCCACTTCGAGGTGTCTCCCTTAGGCGTTGCAGGCTCCTACGCACGCGATACTCTTCGAACTGCTTCCTCGTCCACTGCGCGGTGTTGCAGCTGCCGCCGGTCATGCTCGCGACGGAGTTGCTCGATCGCATGTCCGGGGCTTGGTGAGAGCACTAACCGGCAAGCACTACTTGTACTTCCGCCCGCTGCCAGACGGACAGGGATCGTTGCGTCCAGCTTGGCGCCTCCCGATCGCGGCGACGGCTGCTGGCCGAGGGACTTGTTGCGCCGCATGGCTCAAGTGACACGGTCCAACCGGGCGGAGGGCGGCTCCCATGCAAAGTCCAGGACTCGCGCAATATGCAGCGCGCCTTGTGTGGCGGGCGTGCTGCACGTACACGAGGCAAGCCTTGCGCGAAGCGCGTAATCGGCGGACTGTCGCCTCTTCGGAGGAGTCGGCGACGGTGAACCGCCGGCGTCGCTCGCCTTACAGGGTCCGGCAGAATGCGCGAAAAGGCGAGGGGACTAAGGTGGACCAAGAGAGAGCGCCCGCGTGGGCGGAGGTAATTGGCGGACTGATATTGCTGGCGCTATTTGGCAGCATAGCCCTCGTGGGGGCCGGAGGCTGGAGCTGGTTCGCCAAATTTCTGGAAAGCGCGGCGCCAGCGTGGGTCCAGGCGGTCGGCTCGATCGGAGCGGTACTCATTGCCGTGTGGGTCAGCGCGCGGTCCGAGAAGCACGCCCGTGAGCTGGAAGTAGAACGTGGGCGTCGAGAGAGGATCGAACGACTGGAACTTGTTTTGGCTCTGTTGGCAAATGCGCGCGGGATCATCACAGCGCTCCAGAACGTGAAGTTGAATCTTCCTGAGGGCGCTGCCGCCGGCGACCTCGAGTTTCTGAACGATGCTGCGCGACGATTTGCTCAGATGGAACTCCGAGACATGGCTGATGCTAGGGTCGCCGTGCGTGTTCTTGTTCTTCCGCGGGCTTTTGCCAGACTGCGCGAGACTTGGGCCGGGGCCCAGCAGGAGGCACGCGCCGAGGCCATTCACCGCGAATGGATCGCCGAGTACGGGCAGGCGAATCGGGATTCCTTGTTCGAAGACGATCAACCTGTTGAGCCCGGCACCGAAGCGAGAATGCTTCTTGCCGAACGGTTGAACGAGGTCGAGCAACTCCTCGAACGGTCCGTGCAGGCTTGTATGGCTGCAGTTTCTGAAATGCCAAGCGCTCGGTGAAGCAAACGATGCGGGTGGATCGGGTTAAGGCTTAGTCAGAATCGCAGTTCACCGTCGGTGGATCGCAGGCTTGAAGCTTATGTTGGGCCCCGCCCGCGCACTCGCCGGAGCCGGAAGATGAATGGTCGTCAAATCCTTCCGAGGACATCCGGCGGATTGCAACTACCGCCGCAGCCTAAGTTCTTGGCCTTTCCCAAACGCTCCGCGTGCCAGGGCCAGTGGGCGGCGCCATTGCCGAGCGGACGTCCGAGGGTGCGATCTCTTTCGACTAGGGTGGCAGGCAACACTTCTTGTACTTCCTGCCGCTGCCGCACGGACAGGGATCGTTGCGTCCCAGTTTCGGCGGGCCGGCGCGCGCTGCCTGCCCTCCAGCGGGCTGACCGCGCGACATGCCTGCGGTGATGCGGTCCATTTCGGCGGAGTGCTGCCAGGGGTAGTCCACGACCAGGGCGAACTGCAACTGCCCGTGGGGGTCGATGGACAGCCCGAACCAGTGCTGGGCCTGCTGAGCGTACTTGCGCGCATGGCAGTACGCCTGCAGCCTGTGCTGGGCCGCCTGGTCTGCCACGGGGTTGCAATGGAAGGTGATGCCAGTGCGCGCCGAGTCCACCCCGAGGGTGAAATTGTGGGGGGCACCGTCGGCACGCGCCATGCGGGTGACCATGGCTGCCCGCTCGTTGATTTCCTGGCAGGTGTTGCCGCCCAGGGTGAGCAGGAAGAAGCCGAGCTCCAGGGCCGCGGGTTCTTCGGCGTGTTCCAGCTGCGCGATCAGGGTCTCGAAGAAGGTGCCGGCAAAGCGGGTGAGGATGCCTTCTGGCACGCGGGGCCCAGGGATGCCTTCGCGGCGCACCGTCATGGCCACGTCCAGGGCGGCGGCCAAGTCATCGTGCAGCCAGGCAAAGTGCGTTTCACTGTCCAGCCAGAGGTTATGGCGCAGGTGGTGGCCGAGGGCAGTGAGCTCGTGGTTGATGGCAAGTCGTCCGGCGACCTGCGCGCGCAGCGCCACATAGCTCAGAAACCGCAGCGGCGTGTGCAGCATCTCCGAGATGACATCCAGCAAAAACACGTCCATCACGAACGGCTCGCGGACATGGGCGACCTCGCGCTTGTGCAGGAACTGGTCGGCCTGGTGGGCAAGTGCTGGGTAGTGATCGGCGATGACGGTGAAGACGAAGATTTCCTTTGGCTGCTGCTTTAGTGCAAGCGGCTGGCCACCGGCGTCCAGCGCTGGACACCCTTGCAGCAGGAGCTCGGCGCAGTTTTGCGCCTGGTCGTAGGCAGCCTGGATCGCTTGGCCGAAGTCCTTCCGCAGCATCTGGTCGTTGCCCTTGCGCGCTTCCACGGACAGTCGCTTGGACTTGGTCTGCACGACGATTAACCGGTCGCCAAAGACCACCAGCACGTCGATCTCGCCGGCGCGCTGGCCCTTCTTGCGCATCAGGGTAACGTTGCGATGCACGCGCGCGGCGCCAAAGACATCGGCCAGGCGGCGCACCGTGAACTCCTCGGTGAAGTCACCCCGGTGCTGCCCCAGGGTTGGGCGATAGGGCTCGTCCTCCCACATCCAGTAGAAGGGCGCTTCGTACAGCGCCTCGGCCGTGCCGTACTGCAGCAACTGCAACACCGAGCCGTCCGGCAGCCGCAGCAGCGGGGCCGCATAGACCGCGTTGAAGTCCGCCAGTGAGCCAAAGTCGCTGTTGCGGTGCGCCAGGCACAACGCGTCGAGGACTGCCTGGACTTCCTGCAGCGGCACGTTGGTGGCGCCCGCCAGTTCCTGTGCTGTGAGGCTGAATGCGGCCAGCAGATCGACCGTCAACCAGTCGGCTTCGTGGCCGCGCTCGCGCCACAGCTGCGTGGCTTTCTGGTCCTGCAGGCTCGCCATGGCCTTCACCACTGCGTGTGCTGCGGCGATGCCGAATCCCTTGTGCTGGCGCAGCCAGGGGTCGTCCGCCGTGTACTTTTCGAGTGCGAGATCGCGGTACTGGAACAGGTAGGCCGACTCGCCTCCGTAGAAGATCGGCTCGCGCATCGCTGCTCCACTGCCCATGCCGGAGAAGTCGGGCAGACCGTCGGGACCGAGCTTGAGCTGGGCCAGGCTGCCCGGCATGCTGTCGTGCAACTCGGCCATGAGGCGATCGGTGCGCTCGATGTAGCCGCGCAGGGTGGGCGGTCCAGGAAGTTCATCGCTCCAGGGTGCCTTCACCATCAGCCCCAGCAAGGTGGTGATCTCGGTGCGAATGAGCTGCTCGCCGGAGAACATCCGGTCGAGATCGCGCTCCTGCATCGCGCCGCGGTAGCGCACGAGGCGGTCGCGCCAAACGATGTGGGTCAGGGCGTGGAGGTAGCCGGGGCTCTGGGCGAGCGCCGCCAGCTCGGCGAACACCTCGTTCTCGGGCCGGGGAGGCTGGCGCGGTGCGTTCACGGCCGACGCTCGAGCATCCGGCGCAGCGTGCCGGTGGCGGTGGTCGGGCGGCAGTAGCCGCGCAGTCCCTGGATACTGTGGTGCCCGGAGAGCTCCATGATGTCCGCGTCGGGCATGCGCTCGGAGCTGGCCCAGGTGACAAAGCCGCTGCGAAGCGAGTGCGCCGTGAAGTGACCGCTCAACCCGGCCAGGGCACAGCGCCGACGCACGATCTCGCGCACGGCCGCACTCGACAGGGCGCCGCCAACGGTGCCGCCCTTGCGCACGCTGCGAAATGTCGGCCCCTCGGTAATTTTGGCGGCCTGCAGCCACGCGCGCAGCGCTTCGGCGGCCTCGTCCACCAAGGGCTTGAAGTTTTGGGGCTGGGGCGTGCCGGCCGGATTGGTCTTGCTGTGGCGCAGTTCGTACTGGTAGTGCGCCGGGCCCAGCTCGGTGAGCCAGCGCATGTCGGCTTGTGCCACCTCGCTGCGCCGCCGCCCGCCACTGGCCCAGGCGAACAGAAGCAGGGCGCGGTCGCGCGTATCACGCAGGGTCTGGCCGCAGGTGGCCAGCACCGCATCCAGGGTGGCGCGCTCCAGCGGCGTGCTGCGCTGCGGCAGCGCATCGCGCCGGGCGTAGGCGTGGCGCGCGCGGGCCAGCATGTGGCTCACGGCAGGATCGCGGCAGGGGTTGGCGAGCTTGCGCTCCTCGTGCGCCTGGGACAGCACCGAGACGCGGTGCGCCACCGTGGCCAGCGCCAGGGGGCCCGGCTTACCCTTGTGGCCGCTGGCCACGAGCGCCTGGTCGATTGCGCCCGGCAGCTCGTGCGCCAGGCCCTGGGGCGTGTCGCGTTGCACGTGGTCGACGATGAACTGGGTGACGGCCGCCACCGGCACGGGCCAAGCGAGCGCCTGGCGGTAACGCAATGCGTACCAGGCGCTCCAGTAGGCCATGCCCGACTGGTAGCTGCTGCGGGTGTGCGGCGACTGACCCTGCTCGAGCAGGTCGCCCACTGCTTGCAGGCCCGCGAGCGACAGCGCGTGCGGCGACAGCGGCGGCGGCAGCGCGAGGACGGCCGGTGGCAGCGAACCCTCGGTGGCGGACGATGCACGACCGTGAGATGGGCGCATGGTGCAGGGCGCTGGGTGAGAGCGCCCCAGTGTAGCGCCGGAAGGGTCGCGCTGGATTGGCTGCGATAACTGTAAATTATCGTAGCCAGTTTTCTGGGAGCAACGAGGTTGTACTGGCGCCCATTGGAGAACGCTAGATGACAAAACATTTCTGCCGGTTTATGAGAGAGGAAGCGCCGCGTCGAGTGTTGGCGCGCGGTGCGAAGGGGGTCGGAGAAAACGGCGTCAGAAAAATATGCGGCCAGTATGGAGCCGGTCCAAACTGGTGGAATGGAAAAGCATTCTTCCAGTTGCCAATAAATGCGGTCCGACATCGATTGACAGCTGCGGTTATAGCCTTGAGCATCAGGTGAGAACTCTCGCATTCGAGGTCGAACGCATTCTGCGCGGCAGAAACGTTCGCGGCCTCGCCTTGAACGAGAAGCTCGAAGCCGCAGTTACGGGAGAAAGCATGGATTGCTGGTCCGACGCCCTGATCGAGAGCCATTGGCCGCTGGTAAGTGCGCAGCCGCCGCCGCGCATCCACGTGCTGTCGGACCTGCAGCTGCAGCAAGGCCCCCACCACTTGCCCGATGGGCTGGCGTTTGATGTGCTGGTGGCCGCGGGGGGTCCGACTCGTCGGCGCGGCCGCGCCTGTCTACCACCGGCGGCGGTGGCGGCCTGGGACTGCTTCTCACGGGCCCCTCCGGCATCGGCAAGTCCTCGCTCATCGACCGCCTGGTGGAGTACCACACCGTGGCCCGCTATTTCTGCGCAACGCTCCCGCCCAAGCGCCGGGACCAGTTCGAGCGCAGGCTCGCCCAGGTCCAATCGGGGCCGCACCGTCCCCTTCTGCCGCTGGCGGCCGACGAGTGGTTCCGTCCGTGTGCGGTGGTTTGTCCCAGCTGTGCCCAAGACAGCCTGCGCAGCAACGGCTTTGTTTGCGTTCAGTGCGCTTGGCTGTTGCCCTACCTGACCCGCTGCCCGCTGCACGGGCAGCTGCTGCGCCACTGCCCTGGCTGGAGCGCGCGCGATCCGGGCGGGTCACTGGTGCCGGCGCATCTGCGCGGACGCAGGCAAGCCGCGATCGAACTGGCTCGCATGAGCGTGGCGCTCTTGCAGCCAGGCGTCTCCAGCCTGCTCGAGCCGCTGATCGAGCTGCTGCGCGAGAGGGGATTCCTGACCGCCGGCGGCCAGTTGCGCCGCTCGAGGCTGACTGAGCTCATGCAGCGGCGCTGGGAGGATCACTTCGAGCATCCCCAGCTCGCCAAGCTCTTTGCCGATCCGAACAGGATTGCCAAAGCGTTGGCGCCGGTGGCTGCCTCCAGAGGCACGCTGCATCCGCTGATGGGGCTGCTGCTGCTGCAGGCGTTGCGGGAACTGCCGAAGCGGCCGCCGGCGGCACCGGCCGACACCGTGGGGCGCGGCCGGCGCGAGCGCCTCGAGCAGCTGCGCGTGCACTTGGAGCGCGGCGGAACGCCGACACAGGCAGCCCGGGCTGCGGGCGTGAGCGTGACCACCGCCGTTACCCAGGCGCTGGCGCTGGGCAAGCCGGTGCGCCTGCGGCCCAAGACCGTGCTGCCTGCCGTGCGCGAGCGCGTGCGGGGACTGCTCGAGCAGGGCCTGCCGATTGCGCAGATCGCCAGGACGGCGCAGGTCTCGCTTTGCAGCGTGTACCGGATCCTGCGTGGCGACGCGATGCTGCAATGGCGGCGCAAGATGGCATTGCAGGATGCTCAGTTGCAACGGCGCCGCGCCGCCTGGCTCGCTGCGATGGCTCAGTGTCCCCAGCTGACCTGCACGCAGTTGCGCCGGCGCCATCCCGCCACCTACGCCTACCTGTATCGCCACGACCGCGCCTGGCTGTCACAGAGCACCCGGAAGGGCGCGGCGGCGGACGCTGCGGTCATCAGGCCGGTTTCGGCGCCGATGCGGACCCCCGAAGGCGCGGACGAGCTGCTGGCTGCGCGGATTGTTGCCTTGGGGTGCCCGGCGGGGCCCAGCGCGCGCCCGCACGTGACGGCTGCCGCCTTGATGGTCGGCGTCGGCCGCCCCGGGCTGCGGTTGCGTCCCGATGCCACCCCGCAGGCCGCCGCCGCGGCCGCGCTCGCCATCGAGAGCCGGCCTCAGTACCTCCTGCGCCGGCTTGTCGCGGGCGCGGCGACCGCCCGAGCGGGCGGCTGGGCCCTCAAGCCTTGGCGAGTGGAACGGCTGTCCGGCGTGCGTAGCTCCAGTTTGGCGGCCTCCGGTGTTGAGGCGAGCGTGGCCATCCAGATCTACCGGGCCCAGGCGGTGGACCGGCTAGCCGATGGCGCGTAGCCAACAACGGCTCTCGAGCGCCGGATCCACGGTCTGGCCACCCATCGAAGGAAATGAGCCGATCGATGGCTATCTGTGGCGCGGTGTCGTTCACAGCAGCCGGTCGCGCATGAAAGGACTGGTGCAGCACGTGGTCGGGCGGCAGGCGATCCAGCCGCCCTGGATCGTCCCCTGCAACCTGGAGCAAATCTGCGAGCGGCTGGCGCCGGTCTTCGGATCGGCCCAGCAGCTCTTCGACGGCCACACCTTGCTGCCGGCGCACCTGCCATTTGTGGCCGAGCACGCGCGCGCGACGTTGCTCGACCATGTGTTCAAGGGCGAGCGATCTCCAGGCATCGCGGCCGTGGCCGGCCTGACCGGCCGGGCCATCACCAGCAAGCCGCGCATGGCGCTGTGTCCGATCTGTGTCCGCGAGGATCTGCTGGCCGGTTTTCCGATCTGGCGACGCCAGCACCAGCTGGCCGGCTTCGGGGTGTGCCCATTCCATGACGTCGAACTGGTCGCCGGCTGCGGGCGGTGCCACTACTCGCAGCCTGGCAGCCGACAGCCGCAGTTGCCGGAACGCAACTGCTGGTGCGGCCAGCCACACCAGCGCGCTTACCCGCCGCAGGCGCCAGCGCACCGCAAGCTGCTGGCCCGGCTGGCGCGCAGCGCGGATGCGCTGCTGGCCGGCGCGCTGGCCAACAGAACCCCGACCGAGATCGGCGCCTACTACCACCTGTGCGCCCAGGAGAGCGGCTTCGCCGATGGCACCCGGGTCAAGTCGCCGGCGCTGGTGGAGCAGCTGCGGCGCGCGTATCCGCAGGAGGTGCTGTCCCGGCTGAACGCGGCGCTCGACAAGGGCCAGAACTGGGCCGCGGTGTGCCTGGGCAAGAAGGTGGCGCCCAACGTCCTGGGCCGCAACCTGCTGTTGTTCGATTTTTTCGGCCAGCGCATCCCCGCGCAGTCGGAGTTCGAACGCGCGCGGTTGCACGCGCAGGAGCTGGCGGCACACCAAGCGGCGCGCCGGCCGCAGGTGTCGCCCGCTTCGCCCGATCGCAGGCAGCGCAATCGCGCAGTGCTCGAGGCATTCCGGCGCGCGCACCCGCAAGCCACGCGCGCGGCGGCGATCAAGGCGCATCCGGGGGCAGTTTTGTGGGTCCGCGAGCACGACGCGCCGTGGTACGAGCAGGCGTTCCCGAGCGCGCGCCGCGGCGGCGACCGACTCGGTGACCAGGGGCGGCAGCGCTACTGGGCCGAATGGGACGAGCGCACCGCGGCCCACTGCCGCCAGCGCCAGGCCGACCTGCTCGCGGGCAAGGGGCAGCCCAAGCAGATCACCAAGTCGGTGCTGCTCAAGGGCTGCGCGCGTGCCAACGAGCTGGCCGGGGACCTACTCGCGAACCTGCCGCTCACGCGCGCAGCGCTCGCCGCCGGGGTCGAGAGTCGGCCCGAGTTCCAGCGTCGCTTCGCCCTGTGGATCTTGCGTCAGCCCGACCCGCTGGGCCTGGATCGAGTGGGCTTGGCCGCACGTAAAACCGGGCTGCGCATCGATGAGGTCGATGCCCTGCATTTCACGTTGATCCACGAGGAGCGCAAGTGAAGCTGCCGCCGCCGCGCAACCCCTTCTCGCAGGTGCGCCTGCTCCAGTTCGGGCTGATCGACCCACCGGTGGACATCAATGGCCAGCCCGGCGGGCCAACCTTCGAGCCATTCCTGAACCGCAAGACCTTCCGCGTGCGCAACAGCTTGCGGCATGAGTTCCACAGTGTCTGGACCGGCCGTACCCACCAGTTGCCGTCCTGGGCCGAGTTCGACATCTTCCTGGCGCTGGAAGCCAATCCCCACATCATCGACATCCGGGAGCAGTATCCAGTTGTCAGCCAGGCAGTTCTGGAAGACCTGCTGGCTGGCAAGAGCGTGGCGCGCAACCGCATTCCCACCTTCGATGTGGTGCTGACACTCGCGCCGCACGCGGGCGTGGGTCCGCTGCGCTACCACGTGGGCTCCTACAAGCCGGGGCACCTGCTGGAGTCCGAGCGCGAAGGGCGCCGTCGGCCCCGGGAGCAGGCGTGTGCGCAAGCCATTGGCTGGACCTGGGGCTACCTCAAACGTCCCGAGGCACAGGCCGTAGAGAACTGGCGCCTGCTGCACGGATGGGCGAAGACCGGCGGTCTGGATGCCGTCGCCGATCAGGCGGCCGAGCTGGCTCACCTGTTCCGCCGCACCACCAGCCGCAAGAGCCTGCGCCAGCTGCTCGAGATCTTCGGCCGGCGCCTGGACATCCCGCCGGCGCGGCGGTACCACGTCTATGCGGCCGCGTTCTACCTGGGCTACCTGTCGCTGGACATGATTGCCGCAGTGAACGAGGACCTGCCGGTCGTCTTGCAGGAACAGCGCCGTGCCTGAGGACAGCGCCAAGGCGGGCGGCATCTGGTTTTCCACTGGCAAGCTGTATTTGAGGCATTCGCGCAAGCGCCAGCTGCTGCGCTTTATCGCCTGGCATCGCGAGCGCGACGAACTGCTGTTCAAGGAGGTCGACGAGAAGTGGCACAAGGCGGCCAAGAACGCGATCGCGATTGATCGCGCCAAGGCGCTCGCCAGCGCCAAGCACGGACACTTCGAAGAGGTCGACGAGTGCGTGCGACGCTGGTTCATGTACCTGACCGACGAACGATTGCAGGCCGAAAATCCACAATGGTTCGAAGACTCGCGCGCGGACTTCAAGACGATCGAGCCCCTCGTGGCGCCCCATCGGCTGGCGCAAACCTACTCGCCTGCTACCGGCTGGCAGGTGATCCGCGCACATGTTGAGTCGCTCTGGGGCCAGCTGTCGGAAAAAGAGGCGGCCACCCGCGTGCAGCAGCTGCGGCGCCTGTTGCACCGCTACGCCTGGTTCGGGCTGAATGACAATGCTCTCTTAAACCTGGAGGCCGACAAGGGCAAGACGAGCGAACTGTTCGTCTTCACACAGGAAAAACGCGGGCCGAAGAATGCGGCTGTGCAGGCCGGCCGCGGCGAGCAGTACGAGGGTCGCCCCACCAAGGCCCGCGACGTGCATTTGGTGGAGCAGGCGCTGCGGCTGTTCTTCGTCGGTCGCGACCGCAACTACCGGGCCACGTACGACGACATGCGCGAGCACCTTTGCGTGCAGGCCACGCGCACGCCCGACGGACAGGAGGTCGTCTACCCGATCAGTCTTGGAAAGGTGATGTCCTTTGACCAGTTCTACCGGATCGCCCGGAAACTGGTCACCGCTTTCGCCCTGGATGCGGCCAAGGAGGCGGCCGCCGACCGTAAGGAGATGCTCGAGCGCAGCGGCTACTCGACCGACCTGGCACCCCGGGCCGCTGACGTGTACGACACGGACACGACCGAATTCAACCGCCAAGCGGTCGCCGCCTTCGAGATCGACGGCGAGGTGCCCAATCTTGGCAAGATCACGTTTGTTTTGGTGGTCGATCGCAAGAGCGGCAAGTTCGTCGGCTGGCACGTGTACGTGGGCAACGAGAACTGGGACGAGGGCTATCGGTTGGCGCTGTTCTGCGCATTGACTTCCAAGACGCGGCAACTCGAGTGGCTCGGCATCCACGAGCCGGACGCTTTCCCGGATGACGAGAACATCGCGCCCCACTTCATCTACGTCGATGGTGGACCGGGCTCATCGGATGCGGCCTACGCTGCCTCGAGCCGCCTCAACATCGATCGAGCCATCGGGGGCCCAGCGACGCCCTACTGGAAGCCGAACGTGGAAGGCGGCATCGGCATCCTGGAGCACTCGCAGGCCCACCTGTCAGGTGGCTACCGGCGAACCTCGCGCGCTCGGGATCGCCAGGCCAAACGCAATGCCAAGTTGTTTGCCTCCGCAACGCCCTACGCCATCGAGCAGCAGCTGGTCAAGGACCTGATCAGGCAGAACCGGGCCCGGAACAAGGCGCATCTGCTTGACCACGAAATGAAGAAGGCCGGGATCGAGCCGAGCTCCAACGCGATCTTCTCTTGGTACGTGAACAAGATGGGCGGTGTCGAGGACAGAAGATTCTCCGAAGCCGAGGTCTATCTGGCGCTGCTCAACCAAAAGCCGCGGGTGCGCGTCACGCACGACGGCATATGGCTGCTTAATGTACGCTACAACTCCGACCGGCTCAGGGCGTACCGGCGGGCGATGCCCGGCCCACTTTATGTCGCTATTCTCTATCACCCCCTGCGGCCGGACGAAGCCTACTGGCTGACGTTGGACGGCGCGATCGACAGTCTCGAGCGGGACAAGCGAGGGAAAGAGGCAAACGGCACCATGTCGGCCCGGGAGATCGAGCTGTACAACGCCAGGATTCTCGCTTCCGGCATCGTCGCGGAGAGAAAGAAGAAGAGGAAGAAGGGGGTGGCAGTCACCAAGGAGCAAGCCCGGATCGCCCTCAAGCAGGCCGCCAGTCCGCTGACCAAGCAGAGGAATGCGCCGACCGAGAACGTGCACCATGTCAGAAAGGTGCAGGCGCACCGGTACAGGAAGGAGCGGCCGCTGGACCAGCCGGACCTGCACCTGCCACCCGGGCAAAGGGGGGCCCAGGCGGCCAAAGCCGCGGCGAGCCCTTCGCGGGCAAGTTCGCCGGCCCCCGCGCCGGCGCCGCACCCGCCGCCGGTCGCGCCCGGCCGGGCTTCAACGGCCGAACTATGGCGTCAGCGCCGACGTGGCTCCGACCCGGAGTGATCCTCAACGCGGGCTGGCAGGCGGCCGGCGCAGTTTGCTGCAGTATCCAGCTCAGTGCGTCCGCAACGGCGCTCGCCGCCCTCGCAGAAGTCTGGAGCCGGCGCGTTGCATCTGAGCTTTGGCGGCTCGCGAGCGCCCACCCGGTGCGTCCTGTTTTTCGCCTAGCTGGCCTGAAGCGGACTGTCCCCTTTGCGCAGCCCTCTGCTTCCCCAGCCGATCCCAACGACCCCAGTCACTGTGCAAGGTTCTGCACGTGCCAGCCTCGCTCGATTAACCGTTGTGTGTTGGCGGCGGCGCCTTTGCCGCTATCAAGGGAGCTGGCTCGAATCGCGAGACACAGGAGATGGGTGGGACGCGTCATCGCCACGTAGGCCTGCATCAGGCGTTGTACTGCCGCCCGGCTGGTGCATTTCGCACCATTCGCATGATTGCCCAGCATCCAGGGCATCAGGGCGTCGAGAAAGTGCGTACGGTTGAAGGTCTCAAGCAATAGCGTTGCAAGGTGCGTTTGGCCCTTGGTCTTGTGGATCGATCCCAGGTGGATGTCGACGCAGCCCGCTGTGGAAACGTATCGGTAGCAGTTTGCCGCCGCCGCAAGCGTCGGGGTCTTGTCGTCTATGGCTGTGGGGGCAAGCGCGTCCGGCCATGCCAAGTAGTCAGTGGCAGCGATTGCCTGCGCATCGCCGTTGCCAATTGCAGCGCCGAGCATCCTCAGCCGGGGCTGAAGCTCGTTCCACCGAGCCGGATTCAGAGGCTCCCTGTCGATCAAGTAGCGCGCCAGCAGGTCGCGGTAGATGGCGCGCGCGTCGCCTCGCGCGGCAAGTCTTTTCTCCAGCAGTAGATGCTGCCGGCTGCTTGCCTTGATCTGGGAAGACCCAGCCTGCAGGTTGGCCAGATAAGAGATCGCGGCGGCGACGCCGTCAACGCCTCGATGAAGCGGACCGCCGCTCGAGGCAAGCTTTCGGGCGGCCACAAAGGCTTCAGCAAGCGTGGCTGGGCGATGCGTCAGGCGTTCTGCGCCCAGCTGGTACTCATGCCAGTAGTGTGATACCGACTTGGGGAAGTGCTCGTGGCCGGGGCCGACATCGGGGGCCGGCTTGTGTACGGCTCCTACCGCCGTGACCGAGCCTGACGAAATCACACTGCCAGGCAAAGCTTCGACCACGTGCCGCCCGTACGCTGCCAAGACACCGGACGCGTCGTCGTCAGGAAAGACAAACACCGTGTGCGCATAGCCCTGCGGAGCGCCTTGGTGCGATCTGGCCCCCTTCAGCCCCGCGGGCTGGACGGCACGGTGTGCGAGCGGGTTCGCAAGTGAGGCGATGGAAGCGTCGAAACGGAAGGAATCGGAGATGTCAACGCGCCGGATCGCATCGGGGAACGTGTCAGCCAGCGGGCCGCTGGCGCCCTCGAAGATGGTCTGGTTCGGGTCTCCGACGCGCTGTACGCAGATGGCGACCTCGTCGCGCGGAAACAGCTTGCGCAGGAACGCGCTTTGCTGCTCCGATGTGTCCTGCATCTCATCGATCAGGATGACGGGAAAGCGGCTTTGCAGTGTCGAGGGCAGGTCTGGGCGCTGTGCTAGTAGCGATTCACCTAGCAGGAAGATCTCGTCGTAGCAGAAGTAGCCTTGCTCGGCTGCGTACTGCATCGCGGCCGAAGCGTACTTGTACATGTTGGTATGAGGACCGCTCGGGAAGGAGGTACCGCTAAGGGGCGACGCGAAGTTGGCGCTGCCAAGTCGCAGTTTCTCGAAGGTGATGACTTGACTCTTCTCGAGATAACGTTCCAGCGTTCGATACTCACGCAAGTCCAGTGCTCGCCGGCGAACCCTCGTCGTCATCTCGTCGTCGATTGCCGCGAGGCGGTAGCCGGCCGAAATCAGCCATGGTGTGGCCAGGAACCGGTTCACGAAGCCGTGAATGGTGTCGATGAAATGCGGGTACATCAGCAGCCGCTGGCCGACTTCGGTATTGCCGAGGCGGCGGGAGATCTCCTCGCGCGCGACGTTCGTGTGCGAGAGCACGCAGATGCCGCGCGTCGCGCTCTTCCACTTACGCGCGAGGATGGCTAGCTTCGCGACAACGAGGGTCGTCTTTCCGCTGCCAGGACAGGCCGAAACGTCCACCGTCGTCAGAGACTTGAGGTATGCCCGTCGGGATTCATCGATGCCGCGCAGCTTGAGGAGGGCGATCGCCCAATCGAGGTCCTCATCGGTGATCGGATCGGTCAGGTCGGCGGTGGCGGTCATCGTCACGTCGACTCTGCCGTTCCGACGTGCGAGGCCGCACGAGGCGGCGGCGTGGTGGCGAAGTCGACCGCATCTTTGATGTAGCGCGGCAGCCTCGCTGACAACCAAGCGACGTCGTACGCGCCGGCCTCGTTGCCCTCGGTCAGCAGGTCAGCAAGGTACTGCGCCGCGATCGACTTGGACGCGCGCTTACTTGCGAACATCTCGTAGATGTGGGAGCTCAGCACGGCGATGTCTCCAGCTGCATTACCCCAGAGTACTTCGTAGTCGGCCAGGGCAAGCTTGACGACATCGTCGGACGTTTTCTTTCCCTCATTCAGGGCATCGTCGTTTGCTGCGAGTACTGCGGCGGTGTAGACCTCCCGCGCAAGGCCACTGAATGCCAGGTCGTACTCAAGCGTCCACTCATCGGCCACGAAGGTCTTCACGTTCTGCCCATCGCCGCTCGCGAGTCTTTCGCGCTTTGCGCGGAGACCAGCCTGCAAGCTGCCCGCAGTCGCGGCGACTTCACGCTTGACACGCCACTTTCGCCGCGGACTGCCCCACGTCGGGTCGTCGTCACCCGAGACCAAGCCCAAGATGCAAGGTGCGCAGTCGGGCATCACGTCCATATCCGCAAGGCATGCTGTCGGGATGGCGAGCGTTCCTCCTGATGGTTCCCGTCGTTGAAGAATGCGGGCATAGCGGCGCAGGCCAGTGCCACCAACGTTGATGATCGACACACCGTGCGCAGTCAGGTCCCGGCCGAGCAGACGAGCCAGCGTCGGCAGCAGGATCGCCTCGCCGTCCCCCTCCACCACGATTAGGCCGCGGGCGAAGAACAAGTTGGCCTTGGTCACATCCAAGAAGCGCTGGAGGAATCGGTAATCACTCTCGCTCAGCTGAGTCTCACCTTTGGAGAGCGAGTAAGCAGCTTGTCGATGCAGCAGCACGATGTTTTCGAGAGCGATCTTGGACGTGAGATTCGGGCTGTGGCTAGTGAGGATGACCTGCACTTGGCGGCGGCCTCGTTCAGCCCGCGTTGCGGCGGCAAGAAACTCCATCAGCCGCAGTTGCCGCTGGGGATGGAGGTGGGCTTCAGGCTCTTCGATCAGCAGAAGAGGCAGCCCATCTGGCTCCTTGCCGAGCAGGAGAAGCTCGCAGGCCATGAAAAGGAGGTTGTTGGAGCCAAGCCCGTAGGTACCCCTGGGACGTCCGTCTGGACCGGCGAGCAGGTCCAGTTCAAGTCGTTCCAGGATCTGCCGCAGCTTGGCTGCGTCCGGTCCCGCATCGGAAAAAGAGATGCGTCCTTGAAGGTCTTCGCCCGCCAGGGAAAGCTGGGTTAGGTAGTCGGTGTTGATGGCCCCTTGGGCTTGCAGCACGCCTTTGTGCTGGTCAACCAGGTGTCGCATGTAGTCGGATAGCCCCGCCAAGCTCAGCGCCGCCGCCTGCTTCGCATCAAGCGGAGGGACGGCCCCGTCGAACGGCTGTCCTGATCTGATTTCCGGGAAGTTGTTCAGGATCTGGGAAAGGCGCGAGCCTCGCCCCGGGGACATCTCGCGTTCGGCATCTCGAAGCGGGCGCAGGTAGGCCGTCGCCAAGAGCTGCCGGGTCGCGGACTCGAACGTAGGGCCATCACCGTTCGGGCCGCTGCGGACACTGACGTCGACCCAGCGCCTGCCGCCAGGCGAATCGGCAAGCCTGCGCGCAAACCAGTGAACGTAGAGGAAAGCGTGGGGGCCGTCGTAGGTGAGGTACTCCGCAAACGCACCCTTCTCGGCGGAGGTCAGGTGCGTCAGCCTGGCCCTGATCGTGATCTCCGTGGCCTGGTCGCCATCCGGCTTGAGGTGGAAGTCCTCAGGCTGCAGGCGCATGAAGTCCATGTCCCTGGTCGTCAGAACATGCCGGATGGCGTCCATTACCGCGGTCTTGCCGGCGTCGTTTTCGCCAACCAGCGCCGTGACACCCTCATTGAAAGAGACCGTGAATGGGCCCTCACTCCCGAATTGGCGGAAGTTCTTGATCGTCAGCTGTGACAGAAACACCCCACCCCCTTTGGTCAGAGTCGAACTGGCAGACATCGACGACCTGTTTCGGCTTGGAGAGGCCCCGGGTCGTTTTTGGGTCCGTCCGATCCTAACTCGACAGGAGGGATGTGTATCCGGATGTACCTCGGGAGTCCACGGCGCTGCGACGCGATCAGCACGGCGACGTCGAGTCAGCTTCGGCGTTGCACGGACGGAGGGTGCACGCCAGCCGCAGCAAAGACGGGAAAAATGCGGTTCTGGCAGCCCTTGGTGGAAACTGATTCTGAGGTCGGCTAGCTCCGGCCATGTGCCAAAAATACCCGCCAAATCATGGCCTTAAGGCAAGGGTGCTGTTCTCGGTTTCACCATCTTTGGGTGCGGATTTCACCTTCTAATGCAGCCCCGCATGTTGTGCGTCAGAAAAATAGCCGTTGACTCAGAACAGAGGCGTTTACCGGTAAACACAGCTGCTTACCGGGTACCAGGACCTGAGAAATTGAGCTGCTAACTGCGCCAGTCGGCTCTGGGTGGCTAGGCCAACAGGATGCTCAACGGCCTGTTCGCAGCAAAAGGTCGGCGCTCGACCGCCAGGTCCAGCGAGTCGAAAGAGGTGGTGAAGCTCCCTTTTCGGACGAAACGGGGGTTGCTGTCCGCTTTCGGAGGCGGATTCAACCGGTCAGTGCAACACGCTACTCTGCGAAAGCAGAAGGAGTGTGGATGCGGAGAAGAAGACCAAGAACCAAGAACCAAGTACACGGAGACTCAGAAGGCCTTGATGTGGGAGCGTTGGAAGAAGGGAGAAACCCTCCACCAGATTGCTCGCCGCTTCGATCGCCCGCATACCTCGATCCGGCAGGTCCTGGTCGAATCAGGTGGCATTCGCCCTCCGGAACGCCGCCGCTCTAAGTTGGCTCTGACGCTCGCGGAGCGAGAGGAGGTCTCCCGTGCTTTGGTGGCCGGAGAGTCGATACGTGCTGTAGCAGCTCGGCTCGCGCGGGCTCCCTCGACCATCAGCCGGGAAATCGCCCGTAACGGTGGCGCCTGGTGCTATCGAGCAGCGCAGGCCGACCAGGCCGCCTGGCAGCGAGCACATCGTCCTAAGCAGTGCAAGCTGGCTCAGAGCGCCACGCTGGCTCGCCTGGTGACGCGCAAGCTCCAGAGCCAGTGGTCCCCCGAGCAGATCGCAGGCTGGCTAAAGCATACTTACCCAGGCGACGAGAGCCTGCAGGTGTCACACGAAGCCATCTACCGAAGCCTCTTCATCCAGGCGCGAGGTGCGTTGAAGAAGGAGCTGCTTGAGCATCTGAGGCGAACGCGTGGAATGCGTCGCTCACGTCACCACACGCAGAAGACTCACGTGCATGGCAAGATCTCCGACGCCATCTCGATCAGCGAACGCCCTGCTGCGGTTGAGGATCGGGCAGTGCCAGGCCACTGGGAAGGCGATCTGTTCTTTGGCAGCGCCAACAGTCAGATCGCGACCTTGGTGGAGCTACAGACTCGCTACGTGATGCTGGTGAAGGTGGCCGGCAAGGATACGCAGACTGTGGTGGATGCTCTCGTGCGCCACGCTCGTAAACTGCCACAGGAACTCTATCGATCACTGACGTGTGACCGCGGCAAGGAACTGGCAGCTCACAAGCGCTTCACTTGGCCACGGACATCAAGGTGTACTTCTGTGATCCTCAGAGCCCATGGCAGCGCGGCTCGAACGAAAACACCAATGGGCTGCTCAGGCAGTACCTGCCCAAAGGCCTCGACATCTCAGGCTACTCACAGGCCAGCCTGGATGCGATCGCGCGGAAGTTGAACGAACGCCCGAGGAAGACTCTGGGCTACAGAACACCGGCCGAGATGTTCGACGAATGTGTTGCGTCGACCGGTTGAATCCGCCAAAGAGACCCGACATACATGGCCCCCGCACCGGTCCTAAAGCGACGCATGAAAGGGCCAACGTCGAAAAGGCGGTAGGCGCCATCGCACTTCTGCAACTTAGAGAACTCCTTAATGCCTGCACGTGTTGCTGTCGTCTTGTTCTGGCTGGCCGTCCTCGCGGTATTGCACGGCCTCCTCTACCTGCAGTACGCGCGTGGGGGGTTATCCATTCAGCCTCCCGCGCATCGACTCCCTGAAGTACGCCGTGGGCACCTCCGTCGGGATCTTCCTCCTGGTGGCCGTTTTGTGGCGGCTTACGAGTGGCGGCCTAGTTTGGCGCATCCAGCGTGCGATCGAGGCGCGTCGAGCGCGGCGGCGCATCGCCCGGCAGTTCGGCTTTACCGGATCTAGATGGTCCAAGATGGATTACTTGATTTTCTTCGGCGGGGTTGCAGGGGCCGCGGCGGGCTTTTGGCGCGGGTATGACATGGGATCCGCGTGGGTGGTCGTCGGGCCGATCCTCGGTGCCTGGGCGGGGATGTTCGCGGCAATACTGCTCGTGCCGGCGGCGGCTGCGGTCTTGGGCCTGGGCTTTATCGGATTGCTGGTCTGGGCTCTCTACAAGATGCTGAGCTTCGGCTTCTGAGCGCTTGCCGCCCGCCTGATTTTCGCCCACAGGCTCGGGCCGGGCTTCCGACCCATAACAGGCGGCGCCTGATGCACGGAGTTCGTTGTGTCAAGCGGCGCGAGGAGGACGCGAGTGAGCCTGAAGTTCATCGGCTTCAAATTCCGCAACCCGGCGTTCGACGGGCCAGGTGACCGGCGCGTGTTAGCCACGGTCATTCGGGAGCTGCAGCGCATGATTACGCCCGACCTGGAGCTCCAGGCGGCGATCCGCGCGTACAGGGACCACCGTTGCAGGGACGCGCACGAGCGCCGGATCATCGGCGACCTCGACCAGCTGATCGTCCACCGAGTGAACCAGACCGGCCAGATCTCATACAGCGGGTGGCTTTGGGACGAGCACAAGATCGACGCACGGAGCGACCCCGAGACGTACGTACGGTCGCAACGATATTGGCTCGACGCGATCGCGCAGGAGTTCAAGCCTTGAGACCCTCGGGGCTACCCACTCCGGAGAGGCATTTTCGTCTCCCGCATGCGGGTAAAACGCATATTGAAGCTCGATCGACTGCGGTTACGAGGCATAAGCGGCGCGCGCGATGAGTTCCTGATGGCTGCGGCAGCTCAAAACCTGCGACGAATGGCCCGCTGGCTCACGCCGGCAACTGTATGAAATGACCCGGCGCGCACGGCGCGCCGCAAGCGCACAAAAAGCTCCGGCTCAGTCCACCCGCATCAAGCCCGCGCGCTTGGGCGCCGACGAGTTTTTCAAAACTATCGGCCAGAAGCAGACGTTGTGAGCGCGGAAGTCTCTGCAGGCTTTCTTCGCGCGAGGGTGTGCGAGTGAGCATTTCGCCAGCGTGGCCGATGTCGTACGGCAAGGCGCGTCAAATAGGGTACTTTTTCCAGAGCGCGCGAAGCCGCCGCATCCTGCACCTGTCCGCTCGGGCCTTGGACGACGTCGTGTCTTCGGCCTAAGTCTGTCGCTGGCCGGCCGAGTAAACGTACGGGTGTCCGTATAATGGCCGCATGTCGACGCTCCTTCGCACGCGCTCTTCCGACGGCGTTCTGCGCATCACCCTCCACCGGCCCCAGGTTCGCAACGCTTTCGACGCCGCATTGCTCGAAGAGCTGCGGCTGGCTTTTGAGGAGGCGGCGGCGGACGCCTCGGTCCGGATCGTCGTCCTGGGCGGTGCGGGCACGCATTTCTGCGCCGGCGGCGACATTGAATGGATGAAGCGGGTGCTCGCCGCCTCGCCGGAGGAAAAGCGCGTCCACGCCATGCAGGTCGCGGGCATGTACCGCGCGGTCCATGCACTCCCCCAGCCCCTAGTGGCCCAGGTGCAAGGCACCGCGATGGGCGGCGGCATGGGGCTGGTGTGCTGCGCGGATTTCGTAGTGGCGGCAGCCGATGCCCGGTTCGCACTTAGTGAGAACCGGCTCGGGATCGTTCCCGCGGCGATCTCGCCCTACATGGTGGCTGCCCTCGGTGCACGCCGGGCCGTCCAGCTGGCGCTGGCGGGCGAAACCGTGGACGTCCAGCGGGCGCGAGAAATCGGCCTGGTCACCCACGTTGCTGCACCGGGTGCGCTGGAAGCGGAGGTGCGCGGACTGCTCGCCCAACTCCTTGGCTCCGCGAGTGGCGCTCAGCGCCAGACCAAGTCCCTGCTGCGCGCGGTGGAGGCCCAGGCGCCCGACGCTCATCGCGAAGCGCTCGCGGTGGATGCGTTGGTGACCGCCTGGAGCGGCGGGGAAGCCGCCGAAGGGTTCCGCGCTTTCCTCGAGCGCAGCGTGCCGCCCTGGCGCGTGACGCCGGTACAGCAGCATCCGGCTGCAGCGGGTTAGTTCCATGGCGAGGCCCGTAGGCGTCAAGGGCGCCGACACTATGCGCGCGATCCGCGCGGCGGCCATCCAGCGCATCTACCGCCACGGCTTCGAGGCCATGAACCTGCGGGACCTCGCCGCGGACGTGGGCCTGAGCCTGGGCTCGCTCTACAACTACATCCCGCAGAAGCAGGAGTTCCTGGCGGTGCTGCTCGAAAGCATCATGCAGGAACTGCTGGCGGACTTCGCCGCGTACATGGCCGGCGTGGAGGGGCCGGCGGAGGCCATGGAGCGCTTCGTGCGCTTCCACATCACGTGGCACACGGCGCGCCGGGAAGAGGTGTTCATCGGCAACATGGAGCTGCGCAGCCTCTCGCCGGAGCAGTATGCGCGGGTGGCCGCGCTGCGCAAGACGTACGAGAGGCAGCTGCGCGACATTCTTTCCCAGGGCAAGAAGCGCGGCCTGTGGAAGGTGGAGAAGGTGCCGGTGACTTCCAAGGCCCTGCTGGCACTGCTGACCGGCGTGAGCGTTTGGTACCGACCGGACGGTGACCTGTCGCAGGAGCGGCTGGTGCGCCTCTACCAGGCGATGGTGGCGCGCATGCTGCGCGCCGGTGAATGACTCACCGCGCGAGCAGCGCTTCAATCTGGTTCTTCTGGATCTTGCCCGTGCTGTTGCGTGGGAAAGCCGCCGCCTCCAGGAAGCGCACCTCCCGCGGGACCTTGTAGCCGGCCAGCCGCTCGCGGCACCAGGCCTGCAGCGCTTCGGCGGAAGGTTCGCCTTCCTTCAGCGCTACAAAGGCGACAGGAACTTCGCCCCAGCGAGCGTCCGGACGCCGCACCACCGCCACCTCGGCCACGTCGGGGTGCGACAGCAGCACGCGTTCGATCTCGGCCGGGTAGACGTTCTCGCCGCCGGTCTTGATCAGGTACTTGCTGCGGTCCACGAAATCGAGCGATCCGTCCAGGCGGCGCACGAAGGTGTCGCCCATGTGGAACCAGCCGTCGGCGAGCTCGCTGGCGTCGTAGCCGTCGCCCTCCCAGTAGCCCGAGAAGACGCTCGGGCCGCGCACCAGCATGTGGCCTGGCGTGCCGTCCGGCACGTCGCGGCCGTCCAGGTCCACCAGCCGGATGCGGCACCAGCCGAACTCGCGCTTGGCCAGCGTCGCCGGGGGCTCGCCTACGGGCAGCAGGTGCCCGGAAGCGGGCGCGAGGCCGGTTTCCGTGGAGCCGAAGGTGTTGAGGTAGGGCGCCTGCAGCAGCGTGGTGAGTTCCGCCACCTGCTGGCGCGGCACGAGGTCGGCCATCGCGCCCACCATGCGCACGCCCTGCAGCGCGTGCGGCCGGCTGCGCAACTCCGCGATGAGCGGTTCGATCACGCCGGGCATGGCCAGCAGCCATCCGATGCGGGCCTCCTCCAGCGTGCGGCATATCTCCGGGGCGGAAAAGCCGTCCTGCACGTGGACCTGCGCGCCGAGCAGTAGGGTGGCCAGCGCGTGGTCGGTGGCGGCCATGTGGAAGAAAGGGGACCAGGCGATAAAGCCGTCCTCGCGCCGCAACCCGTATTCGGCAATGAAGGCCTGCGCCCGGGCCACCATGGCGCGTTGACTCACCAGCGCGCCCTTGGGCAGGCCGGTGGTGCCGCTGGTGTAGAGGATCAGGAAACCGGACTCCGGGTCAATGGCAGTGCCCTGCGGCGGCGTAGGTGGCAGTCCCTGCAGTTCCTCCTTGGCTCCGTCCAGTGCCAGGACCGGCACGTCCTCCAGTGGCAGCGCCTGCAGTGCCGGCCGGTAGCGGTCTGACACCACCACCAAGGCGGGCCGCACCAGCCGAATGCAATGCAGTTGCTCGTCGCCCTGCAGCCGCCAGTTCAGGCACGCTACGATCAGTCCCATGCGCGCGGCGGCGAGCTGCAGCTCGAGGTACTCGTTCCGGTTCTCGGACCAGAGCGCCAGCCGCTGCCCGCGCTGCAGGCCGCGCTGTGCCAGCAGCGTGTGCCAGCGCTGCACGCGTGCTTCCAACTCGCGGTAGGTGACGACTTGGCGGGCGTCGCACACCGCCGGTGCGTCGGGCTGTATGCGCACCTGTTTCAGGAAGAGGTCGGTCAGGTCCAGCCGGGCGACGGGCGGCAAGGCATTCATGGTGTCTCCTGCGTGGGGGATCCGTTCTTCGCCGCCCGCAGGGCGGCCAGGCTGCCACTGTGCATCAGGCGGCCGTTGAGGCGGCGTCCGATGATGCGCTGGGCCAGCCGCGCCGCCTCCACCAGGCGCTCCAGGTCGACCCCGGTTTCGATGTTCAGCTCGTGGCACAGGAACACGAGGTCCTCGGTGCAGATGTTGCCGGCGGCCGCGTGGTCCACGTGGCCCGAGAACGGGCAGCCGCCCAGCCCCGCCACTGAGGAATCGAACAGGTCGACGCCTTCCTTCAGGGCTGCGTAGGCGTTGGCCAGGCCGAGCCCCCGTGTGTCGTGCAGGTGCAGGCCGATGCGTGCGTCCGGAAACATTTCGCGTGCCAGGCCCACGCGCTCCCGCACCGACTCGGGATTGGCCCAGCCCACGGTGTCAGCGAGAACCACGCGTTGCAGCCGCACGCTAGTCTCGTCCTGCACCCGCGCCATCTGCTGCAGCGCCTGCCGCAGGCGCGGCAGCGGCACTTCGCCTTCGAAGTTGCAGCCGAAGGCCGTCATCAGGTAGGCGGTCTCCACCGGCAGGCCGCGTTCGTGATAGCGCTGCACCCATTCGCGCTGCGCCTCGGCGTGCGCCTCGGCCGAGGCGTTGTTGTTCATCCGGCAGAAGGCGTCGGTGGCGTAGAAGTAGAGCGAGCCTTCCAGGTCCACTTCGGGTACCGAGGCCGCGCGCTGGAAGCCGTTCGCATTCAGCCAGAGCGCGGTGTAGCGCACGCCCGGCCGCTTGCGGATGGCGCGGAACAACTCGGGCGCATCCGCCATCTGCGGCACCCGCGCCGGATTGACGAACGATGCCACCTGGATCTGCCGCAACCCCGTCCCGGCTAGCGCCTCCACAAGCTCGGCGCGCTGCGCCACGGTGAAGCCGGGCGGCTCGATCTGGAAGCCTTCGCGCGGGCCTTCCTCGCGGATCTCTATGCGTCGGGGGAAATTCGTCATGCTGCTCGTCTCTGTTTCAGGCGGCAGGTGCAAGGCGGAACACCTCCTGGTTGCGTTCCACCTTGGTGCCGGACGCGCAGCCGACCCAGTCGACGACGCCCGCGGCCGGCGCGGCGATGGACATTTCCATCTTCATGGATTCCAGGGTGGCGAGCGTCTGTCCCGCCACCACCGCCTGCCCAGGCTCGGCATGCACCGCGATCACCAAGCCCATCATCGGCGCAACGATGGCGCCCGCGCGGGATGGCCCGCCGGCGGAGCCGGAGGCATGCAGCGGCGCGACGTCCAAGGCCAGCTGCGTCGCACCCAGTTGCGCCCACAGCCGCCGCGGCAGGGAGACCGCCGCCACGATCCAGGTAGAGCCATCCACGTCCACCCGGTGCGCGTGCCCGTCGGCGAGGGGCTGCACGCTCACGCGGTGCACCTGGTCGTCCACCCGCACCTGCCAGGCGCCGCCTTCAGCGGGCGCGCCGAAGCCGATGCGCCACGACGCGGTGGGGGTGCTAACCTGGTAGCGCAGCGTCACCGGGATGTCGGCGTGGCCACGGTGCATGCGCCAGCCAGCCAGGTCGGGATCGCCCCAGGCGCCCGCCGGCGCCGGCGGCTGGTTCGCCAGCCGCCACAGCGCGAGGGCCGCCGCCACGTGCCGGCTCTCCGGCGCCGGGGTGCCGCGCGCCGCCAGCCATTCGTCGATGGTCTCGGTGTGGACGGCGTTGGCCTGCACCAGCGGTTCGGCCAGCAGCTCTAGAAGGAAGCCGCGGTTGCTGGTCACGCCCAGCAGCGTGGTGGCCTGCAGCGCATGGCGCAGCGCGTCCAGTGCTTCCTGCCGCGTGGTGCCGTGCGCGATCAGCTTGGCGATCATCGGGTCGTAGTGCGGGCTGATCTCGTTGCCCGCCACCACGCCGGCATCGACGCGCACGCCCGGTCCGGCCTCGAAGACGTGGATGGTGCCGGTGGAAGGCAGGAAGCCCTGCTCGGGGTCTTCGGCATAGAGCCGGGCCTGCACCGCGTGACCGCGCAGCGCCGGCACCTCCGGCTGGCGCAGCGGCAGGCGGCGTTCACAGACGGTGCGTACCTGCAGTTCCACCAGGTCCAGCCCAGTCACGCATTCGGTGACCGGGTGCTCCACCTGCAACCGCGGGTTGACCTCCAGGAACACGGCGCCTTCGTCCGTCACCGCGAATTCCACCGTCCCCAGGCCCAGGTACTGCGTGGCCTCGCCGAGCGCCACGGCATGGGCCCACAGCCGCTCGCGAAGCGCCAGCGGCACGCTGGCGGCGGGCGCTTCCTCCACCACCTTCTGGTGACGCCGCTGCAGCGAGCATTCGCGGTCGCCCAAGTGGATCACGCCCCCGCGGCCGTCGCCCAGGATCTGCACCTCCACGTGGCGCGGACGGCTCAGGTAGCGCTCCACGATCACGCGGCCATCGCCGAAGGAGGAGCGTCCTTCGCGGATGGCGGCGGCCACGGCCTCGGCGGCATGCTCGCGGCTGCGCAACACGCGCATGCCCTTGCCGCCGCCGCCCGCTACCGCCTTGACGATGCAGGGCGGGGGCAGGGCCTCAATGGCACGCAGGACCGTCTGGGGATCGTCGCTCGCTTCGAGCAGGCCACCGGCGGTGGGGATGCCCAGCTGCTGCGCCAGCGCCTTGGCCCGGGCCTTGTCGCCGAATAACTCCAGGGTCTCGGGCGCCGGACCGATGAAGGCGAGGCCCGCGGCGGCACAGCGGCGCGCGAGCTCGGGGTTTTCCGAGAGGAAGCCGAAGCCCGGGTGGATGGCATCCGCGCCCACGCGTTGCGCGGCGCGAACCACGGCCTCGATGTCAAGGTAACTCTGGCGCGCCGGCCCTTCCCCGATCAGCACCGATTCGCCGATCTCGCGCACGTGCAGCGCCTGGGCGTCGGCGCTCGAGTGCACGGTCGCCACGCCCGCGCCCAGGCGGCGGAAGGTGCGTGCCATCCGGCAGGCGATCTCGCCGCGGTTGGCGACCAGGATCTTCTTGTACATGGCGGTCTCCATTACATGCGGAAGACGCCGAACTGCGTCTGCGGGCTGGGCACCCGGGCGGCGAGGTCGAGCAGCAGCGCCAGAGCCTGCCGCGTCTCGGCGGGGTCGAGGATGCCGTCCACCCACAGGTGGCGTGCGAAGTTGCGGGCCGCGGCGAAGCTCTCGTACTGGCTCCGAATCGGCGCCTTGAATGCTTCCTCCTCGTCGGCGCTCCAATCGCGGCCCTGCGCCTGCAGGTTCTGCCGCTTCACCAGCCCCAGGGTGGTGGCCGCCTGTTCCGGACCCATGATGGCCGCGCGGCCGTTCGGCCACATGAACATGGCGTTGGGCCGGAAGGCCCGCCCGCACATCGCGAGATAGCCGGCACCGTAGGCGCCGCCCGTAATGATCGTGAACTTTGGCACCCGGGCCGAAGCCATAGCGGTGATGAAGCGCGCACCGGCCTTGGCGATGCCGCCCTGCTCGGCGTCCAGCCCCACCATGAACCCCGCCACGTCCGCCAGGAACAGCAGCGGCACGTCGCGCTTGACGCACAGATCGATGAAGTGGGTGGCCTTGGCGGCGCTTTCCGTGAACAGAACGCCGTCGTTGGCCAGCACGCCCACCTGCCAGCCGCCGATGCGCGCGAAGCCGGTGATGAGCGTCGGGCCGTAGTCGGCCTTGAATTCGGTCAGCTCCCCGGCATCGAGCAGGCAGCGCAGCACCTCGCGCGTGGGCGTGGGCTTCTTCGGATTGGCGCTGACGAGCCCGTAGATGTCGGTGACGGGGCGGGCGGGTTCCTGCACCGGAGCGCGCTCGCGCATTGGCGCCGGCATGGCCGGCAGCTCGTCCACCAGCCGCCGCGCAATGGCCATGGCATGGCCGTCGTCCTCGGCCACGTGGTCGACCACGCCGCTCAGGCGGCTGTGCATGTCGGCGCCGCCCAGGCGCTCGGCGTCTACCACCTCGCCGGTGGCGGCCTGCACCAGCTGCGGCCCGCCCAGGAATAGGAACCCCTTGCCCCGCACGATCACGATCTCGTCGCACAGGGCCGGGATGTAGGCGCCGCCGGCCGTGCACGCGCCGAGCACCACGGCAATCTGCGCAATGCCCTGGGCCGACATGTCCACCTGGTTCTGGAAGATGCTGCCGAACAGCCCTTCGTCGGGGAAGATGTTGGCTTGGTCGGGCAGGAACGCCCCGCCGCTGTCCACCAGCGTCACGCACGGCAGGCGGTGCTGCAGGGCGAAGCGCTGGGCCCGCACGTGCTTGCGGCAGGTCATGCCGAAGTAGGTGCCGCCTTTCACCGTGGGATCGTTGGCAATCACCATGCAGGCGCGGCCATGCACCATGCCCACGCCGGTCACGATCCCGGCACCCGGGGCGACGCCCTCGTAGAGCCCTTCGCCGGCGAGTTCGCCGATTTCCAGGAAGGGCGATCCTTCGTCCAGCAGCAGTTCGATGCGTTCGCGCACCAGCAGGCGTCCGCGCTTGCGGTGCTTCTCGCGCGCTTCGGCGCTGCCGCCCTGCCACGCTTGGCGTCGCGCCTCCAGCAGTTCCTGCAGCAGTTGCCCGTAGGCCTGTTGGTTCGCTTCGGTGTCGTTCATGGCGCTCATGCGTCGAGGTCCGGCATCTTGCGCAGGGTCAGGGCGACCTTCTGCGCCCCGGGGGCGGCGAAGAAGCCGTGGCGCACCATGCGCACCTCCGGCTTCACGGACAGCGCGTTGCGCACACGAGCCTCCACCTGGCGGGCCACTTCCGCATTCTGCGCGGCGTCCGCGCCGGGTGCGCGTTCCACCAGGAGCTTCAGGTTGCCCTGCGTGGTGTGGCCCTCGAAGTCGGCCAGCACGCGCACCGCGCCGCCCACCAGCGGCACCATGGCGGACACGACGTCCTGAACGGCGGAGGGGAAGATGTTGACGCCGCGCACGATCAGCATGTCGTCGGTGCGCCCGAAGCAGCGGATGGCCGGCGTGCTGCGACCGCCCGGGCCGCCCATGGCCGTCACGGTGACGTGGTCGCCCGAGCGGAAACGCAGTACGGGTGACGCTTCGCGCTGCAGCGAGGTGTAGACCAGCTCGCCGGTCGCGCCCTCGGACCAGGCGACGGGCTCGCCGCTGGCGGGGTCGATCAGTTCGGCCAGGATGTAGTCGGGGCCCACGAAGTACATCCCTCGCTGGTCGTCCGCCTCGGCCCAGTACACGCAGCCCAGGTCAGTGCCGCCCATGAGCTCGCAGCACGTGGCGCCCCAGGCCTGCTGCAGTGCCTGGCGGATGGCGGGGTTGCCGCCGCCCGGCTCGCCGCCCACGATGAGGCGTTTGACGCCCAGCGCGGTGGCAGGCATGCCGGTCACATCCGGTGCCAGGCTCGCCAGGTACAGCAGGAAGTTGGGCGTGCCCACGATGCAGCGCGGGCGGGCATCGCGTGCGGCCAGCAGCAGGCGGTCGGCGCCGCCATCCGCGCCGATCGGGATGTCCACAGCGCCCACGCGCTCCACGCCCTGGTAGATCGGCACGCCGCCCACGAAGCCTTTGCTCATCGAGAAGGCGTGCAGCACCAGGTCGTGCGGACGCACGCCGCAGGCGTACAGGCCGCGGCCCGTCACCTCGGCCCACGATGCGCGGTCAGCGCGCGTGAGGCCCACGTACGCAGGGCTGCCGGTGGTGCCGGAGGAGGCCTGCACCTGCACGATGTCCTGCGCGGGCGCGGCGCGGTGCAGCCCCAGCAGCGGTGCCGCGGCCAGGCTGTCGCGCAGCTCCTGCTTGGACGTGAAGGGCACCCTCGCCAGGTCGGCCAGCGTGCGGATGGACGCGAGGTCGATTCCGGCCTGCGCCATCTTGCGCTGGTACAGCGTGGAGTGCGCCGCCAGGTACGCCAGCTGGCGGTGCAGCAGTTCGAGCTGCTGCGCCTGGATGGCGTCCAAGGGCTGCGTTTCGATCGCGCTGAAGGTGGGTGGGGTGTTCATGGTCTCCTGGTCGCGACGATAAGCGAGCGGTCGTCCGTCCGGTTAATGCTATCATAGCCGCAAGGGCTTGCAACAAGCCGGCCCGCGAAACGGAGGCTCCTCTTCATGACGACAGGCGTAGCCGTGACCCGCCCCGTCCCCGGCGTGGCGCTGGTCACCATCGACCGGCCCCACAAATCCAACGCGATCGATCCGGCAACCGACCGCGCCATGGGCGAGGCGCTCGCCGCGCTCGAGCAGGACGACGACGTGCGTTGCATCGTCCTCACCGGCGCGGGCGACAAGGCGTTCTGCGCTGGCGCCGACATTCCCGAACTGCTGCCGCACCTGCGGCGCAACATCGCCGAGGGCCGCGACGATCCGCAGTTCTGCGGTGCCACCCACCGCCACGAGACTTCCAAGCCACTCGTCGCCGCGATCAACGGTGCCGCGCTGGGCGGCGGGTTGGAACTGGCGCTGGCCTGCGACTTGCGGCTGGCCTCCAGCAACGCGAGCTTCGGCCTGCCGGAGATCACGGTGGGCGTCCTTGCGGGCGGCGGCGGCTGCACGCGGCTGCCGCGCACCGTGCCGGCCGCCCTGGCGGCGGAGATGATCCTCACCGGCCAGGCGATCGACGCGCAGCGGGCGCTGCAGGCCGGCCTCGTGAGCGAGGTGATCGCCTTCGAGGCGCTGCTACCGCGGGCGCTCGCGCTGGCGCAGCAAATCGCGACACGCGCCCCGCTGGCGCTGCGCGCCTGCACGGAACTGCTGCGACGCCCGCGCTTCGTGGAACTGCAGGATGCACTGGCCGCCGAGCGCGCCGCCTTCGCGCGCGTGCTGCTGTCCGAAGATGCTCACGAGGGCATCCGCGCCTTCGCGCAGAAGCGCGCGCCGGTGTACCAGGCTCGCTGAGGAGGACGTGCTCTAGGGTAATCCCCGAGCATGTCGCGTGCAGACGGACAACCGTCCGATTTAACATGAGGGAACGGGCGCAATGCCTTCCCTGCAAGACCACCGAACGATGGAGACGACCATGAAACAGATCCTCAAGCGCGTTGCAGCCGCTGCCGCCCTGGCAGTTGCCGTGGGTGCGCCCTCCAGTGCCTGGGCCCAAGCCAAGACCTACGACCTGCAGAGCGTGTTCGGCCTGCAGGTGCCTTCAATCGGCCCCAGCCCGGTGAAATGGGCCGAGCGCGTGGCGCTCATGACCAACAACGAAGTGCGCATCAAGGTCTTGGGCGCCGGCGAGGTCGTGCCGCCGCTGGAGCTGTTCGGCGCCGTATCCAGCGGCGCGTTGCCCATGGGCTACGACTGGGTGGGCTATTGGTCCAGCAAGATCCCCGTGGCCAACCTGATCGGCTCCATGCCCTTCGGTGCCAACCCGGAGCTGTTCCTCGGTTGGATGTTCAATGGCGGCGGCCTGGAGATCCTACAGAAGGCCTACACGCCGCACAACGTGAAGGTGCTGCCCTGCCACCTGGTAGTGCCGGAGGCGGGGGGCTGGTTCAACAAGGAGATCAACAGCCCTGACGACATCAAGGGACTGAAGATGCGCATTGCAGGCCTGGGCGCCAAGGCAATGGAGAAGTTGGGGGCAAGCGTGCAGCTGGTGCCGTCAGGCGAAATCTACGTGTCGCTGGAGCGGGGGCGCATCGAGGCGACTGAGTTCTCGGCGCCGCAGCTGGACCTGGGCCTCGGGCTGCAGAAAATCGCCAAGTTCTACTACTTCCCGGGATGGCACCAGCCCGCCAGCTGGAACAGCATCATCATCAACATGGACGTGTGGAAGAAGTTCACGCCGCGCCAGCAGCAGGCGATGACCGAGGCCTGCTACGCCAACATCGCCTTCAACGCGGCCGACCAGATGGGCGCGCAGGTGGACGCGCTGGAGAAGATCGAGGCCGCGGGCGTGAAGATCCGCCGCTTCCCGGACTCGGTGCTCGCGGCGCTGCAGAAGGCCTCGCACGAGGTGATGCAGGCCGAGGCCGCCAAGGATCCCCTGTTCAAGGAGGCCTACCAGTCGCTCACCGCCTACATCAAGCGCAACGGCCGCTGGATCGAGTTGCAGGCGCTGCCGAAGGCCGGCAGCTAACCCTACGTGCTGCCTGACGAAGCGGGCCGCTGCGGCGGCCCGCTTGGTAACCGGGGATTCGCAATGGACAAGACACTGGCGGGCTTGGAGCGCTTCTGCGCCTGGGTCGGACGCATCGCATGCTGGACGGTTCCCGTCCTAGTCGTGAGCGTGTGCTTGGGCGTGCCGTTCGCGCAGCTGCGCATGAGCGTTCTGCTGCAGTGGGAGCAGCCGATCCCGCTGTTCAACACGGAACTCTCGCTGAGCGGGCTGAACGACCTGCAGTGGCACCTGTTCGCCGTCATGGTGATGCTCGGCGGCGCCTACACGCTGCACGAGAAAGGCCACGTCTGCGTGGACTTTCTCTCGGCGCGGCTGCCCGAGCGCACGCGAGAGCTAATCACCATGTTCGGTGACTTGCTGCTGCTGGTGCCGTTCGCGATCGTCATGACCTGGTTCTCCTGGAAGTTTGCGCTGAACGCGTGGAACACCGGCGAGGGCTCCAGCTACGGCGGCTTGGTGGACCTCTGGATCATCAAGTCGGTCATGCCCCTAGGCTTTGCGCTGCTGGCCCTCTATGGTGTGGCGCGGGCGCTGCGCATCGCCGCCGCCATGGTGGCGGGCAGGAGGATTTGATGGAATACGCCGCACCCCTGGCCATGTGCGGGGTTCTGCTGCTGGGAATCTTCACCGGCTACCCCGTGGCTTTCGTGCTCGCCGGCATCGGCGTGCTCACGGCGTTCGTGGCCGACGTGCCCCTAGTCTTCCTCTCCACTGGCGTCTCCCGGACCTTCTCCGGCATCCTGAGCAACTGGCTGTTGATCGCCGTGCCGCTCTTCGTGTTCATGGGGCTGATGCTGGAGAAGTCCGGCATCGCCCAGCGCCTGCTGCGTTCCATGGCAGGCCTGATGGGATCCTTGCCGGGCGGCTACGCCTTCGCGGTGACGATTATCGGCATCGTGATGGCCGCTTCCACCGGCATCATCGGCGCCTCGGTCACGCTGATGGGGGTGCTGGCCCTGCCGGCCATGCTGAAGAACCGTTACGACCCCCGCCTGTCGACGGGGGTAATCGCCGCAACCGGGACGCTGGGCATCCTGATCCCCCCCAGCATCATGCTGGTGGTGCTGGGAGACCAGATGCGCATCTCGGTCGGCGACCTGTTCGCCGGTGCGCTGGTGCCGGGGCTGCTGCTCGGGGTGCTGTACCTGTTGTACCTCGCGTGGCTGGCGCTGTTCCACCCGCATGCGATGCCGCCGCTGCCCCCCAGCGAACGGCTGAGGCCAGGCCGGGTCATGGTGCAACTGCTGCGCGACCTGGTGGCGCCTGCGGTGCTAATCGTGCTCGTGCTGGGCAGCATCATCGTGGGCGTGGCCACGCCCACCGAGGCAGCGGGACTGGGTGCAGCGGGCGCCTTCCTGCTGGCGCTCATCTCCCGGGAGTTGACGTGGGCGGTGTTCGTGGACACCTTGCGGGAGACCACCCGCACGACGGCGATGATCATGTTCGTCATGATTGGGGCCACGGTGTTCAGCGTGATCTTCCGCAAGCTCGGGGGCGACGCGATGATTGCCGACTACCTGGGGGTGACCGACGGCAGCGCCTCGCCTTACTGGGTGCTGACGGTCGTCATGGTCTTCCTCTTCGTGTTGGGGATGTTCCTCGACTGGGTGGAGATCACGTTCATCGTGATGCCGATCATCGCGCCCATCATTGCGGGTCTGGACTTCGGCATTCCCTCCGACCAGGTGCTGCTGTGGTTCGCCATCCTATTCGCGGTCAACCTGCAGACCTCCTTCCTCACACCGCCTTTCGGGTACGCGCTCTTCTATATCCGGGGCGTGGCACCCCCGGACCTTCCCACGCGGACCATCTACGCCGGCATCGTGCCCTTCGTCGCACTGCAGATCGTCGGGCTCGTGCTGGTCATCGTGTTTCCGCAGCTGGCGCTCTGGCTGCCGCAGTTGCTGCTTGGCTAGGAGAATCGGGATGGCCGAGAATGGAAGCGTTGACGTCGACGTGCTGGTAGTCGGAAGTGGCGCTTCCGGCATGTCCGCGGCGGTCACCGCCGCGGCCCATGGACTGGAAGTGTTGGTGGCCGAGAAGGCGCCGCTGTATGGCGGCACGACCGCCCGCTCGGGCGGCTGGCTCTGGATCCCGGGCACGCGTCTCGCCCGCGAGCAGGGCTTGCACGAGCCCGAGGGCGCCGCTCGCCGCTATTTGCGACATGAGGCCGGCACCCATTTCGATGCGGCGCGGGTGGATGCGTTCCTGCGCTACGGACCCGAGGCCATCGACTTCTTCACGCAGCGCACATGCTTGCAGTTCGACATGCCCCCTGTCTTCCCGGACTACCATGCCGAGGCACCGGGGGGCGCGCAGGGCGGTCGCTCGATGGTGACTCGGCCCTTCGACGCCAGGGAGCTGGGTCATCGCATCGAGTCGCTGGCGCCGCCCATTCCGGAGCTCACGGTCTTCGGCATGATGCTGGGGTCTGGCAAGGAGCTCTGGCATTTCCTGCGGGCGTTTCAATCAGCGGAATCGCTCCTCTACGTGGCCCGCCGCTTCGGCCGCCACTTCCTCGAAGTGCTGCGCCACGGTCGCGGCATGACTCTGACCAACGGCAACGCGCTGGCCGGGCGGCTGGCCAAGGCCGGCATGGACCTGGGAATTCCCGTGTGGCTGGCATCGCCTGTGCAGCGTCTGCTGCAGCAGGACGGCATCGTAGGCGGCGCGGTGGTGCTGCGCGAAGGGCGCGAAGTGGAGGTCCGCGCGCGCCGCGGGGTGGTGCTCGCGGCAGGCGGCTTCCCGCACGATGTCGAACGACGTTGTCAGCTCTTTCCGCACGCGCCCACCGGGCGCGAGCACTTCAGCCCCTCGCCCCCTCACAACACGGGCGATGGCCTGCGCCTGGGGGAATCGGCGGGCGGCTGGGTGGACCCGACGATTCCGAATGCGGCGGCATGGTGTCCGACCTCGATCGTGGCCCGTCCCGGTGGCAGCACGGGCGTGATGCCGCACTTCATCGACCGGGCCAAGCCCGGGGTGATCGCCGTGTTGGCGGATGGCAAGCGCTTCGCCAACGAGGCCAACTCGTACCACGACTTCGTGCAGGAACTGGTGAAGGCGGCGCGCGCCCGCGGGCTGGGCGAGGTGAGCTGCTGGTTGGTCTGCGACCATCGGCACCTGCGCGGCTACGGGGTGGGCACGGTGGCCAAGGCGCCGCTGCCAATCGGCAAGTACCTGCGCAACGGCTACCTGCGCCGGGGCGCCACGCTTGCGGCGCTGGCCCAGTCCATCGGCGTGCCGCCCGAGGCACTGACCGAGGAAGTCGCCGCATTCAACGAAGACGCGCGCCAGGGCGTGGACTGTCGCTTCGGCAAGGGCAGCACGGCCTACAACCGCTACCAGGGCGACGCGCTGGTGCAGCCGAATCCGTGCATGGCCCCCATCGCCCACGGCCCCTTCTATGCGGTGAAACTGGTCATTGGCGACATTGGCACCTTCGCCGGGCTGCAGACCGATGCTCGGTGCCGGGTTCTCACGCGCCAGGGGATGCCCGTGCCGGGCCTGTACGCAGTAGGCAACGATGCCGCCAGCGTTATGGGGGGCAACTACCCCGGCGCGGGCATCACGCTCGGCCCCGCGCTCACCTTCGGCTACGTTGCCGGCCTGGCGCTGGCCGGCCGGCTCGACGCAGAAGCCACTGCAGCGCCGGCAGCGCAACACGAGCAGCCCTTCCCATCCGCCTAGATCTCCATCTCCAAGCAAGGTGCCCATGACCTACCAGGATCTCCTCTACGAAATCCGCAACGGCGTTGCGTGGATCACGATTAACCGTCCGGAGAAGATGAATGCCTTCCGCGGCACCACCTGCAACGAACTGATCCGCGCGCTGCACAAGGCCGGCTACGACCGGGAGATCGGCGCCATCGTGCTGGCGGGCGCCGGCGACCGGGCCTTCTGCACCGGCGGCGACCAGTCGGCGCACGACGGCAATTACGATGGCCGCGGCACCATCGGCTTGCCGATGGAGGAATTGCACCAGGCTATCCGCGACGTGCCCAAGCCCGTCATCGCGCGGGTGCAGGGCTATGCCATCGGCGGCGGCAACGTGCTGGCCACGCTCTGCGACCTGACCATCTGCTCCGAGAAGGCGGTCTTCGGCCAAGTGGGGCCGAAGATGGGCTCAGTGGACCCTGGCTACGGCACGGCATTCCTCGCCCGCATTGTGGGCGAGAAGAAGGCGCGCGAGATCTGGTACCTGTGCCGCCGCTACAGCGGCCGGGAAGCGATGGCGATGGGTCTGGCCAACATCTGCGTGCCGCACGAGGAGTTGGACGCCACGGTGCAGCAGTGGGCGGAGGAGATCTGCGAGCGCAGCCCCTCGGCTATTGCCATCGCCAAGCGCAGCTTCAACATGGACACCGCGCACCAGGCGGGGATCGCCGGCATGGGCATGTACGCGCTGAAGCTGTACTACGACACCGAGGAATCGCGCGAAGGCGTGCGCGCGCTGCAGGAGAAGCGGAAGCCGCAGTTCCGCAAATACGCCAAGTGAAGGCCGGCCCCGGAACTGGAAAAACCGCCCAGCGTGAGCGGTGCGTGTCGAGCTACATGCTCGCGATCGCCGACGAGTTCGACGCCAGCGCATGGACCCGCGCAACTGCAGCTACAGCTGCGGCTGCGGACATGCGAGGCAAGATCGAGCAGCGGCTGGACCTGCAGCGGTAGGGATCTTCGCGTCCGTGGCCACCTTGATATAGCGGGTGATGTCGCCGCGGATGCGCTGGGGCGAGCTGGTCCGGCGTGCTGGATACGACGACGAAGCCGCGCCCGTCGAACTTCACGCGCATGTCCCCCGGCGTGGGGACGCCGGGGCTGGGAGGCGGCTTGGGCATGCCGCAGCTAGCGCGCCAGTCAGAGCACAGAGAAAGGGGTTCCGGCACGTCTTTGAGTCGGTGCTGCGTCGCTGCATGAAGGAGGGGATGGTCGGCGGCGAGGGGTTTGCCATCGACGCCAGCGTCATCAAGGTCGATGCGAGCCGGGCGCGTGGAGTACCGGCTGGCGAAGCGGCACGATGGTCCGAAGGGGAGGCGCCCACGCGCGCGGTGCGCGAGTACCTGCAGGCACTGGACGATGAGAACCCCTCGGCAGAGGCTGCATAAGAGCTGCGTTAGGATGTTGAGTGCGCTGGCGCTTGCGGGTGCCCCAAGGGAAGGCTGAATGCCCTCTGCCGTTTGTCCTCTCAGAACACTAATTTGCGTCGTTTTCTTGCCGTAGTTCCAGCTGTTAACGACTCTGTTCTGGAAAAAGCGCACCTTCGCAACTGGCTGGCGGGACCTCAGTTCCATCAGTAAAGCGACCTGACCTGACGGTTCGACGGCATACCTAGAACTGGCGCGGGTTTCATGACGCCTCAGTTAAGGACTCTGTTTCACGCGCACAGCTGTGCCCCGGGGGCCAGCCGTCGAGTAGAGGCCTGCGCCTAGCGTTTGCGCTGAACCGGTGAGAAAGCCGTCGGCCGCGTGGAGTTCCTGCAGCGGGCGGTGACCGGCGCCCTCCAAGGCCCTCCAGGCCGCTTCACTTCGCTGTTGCGAGCCGCCCGGCCTTCTTCGGCGTCCGCGCAGGTCCAGGGCTGAGTTGCTCCTGCATCAGGCGCAGGAGGTCCTGCGCGTTGCCGTCGAAGTGAGCCACAAGCAACTTGACCGCCAGGTCGGCATGCCGGTTGATGGTGGCATCGATCAGCGCGGTGTGCTCCCTGTGGATGCGCTCGCTGAAGTTCTTCGAATGCCAGTTCCGAGCGAGCACGATGCGGCGGTAGCGGATGTACTGGGCGTCGAGCATCCGGCAAAACTGCAGCAGCCATTTCGAGCGACACGCGCTAATCAGGGACCAGTGAAGCTGCCGGTGCGACTCTTCCCATCGGTCCGCGTCCTCGCCATAGGGGTCGTTTGGAATCGGCATTCGTCCGAGGGCGTGGCTGGCCGCGAGAACCTGGGCCTCCCAGGCGATGGAGCCATTGGCGATCGAATTGCGCAGCGCGTCCGAGCACAGCTGCTTGCGCAGGCCGTGGACGTCCTGCAGCTCGTCCAGGCTGAGGGGGGCCACCCGGAAGCCGATGTGGCTCTCGGCGATGACGAGGTTCTGCGACACCAGCCTTTGCAGCGCCTCGCGCAACGGGCTGATCCCCACGCCGTAGCGCTCCCTGAGCATTCCGAATGCGAGTTTGGCCCCCGGTTCCAGCCGTCCGGAGCAGATGTCGGTCGAAAGGCGCTGCTCGACCTCGTCCGCGGAGGTGGCGGTCGTGCGCCGTCCGGCGTCCAGGGGGCTTGCGGAAGAAGTCATGCCGCGAATCTTGCCACCCAAACGCCCGGACCAGGAAAATTTGCCGATGTTGGAAAATCCTGTAAAGTTGGAATCTTTACAAGAGGAGACAGCATGAGCTACACCGTGATCAACGTGCCCGAAGCATCGGACGTCCCCGCACCGCCGCCCCAGACGTGGTCGAACATGAAGGTGGCCCAGGGCGGGCACTTCCACATTTCGGGGATGGTTCGGGAGGGCGCCACGACGTACGACCAGGCGCGCGGGATCTTTGCGGACATCCGCTCCCTCATCCAGGCGGCTGGCGGGGCCATGGACGACATCATGACGATGCAGATCTTCGTGATCGATCTCGACGACAACCAGGAGATCTGGCGTGCGCGGCGCGAGTTCTTCTCCGGGGACTTCCCCTGCTCCACGCTGATCCAGGCGGTGCGGGTCGGCAGCCCGAAGGCGAACCCCCCGATGCGGGTGGAAATCAACTGCTGCGGCTACATCGGCGGCAGCACTTCCAAGTGAATGCCCAACTCCCCGGAAGGAAAGCAATGAAGGTATTCACCAAGCAACTGGTTGGCGTGGCCCTGGCCCTGGTGAGCGGCATCGCTGCCGCCCAGTTCCCGACCAAGCCGATCCGCATCGTCGTGCCCTACGCACCGGGCAGCACGCTGGAGCCCATCGTCCGAGCCATCGGCGACGACATGAGCCAGACGCTCAAGCAACCGGTGGTCATCGAGTACAAGCCCGGCGCGAGCACCACCATCGGCGCGGCCTACACCGCTGCCGCTCCGGCGGATGGACACACGCTGTTCGTGAACGCCGCGAGTTTCCTCATCTCGGCCCAGCTGATGTCGAAGCTGCCGTACAACCCGCAGACGGCGTTCGTGCCCATCACCGGCCTGGCCGAATCCGCGCATGTGCTGATCAGCCCGATCGGATCGCCCCACAAGACCGCCAAGGAGTTCATCGCCCACTCCAAGGCCAATGGCGCCAACATGTCGTACGGATCGTTCGGCAACGCGAGCTCGGGCCATCTCGGATTCGAGCGCATGAAGAAGCTCTACGGCTTCACGGCGACGCATATCCCCTACAAGGGCAACGAAGGCCTGCAGGACATCATCGCCGGCCGCCTCGACAGCATGCTCAATGACCTGCCGGTCGTGATCCCCTTTGCCAAGGACAGCAAGATCCGAGCGCTCGCCATCGCCACCGACAAGAGAGACCCGAACCTGCCTGACGTCCCCACGTTCGAAGAGGCGACGGGAGTGCCGTTCCAGTCGAAATCCTGGTTCGGCATCCTGGTGCGCGCGGAAACGCCCGCAGCGATCCGCAGTACGCTGAACACCGCCATCACCAGCGCCCTCAGGAAGCCCGAGATCGCCAAGAAGCTGACGGATCTCGGCGTCAAGCCGACGCCTTCCACGTCGGAAGCCTTCGCCGAGTTCATGGCGCAGGAGAGCAAGCGCTTCGCCGACGCCATCGCCTTCGCGAACGTTCGCATGGAATAGCGAGTCGCCAGCGAGCCCGCTCGCAGCGGGCTCGCTGGACGACGGCTACGCAACCTCACAGGGTGGATCTCCGCGGCGCATTGGCCGCGCCGCCCCGCCTACACGAAAACATGGAATGGCATCCCGGCTGCTGCCACGCTGCCCGATGCCACGCGTCAAGATGAAGCTACTCAGATACGGGCCGATTGGCCACGAGCGCCCTGGTCTCCTGGACGGCGAGGGCAGGATCCGGGACCTCTCCGGTCACGTTGCCGACATCACGCCGGAGGTGTTGTGTCCCGAGTCGCTCGCCAGGCTGCGCCGGATCGACCTGGGCGGGCTGCCGCTCGTACCGGACACGGTTCGCATCGGCCCCCCCCTGTCGAGGGTGGGGAAGTTCCTGGCGATCGGCCTGAATTACCGCAAGCACGCGATCGAATCGGGGATGCCGATCCCCGAGCAGCCCGTGCTGTTTCCCAAGTGGACCAGCTGCATCAGCGGGCCGGACGACGACGTGACGATCCCGTACGCGGGGTGCCAGCTGGACTGGGAAGTCGAACTGTGCATCGTCATCGGCAGCCGGGCGCAGCGGGTCAGCGTCGCCGACGCGCCCCGGCATATCGCCGGCTACTGCCTGTCCAATGACGTGTCGGACCGCAACTACCAGTTCAACGGTGGGGCAGGGCAGTGGGGCAAAGGGAAAGGCTTCGACGGGTTCGGTCCGATCGGCCCCTGCCTGGTCACCTCCGACGAGGTCGGGGATCCGCAAGCCCTGGACCTGTGGCTCAAGGTCAACGACGAGCTGGTGCAGAACGCCAGCACGAGCGACATGATCTTCGGATGCGCCGAGATCGTGAGCCACTGCAGCCGCTTCATGACCCTCGAGCCCGGCGATCTGATCATCACAGGGACGCCGAGTGGCGTCGGCATGGGGATGAAGCCGCCTCGCTATCTGCAAGCGGGTGACGTCGTCACTCTTGGCATCAGCGGGCTGGGCAGCCAGCGGCAGCGAATCAAGGCTCCCCCGGCGCAGCCGGATTGAAATCCGTCCCGCGGCTGGCCGCCTGGCCGCTACGGCATGCGCAGCTTGCCGGCTTCGACCAGCGGCCGGGTGGCGGCGCGATCGCTCGGCCGCTGGGCGTCACAGCCCCTGGGTCGCCTTCGCAATCCGCGCCGCCGTGTCCGCCAGTGCCGACAGCTCCACGCAGGCGCGCCGCTCGGTCTCCAGCGCCGCGGCCAGCCGGCCCGGGTCGGCGGCCATGGCCCGCTTCAGACGGGCCAGCGCGTGCGGCGAGCGCTCGGCGACCTGCCGCGCCAGTTCGAGCGCACGCGGCAGGACTTCGCTGGGCGGCACCACCTCCTTGACGATGCCCAGCCGCTGCAGCGCCTGCGCGCCTTGCCGCTCGCCCAGCACCAGCAGCTCCATCGCCTTCTGGTGTCCCACCGCCAGTGGCAGCAGGTGGGTGACGCCGCCGGTGACGAAATGGCCCAGTGACATTTCGGGGAAGAAGCCGACCAGGTCGTCGCCGGCCACGATCAGATCGCAGTTCAGCACCCACTCGAAGCCGCCGCCCACGGCATGGCCGCGGACGGCGCCGACCACCAGCTTGGAGCCGAACATGAGGGTGCGGGTGATCTGCTGGACGCTGTCGGCGTGGTGCGCGATCGACTCGGGCGAACCCGCCTGCTGGTCGAACTCCTTCAGGTCGTCGCCGGCGCAGAACGCGCGCCCTTCGCCGGTGAACACGATCACGCGGGTGGCCGGGTCGGCCTGCGCCCGGTCCAAGGCAACCTGCAGGTCGCGCAACAGCCCGGTCCCGATGGCGTTGAGCCGTTCGGGCCGGTTCAGGCTGACGATCGACACCGGCCCCTCGTTGCGCAGCAAGACGTATTCCATGCCCATCACCCTCACTTCGCGTTCCGGCGGGCGGGCCCCGCCGTGCCGCTTTCCCGCTCGCGCGCGAGCCGCATCAGGCTGCTTTCGCCGGTGGTGGCACCGAGGATGCGGGCCAGGCGCGGGCCGGTGCTGATGTAGGCGTGGCCGATGCGGCTGTCGAAATACAGCGAGTCGCCCTTGGCGAGGCGGAACACCTCGCCGGTGTCGAAGTGCACTTCCACCTTGCCGGACAGCACGTACATGAACTCCTCGCCTTCATGGCGCGCGAAGTCGCCGGGGCCCTGGATGGCGCGCGCGTGGACGGTGCCCAGGATCGGGCTCATCTGCTTGCCGGCGGCCTGCGTGCCCAGGAACTCGTAGGTGAAGGCCAGGCCGCGGTAGCGCACGCCCTGGTTGGCGCGGGTGACCACCGGCTGGTCCAGCGAGCGGGGCGAGCCGCCGGCCTCGGCGAACATCGCGCCGATGTCCATGTTCAGCGCCCGCGCCAGCGCCGAGAACTTCTCGTAGCTCAGGGCCAGCTGGCCGCGCTCGGCGCGCGAGATGGTGGGCACCGACACGCCCGAGCGCTCGGACACCTCGGCCAGCGTCCAGCCGTACTTGCGCCGGGCCGTGCGCAGCCGCTGGCCGAAGGTCTCGCGGTCCAGCGTGCGGGGATCGCCGACGGCCGGGCCGGCGGCGGTTCGGGCTCGGGCGGTTCGGGCGGGTGCAGCCATCGTGGAGTGGCGCGATTATTTGCGCAAACGAAAACGCGTGCCGCGCATTCCGAGTAAAGGTAATCCCTGAGGTTGCAAGCCGTTTGCAGATACGCAAAAGTGGCTTAGGATGCCGCCCGATGGCAAACACGGCTGACTTCTTGGTGATCGGCGCCGGCATCGCCGGCGCTTCCGTCGGCTACTGGCTGGCCCCGCACGGCAAGGCGATGCTGCTGGAGCGCGAGGCGCAGCCCGGCTACCACACCACCGGTCGCTCGGCGGCGCTGTTCATGGAAAGCTACGGCACGCGGCAGGTGCGCCTGCTCACCACGGCCAGCCGGGCCTTCCTGGAGGCGCCGCCGGCCGGCTTCAGCGAGCATCCCCTGCTCAGCCCGCGCGGCGCGATGATGGTGGCCGCCCACGGGCAGGACGCCGAACTGCAGGCCCACTGGGAGGTGCTGCACGGCATGTCGCCCCATGGCCGCCTGCTGGACGCGCAGCAGGCGTGCGAACTCACCCCCGCCCTGCGGCAGGAGCGGCTGCTCGGCGCCGTGTACGAGCCCGACGCGGCCGACATGGACGTGCACGCCATCCACCAAGGCTTCCTGCGCGGCATCCGGCGCGCCGGCGGCAGCGTGGTGCCGGACGCGGAGGTCCGCTCGCTGCAGCGCAGCGGCGGTGTCTGGCAGGTCCGCGCCGGCGACGCGACCTGGGAGGCGCCGGTCGTGGTGAACGCGGCGGGCGCCTGGTGCGACGTGCTGGGCCGCATGGCCGGCGCCCGCCCGATCGGCCTGCAGCCGTGCCGCCGCGCGGCCTTCATCTTCGCGCCGCCGGCCGGTTGCGACGCCTCGCACTGGCCGATGACGGCCGGCGTGTCGGAGGACTGGTACATCAAGCCCGACGCCGGCATGCTGCTGGGCTCGCCGGCCAATGCCGACCCGGTCGAGCCGCACGACGTGCAGCCCGAGGAGCTGGACATCGCCATCGCGATCGACCGCATCCAGACCATGACCACGCTGGAGATCCGGCGGCCCACCCGCACCTGGGCCGGCCTGCGCTCCTTCGTCGCCGATGGCGACCTGGTGGGCGGCTGGGACGAGCAGGCGCCCGGTTTCTTCTGGTGCGCGGCCCAGGGCGGCTACGGCATCCAGACCTCGCCCGCGATGGGCCAGGCTTGCGCCGCGCTGGTGCTGGGGCAGGCGCTGCCGGCCCACGTCGCCGCCACCGGCCTGACGGCCGACATGCTCTCGCCCGCCCGCCTGCGCCAGCCCGCCAGCCACTAACCCCTTCATTGCACCCATGCGCGTCTTCAGCGGCGGCCTCGCCACCGAAACCAACACCTTCGCGCCCATGCCCACCGGCATGGCCTCGTTCAAGGACCGCGGCTACTTCGCCGCCGGCCAGCACCCCGACCACATGTTCTTCTTCGCCGGGCCGCTGTGGGCAGCGCGCCTGCGCGGCAAGGAATTCGGCTGGGACCTGGTGGAAGGCATGGTGGCCGGCGCCCAGCCGAGCGGCATCACCACCCGTGCCACCTACGAGGCCTTGCGCGACGAGCTGCTGGCCGACCTGAAGCGGGCGCTGCCGGTCGACATGGTGCTGCTGGGCCTGCACGGCGCGATGGTGGCGGACGGCTACGACGACTGCGAGGGCGACCTGCTGCGCCGCGTGCGCGAGATCGTCGGGCCCAACGTCGTGGTCGGCGCCGAGCTCGACCCGCACAGCCACCTGAGCGCGGCGATGGTGGACAACGCCGACGTGCTGGTCGCCTTCAAGGAGTACCCGCACACCGACGTGCTGGAGCGCGCGCTGGAACTGGTCGACCTGTGCGCCGCCAAGGTGCGCGGCGAGCGGCAGCCGGTGGCGGCGATGGTGGACTGCGACATGATCGTCACGATGCACACCTCGCGCGATCCGGCGCGGGCGTTCGTCGACCGCATCCAGGCGCTGGAAGGCCAGGACGGCATCCTGTCGATCTCCATCGCGCACGGCTTCGCCTGGGGCGACGTGCCGGACATGGGCACCAAGGTGCTGGTCTATGCCGATGGCGACGCCGGCAAGGCGCAGCGGCTGGCGCGGCAGCTGGCCGACGAGCTGATCGCGATGCGCGAGGCGCTCACCGTGCGCTATCCCTCGATCGACGAGGCGCTGGACGAGGCGCTGGCGTTCGACGGCGGGCCGGTGATCATCTCCGACGGTGCCGACAACCCGGGCGGCGGCGCCGCCAGCGACGCCACTTTCATCTTGCAGCGCATCCTGGAGCGCGGCGTCGCCAACGTCGCCATCGGCCCGTTCTGGGACCCGGTGGCCGCGCGCATCGCGGTCGAGGCGGGCGAGGGCGCGCAGCTGGACCTGCGCATCGGCGGCAAGGTCAGCCCGCTGTCGGGCCCGCCGCTGGACCTGCCCTGCACGGTCAAGGCCGTGCGCCACGAGCACATGCAGACCGGCCTGTCGAACACCCCCACCGCGATGGGCGACTGCGCGCTGGTCGAGTGCCGCGGCGTGGAGATCCTGCTGGTCTCGATCCGCAACCAGGCCATGGGCAGCGACCTGTTCACCGGCATCGGCTGCGACCTGGCCGCCAGGAAGGTCGTGGTGGTGAAGTCCTCCCAGCATTTCTACGCCTCCTACTCGAAGATCGGCCGCCACGTGATCTACGCCGGCGCGCCCGGCGCCGTGACGCTGGACCTGAAGATGCTGCCCTACCGCAAGATCCGCCGCCCCAAGTGGCCGCTGGACGCCTGACCCTTTTTTCCTTCCCGACCCACCGGAGAACGCTGATGCAAAGACGAACCCTGGCTGCCGTGGCCGCGCTGGCGCTCGGCGCCACCCTGGGGCTGGCCAGCCCCGCCGCCCTGGCGCAGAACAAGACCCTGCGCGTGGTCGCCCACGCCGACGTGAAGATCCTCGACCCGAGCTTCACCACGGCCTACATCTCGCGCAACTTCGGCTACATGGTCTACGACATGCCCTTCGGGCTGGACGCCAAGGGGCAGCCGAAGCCGCAGATGGTGGACAAGTACACCAGCAGCAAGGACGGCAAGCAGTGGTCCTTCACGCTGCGGCCCAACCTGAAGTTCGCCGACGGCTCGCCGGTGCGCGCCGCCGACGTGGTGGCCTCGATGCAGCGCTGGACCTCCAAGGACAGCATGGGCCGCGCCATGACCGCGCTGTCGGCCGCTGAGTGGAAGGCGGTGGACGACAAGACCTTCACGCTGAGCCTGAAGGAGCCGTTCGGCATGGTGCTCGAAGCCATGTCCAAGCCCTCGGGCTACCCGCCGGTGGTCATGCCCGAGCGCATGGCCAAGCTGCCGACCACCACGCCGATCGCGGAAGTGATGGGCTCCGGCCCGTTCATGTTCAAGCGCGACGAGTGGGTGCCGGGCAACAAGGTGGTGTTCGTGCGCAACCCGCACTACGTGCCGCGCACCGATGCCCCCAACGGCCTGGCCGGCAGCAAGAAGCCCAGCTTCGACCGCGTCGAGTGGCTCTACATCCCCGATGCCAACAGCGCCGTCGCCGCCCTGCGCAAGGGCGAGGTGGACCTGATCGAGCAGGTGCCGCCGGACTTCATCAACCCGCTGCGCGCCGACCCCAACGTCAAGCTGCTGCCCTCCGGCTCCTGGCAGGGCTTCATCGTGATGAACCAGCTGCACCCGCCGTTCAACAACCCGAAGGTGCGGCAGGCCGTGCTCAAGGCGGTGGACCAGGACAAGTTCATGGCCGCCATGGGCTACCCCAAGGACCTGCGGGTGACGAACTGCGCCACCTTCTTCATCTGCGGCAGCCGCAACGAGACCACCGCCGGCGCCGAGCCCTGGCGCACGCCCGACGTGGCCAAGGCCAAGCAGCTGCTGGCCGAGGCCGGCTACAAGGGCGAGAAGGTGGTGCTGCTGGTGCCCAGCGACATCACCTACCTGAACGCCGAGGCGCTGATGGCGGCGCAGACCATGCGCAACATCGGCATGAACGTCGACATGCAGACCTCCGACTGGGCCACCATCGGCGCCCGCCGCGCCAAGCGCGACGCCCCGGACAAGGGCGGCTGGAACATGTACGTCACGGTCGCCGGCAGCTTCGACGCCGACTCGCCGGTCACCAATGCCTACCTGAGCGCCGCCTGCGGCACCAGCCTGCCCGGCTGGCCCTGCGACAAGCCGCTGGACGAGCTGCGCACCGCCTGGCTGAAGGAAACCGACGCCGGCAAGCGCAAGCAGCTGCTCGACCAGTTCCACGCCCGGGCCTTCGAGGCGCTGCCCTACATCAGCGCCGGCCAGTACTCGCCGGCGATGGCGGTGCGCGCCGAAGTCAAGGGCGCCGAGAAGCTGTGGGGCGGCCTGCCGCTGGTCTGGAACCTGGACAAGTAAGCACCGGCCATGGGCTATCTCCTGCGGCGCCTGCTGGCCACCCTGCCCGTGATGGCGGTGGTGGCGGTGGTGGTCTTCCTGCTGATCCACCTGTCGCCGGGCGATCCGGCGGCGCTGATCGCGGGCGACTTCGCGACCGAGGAGGACATCCTCAAGCTGCGCGCCGCGCTGGGGCTGGACCGGCCGCTGGCGCAGCAGTTCGCCAGCTGGCTGGGCCGCATCCTCACCGGTGACCTGGGCACGTCCATCTTCACCCAGGTGCCGGTGACCGAGCTGCTGGCCCAGCGGATCGAGCCGACGCTGTCGATCGCGGTTCTGACCATGGGGCTGGCGGTGCTGCTGTCGGTTCCGCTCGGCACCCTGGCGGCGTACCGGGCCGGGCGCTGGATCGATCGGCTGGTGATGCTGTTCGCCGTGCTGGCCTTCTCCATCCCGGTGTTCCTGGTCGGCTACCTGCTGATCTACGGCTTCGCCATCGAGCTGGGCTGGTTTCCGGTGCAGGGCTACGTGCCGCTGGCCGAGGGCGTCGGGCCCTGGCTGCGCAGCCTGGCGCTGCCCTGCATCAACCTGGCGCTGCTGTACATGGCCCTGCTCACGCGCATGACCCGCGCCACCGTGCTGGAGGTGCTGCAGGAGGACTACATCCGCACCGCCCGCGCCAAGGGGCTGGGCGTGCTGGCGGTGCTGGGCCATGCGCTGCGCAACGCGGCGATCCCGATCGCCACCACGGTGGGAGTCGGCATCGCGCTGCTGATCGGCGGCGTGGTGGTGACCGAGACCGTGTTCGCGATTCCCGGCGTCGGGCGGCTGGTGATCGACTCGGTCCAGCGCCACGACTACCCCGTCATCCAGAGCGTGCTGCTGCTGTCCGCCGGCGTGTACGTGTTGATCAACCTGCTGATCGACCTGAGCTACCGCCTGTTCGATCCGCGCATCCGGTACTGAATGAGCGCCGTCCTTTCCCCCGACGAAACCGCGCCGGCCGAAGCGCCGCTGGCGCGCCGGCGCTGGCGCTGGCTGCGCAAGCACCCGACGCTGGTGCTGGGCGCGCTGATGCTGCTGGCGGTGGCCGTGCTGGCGCTGGCCGCGCCCTGGCTGGCCACCCACGACCCGCAGGACATCGACCCGCTGGCGCGCCTGCAGGGGCGCTCGGCCGAGCACCTGTTCGGCACCGACGCGCTCGGCCGCGACGTGTTCAGCCGCGCCGTGTGGGGCAGCCGCATCTCGCTGATCGTCGGCCTGTCGGTGGCGCTGCTGGCGACCGTGCTTGGCATCGTGCTGGGGCTGGTGGCCGGCTTCGTGCGCTGGGCCGACGGGTTGATCATGCGGGTGATGGACGGGCTGATGGCCATCCCCGGCATCCTGCTGGCGATCGCCCTGATGGCGGTCACCCGCGCCAGCCTGACCACGGTGATCGTGGCCATCACCATCCCCGAGGTGCCGCGCGTGGTGCGGCTGGTGCGCTCGCTGGCGCTGACGCTGCGCGAGCAGCTGTTCGTCGAGGCCGCGCACGCGGTCGGCACCCGGCTGCCGGTGATCCTGTGGCGCCACGTGCTGCCCAACATGGTGGCACCGCTGGTGGTGCAGGCCACCTTCGTGGCCGCCTCGGCCGTGCTGATCGAGGCCTCGCTGTCGTTCCTGGGCGTGGGCGTGCCGGCGCAGATCCCGAGCTGGGGGAACATGATGGCCGAGGGCCGCAACACCGTGGCCGTGGCCTTCCACATCATCCTGTACCCGGGCGTCCTGCTGGCGCTGACGGTGCTGGCGATCAACATGCTGGGCGACGGCCTGCGCGACGCGCTGGACCCGCGCCTGGCCCGGCAGCTATGAAGCCCGATCCCACCGCCCCGCTGCTCGAGGTCGACGGGCTGCGCACCCACTTCGACACCCTGGCCGGGCGCGTGCGCTCGGTCGACGGGCTCTCCTTCACGGTGCAGGCCGGCGAGACGCTGGGCGTGGTCGGCGAATCGGGCTGCGGCAAGAGCGTCACCGCGCTGTCCATCCTGCGGCTGGTGCCGACGCCGCCGGGCCGCCATGCGGGCGCGATCCGCTACCGCGGCATCGACCTGCTGGCGCTGTCCGAGCGCGAGATGCGCCGCATCCGCGGCGACCGCATCTCGATGATCTTCCAGGAGCCGATGACCTCGCTCAACCCGGTGATGACCGTGGGCGCGCAGATCGCCGAGAGCGTGCGCCAGCACCAGGGCGCCAGCCGGAGCGAAGCGATGAAGCGGGCGGTGGAGATGCTGCGGCTCGTCCAGATCCCCGAGCCGGAGCGCCGCGCCGGCGAGTACCCGCACCAGCTCTCGGGCGGCATGCGCCAGCGCGTGATGATCGCGCTGGCCCTGGCCTGCCGGCCCGAGCTGCTGATCGCCGACGAGCCGACCACCGCGCTGGACGTGACCATCCAGGCCCAGATCCTCGACCTGGTCAAGCGCCTGCAGCGCGAGCTGGGCATGGGCGTCATCATGATCACCCACGACCTGGGCGTGGTGGCCGAGAGCTGCGACCGCGTGATCGTGATGTACGCCGGCCGCAAGGTCGAGGAGGCGCCGGTGCAGGAGCTGTTCGACCGTCCGCTGCACCCCTACACCCGGGCGCTGATGGCCTCGATGCCGGCCATGAACACCCGGGCCGCGCGCCTGACCGAAATCCCCGGCATGGTGCCGGCGCTGCACGACCTGCCGCGCGGCTGCGCCTTCGCGCCGCGCTGCGCCCATGCGGGTGAGCGTTGCCGCAGCGAGCAGCCGGGGCTGCGCCCCGCCGATGCCGGCGCTGCCGCCGGCCATGCCGTCGCCTGCTTCGCGGTCGAGGAAGGCCGCATCGACGCCGTGCGCGAGGAGGCCACCGCATGAACGCCCCGCTGCTGCAGGTGGAGAACCTGCGCAAGCACTACACGGCCCCGCGCCAGTGGCTGCGCCCGGCGCGCCCGCCGGTGCAGGCGGTGGACGACGTGTCGTTCACGGTGCAGCGCGGCGAGACGCTGTCGCTGGTGGGCGAGTCCGGCTGCGGCAAGACCACCACCGCCAAGTCGGTGCTGCGGCTGATCGAGCCGACCGCCGGCTCGGTGCGGCTGGACGGCGCGGAACTGCTGTCGCTGTCGCCCGGGCAGATGCGCCAGCGCCGGCGCGACCTGCAGATCATCTTCCAGGACCCCTACGCCTCGCTCAACCCGCGCCTGAAGGCCGGCGAGATCGTGGCCGAGCCGCTGCGCAACTTCGGCGGCATGGGCGCGCGCGAGCGGGCCGAGCGCGTGCAGTGGCTGTTCGCGCGGGTCGGCCTGCGGCCGGAGTCGGCCGCCAGGTACCCGCACGAGTTCTCCGGCGGCCAGCGCCAGCGGCTGGGCATCGCCCGGGCGCTGGCGCTGCAGCCACGACTGATCGTCTGCGACGAGCCGGTGTCGGCGCTCGACGTGTCGGTGCAGGCGCAGGTGGTCAACCTGCTGATGGACCTGCAGGCCGAGTTCGGCATCGCCTACCTGTTCGTCGCCCACGACCTGGCGGTGGTGCGCCACATCAGCCACCGGGTGGCCGTGATGTACCTCGGCCACATCGTCGAGATCGCCGACCGCGACACCCTGTTCGCCAGCCCGCGCCATCCCTACACCGAGATCCTGTTGTCGGCCGTGCCGGTGCCCAACCCGCGCACGCCGGCCCGCCGCATCCTGCTGCAGGGCGATCCGCCGTCGCCGGCCAACCCGCCCACCGGCTGCCGCTTCCACACCCGCTGCCCGCTGGCGCAGGCCGTGTGCAAGGAGCAGCGCCCGGCGCTGACGCCGCGCGAGTCGGCCGGCGGCACGCACGAGGTGGCCTGCCATTTCCGCTGATCCCGAAGGAAAAGCCATGACCCAGTCCTACGACCTGCTGCTGCGTGGCGGCACCGTCATCGACGGCACCAAGGCGCCCCGCTTCGAAGCCGACGTGGCGGTGCGGGGCGGCCGCATCGCCGCCATCGGCGACCTGGCGGGTGCCCGTGCCGCGCGCGAGATCGACGCCAGCGGCCTGATCGTGGCGCCCGGCTTCATCGATTCGCACACCCATGACGACCAGGCGCTGCTGTCGCAGCCCGACATGGGCTTCAAGGTGTCGCAGGGCGTGACCACGGTGGTGGCCGGCAACTGCGGCATCAGCGCGGCGCCGCTCAAGGCCGGCATGGACCTGCCGATGCCGCTGAACCTGCTGGACGCGCCCGGCGCCGAGCGCTTCACCAGCTTCCGCGCCTACTTCGACGCGCTGCGCCGACAGCCGGCCAGCGTCAACGTCGCCGCGCTGGTGGGCCACTCCACCCTGCGTGCCGTCACCATGGATTCTCTCGACCGCGAGGCCACGCCGGCCGAGATGCGTGCCATGCAGGACCTGCTGGAGGCCTCGCTGGAAGCCGGCGCGATCGGGATGTCCACCGGCACCTTCTACCCGCCGGCCGTGAAGGCCAGCACCGAGGAGATCATCGAGGTCGGCCGGCCGCTGAGCGCCCGCGGCGCGCTGTACGTCACCCATATGCGCGACGAAGCCGCGCGCGTGATGGAGTCGCTGGACGAGACCTTCCGCATCGGCCGCGAACTGGGCGTGCCGGTGGTGGTGTCGCACCACAAGGTGCAGAACCGGGCCAACTTCGGCCTGAGCGAGAAGACCCTGCCGTTCATCCGCGAGGCCATGGGCCAGCAGAAGGTCTGCCTCGACTGCTATCCCTACACCGCCGGCTCGACCATGATCCGCACCGACCGCGGCATGCTCGATGGCCGGGTGCTGATCGCCAGCAGCGAGCCGCATCCGGAGTGCGCCGGCCGCGACCTGGCCGACATCGCCGCCGAATGGGGCGTGCCGGAGCCGGAGGCCGCGCGCCGGCTGCAGCCCGGCACGGCGATCTACTTCCTGATGGACGAGGGCGACGTGCAGCGCATCCTGGCCTTCGACGAAACCATGGTCGGCTCCGACGGCATCCCGCTGGGCGACAAGCCGCACCCGCGCCTGTGGGGCACCTTCCCGCGCGTGCTGGGCCACTACAGCCGCGAGGTGTCGCTGTTCCCGCTGGAGACGGCGGTCTGGAAGATGACCGGGCTGACGGCGCGCAACTTCGGCCTGGCCGGCCGCGGCACCGTGGCCGAGGGCCAGCACGCCGACCTGGTGGTGTTCGACGCCGCCACCATCCGCGACGCCGCCACCTACGACGAGCCGACCCGACCGGCCGAAGGCATCCACAGCGTCATCGTCAACGGCCAGGTCACGTGGCAGCAGGGCCGGCATGCCGGCGCGCGCGCCGGCCAGGTCATCACCCGAGAGGAATCCACCGCATGAGCCCCATCGTCCGCCATCCCACCCCGCTGCCGGTGCCGTTCTCCAAGGCGGTGCAGGCCGGCCCCTTCCTGTTCCTGTCGGGCGTGCTGGCGATGGATGCCAACGCCAACATCATCGAGGGCGACGTGCAGGTGCAGACGCGGGCCGTGATGGAGCGCATCGCCGCGACGCTGGCCGAGTGCGGCGCCAGCCTGCGCGACGTGGTGCGCGCCACCATCTGGCTGGCCGACCTGGCCGACTTCGCGGCCTTCAACCAGGAGTACGCGCGCCACTTCGCCCCGGGCGACCTGCCGGCGCGCTCGTGCGTGCAGGCCGAGCTGTACCGGGGCGCGAAGGTCGAGATCGAAGTCCAGGCCTGGCGCGGCTAGCCGCAGGCGCACCGCCTCCTCAGGCCGTGGGCTGCTGCGCGAACCCGTCGATGCGGCCGGCCGGCGGCGGCACATCCTGCGCCAGCAGGCGGTCGACCCGCGCGCCGGGCACGCCGGTGCGCATCCACTCGCACATGCGGTCCACCTGGGCCGGCGGGCCCTGCAGCAGGGCTTCGACGGAGCCGTCGATCCGGTTGCGCACCCAGCCGGCCAGCCCCAGCGCCTCGGCCCGCTGCACGCAGGCATAGCGGTAGCCCACGCCCTGCACCAGGCCGCGCACCCGCACCCGTCGGGTGACGAGGTCCGGTTCGGCGGCTGCCGCCATGCTCAGTCCCCCTCGGCGACCAGGGAGCCGACCAGCACGCCCAGGCGCAGATCGGGCTGGTGGCCGAAGCCGTGGAAGCGCATCAGTCCCTGGCGGTCGATCAGCACCAGGCTGGGCGTGCCCTGGAAACCGTAGGCGCGCATGGTCACCGGGATGGCATCGCCGTCGTGCCGGTCGATGCCGATCGGGAACGTGAGGCGGTTCTCGTAGGCGAAGGCCTTGAGCGCCAGCGGCGTCATGGCCTCGTGGTGCTCGAACACGGTGTGCAGGCCCACCACCGCCACCTCGCCGCCTTCGAACAGGGCCTGCAGCTTCTGCATCTGCGGCGTGGCCAGCTGCACGCAGGCCGGGCACAGCATCTGGAAGGCGTGCAGTACCACCACCTTGCCCCTGAACGAGGCCAGCGTCAGCGGCGCGCGGGTGTTGAGCCACTCGCCGGCGTCCCACTCCGGTGCCGGCGCGCCGGCTTCGAGCATTCGCATGGCGGGATGTCCTTCCTCAAACGGCCGGAGCGCAAGGGTATCCCGCTTCCATTTCCCGCAGCGCGGCCAGCATTTCCAGCGGCAGTTCGCGCGCCAGGTAGCCGACCGCCCCGAGCCGCCGGGCCAGCCGGTCGCCCGCCTGGGCATGCAGCGCCACGCCCCAGGCGCACGCCTGCTCCAGCGAAGCGCCGCGCGCGCACAGACCGGCGATGGCGCCCGCCAGCGCATCGCCGGAGCCCGAGGTGGCCAGGCCTGCATTGCCGCCCTCGTGCAGCCAGCAGCGGCCCTCCGGCGCGGCGATGGCGGTGGCCGGCCCCTTCACTGCCACCACGGCGTTCCAGCGTTGCGCCGCCCGGGCCGCCGCACCCAGCGGGTCGGCCAGCACCTCGTCCTTGGCGGCGCCGGTCAGGTGCGCCATCTCGCCGGCGTGCGGGGTCAGCAGCACCGGCCGCGCGAACCGGCGGAGCCGCAGGGTGCAGTCCATCGCCAGGGCGTCGAGCACGACCGCCTGCTCCTGCGAAAGCAGCGGCAGCAGCTGCTGCAGAAAGGCGCAGGTCGCGTCGCGGTCCAGCAGGCCGGGGCCGGCCAGCACGCCATGCGCGGCGGTGGCGGCGTGCGCCAGCTGCCCGACGCCGGCCGGATCGAGGCCCCCGGCCGCGGTTTCCGGCAGGGCGATCACGCGGGCCTCGGGCATGGTGAAGGCCATCTGGGTGGCGATCGAGCGCGGCGTCGCGATCGCCAGCTTGCCGGCCCCGACGCGCAGCGCCGCGGTGGCCGCGAGCACCGCGCTGCCGGGCATCTCGCGGCTGCCGGCGATCACCAGGATGCGGCCGCGCTCCTCCTTGTCGGCGTCGGGAGCCAGCGCCGGCAAGGGCCAGGCCCGCAGCGCGTCGCTGTCGATCCGGAGGGGTCGGCCGCCTGTCATCCGCGGGCCTTCAGCAAACGCCGGAACTTCATGGCTTCGGGGCGGCCAGCGCATCGGGCTCCAGCGTCACCGGCGCGCCGGCCCGGCGCAGCGGCGCGACGAAGTTCACCAGGTCGACCGCCAGCGCGTCGCGCGCCGGGTCGTGCCGCCAGGAGGTCACGCCGCAGTTGGGCACGTCGCCCTTGCGGTCCATGTCCAGGATCTCGTGCTCCTCCAGGCAATCGACCAGGTAGCGCATGCAGTTGACGATGACCTGGTGCCCGACCACCAGCACCCGCTGGCCGGCGTGCTCGCGCGTGAGCATCTCCAGCACGCTGCGCAGGCGCAGGATCACGTCGCACCAGCTCTCGCCGCCGGGCGGGCGGAAATAGAACTTGCCGACGTGGCTGCGCTGGGCCGACAGCTCGGGGTAGCGTTCGCGGATGCCCAGCACGGTGAGCCGGTCCAGGATGCCGAACTCCTTCTCGCGCAGGCGCTCGTCGACGCGCAGGCGCACGGCCGCCGGGTCGAGCTGCGCCGCGTGCATCAGCAGGCGGGTGGTCTCGCGCGCACGCACGTAGGGCGAGGTGAGGATCACCTCCGGCCGCTGCGCCGCCGGCATCTCGCCGAACCAGTGTCCCAGCGCCACGGCCTGCTCGCGCCCGAGCGCCGACAGCGGCACGTCGATGTCGCGCTCGGCGATGTCGATCATGGCCAGGCCGGCCGCCTCGGCCGCATCGCGGGCGACGTTGCCGGCGCTCTGGCCGTGGCGGACGATCCACAGGGTGTGCGGCCAGTCTTGCGGCATCTCGCGGCGGTCCCTTCAGGGCTTGAAGCCCAGCTTGCGCATCGCCGCGCCCAGCCGGACGCTGCTGCTGCGGTAGCCATCCCAGGGCTCGTTGCCTTGGTCCAGCCGCTGGTGCACGGTCGCCACGGTCCAGTGGTCGCCGCCCTTGAGCTTGCCCAGCTCCTCCCAGCGCACCGGCACCGAGATGCCCAGGCCCGGCCGCGCCCGCGCCGACCACGCGGCAACCGTCGTCGCGCCGAAGCCGTTGCGCAGGTAGTCGATGAAGATGCGGCCGACGCGGTTCTTCGGTCCACTCTTGGCGACGAAGCGCTGCGGAACCGTCCTGGCCAGGTGTTGCACCACCGCCTGCGAGAAATCCTTGACCGCGTCCCAGCCGTGCTCGGGCCGCAGCGGCACCACCACGTGCAGGCCCTTGCCGCCGCTGGTCTTGAGCCAGCCAGGCAGGCCCAGCTCGTCGAGGAAGGCGCGCACCAGCGCCGCGGCTTCCTGCATCTGCGGCCAGCCCACGCCTTCGCCGGGGTCGAGGTCGAAGGTCATGCGATCGGGCTGGTCGGCCCGGTCGGCCACCGCGTTCCAGGTGTGGAACTCGATCACGTTCATCTGCGCCGCCGACAGCAGGCCTTCGGCGCTCGCGATCGCCAGCATCGGGGGATGCCCGGGGAAGATCGCCGGATCGAGGGGCTCGACCCCGGCCATGCGGTAGCGCTCCAGGTGCTTCTGGAAGAACAGCTGGCCATCGACGCCGTCGGGCGCGCGCACCAGCGCCAGCGGCCTTCGGCGCAGGTGTTCCATCATCAGCGGCGCCACCAGCGCGTAGTAGCGCACCAGGTCGATCTTGGTCAGGCCGCTGCGGGCATCGACCACCCGCTCGGGGTTGCTGATGCGCAGGGTGGGCGGCAGCGTGGCGGCAAGCGCCTTCGCCGGCGGCTGGACGGATGCGGCCTGCTTCTTCGCCGTGCGCCGGCCCTTGGCCGGAGCCGGTGCGTCGGCCGTCGCGGGCACCGGCGCCTCGATCGAGATCTCCTGCGCCGGCTTGTCGCTGCGCAGGCCGTGGAACACCGAGTGCCGCACCTTGCCGTCGCGCGTCCATTCGCCGAAGGAGACTTCGCACACCAGCTCCGGACGCACCCAGTGCGCGCCGCGCGGCCAGCCGCTGCCAGCCGCGAACGGGTTGCGCGTCCCGGCCACCGCCTCCAGCCGCTCGCGCACGTCGCGCAGCGTGCGCTCGTTGAAGCCGGTGCCCACGTTGCCTGCGTAGTGCAGCCGGCCGTCCTCGCCATGCACGCCCAGCAGCAGCGAGCCGATGCCGGTGCGCGAGCCCTTGGGGTCGGTCCAGCCGCCGATCACGAACTCCTGCCGGTGCGCGCACTTGAGCTTGATCCAGTCGCTGGAGCGGCGGCCCGCGTAGGCCGAGTCGCGCCGCTTGGCGATGACGCCTTCCAGCCCCAGCTTGCAGGCGGCATCGAGCATGGCCCCGGGCGGCGCCTCGAACTCGGCGCTGAAGCGCACGTTGGGGTGCGGCTGGCGCTCCACGATGCGCTGCAGCACCTCGCGCCGCTGCAGCAGCGGCACGTCGCGCAGGTCCTGGCCGGCGCAGTAGGGCAGGTCGAACAGGTAGTACACGATCTGCTCGGTGCGCTGGCTGTCGAAGGCGCCCTGCAAGGCCTGGAAGTCGGCCGGCGTGTCGCGCCCGGGCAGGATGATCTCGCCGTCGTACCAGCCGTCGGGCAGGTCCATGGCGCGCAGCGCCTGCACCAGCGCCGGCAGGCGCGAGGTCCAGTCGTTGCCGTTGCGGGTGAGCAGCCGCACCTGCCCGGCCTCGGCGCGCGCCAGCATGCGGTAGCCGTCGAACTTGATCTCGAAGATCCATTGCGCGGGGTCCTGGGGCGCGGCGTCCACCAGCACCGCCAGCTGGGGTTGCAGCGCATCCGGCAGTGGCGCTGACACGGCGGCCTCGGGCGGGCCCGGGCGGGCCGGGGGGTCGTCGCGCGATTCGCTCCCGGGGGCGGCAATCGCAGGCGGCCGGTCCTCGAGGTGCTGCACGCTGTCGGGCATCTCGTCGGCCACGCTGAACTCGCCGGCCGGCCGCGCGAACGCGTCGCGCTCCTTGATCAGCAGCCAGGGATCCTCGCGGCCGTTGCCGCGGCCTTTCATGCGCACCAGTGTCCAGTGGCCGTGCAGCTTGTGGCCGCGCAGCTCGAACTTGAGCTTGCCGTCGCGCCAGCCCTGGTGCGGGTCCTCCAGCGGGTGCCAGGTGCCCTTGTCCCAGATGATGACCTTGCCGGCGCCGTAGTTGCCCTTGGGAATGGTCCCCTCGAAGCGGTTGTAGGCGATCGGGTGGTCCTCGGTCGGCATCGCCATGCGCTTGTCGGCCGGGTCGTAGCTCGGGCCCTTGGGCACGGCCCAGCTTTTCATGGTGCCTTCCAGTTCCAGCCGGAAGTCGTAGTGCAGCCGCGTGGCCCAGTGCTTCTGGACCACGAAGGCACGTTCGGCCTCGTTGGCGACGCCGCCTGTGGCCGGCTCGGGCGTGGCCTCGAACCTGCGTTTGGACCGGTAGGCCCTCAGCGCATCGGTGGGGGCAGGGCGCTCGGCGGCCATGCGGCGGGGAGTGCCGGCGCGGGCGGCCGGCGCCTCGCCCGGTGGCTTGGCCGGGCGCGGCACCTTATTGCGCGGCGGCGCGGAACTGGTCGCGCAGCAGCTTCACCTGGTCGTGGTTGCGCTGGACCAGCTGGAACTGGCGCTCGACCACCGGCTTGACCTGGGCCGGCAGCGGCTGCTTGAGCGCCTTGCGGTAGCGCGCCAGGGCGTTGTCCTCGCCACGCTCGGCTTCCTCCAGCACGGCCTTGTCGTCGTAGGTGCTCAGGGTCGATTTCACCGACACCCAGCCGCGGTGCAGCGCGCCGGCCGCGCTGCCGCTGTCCTCGGGCGAGCCGCCGAGCTGACGGATCTGCTGGTTGAGTTCCTCGGCGCCGCGCCGGCAGTCGTCGGCGCGCTGCAGGAACACCGACTTGAGGTCGGCCCGCTGGGCTTGGTCGGCGCACGCCTGGAAGCCGTACTCGCCGTCCTTGCAGCACTCCACCAGGTCCTGCAGCGCGTCGATCACGTCCCCGGTGTCGCCGCTCATGTTGCCTGCGCTCTGGGCCGAGCCGACCAGGGCTGCCGCCCCGCCGCCTTGCGCCGTGCCGCTGCCGCGCGTGTCGGTACCGATGCCGGCGCCGGCCATGTCGGTGCCGCCGGCGATGGCGCTGCGGCCTTCACCGCCGGCCAGGTCGCCCGCGCGCACCACGGCCGTGTCGCTGGCCATGCTGCCGGTGCTGCCCGCCATGCCGGCGCCGCTGCCCCCGCGCTGCAGCTCGGCGCGGTCCCACGCGGCGCGGCTGGCCGGCCGCGCCTGCTCCCAGCTCAGGCCGGAGCCGGCGCGTGCGTTGTCCCATTCGGACGCCAGCCGTGGCTCGGCCGCGTCCCAGTCGGTCTCGTGCCGCATGCGGCCGTGCACGCCGTGCATGTAGGCCGGCCCGTAGTCGTCGAAGCTGCGGCCTTGCTCGTAGTAGGGCTCGCGCGTGTAGTTGTCGCGCCAGTGCGCTTCCTCGGCGGTGGGGTTGATGGCCTCGGCCGCAGCCTTGCCGGCCAGCCCGCCGACCACCGCGCCGATGACGCCGCCCACCATCGAGCCGACCGGCCCGCCGATGGCGCCGGCGGCCGCGCCGGCCACGGCGCCGCCGGTGGCACCGACGCCGGTGCCGACCGGGTGCGAGCCGGGTTCATCGGTGATGGGATCGCGGTTGAGGTCCTTGTCTTCAGCCATGTGATGCTCCTGGGTTGTTCCTTGCACCAGCGATGACGGCGAACGGCCGCACTGCTGCATCGGTCATCTTTGCGATGACGCCAGAACTGGGCCGTCAGCCAAGCCTAGGTGCGGGTGTAGGAAAAGGGCGTCGGCGCGCCGCGCCGCGGATTTGGCTTTGGGGGGCGCCCCGCACACGCGATCACAGGGGCGTCCTACAGGCCGTGGGCGCGGCCGTGGGCACGCTGGCGAGCCACAGGATTGAACCCATGCGAGCCAACGTAACCACGCTGCTGTTGCGCGTCGCCGCGGCTGCGTTGCTGGGGCTGGCATCGGCCCTGGCAGCGGGGGCGCGAGCGGCCGACGCCGACGGCCTGCGCACGCAGTACCGCGAACTGCGCGAGCAACTGCACCAGAACGGCTTCGGCCGGCCGCTGCACATCGACTCCGCCGAGCAGCAGAACCGGCTAACCGGTGTCGTGCATGCGGTGCTGGAGCACCGCTTCGAGGTGGTGAGCGCCGCGCTGCGCAGCTCGGCGGGCTGGTGCGACATCCTGATCCTGCCGTTCAACACCAAGTACTGCCACGCGCTGGAGGGCCCGGCCGGCAGCGCACTGCTGGTGCGCATCGGGCGCCGCTACGACCAGCCGGTGGAGCAGGCCTATCGCCTGCGCTTCGACTACCGCAACCTGGCGGCCCGGCCCGACTATTTCGAGAGCCGCCTGCACGCGGCCGAGGGCCCGGTGGGCACCCGCGACTACCGCATCGCCGTCGCGGCGGTGCCGCTGGACGGCGGGCGCACGTTCCTGCGGCTGGATTACTCGTACGCGGTCGGCGCGGCCGGCCGCATGGCCATGCAGCTGTACCTGGCCACGGCCGGTGCCGGCAAGGTCGGCTTCACCGAGACCGGGCGCGACGAGCAAGGGCGGCCGCACTACATCGGCGGCGTGCGCGGGGCCGTGGAACGCAACGCCATGCGCTACTACCTGGCGATCGACGCCCATCTCGACTCGCTGTCGGCTGCGCCCGGGCAGCAGCGGGAGCGGCGGATCCAGTCCTGGTACACGGCTGTCGAGCGCTGGCCCCAGTTGCGCGAACTCGACCGCGAGACCTATGCGGCGATGAAGCGCCAGGAGTACGAGCGGCAGCAGGCCCTGCTGCAGTAGAGGCGCGCCGCTCGGCACAGGAATGGTCCGGCGCGAATCCCCGCCCGGTGCCGACAGGCTGGCGCGAGCGGGGCAACAGAAGATCGCGGCCCTGAGCGACGGCCGCGCGCCGCCCGACCCATGGACCCCCTCTCTTCGCGCGCTGCCGCAAGCGCCGGCGCTTCGCCCCTGCCCGAGCCCGGCCCGGCCGCCCAGCCCGCCCCGGTGCTGGGGCTGGGCCATGCGGTGACGCTCATCGTCGGCGTGGTCGTCGGCGCCGGCATCTTCAAGGCGCCGTCGCTGGTGGCCGGCATGACCGGCAGCGCCGGCTGGATGTTCGCCGCCTGGCTGCTGGGCGGCGCCGTTTCGCTGGTGGGCGCGCTCTGCTATGCCGAGCTGGCGACCGCCTACCCGAGCGCCGGCGGCGACTACCACTTCCTGCGCCGGGCCTACGGCCGCCCGGTGTCGTTCCTGTTCGGCTGGTCGCGCTTCGCCGTGATCACGACCGGCTCCATCGCCCTGCTGGCGTTCGTGTTCGGTGATTACGTGCAGCAGGTGCTGCCGCTCGCCGTCGGTGGCCGGCCGGTCGGTTCCGCCGTGTACGCCGCGGCCGTGATCGGGGTGCTGTGGTGGGTCAATGCGCGGGGCATCCGCGCGGGCGCCGGCGCCCAGCGCTGGCTGACGGTGGCCGAGGTCGGCGGCCTGCTGCTGATCGTCATCGGTGCGCTGGCCCTGGCCGGCACCGGGTCGGCGGCCGCGCTGGTGCCGGCCGCGGGGGCCGCCGGGCCGAGCCTGGCCGGGTTCGGCATGGCGATGGTGTTCGTGCTGCTCACGTTCGGCGGCTGGAACGAGGCCGCCTACATCAGCGCCGAGCTGAAGGACAACCGGCGCAACATGGTCCGGGCGCTGGTCGCCTCGATCCTGCTCATCACCACGCTGTACCTGCTGGTGATCTGGGCCTACTGGCGCGGGCTCGGCCTGCAGGGGATGGCCCGCTCGGAGGCGGTCGCGGCCGACCTGATGCGGCTGGCCTTCGGCGCGACGGGCGAGAAGCTGATGGCGGTGCTGGTGGCAGTCGCCGCGATCACCTCGATCAATGCCACCATGATCGTCGGGGCCCGCACCAGCTACGCGGTCGGGCGGGACTGGCCGGCGCTGTGCCGGCTGGCGCTGTGGGACGGGCGGCGCGGAACGCCGTCCACGGCGATGCACCTGCAGAACGGCCTCGCCCTGATGCTGGTCGGCCTGGGCGCCTGGTCGGGCGGCGGCTTCCAGTCGATGGTGGAGTTCACGGCGCCGGTGTTCTGGCTGTTCTTCCTGCTGGCCGGCTTGTCCCTGTTCGTGCTGAGGGTGCGCGAGCCGCAGGCGGAGCGGCCGTTCCGGGTGCCGCTGTATCCGCTGCTGCCGATGATCTTCTGCGCGACCTGCGCCTACATGCTCTGGTCCAGCCTGGGCTACGTCTACAGCCAGCGGCTCGGCGGCTTCAACGCGGCCTGGGTCGGCATCGCCGTGCTCGCTGCCGGCGCAGTGCTGCTGCTGCTGCTGCTGCGGCGTGCCCCCCGGGGCGTCGCCGTTTCGCCCTGACCGTTTCGATCCAACCACCAGGAGACTTGCACATGACAGAGCGCAGCCATGATTTGCCGGACGCGCTGCGGCGCGCGCTGGCGCTGGCCGTCCCCGGCGCCCTTTCCGGGCTGCTGCTGCCCGCGCCGCAGGCAGGGGCGCAGGACACGGGAACGCGGCGGCCCGACGTGCCCTTCGTGCCCACGCCCATGCCGGTGGTCGAGAAGATGCTCCAGATGGCGAACGTGCGCGCGGGCGATGTCGTCTACGACCTGGGCTGCGGCGACGGCCGCATCGTGATCCAGGCCGCCAAGGAGCGCGGGGCGCGCGGGGTGGGGATCGACATCGACCCGCGGCGCATCGCCGAGGCGCGCGCCAACGCGAAGGAAGCGGGCGTGGAAGAGCGCGTCCAGTTCCGGCAGGCGGACCTGTTCCAGTCCGACTTCTCGCCGGCCAGCGTGGTGACGCTCTACCTGCTGCCCGACATCAACCAGCGGCTGCGGCCGCAACTGTGGCGCCAGCTCAAGGTGGGCACCCGCGTGGTGTCGCACGACTTCGACATGGGCGATGCCTGGCCGCCCGACCGCACCGAACGGGCGGAGAACAAGACGGTCCATCTCTGGACCATCCGTGCGGAGCACAAGCAAAAAGGCTGAGCGTTTCGGCCCAGCCTTTGATGCGGCGCCGCTTCGCGGCTCAGCCTTTCAGGCCTGCTGCGTTCCGCAGCAGCTCGGCCCGATCCGTGCGTTCCCAGGTGAACTCGGGCTCGTCGCGGCCGAAGTGGCCGTAGGCGGCGGTCTTCTCGTAGACCGGGCGCAGCAGGTCCAGCATCTGGATGATGCCCTTGGGGCGCAAGTCGAAGTGCTCGTGCACCAGCTGCGCGATCTTCTCGTCCGGAATGACCCCGGTGCCTTCGGTGTAGACGGTGATGTTCATCGGCTTGGCCACGCCAATCGCGTAGGCCACCTGGATCTGGCACTGGCGCGCCAGCCCGGCCGCGACGATGTTCTTGGCGACATAGCGCGCCGCGTAGGCCGCCGAGCGGTCCACCTTGGACGGGTCCTTGCCCGAGAACGCGCCGCCGCCGTGCGGGCAGGCGCCGCCGTAGGTGTCGACGATGATCTTGCGGCCCGTGAGGCCGCAGTCGCCCTGCGGGCCGCCGACCACGAAGCGGCCGGTCGGGTTGATCAGGTACTTGGTCTCCTTGAGCCACTCCTTGGGCAGCACCGGCTTGATGATCTCCTCGATCACCGCCTCGACGAACGCCGGCTTCATCTTGTGGCCGTCGCTCATCTCGGGCGAGTGCTGCGAAGACAGCACCACGGTGTCGATGCTGTGCGGCTTGCCGTCGACGTAGCGCATGGTCACCTGGCTCTTGGCGTCCGGCCGCAGGAACGGCAGGCGGCCGTCCTTGCGCAGCTGGGCCTGGCGCTCGACCAGCCGGTGCGCGTAGTGGATCGGCGCGGGCATCAGCGCCGGCGTCTCGTCGCACGCATAGCCGAACATCAGGCCCTGGTCGCCCGCGCCGGTGTTCAGGTGGTCGTCGCTGGCGTGGTCGACGCCCTGGGCGATGTCGTTGGACTGCTTGTCGTAGGCGACCAGCACCGCGCAGCCCTTGTAGTCGATGCCGTACTCGGTGTTGTCGTAGCCGATGCGCTTGATCGTGTCGCGCGCGACCTGGATGTAGTCGACGTGGGCGTTGGTGGTGATCTCGCCGGCCAGCACCACCAGGCCGGTGTTGCACAGGGTCTCGGCGGCCACGCGGCTGCGCGGGTCCTGCGCGAAGATCGCGTCGAGGATCGCGTCCGAGACCTGGTCGGCCACCTTGTCGGGATGGCCTTCGGACACGGATTCGGAGGTGAAGAGGAAGTCGTTCGCCATTTGAATAAACTCCAGCGGTTTTTCGAGTTTCAAGGCGCGTTGCCCTGGGCCGGAGCTTGAAGGCGAACGCTTTAGCAGAATTTCTTTGGGTCGCCCTGCAAGTAGTTCAATAACTCGGCGACGGGCGGATTCTAAACGACGTGATTTCCCTTTTTCGCGCGCTGGCCGTACTGCCGCTGGGGCTGCTCCACGCCGTCGGCTGGGCCCTGGGCTGGCTGGCGTTCCTGGGCTCGCCCACCTACCGCCGCCGCTTCGCCGCCAATGCGCGCCAGGCCGGCTACCGCGTCGCCGACGTGCTCGGCGCGGTGGCGGCCTCGGGCCGGCTGGTGGCCGAGGTGCCACGGCTGTGGTTCGGCCGCAGCCCGCGCGTGCTGTGGTCCGGCGCCGAGCTGATCGACGCGGCGCTGGCGCGCGGCCGGGGCATCGTCTTCCTGACGCCGCACCTGGGTTGCTTCGAGGTCACGGCCCAGGGTTATGCGGGCCGCTACGGGCCGATCACGGTGCTTTACCGGCCGGCGCGCAAGGCCTGGCTGCGCCCGCTGGTGGAGGGCGCGCGCGCCCGCCCCAACCTGGCGACCGCGCCCACCACGCTGGCCGGGGTCAAGCAGATGCTCAAGGCCCTGCAGGCCGGCCAGGCGGTGGGGCTGCTGCCGGACCAGGTGCCGCCGAACGGACTGGGCGTGTGGGCGCCGTTCTTCGGCAAGCCGGCCTACACCATGACGCTGTCGGCGCGGCTGGCGCGCCAGACCGGCGCCGCGGTGCTGCTGGCCTGGGGCGAGCGGCTGGGCTGGGGACGCGGCTACCGCATCCACCTGCGGGCCTGGGAGGGCGAACTGCCCACCGAGCCGCAAGCCGCCGCCGGCCAGGTCAACGCCCAGATGGAGGCCCTGATCCGCGAATGTCCCTCGCAGTACCTGTGGGGCTATGCGCGCTACAAGGCGCCGAGGGAGGCCGCCTGATGCTCAGCCGGATGGGCGTGGGCCTGATGCGGCTGCTGGCGCCGCTGCCGCTGCCGCTGGTGCGCGCCCTGGGCGCCGCGCTGGGCTGGCTGCTGTTTGCGGTGGTGCCGGCGCGCCGGCACGTGGTGCGCGTCAACCTGGAGCTGTGTTTTCCGCAGTGGACGCCGCAGCAGCGCCGCGCGCTGGTGCCACGCGTGTTCGTCGCCTTCGCCCAGGCCTGGCTGGACCGCAGCTGGCTGTGGCACGGCGATCCGCGACGGGTGCGCGAGCGGGTGCGCCTGACCGGCGCGCTGGCGGAACTGGAGGGCAGCGATCCCACCGTGGTGTTCTGGCCGCACTTCGTCGGCATGGACGCCGGCTGGACGGCGCTGACGCTGCAGTCCGAGCGGCCGTTCATGACGATCTATACCCACCAGGCCAACCGGGTGGTGGACCAGTGGATCCTGGCGGGCCGGCGGCGCTTCGGCAACGTGCGGCTGTTCCGGCGCGTCGATGGCGTCAAGCCGGTGATCAGCGCCTTGCGCGAGGGCGTGCCCCTGTGCCTGCTGCCCGACATGAACTTCGGGCCGGAGGAGTCCATCTTCGTGCCCTTCTACGGCGTGCCGGCGGCCACCGTGCCCTCGCTGTCGCGCTTTGCGCGCCTGGGCCGGGCCAAGGTGGTGCCGCTGCTCACGCGCATCACGCCGACCGGCTACGACGTGCAGGTGCTGCCGGCCTGGCACGACTTCCCGTCGGACGACCTGGCGGCCGACACCGCGCTGATGAACGAGCGGCTGCAGGACTACATCGACGGCATGCCCGAGCAGTACTACTGGGTGCACAAGCGCTTCAAGACGCGCCCGGCCGGGGCCCGCCCGGTCTACTGAAGCGGGCGCGCCAGAAAGGCCTGCAGGCGTTCGGCGACGAAGCCCGGGCGCTCGTGCACGATCCAGTGGCTGGCACCGGGCACCCGCTCCAGCGTCAGGTCGCTCACGTACTCGTCGAGGCCATCGACCAGCGCCGGCGGCAGCGCCGCGTCTTCCATCGCCCACAGCACCAGCGTCGGCAGGTCGACGGTCAGCATCTCGCGCGGCAGCGTCACGCCGGCGGCCGCCGGGTCGTGCGGCCGCGGCGGGCGCAGCGGCGAGGCGCGGTAGTAGTTGCACCCGCCCGCCAGGCCGCTGCCGGGCGGGGCCCCGGCCGGGCCGTTCCAGACGGCGCGGTACTGGTCCTTCACGGCGTCGGTCAGCCAGGCGGCGCCGCCCCACTGCGTGAAGAAGGTCCACAGCCGCCGGTAGTCATCCTCGGCCAGCAACGCCTCGGCATCGGGGCGAATGAGGAAATTCATGTAGGCGCTGGCTTGCTGCTGCGCGGGGTTGTGCTGCAGCTCGCGCAGGAAGGTGCCGGGGTGCGGCGAGTTGACGATGGCCAGCCGGCGGGTCAGCTGCGGCTGCTGGTTGGCCAGGCTCCAGGCCACGGCGCCGCCCCAGTCGTGCGCGACCAGGCATTCGAGCCGACCGCCCTCGGTGGCGACCAGGGCCGCGATGTCCTGCACCAGGTGCCGGGCCCGGTAGGCGCCGACGTCCGCCGGCGCGCTGGACTGCTCGTAGCCGCGCAGGTTCGGCGCGACGCAGCGAAAGCCGCCGTGCTCGGGCCGGGCGAAGTGTTCCAGCAGCCCGTCCCACACGAACGCCGCCTCGGGAAAGCCGTGCAGGAACAGCAGCACCGGTCGCCCGCGCTCGCCGGCGGCGCGGCAGCTGAGCGTGATGCCGTGGGGCAACGGCTGCAGGAACCGTTCGATCACGGCTGGTCGTCCTCGTGCGTCCATTGCCACAGCAGCTGGGCCGCTTCGGCCACGCCTTGCCGCTTCAGGGCGGAGAACAGCCGGACCTCGCCGCCGGCGGCCTGCAGCCGCATGATGGACAGCGCCTTGGTGCCCTCGCTGCGATTGAGCTTGTCGGCCTTGGTCAGGAGCACCAGGAACTTCAGCCCCTGCTCGACCCGCGGGCGGATCACCTCGAGCAGGATCTCGTCGAGTTCGGTCAGGCCATGGCGCGGGTCGCACAGCAGCACCACGCCGCGCAGGTTGGGGCGGCTGACCAGGTAGTTGGCCATCACCTGCTGCCAGCGCAGCTTGTCCTGGCGCGGCACGGCCGCATAGCCGTAGCCGGGCAGGTCGGCCAGCACCGCGTCGACCGTGCCCTGCTTGCCCAGGGCGAACAGGTTGATGCTCTGGGTGCGGCCCGGCGTCTTGGACGCGAAGGCCAGGCGCTTTTGCTGCGTGAGCGTGTTGATGCAGGTCGACTTGCCGGCGTTGGAGCGGCCGACGAAGGCGATCTCCGGGTGGTCGTGCGCGGGCAGGAATTCCAGTGTCGGGGCGGTGGTCAGGAAGCGCGCCGTGTGCAGCCAGGCAAGGGCGCGCTCGGCCGGGGCCTTGGCGCCCGCGGATCCCGGGTCGGCGCCGGGAGCAGGCGGTGGGGTCATGGGCAAGGGGGTCATGGCCGCGGATGCGGGGAGCGCCATTGTAGAATCCCTGGGTTTTGCGCCCGTAGAACCCGAACCAAGAGAACATGAAGTTGCACGCTAGCCTGTTCGCCGCCGCGCTCCTGGCCGCAGTGGCGCTCGACGCCTCCGCCCAGGCCACGCCTGCCGCCCCCGCCGCTTCGGCCGCGGCACCTGCGGCCGCCGCGCAGCCGGCCAAGATCGATGCAGCCGAGGGCGAGAAGCGCTACGCCGCCGTCTGCGCCGCCTGCCATGCGGCCGACGGCAATTCGACCATCGCCGCCAACCCCAAGCTGGCGCAGCAGCATCCCGAGTACCTGGTCAAGCAGCTGCACGACTTCAAGGACGGCAAGCGCGCCAGCCCCGTGATGCAGGGCTTCGCCGCCCAGTTGGCGGATCAGGACATGCGCAACATCTCCGCCTTCCTGGGCGCCGCCAAGGCCAAGCCGGGCTTCGCCAAGGACAAGGAACTGGTCACCCTGGGCGAGCGCATCTACCGCGGCGGCGTCCCGGATAGGCAGATCGCCGCCTGCGCCTCCTGCCACAGCCCCAATGGCGCCGGCATCCCGGCCCAGTACCCGCGCCTGTCCGGCCAGCATGCCGACTACACGGCGGCCCAGCTGGCCGCCTTCCGCGATGGCGCCCGCAAGAACAGCCCGCAGATGACGGATGTGGCGGCCAAGCTCAACGATCGTGAAATCCGAGCCGTCTCCGACTACATCGCCGGCTTGCGCTAGCACAAACGCACACACGGCCGCGCCGGGAACCAAGCAGCCCGGCGCGCACCCTACAACGGGCGGGGATCTTCGGATGCCCGCCCTTTTTTCCTTAGGCAGCCGATGACCGCTTCCGCCCAGGCCCCGCGCCTGGCACCCACCTCCTCCGAACGCCTGCGCAGCGCCTACGAGCTGCTGTCGTCCATGCGGTTCGCCATCGCGCTGCTGACGGTGATCTGCATTGCCTCGGTGATCGGCACCATCCTCAAGCAGCACGAACCGGCGGTCAACTACGTCAACCAGTTCGGCCCGTTCTGGTCGCAGCTGTTCCTGGCGCTCAAGCTCAATGCCGTCTACAGCGCCTGGTGGTTCCTGCTGATCCTGGCCTTCCTGGTGGTGAGCACCTCGCTGTGCATCGCCCGCAACACGCCGCGCTTCATCGCCGACATGCGCAGCTACAAGGAGAACATCCGCGAGCAGAGCCTGCAGGCCTTCCATCACCGCGGCCGGGGCGTGCTGCCGGATGCGCCGGCCGATGCCGCGCGCCGCATCGGCCAGGCGCTGGCCGGCGCCGGCTGGAAGGTGCGGCTGCAGCAGCGCGCCACCCCCAAGGGCGAGGGCTGGATGGTGGCCGCCAAGGCCGGCGCCGCCAACAAGATCGGCTACATCGCCGCCCACAGCGCCATCGTGCTGGTCTGCCTGGGCGGGCTGCTGGACGGCGACCTGATCGTGCGCGCCCAGATGTGGTTCGGCGGCAAGGCGCCCTACACCGGCGGCGGCATGATCGCCGACGTGCCGGCGCAGCACCGGCTGGGCGCCACCAACCCGACCTTCCGCGGCAACCTGATGGTGGCCGAGGGCACGACGTCGGGCACGGCCATCCTGTCGCAATCCGACGGCATCCTGCTGCAGGAGCTGCCGTTCTCGATCGAGCTGAAGAAGTTCGTGGTCGAGCACTACTCGACCGGCATGCCCAAGCTGTTCGCCAGCGACATCGTGATCCACGACCACCAGACCGGGCAGGCGGTGCCGGCGCGGGTGGAGGTGAACCACCCGGTGAGCTGGCGCGGCATCGAGATCTACCAGTCCAGCTTCGACGACGGCGGCTCGCGCGTGAAGCTGGCCGCCGTGCCGATGGATGGCAGCGGCAAGCGCTTCGAGGTCGAAGGCGTGATCGGCGGCAACACCCAGCTCGCGCGCGGCGCCGCGGCCGGCGGCGACGACAAGCTGACGCTGGAGTACACCGCCCTGCGCGTGATCAACGTCGAGAACATGGCCGATGGCAGCCGCAGCGGCGCCGATCCGCGCAAGGTGGATCTGCGCAATTCGATCACCGCCCGGCTGGGCGCGGCCGACAAGACGGTGACCAAGAAGGAGCTGCGCAACGTCGGCCCGTCCATCACCTACAAGCTGCGCGACGCCGCCGGCCAGGCGCGCGAGTTCCACAACTACATGCTGCCGGTGGACCTGGGCGAGGGCGTGCCGCTGTTCCTGCTGGGCATGCGCGAAAACCCGTCCGATGCATTCCGCTACCTGCGCGTGCCGGCCGATGCCGAAGGCACGCTGGAAGGCTTCCTGCGGCTGCGCGCGGCCCTGGCCGATCCCGCCCAGCGCGAGGAAGCGGTGCGGCGCTATGCGCGCAGCGCCACCGACCCGGCGCGGCCCGAGGTCGCGCAGCAGCTGGTCGCCTCGGCCGGCCAGGCGCTGGCGCTGTTCGCCGGCGACCCGGCCGCCGGCGGCAAGGGCGCCGGGCTGGCGGCCGTCTCCGAATACCTGGAGGCGCGGGTGCCCGAGGCCGAGCGCAGCCGCGCCGGTGAAGTGGTGGTGCGCATCCTGGGCGGCGCACTGTTCGAGCTGGTCGAACTCGGCCGCGAACGCGCCGGCCTCAAGCCGCTGGAGCCGGGCGAGCGGACCCAGGCCTTCATGGCCCAGGCCCTGCTCGCCCTGGGCGACGTGCACCTGTACCCGGCGCCGATGACCTTCGAGCTCAAGGATTTCCAGCAGGTGCAGGCCAGCGTGTTCCAGGTGACACGATCCCCCGGCCGCAATGTTGTCTACCTGGGCTGCCTTTTGCTGATCGTCGGCATTTTTGCGATGCTCTACGTGCGCGAGCGCCGCCTGTGGGTGTGGCTCAGCCCGTCCGGCAGCGGCAGTGACGCCGCGATGGCGCTGTCCAGCAGCCGCAAGACGCTGGAGACCGACCGCGAGTTCGACCGCCTGCGTACCCAATTGCTCGGATCCCCATGAACACCGCCACCCAGACCCTGACCCTCAACGAAGGCTTCTTCGCGCGCCGGCGTCCGCTCGACTGGTTGTTCGCCCTGGCCGTGCTGGCCGGCGGGCTGTTCGCGTTCACCCGCTACGCCGAGCACATGGACGTGTACGAGAAGGGCATCCTGCTCGGCAGCATTCCCGCCGCCGTCTGGCTGGGCTGGTTCTGGCGGCCGCTGCAGGGCCTGATGGCCGTGGTGGCCGGCCTGTCGCTGCTGGCGGTCGGCTCCTACCAAGGCTCGCTGACCCGTGCCGACGAGGTGTTCTGGCTCAAGTACTTCCTGTCCAGCCAGTCGGCCATCCTGTGGATGAGCATGCTGTTCTTCATGAGCACGGCTTTCTACTGGCTGGGCATGGTCGGCCGCGGCGGGAGCGGCGCGATGGAGCGCATCGGCACGCGGCTGGCCTGGGTGGCCGTGACGCTGGCGCTGGTCGGCACCATGGTGCGCTGGTGGGAAAGCTACCTCATCGGCCCGGACGTCGGCCACATCCCGGTCAGCAACCTCTACGAAGTGTTCGTGATGTTCTGCTGGATGACCGCGCTGTTCTACCTGTACTTCGAAGAGCAGTACGGCACGCGGGCGCTGGGCGCCTTCGTCATGCTGGTGGTCAGCGCGGCGGTCGGTTTCCTGCTCTGGTACACGGTGGTGCGCGAGGCGCACGAGATCCAGCCGCTGGTGCCGGCCCTCAAGAGCTGGTGGATGAAGCTGCACGTGCCTGCCAACTTCATCGGCTACGGCACCTTCGCGCTGGCGGCGATGGTGGCCTTTGCCTACCTGATCAAGCAGCAGGCCAGCGAGACCCGCTGGTGGAAACTGGCGCCGCTGTGGCTGCTGGGCGTGGTGCTGTGCTTCGAGCCCGTGGTGTTCCGCCGCTCGCAGGAGCCGGGCGGCAGCTACTGGGTGGTGTATTTCGGCATCGCGGCGCTGATCGTCGCCTCCATCCTGTGGGGGCGCCGCCGCATCGCCGAGCGGCTGCCGTCGTTCGAGGTGCTGGACGACGTGATGTACAAGTCGATCGCGGTCGGCTTCGCCTTCTTCACCATCGCCACCGTGCTGGGCGCCCTGTGGGCGGCCGAGGCCTGGGGCGGCTACTGGAGCTGGGACCCCAAGGAGACCTGGGCCCTGATCGTCTGGCTCAACTACGCGGCCTGGCTGCACATGCGGCTGATGAAGGGCCTGCGCGGCACCATGTCGGCGTGGTGGGCGCTGGTCGGGCTGGCGGTCACGACCTTCGCCTTCCTCGGCGTCAACATGTTCCTGTCGGGCCTGCACAGCTACGGCGAACTCTGAACCCGGCCCCGGGTCTGAGCGCCTAACGGCGGGCAGCCCGCCACACCGCAAAGGGAACCCCATGCTGATCAGGACCGGCCGCGACGGCTTCCACCACCCGGTCGCCGGCGACATCACGCCGCAGGCGGTGTACCAGCGCCGCCGCGAACTGCTCAAGCTGATGGCCGGCGGTGCCGCCGGGGCGGCGCTGGCGGGCTGGGCCGCGCGAGAGGCGCTGGCCAGCGCCCCGCGGCCGAACAAGCTGGCGCCGCTGCCGGGCCAGCCGTCCACCGTGCCGGGCGCGGCCACGATGGAGAAGCTCACCTCCTACGAGGACGCGACGAGCTACAACAACTTCTACGAATTCGGCACCGACAAGTCGGACCCCGCGCAGAACGCGCACACCCTGCGCACCGCGCCGTGGACGGTGGAGGTCGACGGCCTGGTGAAGAAGCCGGCGAAGTACGCACTGGACGACCTGCTCAAGCTGGCGCCGCAGGAAGAGCGCATCTACCGCCTGCGCTGCGTCGAGGGCTGGTCGATGGTGATCCCCTGGGTCGGGTATTCGCTGTCGAAGCTGGTCGAGCGCGTCGAGCCGCTCGGCTCGGCCAAGTTCGTGGAATTCCACACCCTGGCCGACCGCGCCACCATGCCGGGCATCCGCTCCAGCGTGCTGGACTGGCCCTACGTGGAAGGCCTGCGCATGGACGAAGCGATGCACCCGTTGGCGCTGCTGTCGTTCGGCATGTACGGCGAGGTGCTGCCCAAGCAGAACGGCGCGCCGGTGCGGATGGTGGTGCCGTGGAAGTACGGCTTCAAGAGCGCCAAGAGCCTGGTGCGCATCCGCTTTACCGAGCAGGCGCCGAAGACGGCCTGGAACAAGGCCGCCGCCAACGAGTACGGCTTCTATTCCAACGTCAACCCGGACGTGGCCCACCCACGCTGGTCGCAGGCGACCGAGCGCCGCATCGGCGAGGGCGGCCTGTTCGCCAAGCGGCGCAAGACGCTGCTGTTCAACGGCTATGAGGCGCAGGTCGGCCAGCTCTACGCCGGGATGGACCTGAAGAAGAACTACTGATGGCCGCCGCACCCCGGGCGCGGCGCTCGCCCTGGCTGCATCCGGCCGCCAAGCCGCTGCTGTTCGCCGCCGCGTTGCTGCCGTTCGCCTGGCTGTTCTACGCCGCCGCGACCGACCAGCTCGGCGCCAATCCGCAGGAGCACCTGATCCGCTCGCTGGGCGACTGGACGCTGCGCTTGCTGTGCCTGACGCTGGCCGTGACGCCGCTGCGGGTGCTGGCCGGGCAGCCGGCGCTGGCGCGCTTTCGCCGGATGCTGGGCCTGCTCACCTTCTTTTACGCCAGCCTGCACCTGGTCGCCTATGCCGGCTTCGACATGGGCCTGGACTTCGCCGAGATCGCGGCCGACATCGCCAAGCGGCCGTTCATCCTGGTGGGCTTTTCCGCCTTCCTGTTGATGGCGCCGCTGGCGACCACCTCCTTCAACCGCGCGATCCGGGCGCTCGGCGCGGCGCGCTGGCAGGCGCTGCACCGCGCCGTGTACCTCGTCGCCGGGCTGGCGATCCTGCACTTCTTCTGGATGCGCGCCGGCAAGAACGACTTTGCCGAAGTGTTCGTCTACGCCGCCATCCTCGGCGGGCTGCTCGGCTGGCGGCTGTGGCGCCGGCTGCGCGCGCCGCAGCTGCAGCCGGGCTAGCCCTCAGCCCACCAGCCGTTCGCCGCGCATCAGGTCGGCCGGCTGCTCGCGCTCGCGGATCAGGTGGGCGTGGCCGCCGTCGACCAGCACCTCGGCCGGGCGCGGCCGGGTGTTGTAGTTGCTGGCCATGCTCATGCAATAGGCACCGGCCGACATCACCGCCAGCAGGTCGCCCGGCTGCACGGCCAGGTCGCGGTTGCGGCCCAGCCAGTCGCCGCTTTCGCACACCGGACCGACCACGTCGTAGCGGGCCTCGGCGGCGTCGCGCGGCGCCACCGGCAGGATCGCGTGATAGGCCTCGTACATGGCCGGGCGCGGCAGGTCGTTCATGGCCGCATCGACGATGCAGAAGTTCTTCTGCTCGCCCGGCTTGAGGTACAGCACCTCGGTCAGGCAGACGCCGGCATTGCCGACCAGCGAGCGGCCCGGCTCGATCATCAGCTCGCGGTCGCCATAGCCGCGCGCGTCCAGCTTGCGCAGCAGCTGCGCCCAGAGCTGGTCGGCCGCCGGCGGCTGCACGCCCTGGTAGTCGATGCCCAGCCCGCCGCCGAAGTCGATGTGCTGCAGGGGGATGCCGGCCGCCTCGATCGCGTCGACCAGGTCCAGCACGCGATCCATCGCGTCGAGGTAGGGGCTGCTGTCGGTGATCTGCGAGCCGATGTGGCAGTCGATGCCCACCACGCGCAGGCCCCGCAGGTCGGCCGCGCGCCGGTAGGCGGCCAGCGTGCGCTCGTGCGCGACGCCGAACTTGTTGCCCTTCAGGCCGGTGGAGATGTACGGATGCGTCTTCGGGTCCACGTTCGGGTTGACGCGGATGCTCACCGGCGCCGTGCAGCCGTGCGCGCCCGCGACTTCAGCCAGCACCTCCAGCTCGGACTCGCTCTCGACGTTGAAGCAGCCGATGCCGGCCTCCAGCGCGCGCGCCATCTCCACCCGCGTCTTGCCGACGCCGGAGAAGATGACGTCGGCCGCCTTGCCGCCGATGGCCAGCACGCGCTCGAGCTCGCCGCCCGAGACGATGTCGAAGCCGCAGCCGGCCTGCGCGAACACCTGCAGCACGCCGAGCGAGGAATTGGCCTTCATCGCGTAGCAGATCTTCGACTTGCGGCCGGCGAAGCCACGCTGGTAGGCCGCCAGTGCCGCCAGCATGGAGGCCTTGGAATAGACGAACAGCGGGGTGCCGTAACGGCGTGCCAGGTCCGCCACCGGCAGGTCCTCGGCGTGGAGCTGGCCCTGGCGCCAGGCGAAGAAGGGCTGGCCGGGGGTGGTGGTCGTGCTCATGGCTGGCGCACCGGCGCTGCGGTGCCGGTTCCGTAGCCGCCCGGCCGTGCTTGCGAGGCGCCCGGGGTGGGTGCCGGGGCCGGCGCCGTGGGCGGCCCGCCCGGGGTCAGCACCTGGGGTAGCGTGGCGCGGTTGGCGGCCGCGGGCTCGGTGGGCAGGTAGAGCGGCCCGCGCTGGCCGCAGCCCGCCAGCACCAGCGCGGCGCCGGCCACGCACAGCCATTGCGCGCGCGACGCGCTGCATAGAATTCGCTGCAGATTCGACATTGCCAAATTCTAATGACCGACCCCGAGTACATGAACCAGGCCGAGGCGCTGCTGCGGCAGGTGGAGAGCGACTGCGATCGCATCAACGACGAGACCGATGCGGACATCGACAGCCAGCGGGTCGGCGGCATGGTGACGCTCACCTTCCGCAGCGGCAGCCAGATCGTCGTCAACCTCCAAAAGCCCCTGCACGAGGTCTGGCTGGCGGCGCGCTCGGGCGGCTACCACTACCGCTTCGACGGCGTTCGCTGGATCGACACCAAGGGGCAGGGCGAGTTCTTCCAGGAGCTGGCGCGGCAGGCCAGCGAGCAGGCCGGCCTGCCGCTGCGCTTCGGCGCCTGACGCCTGCCGGCTAGTTGCGGAACAGGTCGAGGATGCTGCGCCGCTCCTCGGCCGCGCCGCGCTGCGGCGGCAGGCCGTCGGCGTTGAGCAGGCTCTTGTCGCCCGGCACCCAGGGCGTGCCTTGCCCCGAGCTGCCGCGCACGGGCGCATCGCCGCCGATCGGGGCGGGCTCGCCCGGCACGCCGCCCGGCAACCCCAGGCTGGCGACGCCGGCACCGCGCGCGTACTCTTCGTAGTACCACTCGCCGCCCACGTTCACCACGCCGGCCGGCGCCGTCGGCACGGCCTCGGGCACGCCCCTGAGTGCCGTCTCCATGAAGTGGATCCACACCGGCAGGCTGAGGCTGCCGCCGGTCTCGCGGTCGCCCAGCGGGCGCGGGTTGTCGTAGCCCATCCAAACCACCGCCACCACCGACGGATGGAAGCCGGCGAACCAGGTGTCGATCGAGTCGTTGGTGGTGCCGGTCTTGCCGTACAGGTCGGAGCGCTTGAGTTCGCGCTTGGCGCGCGCCGCGGTGCCGGAGCTGGCGATTTCCTGCAGCAGCCGGTCCATGATGAAGGCGTTGCGCGCATCGATGGCGCGCATGGCCTCCGTGGGCAGCGGCGGCTGCGTCTCCACCAGCACCTTGCCGCGGTGGTCGGTGACCTTGCTGATCAGCCAGGGGTTGACGCGGTAGCCGCCGTTGGCGAACACCGAGTAGCCCACCGCCATCTGCATCGGCGTGACCGAGCCGGCGCCCAGCGCCATGGTCAGGTAGGCCGGGTGCTTGTCGGCGTCGAAGCCGAAGCGGGTGATCCAGTCCTGCGCGTTTTGCGTTCCCACCGCCTGCAGGATGCGGATCGACACCATGTTCTTGGACCGGGCCAGCGCCGCGTGCAGCGGCATCGGGCCCTCGAACTTGCCGTCGTAGTTCTTCGGCTCCCACGGCTGGCCGCCGGTGACGCCGGCGTCGAAGAACAACGGCGCGTCGTTGACGATGGTGCTGGGCGTGAAGCCCTTCTCCAGCGCCGCCGAGTAGATGAAGGGCTTGAAGCCCGAGCCGGGCTGGCGCCAGGCCTGGGTGGCGTGGTTGAACTTGTTCTTGTTGAAGTCGAAGCCGCCGACCATCGCCTGGATGGCGCCATCCTTGGGGTTGAGGGCGACGAACGCGCCTTCGACCTCGGGCAGCTGGGTGATCTCCCAGCTGTTCTTCGGCGTCCGGGCGACCCGGATCACCGCGCCCGGACGGATCCTGATCTTGGGCGCTGCCTTGTCCGACAGGCCCGACTGCGCGGGCCGCAGCCCGTCGCCGGTGATCTCGAACGGGTCGCCGACGGCGCGCACCGCCACCACCTTCTTCGGCCCGGCTTCCAGCACCACCGCGGCCATCACGTCGCCGTTGTCGGGGTGGTCGGCCAGCACGTCGTCAATGGCTTCCTCCAGCTCCTTGGGGTCGCGCGGCAGGTCGATGAACTGCTCGGGGCCGCGGTAGTACTGGCGCCGCTCGTAATCCATGATGCCCTTGCGCAGCGCGCGATAGGCAGTCTCCTGTTGCGCGGACTTGATCGTGGTGAACACGTTCAGGCCGCGGGTGTAGGTCTCGGCGCCGTACTGCGCGAACACCAGTTGGCGCGCCGTCTCCGCCACCCAGGCGGCATAGGTGGCCGCCTCGGCGCCGCCGGTGCGCAGCTTCAGCTCCTGCCGCTGGGCCGCTTCGGCCTGGGCGGCGGTGATGAAGCCGTTCTCTTCCATCCGCTCGATGATGTAGAGCTGGCGCGCGCGGGCCCGCTTGGGGTTGCTGATCGGGTTGTTGGCCGAGGGTGCCTGCGGCAGGCCGGCGAGCATCGCGGCCTCGGCCACGGTCAGCTCCTTCATCGGCTTGCCGTAGTAGATCTCCGAGGCGGCCGCGAACCCGTAGGCGCGGTTGCCCAGGTAGATCTGGTTCATGTAGATCTCCAGGATCTGGTCCTTGCTCAGCAGGTGCTCCAGCTTGAAGGTCAGCAGCACTTCGTAGAGCTTGCGTGTGAAGGTCTTCTCGGACGAGAGGTAGACGTTGCGCGCCACCTGCATGGTGATGGTGGAGGCGCCCTGGCTCTTGGCCCGGCCGAGGTTGGCCAGCGCGGCGCGCAGCAGGCCGCGGTAATCGACCCCGCCGTGCGAATAGAAGCGGGCGTCCTCGATCGCCAGCACCGCGTTCTTCATCACCGCCGGGATCTCGGCGATCGGCGTCAGGTTGCGCCGCTCCTCGCCGAACTCGCCCAGCAGCACGCCGTCGGACGAATACACCCGCAGCGGCAGCTTCGGCCGGTAGTCGGACAGCTCGGAGATGTCGGGCAGGTTGGGGTAGGCCACGGCCAGCGCCACCGCCACGGCGATCACCAGCGACAGCACGCCGGCCGCCCCCAGGCCCAGCACCCAGAGCCCGAGTTGCAGGAATCGGCGATTCCAGGACGACGGGGTAGCGGCGCGGGATCGGGACGCGGGGCGTCGTTCAGTGGGCTCTTTGGGCATAGAGGGTCGGCTGGCGTGGGTCCGCGGAGTATAGGAAGGCGCTACGGAGCGTCTTGCCGGGCTGGACCGGGGCGCCCGGCGAACCCGCCCAAGGCGCGGAGCCGGGTTGCTGTCCGGTTGGGGATGAGGTCTCGTCCGCGTCGGTTTTTGACAACGCTCAGCTGTGGGCTGAGGGGAAAAATCCTTTGGGCGACAAGGATGTTACTGCTAGCATTGAAGTGGAATCTTAAGTTTTTTACGCCTTGAATAAGGTGTGTCAGGAGACTGAGTTGAGCGCTCTGGGATCTTTGTTCAGCCGGGGCCCGGCGCCGCTGCTGGGCCTGGACATCAGCTCATCGAGCGTCAAGCTGGTCGAGCTCGGTCGCGACAAGTCGGGCACGCTGGTGCTGGAGCGCTGCGCCATGGAGCCGCTCGAGCGCGGCTGGATCAGCGACGGCAATGTCGAGAAATTCGACGAGGTCGCCGACGCGATGCGCCGGCTGGTCAAGAAGAGCGGAACCCGGACCCGCAACGTGGCCATGGCCCTGCCACCCTCGGCCGTGATCACCAAGAAGATCATTCTGCCGGGCGGCATGAGCGAGCAGGAACTGGAAGTCCAGGTCGAGACGGAAGCCAACCAGTACATCCCCTTCTCGCTGGACGAAGTGAGCCTGGACTTCTGCGTGGTGGGGCCCAGCCCAACCTCGGCCGGCGACATCGAGGTGCTGATCGCCGCCTCGCGCAAGGAAAAGGTGCAGGACCGCCAGGGCCTGGCCGAGGCGGCCGGCCTCAAGCCGGTGATCATCGACGTCGAGTCCTATTCGTCCCGCCTGGCCGCCGGTCGCCTGATCCAGGGCCTGCCCAACGGCGGGCTGGACACGCTGGTGGCCCTGTTCGAAGTGGGGGCCTTCACCACCAGCATGCAGGTGATCCGCAACGACGAGGTCCTGTATGACCGCGACCAGGCATTCGGCGGCGCCCAGCTCACCCAGCTGATCGTGCGCCAGTACGGCTTCTCGCCCGAGGAGGCGGAGGCCAAGAAGCGCAGCGGCGACCTGCCCGACGACTACGAGACCGCGGTGCTGCGGCCGTTCGTGGACAGCATGGCGCAGGAGGTGGCGCGGGCGCTCCAATTCTTCTTCACCAGCACGCCGCACAACAAGATCGACCAGATCATGCTGGCCGGCGGCTCGGCGGCGCTGCCCGGTCTCAACGAAGCCGTCACCGCGCAGACCTCCTTCGCCTGCGCGCTGGCCAACCCGTTCGAAGGCATGCACATCGGCGAGGGCGTGCGCGAGAAGAAGATGCGACGCGAGGCGCCGTCGTACCTGACCTCCTGCGGCCTGGCCATGCGGAGGTTCCTGCAGTGATCCTGATCAACCTGTTGCCGCACCGCGAGGCGGCGCGCAAGCGCAAGCGCGAGGCCTTCTTCGCCTCGCTGGTGGTGGCCGGCCTGTTCGGCGGCCTGATCGCCGGGGCGGTCTTCGTCTGGTACCAGGCGCAGATCTCCGACCAGCAGGCCAAGAACATGGTCCTGCAGAACGAGATCAAGCGGCTCGAGGGCGAGATCAAGGAAATTTCCACCCTGCAGCAGGAAATCGCCGCCTTGCGCGCCCGGCAGCAGGCGGTGGAGGATCTGCAGGCCGACCGCAACATGCCGGTGCACCTGCTCAATGAGCTGGTGGGCCAGCTGCCCGACGGCGTGTTCATCAGCAGCGTCAAGCAGGCCGACCAGGTGGTCGCGATCTCCGGCGTGGCGCAGTCCAATGAACGCGTGTCCGAGTTGCTGCGCAACCTTGGCAACAACAGCCCCTACCTGACCAAGCCGGAGCTGGTCGAGATCGTCGCCGGCAACGTCGCACTGGGCCCCCGGGATCAGCGTCGCGTCGCCAACTTCAACATGCGCGTGCGCCTGCTGCGTTCGAGCGAAGTGCAGAAAGCGGCGGCTGCCGCCTCCGCCGCGTCGGCGCCCGCCACCAAGTCCTGACCCGCATGGCTACCGTCGCCGTCCCCAAGCTCGACCTGGCTGCCTTGCAGCAGAAGGTCACCGCCCAGTTCCGCGGACTCAACCCGAACGATCCCGCCACCTGGCCGGCGCTGCCGCGCCTGCTGGCCTGCCTGGCGCTGATGGCGCTGATCGTCGCGGCGCTGTGGTTCGCGTGGCTGTCCAGCGTCGATGAAGAGCTGCAAGCCGAACTGGCCCGCGAGACCACGCTCAAGGCCGACTACAGCAAGAAGCTGGCGCAGGCGATCAACCTGCAGGCGCTCAAGCAGCAGCGCGAGCAGGTGCAGCAGTACGTGACGCAGCTTGAAAAGCAGCTTCCAAGCAAGGCCGAGATGGACGCGCTGCTGTCCGACATCAACCAGGCCGGCCTGGGCCGCAGCCTGAGTTTCGAGCTGTTTCGCCCCGGCCAGGTGAACGTCAAGGAGTACTACGCCGAGTTGCCGATCGCCCTGCGGGTGACCGGTCGCTACCACGACGTGGGTGCGTTCGCCGCCGACATCGCCCATCTGTCGCGCATCGTGACCCTGAACAACATCGGCGTGACACCGGGGCGCGAAGGCACGCTGGTGATGGAGGCCACGGCCAAGACCTTCCGCTACCTCGACGCCGACGAGATCGACAAGCAGCGCAAGGCGGCACCCAAGGGAGGCAAGAAATGAACGCGCCGCGCAGTGTCATGTCGCTGGCCGCCGCGTTGCTGCTGGCCGCCTGCGGCTCGGCCGACCAGGGTGAGATCCAGCAGTGGATGGCCTCGCAGCGCGCGCAGACGCGCCCCAAGGTGCAGCCGATCCCGGAGCCCAAGAAGTTCAGCCCGCAGGCCTATACCCAGGCCAATGCCTTCGACCCGTTCAGCAACCAGAAACTGACCCAGGCGCTCAAGCGCGAGTCGGCCCAGACCACCGCCAGCACGGCGCTGCTGGCGCCCGAGCTGGCGCGCCGCAAGGAAGCGCTGGAAGGCTTCCCGCTGGACACCATGTCCATGGTCGGCAGCCTGTTCAAGCAGGGCCAGCCGGTGGCGCTGCTGAAGGTCGACAACCTGCTGTACCAAGTGCGCCCGGGCATGTACCTGGGCCAGAACTACGGAAAGATCGTCAAGGTCGGCGAAAGCGAGGTCGTGCTGCGCGAGATCGTGCAGGACGCCGCGGGCGAATGGATCGAGCGCACCGCGACGCTGCAACTGCAAGAGAGGTCGAAATGAAACAACAATCAATGGCGTGGCGGCTGCTTCTTGCTGGCGCGGGATGCCTGCTGGCATTGGCCAGCCTGTCCGCACGCGCGCAGAACGCGGTCGAGAACGTGACCAGCTCGGTCCAGGGTGGGGTGGAAGTCGTGCGCATCGATTTCGCGCAACCGCTGGCCGGGGTGCCCAACGGGTTCACCATCCAGTCGCCGGCGCGCATCGCGCTCGACGTGCCCGGCGCCACCAATGCCATGGGGCGCTCGTCGGTCGAGCTCAACCAGGGCAACCTGCGCTCGATCAACGTGGTCACTGCCGGTGACCGCACGCGCCTGGTGCTGAACCTGAAGGCGCCCACCAGCTACAAGGCGCAGGTGCAAGGCAAGTCGCTGCTGGTCTCGCTCGACCCGGTCGCGGTGGCCGCCAGCGGCCCGCCGGCCGCGCAGACGGCCTTCGCGGAAAGCCGCAACGCCGACACCCAGCCGATCAAGGATTTGGACTTCCGCCGCGGCCCGGACGCCGCCGGCCGCGTGATGGTCGAACTGCCCAGCAACCAGGTGGGGGTCGATATCAAGCAACAAGGCCAGCAACTGGTGGTCGAGTTCTTGAAGTCGTCGCTGCCCGAGGGGCTGCGCCGCCGCCTGGACGTGTCCGACTTCGGCACCCCGGTGCAGACCATCACCACCCACCAGGCCGGCGACCGCGTGCGCGTGATCATCGAACCCAAGGGGCAGTGGGAGCACAGCGCCTACCAGAGCGACACCCAGTTCGTGGTCGAGGTGCGCCAGCAGAAGGTCGATACCTCCAAGCTCAGCCAGGGGCCGGGCTACACGGGCGAGAAGCTGTCGCTGAACTTCCAGAACATCGAGGTGCGCGCACTGCTGCAGGTGATCGCGGACTTCACCAACTTCAACATCATCACTTCCGACTCGGTCGCCGGCGCCGTGACGCTGCGGCTGAAGGACGTGCCCTGGGACCAGGCCCTCGACATCATCCTGCAGGCCAAGGGCCTGGGCATGCGCAAGACCGGCAACGTGCTGTGGATCGCGCCCAAGGACGAGATCGCGGCCAAGGAGAAGCTCGAGCTCGAGTCGCAAGCCGCCATCCAGAACCTGGAGCCGCTGCGCACCCAGTCGTTCCAGCTGAACTACACCAAGGCGGCCGAGATCGCCACCCAGATCAGCTCGGGCACCGGCGCCGCCCGCATCCTGAGCACCCGCGGCAGCGTGATCGCCGAGCCGCGCACCAACCAGCTCTTCGTGACCGACATCCCGTCGCGCCTGGAGCAGGTGCAGAGCCTGATCACCAAGCTGGACATCGCGGTGCGCCAGGTGCTGATCGAGGCGCGCATCGTCGAGGCGTCTGACACCTTCGGCAAGTCGCTCGGTGCCCGCCTGGGCGGCCGTCCGTTCACCTTCAACGGCGGCCGCAACACCATGTTCGGCGCGACCTACATCGCCCCGAACGTACCACCGGGCACGCAGCCGCAGCTGGGCAGCAACATCGGCACCACCGCGGGCGACTTTGTCAGTTTGCCTTCGTCAGGCGTGGGCGGCTTCCCGGCGGCCAGTTTCGCGGTCTCGCTGTTCGAGTCCAACCTGACCCGCCTGCTGAACCTGGAGATCTCCGCGCTCGAGGCCGACGGCAAGGGCAAGCTGGTGTCCAGCCCGCGCATCGTCACGGCCGACCAGACCAAGGCGCTGATCGAGCAGGGCACCGAGTTCCCGTACCAGCAGGCCACGTCCAGCGGTGCCACCTCGGTCGCGTTCCGCCGCGCCACCCTGAAGCTGGAGGTGACGCCGCAGATCACACCCGAGGGCAACATCATCCTGGACCTGGACATCAGCAAGGACAGCCGCGGCGAGACCACGGCGGCCGGCATCGCCATCAACACCAAGCACATCCGCACCCAGGTGCTGGTGGAGAACGGCGGCACCGTGGTGATCGGCGGCATCTTCGAGCTGACCGAGCTGGACACAGAGACCAAGGTGCCGGTGCTGGGCGACATCCCGGTGGCGGGCAACTTGTTCAAGAACCGCCAGCGCAGTGCCAACAAGCAGGAGATGCTGGTCTTCATCACGCCCAAGATGGTGGCCGACCGCAGCGCGGCGCGCTGAGTCGGAAGCGAGGTGCGCAACCTGGTCCTGGTCGGCATGCCCGGCAGCGGCAAGTCGACCGTGGGTCGCAGCCTGGCGCGGCGGCTGCACCTGCCGTTCCATGATTCGGACCAGCTGATCGAGCAGCGCATCGGCTGCCCGATCCGCGAATTCTTCGCGCGTGAAGGGGAAGGCGCGTTCCGAGACCTAGAGCAGCAGGTCCTGGCCGAGCTGGCCGCGGGCGAGCCCTGCGTGCTGGCCACCGGCGGCGGCGCCGTGCTGCGCGATGCCAACCGCCAGACGCTGCGGGCCGCCGGCCATGTGATCTACCTGCGGGCCACCCCCGAGGAGTTGTGGCGCCGGCTGCGCCGGGATACCCAGCGGCCCCTGCTGCAGGTGGCCGACCCCCAGGACAAGCTGCGGCAGCTGCACGCCGAGCGCGACCCGCTGTACCGCGAGACGGCGCACTACATCATCGACACGGGCCGTCCGTCCGTGCCGACCCTGGTCAACATGATCCTGATGCAACTGGAGCTGGCCGGCATCCTGCCCGCAGGGTGACCCGGCGCGGGCCCTTACACTTGCCGGGCCATGTCTTCCGTCGTATCCGAGCCGACCGTCCTGCACGAAGTGGCGATCGAGCTGGGCGAGCGCCGTTATCCCATCCTCATCGGCTCCGGCCTGCTGGGCGCCGCCACCACCTGGCAGGGCGTGCCGCCTGCCGCCGCAGCCCTGATCGTCAGCAACGAGACCATCGCGCCGCTCTACCTGCAGCAGTTGGCCGGCGCCCTGCAGGGGCGCTTCCGCCAGGTGCACCAGGTCGTGCTGCCCGACGGCGAAGCCCACAAGGACTGGTCCACGCTCAACCGCATCTTCGACGCGCTGCTGGCGCACGGCTGCGACCGCAAGACCGTGCTGTTCGCGCTGGGCGGCGGGGTGGTCGGCGACATGACCGGCTTCGCCGCCGCCTGCTACATGCGAGGCGTTCCCTTCGTGCAGGTGCCCACCACGTTGCTGGCCCAGGTCGATTCCTCGGTGGGCGGCAAGACGGCGATCAACCATCCGCTGGGCAAGAACATGATCGGCGCCTTCCACCAGCCGGCGCGCGTGGTGTGCGACCTCGACACGCTGGCCACGCTGCCGGCGCGTGAGCTGAGCGCCGGGCTGGCGGAGGTGATCAAGTACGGCCCGATCGCCGACATGGACTTCCTCGCCTGGATCGAGGAGCACCTCGACGCCCTGCTGCGGCGCGACACCGCCGCGCTCGCGCACGCAGTGCGGCGCAGTTGCGAGATCAAGGCCGCGGTGGTCGGGCAGGACGAGCGCGAGTCCGGCCTGCGCGCCATCCTCAATTTCGGCCACACCTTCGGCCATGCCATCGAGGCCGGGCTGGGCTATGGCCAGTGGCTGCACGGCGAGGCGGTCGGCTGCGGCATGGTGATGGCGCTGCACCTGTCGCGCGGGCTCGGGCTGGTCGACGATGCGCTGGTGGAGCGCATCACGCGCCTGGTGCGCGCCGCCGGCTTGCCGGTGCAAGGGCCGCGCCTGGGCGCCGAGCGCTACCTGGAATTGATGCGGGTGGACAAGAAGGCCGAGGCCGGCGACATCCGCTTCGTCGTGATCGAGGCGCCCGGCCGCGCCGGCGTGCGCCCAGCGCCCGAGGCGCTGGTGCGCCAGGTGCTGGAACGCTGCACGGCCTGAGACCGGCGCGATGGCGACCGGTGGCGATTCCCGCATGACGGCACCCTACGCTTCGGACCCGAACCGCTCCCGCGGTCGCCGGTACCCGGAGCCGCCGGCCCCCACGCGCAGCGAGTTCCAGCGCGACCGCGACCGCATCGTGCACTCCACCGCCTTCCGGCGGCTGGTCTACAAGACCCAGGTCTTTCTCAACCACGAGGGCGACCTGTTCCGCACGCGCCTGACGCACTCGCTGGAAGTGGCGCAGCTCGGCCGCTCCATTGCCCGCCCACTGGGGCTGGACGAAGACCTGGTGGAGGCGATCGCGCTGGCGCACGACCTGGGCCACACGCCGTTCGGCCATGCCGGCCAGGATGCGCTGAACGAGTGCATGCAGGCGCATGGCGGCTTCGAGCACAACCTGCAAAGCCTGCGGGTGGTCGATCGGCTGGAAGAGCGCTACCCCGAGTACGACGGGCTGAATCTCAGCTTCGAGACGCGCGAGGGCATCCTCAAGCACTGTTCGCGCGCCAATGCGCAGCGGCTGGAGGCCGCCGAGCCGGGCGGGGTGGGCCGGCGTTTCCTCGATCGCACCCAGCCCAGCCTGGAGGCACAGCTGTGCAACCTGGCCGACGAGATCGCCTACAACGCGCACGACATCGACGATGGCGTCCGATCCGGCCTGCTGGCGATGGAGCAGCTCGACGCCGTCGAGCTGTTCGCGCGCTTTCGCGCCGAGGCGCTGGCCCGCCACCCGCACCTGCACGGCCGGCGGCTGCTGTACGAATCGATCCGGCGCATGCTCAGCGCGCAGGTCTACGACGTGATCGACGCCACCGCGCAGGCGCTCGCCGACCATGCGATCGACAGCGCCGACGCGGCGCGCCGGGCCGCGCCGATGCTGCGCTTCAGCGCACCCATGCAGGCGCAATCGGCCGAGCTCAAGCAGTTCTTGCTGCGCAACCTGTACCGTCATCCGCAGGTGATGGAGACCATGGACGGTGCGCGCCGGGTCGTGCGCGAGCTGTTCGACGCCTATGTGGCCGATCCGACGCAGATGGGCGGCGGCTTCGACGAGCGGCCCGATCGCGAGCGCGCCGTGGCCGACTACATCGCCGGCATGACCGATCGCTTCGCGGCGCGGGAACACGAGCGGCTGACCGGCCGCCGACTGCTGCCGTGAGTGCCCCCCACGCCGGGCGGGCCTGGCTGGTGGTGCTGGGCGGCGTCGCTGCCGCCGTGCACGTGGGCAAGCTGCCGCCGGCCATTCCGGTGTTGCGCGACGCGCTCGGCCTGACGCTGGTCGAGGCCGGCTTCCTGCTGTCGCTGGTGCAATTCGCCGGCATGACCCTGGGCTTGCTGGCCGGCCTGGCGGCCGACAGCCTGGGCCTCAAGCGCACCATGGTGGCTGGCCTGTGGATCGTCGGCGGCGCCAGCGTGGTGGGCGGCTGGGCCGACGGGGCGGCCGGGTTGCTGGTGCTGCGCGGCATTGAAGGCTTCGGTTTCCTGCTGGCCTCGATGCCGGCGCCGGGACTGATTCGCCGATTGGTGCCGCCCGATCGCATGAGCACGATGCTGGGCGTCTGGGGCGCCTACATGCCGTTCGCCACCGCGCTGGCGCTGCTGTGTGGGCCGGCCTGGATGGCGTGGACCGGCTGGCCGGGCTGGTGGTGGCTGCTGGGCGGCTTCTCGCTGCTGATGGCGGCGTGGCTGGGGCAGGCGCTGCCGCCCGATCCGGTGCAGTCACCGACGGCCGCGCACGACTGGGTCGGACGCATCGGGCAGACGCTGGCGGCGCGCGGCCCCTGGCTGGTCGCGGCCGCATTCGGCGTCTATTCGGCCCAATGGCTGTCGGTGATCGGCTTCCTGCCTTCGATCTACCTGGCCGCCGGCATTGCACCGGCCAGCGCGGCGGCGGGCACGGCGCTGGCGGCGGCCGTGAACATGGTGGGCAACCTGGCGTCCGGGCGCCTGCTGCAGCGCGGGTTCACGGCGCGGCGCCTGATGTCGATCGGGTTCCTCACGATGGGATTCGCCAGTGTGATCGCGTTCTCGCCGCTGCTGGGGCCGCCGGAATCCGGCGCGCTGCTGCGCTACCTGGCGGTGCTCGCGTTCTCGGCCGTCGGCGGCATGATCCCCGGCACGCTGTTCTCGCTGGCGGTGCGGCTGGCGCCGAGCGAGCGCACGGTATCGACCACCGTCGGCTGGATGCAGCAGTGGTCGTCGCTGGGCCAGTTCCTCGGGCCGCCGCTGGTGGCCTGGGTGGCCGCGCGCAGCGGCGGCTGGCAATGGAGCTGGCTGGTCACCGGCGGCTGTGCGCTGGGCGGACTGATGCTGGCCGGCTGGACTTCGCGCCTTCCCCAGGTGCGCGGCCACTAGGGGCTTGGGGCCGCCCCTAGAATCGCGTCCCTCCCATGACGACCGCACTTCCAACCGCCCCGGTGATCGAGGACACGCGCCTTTGGCTGGAGCGCGCGGTGATCGGCCTGAACCTGTGCCCCTTTGCGAAGGCGGTCCATGCCCGGCGGCAGGTGCATTTCGCGGTGAGTTCCGGCGACGATTTCGCGCCGGTGCTCACCGAGCTGGAAGCGCAGGCCGATGCGCTGCTCGCCCTGCCCGCCGGGGAGCGCGATACGACGCTGCTCATGGTGCCGCAGGGGTTCGAGGACTTCCTGTTGTTCAACGAACTGGTGCGGGCCGGCGAGCGGCTGCTGGCACGAAGGGGCCTGGAAGGCGTGCTGCAGCTGGCCAGCTTCCATCCGCGCTTCGTGTTCGCCGGCGCGGGCGAGGACGACATCGCCAACTGCAGCAACCGCTCACCCTGGCCGACCCTGCACCTGCTGCGCGAGGCCAGCATCGACCGGGCGGTGGCCGCCTTCCCGCAGGCCGAGGCGATCTACGAGGCGAACATTCGCACGCTGGAGCGGCTCGGTCCGCGGGGCTGGCTGGCGCTGGGGGTGGGGCGCTCATGACGGCGGAGGCACGCGAGCCCGAGATCCGGCCGGGGCAGTCGACCGAGCTGCTCAAGGAACTGCACATCCTCACGCGGGACGGCAAGCTCAACCAGGATTCGCGGCGCAAGCTCAAGCAGGTGCACCACCTGCACCAGTTCATCGAGCCGTTGCTGGCGCAACTGCCGGCCTCCGAGGCCGGCCCCACCATCGCCGACCATGGCGCCGGAAAGTCGTACCTCGGCTTCATCCTCTACGACCTGTCGCTCAAGCCGATGGGCAAGGGCAGGGTGTTCGGCATCGAAACGCGGCCCGAGCTGGTGGCGCGGTCGCGCGAACTGGCGGCGCGCCTGGGGTTCGACCGCATGGCGTTCCTGAACATCAGCGCCGCGGAGGCCGCCGGCGAACAGACGCTGCCCGAGCGCATCGACCTGGTCACGGCCCTGCATGCCTGCGACACCGCGACCGACGACGCCATCGCCTTCGGCTTGCGCAAGCAGGCGCAGGCCATGGTGCTGGTGCCGTGCTGCCAGGCCGAGGTGGCGGCGCGGCTGCGCCGCAACAAGGCGCTGTCCCTGGCGCGAACCCCGCTGGCCGAGCTATGGCGGCACCCGCTGCACACCCGCGAAATGGGCAGCCAGTTGACCAACGTGCTGCGCTGCCTGTACCTGGAAGCCCGTGGCTACCAGGTGACGGTGACCGAGCTGGTCGGCTGGGAGCACAGCCTGAAGAACGAACTGATCCTGGCGCGCTACACCGGCCAGAAGAAGCGCAGCGCCGCCGAGCGCCTGCGCGCCATCCTGTCCGAGTTCGGCCTCGAAGGCCTCGAGGCCGAACGCTTCCCGGCCCTGCAGGCGCCCTAGTACGGACCGCGCCGGCGCGGCCTGGAGCGGGAGCGCGCCAAACCGACCACCACCCCGATCGCCAGCAGCACCAGCGCGGCGATGGTGATGTAGAGCTGCGCCACCCCCACCACCACGGCCGCCCAGACCACGATGGCCATGAACAGCAGGAACCCGATCATGTAAACAGCAAACGGCATCGGTACCTCCGGCCAACTGGCATTTTTCGCCGAAACCGCCTGCCTGGCTGTCAGCCCAGCCCTCACGCCGCCGTCAGCCAGTTAATTGGGGTCAGATTCGAATTTCTGCGGGACCGGGTCAGGATAATTGGGGTCAGATTCCAATTCCTCTGAGTTGCCATGGCCCGACTTCCCCGGCTGACCCTCCCTGGCTATCCGCACCACCTGATCCAGCGCGGCAACAACCGCCAGCCGATCTTCGGCAGCGATGCCGACTACCGCCTGCTGCTCGAGTTGCTGGAGCAGTACGCGCGCGACTGCAAGGTGGCGATCCACAGCTATGTACTGATGGGCAATCACTTCCACCTGCTGGCCACGCCCGAGACCGAGAAGGGCCTGCCGGACATGATGCAGGCAATCGGCCGCCGCTACGTGCGCTACTTCAACAGCCGACACGGCCGCAGCGGAACGTTGTGGGAAGGGCGTTACCGCTCCACGCTGGTACAGGCCGAGCGCTACCTGCTCGCCTGCATGGTCTATATCGATCTCAACCCGGTGCGCGCAGGGATGGTGTCGGAGCCGGCTCAGCATCCCTGGTCGAGCTTCAGGCACTACGCCGGGATCGAGCCCGACCGGCTGGTCACCCCCCATCCGATCTTCTGGGAGCTCGGCAACACACCGTTCGCCCGGGAACAGGCCTACGCTGACCTGATCGCGGCCGGGCTCAACCGGGATGTCCAGCAGTCGCTGGCCGACGCGACCCACCGTGGCTGGGCACTAGGTGACGCGACATACCTCGCCGAGCTGCAGCGGCGTAGCCAACGCCGCGCTGTGCCCCTGGCCGCGGGCCGTCCGCGGCGTGTAAAGAATCTCCCTGATCTGTCCCCAATTAAGCCAACACCCTCGGAGCCGCAAAAATAATTCGTATCTGACCCCAATTATTTTTCTTGGCGGCGGTGCTGCGCCGCACTATGCTCGCAAACCCTGAGCGAACTGGAGGGCGAGCCATGGCGACGGCGGCCGAGATTTCCCATCTGCAAGAGCACGGCCTGTATGCGGCCGGGCAAGAGCACGACGCCTGCGGCGTCGGCTTCGTGGCCCACATCAAGGGCGAGAAGAGCCACGCCATCGTCACCCAGGGCTTGAAGATCCTGGAGAACCTGGACCACCGCGGCGCGGTGGGCGCCGACAAGCTGATGGGCGACGGCGCCGGTGTGCTGATCCAGCTGCCGGACGCGCTGTACCGGGAAGAGATGGCCAAGCAGGGCGTGGAGCTGCCGCCGCCCGGCGAATACGGGGTCGGCATGGTCTTCCTGCCCAAGGAGCACGCCTCGCGCCTGGCCTGCGAGCAGGAACTGGAGCGCGCGATCAAGGCCGAGGGGCAGGTCCTGCTGGGCTGGCGCGACGTGCCGGTGGACCGCGACATGCCGATGTCGCCGGCGGTCAAGCAGAAGGAGCCGATCCTGCGCCAGGTCTTCATCGGCCGCGGCACGGACGTGATCGTGCAGGACGCGCTGGAGCGCAAGCTGTACGTGATCCGCAAGACCGCCAGCGCCGCCATCCAGAGCCTGCGCCTGAAGCACTCCAAGGAGTACTACGTCCCGTCGATGTCCAGCCGCACGGTGGTCTACAAGGGCCTGCTGCTGGCCGGCCAGGTGGGCACCTACTACCTGGATCTGAACGACGCGCGCTGCGTCTCCGCGCTCGCCCTGGTGCACCAGCGCTTTTCCACCAATACTTTCCCCGAGTGGCCGCTGGCCCACCCGTACCGCTACGTCGCCCACAACGGCGAGATCAACACGGTCAAGGGCAACTACAACTGGATGCGGGCCCGCGAGGGCGTGATGACCTCGCCGGTGCTGGGCGCCGACCTGAAGAAGCTGTATCCGATCAGCTTCCCCAGCCAGTCGGACACCGCCACCTTCGACAACTGCCTGGAACTGCTCACCATGGCCGGCTACCCGCTGGCCCAGGCGGTGATGATGATGATCCCCGAGCCGTGGGAGCAGCACACGCTGATGGACGAGCGCCGCAAGGCCTTCTACGAATACCACGCCGCCATGCTGGAGCCCTGGGACGGCCCGGCCTCGATCGTCTTCACCGACGGCCGCCAGATCGGCGCCACGCTCGACCGCAACGGCCTGCGCCCTTCGCGCTACTGCGTCACCGACGACGACCTGGTGATCATGGCCTCCGAGTCCGGCGTGCTGCCCGTGCCCGAGAACCGCATCGTGCGCAAGTGGCGCCTGCAGCCGGGCAAGATGTTCCTGATCGACCTGGAGCAGGGCCGGCTGATCGACGACGAGGAGCTCAAGGCCAGCCTGGCCAACGGCAAGCCGTACAAGCAGTGGATCGAGAACCTGCGCATCAAGCTCGACGACGTCGAGCCCAATGCGATCGACATCCCGGTGTCCGAGCCGGCCAGCCTGCTGGATCGCCAGCAGGCGTTCGGCTACACGCAGGAGGACATCAAGTTCCTGATGGCCCCGATGGCCGTGGCCGGCGAAGAGGGCATCGGCTCGATGGGCAACGACAGCCCGCTGGCCGTGCTGTCGGGCAAGGACAAGCCGCTGTACAACTACTTCAAGCAGCTGTTCGCCCAGGTGACCAACCCGCCGATCGACCCGATCCGCGAGGCGATCGTGATGTCGCTGGTCTCCTTCATCGGCCCCAAGCCCAACCTGCTGGACATCAACCAGGTCAACCCGCCGATGCGGCTGGAAGTGGGCCAGCCGATCCTGGACTTCCAGGACATGGGCAAGCTGCGCGGGATCGACGCGCGCACCCACGGCAAGTTCCGCAGCTACACCCTGGACATCACCTACCCGCTGGCCTGGGGCAAGGAGGGGGTCGAGGCCAAGCTGGCGTCGCTCAATGCGGAGGCGGTCGACGCCATCCGCGGCGGCAAGAACATCCTGATCATCAGCGACCGCGGCGTCGGCCCGGCGCAGGTCGCCATCCCGGCGCTGCTGGCGCTGTCGTCGATCCACCAGCACCTGGTGCGCGAGGGCCTGCGCACCACGGCCGGCCTGGTGGTGGAGACCGGCACTGCCCGCGAGGTGCACCACTTCGCGGTGCTGGCCGGCTACGGCGCCGAGGCCGTGCACCCGTACCTGGCGATGGAGACGCTGGTTTCCATCCACAAGGACCTGCCCGGCGAGCTGTCGGCCGACCGCGCCATCTACAACTACGTCAAGGCGATCGGCAAGGGCCTGTCCAAGATCATGTCCAAGATGGGCGTGAGCACGTACATGAGCTACTGCGGCGCCCAGCTGTTCGAGGCCATCGGCCTGAATGGCGACACGGTCGAGAAGTACTTCACCGGCACCGCCAGCCGGGTCGAGGGCATCGGCGTGTTCGAGATCGCCGAGGAGGCGATCCGGATGCACAAGGCTGCCTTCGGCGACGACCCGGTGCTGGCCCACATGCTGGACGCCGGCGGCGAGTACGCCTGGCGCACCCGCGGCGAGGAGCACATGTGGACCCCCGACGCCATCGCCAAGCTGCAGCATGCGTCACGCGCCAACAACTGGAGCACCTACAAGGAATACGCCCAGCTGGTCAACGACCAGAGCCGCCGCCACATGACGCTGCGCGGCTTGTTCGAGTTCAAGGTCGATCCGGCCAAGGCGATCCCGGTCGACGAGGTCGAGCCCGCCCGGGAGATCGTCAAGCGCTTCGCCACCGGCGCCATGTCGCTCGGATCGATCTCCACCGAGGCGCACGCCACGCTGGCGATTGCCATGAACCGCATCGGCGGCAAGAGCAACACCGGCGAGGGCGGCGAGGACCCGGCACGCTACCGGCAGGAGCTCAAGGGCATTCCGATCCGGCAGGGCCAGACGCTGGCCGAGATCGTCGGCCCGGACGTGGTCGAGATCGACCTGCCGCTGGCCGAAGGCGACTCGCTGCGCTCGCGCATCAAGCAGGTGGCCTCGGGCCGCTTCGGCGTCACCGCGGAATACCTGGCCTCGGCCGACCAGATCCAGATCAAGATGGCGCAGGGCGCCAAGCCGGGCGAGGGCGGCCAGCTGCCGGGCGGCAAGGTCTCCAAGTACATCGGCAAGCTGCGCTACTCGGTGCCAGGCGTCGGCCTGATCTCGCCGCCGCCGCACCATGACATCTATTCGATCGAGGACTTGGCGCAGCTGATCCACGACCTGAAGAACGTGGCGCCGCACGCCGACATCAGCGTCAAGCTGGTGTCCGAAGTGGGCGTCGGCACGATTGCCGCCGGCGTGGCCAAGTGCAAGGCCGACCACGTGGTGATCGCCGGCCACGACGGCGGCACCGGCGCCTCGCCGTGGTCGTCGATCAAGCACGCCGGCTCGCCCTGGGAGATCGGCCTGGCCGAGACCCAGCAGACGCTGGTGCTCAACCGGCTGCGGGGCCGCATCCGGGTCCAGGCCGACGGCCAGATGAAGACCGGCCGCGACGTCGCCATCGGCGCGCTGCTCGGGGCCGACGAATTCGGCTTCGCCACTGCGCCACTGGTGGTGGAGGGCTGCATCATGATGCGCAAGTGCCACCTGAACACCTGCCCGGTGGGCGTGGCCACGCAGGACCCGGTGCTGCGCAGGAAGTTCGCCGGCAAGCCCGAGCACGTCGTCAACTACTTCTTCTTCGTCGCCGAGGAAGTGCGCCAGATCATGGCGCAGCTGGGCATCCGCAAGTTCGACGAACTGATCGGCCGCGCCGACCTGCTGGACATGCGCAAGGGCATCGGGCACTGGAAGGCGCGCGGTCTGGACTTCAGCCGGCTGTTCGCCCAGCCGCAGGTGCCGGCGCAAGTGGCGCGCTACCAGGTCGAGGAGCAGGACCATGGCCTGCACAAGAGCCTGGACCGCATCCTCATCGAGCGCTGCAAGCCGGCCCTCGAGCGCGGCGAGAAGGTGCAGTTCATCGAGGTGGCGCGCAACGTCAACCGTTCGGTCGGCGCCATGCTGTCGGGTGCGCTGACCCAGGTGCATCCCGAGGGGCTGCCGGACGACACCATCCGCATCCAGCTCGAAGGCACGGGCGGCCAGTCGTTCGGCGCCTTCCTGGCGCGCGGCATCACCCTGTACCTGATCGGCGACGCCAACGACTACACCGGCAAGGGCCTGTCGGGCGGCCGCATCGTGGTGCGCCCCAGCATCGACTTCCGCGGCGACGCCACCCGCAACATCATCATCGGCAACACCGCGCTGTACGGCGCCACCACCGGCGAGGCCTACTTCTCCGGGGTGGCCGGCGAGCGCTTCGCGGTGCGCCTGTCGGGCGCGACCGCGGTGGTCGAGGGCACCGGCGACCATGGCTGCGAGTACATGACCGGCGGCACGGTCGTGGTGCTGGGCCGCACCGGACGCAATTTCGCGGCCGGCATGTCCGGCGGCATCGCCTACGTCTACGACGAGGACGGCCAGTTCGCCAGCCGCTGCAACACCGCGATGGTGTCGCTGGAACCGGTGGGCAGCGGCGCGGAGCAGAAGGCCGTCGGCCGCGGCAAGCTGCACCGCGACCAGACCGACGAAGCCTTGCTCAAGAAGCTGCTGGAGGATCACAACCGCTGGACCGGCAGCAAGCGGGCGCGCGAGCTGCTGGACAACTGGTCGGCCGCGCGGCAGAAGTTCGTCAAGGTGTTCCCCAACGAATACAAGCGGGCGCTGGCCGAGATGCACGAACGCGAGGTCGAGGAAGCCAGCACCGGCAACAACGCGCACGTGGCGATCCACGAGCCGGCGCCGGCGAAATGAACCACTTCCGAAGCGTCTTCGGCGCCTCCCCCTCGAGGGGGCGCCACCAGCGGCCCGGCAAAGCCGGTTCCGCGGTGGCCCGCGAACAAGACATCTGAATCGAAGGACGGCCATGGGAAAAGTTACGGGCTTCATGGAATACGAGCGCATCGAGGAGGGCTACCGGCCGGTGTCCGAGCGCGTCAAGCACCACCGGGAATTCATCATCGGCCTGGACGACGCGCAGGCGAAGGTGCAGGGGGCGCGCTGCATGGACTGCGGCACGCCGTTCTGCAATTCGGGCTGTCCGGTCAACAACATCATTCCGGACTTCAACGACCTGGTGTACAGGCAGGACTGGGCCGGCGCCTTCGCGGTGCTGGACTCCACCAACAACTTCCCCGAGTTCACCGGCCGCATCTGCCCGGCCCCCTGCGAGGCGGCCTGCACGCTGAACGTGAACGACGAGCCGGTGGGCATCAAGTCGATCGAGCACGCGATCATCGACCGCGCCTGGGACAACGGCTGGGTCCGGCCGCGCGTGGCGCGCGTGAAGACCGGCAAGAAGGTGGCCGTGGTTGGCTCCGGCCCGGCCGGCATGGCCGCCGCGCAGCAACTGGCGCGCGCCGGCCACGACGTGACCCTGTTCGAGAAGAACGACCGCATCGGCGGGCTGCTGCGCTACGGCATTCCCGACTTCAAGATGGAGAAGCACCACATCGACCGCCGCGTCGAGCAGATGGCGGCCGAAGGGGTCACGTTCCGCACGGGCGTGATGGTGGGTCAGCTGCCGCAGGGCTCCCGGGTCACCAACTGGGCCAGGCAGACGGTGTCGCCCGAGCAGTTGCAGCAGGAATTCGACGCCGTGCTGCTGGCCGGCGGCGCCGAGCAGTCGCGCGACCTGCCGGTGCCCGGCCGCGACCTCGACGGCATCCACTTCGCCATGGAGTTCCTGCCGCAGCAGAACAAGGTCAACGCCGGCGACAAGGTCAAGGGCCAGATCCGCGCCGACCGCAAGCACGTGATCGTCATCGGCGGCGGCGACACCGGCAGCGACTGCGTGGGCACCAGCAACCGCCATGGCGCCGCCAGCGTGGTGCAGTTCGAGCTGATGCCGCAGCCGCCCGAGCACGAGAACAAGGAGTTGACCTGGCCTTATTGGCCCTACAAGCTGCGCACCAGTTCCAGCCACGAGGAGGGCTGCGAGCGCGAGTTCGCCATCGCCACCAAGGCTTTCGTCGGCGAGAAGGGCAAGGTCACCGGTTTGAAGACCGTCCGGGTGGAATGGAAGGACGGCAAGATGGCCGAGGTGCCGGGCACCGAGCAGACGCTCAAGGCCGACCTGGTGCTGCTGGCCATGGGCTTCACCGGCCCGGTCGGCAGCGTGCTGGACGCCTTCGGCGTGGACAAGGATGCGCGCGGCAACGCGCGAGCGAGCACCGACTTCAGCGGCGGCTACGCCACCAGCGTGCCCGGGGTGTTCGCCGCCGGCGACATCCGGCGCGGCCAATCGCTGGTGGTCTGGGCGATCCGCGAGGGCCGGCAGGCGGCACGCGCGGTCGATGAGTTCCTGATGGGATTTTCCGACCTGCCCCGCTGAAGCCCGCCGGCCGAAGCCGCGGGCCCGTGGGAGGGGCGCCGCTATCATCGGTTCTTCGCCACCAGCAGCCGGGCGCGTCCCGGCTTCTTCATTTTCATGATCGATTCGGATGACAGCGCCATCGTCCAGTGCCGCGAGCTCAGCTTCGGCTATGGCGAGCGCCGCATCCTCGACGGCCTGAGCTTCACGGTCCCGCGCGGCAAGGTCACCGCCATGATGGGGGCGTCCGGCGGCGGCAAGACCACCGTGCTGCGCCTGATCGGCGGCCAGATGCGGGCCCAGTCCGGCAGCCTGCGCTTCGACGGCCAGGAGGTCGGCGGCCTGGACCGCGACGGCCTCTACGCGATCCGCCGGCGCATGGGCATGCTGTTCCAGTTCGGCGCGCTGTTCACCGACATGTCGGTGTTCGACAATGTCGCCTTTCCGCTGCGCGAGCACACCGGCCTGCCCGAGTCCCTGGTGCGCGACATCGTGCTCATGAAGCTCAATGCCGTGGGCCTGCGCGGCGCGCGCGACCTGATGCCGGCCAACCTGTCGGGCGGCATGGCGCGCCGCATCGCGCTGGCCCGCGCGATCGCGCTCGATCCGGAGTTGGTGATGTACGACGAGCCCTTCGCCGGGCTGGACCCGATCTCGCTGGGCACGGCGGCGCAGTTGATCCGGCGCCTGAACGACACGCTGGGCATCACCAGCATCGTGGTGTCGCATGACCTGGACGAGACCTTCCGCATCGCCGACCAGGTGATCATCCTGGCCAACGGCCGCGTGGCCGCCCAGGGCACGCCGGCCGAGGTGCGCGCCTCGAAGGACCCGCTGGTGGCGCAGTTCGTGCAGGCGCGGCCCGAAGGGCCCGTGCATTTCCACTACCCGGGGCCGACGGTGGCCCAGGATTTCGGCGAAGGAACCGCGTCATGAGCTGGTGGCGACCTGCCGACGTCGGGCGCGCCACCCGCGGCCTGCTGGCCGACCTGGGGCAAGGCACCCGCCTGTTCCTGCGCCTGCTCGCCCTGTCCGGGCCCGCGCTGCGGCGCTTCGGACTGGTGCGCGACCAGGTGCACTTCCTGGGCAACTACTCGCTGGCCATCATCACCGTATCGGGCCTGTTCGTCGGCTTCGTGCTGGGCCTGCAGGGCTACTACACGCTGCAGCGCTACGGCTCCTCGGAAGCGCTGGGCCTGCTGGTGGCGCTGTCGCTGGTGCGCGAGCTCGGCCCGGTGGTCACCGCGCTGCTGTTCGCCGGGCGCGCCGGCACCTCGCTGACGGCCGAGATCGGCCTGATGAAGGCCGGCGAGCAGTTGTCGGCCATGGAGATGATGGCGGTGGACCCGATTCGCCGCATCCTGGCGCCGCGCTTCCTGGGGGGCATCATCGCCATGCCACTGCTGGCGGCGGTGTTCAGCGCCGTGGGCGTCATCGGGGGCTACGTCGTCGGCGTGCTGCTGATCGGGGTCGACCCGGGCGCCTTCTGGAGCCAGATGCAGGGCGGCGTGGACGTCTGGGCCGACGTCGGCAACGGCGTCCTCAAGAGCGTCGTGTTCGGCATCACGGTCACCTTCATCGCGTTGCTGCAGGGCTTCGAGGCGCACCCCACGCCCGAGGGGGTGTCCCGCGCCACCACCCGCACCGTGGTGGCCGGCTCGCTGTCGGTGCTGGGCCTGGATTTCGTGCTCACCACAATGATGTTCAGTATTTGAGGAACGACCATGGAGAAATCCAAGAACGACGTCTGGGTGGGCCTGTTCGTGCTGCTGGGCGCGGCCGCCATCCTGTTCCTGGCCCTGCAGTCGGCCAACCTGCTGAGCCTGAGCTTCCAGTCCACCTACCCGGTGACCGCCAGGTTCGACAACATCGGCGGGCTCAAGCCGCAGGCCGCGGTCAAGAGCGCGGGCGTGGTGGTGGGCCGGGTCGATTCGATTAGCTTCGACGACAAGAACTTCCAGGCGCGGGTGACGCTGGCGCTGGAGACCCGCTACCACTTCCCCAAGGACAGCTCGCTGAAGATCCTCACCAGCGGCCTGCTGGGTGAGCAGTACATCGGCATCGAGGCCGGCATCGACGACAAGACATGGGCCGCCGGCGATACCATCTCCAGCACGCAGTCGGCCGTGGTGCTGGAAAACCTGATCGGGCAGTTCCTGTACAACAAGGCGGCCGAGGCGCAGCCGTCAGGGGGAAGCACGAAGAAATGAATTGCATGACGCTTTCGCCAGGGCGCCGGGTGGCGCTGGCGGGGGCGGTACTGGCCGCGTTGCTGGCGCTGCAGGGCTGCGCGACGGGCCCCCGCACCAGTCCGCACGACCCGTTCGAGCCGTTCAACCGCGAGGTCAGCAAGTTCAACGAGGGCGTGGACTCGGTGGTGCTCAAGCCCACCGCGACCTTCTACCGGGAGAACGTGCCGCCGCTGGTGCGCACCGGCGTGTCCAACTTCTTCGGCAACCTGGGCGACGCCTGGTCGGCGGTCAACAGCCTGTTGCAGCTGAAGTTCGGCGATGCGGCCGAGAACACCATGCGCTTCTCGGTCAATACCGTGTTCGGCCTGGGCGGGCTGCTGGACATCGCCAGCGATGCCAACATCGAACGCCACCGCGAGGACTTCGGCAAGACGCTCGGCCACTGGGGCGTTCCCGCCGGCCCCTACGTGGTGCTGCCGCTGCTCGGACCCTCGACCCTGCGCGACACGCTGGCGCTGCCGCTGGACTATCGCGGCGACCTGGTGCGCCAGTTCGAGGGCGCGGGCGAGCGCAATTCGCTGTACGTGCTGCGCGCGGTGGACGTCCGGTCCAACCTGCTGCGCGTGGGCGACGTGCTGGAAAGCGCGGCGCTGGACAAGTACAGCTTCACCCGCGATGCCTATCTGCAGCGGCGCCGCTCGCTGATCGAGGCGGGCCGCCCCGGCCGGGGTAACGCGGGCGACGACGACTACGAATACGAGGAAGAGGGTGGGGCGCCCCCTGCCAACCCGCCGGCTGCGCCCAGCCGCTAGAGTTGCAGGCTGTTTCATGTGAAGGCTGGGCGCCGGAACCCGCCTCTTGCGGCCGGGTTCCAACCCGAACCGCAGGGGGCCCCGGCGCCCTGCACCCAGGAAAGGAACCGGAAAGATGCAAAGACGTTCTCTCGGCCGCGCAGCGGCTGCGCTGGCCGCGGCGGGCCTGCTGGGCGGCTTCGCGCCGCTGGCGCGCGCCGCCGACGAGGCGCCCGATGCGCTGATCAAGCGGCTGTCGGACGAAACCCTGGCCGCCATCAAGTCCGACAAGTCGATTCAGGCGGGCGACGTCGACAAGGTCATGGCGCTGGTCGACAGCAAGATCATGCCGAACGTGAACTTCCAGCGCATGACCGCCTCGGCGGTCGGCCCGGCCTGGCGCCAGGCCACGCCCGAGCAGCGCCAGAAGCTGCAGGAGCAGTTCAAGACGCTGCTGGTGCGCACCTACTCGGGGGCCCTGTCCCAGGTGAACGACCAGACCATCACGGTCAAGCCGCTGCGTGCCGCACCTGAAGACCGCGAGGTGGTGGTGCGCAGCGAGGTGCGCGGCCGCGGCGACCCGATCCAGCTCGACTACCGGCTCGAGAAGACGCCTGGCCAGGGTGCCGGCTGGAAGATCTACAACCTGAACGTGCTGGGGGTGTGGCTGGTCGATACCTACCGCAGCCAGTTCGCCCAGGAGATCAGCGCCAACGGCATCGACGGCCTGATCGCCGCCTTGGCCGACCGCAACAAGGCCAACGCGGGCGGCGCGGCACGCAAGAGCTGAAACGAAAGTCCGCCCATGCTGGTTCTGCCCGTCGAACTGACCCACGACCAGGCGCCGGCCTGCTCGCGCATGCTGGCGCAGGCCCTGCGCGCCGAACCGCAGCAGCAGGCGGTGGCCGACGCCGCGGCCCTGCAGCGGTTCGATTCGTCGGCGCTGGCGGTGCTGCTGGAATGCCGGCGCGAGGCGCTGGCCCTGGGCAAGGGCTTCAGCGTGGCCCACATGCCCCCGCGGCTGCGGGAACTGGCGGGCGTGTACGGGGTGTCGGAGCTGCTGGCCGCGCCGCCGGCCCCCGCTGCGGCATCGGCCTGACGGGTCATCCGGCGGCCCGGCGGCAGCCCCGGGCCCCGCCGCCTAAAATGGCGGGCTTCCCATGCCCGCCATCTCGTTCCAGTCCGTCAGCAAGATCTTTGCATCGCCGCGCGGCAGCTTCACCGCCCTCGACCGGGTGGCATTCGACATCGAGGAAGGCGAGTTCTTCGGCCTGCTGGGCCCCAACGGCGCCGGCAAAACCACCCTGATCAGCATCCTGGCCGGCCTGTCGCGGGCCAGTTCCGGCCACGTGGCGGTGCGCGGCTTCGACGTCCAGGCCGACTATGCGCAGGCGCGCCGCCAGCTCGGCATCGTGCCGCAGGAGCTGGTGTTCGATCCGTTCTTCACGGTGCGCGAGGCGCTGCGCATCCAGTCGGGCTATTTCGGCGTGCGCAACAACGACGCCTGGATCTCCGAGCTGCTGGACAGCCTGGGGCTGGCCGACAAGGCCAACGCCAACATGCGCCAGCTCTCGGGCGGCATGAAGCGGCGTGTCCTGGTGGCCCAGGCCCTGGTGCACAAGCCGCCGGTGATCGTGCTGGACGAGCCGACCGCCGGCGTCGACGTGGAGCTGCGCCAGACCCTGTGGCAATTCATCGCCCGCCTGAACCGGCAGGGCCACACCGTGCTGCTGACCACGCACTACCTGGAGGAAGCCGAGGCCCTGTGCGGGCGCATCGCCATGCTCAAGGCCGGGCGGGTGGTGGCGCTGGAGCGCACCAGCGACCTGCTGCGCTCGGCGTCCAGCAACGTGCTGCGCTTCAAGCTGGACAGCGCATTGCCGGCCGAGTTCGCGCAGAAGGCGCGTGTCACCGGCCGCATCGTGCAGTTGCCCGCGCACGACGCCAACCAGATCGAGGACTACCTCGCCACCATCCGGCGCGCTGGCCTGCGGGTCGAGGACGTGGAGATCCGCAAGGCCGACCTCGAGGACGTGTTCCTCGACGTGATGGCCGCCCGCGGCGAGCAGGTGCCGGCATGAAGACCATTCCCCCGCCCGAGGGCGCGCAGCGCACGGTCCAGCGCGGCAGCGTGCCGGCGCTGGGCGGCTGGCAGACCCTGCTGTACAAGGAGATCCTGCGCTTCTGGAAAGTGGGGTTCCAGACCGTGGCCGCGCCCATCATGACGGCCATGCTGTACCTGCTGATCTTCGGTCACGTGCTGCAGGACCAGGTCAAGGTCTACGACCGGATCGGCTACACCGCCTTCCTGGTGCCCGGCCTGGTGATGATGAGCGTGCTGCAGAACGCGTTCGCCAACAGCTCGTCGTCCCTGATCCAGAGCAAGATCATGGGCAACCTGGTGTTCGTGCTGCTGACGCCGCTGTCGCACTGGAGCTGGTTCGTCGCCTACGTCGGCTCCTCGGTGGCGCGCGGGCTGGCGGTCGGCGGCGGGGTGCTGCTGGTCACCGCCTGGTTCGTGCAACCCGGTTTCGTGGCGCCGCTGTGGATCCTGGTGTTCGCCCTGCTGGGAGCCGGGATGCTGGGTGCGCTGGGCCTGATCGCCGGGCTGTGGGCCGAGAAGTTCGACCAGATGGCGGCCTTCCAGAACTTCATCATCATGCCCATGACCTTCCTGTCGGGCGTGTTTTATTCCATCCACTCGCTGCCGCCGTTCTGGCAGGCGGTGAGCCGCCTCAACCCCTTTTTCTACATGATCGATGGCTTCCGCTACGGGTTCTTCGGCGTCAGCGACGTCTCGCCCTGGCTGAGCCTGGCCGTCGTGGGCAGTGCCATGCTGGCGGTCAGCGCCATCGCCGTGCACCTGCTTCGCATCGGCTACAAGATCCGCGGATGACTGCCATGACTGCCGACGACCTGCGCAACCTCATCGCCTCCGGGCTGCCCTGCGAACACCTCCAAGTCGAGGGCGACGGCCGCCACTGGTCGGCGCTGATCGTCTCGGCCGAGTTCGAGGGCAAGCGGCCGATCCAGCGCCACCAGCGGGTCTATGCCTCGCTCGGCGGCAAGATGGAGACGGACGAGGTGCATGCCCTGTCCATGACCACCCTGACGCCGGCCGAGTGGGCCGCGCGCCGCGGCGAGTGACATGGTGACCCCCCGGTCGGAGGCGTCATGGACAAGCTGCTGATCCGCGGCGGCCGCCCCTTGCGCGGCGAGGTCCGCATTTCCGGCGCCAAGAACGCGGCGCTGCCCGAGCTGTGCGCCGCGCTGCTGACGGCGGAGCCGGTGACGCTGCAGAACGTGCCGCGGCTGCAGGACGTGGCCACCATGCTCAAGCTGGTCCGCAACATGGGGGTTCAGGCCGAGCGCGACGACGCAGGCTGCGTGCGCATCGACGCCAGTGCCCTCAGTTCGCCCGAGGCGCCCTACGAGCTGGTCAAGACCATGCGCGCCTCGGTGCTGGCGCTGGGCCCGCTGCTGGCGCGGTTCGGCGAAGCCACGGTGTCGCTGCCGGGTGGCTGCGCCATCGGCTCGCGCCCGGTGGACCAGCACATCAAGGGCCTGCAGCAGATGGGCGCCGAGATCGTGGTGGAGCACGGCTACATCATTGCCCGGCTGCCCAAGGGGCGCGAGCGCCTGCACGGCGCCAGCATCACCACCGACATGGTCACGGTCACCGGCACCGAGAACTTCCTGATGGCGGCGTCGCTCGCCGAGGGCGAGACGGTGCTGGAGAACGCCGCCCAGGAGCCGGAGATCGCCGACCTGGCCGAGATGCTGATCGCGATGGGCGCGAAGATCGAGGGCCACGGCACCCGCCGCATCCGCATCGAGGGCGTGCCCCGCCTGTCCGGCTGCACCCACCGGGTGGTGGCCGACCGCATCGAGGCCGGCACCTTCCTGTGCGCCGTGGCCGCGACCGGCGGCGAGGCGCTGCTGCGCCATGGCCGCGCCGACCACCTGGAAGCGGTGATCGAGAAGCTGCGCCTGGCCGGCGCCGAGGTGGCTGCGGTGGACGAGGGCATCCGCATCCGCAGCCAGGGCCGCCTGAAGGCCCAGAGCTTCCGCACCACCGAATACCCGGGGTTTCCCACCGACATGCAGGCCCAGTTCATGGCGCTGAACGCCATCGCCGAGGGCGCCTCGCACGTGACCGAGACCATCTTCGAGAACCGCTTCATGCACGTCAACGAGCTGCTGCGGCTGGGTGCGAAGATCCAGGTCGACGGCAAGGTGGCGCTGGTCGAAGGCACACCGCGGCTGTCGGGCGCCACCGTGATGGCCACCGACCTGCGGGCCTCGGCCAGCCTGGTGATCGCCGGCCTGGTGGCCGACGGCGAGACGCTGGTCGACCGCATCTACCACCTGGACCGCGGCTACGACCAGATGGAAAGCAAGCTGCGCGGCCTGGGCGCCGACATCGAGAGAATCAAGGCATGATCACCCTCGCGCTGTCCAAGGGCCGCATCTTCGACGAGACCCTGCCGCTGCTGCAGGCCGCCGGCATCCAGGTGCTGGAGGACCCGGAGAAGTCGCGCAAGCTGATCCTGCCGACCAACCAGCCCGGGCTGCGGGTGGTGCTGGTGCGCGCCACCGACGTGCCGACCTACGTGCAATACGGCGGCGCCGACCTCGGGGTGACCGGGCTGGACACGCTGATCGAGCACGGCAGCCAGGGCCTGTACCAGCCGCTGGATCTGGGCATTGCCCGCTGCCGGGTCAGCGTGGCGGTGCGCTCCGACTTCGACTACGCCAACGCCGTGTGCCAGGGCTCGCGCCTGCGCGTGGCCACCAAGTACGTGGCCATCGCACGCGACTTCTTCGCCACCAAGGGCGTGCACGTGGACCTGATCAAGCTGTACGGCAGCATGGAACTGGCGCCGCTCACCGGGCTGGCCGATGCCATCGTGGACCTGGTCTCCACCGGCGGCACGCTCAAGGCCAATCAGCTCATTGAAGTGGAGCGGATCATGGACATCAGCTCGCGGCTGGTGGTGAACCAGGCTGCGCTCAAACTCAAGCAGGCCCCGATCCGGGACCTGATCGACGTTTTCCGGCGCGCCACGGCGCCGGCCATCGCATGACCGACCCGTCCGCCCGTCCGCTGCGCCTGTCCACCGCCGACGCCGGCTTCGAAGCCGCGTTCGCAGCGCGCCTGCACTGGTCCGAGGAGACCGATGCGCAGGTGGAGCAGGCCGTCACCGGCATCCTGGACGCGGTGCGCCGGCGCGGCGACGAGGCGGTGCTGGAGTACACCCGCCGCTTCGACGCCCTGCAGGCCGACAGCATGGCCGCGCTGCAACTGGCGCCGGCCGAGCTGAAGGCTGCCTTCGATTCACTGGCCGCGCCGCGCCGGGAGGCGCTGCAGGCGGCGGCCGCGCGCATCCGCAGCTACCACGAGGCGCAAAAACGCGCCGGCGGCGAGAGCTGGAGCTACCGCGAGCCCGACGGCACGCTGCTTGGCCAGAAGGTCACGCCGCTGGACCGGGTCGGCATCTACGTGCCGGGCGGCAAGGCGGCCTATCCGTCCTCGGTGCTGATGAACGCCATTCCCGCGCAGGTGGCCGGCGTGGGCGAGATCGTGATGGTGGTGCCGACCCCGCGCGGCGAGAAGAACCCGCTGGTGCTGGCGGCGGCCCACGTGGCCGGCGTCAGCCGGGTCTTCACCATCGGCGGCGCCCAGGCGGTGGCCGCACTGGCCTACGGCACGGCGACCGTGCCGCGAGTGGACAAGATCACCGGCCCCGGCAATGCCTACGTCGCCAGCGCCAAGCGCCGCGTCTTCGGGCAGGTGGGCATCGACATGATCGCCGGCCCCAGCGAGATCCTGGTGCTGGCCGACGGCAGCACGCCGGCCGACTGGGTGGCGATGGACCTGTTCTCGCAGGCCGAGCACGACGAGCTGGCGCAGAGCATCCTGCTGTGCCCGGACGCCGCCTACATCGATCGGGTCCAGGCCGAGATCGACCGGCTGCTGCCCGAAATGCCGCGGCGCGAGATCATTGCCAAGTCGCTCAACGGACGCGGCGCGCTGATCCTGACGCGCGACATGGCCGAGGCCTGCGCCATCAGCAACCGCATCGCGCCCGAGCACCTGGAGATCGCCAGCGCCGAGCCGCAGCGCTGGGAGCCGCTGCTGCGCCACGCCGGCGCCATCTTCCTGGGCGGCTACACCAGCGAGAGCCTGGGCGACTACTGCGCCGGCCCCAACCACGTGCTGCCCACCAGCAGCACGGCGCGCTTTTCCAGCCCGCTGGGCGTGTACGACTTCCAGAAACGCAGCAGCCTGATCGAGGTCAGCGAGGCCGGCGCGCAGCGGCTCGGGCGCATCGCCGCCGAGCTGGCGCGTGGCGAAGGCCTGCAGGCCCATGCCCGCGCTGCCGAGATGAGGCTCAAGAAACCATGACGACTGAATTGCCGCCGCGCCTGGCCCGGCTGATCCGCCAGGACGTGCAGGGCATGCACGCCTATGCCGTCCAGCCCTCGGCCGGGATGGTCAAGCTCGACGCCATGGAGAACCCGCACCGGCTGCCGCCGCAATTGCAGCGCGAGCTGGGCGAGCGGCTGGGTGCCCTGGCCCTGAATCGCTACCCGGCCGACCGCATCGACGTGCTGCGGCAGGCGCTGGCCCGCCATGCGCAGATCCCCGAGGGCTTCGGGCTGATGCTGGGCAACGGATCGGACGAGCTGATCTCGCTGCTGGCGATGGCCTGCGACATGCCCGGCGCGTCCATCCTGGCGCCGGCGCCGGGCTTCGTGATGTACGCGATGAGCGCACAGCTGCAGGGCCTGAAGTTCATCCCGGTGGACCTGACGGCCGACTTCGAGCTGGACGAGCGCGCCATGCTGGCGGCGATCGAGCAGCAGCGGCCGTCCATCGTCTACCTGGCCTACCCGAACAACCCGACCGCCAACCTGTGGGATGACGGCGTGATCGAGCGCATCGTCCAGGCCGCGCCGGGGCTGGTGGTGATCGACGAGGCCTACCAGCCGTTTGCCAGCCGCAGCTACATCGACCGCGTGGCGCGCCACCCGCACGTGCTGCTGATGCGCACCCTCAGCAAGTTCGGCCTGGCCGGCGTGCGCATCGGCTACCTGGTGGGGCCGCACGCGCTGGTGGCCGAGATCGACAAGGTGCGCCCGCCCTACAACATCAGCGTACTCAACTGCGAGGCGGCGCTGTTCGCCCTGGAGCACGCCGACGTATTCGAGCAGCAGGCCGCCGACATCCGCCGCGAACGCGCCCGCCTGCTGGAGAGTCTGGCCGCGCTGCCGCAGGTCAGGGCCTGGCGCAGCGACGCCAACATGATCCTGGTGCGCGTGCCCGACGCCGCCCGCACGTTCGAGGGCCTGAAGGCCCGCGGCGTGCTCGTCAAGAACGTTTCTAGAATGCACCCATTGCTGGCCGATTGCCTGCGCCTGACCGTCGGCACCGCCGAGGAGAACACGCAGCTGCTCGCGGCCCTGCAAGCCAGCCTATGACTACCGACCGTACCGCCGAGATCACCCGCCACACCGCCGAGACGCGCATCAGCGTGCGCATCAACCTCGACGGCACCGGCCAGGCCCGCCTGGCCACCGGCATCGGGTTCTTCGACCACATGCTGGACCAGATCGCCCGCCACGGGCTGATCGACCTGGACATCCAGGCCGAGGGCGACCTGCACATCGACGGCCACCACACGGTGGAGGACGTCGGCATCACCCTGGGCCAGGCCGTGGCTCGGGCGATCGGCGACAAGAAGGGCATCCGCCGCTACGGCCATGCCTACGTGCCGCTGGACGAGGCGCTGTCGCGCGTGGTGATCGACTTCTCCGGCCGCCCGGGCCTGGTGATGGAGGTGCCGTTCCGCAGCGCCATGATCGGCACCTTCGACAGCCAGCTCGCCCACGAGTTCTTCCAGGGCTTCGCCAACCACGCCTTCGTGACCCTGCACATCGACAACCTGCGCGGCCAGAACGCGCACCACCAGTGCGAGACCGTGTTCAAGGCCTTCGCCCGCGCGTTGCGCGCGGCGGTGGAATTCGACCCTCGCGCGGCCGGCACCATCCCTTCCACCAAAGGCGCCCTGTGATGTCCGCCCGGGCGCGCGCCCGGGCCTTGCGAGCCAGATGAAAACGGTAGCGGTCGTCGATTACGGCATGGGCAACCTGCGGTCCGTCTCGCAGGCCGTCACCCGCGTGGCCCAGGGTTCGGGTTTCCGGGCGCTGGTCACCTCGCGCCCGGAGGAGGTGCGAGCCGCCGAGCGCGTGGTGCTGCCCGGCCAGGGCGCCATGCCCGACTGCATGCGCGAGCTGCGCGAATCGGGGCTGCTGCCGGCGGTGCTGGAGGCGGCCGCGAGCAAGCCGCTGTTCGGCACCTGCGTGGGCATGCAGATGCTGCTCGATCGCAGCGAGGAGGGACCCAGCGAGGGCCTGGGCCTGATCGCCGGCGAGGTGCGCCGCTTCCGGCTGGAAGGCATGCTGCAGCCCGATGGCAGCCGCTTCAAGGTGCCGCAAATGGGCTGGAACCAGGTCCGCCAGACCCGGCCCCATCCTTTGTGGGAGGGCATCGCCGACGGCGCCTGGTTCTATTTCGTCCACAGCTATTACGCCTGCCCGTCGGATGTGCGCCACAGCGCGGGCGAGGCCGACTACGGCGGCCGCTTTACCGTTGCACTGGCCCGCGATAATATTTTTGCGACCCAGTTCCACCCCGAGAAAAGCGCCGACGCCGGCCTGGCCCTCTACCGCAATTTCCTGCACTGGAATCCCTGACGCCGCAGCCGCGGCGCGCAGCCTCCCCCTCATCCCCACGCCGACACTTTCCCCGATGCTTCTCATCCCCGCGATCGACCTGAAGGACGGGCATTGCGTGCGCCTCAAGCAAGGCGACATGGACCAGGCCACCACCTTCAGCGAGGACCCGGCCGCCATGGCCAGCCACTGGCTGGCCAAGGGCGCGCGCCGCCTGCACCTGGTCGACCTGAACGGCGCCTTTGCCGGCAAGCCGCAGAACTTCGCCGCCATCCGCGCCATCCTCAAGGCGGTTGGCGACGACATCCCGGTGCAGCTGGGCGGCGGCATCCGCGACCTGGACACGATCGAGAAATACATCGACGGTGGCCTGCGCTACGTGATCATCGGCACCGCCGCCGTCAAGAACCCCGGTTTCCTGAAGGACGCCTGCAGCGCCTTCGGCGGCCACATCATCGTGGGGCTGGACGCCAAGGACGGCAAGGTCGCCACCGACGGCTGGAGCAAGCTCACCGGGCACGAGGTGGTCGACCTGGCGCGCAAGTTCCAGGACTGGGGCGTCGAATCCATCATCTACACCGACATCGGCCGCGACGGCATGCTCACCGGCATCAACGTCGAGGCCACGGTCAAGCTGGCGCAGTCGCTGACCATTCCCGTCATTGCCTCCGGCGGGCTGGCCGGCCTGGCCGACATCGAGCAGCTGTGCGCGGTCGAGGGCGAAGGCGTCGAGGGCGTGATCTGCGGCCGCGCCATCTACTCGGGCGACCTCGATTTCGTCCAGGCCCAGGCCCGCGCCGACGAACTCGCGGGATGACCCAGCCCATGCTCGCCAAGCGCATCATCCCCTGCCTGGACGTGACCGGCGGCCGTGTCGTCAAGGGCGTCAACTTCGTCGAGCTGCGCGACGCCGGCGACCCGGTGGAGATCGCCGCCCGCTACAACGAGCAGGGCGCCGACGAACTCACCTTCCTGGACATCACCGCCACCAGCGACGGGCGCGACCTGATCCTGCCGATCATCGAGGCCGTGGCCTCGCAGGTGTTCATACCGCTCACCGTGGGCGGCGGCGTGCGCACGGTGGAAGACGTGCGCCGGCTGCTCAATGCCGGCGCCGACAAGACCAGCTTCAACTCGGCGGCCATCGCCGACCCCGACGTGATCAGCGCCGCCGCCGGCAAGTACGGGGCGCAGTGCATCGTGGTCGCCATCGACGCCAAGCGCCGCAGCGGCGAGGACGAGGCCGCGCGCGGCCCCGGGTGGGATGTCTACAGCCACGGCGGCCGGCGCAACACCGGGCTGGACGCGGTGCAGTGGGCGGTGGAGATGGCGCGCCGCGGCGCCGGCGAGATCCTGCTGACCAGCATGGACCGCGACGGCACCAAGTCCGGCTTCGACCTGGCGCTGACGCGGGCCGTCAGCGACGCCGTGCCGGTGCCGGTGATCGCCTCGGGCGGCGTCGGCAACCTCGACCACCTGGCCGACGGCATCCAGAAGGGCGGCGCTGACGCCGTGCTGGCGGCCAGCATCTTCCATTACGGCGAATACACCGTCGCGCAGGCCAAGGCCCACATGGCCAGCCGCGGCATCGCGGTGCGCAGCTGAAAGCCGGCCGGCGGATGGCCGACAATGCGGCCATGGATTGGCTCGATCAGGTCAAGTGGGACGCCGCCGGGCTGGTGCCGGTGATCGCGCAGGAACAGGCCACGGGCGACGTGCTGATGGTCGCCTGGATGAACCGCGAGGCCCTGCAGAAAACCGCCGAACTCGGCCGGGCCGTGTATTTCAGCCGCTCGCGCGGCCGCCTGTGGTTCAAGGGCGAGGAATCGGGCCACGTCCAGCAGGTGCACGAGATCCGCATGGACTGCGACAATGACGTGCTGCTGCTGAAGGTCACCCAGCAGGGGCACGATCCGTCCATCGCCTGCCACACCGGGCGCCACAGCTGCTTCTTCCAGCGGCAGGAGGCGGGCCGCTGGGTCAGCGTCGAGCCGGTCCTGAAGAACCCCTCCGAGATCTACACCTGAGACCATGAGCGCCAACGACTCCTTGGCCCGACTGGCGGCCGTGATCGAAAGCCGCAAGCCCGCGAGCGGGGGCGATCCCGAGAGCAGCTACGTCGCCCGGCTGCTGCACAAGGGGCCCGATGCCTTCCTCAAGAAGATCGGCGAGGAGGCGACCGAGGTGGTGATGGCCGCCAAGGACTGCGACCGCGGCGGCGAGCCGGCGCGGCTGGTGGGCGAGGTGGCCGACCTGTGGTTCCACAGCATGATCGCGCTGGCGCACTACGGCCTGTCCCCGGCCGACGTGATCGCCGAGCTGGAGCGGCGCGAGGGAACCAGCGGCATCGAGGAGAAAGCGCTGCGCAAGGCGCGCGAGCGCGAAGGAGCGCAACGATGAGCGAGACCGACTTCGGCGCCTTCGAGCGCAAGGAGCCGGGCGACCGAACGGTGATGCACGTGCTGTATGGCCTGCACACCTTCGCGCCTTTCACCTACTGGACGCTCGCGGTGATCGCGATGGTGGTCAACTACATCCGCCGGGCCGACGAGCTCGATGCGGTCTATGCCGCCCACCACAACTACATGATCGCCACCTTCTGGTGGAGCGTGCTGTGGCTGGTGTTGACGGCGCCGCTGTACCTGCTGCTGTTCCTGCCCGGCTTCATCGCCCACTGCCTGGTGGGGCTGTGGTACCTGTATCGCTGCATCCGCGGCTGGCTGCGCTTCACCGACGGCCGTCCTCCCCAATGAGACCATGAGCGCTTCCGATACCAGCTGCATCTTCTGCAACATCGTGGCGGGTCGGATCCCGTCGCGCAAGGTCTACGAGGACGAGGACATCCTGGCCTTCCACGACATCCATCCGTGGGCGCCGGTGCACTTCCTGATGGTCCCCAAGCAGCACCTGGCCTCGCTGGCGCACGTGGGCGACGAGCACGCGGCGTTGCTCGGCCGCATGCTCGCGCTGGCACCCCGGCTGGCCCTGCAGGAGGGCTGTAGGCCCTACCCGCAGGGCGGCCACCGGGTGGTGATCAACACCGGCGACGAAGGCGGCCAGGAGGTGCACCACCTGCACATCCACGTGATCGGCGGCCCGCGGCCCTGGCTCAAGGGCTGATTGGGGTTTTCGCCTTCCACGCCGCGGGCCGCTTCGAGGGCCCCCGACTAAAATCAGGTCAATTACATACAGGAGTGATCCATGGGTTCCATTTCCATCTGGCACTGGCTGATCGTGCTGCTGATCGTGGTGCTGGTGTTCGGCACCAAGAAGCTGAAGAACATGGGGTCCGACCTCGGCGGTGCCGTCAAGGGCTTCAAGGACGGCATGCGCGACGGCTCGGCCGCCCCGGACGAGCCGGTGCCTCCGGCCAACCAGGTCGCCAACAAGCCGTCCGGCGGCGCCGACAAGACCACCATCGACGTCGAGGCGCGCAACAAGTCGTGAGCCTGGCACACCGCGGAGGCGCAGCGGGGTGATCGACCTCGGCCTGTCCAAGATGGCGCTGATCGGCGTGGTCGCGCTGATCGTCATCGGCCCCGAGAAGCTGCCGCGCGTGGCCCGCACGGTCGGCACGCTGCTGGGCAAGGCCCAGCGCTACGTCAACGACGTCAAGGCGGAGGTCAACCGCTCCATGGAGCTGGACGAGCTGCGCAAGATGAAGGACAGCGTGGAGACCGCCGCCCGCGACGTCGAGAACTCGGTGCGCTCCGGCGCCGCTGATTTCGAGAAGGAGTGGTCGCAGGCGGTCGGCGAACCCTCGGCGCTCGAGGAGCCGCCCTCGTTTCCGGAGTACCGCCATCCCCGCAAGAAGTGGCGCCTCAAGCAGGGTGCCACCCCGCACTGGTACAAGGCCCGCAACGGCATCCGGACCCGGGCGCTCTCGGGCGCGGCCCGCGTCGCGCGCTACCGCCCCAAGAAGTTCGACTGATGTCCCAGCCTGACAAGGAAGACGAGCTCGCCGGTTCCGAGCAGCCGTTCGTCGCCCACCTCGTGGAGCTGCGCGACCGGCTCCTGTACTGCGTCTACGGCATTGTCGTGGCGGTGGTCGCCCTGGCGATCTGGCCCGGCCCGAACGGCTTGATCGACTTCATCGCCCAGCCGATCCGTGCCCACATGCCGCCGGAGGCCAAGTTGATCGCGGTGGGCGTGTTCTCGCCCTTCTTCGTGCCGCTCAAGGTGCTGATGATGGTCGCCGTGCTGGCGGTGCTGCCGTGGCTGATGTACCAGGCCTGGGCCTTCGTGGCGCCGGGCCTGTACAGCCACGAACGGCGTTTCGCGCTGCCGCTGATCATCTTCGGCAGCCTGCTGGCCTATGCCGGCATCGCGTTCGTGCAGTTCTTCGTGCTCGACCGGATGTTCAGCTTCATCCAGGGCTTCACGCCCTCCAGCGTCAACGCCACGCCGGACATCGCGTCCTATGTCGAGGCCATCCTGTCGCTGTACCTGGCCTTCGGGCTGGCCTTCCAGGTGCCGATCGTGGTGATGCTGCTGGCCCGCTTCGACATGGTGTCGATCGAGAAGCTGAAGGAATTCCGCGGCTACTTCATCGTGGTCGCGTTCGTCATCGCTGCCATCGTGACGCCGCCGGACGTGATCTCGCAGCTGGCGCTGGCCATCCCGATGGTCATCCTGTACGAGGTGGGCATCATCGGGGCGCGCTGGTTCGTCAAGGTCAGCCGCGCGCCCGAGGACGAATCGGAGGCCGAGAAGGCCTCATGAGGGCCGCCGCCGGCGGCTGCGGGGCGGGTCAGCGCACCGGCGCGCGCGGCCGGGGCCGCTGACCCGGCGTCACGTTCAGCTCCAGCGAGGCGTCGCGCCGCTGCACCTTGAACGGCGCCGCCGCGCCGGGCTTGAGGGCCGCCACCGTGGTGAGCAGCTCCGAGACGTTGGCGATCGGCTTGCCGGCCACGTCGATGATCACGTCGCCGGGCCGCAGCCCGGCCTGCGCCGCCGGGCCGTTCTGCAGCACGCCCGTGACCAGCACGCCATGCCGGGCCTTGACGCCGAAGGTCTCCATCAGGTCGGGCGACAGGTCGGCCGGCTCGACCCCGATCCAGCCGCGGCGCACCACGCCGTCCTTGACGATGCCCTCCAGCACCTGCTTGGCGGTGGACGTCGGGATCGCAAAGCCGATGCCCATGCTGCCACCCGAGCGCGAATAGATGGCCGTGTTGATGCCCATCAACTGGCCCCCCACATCGACCAGCGCGCCACCGGAATTGCCGGGGTTGATGGCGGCGTCGGTCTGGATGAAGTTCTCGAAGGTGTTGATGCCCAGCTGGTTGCGCCCGAGCGCGCTGACGATGCCGCTGGTGACGGTCTGCCCGACGCCGAACGGATTGCCGATGGCCAGCACCTGGTCGCCCACCTGCAGCGCATCGGAATTGCCGAGCGTGATCACCGGGAGGCGGTCGAGCTCGATCTTGAGCACCGCCAGGTCGGTTTCGGGGTCGGTTCCGATCACCTTGGCCTGGGTGCTGCGCGAGTCGTTGAGGGTGACCTCGATCTCGTCGGCGCCCTCGACCACGTGGTTGTTGGTGAGGATGTAGCCCTCGGGGCTGATGATCACGCCGCTGCCCAGGCCGACCTGGGCCTGCTCGCCCTGGTCGCCGAAGAAGAAGCGGAACCACGGGTCGTTCAGCTGCTGGCGCGGCGGTGCCTTGCTGGTGTTGATGCTGACGACCGCCGCGGAAGCACGCTGGGCGGCCTGGCGGAAGCTGCCCACCGGCGGCGGCGCATTGGCCGGTGTGGGCGCCTCCACCAGCGCCACCCCGGTGCCGGTGGTGACGGCGGCGCTGCGCAGCCAGTCCGGCTTCAGCGTGGCGACCACGAACCAGGCGGCCAGCAGGACGGTGACGGCTTGCGAGAAGAGGAGCCAGTAGCGGCGCATGGAGACGGGGGGCAGCAGCGAAGCTGCCAGTGTATGACGGCGGCTTCGTGGCGCGCGCGTGCGAGGCTGGCGGGCTGCGCATGAGCAGCACCGTCTGCGGCTGTTCCACAATCGGTTCTTTGCCTGCAGCCATGACCACGCGACAACAACTGGCGGACGCCTTCGACGCACTGCTCGAGCCGGCGCGATTCAGGGACTACGGCCCGAACGGGCTGCAGGTGGAAGGACGCGCGCAGGTCCGGCGCATCGTCTCCGGCGTCACCGCCAGCCGGGCGCTGATCGAAGCCGCCATTGCCGCCCGCGCCGACGCGCTGTTCGTCCACCACGGCCTGTTCTGGCGCGGCCAGGACGGCCGTGTCACCGGCTGGATGAAGCAGCGGCTGGCCCTGCTGCTTCAGCACGACCTCAACCTGTTCGCCTACCACCTGCCGCTCGATGCGCACCCCGAGCTGGGCAACAACGCCCAGCTCGGCCGCGTGCTGGGCCTGCAGGCGGATGCGCGCTTCGGCGATCAGGAACTGGGATTTCTGGGCGGGCGGTCCTCGGGAGCCCCGTTCGCCGGGCCGCGCGCCCTGGCCGACCACGTGCAGCAGGCACTGGGCCGGGCGGTGACGCTGGTCGAAGGCGAGGGCGGCCCCCTCGCGCGCATCGCCTGGTGCACCGGCGGCGCCCAGGGCTGGTTCGAGGCGGCGATCGCCGCCGGCGCCCAGGCCTTCATCACCGGCGAGATTTCCGAGCCGCAGGCGCACTACGCGCGCGAGTGCGGCGTGAGCTTCCTGGCCTGCGGGCACCACGCCAGCGAGCGCTATGGCGCGCCGGCGGTGGCGTCGCACGTGGCGGCGCAGCTCGGGCTGGAGCACCACTTCATCGACATCGACAACCCGGCATGAGCATGGCGCCTGGTACAAGAGGCCTTCCGCTGGCGATCACCCAGGGCGACCCGTCCGGCATCGGCGGCGAGATCATTGCCCGCCTGTTCCGCGACGCGCCGGACGAGATGGCCGGCTGTTTCGTCGCCGGCGAACTGCTGCACCTGCGCCGTGCCAGTGCCGCCAGCGCGCGAGCCGGCGAGCTGCCCTTGCCGGTGGCGGTGATCGACTCGCCGGCGCAGGCCTTCGACATGCCGCCGCACTGCATCCCGCTGCTGCCGACCAGCCGCGCCGAGGCGCTGGTGCCCTGGGGCCGGGTCGACGCGGCCGGCGGACGCATCGCCGCCGAGGCCGTCACCTGGGCCGCCGACGCCGCCCTGCGCGGCGAGATCGCCGGCCTGGTCACGGCGCCGCTGCACAAGGAGGCGCTGGCCGCCGCCGGCGTGCCTTTCCCGGGGCACACCGAGCTGCTGCAGGCGCGGGCGGCGGCGCATGCCGGCTGCGCGGTCGGGGACTTGCCGGTGCGCATGATGCTGGCCAGCGAGGAGTTGCGCACGGTGCTGGTGAGCATCCACGTGTCCCTTCGCGACGCCATCGGTGCGGTCACGCACGAGAACGTGCTGGCGTCGCTGCGCATCACGCACGCCTCGCTCTCGCGGCTGCTCGGGCGCGCACCGCGCATCGCCGTGGCCGGGCTCAATCCGCACGCCGGCGAGGGCGGCCTGTTCGGCCGCGAGGAGCTGGAGGCGATCGCGCCGGCCGTCGCGGCGGCGAAGGCCGAGGGCATGGACGCCTCCGGCCCCTGGCCGCCCGACACCGTCTTCATGCGGGCCCGGGCCACGCCGCAGCGGCCCGGCGAATTCGACGTGGTGCTGGCCATGTACCACGACCAGGGGCTGATCCCGGTCAAGTACCTGGGCGTGGACAAGGGCGTGAACGTCACGCTGGGCCTGCCGCTGGTGCGCACCAGCCCCGACCATGGCACGGCCTTCGACATCGCCGGCAGCGGCCGGGCCGACCCGGCCAGCCTGCGGGCGGCGGTGCGGATGGCGCGGCGCCTGGCGGCGGGCTGATTACCGGCGCAGGCTGTCGCGGATCTCGCGCAGCAGGACGATGTCCTCCGCCGGCGCGCTGGGCGCGGCCGCGGCCGGCTCCGCCTCGGCGCGCTTGAGGCGGTTGATCTGCTTGACCATGAGGAAGATGATGAACGCCAGGATGGCGAAGTTCACCACCACGGTGACGAAGCTGCCCCAGGCGAACACCGGCACGCCGGCCTTGGTCAGGTCCGCCAGCGTGTGCGGTACCCCTTCGGGGATGCGCCCCAGCACCAGGAACTTGTTGGAGAAGTCGAGGTCGCCCCCGACCAGGCTGACCACCGGCATGATGATGTCCTTGACCAGCGAGTCGACGATCTTGTTGAACGCCGCCCCGATGATCACGCCGACCGCCAGGTCGATCACGCTGCCCTTGACGGCGAATTCGCGGAACTCCTTGAGCATTCCCATTTGCCCCTCCTCCAGAGGTTGACCCGGCGCGAGTATCACCGGATCCGCCGCTGAGCGCAGGCCGCCGCCGCTGCGGGGTCGCGTCGATACGCTCCGCTACAATCGCGGGTTGACCTTTCAAGCGATCTCCCTTCGAGGACCCCATGAGTGACACCCCACTGGACACCAGCAAGCGGACGTGGCTGATCGCGTCCGGTTGCGCCGGCGCCGCAGGCGCTGCGTTCACCGCCGTTCCTTTCGTGGCCAGCTTCCAGCCGTCGGAGCGCGCCAAGGCGGCTGGGGCCCCGGTGGAAGTGGACATTGCCGCCCTGAAGCCGGGCGAGAAGGTGACGGTGGAGTGGCGTGGCAAGCCGGTGTGGATCCTCAAGCGCACGCCCGAGATGCTGGCGACGCTGGAAAAGACCCAGCCGGAAGTGGCCGATCCGAACTCGGAGCGCACCGCCTATCCGACGCCCGAGTACGCGAAGAACCAGTACCGCTCGATCAAGCCCGACGTGTTCGTCGCCGTCGGCATCTGCTCGCACCTGGGCTGCTCGCCCACCGACAGGCTGCAGGCCGGCCCGCAGCCCTCGCTGCCCGATGACTGGCAGGGCGGCTTCCTGTGCCCCTGCCACGGCTCGACCTTCGACCTGGCCGGCCGCGTCTTCAAGAACAAGCCCGCGCCCGACAACCTGGAGGTGCCGCCCTACATGTACCTGTCCGACAGCCGCCTGCTGATCGGCGAAGACAAGAAGGCCTGAGCGGGAAAGCACCATGGCTGAATTCAAGGACATCTCCCCGAACGCCAGCATGGGCGCCAAGCTCACGAACTGGTTCGAGAACCGCTTTCCGACCGCCTTCTCGGAGTACGAGAAGCACATGTCGGGCTACTACGCGCCGAAGAACTTCAACGCGTGGTACTTCTTCGGCTCGCTGTCGCTGCTGGTGCTGGTGATCCAGATCGTCACCGGCATCTTCCTGGTGATGCACTACAAGCCCGACGCCAACCTGGCGTTCGCCTCGGTCGAGTACATCATGCGCGACGTGCCGTGGGGCTGGCTGATCCGCTACATGCACTCCACCGGCGCATCGGCGTTCTTCGTCGTCGTCTACCTGCACATGTTCCGCGGGCTGATGTACGGCAGCTACCGCAAGCCGCGCGAGCTGGTCTGGCTGTTCGGCTGCGCCATCTTCCTGGTGCTGATGGCCGAGGCCTTCATGGGGTACCTGCTGCCGTGGGGTCAGATGTCCTACTGGGGCGCCCAGGTGATCGTCAACCTGTTCTCCGCCATCCCCTTCATCGGCCCTGACCTGGCGCTGCTGATCCGCGGCGACTACGTGGTGAGCGACGCCACCCTCAACCGCTTCTTCAGCTTCCACGTGATCGCCGTGCCGCTGGTGCTGCTGGGGCTGGTGGTGGCGCACCTGCTGGCGCTGCACGACGTCGGCTCCAACAACCCGGACGGCATCGAGATCAAGGGCCCCAATGCCCCGAAGGACGAGAACGGCAAGCCGCTGGACGGCATCCCGTTCCACCCCTACTACACGGTGCACGACATCGTGGGCGTGTCGGTGTTCCTGATGCTGTTCTCGGCCGTCATCTTCTTCGCGCCCGAGTTCGGCGGCTACTTCCTGGAGTACAACAACTTCATCCCGGCCGACCCGCTGCAGACGCCCGCGCACATCGCGCCGGTGTGGTACTTCACGCCCTTCTACTCGATGCTGCGCGCCATCACCAGCGAGATGATGTACGCGCTGGTGCTCTGCGTGGTGGCTGCCACTGCCTTCGCGTTCCTGAAGTCGCGCATGGGCATGGCCGGCAAGATCGCCACCGGCGTCGCCGCGGCCGTCGCCATCGCCCTGATGCTGGCGATCGACGCCAAGTTCTGGGGCGTGGTGGTGATGGGCGGCTCGGTGATGATCCTGTTCTTCCTGCCCTGGCTGGACAAGAGCCCGGTCAAGTCGATCCGCTACCGTCCGGACTGGCACAAGGCGGTGTACGCCGCCTTCGTGGTGATCTTCCTGGTGCTCGGCTACCTGGGCGTGCAGCCGGTGACGCCGGTCTTCACGCGGGTGGCGCAGGTCGGCACGCTGCTGTACTTCGGCTTCTTCCTGCTGATGCCGTGGTGGAGCCGGCTGGGCGAGTTCAAGCCGGTGCCCGACCGCATCACCTTCGCCGCGCACTGACACCGGGGACGATTAGAATGAAAAAGCTTCTCCTCTCCCTCGCACTGTCGCTGGCCGCGCTGCTGCCCGCCCACGCTGCCACCAACGGCGTCGCGTGGGACAAGGCGCCGGACAAGACCAACGAATTGCCCGCGCTGCAGACCGGCGCCAAGCTGTTCGTCAACTACTGCCTGGGTTGCCATTCGGCGGCGTACATGCGCTACAACCGGCTGGCCGACATCGGGCTGAGCGAGCAGCAGATCAAGGACAACCTGCTGTTCACCACCGACAAGGTGGGCGACACCATGAAGGCCGCGATCGATCCGAAGCAGGCCAAGGAGTGGTTTGGCGCCAACCCGCCCGACCTGACCCTGGTCGCGCGCTCGCGCTCGGGCCACGGCGGCACGGGAGCCGACTACCTGTACACCTTCCTGCGCACCTTCTACCGCGACTCGACCAAGGCCACCGGCTGGAACAACCTGGTGTTCCCCAATGTGGGCATGCCGCATGCCCTGTGGGAGCTGCAGGGCGAACGCGAGCCGGTGTTCGAGAAGACCGGCGCGCATGGCCATGAGGTGCAGGTGTTCAAGGGCTGGAAGCAGATCACGCCCGGCACCATGTCCGCGACCGAGTACGACGCGGCGGTGGCCAGCCTGGTGGGCTACCTGCAGTGGATGGCCGAGCCGGCCCAGAAGTCGCGGGTGCGCGTGGGTGTCTGGGTGCTGCTGTTCCTGCTGGCCTTCACCGTGATTGCCTGGCGCCTCAACGCGGCATTCTGGAAAGACGTTAAATAGGGCAGGAAGCGGCGCCCGTGCCGGGCGCGCCTGCTCAGGAAAGAACGCGGCCCGGCCTGCGGGCCCGTGCCATCAAGGACACGGTCGGCTTGCCGACCGTGTTTCGATTTTTTTGCTAGGAGCCATTGACCATGATGGTGCTGTACTCGGGGACCACCTGCCCCTTCTCCCACCGCTGCCGGTTCGTGCTGTTCGAAAAGGGCATGGACTTCGAGATCCGCGACGTCGACCTGTACAACAAGCCGGAAGACATCAACGTGATGAACCCGTACGGCCAGGTGCCCATCCTGGTCGAGCGCGACCTCATCCTGTACGAGTCGAACATCATCAACGAGTACATCGACGAGCGCTTCCCGCACCCGCAACTGATGCCGGGCGACCCGGTCGACCGCGCGCGCGTGCGGCTGTTCCTGCTCAACTTCGAGAAGGAGCTGTTCACCCACGTCAGCACGCTCGAGTCGCGCAGCAACAAGGGCAACGAGAAGGCGCTGGAGAAGGCCCGCTCGCACATCCGCGACCGGCTGACCCAGCTGGCCCCGGTGTTCCTGAAGAACAAGTACATGCTGGGCGACAACTTCTCCATGCTCGACGTGGCGATTGCACCGCTGCTGTGGCGCATGGACTACTACGGCATCGAGTTGTCCAAGAATGCGGCTCCGTTGCTCAAGTACGCCGAGCGGATCTTCTCGCGCCCGGCGTACATTGAAGCCCTGACGCCTTCCGAGAAGGTGATGCGCAAGTAGAAAGAAGGCGGCAGGCCGGAACGATGAATGCCCTGGAGTCCACCTCGACGCGCCCGTACCTGATCCGGGCGCTGTACGACTGGTGCACGGACAACGGCCTGACGCCGTACGTGGCCGTGCAGGTGGACGAGACCGTCCAGGTGCCGCGCGAGTACGTCAAGAACGGCGAGATCGTCCTCAACATCAGCTTCGACGCGACCAGCTCGCTCAAGCTGGGCAACGAATTCATCGAGTTCAAGGCCCGTTTTGCCGGCAGCGCCCGCGAGATCATGGTGCCCATCAACCGGGTGATCGCGATCTACGCCCGAGAGAACGGCCAGGGCATGGCCTTTCCGGTGCCGGCTCCCGGAACACCGGCACCCCGGCCTTCACCGCTCACCAGCGTGGCCGCCGCCGGAACTGGATCTGCGCCGGAGCCGGACGGCAAGGTGGTGCAACTGGTCACCCCCGAGAGCGCCGGCGACGGAGCCGGCCCCGAAAGCGAGCCGCCCAAGCCGCCCGCCGGCCCGCGGCCCGCGCTCAAGCGAGTCAAGTGAAGGGCGGGCCTTCCCGGGCCCGTTCTAGAATTCGCGCGCACGCCGATTTAGCTCAGTGGTAGAGCAACCGCCTTGTAAGCGGTAGGTCGTCAGTTCGATCCCGACAATCGGCACCAGCCCATCGCCGCACCGCCGTCCGCCCGGCCTCAGCCGCCGCGCGCTTGGACCTTGATCCGGATTGCGGTAACCTCCCACCCCCGGCCGCACAGATGAGCTTGCAGCGCAGGCAGCAGCTGTCTCAGCTTGGCGGCCGCGGCGTTGCCCTCCACCAGCAGGCACCAGGCCGGTCCATCGATCGGCCCGGCCTTCACCAGGGGGCGCAGCGGGGCGGGGATCAGCGATTCGACCGCCCGGAGCCGTTCGCCGGACTCGCGCGCCAGCGCCGCCAGCCGCGCCAATGTGGGCGAGGCATCGGCGGCCTGGAGCAGGGTGAGGGAGTGCTGACGACGGTTCACGGGGACGGCGGGACGAGGGGGACGCGAGTGCATTTCATTATCACGGACGCCTGGCTCGCCAGGAGCCGGGCCATCCATCTCAGCGGCCCGCGGCTGCTGCTGGCGCTGGCCGGCCTGTCGCTGGCCCTGATGCTGTCGGCGGCGCTGCTCTACCACTGGGTATTCCTCAAGGGCGCGCGCGAAGGCTGGCCGGTGGTCGGCACCCTGGTGCGGCTGATCGTCAAGGACGAATTCGAGCAGCGCGACCGCTACCTGCGCGAAAACCTCGACGCCCTGGCGCGCCGGCTGGGCGAGATGCAGGCCAAGCTGGTCCAGCTCGAGGCACTCGGCGAGCGGGTGTCCGGCCTGGCCGGCCTGAACCCGGCCGAGATCAAGGCCACGCCGGGGCGCGGCGGCGCGCTGGTGTCGGGCCGGCCGCTGTCGATGGACGAGCTCAATGGGACGCTGGCCGAGCTGGACGCGATGGCCGACCACGGCGTTGACCTGCTGACGGTGGTCGAGTCGCGCCTGTTCGACCAGAAGGTGCGCCGGATGATGATCCCCACCCAGCACCCGGTCGACGGATCGCTGGGTTCGGCCTTCGGCTGGCGCATCGACCCCTTCACCGGCCGCTCGGCGCTGCACACCGGGCTGGACTTCGAGGCGCAACCCGGCACGCCGATCCTGGCGGCATCGGGCGGCGTGGTGGTGGCGCAGGAGCTGCACCCGGCGTACGGCCAGATGATCGAGATCGACCACGGCAACGGGCTGGTAACGCGCTACGCCCATGCCTCGCGCCTGTGGGTGCGCAAGGGCGACCTGGTCAAGCGAGGGCAGAAGATCGCCGAGGTCGGCAGCACCGGCCGCTCCACCGGGCCGCACCTGCATTTCGAGGTGCTGGTGCAGGGCGTGCCGCAGGACCCGCAGAAGTTCCTCAAGGCCGGCGCCGAAGTGGCGGCCGCTCCGGCCGCCGGCGGCGGCGTGCGCGGCCAGCCTGCGGCCCGGCGGTAAAATCGCACCCTTTGCCGACCGGCCGGGCGCTTGCCTTGCCGCCCGGCAGCCCCACCTGCTGCAGCACAAGAAGGATTGAGCTGCCCTGCCAGGCCTTTGCGGGCCGGCAGGGCAGCACCGTGTTCATGGCCACCAAGAACTTCCTCACCCAGATTTTCGGCTCCCGCAACGACCGCCTGCTCAAGCAATACCGGCGCACCGTGGGCCAGATCGGCGCGCTGGAGCCGCAGTTGGAGAAGCTGAGCGACGAGCAGCTTCGCGCCAAGACGCAGGAGTTCAAGGACCGCGTCGCCAACGGCGAAACCCTGGATGCGCTGCTGCCCGAGGCCTTCGCGGTGGTGCGCGAAGGCTCCAAGCGCGTGATGAAGATGCGCCACTTCGACGTGCAGCTAATGGGCGGCATCGCACTGCACCAGGGCAAGATCGCCGAAATGCGCACCGGCGAGGGCAAGACGCTCACCGCCACGCTGCCGGTGTACCTGAACGCGCTGGCCGGCAAGGGCGTCCACGTGGTGACGGTGAACGACTACCTGGCCAGCCGCGACGCCCAGTGGATGGGTCGGCTGTACAACTTCCTCGGCCTGAGCGTCGGCATCAACCTGCCGCAGATGCCGCGCGAGGACAAGCAGGCCGCCTACGGCGCCGACATCACCTACGGCACCAACAACGAGTACGGCTTCGACTACCTGCGCGACAACATGGTGTACGAGCCGGGCGACCGCGTGCAGCGGGAGCTGAACTACGCCATCGTCGACGAGGTCGACTCGATCCTGATCGACGAGGCGCGCACGCCGCTGATCATCAGCGGCCAGGCCGAGGACCACACCGACCTGTACATCGCCATGAACAAGGTCGTGCCGCTGCTCAGCCGCCAGGAGGGCGAGGCCGACCCGCGCACCGGCGAGGGCGTCATCAAGCCGGGCGACTTCACCGTCGACGAGAAGGCGCACCAGGTCTACCTGACCGAGCAGGGCCATGAGAACGCCGAGCGCATCCTGGCCGAACGCGGCCTGATCGCGCCCGGCGCGACGCTGTACGACCCGGCCAACATCACCCTGGTGCATCACCTGTACGCGGCGCTGCGCGCCAAGCACCTGTACCACCGCGACCAGCACTACGTGGTGCAGCGCGGCGAGGACGGCCAGCCCGAGGTGGTGATCGTCGACGAATTCACCGGCCGCCTGATGGCGGGCCGGCGCTGGAGCGATGGCCTGCACCAGGCGGTGGAGGCCAAGGAAGGCGTGCCGATCCAGGCCGAGAACCAGACGCTGGCCTCGATCACCTTCCAGAACTACTTCCGCCTGTACGGCAAGCTGGCCGGCATGACCGGCACGGCCGACACCGAGGCCTACGAATTCCAGGAGATCTACGGCCTGGAGACGGTGGTGATCCCGCCCAACAGGCCGAGCCGGCGCGACGACCAGCTCGACCGCGTGTACAAGACCACGCGCGAGAAGTACGCCGCTGCGATCCAGGACATCAGGGCCTGCCACGAGCGCGGGCAGCCGGTGCTGGTGGGCACCAGCTCGATCGAGAACTCGGAAATCATCGACGAGCTGCTGGCCAAGGAAGGCCTGCCGCGCCAGGTGCTCAATGCCAAGCAGCACGCGCGCGAGGCCGACATCGTGGCCCAGGCCGGCGCGCCGAAGTCGATCACCATCGCCACCAACATGGCCGGCCGAGGCACCGACATCGTGCTGGGCGGCAACGTGGAAAAGGCGGTCGAGGCGGTGGAGGCCGACGAGTCGCTGGACGCCGCCGCCCGGCAGCACAAGATCGCGGCGCTGCGCGAGCAATGGCAGAAGGACCACGAGCTCGTCGTGCAGCAGGGCGGCCTGCGCATCATCGCCACCGAGCGGCACGAGTCGCGCCGCATCGACAACCAGCTGCGCGGCCGCTCCGGCCGCCAGGGCGACCCGGGCTCCTCGCGCTTCTACCTGAGCCTGGACGACCCGCTGATGCGCATCTTCGCCGGCGACCGTGTCAAGGCCATCATGGATCGGCTGAAGATGCCCGACGGCGAAGCCATCGAGGCCGGCATCGTCACCCGCAGCATCGAGAGCGCGCAGCGCAAGGTCGAGGCGCGCAACTTCGACATCCGCAAGCAACTGCTGGAGTACGACGACGTCGCCAACGACCAGCGCAAGGTGATCTACCAGCAGCGCAACGACATCATGGACGCGGCCGACCTGTCGGCCCAGATCGCCGGCCTGCGCGAGGGCTGCTTCACCGACCTGGCGCGCCAGTACGTGCCGGCCGAGTCGGTCGAGGAGCAGTGGGACCTCGCCGGGCTGGAGAAGGCGCTGGCCGACGACTGGGGCATCCAGCTGGCGCTGGCCAGCCAGGTGGAGGAAGCGAGCGCCATCACCGACGAGGACGTGGTCGAGAAAGTGCTGGAGGCGGCCAACCAGGCGTTCGAGCGCAAGGTGGCCGAGATCGGCGCCGAGAACTTCACGCAGTTCGAGCGGGTCGTCCTGCTGCAGAGCATCGACTCGCACTGGCGCGAGCACCTGGCCGCCCTCGACTACCTGCGCCAGGGCATCCACCTGCGCGGCTACGCGCAGAAGCAACCGAAGCAGGAGTACAAGCGCGAGGCCTTCGAGCTGTTCGGCCAGCTGCTGGACTCGGTCAAGAACGAGGTGACCCGGGTCCTCATGACGGTGCGGGTGCAGTCCGGCGCCCAGCTCGAGCAGGCCGCCGAGGACCTGGAAGAGCGTGCCGAGCGCATCGCCAACGTCACCTACACCGCGCCCACCGAGACCGGCGAAGCCGAGAGCCGGCTCGACGAGAGTACCGCCGCTTCGCGCCCGATCGCGGCGGCGGCAGCGCTGGCCGCCGGCGCGGTGCCGCGCGTGGGCCGCAACGACCCTTGTCCGTGCGGCAGCGGCAAGAAGTACAAGCATTGCCACGGCAAGCTGGCCTGAGGCCGCCGTGCGCGCGGGCCACTCGCCCCGCCGGCGCCTGTCAGATCTGACAGGGGCGGCGCCCCGGCGCCGGCCGGGTTCGCCTTGAATCGATCGATGGCCGCGACCCGCCCAGCCCCGTTGCCGGACCGATGGTCAGGCCCGCACGCGGCGCTGGGGCTGGCGCGCCAGCCAGTGGGCATAACCGGCGTCGCCCAGGCCGGAGGCGTCCAGCGGAAACCAGGCTGCCCGCAGCTTGCCGTCGTCGCCCACCGGGATGGCGTCCGCCACCTGCGGGGGCTGGCGCAGCGACTGGCTCACTTCCACGCTGGCCAGCCGGCGTCCGGCACGGACCTCGGCCACGGTGGCGGCGTCCAGCCCTTCGAGCTGCGCCATCTCGGCCAGCGCGGGCAGGGCGGCGGTGGTCTCCAGCTGCAGCCAGCCGGCCCGGCCAGCGGCGTCCAGCCCCAGCACGCCGAACGGGTCGCCGATCACCACGTGCTCCACCCAGCGCCCGGCCGCCAGCGAGGCGAGGTCGCGGGCCACGCCCGGCTCGCGCAGCAGCGCCAGCTGCTCGGGCTTGAGCGTGGCGCGCCAGGTCTGGGCATGGGCCGGGTGGGGCGCCGTCATCAGCCGTTCGACCACCTCCTGCAGGCGCTGGCCGATGTCGCCGGTCTGCTTGGGAATGAACTGCTCGATCAGCCCGCCGTTGAACGCGTCGATGGCGACCTGGTCGTCGGCCTGGCCGGTGAGCAGCACCCGCGCGCCCGGCCATTCGCCCATCTCCCCCAGCACCTGCAGGCCGTCCATCTCCGGCATCGAGTAGTCCACCATGAACACGCGGGTGAGCGAAAAGCGTTCGCTGCTGCGGGCCCAGTAGGCCAGCACCTGGGGCACCAGCGGGCGGCCGGCGCGCCACTGGTTGACCAGCTCCTGCTGGCTCCAGGCGTCGGCTTCCCAGAACGGCAGCTCCTTGCGCAGCCGGGTCATGCACTCGCGCGGTTGCACGAACAACCGGGCGTGCCAGCGGCGCGGCACCACCAGGGCCAGCATCTCCAGGTAGTCCGGGTCGTCGTCGAGGAAGGCGAGGGCGCCCGGTCGGCTGAACAAAGGGAAAGTCATGCGGGCGGGGCGGAACGGTTGGGGATCGGTCGCACGATGCTGCTATTGTCACAGCCCGGCGCCAAATGACAGCCGGGTGAATGGGCGAGCCTGCTAACTTTGACAGTTTGGACCTGGATTCGGTCCTGAGCGACTGGGTGGGCGCCTTGCGCGATCTCTCGGTCGAAGCGATCGTCGTGCTCGGGCCCGACCCCTTCGGCACGCCCGAGGACCGCCAGGTGGTCGCGGTGCATCCCCCGCCGCTGGCGGGTGCGGCCCAGGCACTGGCCGCCAGCGGTGACTTCGGGGTCACCTGGCGCGATTCCGACGCACCGCTGGTCGCCTGGCAGTACATCGCCCGTGCCGAAGAGCGGGACGACAGCCGCTGGCGGCTGCTGTGGACGGCGCACGGCTACCAGACCCTGGTGCGGGTGGAGTTCCCGCTGCCGGCCGGCCGCGCCTTCGAATGCTTCATGTTCAGCCCGCGCGCGCTGGGCGACCGCGGCGAAGCGGCGGCGCTGGTGTGGTCGGCCCTGAACATCTGGCCGCGCGTGCGGCGCTGCATCGCCGCCGGGCGCTCCCGGCTCAGCCCGCGCGAGCGCGACTGCCTGGTGCTGGCCTTCCAGGGCCTGACCGCGCGCGAGAGCGCGCAGCGCCTGCACTGCGCCGAGCGCACGGTGAACTACCACCTGGCCAATGCCATGGCCAAGCTGCGGGTGGACAGCAAGCTGGCCGCGATCCAGCGCGCCTGCTGGCTGGGCGCCATCTGAGGCCTCGGCGCGCCTTGTCCCTGCCCGGCGCAGAGCACAACCGCAGGCGGGTATATTGGCGCTCCCTCCGTCCTGCCCTCCAGAGCCATGGACCCCTCCCACGACCGCACGGCTTCCCTGATGACCCCGGCCAAGCTGGCCCAGGTGGCCGCGACCGCCCGCGCGCCGGTCTCGCCGGCGGCCTTTCTCGACCAGATGGCGGCGGACGTGGGCCATGCCCACGTCAAGCGGCTGGCGGAGCTGGCGCTGGAACTGGAAGGCCATGCCCGCGCGTCGCAGGCGGCGAGCGTCCAGCCGGTGCTGCAGCGGCTGCGGCAGGCGCTGGACCCGCTGGACTTCACGGTCCTGCAACCCCAGGGCCTGTGGGCGAAGGTCACCGGCAAGAGCCGTGACGCCGGGGCCGGATTCGCCGGGCGCATCGAGCAGATCGAGGGGGTGGCCAAGGGCTTCGCCGGCGAGGCGGCCGCCGTGCAGCAGCAGCAGACGGCCCCCGCCGCGGCGGCCGAACGCGCGCTGGTCGAGCTGGAGGTCGAGTACCGGGCGCTGGACAAGATCATCGACCAGGGTGCGCGCTGGCTGCAGGACATGCGCAACCAGCTCAAGTCGCGCCAGGGCCAGGCGGCCGCCGACCCGGCTGCCCAGGAGCAGGTGCGGGCGGACGCGGCCCGCTGCGAGACCCTGGTCGTGCGGCTGAAGGCGTTGCGCGCCGCCGCCACCGCCTCGCAGCAGGCGCACCAGGAGGTGCGCGCGACCGCCGAGCGGCGCGCCGCGCTGATGGCGCAGATGCCCAGGGCGGCGGCCACCGAAATCCGCGAGTGGCGCTCGCGCCTGGGCACGCTGGCCAGCGCCGCCGCCGAGGGCAAGGTCGCCGGCCTGAACCTGAAAGGCCCGCAGCAGATCCATGAGGAGCTGCGCAAGCGCCTCGACCGCCTGCTGGCCGAGTGCGACCAGTTGCGCCAGCACGAGGACGCGCTGGCGCGCCTGCTTGCCGCCATGGGCGAGCAGCTCGCGGCAGCCGCCTGAGAAGCCCGGCGTGTCCCTGCTCGCGATCGACATCGGCAACACGCGCCTGAAATGGGCGCTGTACGACCAGGCCCGGCCGGGGGCGCAGCTGCTGGCCCAGGGGGCCGAATTCCTGGAACACATCGAACGGCTGGCCGAAGGCCCCTGGGCCGGACTGCCCGCGCCGCACAGGATGATCGGCTGTGCGGTGGCGGCCGATCCGGTGCGGCGCCGCGCCGAGCAGCAGGTGGAGGAGGCCTGGGGCATTTCCTCGCAGTGGGTTCATGCCAGCGTCGAAGAGGCGGGGCTATCCAACGGTTACGACCACCCGGCGCGGCTGGGCGCCGACCGCTGGGTGGCCATGGTCGGCGCGCGCCACCGGATGCTGGCCAGGGGTCCGCAACGGCCGATTGTGGTGGTGATGGTCGGCACCGCCGTCACTGTCGAGGCGATCGATACGGACGGCCGCTTCCTCGGCGGCTTCATCCTGCCGGGGCACGGCATCATGCTGCGCGCCCTCGAATCCGGCACCGCCGGCTTGCACGTGCCCACCGGCGAAGTGCGCGAATTTCCCACCAACACCAGCGACGCGCTGACCAGTGGCGGCACCTACGCCATCGCCGGCGCGGTCGAGCGCATGGTGCAGCACGTGCGCCGGCACTGCGGCGCCGAACCGGCCTGCTTCATGACCGGCGGCGCCGGCTGGAAGATGGCGCCGCACATGTCGGTGCCGTTCGAACTGGTGGACAGCCTGATCTTCGACGGCCTGCTGGAGATCGCCGCGCGCCGCTTCGCGCCCGCCTGAGCGCCTAGAATTGCCCCCTGCCGCTGCGCCAACAGCGGCAGTTCCTGCTCCAAGGCCAGGCTCCGTCGCTCAGACCTTCCGCGTGCGGTGGCCCTTCCAGCGACCACCGCGGAACCGGCTTTGCCGGGCCGCTGGTGGCGCCCCCTGGGGGAGGCGGCCGAAGGCCGCTTCGGGGGGGAACCTGTTCTGGCCATGTAGAGGAACACCATGTACAAAAACCTCGCAGCCGCATTCGCGGCCGCCCTTCTTTCGCTTCCCGCCACGTCCCAGCCGCCACCCCCGCTGAAGATCGCGTGGGTGCACGTGGCGCCCCTGACCCCCGCCGGCTGGGTGCGCCAGCACGAGGAAGGCCGCGAGGCCGTGCAGGCAGCGCTCGGCCAGCGCGTGCAGACCCGCTCGGTCGAGAACGTGCCGGAAGGCGCGGACGCCGAGCGCGTGATCCGCGACCTGGCGCAGCAGGGCTACGGCCTGATCTTCACGCCCAGCTTCGGCTACATGGAGCCGACCCTGAAGGTGGCGCGCGACTTCCCGCAGGTGAAGTTCGAGTCCATCACCGGCTACAAGACCGCGCCCAACGTCGCTACCGCCAATGCGCGCTACTACGAAGGCCGCTATCTGGCCGGGGTGGCGGCCGGCCGCATGACGCGCACCCACGTGGCCGGCTACGTCGCCGGCTTTCCCATCCCCGAGGTGCTGCAGGGGCTGAACGCGTTCACGCTGGGCATGCGCTCGGTCGATCCGGCTGCCCAGGTCAAGGTGATCTGGCTGAACACCTGGTTCGACCCGCCGCGCGAGCGCGAAGCGGCGATGACGCTGTTCAACCAGCAGGCCGACGTGGTCGCCTTCCACAGCGCCTCGACGGCGGTGATGGCGGCGGCGCAGGAGCGCGGCAAGCTGGCCATCGCCTACCACTCGGACATGCGTTTCGCCGCGCCCGATGCGCAGCTGCTGGCCGTGACCCACCACTGGGGCGACTACTACACCCGCCGCGCCCGGCAGGTGCTGGACGGCACCTGGAAGCCGCAGCAGTTCTGGGGCGGCGTGCGCGACGGCATGGTCAAGGTCGAGCACTTCGGCCCCCGGGTGCCGCCCGCCGTGCGCGACGAGGTGCTGGCGCGCCAGCGCGACCTCGCCGCCGGCAGGCTCAACCCCTTTGCCGGGCCGATCCAGGACAACCGCGGGAACCCGGTGGTGCCGCCCGGCCGGGCGCTGTCGGACGAACGGATCCTGGGCATGGACTTCCTGGTCGAGGGCGTGCAGGGCACACTGGGCAAATGAAAGCCTTCCGCGCCGCGCTGCTGCGCTTTGCCGATGACGGCTCGGCCCTGTACGAGGATGACGGCCTGCTGCTGATCGGCCCCGGCGCGGACGGCCGGCCCGTGGTGCGGGCGGCCGGCTCCTGGCAGGCGCTCGCGCCCAACTACCCGGGCGTGGCGGTGGAGCACCACCCCGGCAAGCTGCTGGCGCCTGGCTTCATCGACCTGCACGTGCATTTTCCGCAGACCGACGTGATCGGCTCGCCGGCCGAGGGCCTGCTGCCGTGGCTGGAGCAGTACACCTTCCCGCACGAGGCGCGCTTTGCCGACCGCGACCACGCCGACCTCGTGGCGCAGGTGTTCCTGGACGAGCTGCTGCGCCACGGCGTGACCACCCCGCTGGCCTTCTGCAGCTCGCACCCGGCCTCGGTGGATGCGCTGATGGCGGCTGCACGCGCGCGCGGCCTGCGGCTGATCGCCGGCAAGGTGCTGCAGGACCGCCATTCGCCCGATGGCGTGCGCGACGAGACGGCGCAATCCCTGGCCGACACCGAGGCGCTGATCCGCCGCTGGCAGGGCGTCGAGCGGCTGGGCTACGCGATCACGCCCCGCTTCGCGCCCAGTTGCAGCGAAGCCCAGCTGCGCGGCGCCGGCGAGCTGGCCGCCCGGTACCCGGACGTCTGGATCCAGTCGCACGTGGCCGAGAACCGCGACGAGATCCGCTGGGCCCGCGAGCTGTTCCCGGCCGCCCGCAGCTACCTGGCGGTGTACGAAGGCTTCGGCCTGCTGCGCGAGCGCGCCGTCTATGCCCACTGCATCCACATCGACGACACCGACCGCGCGCTGCTGCGCGACACCGGCGCGGCGGCGGCCGTGAGCCCCACCAGCAACCTGTTCCTGGGCAGCGGCTTCTTCGACTACGAGGGCGCCCGGCGCATCGGCTTTCGCCACGGCCTGGCCAGCGACGTCGGCGGCGGCACCAGCTTCAACCCCTTCCACACCATGCTGGCGGCCTACTGCGTGGGCCGCGAAGGCCAGACCAAGCCGGGCGTGAGCCTGTCGCCGCAGAACCTGTGGTGGCAGCACACCGCCGGGGCGGCGCAGGCGCTCGGCCTCGGGGGCGTGATCGGCAACCTGCAGCCCGGCTGCGAAGCCGATTTCCTGCTGCTGGAGCCGCGCGCCCTGCCGCTGCTGGCGCGCAAGGTGGCGCAGGCCGGCAGCTTGGACGAGCTGCTGTTCTCGCTGATCGTGCTGGGCGACGACCGGGTGGTCGAGCAGGTGTACGTCGGCGGCGCGCCGATCGCTTGACATCGGCCAGGAGGCGGGGGCGAGCGCCCACCTACAATTCGCGCCCGAGGAGCAGCAGCCGATGACGATCAAGAGCGACAAGTGGATCCGCCGCATGGCCGAGCAGCACGGGCTGATCGAGCCCTTCGAGCCCGGCCAGGTGCGCCAGGTGGACGGCCGCCGGGTGATCAGCTACGGCACCTCGAGCTACGGCTACGACATCCGCTGCGCCCCGGAATTCAAGGTCTTCACCAACATCCACAGCACGGTGGTGGACCCGAAGAATTTCGACGAGAAGAGCTTCGTCGATTTCCACGACGACGTCTGCATCATCCCGCCCAACAGCTTCGCGCTGGCGCGCACGCTGGAGTACTTCCGCATCCCGCGCAACGTGCTGACCATCTGCCTGGGCAAGAGCACCTACGCGCGCTGCGGCATCATCGTCAACGTCACGCCGTTCGAGCCCGAGTGGGAAGGCTACGTGACGCTGGAGTTCTCCAACACCACGCCGCTGCCCGCCAAGATCTACGCTGGCGAGGGCTGCGCCCAGGTGCTGTTCTTCGAGAGCGACGAGCCCTGCGAGACCAGCTACAAGGACCGCGGCGGCAAGTACCAGGGCCAGCGCGGGGTCACGCTGCCCAAGGCCTGAAGGCGCACCGCCCGCTCAGCCGGTGGCGCAGCGCGCCGCCGCCAGGTCCCAGCCGGCCCAGCCGCAGCTCTTGAACAGGACCGGGCCGCCGCCGCTCGGCACGCGGCCCTGCACCACGTCGCGCAAGGAGGCCAGCGCCGCCAGGTCCAGGCCGGCCTGGATCAGGTCGCCGGCTTCGTGCACCGCGTCCGGCGTGTCGAGCACGATGCGGCCCCGCTGCGCGCAGTGGCGGCACAGCTCGGGCCCCAACTCGACCATGGCGGGCGTGAACGCGCCGACGGCGGCGATGAAGGCATCGTCGCGCGGCCGCGACCGCAGCACCACGCCGCTGGCCGGGGTGCAGGTCACCACCAGCGGGCAATCGGCCAGGGCGCGGTCGGGGTCGTCCACCACGAGCGCCGTCAGCCCGAGTTCCCGGGCGCGCTGCGCCAGGCGCTCGGCGCTGGCGCGGCTGCGCGACGCCACCCGCACCTCGCGGACCGGCAGTCCGGCCTGGAAGGCCTCCAGGTGCGACAGCCCTTGTGCGCCCGCGCCCACGATCAGCAGGGGCCCGTCCGGCACCGGGGCGAGCCGCTGCGCGGCCAGCAAGGACACGGCGGCGGTGCGTTGCGCGGTGACGGCGGGGCCGTCCAGCACCAGCGTGCGCGTCCCGGTGGCGGCGTCGAACACGACCACGTCGCCCTGGATCGCCGGGCGCGGCGTGCCGGCATTGGCCGGCGTGAAGGTGATCAGCTTGGTGATGGCGATGCGGCCGTCCAGCGCCGGCATCACGAACAGGCTGCCGCCGCCCGGCAGCGGCTGCACCAGCCGTTCGGGCACCTGCACGGCCGGGTCGGCCAGCAGGGCTTCGAGGGACCGCACCAGCGCCAGCGGTGCAAGGGCACGGGTGGTCGCGCGGGCGTCGAGGAAAGGGGTCATGCGTCGGCGATTTTGTCCTACCGCCGCTTGCGCCCGTGTCAGCGCCCGGGCTGCGCGGCCCGGCCCAAGATCAGGCTGTCCCCGCCCGATCCGCCCAGCCATGCTGTTCCGCTTGATCGATCCCCGCGACGGTCGCCCGCGCGACCCGGTGTTCTGGCTGGTCGCCGCCGCCCTTGCCGGCGCCCAGCTGCTGGCCCTGTTCGCCTTGTGCAGCAGCCAGGTGCGCCAGGCCGATGAGCGCCGCGGCACGGTCGTGCTGGCCGCGCAACCGGCCGCCTTGCAGTGCCAGATCCCCACCGGCGAGGACTGCGCCGTGTTCTACGGCCCGGGCCCGGGCGGGCACCCGGTCGAGCTGGCCGTCCGGTGAGGGGGTGCAGACTGCCATGACCGCCGTCCGATCCGGCCTGGCCGAACCGCTCCCGGCTTCGCTCGAGGTCTCGGATGAGTTCGAGTCGCCGGCTGCGGCGGCGGGCTACTGCCCGACCGAGCTGCTGGGCACGTTCACGCTGCTGATGGCCGGCCACGGGCGCTGCGTCAGCACCGCCATGATGCTGGGCGACCGCGAGTACGCGCTGTGGCAACTGGCGCGGGCCCAGGGCATGGCCGATGCGCAATTGCAGGCGGTGGCCGGGCGCCTGTTCGCCTGGCTCGACGAGGCCGGGGCGCGGCAGTCCCGCTAGGCTTCGCTCTCCACGCCTTCGATCAGGAAACGCACCCGGCGCACGCCCTGGTACTCATCGGCTTCGAGCCGGTAGGCGATGCGGGCGCGCGCCGGCAGCGGATCGGTGCGGCCGAACCAGATGCCGTCCACCGGCTGGCCATGGTGGCGCAGCCGCACCGCCAGGTGCCGCTCGCCGACGATGCGCTGCGACAGCACGTCCATCTCCTCGCTGAACACCGGGGGCGCGAAGCCCTGGCCCCAGACCTGCTGGTGCAGCGTGTCCACCAGGTCCGGCCGCCGGTACTCGGGCGCCAGCGGGCCGTCGGTGGCCAGGCGCCGCAGCAGGGTGGCGGCATCCAGCCATTCCTGCGCGACCTGCGCCAGCGCCTGCTCGAAGGTGTCCAGGTGCTCTTCGGCGATGGTGCATCCGGCCGCCATCGCGTGGCCGCCGAAGCGCAGCAGCACGCCGGGGTGGCGCTTGGCCACCAGGTCGAGCGCATCGCGCAGGTGGAAGCCGGGGATCGAGCGGCCCGAACCCTTGAGTTCGTGCTCGCGCCCGGGCGCCTGGCTGGCGGCGAAGACGAAGCTGGGGCGGTGGAACCGGTCCTTCAGCCGCGAGGCCACGATCCCGACCACGCCCTCGTGGAAGTCCGGGTCGAACACGCACAGCGCCGGCGGCGGCTCCTGGCCGGGCTCGATCAGCGTCTCGGCCAGCTCCAGCGCCTGCTCGCGCATCTCGCCCTCGATGTCCTTGCGCTCGCGGTTGATGCCGTCCAGGCGCTGGGCCAGCTCGGCACCGCGCGCGGGGTCGTCGGTCAGCAGGCATTCGATGCCCAGGCGCATGTCGGACAGGCGGCCGGCGGCGTTGATGCGCGGGCCGAGCGCGAAGCCGAGATCGAAGGTGGTGGCGGCCTGCGGCCGGCGGCCGGCCGCCGCGAACAGGCTGGCCAGCCCGCAGGGCAGGGCGCCGGCGCGGATGCGGCGCAGGCCCTGCGCCACCAGCCGCCGGTTGTTGGCGTCCAGCCGCACCACGTCGGCCACGGTGCCCAGTGCCACCAGCGGCAGCAGGGCATCGAGCTTCGGTTGCCGAACTGGCACCCCCACGCCCTCGGCCTCGCGAGAGCTGCCCCCGGCGGGGGCCGGCCCGCCTTGGGGCGGCCCGGCGGCGGGCCGGGCATCGAACACGCCGCGCGCGCGCAGCTCGGCGCGCAGCGCCAGCAGCACGTAGAACATCACGCCGACACCGGCGATGCTCTTGCTCTCGAAATCGCACCCGGGCTGGTTGGGGTTGACGATGGCGGCCGCGGCCGGCAGCGCGGGGCCGGGCAGGTGGTGGTCGGTCACCAGCACCTGCAGCCCCAGCGCATGGGCGGCAGCCACGCCTTCGACGCTGGCGATGCCGTTGTCCACCGTGATCAGGACGTCGGCGCCGCTGTCCTTGACGCGCCGCGCGATCGGCGGCGTGAGCCCGTAGCCGTCGGCCACGCGGTCCGGCACGAGGTAATCGACGTGCTGCGCGCCCAGCAGCCGCAGGCCGCGCACGGCCACCGCGCAGGCCGTGGCACCGTCGCAGTCGTAGTCGGCGACCACGCACAGGCGCTGGTGCGCGGCGATGGCATCGGCCAGCAGGACGGCCGCTTCGGCCACGCCCTTCAGGCCGGCCGGCGGCAACAGGCGCCCCAGGCCGTCGTCGAGTTCCTCGCGGTCGCTGACGCCGCGGGCCGCATACAGGCGCGCCAGCAGCGGATGGATGCCGGCCTGCTCCAGCGCCCAGGCGGCGCGCGGGGGCACATCGCGGGGAACGATCTTCACAGCTCGGCCAGCCAGTCGACAGCGCGCTGCCGCGAGAAGGCCGCGGCCAGCCGGCGGCGCCAGCCGCCGCCGGCGCTGCGCCAGGTGCGCGCCTGCCGGTCGCCGCACAGGCTGACCGCCACGGACTGGCCGGCGCCGGCCGCCTGCAGCAGCCAGGCCCCTTCGCCCTCGTCGATCTGCTGCCAGCCGGCGGCCCAGGCGGCCCAGTCCTGCCGCAGCGCGGCATCGCGCAGGTAGTGCGTGATGCGCAGCTCGGGTGGCGGCTCCGGCGCGTGGCCGGGCGGCAGCACGCCGTTGCCGCTCACCCAGAACGAGTTGACCGGCAGCTGGCCGCCGCGGCTGCGCTCCTCGTTGACCGGGTGGGTGTACAGCAGCATCTGCATCTCCTGCTGCAGCCGGCGCAGCGGCTTGCCCGCTTCGCCGCGCGGCATCCAGGCGTCGATCACGCGGCCCACCACCCGGTCGAGCGAAGCGCAGGGCACCTGCGCGAACAGCGGGCCGCTGGCCAGCCAGCGCGTGGGCGCCTCGTACGCCAGCTGCAGCCCGTCCTGCTCGAAGTAGGGCCGCAGCGCGGCCAGCAGCGCCTGCGATTCCTGCGCATCGAGCGCGAGTTCCTGCGGGTGGTGCATGAAGACGTGGTCGGTGCCCACCCGCCAGTGGCAGGGCGTCACCCAGGCCCAGGCCTGGCCGGCCGGATCGATGCCGGCCTGCATCGCTTCCCAGGCGGCGAAGGGCAGCAGGCCGTCGGGCGCCTGCAGGCCGCATTCGCGCGCCAGCACGCGCTCGTGCGGCATCGACAGCGTGTGCTCGTCGCCGGCGACCTGCTGGGCCGGCGCCATCGCGGCCAGCAGCCGCTCCAGGTTCGGCAGGCGCAGCGAGGCCAGGCGTTCGCGGCAGCCGTCGGCACTGCACGCGGCAAAGGGGATCAACAAGTGGACAGCGTCCGACATGGCCCCGATTGTCGTGGATGCCACAATCGCGCCCACAACCGGACCCCCGCATGCGTATCCCCTACGAGCTGGCACTGGGTTGGCGCTACACCCGGGCCGGCCGGGCCGCCCGCCGCAACGGCTTCATCTCCTTCATCTCCGGCGTCTCCATGCTCGGCATCGCGCTGGGCGTGGCGGCGCTGATCATCGTGCTGTCGGTGATGAACGGCTTCCAGAAGGAAGTGCGCGACCGCATGCTGGGCGTGGTCTCGCACATCGAGATCTACGGTCCCGGCGGCGGCGTGCTGCCGGACGTGCAGCGCACGATGCGCGAGGCGCGCAGCCATCCGCAGGTGACCGGCGCCGCCCCCTTCATCTCGGCGCAGGCGCTGATCGCGCGCGGCGAGGACATGCGCGGCGCCATCGTGCGGGGCATCGAGCCGGCGCTGGAGCCCGCGGTGACCGACCTGGGCCGCGCCACCACGCCGCGCGTGCTGGCGCGGCTGGTGCCGGGCGAATTCGGCGTGGTGCTGGGCATCGAGCTGGCGCGCGCGCTGGGCGTGCACGAGGGCGACCCGGTGACGCTGATCGCGCCCAGCGGCCAGGTGACGCCGGCCGGCATCGTGCCGCGCCTGAAGCAGATGACGGTGGTCGGCACCTTCGATTCCGGCCATTTCGAGTACGACAGCGGGCTGGTGCTGCTGCACGAGGAAGATGCCGCGCGCATCTTCCGGCTGGAGGGGCCGACCGGCGTGCGCCTGAAGCTGCAGGACCTGCACCAGGCGCGCGAGGTGGCGGCCGAGCTGTCGCAGACGCTGACCGGCCCGGTGGTGGTGCGCGACTGGACCCGCCAGAACCGCACCTGGTTCGCGGCGGTGCAGCTGGAAAAACGCATGATGTTCATCATCCTCACCCTGATCGTGGCGGTGGCCGCCTTCAACCTGGTGAGCACGCTGGTGATGACCGTGACCGACAAGCGGGCCGACATCGCCATCCTGCGCACGCTGGGCGCCAGCCCGCGCAGCATCATGGGCATCTTCGTGGTGCAGGGCGCCACCGTCGGCGTCGTCGGCACGCTGGCCGGGCTGCTGCTCGGGCTGGGCATCGCGCTGAACATCGACGTGATCGTGCCGGCGCTCGAGCGGGCGCTGAACGCCAGCTTCCTGCCGCGCGACATCTACCTGATCAGCCGCATGCCCAGCGACCCGCAAGCCGACGACATCGTGCCGATCGCGCTGATCTCGCTGGTGCTGGCCTTCCTGGCCACCCTGTACCCGAGCTGGCGCGCCAGCCGCGTCAACCCGGCGGAGGCGCTGCGCTATGAGTGAGCCGGTGCTGCAGGCGCGCGGCCTGGCCAAGCGCTTCACCGAGGGCGGCCTGGACGTGCCGGTGCTGCGCGGCATCGACCTGGAGGTGCACCGCGGCGAGACCGTGGCCATCGTCGGCGCGTCGGGTTCGGGCAAGAGCACGCTGCTGCACCTGCTGGGCGGGCTGGACGCACCGACCGCCGGCAGCGTGCAGCTGGCCGGCCAGCCGATGGCGTCGCTCAACCCGGCGCAGCAGGGTGCGCTGCGCAACCGGCACCTGGGTTTCGTCTACCAGTTCCACCACCTGCTGCCGGAATTCAGCGCCCTCGACAACGTCGGCATGCCGCTGCGCATCCGGCGCGAGGCGCCCGAGGCCTGGGCCAGCGCGGCCAGCCAGGCGCTGGCCGCGGTCGGGCTCGGCCACCGGCTGCAGCACCGCCCGGCGGAGCTGTCCGGCGGCGAGCGCCAGCGCGTCGCGGTGGCGCGGGCGCTGGTCACCCGCCCCGACTGCGTGCTGGCCGACGAGCCCACCGGCAACCTCGACCGGGTCACCGCCGGTGCCGTGTTCGACCTCATGCTGCAGCTGTCGCGCGAGCGCGGCACGGCGTTCGTGCTGGTCACGCACGACGAGCACCTGGCGGCGCGCTGCGGGCGGCAGTTGCGGCTGGTGGAGGGAAAGCTGGCCTGACGGCTCAGAGGATCCGGTTGAACCAGAGCAGCGACAGCGCGCCCGACAGCAGCGCCAGCCCGGCGGCGGCCAGGGCGAACAGGGCGGAGATCTCGGTTTCCTTCTTCTCCACGGTCAGCTTGGAGCTGAGCGCCTGGTAGACCTTCTGCAGGTCGTGCGCGCTGCCGGCATAGAAGTACTCGGCGTCGGTCTTCTGGGCGATGGCCTTGAGCGTCTCCTCGTCCAGCCGCACCCGCATCGACCAGCCCTCGAAGCCGATGGTCTCGCCGTCGACGGTGCCGATGCCCACGGTGTAGACGCGCACGCCGCGCTCGGCCGCCATCTTGGCCGCATCCAGCGGATCGACGCCGGTGGTGCGCTGGCCGTCGGTCAGCATGATGATGGCGGCCGAGTTGTAGGAGCCGGGCGCCACCGGCGTGAAGGGCTTCTTTTCCTTCGTCGGGTCCGTGTCGATGGCGAAGCCGCGCTGGCGCTCTCGCCCGCCCTGCAGCGCGGCCAGCTCGATTCCCTGGTCGGGAAACAGCGTCGCCAGCGAGATCACGATCGCGTTGCCGGTGGCGGTGGCCCGCTGCAGCTGGAAGCGGTCGATGGCGGTGACCAGGTCCTCGCGGTTGACGGTGGGCAGCTGCGCCACCTGGGCCGAACCGGCGAAGGCCACGATGCCGACCTTCACGTGGCGCGGCAACTCGGCCAGGAAGGCCTTGGCGGCGTTCTGCGCCGCCACCAGCCGGTTGGGCTGGACGTCGGCCGCGCGCATGCTGCCCGACACGTCCATGGCCAGGATGATGGTCTGCTGGTTGGACGGCAGCGTGACCACGGCGGTCGGGCGGGCCGCCGCCAGCAGCATGGCGACCAGCGCCAGCAGGAGCAGCGCCGGCGGGACGTGCCGGCGGACGGTCTGCCCGGGCCCCATCGCCTCCTTGACGATCGACAGCGACGCATAGCGCAGCGCCAGCTTCTTCTTGCGGCGCAGCAGCCAGACGTACAGCACGACCAGCAGCGGCGCCGCCAGCAGCAGCCAAAGGAACTCGGGCCAGAGGAAATGCATGGGGTCCTCCCGTTCAGGCGGCGGCCGGCTGCAGGTGCGCCGGCATGCCGCCGCCGGCGGACAGGCGGATGCGGCGCTTGCGCATCTCGGTGAACCGGATCACGGCATCGACCAGGTCGGCATCGGTGGACAGCTCCAGCGCATCGACGCCGGCGCGCGCCAGCGCCTCGCGCAGCTCGGCCTCGCGCTGCGCGGCCACGCTGGCGAAGCGGCGGCGAAAGCCGGGGTCGTGCGTGTCCACCAGCAGCTGCTCGCCGGTTTCGGCGTCGCGCAGGGTGAGCAGGCCGAGGTCGGGCAACTGCAGCTCGAGCGGGTCCAGCACCCGCACCGCCACCACTTCGTGACGCTGTGCCAGCAGCGCCAGCGCGCGTTCCCAGCCGGGCTCGCTGATGAAGTCGGACACCACGAACACGGTGGAGCGCCGCTGGATCAGCCCGGCGGCGGAGTCGAGCAGGTCGCGCAGCCGGGTCGGGCCGCCCTCCTGGCCGGCCGGGCGGGCCTGCAAGGTGTGCAGCAGGTGCAGCACGTGGCGGCGCCCGCCGCGCGTCGGGATCACCGTGTCGACCCCCGAGCCGTACAGCAAGGCGCCGACCCGGTTGCCGTGGCGGGTGAGCATGCGGGCCAGCACCGCCACGAATTCGGCCGACACGTTGCGCTTGCGCTGCTCGCCCGAACCGAAATCGACCGACGGGCTGAGGTCCAGCAGGAACCAGGCGGCCATCTCGCGGTCTTCGGTGAACACGCGCACGTGCGGCGTGTCGGTGCGAGCGGTGACGTTCCAGTCGATGTGGCGCACGTCGTCCTGGTGCTGGTACTCGCGCAGGTCGGCCAGGTCCAGCCCGGCGCCGCGCAGCAGGGTGCGGTAGTCGCCCTGCAGCAGGCCGTCGAGGCGGCGGATCACGGTCCACTCCAGCCGGCGCAGCACGGCATCGGCTGTCGCCGGTGCCGGGGGCGCGGCGTCCGGTGCGGCCTCGCCGGCGCTTCGGGGCGGGGCCTTAGGCCACCAGCTTTTCATGTTCCAGCGGGCGCGCCGGCGCCGGGATGCGGGCCATGATCTGGCCGATCACGGCGTCCGCGTTCTTGCCTTCGGACAGCGCCTCGTACGACAGCACCAGCCGATGCCGCAGGACGTCGGGGACCAGGTCGGTCATGTCCTCGGGCAGGGCGTAGGTGCGCCCGCGCAGCATGGCCAGCGCGCGGGCCCCTTCGGTCAGGCTGATGGTGCCGCGCGGGCTGGCGCCGAAGGTGATGAAGCGGCCCAGCTCCTTCAGGCCGTGGCGCTCCGGGTTGCGCGTGGCCGACACCAGCTTGACCGCGTACTGCACCAGCGACGGATCGACATAGACCCGCCGGCACTCGTGCTGCAGGGCGGCGAGCTGCTCGGTGGTGGCCACCGGCGAGACGTGCACGGCGGGGCCGGTGACCCGCTCGACGATGACGTACTCCTCCTCGTCGCTCGGGTAGTCGACCAGCACCTTCATCATGAAGCGGTCGACCTGGGCCTCGGGCAGCGGGTAGGTGCCCTCGGTCTCGATCGGGTTCTGGGTGGCCATGACCAGGAAGGGCTCGGGCACCCTGTGCGTCTGGCCGGCGATGGTGACCTGGCGCTCCTGCATCACTTCCAGCAGCGCGCTCTGCACCTTGGCCGGCGCCCGGTTGATCTCGTCGGCCAGCAGCAAATTGGTGAACACCGGCCCGAGCGAGGTGCTGAACTCGCCGCTCTTCTGGTTGTAGATGCGCGTGCCCACCAGGTCGGCCGGCACCAGGTCGGGCGTGAACTGGATGCGCTTGAACTGGCCGCGCACGGTGTTGGCCAGCGTCTTCACGGTCAGCGTCTTGGCCAGCCCGGGCACGCCCTCGACCAGCAGGTGCCCCTGGGCCAGCATGGCGACCATCACGCGCTCGAGGAAACGGTCCTGCCCCACGACCACCCGCTTGACCTCGTACAGGATCTGCTCCATCAGCCGGGCGGTGGCGCTGTCTTGCCGCGTGTTCGGTTGGTCCATGGGATCCTTTGCGGGTGGGGAGGGTGGCGGAAGGACGTTGGCGGATGGCCCGGGGCGCGGCCCTGCGTCAGCGCCGGCTCAGAAGGGCGGGAGCCCGGCCGCCTGGGCGGCGTTCTCGATCGGCACAGCGAAGCCGATGCCCAGGAACGTGCGCGCCGGCGTCGGGTTGAGGATGGCCGTGACGATGCCCACCACCTCGCCTTCCATGGTGACCAGCGGGCCACCCGAGTTGCCAGGGTTGGCGGCGGCGTCGAACTGGATCAGGTTGGTCATCTCCTGCTTGCCTTCGGGCGAGCGGAACGAGCGGTTCAGGCCGGAGATCACGCCGCCGGACGCCGACGGCCCGATGCCGAACGGAAAGCCCACCACCAATGCCTTGTCGCCCGGGGCCAGGTCGCCGGTCGAGCGCATGGTCGCGGCGATCATGTCGTCCGGGATCTTGGCGGCCTGCAACACCGCCAGGTCGTTCTCGGGCTGGGCGCCGGTGATGGTGGCGCTGGATTCCAGGCCGTCGTGGAAGGTGACCTTGACGCTGTCGGCGCCCGACACCACGTGCAGGTTGGTCAGGATCACGCCCTTGTCGACGATCACCACGCCGGTGCCGACGCCGGCTTCGACTTCCTCGTCGTCGTCGGCTTCCTGGCGGTCGGCGCCCTGCGCCGGCCCGAGCGGCTTGGGCTTGGCGGCATGCAGGCGCGCCGTCTTCTCGTCCTTGAGGCGGCCCTTCTTCACGTAGCTGACCACGCGCACCACCGATGGGCGGATGGTCTCGTAGGCGCGGGCGTACTCGGAGGGCAGCGGCTGGCTCGACAGCGTCTTGAGTACCGCCGCGTTGATGTCGGCCTGCGTGATCTTGCGCGGCGCCGGGCCCATGTGCAGCGTCAGGCTCATGGCCAGCAGCGCTGCCAGCAGCGCGATGGCCGACCACATCATGGCCGGGCTGCGGGCGGCGAGTCGCCAGCGCTGCCGGCGCGGGGAGGGTTGCGCCGTCTCGGGCGCGGGCTGCGCGGCCGCCGTGGCCTGCTGCGCAGGAGCCGGGCGGCTGGAGCTGTACAAAGCTGGCCTGCGCATCGGATCACCTCTCGGACAGCGGTCGGTCTTTTCGACCCAGAAAGCGAGCGGACACGGTACCACGGTTTGCGCACCGGCGCACGTTGCGACGGCGCCGTCGCAGGCTTATCCGGCATGATCGACCGATGCCCGCCTACGTCGATACGCACTGCCACCTCGATGCGCCGGAATTCGGCGCCGACGCGGCCGCGGTGCGCGAGCGCGCCGCGCAGGCCGGCGTGGCGCATTGCGTGATTCCCGCGGTGCAGGCGGGCGCCTTCGACGCGGTGCGCACGCTGGCGCACCGGTGGGGCGACAGCTATGCGCTGGGCATCCATCCGCTGTGCACCGGCGAGGCGCGCGAAGCGGACCTGGCCGAGCTCGACCGTCGGCTCGGCGAGCTGCGGGGCGACCCGCGCCTGGTGGCGGTCGGCGAGATCGGGCTCGACCATTTCGTGCCCGGCCTCGATCGCGAGCGCCAGGCCTTCTTCCTGCGCGAGCAACTGCGGCTGGCACGCCGGCACCGGCTGCCGGTGATCCTGCACGTGCGGCGCTCGGCCGACCACCTGCTCAAGCACCTGCGCGAGTTGCCGGTCGGCGGCATCGCCCACGCCTTCAACGGCAGCGGGCAGCAGGCCCGGGCCTTTGTCGAGCTCGGCTTCAAACTGGGCTTCGGCGGCGCCGTGACCTTCGAGCGCGCGCTGCAGCTGCGCCGGCTGGCGGCCGACCTGCCGCTGTCGGCCCTGGTGCTGGAGACGGATGCGCCGGACATCCCGCCGCACTGGCTCTACCGCACGGCGGCCGATCGCGCCGCCGGGCTGGCGCAGGGGCGCAACGAGCCGGCCGAACTGCCGCGCATCGCGCAGGTCGTGGCCGGGCTGCGCGGCCTGCCGCCCGACGCGCTGGCCGAAGCGACGACGGGCAATGCCTGCGAAGCCTTGCCGCGGCTGAGGTCGCTGCTGGCGCCGGCGCGCAGCGGATAATCGCCGCCCGTGAGCGCCCGTCCCGCACCGCTGCCCGAGGTCAACTTCTCCGACCACGGCGACATCCGCTACCTGCACCTGGGCTCCGAGTGGGTGCAGGGCTCGATGCGGATGGACGAGCCGTTCGACATCCACCTCGAATACGTGCAGCGCATGATGGCGTGGCTGCTGTTCGTGGCGCCGGAATCGGTGCGCGAGCGCCATGCCATGCAGCTGGGCCTGGGCGCGGCGGCGCTGACCAAGTACTGCCACAAGCGGCTGCGGATGAAGACCACCGCCATCGAGCTGAACCCGCAGGTGATCGCGGCCTGCCGGCTGTGGTTCAAGCTGCCGCGCGACGACAGCCGGCTGTCGGTGGTGCTGGGCGACGCCGCCGAAGTGGCGGCCCACGAACACTGGCGCGGCCAGGTGGATGTGCTGCAGGTGGACCTGTACGACGACGAGGCGGCGGCGCCGGTGCTGGACAGCGAGGCCTTCTATGCCGACTGCCGGCGGCTGCTCACCGACGACGGCTGCATGACGGTCAACCTGTTCGGCCGCTCCTCCAGTTTCGAGCGCAGCCTGGCCCGCATCCAGGGCGCCTTCGGTGCCGGTTCGCTGTGGTCGTTCCGACCCACGCGCGAGGGCAACACCATCGTGCTGGCCCTGCGCACCCCGCAGCGACCGACGCGGGCCGAACTGGTGCGGCGCGCCGACGCCATCCAGCAGCGCTGGGGCCTGCCGGCCAGCCGGTGGCCGCGGGTGCTCAAGCCTGTGGAATGATCCGTCCATGAGTCCATCCGCGCGCCCCCGCTCCGCCACACGAGCCACCTGGCAGGGCCCGCTGGACTGGCGCCCGCTGGTCGAGTGGCTGAGCGAGGACGGCGTGATCTCGCCCGAGGAGGCGCAGCGCACCATCGCCCGCTGCGCCCAGGCCCAGAGCGCGCAGCACCCGCTGGTGCGACTGGCGGCGGTGGCGATGACGCGCGCCGCCGACGGCAAGCCGATGGACATCGAGTCCCTGACCCAGTACCTGGCGCGCCGCGCCGGGCTGGACTACCTGCGCATCGACCCGCTGAAGGTCGATGTCGGCCGCGTCGCCGAGGCCATGAGTGCGGCCTATGCCGAGCGCCATCGCGTGCTGCCGGTGCAGGTGGCCCCCAACGAGGTGGTGGTCGCCACCGCCGAGCCCTTCGTCGACGACTGGGTGGCCGAGGTCGAGCGCCAGGCCAAGCGCCCGGTGCGGCGGGTGGTCGCCAATCCGAGGGACATCCAGCGCTACACGGCCGAATTCTTCGCTTTGGCCAAGTCGGTGCGCGCCGCCCAGCGCGCCGGCGGTGGCAGCGGCCCCGCCAGCTTCGAGCAGCTGGTCGAGCTGGGCAAGAGCAACCGCCAGCTCGACGCCAACGACCAGGGCGTGGTGCAGGTGGTGGACTGGCTGTGGACCTACGCCTTCGACCAGCGCGCCAGCGACATCCACCTGGAGCCGCGGCGCGAGCAGGGCGTGATCCGCTTCCGCATCGACGGCGTGCTGCACCCGGTCTACCAGATGCCGATGGGCGTGCTCAACGCCATGACGGCCCGCGTCAAGCTGCTCGGCCGCATGGACGTGGTCGAGAAGCGCCGCCCGCAGGACGGCCGCATCAAGACCCGCAACGCGCGCGGCGACGAGGTGGAGATGCGCTTGTCGACCCTGCCCACCGCCTTCGGCGAGAAGATGGTGATGCGCATCTTCGACCCCGACACCGCGGTCAAGGACCTGGACGCGCTGGGCTTCACCGCCCACGACGCGCAGCGCTGGGAAGCGCTGGTGCGGCGCCCGCACGGCATCGTGCTGGTGACCGGCCCCACCGGCTCGGGCAAGACCACCACGCTGTACTCCACGCTCAAGCGGGTGGCCACCGAGGAGGTCAACGTCAGCACGGTGGAGGACCCGATCGAGATGATCGAGCCGGCCTTCAACCAGACCCAGGTGCAGCCGCAACTCGACTTCGGCTTCGCCGAGGGCCTGCGCGCGCTGATGCGGCAGGACCCCGACATCATCATGGTGGGCGAGATCCGCGACCTGGAGACGGCCGAGATGGCGGTGCAGGCGGCGCTGACCGGCCACCTGGTGTTCTCCACGCTGCACACCAACGATGCGCCCTCGGCCGTCACCCGCCTGCTGGAGCTGGGGGTGCCGGCCTACCTGATCAACGCCACCGTGCTCGGCGTGCTGGCCCAGCGCCTGGTGCGCACCCTGTGCCGGCAGTGCCGCCAGCCCGACGAGGCGACCCCGCGCGAGGCGGTGGAGGAGGTGGTGCGGCCCTGGAAGCTCAGCGGCGGCTGGCGACCGTACCGGCCGGTCGGCTGCGTCGATTGCCGCATGACCGGCTTCATGGGCCGCATGGGGCTGTACGAGCTGCTCACCGTCACCGAAACCTTCAAGGGGCGTGCCGCCCGCGAGCCCTCGATCGAGGCGCTGCGCCAGCAGGGCATCGCCGACGGCATGCGGCCGCTGCGGCTGGCCGGCGCCTTGCGCGTGGCCGAAGGGCTGACCACGCTGGAGGAAGTGCTGACGGCCACGCCACCCCTGAGCTGATCGGCTGGAAGTCAGCTGGGCGTCAGCGCTCTGTCAGGCGGGCATACGGGAAATCCACATCGGCATTGCCCAACCCAACCGCAAGAATTGCCCGTTTGCCCGTTCACCTCTCGCAGGAGACTTCATTTTGAGAATCAAGAGCCAGAAGGATTTCGCGGCCGGCCTGATGTTCACCATCGTGGGCATCGGATTTGCCTGGGGCGCGACCAGCTACACCATTGGCGACGCGGCCCGCATGGGCCCCGGCTATTTCCCACTCGCACTCGGGGTGCTGCTCGCCATCCTGGGCCTGGTCATCACCTTCGGTGCGATGGTGGTGGAGACTGAGGACGGCGAGAAGATCGGCAGCATCGCCTGGCGTCCGCTCGGCTTCATCATCGGCTCCAACGTGCTGTTCGGCATCCTGCTGGCCGGCGTGCCGCGCTTCGGCATCCCGGCGTTCGGCCTGGTCGCGGCGATCTACGGGCTGACCATCGTCGCCGCGCTGGCCGGCGACGAATTCAAGTTCAAGGAAGTGATCGTGCTGGCCACGGTGCTGGCCGTCCTGAGCTACCTGGCCTTCGTCAAGCTGCTGAGCCTGCAGTTCCCGGTGTGGCCGTCCTTCCTCGTTGGCTGAAAGAGCGGTCGCAACCATGGAACTGATCAACCACCTCTCGGTCGGCTTCGGCGTCGCCTTCACGCCGATCAACCTGCTGTACGCCTTCATCGGGTGCCTGCTGGGCACCATGATCGGCGTGCTGCCCGGCGTCGGCCCCGTCGCCACCATCGCCATGCTGCTGCCGGCCACGTATGCGCTGCCGCCGGTGTCGGCGCTGATCATGCTGGCGGGCATCTACTACGGCGCGCAGTACGGTGGCTCGACCACCGCCATCCTGGTCAACCTGCCGGGCGAATCGTCCTCGGTCGTCACGGTGATCGACGGCTACCAGATGGCGCGGCGCGGCCGCGCCGGGCCGGCGCTCGCCGCGGCTGCCCTGGGCTCGTTCTTCGCCGGCTGCGTCGGCACCCTGATCCTGGCCGGCTTCGCCGGGCCGCTGACCGAAGTCGCCTTCAAGTTCGGCCCGGCCGAGTACTTCTCGCTGATGGTGCTGGGCTTGATCGGCGCCGTGGTGCTGGCGTCCGGCTCGCTGGTCAAGGCGGTGGCCATGATCATCCTGGGCCTGCTGCTCGGGTTGGTCGGCACCGACGTCAACTCCGGCGTGGCGCGCTATGCGTTCGACATCCCTGAGCTGACCGACGGCATCGGCTTCATCGTGATCGCCATGGGCATCTTCGGCTATGGCGAGATCATCATGAACCTGTCCAAGCACGCCGACGAGCGCGAGGTGTTCACCGCCAAGGTCACCGGGCTGATGCCGACCAAGGAGGACTTCAAGGCCATGGCGCCGGCCGTGCTGCGCGGCACCGCGCTGGGTTCGGCCCTGGGCATCCTGCCCGGCGGCGGCGCCCTGCTGTCGGCCTTCGCCGCCTACACCATCGAGAAGAAGACCAAACTGCGGCCGGGTGAAGTGCCGTTCGGCAAGGGCAACATCCGCGGCGTCGCGGCGCCGGAGTCGGCCAACAACGCCGGCTCGCAGACCTCCTTCATCCCGCTGCTGACGCTGGGCATCCCGCCCAACGCCGTGATGGCGCTGATGGTCGGCGCCATGACCATCCACAACATCCAGCCGGGCCCGCAGGTGATGACCAGCAACCCCGAGCTGTTCTGGGGCCTGGTCGCCTCGATGTGGATCGGCAACGCCATGCTGGTGATCCTGAACCTGCCGCTGATCGGCATGTGGATCAAGCTGCTGACGGTGCCCTACCGCTGGCTGTTCCCGGCCATCGTGCTGTTCTGCGCCATCGGCGTGTACTCCACGAACAACAACACCTGGGACATCTGGATGGTGGCGATCTTCGGCGTGATCGGCTACTTCTTCCTCAAGCTCGGGGCCGAGCCGGCGCCGCTGCTGCTGGGCCTGATCCTGGGCCCGATGATGGAGGAGAACCTGCGCCGCGCGCTGCTGCTGTCGCGCGGCGACTGGTCGGTGTTCGTCTCGCGGCCGCTGTCGGCCGGCCTGCTGGCCGCCGCGCTGCTGCTGCTGGTCATCGTGCTGCTGCCGGCCGTCAAGAGCAAGCGCGAGGACGTGTTCCACGAAGAGGACTAGCGGCTTCGGCTGCGCATCGCAACGGCGCCTTCGGGCGCCGTTTTTCTTGGGCCCGGCACAATCGACAGCACCCATGAGCTCCACCGGCCCCATCCAGACCCCCGCCGATGCCGCCCCGGCGCGGCTGCTGCCAGGGCTGGCCCTGGCCGTTGCCGGCGCCATCGCCTTCAGCGGCAAGGCCATCATCGTCAAGCTGGCCTACCGCTACGGCGTCGATGCGGTCACGCTGATCATGCTGCGCATGCTGTTCGCGCTGCCCCTGTTCGCCGGCATGGCCTGGTGGGCCAGCCGCGGCAAGCCGCCGCTGTCGCGGCGCGACTGGCTGGGCGTGATCGGGCTGGGCGTCAGCGGCTACTACCTCTCGAGCTTTCTCGATTTCGCCGGGCTGCAGTACATCACCGCCTCGCTCGAGCGGCTGATCCTGTACCTGAATCCCACCCTGGTGCTGCTGCTCGGCTGGCTGCTGTACCGCAAGCCCTTCTCGCGGGTGCAGCTGGCCGGCATGGCGATCAGCTATGCCGGCGTGCTGCTGGTGTTCGGCCAGGAAGTGGGCATGGCGGGGCCGGAGGTGGCCTGGGGCGCGACGCTGGTGTTCGCCAGCACCATCACGTACGCGATCTACCTGGTCTACAGCGGCCAGCTGGTGCAGCGGCTCGGCTCGCTGCGCCTGGTCGGGCTGGCAACCTCGGTGGCCTGCGTGTTCTGCATCGTCCAGTTCCTGCTGCTGCGGCCGCTGGAGGTGGCGTTCGGCGTGGCGCCCGAGGTGGTCTGGCTGTCGGTGCTCAACGCCACGCTGTGCACGGCCGTGCCGGTGCTGCTGGTGATGATGGCCATCGAGCGCATGGGCCCGGCGCTGACGGCGCAGACCGGCATGATCGGCCCGCTGTCCACCATCGCCATGGGCGCGCTGATCCTGGGCGAGCCCTTCACCGGCTGGATCGTCGCCGGCACCGCGCTGGTGATCGCCGGCATCTGGGTGTTCACGCGCGCCCGGCGCTGAACCGCAGCGGCGTCCGTATGATGCCGGGCATTCGATCGAAGAGGATTGGGATCCATGGATCTGGGTATTGCAGGCAAGTGGGCGCTGGTGTGCGGCGCCAGCAAGGGACTGGGCTTCGGCTGCGCGCAGGCGCTCAGCCGCGAGGGCGCCAACGTGGTGCTGGTGGCGCGCGGCGCGCCGGCACTGCAGCAGGCGGTGGACCGGCTGCAGGCCGACCCGGCCCGGCCGAAGGACGCGCAGGTGCTGCAGGTGGCGGCCGACATCACCACGGCCGAGGGCCGCGCCGCGGTGTTCGCGCTGCGCGCCGACTACGACATCGTCGTCACCAACGCCGGCGGCCCGCCGCCCGGCGACTTCCGCGACTGGGACCGCGAGGCCTGGATCCAGGCGGTCGATGCCAACATGCTGACGCCGATCGAGCTGATCAAGGCCACCGTCGACGGCATGGCGGCGCGCGGCTTCGGCCGCATCGTCAACATCACCTCGGCGGCGGTGAAGGCGCCGATCGACATCCTCGGCTTGTCCAATGGCGCGCGCAGCGGCCTGACCGGCTTCGTCGCCGGCGTGGCGCGCACGCGCAAGCTGGCGGCGGCCAACGTGACCATCAACAACCTGCTGCCGGGCGCGTTCGACACCGACCGGCTGCGCGGGACCATGGAAGGATCGGCGAAGAAATCCGGCCAGCCGGTGGAGGCGGTGGCGCAGGCGCGGCTGAACGCCATCCCGTCGCAGCGCTTCGGCACGCCCGAGGAGTTCGGCGCCACCTGTGCCTTCCTGTGCAGCCGGCACGCCAGCTACATCACCGGCCAGAACGTGCTGATCGACGGGGGGGCCTACCCGGGCACGCACTGAGCGCGCTTCGTCAGCGGCGCGACGACACCACGATGCCGCCGACGATCAGCACGAAGCCGGCGGCGTGGTACAGGCGGGGCACCTCGCCCAGCAGGGCGGCCGACATGACGCCGGCGAACAGCGGCGTGAGGTTGTAGAAGAAGGCCGGGATCGTGGGGCCGACGCGCTGCACCCCCAGTCCCCAGCTGCGGTAGGCCACGATCGCCGGCCCCACCGCCACATAGCCCAGGGCCGCGATCACCGGCCAGCCCCAGGCGACCGGCTGCGGCTCCAGGGCCCACTCGCCTGCGGCGAACAGGCCCGACCAGCCCAGCCCGAACACGATCTGCGCCATCAGGAAAGCGGCCCAGTCCGCGCGAACCTGCGCCGGGTCGCCCGGGCGCAGCAGCAGCCAGCTGTAGACGGCCCAGGCGGCGGTGGCCAGCAGGATGAAGAAGTCGCCCGGCACCAGCCGCACGTTCGACAAGAGCTCCCAGTCGCCGCGTCCGAGGACCACCAGCACGCCGACGATCGACAGCAGGGCGCCCAGGACTTGCCGCGACGTGACCCGCTGGCCGAACCACAGGGCGCCGATGGCCAGCATGAAGGCCGGGGTGCTGGACGCCACCAGCGTGACGTTCAGGGGCGTGGACGTCGTCAGCGCCAGGTACTGCAGCGCGTTGTAGCAGCCCACTCCCAGCAGGCCCAGGATCGTGAAGCGCCGCCAGTGCGGCCACAGCGGGCTGCCGCGGCGCAGCAGCCAGGCCGTCAGCGGCAGCAGCAGCACGAAGGCCAGAGCCCAGCGCAGGAAGTTGAGCGTCATGGGCGGCACCAGCCCCACCATCATGCGACCCACCACTGCGTTGCCGGCCCACAGCAGCGGGGGCAGGACGAGCAGGCCGGCGGTGGCAGGGGTCAGGCGCTGGTGCATGGATTGCAACTGTAGTCGGGGACATGCGGCGGCGCGGCACGATTCGTGGCAGGATGGCGCGCGTCCAGCCAATGCAACCGAGGAAGAAAGAGCCATGAGCCGTGCCGTCCGCATCGACCAGACCGGGGGTCCCGAGCAACTGAAGATCGTCGACGTCGAGGTCGGCGATCCGGGGCCGGGGCAGATCCGCATCCGCCACAAGGCGGTGGGCCTGAACTTCATCGATGTCTATCACCGCACCGGCCTGTACACGCTGCCGCTGCCGCTGCAGATCGGCATGGAGGCCTCGGGCGTGGTGGAAGCGGTGGGCGAGGGCGTCACCCACCTGAAGGCGGGCGACCGCGCCGCCTACGCCAGCCATCCGCCCGGCAGCTATTGCGAAGTGCGGGTGATGCCGGCGCAGAACGTCTGCCAATTGCCCGACGCGATCGACTTCGACACTGGCGCGGCCATGATGCTCAAGGGCCTGACCGCGCAATACCTGCTCAAGCGCACCCTGCCCCAGGGCGGGCTGCAGGCGGGCGACTTCGTGCTGTTCCATGCCGCGGCCGGCGGCGTCGGCCTGATCGCCTGCCAGTGGGCCCGGGCGCTGGGCCTGCAGTTGATCGGAACGGCCGGCACCGACGAGAAGTGCGCGCTGGCCCAGGCGCACGGCGCCGCCTATGTGATCAACTACAACAAGGAAGACTTCCGCGAGCGGGTCAAGGCCATCACGGGCGGCCGCGGCGTCAAGGTCGTCTACGACTCGGTCGGCAAGGACACCTGGGACAAGTCGCTCGACTGCCTGGCGCCGTTCGGCCTGATGGCCAGCTTCGGCAATGCCTCGGGTCCGGTGCCGCCGTTCGCGCCCGGCATCCTGGGCCCCAAGGGCTCGATCTACGTGACGCGCCAGACGCTGTTCGCCCACATGGCCAGCCGGGAGGCGACCCAGGCCATGGCCGACGAGCTGTTCGAGGTGGTGACCAGCGGGAAGGTGAAGATCCGCATCGACCAGCGCTACCCGCTGGAGCAGGTGCAGCAGGCGCACCGCGACCTGGAGGCGCGCAAGACCACCGGCTGCACCATCCTCACGCTCTGAGCCGTGAGCGGCCGCCGGGCCGCGCGGCGCGCTGCCCATCCGCGCCTCGGCCGCAGCCGCGGCAGCTTTGCTCCTGACGGGCGCTGCGCCTACAGGCGGTCGGCCCCGGTGCTTGCACCGGCCGCTACCGGGGCCGGGTAGATTGCCAAGTCAATCGAAGTACCTTCCGCTGCCCGCCGGGCCGCGGGCGGAGCATGAGCCAATGGCCTTGAGAGCCTACATCGTCGAGGACAGCCCCACGATCCGGGAGAACCTGGTCGAGACGCTGCAGGAGTTGGCCGAGGTGGAGCCGGTCGGCCTGGCCGACACCGAGAACGAGGGCAAGTGCTGGCTCACCGGCAACCCCGGCGCCTGGGATGTGGCCGTCGTCGACCTGTTCCTGCGTCAGGGCAGCGGACTGCGCGTGGTCGAGGCCTGCCGGCAGCGCCGACGCGGCCAGAAGGTGATCGTGTTGAGCAACCACGCCACCTCCGACATGCGCCGGCGCTGCGCCCAGCTCGGCGCCGATGCGGTGTTCGACAAGTCCACCGAGATCGACGCCTTGCTCGACTACTGCATCAAGGCGCGCGGCGAGCTGGAAACGGCCTGACGCGGCCGGCGGCAGGCCGGCTCAGGTGCCGCGGGCGGTGAGGGCGGCTTGCAGGAAGTCTCGCAGCAGCGGCGTGTCGTCCACCACGTCCAGGTCGGCCCGGTGCAGCTCGGGGTGCCACTGCACCGCCGCGATCCATGCCGGGCCGCGGTGGCGGATCGCTTCAACGACGCCGTCGTCCGGCGACAGCGCCTCCACCGTGAACCCGGGCGCCAGGTCCTTGATGCCCTGGTGGTGGACGCTGTTGGTGCGGTGCCGCCGCGCCCCCAGCAGCTGCGCCAGCCGGGTGCCGGGCAGCACGTCCACGTCGTGGAAGTGCAGGTCGTACGCCTGCGCATCGCGGTGGACGAGGGCGCCCGGCCGTTGCGTGGCGATGTCCTGGTACAGCGTGCCGCCGTGCGCCACGTTGACCAGCTGCAGGCCGCGGCAGATGCCGAACACCGGCTTGCCGGCGGCGACGAAAGCGTGCACCAGCGCGATGTCGTAGGCGTCGCGCAGGCGGTCTCCGCTCCATTCGGGCCGCAGCGGCTCCTCGCCGTAGCTGCCGGGCCAGATGTCGGCGCCGCCGTGCAGCACCAGGCCGTCCAGCCACCGCGCGTAGTCGTGCAAGCGGACGTCACCCCGGCCCGTGTCGCCGAAGGGCGAGGGCACCATCACCGGCAGCGCGCCCTGCGACATCAGCCAGTGCGCGGTGGACTGCTCGATCCACTGGAGCGTCTTGCTGGGCGCCGCCGTGCGCGCGGGATCGGGATGGAAGAAACAGGCACTGATCGCGATCTTCAGCCGCTCGGTCGTCAAAACGCCTCCTCGAACAGTCTCTCGAAATCGGCCGGCGTGCAGGGCCGCGGGTTGGTGCGGTGGCAGATGTCGCGGCTGGCGATCTCGACCAGCCGTGGCATCTGCTCCCGCCGCACGCCGTGGGAGGCCAGCGTACCCTGGATCCCGACGCGCCTCTTGAGGTCGCGCAGCCAGGCGACAAGGCCGGCGCCGCCGCCGGGCGCTGCGCACGCATGCGCCAGCTCGTCGAACTTCTGCGGCACGACGGCCCGGTTCCAGTCCAGCACCGTGTCGATCATCAGCGCATTGGCCAGCCCGTGGTGCAAGCCGCAGACCGCGCCCAGCGCGTGGGCACAGGCATGCACCGCGCCCAGGTCCTTCTGGAAGGCGATGGCGCCCATCATCGCGGCCATCAGCATGTCGCTGCGCGCCTGCAGGTCGTGCGGCTGCTGCACCGCCTGCGCCAGCGCCCGGGCGGCCAGGCGCGCGCCCTCCAGTGCGATGCCGTCGCACAGCGGATGGTAGGCGGGCGACAGGTAGCTCTCGAGGTTGTGGGTGAGCGCGTCCATGCCGGTGGCGGCGGTCACCGCGGGCGGCAGGTCCAGCGTCAGTTGCGGATCGGCGAACACCTGCCTGGCCAGCAGCGCCGGGCTGAACACCACCCGCTTGAGATGGGTGTCGTCCTCGCTGATGACGGCGGAGCGACCCACTTCCGAGCCGGTGCCGGCGGTGGTGGGCAGGGCCACGAACCAGGGCAGCTCGCCCTCGATGGCGCGCGCCTGCGGGTGGTCCCAGGCGTACTCGAGGATGGCGCCGTCGCGGGTGGCGGCCAGGCCCACGACCTTGGCCACGTCCAGCGCCGCCCCGCCGCCGAAGCCGATCACGCAGTCGGCGCCGTGCGCGCGGAACGCCGCCGCGCCGTTCGCCACCTGTTGCGCAGTCGGGTTGCCGGACACGCCGGCGTAGACCTCCACTTCCAGCCCGCGCAGGTGCGAGCGGAACTCGGCCAGCAGCGGCAACGCCGCCAGCGCGCCGTCGGTCACCAGCAGCGGCCGCGCGAGCCGGCGCCGGCGCAGGTGCTCGGCGACCTCGCGGCGAACGCCGGGGCCGAAGCGGATCGCCGTGGGGAAGGAAAAGCCGGCGATCGCCATGCGGGCCTCAGATGATCTCGAAGTAGCGCTTCAGTTCCCAGTCGGTCACGCCATCCTGCCACTGGCGCCATTCCCATTCGCGGGTGGCGGCGAAGTGGTCGACGAAGGTGTCGCCGAGCCAGTCGCGCGCGATCCTCGACTCGCGCAGGATGCGCGTGGTCTCGATCAGCGAGCGCGGCGCCCGCGGGATGTCCTCCGCGCCCTGGTTGGTGCTGGTGATCGGCGGCGTGGTGAGCGCCAGCCCCTGCTCGACGCCGTGCAGCCCGGCCGCGATCACCGCCGCCATCGCCAGGTAGGGGTTGACGTCGGCACCCGGGCAGCGCGTCTCCAGCCGCGTGGTCTTGGGCGAGCCGGCGATCACCCGGAAGCTGGCGGTACGGTTGTCCAGGCCCCAGGTCGGCTTGACCGGCGCCCAGAAGCCGTCGACCAGCCGCTTGTAGCTGTTGATGGTGGGCCAGAACAGCGGCGCGAATTCCATCAGGCACTTCAGCTGCCCGGCCAGCCAGCTCTCGAACAGCCGGCTCATGCGCCGCGGCGAGTCGGCGTCGTAGAAGAGGTTGGACTTGCCGTCCGACAGGCTCTGGTGGATGTGGCCGCTGCAGCCCGGGTACTGCTGGCTCCACTTGGCCATGAAGCTGGGCATGATGCCGAAGCGCTTGCCGATCTCGCGCGCCCCGGTCTTGAACAGGATCGAGCGGTCGGCCTGCTCCAGCGCCTCGCAGAAGACCAGCGCCGCCTCGTACACGCCGGGGCCGGTCTCGGTGTGCAGGCCCTCGACCGGCACGCCGAAGGCCAGCATCTCGTCCATCAGCGCGTTGAAGAAGCCGGGGTGGTCGGCCATGCGCAGGATCGAGTAGCCGAACATGCCGGGCGTGATCGGCTCCGGCGGCTGGCCGCGCTTGGCGGCCCAGGATTGCGGCGTCTCGCGGAAGTTGAACCACTCGAACTCCATCCCGGCCATCACCGTGTAGCCGAGCCTGCTGGCGCGGGCCAGCACCCGCTTGAGCGCCTGGCGCGGGCACAGCGGGTGCGGCGTGCCGTCGGCATTGACGAACTCGCCGAGGAAGAACGGCACGCCGTTGTCCCACGGCACGCGGCGCGCGGTGCCCAGGTCGATGCGCGCCAGCGCGTCGGGAAAGCCGTGCTGCCAGCCGGTGGCGGTGGTGTTGTCGTACGGGCTGTCCAGCATGTCCCAGCCGAACACCACGTCGCAAAAGCCGAAGCCGCCCTCGCAGGCGCCGGCGAACTTGTCGATGTGCAGGTACTTGCCGCGCAGGACGCCGTCGATGTCGCTGACCGCCACCTTGACCTTGGTCGCGCCGCTTTTCCTCAGCTCGGCCAGGGCGGGAGGGGGCGTGCGGGTCGGCATGGGGCTGCGCGATGCGGTGTCCCGCCATGCTGTCACGGTTGACGCCGGCGTGGGGCTGCGCCGGTCCCGGAGCCGGTGCAGCCGCTGCTGATCTAATCGCGGCCATGCCCAGCCGCCGCCCCGCCCGCCTGCCATGGCCCTGACCTGGGGCGTCGCTGCTGCGGTGCTGTTCGGCGCGCTGCTGCACGCCGGCTGGAACGCGCTCATCAAGTCCAGCACCGACAAGGCGCTCGACATGGCGCTGCTGCAACTGCTGGGCTCGCTGGTCGGCTTTCCGCTGGTGATCGCCGCCGGCTGGCCACCGGGGGCGGCCTGGCCCTGGCTGCTGGCCTCGGTGGCGATCCACATCGGCTACTACGTGGCGCTCACCGGCGCCTACGAGCACGGCGAGCTGGGGCTGGCCTACCCGCTGATGCGCGGCACGGGCCCGGTGCTGGTGGCGCTGTCGTCGGCGCTGGTGCTGGGCGAGCGGCTGTCGCCGGCGGGCTGGACCGGCGTGCTGGGCGTGTGCGGCGGCGTGCTGGTGCTCGGGCTGTCGGCTTCCGGGCTGCAACGGCCGCGCGCGGTCGGCTTCGCGCTGGCCAACGCGGTGATCATCGCCCTGTACACGGTGGTGGACGCGCTGGGCGTGCGGGCCGCGACGCAGGCGGGCGGCAACGCCTTGCAGTACGTGGCGGCCCTGTTCGCGCTGGACGGCTGGATCTACACCCTGCTGGTGCTGCGGCGGCGCGGCTGGGCGGCGGCCTGGCCGTACGCGAGGGCCCGTGCCCCGCTGGCAGCGATCGGCGCCGCCGCTTCGATGGGCTCGTACGGCATCGCGCTGTGGGCGATGACCCGGGCGCCGGTGGCCACGATCGCCGCCCTGCGCGAAACCTCGGTGCTGTTCGCGGCCCTGCTGGGCACCTGGCTGCTGAAGGAAGCCTTCACGCCGCGCCGCGCCCTGGGCACGGCGCTGGTGCTGGCCGGCGTGCTGTCGCTGCGGCTCGGCTGAGCCGCGCGGGGCTCAGGCGGCGGTTTCGCGCTGCGGTGCCAGCACGTCGCTGCGCAGCCGGCTGGGGGCCAGGGCCCCGGCCGACTCCAGGATCGGGTAGGCGATCGAGCAGATGTGCGAGTTGATCCGCTTCAGGTCGCTGATCAGGTCGATGTGCAGCGAGCTGGTCTCGATGCTCTGCACGCTGTTGTCCGCCAGACGCGACAGGTGGGTGGAGGCGAAGGCGTGCTCCAGGTCGCGGAAGCGCGCCTTTTCCTCCAGCAGCTTCTGGGCGTCGCGCACCGAGCCGTTGAGGAACACGCTCATGCCCAGCCGCAGGTTGTCGATCAGGCGGGCGTGCAGCTCGCAGATCTCGGCCATGCCGGCGTCGGAGAAGCTGCGGCCCTTGCGAATCTTCTTGTCCTCGATGTCGATCAGGATGCGCTCGACGGTGTCTCCGATCTGCTCCATGTTGATGGTGAAGCTGGCGATGTCGGTCCAGCGGCGGCTCTCCTCCTCGCCCAGCTCCTCGCGCGAGATCTTGGTCAGGTAGTACTTGATCGCCGAATACAGCTCGTCGACCGTGTCGTCGAGCTTGCGCAGGTCCTGCGCCAGCCGCAGGTCGTCGGTCTTCACCACCTGCAGCATGCCCTGCAGCATGGTCTCGACCACGTCGGCCTGGTGCAGCGCCTCGCGCGCGGCACAGGAGATGGCCAGCGAGGGCGTGGCCAGCGCCGAGGGGTCCAGGTGGTGCGGGCGGTCCCTGCCGGCGGCCCGCTGCGGCTGCGGCAGCAGGCGCAGCACGGCGCGGGCTATCGGGTGGACGAAGGCGATGAACAGCACCGCCATCACGATGTTGAAGCTCAGGTGGAACAGCACCACCGTGCTGGCCAGGTCGCCCAGGAACGGCCGCAGGTAGCGCAGCCACAGGCCGATCAGCGGCGCCGCCACCAGCACCCCCAGGCACTTGAAGATCAGGTTGCCCAGCGGCACGTGCCGCACCTGCACCGGCGAACGGGCGGTCGTGAGCACGCCCAGCAGCCCGCTGCCCAGGTTGGCGCCCAGCACCAGTCCGAGCGCCATGTCGACCGGCACGAAGCCGGTGGAAGCCAGCGCCGCCACCAGCAGCACGGTGGCCAGGCTGGAGTAGGACAGCACGGCCAGCACGGCGCCGACGGTGATCTCCAGCAGCAGGTCGCTGCGGACCGACTCCAGCAGCGCCTTGACGATCGGCGACTGCACCATGATCTGGGTCGATTCGGACACCAGCCGCAGCGCCAGCAGCATCAGGCCCAGGCCGATCAGCACGCGCCCGAAGCGGCCCACGTTGGTGTCGGTGCGCGAGATGAACAGCACCACGCCCAGGAAGATCAGCAGCGGCGACAGCCAGGACAGGTCGAACGAGAACACCACCGTCACCAGGCTGGTGCCGACGTCCGCCCCCAGCATCACGGCCAGCGCCAGCGGCAGGGTGATCAGGCCCTGGCCGACGAACGACGAGACGATCAGCGCCGTGGCGGTGCTCGACTGCAGCAGCGCCGTGACCCCGATGCCGGACAGGGCAGCGGTGTAGCGGTTGCCGATGCTGCGCGCGAGGAACTGCCGGAGGTTGGCGCCGAACACCCGCAGGATGCCGGTTCGGACGAGGTAGGTGCCCCAGACCAGCAGCGCAATGGCTGCCAGCAGATTCAACAGATGCTTCATGCCTGAAGCATCGGATGATACGACGCAGGAACCTTTCCGGGGATCTGGCTCAGCGGCTGCGGCGCACCCGCAGCACTTCGTCCAGGATCAGGCAGGCGGCACCCACCGTGATGGCGGCGTCGGCGATGTTGAAGGCCGGGAAGTACCAGCCGCGCCAGTGGAACTGCAGGAAGTCGACCACGTAGCCGTGCAGCAGCCGGTCGACCACGTTGCCCACCGCCCCGCCCAGGATGCAGGCCAGGGCGAAGGAAAACAGCTTCTGGCCGGGGTGGGTGCGCAGCATCCAGAGGATGAACAGGGTGGCCGCGACCCCGATCCCGGTGAACAGCCAGCGCTGCCAGCCCGAGGCGGACGCCAGGAAGGAGAAGGCGGCTCCGGTGTTGTGCACCCGCACGATGTTGAAGAACGGCGCCACGTAGGTGCTGTCGCCCAGGCCGTACCAGCCCAGGATCAGCACCTTGGTGAGCTGATCGGCGACGAACAGGATCAGCGCCAGCCCCAGCCAGGGCAGCATGCCGCCGCCGGCGGCGGGGCGGGCGAGGGCGCGCGCCATCAGGCGTGCCGCCGGTCTTCGCCGGCGCCGAACAGGTTGCTGGCGCAGCGGCCGCAGATCTGCGGGTGGGCCGGGTCGCTGCCGACGTCGGCGCGCCAGTGCCAGCAGCGCTCGCACTTGGCGTCCGCCGAGGGGGTGGCCTCGACTGCCAGCTCGTCGCCCGGCTGCAGGGTGACGGCGGAGGTGATGAAGACGAACTTCAGGTCATCGCCCAGGCTTTGCAGCAGAGCCAGCTCGGCGGCCGGCGCCGTGACCCGCAGGTTGGCCTGCAGCGAGGAGCCGACCCGCCCGTCGGCCCGCACCGCCTCGATCTCCTTGTTGGCCAGGTCGCGGATCGCGCGGATGCGGTCCCAGCGCGCCAGCAGCTCGAGGTCGGGCGAGCCGATCTCGGCGTACTCCTCGATGAAGATCGACTCGGAGTGGCCGAACACCTTCCAGGCCTCCTCGGCCGTGAAGCTGAGGAAGGGCGCCATCCAGCGCAGCATGGCGTGGGTGATGTTCCACAGGGCCGACTGGGCGCTGCGGCGGGCGTGCGACTTCGGCGCCGTGGTGTACAGGCGGTCCTTCAGCACGTCCAGGTAGAACGCGCCCAGCTCCTCCGAGCAATAGACCTGCAGCTTGGCCACCACCGGGTGGAACTCGTAGACCTCGAAGTGCGCCAGCACCTCGGCCTGGAACTGCGAGGCGCGGCTGAGGGCGTAGCGGTCGATCTCCAGCATCTCGGCCAGCGGCACCGCGTCCTTGGCCGGGTCGAAGTCGCTGACGTTGGCCAGCAGGAAGCGCAGGGTGTTGCGGATGCGCCGGTAGGCATCGACCACCCGCGCCAGGATCTTGTCGTCGCCGGCGATGTCGCCCGAGTAGTCGGAGGCGGCCACCCACAGGCGGATGATCTCGGCCCCCAGCTTCTTCCAGGTCTCCTGCGGGTCGACGCCGTTGCCGAGCGACTTGCTCATCTTGCGGCCCTGGGCGTCGACCGTGAAGCCGTGGGTGAGCAGGCCGCGGTAGGGCGCGCGGCCGTACATGGCGCAGGCCGTCAGCAGCGAGGAGTGGAACCAGCCGCGGTGCTGGTCATGGCCTTCCAGGTACAGGTCGGCCTCGGGGCCGTGCTCGTGGCCGGCCCCGGCGTGCGAGCCCTTGAGCACCGTGGTGTGGGTGGTGCCGGAGTCGAACCAGACCTCCAGGATGTCGCTGCTGCGGGTGTAGCTGGTGGCGTCGGCCGCGGCGCCCACCTGGGCCAGCACGTCCTCGGGCGAGGACTTGCTCCAGGCCTCGATGCCGCCGGCCTGGACCATGTCGGCGGCGATGTCGAGGATCTCCATGGTCTTGGGGTGCAGCTCGCCCGAATCCTTGTGCAGGAAGAAGGGCAGGGGCACGCCCCAGCTGCGCTGGCGGCTGATGCACCAGTCGGGCCGGCCGGCGATCATGTCGCGCAGCCGCGCCTTACCGTTCTCCGGGAAGAAGCTGGTCTCCTCGATCGCGGCCAGCGCCATCTGGCGCAAGGTGGCGGGCGCCTTGTCTTTCGTGAAGACGCCCTCGCCCTCGTCCATGCGCACGAACCACTGGGCGGCGGCACGGTAGATCACCGGCGACTTGTGGCGCCAGCAGTGCGGGTAGCTGTGCTGGAGCGGCGCGGTGGCGAACAGGCGGCCGGCCTGGTCGAGCGCGTCCAGGATGTTCGGCACCGCCTTCCAGATGTTCTGGCCGCCGAACAGGGCGAAGTCGGTAGCGTAGCTGCCGTTGCCCTGGACCGGGTTGAGGATGTCGTCGTAGGCCAGCCCGTGCGCCACGCAGCTGTGGAAGTCGTCCAGGCCGTAGGCCGGCGAGGAGTGGACGAGGCCGGTGCCGTCCTCCGCGGTGGCGTAGTCGGCCAGGTACACCGGCGAAAGGCGCCGGTAGGCCGGATCCACCTCATAGAGCGGGTGGCGGAAGTTCAGGTTGGCCAGCTGTTCGCCCTTGACGGTGGCGACCACGGTGCCGCCCTGCAGCTGGTAGCGCTCCAGGCACTTCTCCACCAGCGAGCTGGCCAGCACCAGGAAGCCCCGTTCGGTGTCCACCAGCGAGTAGTCCAGCTCCGGGTTCAGGTTCAGCGCCTGGTTGGCCGGGATGGTCCAGGCGGTGGTGGTCCAGATCACGGCGAAAACAGGCTTGCCCGCGGCCGTCGGCGCCCCGAAGGCCGCGAACACCTTGGCTGGTTCATCCGCCTCGAAGCCCACGTCCAGCGTCTGGCTCTTCTTGTCGGCGTACTCGATCTCGAACTCCGCCAGCGAGGAGCCGCAGTCGAAGCACCAGTACACCGGTTTGAGGCCGCGGTAGACGAAGCCGCGCTCGATCACGCGCTTGAACGCGCGGATCTCGTCGGCCTCGTTGCTGAAATTCATGGTCAGGTAGGGGTGCTCCCAGTCGCCCAGCACGCCCAGCCGCCTGAAGTCGGCCATCTGGATGGCGATCTGCTCGGTGGCGAAGGCGCGGCTGCGGGCCTGCATCTCGTCGCGCGGCAGGTTGCGGCCGTGCTTCTTCTCGATCGCGTTCTCGATCGGCAGGCCGTGGCAGTCCCAGCCCGGGATGTAGATCGCGTCCAGCCCCTTGAGCTGGCGCGCCTTGACGATCATGTCCTTCAGGACCTTGTTGACCGCATGCCCCATGTGGATCTGGCCGTTGGCGTAGGGCGGGCCGTCGTGCAGGATGAACTTCTGGCGGCCCTTGCGGGCGTCGCGCAGGCGCTTGTACAGGCCCTGGTCCTGCCACTCCTGCACCCAGCCCGGCTCGCGCCTGGGCAGGTCGCCGCGCATCGGAAAGGGCGTGTCCGGCAGGTTCAGGGTGGCGCGGTAGTCGGTCTTGTCGGTCATGGGAAGCCTCGGCGGTGCATCGGGGGACATGTCATGCCGGGCCTGGCCAGGCAGCCACGGGCGGCGGCAGGGGGCATGGAGGGCGGGCTCGACCCGGACCCGATCCGGGGGCAAGCCCGCAAGGACACCGCGCTAAATTCGGTCGCGCGTGGTCTGCCGCCGGGTCTCGGCGTGCGTGGAAGCGAAGTACGCGCGGGCGTCTTCGCGGTCGCGCGCGATGCCGGCCTGCAGCGCATCCAGGCTGTCGTACTTCAGCTCGTCGTGCAGTTTGTGCAGCAGGTCCACGCGGATGATTTTACCGTAGCCCCCCTCCTGGCCGAGCTGCGCGGGCCACTCCAGGCAGTGCGTCTCCAGCAGCACGCGCCCGCCGTTGACGTCGTCGGGATCGAGCGAGGGCCGGATCCCGAGGTTGGCCACGCCGGGCAGCGGGCGGTCGGCCAGGCCCTCCACCATCACCGCGAAGATGCCGCTTGCGGCCGGCTTCCAGTGCGAGAAGCGCAGGTTCACCGTCGGAAAGCCCAGCTCGCGGCCGAGCTTGCGGCCGTGCACCACGTGGCCGCTGATGCTGTACGGGCGGCCCAGCAGGGCGGCCACGGCATCCATGTCGCCGCGCCCCAGCGCGTCGCGCACGGCCGAGCTGGACACGCGCAGGTTGTGCACCTCGTAGCTGTTCATGCGCGCCACGTCGAAGCCGGCGCGCCGCCCGGCCGCGTCCAGCATGGCGTAGTCGCCGGCGCGCTTGGCGCCGAAGCGGAAGTCGTCGCCCACCAGCACGTAGCGTGCGCCCAGGCCCTCGGCCAGCACCTGCTGGATGAAGGCTTCGGCCGACTGGCCGGCCAGGCGCGAGTCGAAGCGCAGCACCACGCACTGGTCGACGCCGCAGGCGGCCAGCTCGGACAGCTTGTCGCGCAGGGTGGCGATGCGCGCCGGCGCCAGCTCCGGCCTGCGGGCCACGCGGGCGAAGTGGTCGCGCGGGTGCGGCTCGAAGGTCAGCACGCAGCTGGGCACGCCGCGGTGGCGCGCCTCGTTGTTCAGCAGCGCCAGCATGGCCTGGTGGCCGCGGTGCACGCCGTCGAAGTTGCCGATCGTCACGGCACAGGCCGGTGCGATGCCCGGATGGTGGAGGCCTCGGAAGATCTGCATCTGCTTGGTATCTTTTCGATAGCAGCGGGCGCCCATGGGAAGGCCTGTGGCTCGAAGTGCTGCTGTGAATCGGGGTATATTGTGCGTGCTGTCCGGTTCCCCGTTGGCCTTGCTTGCCGAAGGAGTGACTGTTGAAGGTCTTGAAGCTGTCCGCCCAGGGCTTGCCCCAGTCCTGGATCTCGCTGGAGCAGGCCGTGCTGCACTACGCGGCCGATGAGGTGCGCTGGGAAGTCGGTGCCCGGGTCGCCCTGTTCCGCGGCGGGCACAACGCGCTGACCGGCGCGCAGTCGCAGATCGCGGTCAGCAGCATCATCGGCACCAAGGGCGTGCCCAATATCAACCCGTTCGAGCTCAAGCCGGGCCTGACCAACGCCAAGCTGTTCGCGCGCGACCGCAACGTCTGCGCCTACTGCGGCAGCCGGCACCGCGAGGAAGAGCTGACGCGCGAGCACATCATCCCGTTCGCCCAGAACGGCAAGGACCACTGGATGAACGTGGTCACCGCCTGCCGCGCCTGCAACCATCGCAAGAGCAACCGCACGCCCGAGCAAGCGCACATGCCGCTGCTTTATGCGCCCTACGTGCCCAGCCTGTGGGAGGACTTCATCCTGCGCAACCGCCGCATCCTGGCGGACCAGATGGAGTTCCTGATGGCGCACCTGCCCAAGAACTCCCGCCTGCACGCCTGAATCCGTGTCCAGGGGCGCAGACCCGCCCCAGTCGCGAGCCACCGCGGAACCGGCTTTGCCGGGCCGCCGGTGGCGCCCACGAGGGGGAGCGGCCGCAGGCCGCTTCGGGGGAGTTATCCGAAGACCCCAGCCGTGTCCTGCATGCGCGCCGACACCTCGCCCAGCTGGTGCAGGGTGTCGCCCCAGGTCATCTCCAGCTGGGTCAGTTTCTTGAAGTAGTGGCTGCCCACGTACTCGTCGGTCACGCCGATGCCGCCGTGCAGCTGCACCGAGTTCTGGCCGATGAAGCGCATGCTCACGTTCAGCTGGTACTTGGCCCGTGCCAGCGCGCGGCGGCGCTCGGCGGCCGGGGCATTCAGCTTGAGCGAGGCGTAATAGCTCATCGAGCGCGCCAGCTCCTGCTGCATCTTCATGTCGGCCATGCGGTGCCGCAGCGCCTGGAAGCTGGCGATCGGCACGCCGAACTGCTTGCGCGTGTTCATGTAGTCGGCCGTCAGGACCATGGTCTGGTCGATGGCGCCGACGCCCTCGGCACAGGCGGCGGCAATGCCGATGTCGGCGGCGTGCTCCAGCGCGGCGAGGCCGTCGTCGGTGACCAGCGTCGCCGCGGACTGGTCGAAGCGGACCTCGGCCGCGCGGCTGCCATCGACCGTGACGTAGCCGTTGGCGCTCACGCCCGCGGCGGAGCGCTCGACCAGGAACAGCGCCATCCGGCCGCCGGCCACCGCCGGCACCAGGTACGCGTCGGCCTGGTCGCCCGCGGGCACCAGGCTCTTGGCACCGGTCACGCGCCACTGGCCGCCCTGTTGCACGGCCCGGGTGTCGCACACGTCCAACCGGTAGCGCGCCTTGCGCTCCTGGTGCGCCAGCACCACCAAGGCTTCGCCCGATCCGACTTTCGGCAGCCAGGCCGACTTGACCGCATCGGTGGCGTAGCCGGCCAGCACGCCGCCGGCCACCAGCGCCTGCGCCAGCGGCTCCAGCACCATGCCGCGACCCAGTTCCTCCATCACCACCATGGCCTCGACCGGGCCCATGCCCATGCCGCCGTGTTCCTCGGGGATGTACAGGCCGGCCAGGCCCAGTCCGGCCAGTTCGTCCCAGGTCGCGCGGTCGAAGCCGCCGGCCCGCACCGCTTCCCGGCGCCGCTCGAAGCCGTAGCTGCGGTCCACCCACTTGCGCACGGCGTCGCGCAGTTGTTCCTGGTCGTCGGAGAAATCGAAGTCCATTCCTGCCTCCTCAGCCGAGCACGGTCTGGGCAACGATGTTCCGCTGGACTTCGTTGCTGCCGCCGTAGATCGTGGTCTTGCGCATGTTCAGGTAGGTGGCCGCCAGCGGCGCCAGGCCGGCGGCGCCGCCGGGAAAGTCGCCTTGCCAGCCGGCTTCCATCGCCTCGCGGATGAAGGGCAGGCTGTAGGGGCCGCCGGCCAGCATCATCAGCTCGGCGTAGCGCTGCTGGATCTCGCTGCCCTTGATCTTCAGCAGGCCGGCGATATCCAGCGGGTTCTTGCCCGATTTCTCGGCCGACAGCACGCGCAGCACCAGCATCTCCAGCGCCACGACGTCCACTTCCAGCTTCGCGATCTCGTCGCGGAAACGCAGGTCGTCATACACGCCTTCGGACCTGGCGATGCGCTTGAGGCGCTCCAGCTCGCGCTTGGCGCGGTTGACGTCGGCGATGTTGGTGCGCTCGTGCGACAGCAGGTGCTTGGCGTAGGTCCAGCCCTTGTTCTCCTCGCCGACCAGGTTCTCCGCCGGCACTTCGACGTTGTCGAAGAACACCTCGTTCACCTCGTGCCCGCCGTCCAGCATGGTGATCGGCCGCACCGAGATGCCGGGCGACTTCATGTCGATCAGCAGGAAGGAGATGCCCGTCTGCGGCTTGCCTTCGGTGCTGGTGCGCACCAGGCAGAAGATCCACTCGCCGTACTGGCCGAGGGTGGTCCAGGTCTTCTGGCCATTGACGATGTACTTGTCGCCCTTGCGCTCGGCGCGGGTCTTGAGCGAGGCCAGGTCCGAGCCCGAGCCCGGCTCGCTGTAGCCCTGGCTCCACCACACCTCGCCGCTGGCGATGCCGGGCAGGAAGCGCCGGTGCTGCTCGGGCGAGCCGAAGGCCATGATCACCGGCGCCACCATCACCGGCCCGAACGGCACGATGCGCGGCGCGCCGGCCAGGGCGCACTCTTCCTCGAACAGGTGCTTCTGCACGGCCGTCCAGCCGGGGCCGCCGAATGCCTTCGGCCAGCCATAGCCGAGCCAGCCCTTCTGGCCCAGGATCTTCGCCCAGCGCTGCATGTCGTCGCGGCTCAGGTGCAGGCTGTTGTGCACCTTGGTCGAGATGTCCTGCGGCAGGTTTTCGCGCACCCAGGCGCGGACCTGTTCGCGGAACTGCTGTTCCTCGGGGGTGAAAGCCAAATCCATCGTTCTCGTCTCCGGCAATCCGTGCAACGCCCGTTTCTAGCACGCCCGTGCTTTTCGGGCTGTCGCCCGTGCGCCGCCCAGTGCATGGCGCGGCGGGGCGCCAGCGCGTCCGTGGAGCGCGCCAGCGCGGTGCGTCCACGGCGGCTGGGGATAATCGCCGCCGGCATGAAGAACATCGTGATCCTGATCTCCGGCGGCGGCTCCAACATGGCGGCCATCGTGCGCGCAGCCCGGCAGGGGCACTGGGAGCAGCGCTACGGCGCGCGGGTGGCGGCGGTGATCAGCAACCGGCCCGACGCCGGCGGCCTGGCCTTCGCGCGCGAGCAGCGGATCGCCACGGCGGTGGTCGACCACAAGCAGTTCGACAGCCGCGAGGCCTTCGACGCCGAGCTGGCTGCCGCCATCGACCGGCACCAGCCCGGCCTGGTCGTGCTGGCCGGCTTCATGCGCATCCTGACGCCCGGCTTCGTGGCGCGCTACCAGGGCCGGCTGATCAACATCCATCCCTCGCTGCTGCCGGCCTTTCCGGGTCTGCACACGCACCGGCGGGCGCTGGAGGCGGGCTGCCGGGTGGCCGGCGCCAGCGTGCACCAGGTCACGGCCGAGCTGGACTTCGGCCCCATCCTCGAGCAGGCGGTCGTGCCGGTGCTGCCCGGCGATACCGAGCAGTCGCTGGCAGCGCGCGTGCTGACGCAGGAACACCGGATCTACCCGCGGGCGATCGAGTCGCTGCTGCGCGCGGGAGCCTGAGCCATGCACCCCAAGGCGCTGCTGCAAGCCTGCAGCGACCTGCTGGAGCAGGTCCTGAAGTTCGAACACCCGGCCGATGCGGTGGTGTCGCGCTGGTTTCGCGAGCACCGCAACCTCGGGCCGCGCGAGCGCGCGACGCTGACCGAGACCGTCTATGCCGTGCTGCGCCGCAAGCTGCTGTTCGAGCACCTGGCGCGCTCGGGCTCCGGCTCCCGGGCCCGGCGGCTGGCGATCCTGGGCTTCCACGGCGATCGCGACTTCCTCAAGTCCGCGCTGGACGAGGCGGAAAAGCGCTGGCTGGATGCCTGCGACGCCGTCCAGCCGGCCGAGCTGCTGGAGCCGCACCGCCACAACCTGCCCGAGTGGCTGGCCCAGCCGCTGCGCCAGCAGCTCGGCGACGAGTTCCAGGCACTGGCCGAGAGCCTGAACCAGCCGGCGCCGCTGGACGTGCGCGTCAACGTCCTGACTGACAAGCGGGAGGACGTGCGGCATGAGCTGGAGCTGGCCGGGCTGCAGGCGGCGCCCACGCCGTATTCGCCCTGGGGCCTGCGCCTGGACGGCAAGCCCGCGCTGGCGCGGCTGGACGCCTTCGCCCGCGGCGCCATCGAAGTCCAGGACGAGGGCTCGCAACTGCTGTCCCTGCTGCTGGAGGCGCGGCGCGGCGAGATGGTGGTGGACTTCTGCGCCGGCGCCGGCGGCAAGACGCTGGCGCTCGGCGCGGCGATGCGCAACACCGGCCGGCTCTATGCCTTCGACACCTCGGCCCACCGGCTCGACGCGCTCAAGCCGCGGCTGGCGCGCAGCCGGCTGAGCAACGTGCACCCGGCTGCGATCGCCCACGAGCGCGACGACCGCATCAAGCGGCTGGCCGGCAAGATCGACCGGGTGATCGTGGATGCGCCCTGTTCCGGCCTGGGCACCCTGCGCCGAAATCCCGACCTGAAGTGGCGCCAGGGGCCGCAGGTCGTGCAGGAAATGGCCCAGCTGCAGGCGGCCATCCTGCGCAGCGCAGCCCGCCTGCTCAAGCCGGGCGGCCGGCTGGTCTATGCCACCTGCAGCCTGCTGCCCGATGAGAACGAAGCCATCGCGCAGGCGTTCAGCGCCGACATGCCGGGATTCAGCCCCTTGCCGGTGGCCGGCATCCTGCAGCACCTGGGCATTGCCGGCGATCGCCTGACCAGTGGCGGTTCGGCCGGCGACCAGTACCTGCGGCTGTGGCCGCACCGGCATGGCACCGACGGCTTCTTCGCCGCCGCTTGGCAGAGGGCCTGAAGCCCGGCCGTAAGGCCGGGCCAGGGCAGCGGGCTGCCGGCGCAGCGGCGGCACAAAGTCGCTCTGCGGGGCGGTCCCTGGCGCTTGGCAGGGAAATAGCGTGCCACCAGGAACCGAGTTGCCTAAAATCAATCTGATGGGTGCGGCGCCCCGCCGCCCCTTGCCTGAAAGACCCCCGAACGTATGTTGCTTCCCGAGTGGGCCGTGCTGGACACGGCGATCGACTGGCTGGCCCACGGCCTGTGGAACCTGTCGTGGTGGGAGATCGTGCTGTACACGCTCGCCACCACGCACGTCACCATCGCCGCCGTCACCATCTTCCTGCACCGCACCCAGGCGCACCGCGCCATGGAGCTGGGGCCGATTCCCTCGCACTTCTTCCGCTTCTGGCTGTGGATCGGCACGGGCATGGTGACCAAGGAGTGGGTTGCCATCCATCGCAAGCACCACGCCAAGTGCGAGACGCCGGACGACCCGCACAGCCCGCAGACGCGTGGCATCGACACCGTGCTGTGGCGCGGCGCCGAGCTCTATCGCGCGGAGGCGAAGAACCAGGAGACGATGGCCAAGTACGGGCTGGGAACCCCCGACGACTGGATCGAGCGGAACCTGTATTCGCGCTTCAGCGCCCTCGGCGTGACGCTGATGCTGCTGCTGGACGTGGCGTTGTTCGGTGCCATCGGCCTGACCGTGTGGGCGGTGCAGATGCTCTGGATCCCGATCACCGCCGCCGGCATCGTCAACGGCATCGGCCACTACTGGGGCTACCGCAACTTCGAGGCGCCCGACGCCAGCACCAACATCTCGCCCTGGGGCATCCTGATCGGCGGCGAGGAACTGCACAACAACCATCACACCTATCCGACCTCGGCCCGCTTTTCGGTGAAGAAGTACGAGTTCGACATCGGCTGGGTCTACATCCGCGCCATGCAGCAGCTGGGCTGGGCCCGGGTCAAGAAGGTGCCGCCCAAGCTGCGCCTGGGTGCGGTCAAGCCGGTGGCCGACGAGAAGACGCTGGAGGCGCTGATCGCCCACCGCTACGAGGTCATGGCCGGCTATGCGCGCGAGATGCGCCGCGCCTGCAAGGCCGAGATCGAGCTGCTCAAGGAAAAGAAGGCCGACCTGTCGCCGCTGAAGGCGGCCAAGCGATGGCTGCACCGCGACGAGGAGCGGGTGCCCGCCGCTGCCCGGGCCAAGCTGGCCCAGGCCCGCGCCGCCCATCCGGTGCTGGACCAGATGGTCACCATGCGCGAGGAGCTGCGCCAGCTTTGGCTGAACACCTCGCACTCGCGCGAGCAGCTGGCCGCCGACCTGCAGGCCTGGTGCCGCCGCGCCGAAGGCAGCGGCATCGAGGCGCTGCGCCAGTTCTCGATGAAGCTGCGGGCGGTGCACGCCTGAGGCTTGTGTCATCCCCCGCAGGCGGGGGATCCAGATGAAAAGAAGCCCCGCAGCGCGGGGCTTCTTTTCGGACCTTCGCTTTCGCGGGAAATTGGGCCCAGGTACGGATTTCTGCAGCCGCTGAGACAAGAAAGCCCCGCGTGGCGGGGCTTTCTCTGGATCCCCGCCTTCGCGGGGTTGAAATGACTTGCGCCTTCGGCGCGACGTCACTTCAGCTTCATTTCCTTGTACTCGACGTGCTTGCGAGCCTTCGGGTCGAACTTCATGATCGACATCTTCTCGGGCATCGTCTTCTTGTTCTTGCTGGTGGTGTAGAAGTGGCCGGTGCCCGCCGTGGACTCCAGCTTGATCTTTTCGCGTCCGCCTTTGCTGGCCATGATGCTGCTCCTTAGGGATTAAGCCTGGCCGCGGGCCCGCAGGTCCGCCAGCACGGTTTCGATGCCCTTCTTGTCGATCAGGCGCAGGCCGGCATTGGAAATGCGCAGGCGCACCCAGCGGTTCTCGCTCTCGACCCAGAAACGGCGGTATTGCAGGTTCACTTCGAACCGGCGCTTGGTCTTGTTGTTGGCGTGGGAGACGTTGTTCCCCACCATCGGGCCCTTGCCCGTCACCTCGCAGACGCGTGCCATGAAGCACTCCATTCGCATCAACGGCGGTCACTGGCGGCTGCTGTGCTTGCGCTGCAGCCTCGCGACCCGCCTCACCTCGCCAGTAGGGTGGCGGTAACCCATCGCCGGCGCGGCCTTCCCAGGCCCGGCTCCAGCAAAGCCCGAAATTATAGCGTGGCGCCAGTTTCCCGTCGGAGCCGGCTTTGACCGGCTTGGGCCGGGCTGCTGGTGGTGGGGGTCCCCGTGACGGGAAGTGGCCGGCAGGCCCCTCGCGGGGCCCGTCCGTCACCCCTCCAGGAACCGTTGGGCGTCGAGCGCCGCCATGCAGCCGGTGCCGGCGCTGGTGATGGCCTGCCGGTACACGTGGTCCTGCACGTCGCCGGCGGCGAACACGCCGGGCACGCTGGTCATGGTGGCGAAACCGTTCAGGCCCGAGCGGGTGACGATGTAGCCATCCTTCATCTCCACCTGCCCCTTGAAGATGTCGGTGTTGGGGTAGTGGCCGATGGCGACGAAGAAGCCCTGGGTCTTCAGGTCCTCCGTCTCGCCGCTGCGCGTGTCCTTCAGCCGCACGCCGGTGACGCCGCTGTCGTCGCCCAGCACCTCCTCCACGGTCTTGAACAGCTTGAGCTCGATCTTGCCGGCGGCGACCTTCTCCATCAGCTTGTCGACCAGGATGGGCTCGGCGCGGAACTTGTCGCGTCGGTGGATCAGGTACACCTTGCTGGCGATGTTGGACAGGTACAGCGCCTCTTCCACGGCCGTGTTGCCGCCGCCGATCACGCTGGTGACCTGCTCGCGGTAGAAGAAGCCGTCGCAGGTGGCGCAGGCACTGACGCCCTTGCCCATGAAGTGCTGCTCCGATGGCAGCCCCAGGTACTTGGCCGAAGCGCCGGTGGCGATGATCAGCGCGTCGCAGGTGTACTGGCCGCTGTCGCCCTTGAGCCTGAACGGCCGCTGCCCGAGGTCGACCTCGTTGATGTGGTCGAACACGATCTCGGTCTTGAAGCGCTCGGCGTGCTCGAGGAAGCGCTGCATCAGCTCGGGGCCCTGCACGCCATTGACGTCGGCCGGCCAGTTGTCGACCTCGGTGGTGGTCATCAGCTGGCCGCCCTGGGCGATGCCGGTGATCAGCAGGGGCTTGAGGTTGGCGCGCGCGGCATAGACGGCGGCGGTGTAGCCGGCCGGGCCGGAGCCGAGGATCAGGACTTGGGCGTGACGGGTGTTCATGGTGCTTTCAGGCCTGTGTGGAAAGTCACAGGCCGATGTACATTTCGGGACGAACGGCACCGGTATCAAGTGCCGCTCGCGACTCGGGCGCCCCACGGGCCCCTATCCCATCGATTGTAAGAACCGCTTGCGCGGCTGCTCATGGAGGGAACCGGATGTCGATGCTGTCCAACCTGGAGCTGATCCGCAGGGTCCCGTTGTTCGCATTGCTCACATCCAACCAGGCCGAGTCCGTTGCCGACGCCGTCGTCAAGCGCCGCTTCAAGCGCGGCGAGACCATCGTCGAGCAGGGCGAGAAGTCCAACACGCTGTTCATCATCCTCACCGGCCGGGTGCGCGTGATCACCTCCGACAAGCGCGGCCGCGAAGTGATCCTGGCCACCCTCAGCCCGGGCGACTACATCGGCGAGATGAGCCTGATCGACAACGAGGCGCATTCCGCCACGGTGCGCGCCGAGGTGCAGACCGACATGCTGGCGCTGGGCCGCTCCGAGTTCGCGCGCTGCCTGCCCGAGAACAGCTCGATGGCCTACGCCATCATGAAGGGGCTGGTGCAGCGGCTGCGCCAGGCCGACCGCAAGATCGAATCGCTGGCGCTGATGGACGTGTACGGCCGGGTGGCGCGCGCCTTGCTCGAGTTCGCCGTGCCCGACCGCGAGGGCCACAACGTGATCCGCGAGCGCATCTCGCGCCAGGACATCGCCAAGATGGTCGGCGCCTCGCGCGAGATGGTCAGCCGCGTGATGAAGGACCTGGAGGACCGCGGCTTCATCGAGACCCGCGAGGACGGCTCGATGCTGGTCAAGGAGCGCCTCGGCACGCTGGGCTGAGCGCAGCGGCATCCGCTGCGGCAGCGTTGCGCAGCGGTCACGCCGGTTGGCGCACGGTTGAGCCCGGCGGTAAGCTTCGCGCCGGATGACGTATTCGCTCGATACCCTCGCCGAAGGCGGCAGCACCGCCGCCGCGCCCCGTCCCGCCGTCCGCTTCGCGCACGAGATCGCCCTGGTGATCGGCGGCGCCGCGCTGCTGTTCTGGCTGCTGGCCCTGGCCAGCCATTCGCCGACCGACCCGGCGTTCTCCACCTCCGGCACCGGCGCGCCAGTGGCCAACTGGGGCGGGCGCCTCGGTGCCTGGCTGGCCGATGCCAGCTATTTCCTGCTCGGCTTCTCGGTCTGGTGGTGCCTGGCCGCGGGCCTGCGCGCCTGGCTCGCCACGCTGGCGCGCTGGATGCGGGGCGGCAGCGGCGACGTGCACACCGGTTTCTTCGGCAGCCGCCTTGCGTTCTGGATCGGGCTGGCTGCATTGCTGTGCGCCAGCACCGGGCTCGAATGGTCACGCCTGTACCGGCTGGAAGAGCTGCTGCCGGATCACGCCGGCGGCGCACTCGGGTTCCTGGTCGGCCCGGCCGGCGTGCAGTGGCTGGGCTTTGCCGGTTCCGGCCTGGTGTTCGTCGCCGTCGGCGTCCTGGGCGCTGCCCTGGTGTTCCGCTTCTCCTGGGCCCACGTGGCCGAACGCATTGGCGCGCGCATCGAGACCTTCATCGCCGCGCGCCGCGAGAAGCGCGAGATCGCCCAGGACCTGGCGCTGGGCCAGCAGGCCGCGCGCGAACGGCAGGTGACCGTGCAGGAGGAGCGCATCGAGGTCGAGCTGCACCACCCCACCCCGGTGCTGATCGAGCCGGTGCTGGCGGAGGTGCCGCGCAGCCAGCGCGTGACCAAGGAGCGCCAGAAGCCGCTGTTCACCGAGTTGCCCGACAGCAAGCTGCCGCAGGTGGACCTGCTCGACGGTGCGCAGGCCCGCCAGGAGTCGGTGTCGCCCGAGACGCTGGAGATGACTTCGCGGCTGATCGAGAAGAAGCTCAAGGACTTCGGCGTCGAGGTGCGGGTGGTGGTGGCCCAGCCCGGCCCGGTGATCACGCGCTACGAGATCGAGCCGGCCACCGGGGTGAAGGGCTCGCAGGTGGTCAACCTGGCCAAGGACCTGGCCCGCTCGCTGTCGCTGGTCTCCATCCGCGTGATCGAGACCATCCCCGGCAAGAACTACATGGCGCTGGAGCTGCCCAACGCCAAGCGGCAGTCGATCCGGCTTTCGGAGATCCTCGGCTCGCAGGTCTACAACGAGGCCCGTTCGCTGCTGACCATCGGCCTGGGCAAGGACATCGTCGGCAACCCCGTGGTGGCCGACCTGGCCAAGATGCCGCACGTGCTGGTGGCCGGCACCACCGGTTCGGGCAAGTCGGTGGGCATCAACGCGATGATCCTGTCGCTGCTGTACAAGGCCGAGGCGCGCGACGTGCGCCTGCTGATGATCGACCCCAAGATGCTGGAGATGTCGGTCTACGAGGGCATCCCGCACCTGCTGGCGCCGGTCGTCACCGACATGCGGCAGGCCGCGCACGGCCTGAACTGGTGCGTGGCCGAGATGGAGCGCCGCTACAAGCTGATGAGCAAGCTCGGCGTGCGCAACCTCGGCGGCTACAACGTCAAGATCGACGAGGCCAAGGCCAAGGAACAGTTCATCTACAACCCGTTCAGCCTGACGCCCGACAGCCCCGAGCCGCTGGAGCGCCTGCCGCACATCGTGGTCGTCATCGACGAGCTGGCCGACCTGATGATGGTGGTCGGCAAGAAGATCGAGGAGCTGATCGCCCGCCTCGCGCAGAAGGCGCGCGCCGCCGGCATCCACCTGATCCTGGCCACCCAGCGCCCCAGCGTCGACGTGATCACCGGCCTGATCAAGGCCAACATCCCGACCCGGATCGCCTTCCAGGTGTCCAGCAAGATCGACAGCCGCACCATCCTCGACCAGATGGGCGCCGAGGCGCTGCTGGGCATGGGCGACATGCTGTACATGGCCAGCGGCACCGGGCTGCCGGTGCGCGTGCACGGCGCCTTCGTCAGCGACGACGAAGTGCACCGCGTGGTGGCCTACCTGAAGGAGCAGGGCGGCGAACCCAACTACATCGAGGGCGTGCTGGAAGGCGGCACGGTCGATGACGAGGGCGGCGCCGGCGACCTGGGCGAAGGCGGCGGCGAGAAGGACCCGATGTACGACCAGGCGGTGGAAGTGGTGCTGAAGAACCGCAAGGCCAGCATCTCGCTGGTCCAGCGCCACCTGAAGATCGGCTACAACCGGGCGGCGCGGCTGGTCGAGGACATGGAGAAGGCCGGGCTGGTCAGCGCCATGAACGGCCAGGGCCAGCGCGAGATCGTGGTGCCCTCGCGCGCCGAGTAACGGCTGGTTGCGAACTTCCCCGCCGCCGGGCCGGACCAAGCAGGATCGCACCTTCTGCCGCCGACTGACGACCTGATGAAGAAACTGCTCGTGCCCCTTGCCCTGGCCCTTGCCGCCGCCGCAGCCCACGCCGACGGCCTGCAGGCGCTGGAGCAATTCGTCAAGAACGCCCGCACCGGGCGCGCCGACTTCACCCAGGTCGTGACCTCCCCGCCCCGGGAGGGCCAGGCAGCGCGCAGCAAGACCTCCACCGGCAGCTTCGAGTTCGCGCGACCCAGCCGCTTCCGCTTCGACTACCGCAAGCCGTTCCAGCAGACCCTGGTGGCCGACGGAACGACGCTGTGGCTGTACGACGCGGACCTCAACCAGGTGACCGCGCGCAGGCAGCAGTCGGTGCTGGGCAGCACGCCGGCCGCGCTGATCGCCGCGGCGCCGGACCTGGAGGCCCTGCGCAAGGACTTCGAGCTGAAGGCCGCGCCCGATCGCGATGGCCTGCAATGGGTGACGGCCACGCCGCGCAGCAGGGAAGGCCAGCTCACCAGCGTGCGGGTCGGCTTCCGCGGTGAGGCACTGTCCGTGCTGGAGATCCTGGACAGTTTCGGCCAGAAGTCCGTGATGAGCTTCGACAAGCTCCAGCTCAACGTGCCGATCCCGGCCGGCACCTTCAACTTCACGGTGCCCAAGGGCGCCGACGTGCTGCGGCAATAGCGGCCCTCGGCGGCGTTCGTGAAAGACGAGCCGTGGATGCACGGCCCTACACTCCCCCGGTGCCCAAGCCCCGCGCCACCGACCACATCCCGCTTGCCGAACGACTGCGCCCGAAATCGCTGGGCGAGGTGGTCGGCCAGCAGCACCTGCTGGGCGAAGGCATGCCGCTGCGCATCGCCTTCGAATCGGGCCAGCCGCACAGCTGCATCCTGTGGGGCCCGCCGGGCACCGGCAAGACCACCATTGCCCGCCTGATGGCGGACGCCTTCGACGCCCAGTTCATCAGCATCAGCGCGGTGCTGGGCGGCGTGAAGGACATCCGCGATGCGGTGGAGCTGGCGCAGAAGGCGCGCGACGGCCTGCAGCCGCAGCGCACCATCGTGTTCGTCGACGAGGTGCACCGCTTCAACAAGAGCCAGCAGGACGCCTTCCTGCCGCACGTCGAGTCGGGCCTGTTCACCTTCATCGGCGCCACCACCGAGAACCCGTCGTTCGAGGTGAACTCTGCTTTGCTGTCGCGTGCCGCTGTGTACGTGCTGCAGCCGCTGCAGGAGGCCGACCTGCAGCAGATCGTCGGCAAGTCGCAGGCGATCGGCGCGGTCCCGGCGCTGGAAGAGGCTGCCCGCGACCGCCTGATTGCCTACGCCGACGGCGACGCGCGCCGCCTGCTCAACACGCTGGAGACGCTGGCCGTCGCGGCGGGCAAGGAGCAGCGGGCCGAGATCAGCGACGCCTGGCTGCTCAGGGTGCTGGGCGAGCGCATGCGGCGCTACGACAAGGGTGGCGAACAGTTCTACGACACCATCAGCGCGCTGCACAAGTCGGTGCGCGGCTCCGACCCCGATGCCGCGCTGTACTGGCTGGTTCGCATGCTCGACGGCGGCGCCGATCCGCGCTACCTCGCGCGCCGCCTGATCCGCATGGCGGTGGAGGACATCGGCCTGGCCGATCCGCGCGCGCTGCGGCTGGCGCTGGACGCGACCGAGACCTACGAACGCCTGGGTTCGCCCGAAGGCGAACTCGCACTGGCCGAATGCGCCGTGTACCTGGCGGTGGCGCCCAAGTCGAACGCCGCCTACACCGCCTACAAGCAGGCCAGCGCCTTCGTGCGCCAGGACGGCACGCGCCCGGTGCCGCTGCACCTGCGCAACGCGCCTACGCGCCTGATGAAGGACCTCGACTACGGCAAGGGCTACCGCTACGCGCATGACGAAGCGGGCGGCTTCGCCGCCGGGGAGAACTATTTTCCCGACGGCATGGAGCCGCCGCAGTTCTACCGTCCGGTGGAGCGCGGGCTGGAAATTCGTATCGCCGACAAGCTGCGCGAGTTGCGCGCGCTCAATGATCAGCAACGCTGATCACCCATGAGTCGTCGCAGCGGCGTTGCATCAACGCGGGAAAACCCGGGGCGATCTCCGCCCGATGCAGCGGATGTGCTTCGCTAGAATTTGCCGTGCTTCAAACCCGCCTGCATGCGGGTTTTTTTTGCTAAATGGCGGACGTGCCCACGAGGCCGCACCGCCGACCCTGAAGCCCGATGGAAAACGGGTCGACCGGCGCAAGACGCCCGGCATAGAAACGGAGATACCTCTTATGGAAATCCTGCTGCAGCAGATCATCAACGGTCTGGTCCTCGGCAGCATGTATGCCTTGATCGCCCTGGGTTACACCATGGTGTACGGCGTCATCAACCTGATCAACTTTGCCCACGGCGAGGTCCTGATGGTGGGCGCGCTCACCAGCTGGAGCATCATCGTGACCATGCAGGAGTCCATGCCCGGGTTACCCGGCTGGCTGCTACTGCTGCTCGCCACGCTCATCGCCTGCGTGGTCGCTGCGGCGCTGAACTTCTCCATCGAGAAAATCGCCTATCGGCCACTGCGCAACAGCCCAAGGCTGGCGCCCCTGATCACCGCCATCGGCATGTCGCTGCTGCTGCAGACGCTGGCGATGATCGTTTTCAAGCCGAACTACAAGCCCTTCCCCACCCTGCTGCCGGTCAAGCCCTTCGAAGTCGGCGGAGCGGTGATCACCACCACCCAGATCATGATCCTGGCGCTGACGGCGATCTCGCTGGGCGTCCTGACCTACCTGGTGAACTACACCCGCCTGGGCCGCGCGATGCGTGCCACGGCCGAGAACCCGAAGGTTGCCGCGCTGATGGGCGTCAAGCCCGACATGGTGATCTCGGCCACCTTCATCATTGGCGCCGTGCTGGCCACCATCGCCGGCGTGATGTACGCGTCCAACTACGGCACGGTGCAGCACACCATGGGCTTCCTGCCCGGCCTGAAGGCGTTCACCGCGGCGGTGTTCGGCGGCATCGGCAACCTGGCCGGCGCCGTGGTCGGCGGCATCCTGCTCGGCCTGATCGAGGCGATCGGCTCCGGCTACATCGGCGTGCTCACGGGCGGCGTGCTGGGCAGCCACTACGCCGACATCTTCGCGTTCATCGTGCTGATCGCGGTGCTGACCCTGCGGCCTTCCGGCCTGCTGGGCGAACGCGTGGCCGACCGCGCCTGAAGGAGCTGCCATGGAAAAGCACAAGAAGACGCTGCTGATCGTGGTGGCGGCCGTTGCGCTGCTGGTGCTGCCGTTGGGGCTGCAGTGGATGGGGAACTTCTGGGTCCGCATCGCCGACATCGCCCTGCTGTACGTGCTGCTCGCGCTGGGGCTGAACATCGTCGTCGGCTACGCCGGGCTGCTGGACCTGGGCTTCGTCGCCTTCTTCGCCATCGGCGCCTACATGTACGCGCTGATGGCGTCGCCGCACCTGTCCAACACCTTCGCCTGGTTCGCCCAGACGTTTCCGGAAGGTTTGCACACGTCGATCTGGCTGGTGGTGCCGCTCGGGGCGTTGATCGCGGGGATCTTCGGCGCCATCCTGGGGGCGCCCACCCTGAAGCTGCGCGGCGACTACCTGGCCATCGTGACCCTGGGCTTCGGCGAGATCATCCGGGTGTTCCTGAACAACCTGGACCACCCGGTCAACCTGACCAACGGTCCCAAGGGACTCGGCCAGATCGACTCGATCACGCTGCTCAAGTTCGACGCGTTCGGCATCCCCGGCCTGAACCTCGGCCGCTTCCTGGACATCGGCGACTTCCGCGTCAGCAGCGTCACGCTGTACTACTACCTGTTCCTGGCGCTGGTGGTGCTGAGCGTGGTCATCTGCCATCGGCTGGAGCTGTCGCGCATCGGCCGCGCCTGGATGGCGATCCGCGAGGACGAGATCGCCGCCAAGGCGATGGGCATCAACACCCGCAACATGAAGCTGCTGGCCTTCGCCATGGGCGCCACTTTCGGCGGCGTGTCGGGCGCCATGTTCGCGGCCTTCCAGGGCTTCGTCTCGCCCGAGTCGTTCAGCCTGATGGAGTCGATCATGATCGTCGCCATGGTGGTGCTGGGCGGTATCGGCTACCTGCCGGGCGTGATCCTCGGCGCGGTGCTGTTATCGGCGCTGCCCGAGGTGCTGCGCTGGGTGTCGGGCGTGCTCGACCTGCAGGCGGCCACCGGCGGGCGGCTCGACCCCGCCATCCTGCGCCAGTTGCTGATCGCGCTGGCCATGATCGTCGTGATGCTGATGCGCCCGCGCGGCCTGTGGCCGGCGCCGGAGCATGGCAAGTCGCTGCAGCAGGTCAAGCGCTGAGGAATGGCCATGGCAGAGAACATCCTCAACGTCGCCGGCATCTCCAAGCGCTTCGGTGGCCTGCAAGCCCTGTCCGATGTCGGCCTGACCATCCGGCGCGGCGAGATCTACGGCCTGATCGGTCCCAACGGCGCGGGCAAGACCACGTTCTTCAACGTCATCACCGGCCTGTACAGCCCCGACAGCGGCAGCTTCGAGCTGGCGGGTAAGCCGTACAAGCCGACCGCGGTGCACGAGGTGGCCAAGGCCGGCATTGCCCGCACCTTCCAGAACATCCGCCTGTTCGCCGACATGACGGCGCTGGAGAACGTGATGGTGGGCCGGCACACCCGCACCGCCTCCGGACTGTGGGGGGCGGTGTTCCGCACCCACAAGTTCAAGGAGGAAGAGCGCCAGATCGCCCAGCGCGCGCAGGAACTGCTCGACTACGTGGGCATCGGCCGCTACGCCGACTACAAGGCGCGCACCCTGTCGTACGGCGATCAGCGGCGCCTGGAAATCGCGCGCGCGCTGGCCACCGATCCGCAGCTGATCGCGCTGGACGAGCCGGCCGCCGGCATGAACGCCACCGAGAAGGTGCAGCTGCGCGAGCTGATCGACCGCATCCGCAAGGACGACCGCACCATCCTGCTGATCGAGCACGACGTGAAGCTGGTGATGGGCCTGTGCGACCGCGTCACCGTGCTCGACTACGGCAAGCAGATCGCCGAAGGCACGCCCGCCGATGTGCAGAAGAACGAAAAAGTGATCGAGGCCTACCTCGGAACGGGAGGCCATTGAGATGGCTGGCGAAGTGCTCCTGAAGGTCAACGGCCTGCGGGTCGCGTACGGCGGCATCCAGGCCGTCAAGGGCGTGGATTTCGAGGTCCGACAAGGCGAGCTGGTCACGCTGATCGGATCCAATGGCGCCGGCAAGACCACGACCATGAAGGCCATCACCGGCCTGCAGCCGATCAGCGACGGCGACATCCAGTACCTGGGCCAGAGCGTCCGCGGCCGCGGTGCCTGGGATCTGGTCAAGCAGGGCCTGGCCATGGTGCCGGAAGGCCGCGGCGTGTTCACGCGCATGTCGATCACCGAGAACCTGCTGATGGGGGCGCACATCCGCAACGACAAGGCCGGCATCGCCGAGGACCTGGACAAGGTCTTCACGATCTTTCCGCGGCTGAAGGAGCGCAAGGACCAGCTCGCCGGCACCATGTCGGGCGGCGAGCAGCAGATGCTGGCAATGGGCCGCTCGCTGATGAGCCGGCCCAAGCTGCTGCTGCTCGACGAGCCCTCGATGGGCCTGTCGCCCATCATGGTGGACAAGATCTTCGAGGTGGTGCGCGAGGTCTATGCCCAGGGCGTCACCATGCTGCTGGTGGAGCAGAACGCCAGCCGCGCGCTGCAGGTGGCCGACCGTGCCTACGTGATGGAGTCCGGCGTCATCACCATGAGTGGCGGAGCGCGCGAGATGCTCAGCGACCCGAAGGTGCGCGCCGCCTACCTGGGCGAGTGATTCACCCCCTCTCCCCGCGGGGAGAGGGCCGTCCGGTCTGCCTCCCCGTTGCTGAACGAGGCCAGGCCGACCGGCGCCGTGCTCAGTACCGGTACTGCAAGCCCAGGCCCAGCGCCCGCACGGACTCGCGTCCGCCGCCGCCCAGGCGCAGGTCGTGGCTGTCCCAGCCCAGCGTCGCCGACAGGCCCGGTGTCACCGCCATGCTCAGGCCGGCGCCGAACGACAGGCCATGGGCGCTGTCCGGCCCGCCGCTGAAGGCGGCGTTTTCATCCGAGTAGCCGTAGGTGGTGCCGACCTTGCCGTACACCGAGAAGCGGCTGCCGAACAGCGGCTTGCGGCCCACCAGGCTCAGGTTCAGGCCCTCGCGCGGGGTGCCGGGCACCAGGCGGTCGGCCGTACCCAGGTACAGCTGCGACAGCTCCAGGTTCCAGCGGAAGGCCGACGGTTCCCGGGCCTGCAAGGCGGCAGCTTCGCTGCCGCACGGCAACAGCGAGGCGCCGCAGCCGATGGTCAAGGGCGCGCCGGACGGATGCAGCCCGATGCGATCCGCCCCGGCGGCGGCGCGCGAGGCCCACGGATCGGCGGTCGGTGACGTCAGCTGGGCGTGTGCGGGCGCGGCCAGGGCCAGCACGAGGCCCAGCACCGCCGAGCCCGAGGCGAGGTATCCGACAGCTTGCATGACCGTGCTCCTCCATGTTTCCCGTTGGAACAATCTAGGTCGGATGTAGCTGGTCGGCTGTCGGAAAATTCGTACACGAAGCGTAGGACCGTTACACGGCCGCTTCTCTTTCGATAGCGCGGGCGCCGCGCAGTTTGCCGCCGGGCCGGCTTCGCCCCCGCGCACGGCGGGGGCGGGCTGTTACCGCCGGAGACGATTGGCCCGGTTCACCCGTGGCCCGCGCGCATCAATCAATCGACCTTGGCGCCGGAGGCCTTGACGATCTTCTCGTAGCGGGCCAGTTCGGCCTTCATGAAGGCGGCGAACTGCTCCGGCGTGGTCGGCACCGGCTCGGCCATCAGCCCGGCGAATCGGGTCTTGGTCTCCGGCGATTGCAGCGCCGCGACGAAGGCCTGGTTCAGGCGCTGGACGGCATCGGCCGGCGTCCCTGCCGGTGCCACCAGTCCCCACCAGGTGTCGATCGCAAAGCCCTTCAGGGTGTCGGCGACCGGCGGCACGCCGGGCAGGTTGGGCGAGGGCTGCAGCGTGGTGACGGCCATCGCCTTGAGCTTGCCGGCGCGGATGTTGGGCGCCGCCGTGGCCAGGTTGTCGAAGTTGAAGTCGACCTGGCCGGACAGCAGCGCCAGTTGCGCCGGGTTGCCGCCATTGAACGGGATGTGCACCGCGAAGATGCCGGCATCGCGTTTGAACATCTCGCCGGCCAGGTGGCCGGCGCTGCCGTTGCCGCCGCTGCCGTAATTGAGCTTGCCCGGGTTCGCCTTGGCATAGCGGATCAGGTCGGCCAGCGAGTTGATCTTCAGGCGCTCGGCCGCCTCGGCGTTCATCACCAGCACGTTGGGCACCCGCACCATCTGCGTGATGGCGGTGAAGTCCTTGGCCGGATCGAAAGGCATCTTGCTGAACAGCCAGGGGTTGATCGCGTGGGTGGCGACCGCCGCGATGCCGATGGTGGTGCCGTCCGGCGTGGCCTTGGCGATCATGTCGGAGCCGATGTTGCCGCCGGCGCCCGGCTTGTTCTCGATGATCACGGTGCCCAGCGTGTCCTTTACGCGGTCGGCCAGCACGCGGGCCGTGATGTCGAGCGGACCGCCGGGGGCGTAGGGGACGATCAGCCGGATCACGCGCTGCGGCTGCGCGAAGCTCGGAAAGGCCGCGACCGCCGCGGCGCCGGAGAGGAGAAGGTGTCTGCGTTTCATGGGGTCCCTATTGTCCGCCACCGGGAACGGGCCATCCGAAACGGGACGCCGGCTCACTCCAGCATCCAGGCCAGCGTGTCGCGCAGGGCAATCGGCGCCAGCGGGCCCGTCAGGGACTCGAGCAGGGCGCGGCTGCCGCGCAGCTTGCGGACCTCGTTGGCGCGGACAAGGGCCGGATTGACCCGGACCGGCAGTTCGTGCCCGGAGATCGCCTGCACCAGTTGCAAGATCTCACGAAGGGTCAACGCTTGGCCGGAACAGACGTTCACGACCCTGCCGGCGGCGCCGGGGCACTCGAGCAGGCGCCGGTAGGCCGTCGCGACCACGCGGACGTCCGAAAAATCGCGCGCGACGTCGAGGTTGCCCAGTTCGATGACCTTCGCCCTGCGCCGCGCGTGGTCGACGATCTTCGGGATCAGGAACCGGGTCGTTTGCCCCACGCCGGTGTAATTGAACGGTCGGGTGACCACCAGCGGCAGGCGATGCCGGTACAAACCCGCCATGTACTCCATGGCCAGCTTGCTGACGGCGTAATCGTTGGCGGGCGCTGCTGCGATGGTCTCGTCCAGCAACTCCACCTCCGCATTGCCGTACACGTTCGCACTGCTCGCCAGCAGCGTCATGGCCGGTGGCACGGCCAGGGCAGCGAGTGCCTCCAGCAGGTTGCGCGTGCCCAGCAGGTTGGTGCGGTACAGCTCATCCGCGTTGCCGTGGTCGACGAACGCCTGGCCGGCCAGGTGCACCACCAGGTCCGGTTGCACGGCAGCAACCGCACGGCCAATGCAGGCCGGATCGAGCAGGTTGCCCACTAAGGCGCCGCGGAATTCCGGCGCCGGCTGGCGGACTGAAGTACCGAAGAACCCGATCGGCTCGTAATCGTGCGCGGCCAGTTCCACGGCCATGTGCCGGCCCGTGAAGCCGCCGGCACCGGTCACGAAGACCTTGCGCATGTCCCTCAGAAGGAAGCGCCGTTCTGGTTGCGACGGATGTCGGCTTCCACCATCATCTGGCACAACTGCTCCAGCGGGGTCCTGGGCTCCCAGCCCAACTCGCGCCGGGCCTTGGCTGCATCGCCGATCAACAGGTCCACCTCGGCCGGGCGATAGAACCGCGGATCGACGCGCACCAGCGTGCGGCCCGACCGGCGGTCAATGCCCACTTCCTTCTCCGCCTGGCCTTCGAAAACAAGGTCGAACCCGGCGGCCTGTGCCGCCAGCCGCGCGAACTCCCGAACCGTCTCGCTGCGGCTGGTGGCCAGGAGCCAGGTGTCGGGCTTGTCGGCCTGCAGCATGCGCCACATGCCTTCCACGTATTCCTTGGCGTAGCCCCAATCCCGCTTGGCGCCGAGATGGCCGAGTTCCAGCACGTCCAGGTGGCCAAGCCTGATCTTGGCGAACGAGTCGGTGATCTTGCGGGTGACGAACTCGCGGCCGCGCAAGGGGCTCTCGTGGTTGAACAGGATCCCGCTGGCGCCGAAGATGCCGTAGCTCTCGCGGTAGTTCACCGTCATCCAGTGCGCGTACAGCTTGGCCACGCCGTAAGGGCTGCGCGGATAGAACGGCGTCGACTCCACCTGCGGGATCGCCTGCACCTTGCCGAACATCTCGGAGGTGCTGGCCTGGTAGAAGCGGATGCCCGTGTCGACGATCCGGATGGCCTCCAGCAGGTTGGCCGCGCCCAGGCCCGTGATCGCGGCCGTGGTCAGCGGTTGCTCGAATGACACGCCCACGAAGCTCTGGGCGGCCAGGTTGTAAACCTCGGCGGCGCCGGTGGATTGCAGAAGGCGGATGCCCGCGCCCAGGTCGGTGAGGTCGTACTCGACCAGGTGCAGGTTGGGGTGTTGCCTGAGGCCCAGTTCCTCGATGCGCCAGAAGTTGACTGAACTGGTGCGGCGATAAGTGCCGTAGACCTGGTAGCCCTTCGACAGGAGCAACTCGGCAAGGTAGGCGCCGTCCTGCCCGGTGATGCCGGTGATAATCGCCCCTGACCGTCCGGTGTCGCCAAGTGTCGAACCCATGAAGTGCCCTCGTGCGAGGCAGCGGGGGGCCCGATGCCTGGACCCATGATGGCCCAGGGCGACCGTCGGCCCGTGTAGGAAAAGGCCGACGACAACTCGGCGTCGAGCCGGCGCTCGAAGCGCAGGCTCGGAGCGACCCCGCCGGTCGGCAGCAAACGGAGGATTCCGGCCCCCCGTCTCAGCCCAACCGCGCCAGTTGCTCGCGCAAGCGCGCCAGCGTGGCGCCGAAATCGGCGATGCGCTTGCGTTCCTGTTCGATCACGGCCGGCGGCGCCTTGGCGACGAAGGCTTCGTTGGCCAGCTTGCCCTGGGCCTTGGCCAGTTCGCCTTCGATGCGGGCCGCCTCCTTGGCCAGCCGCGCCTTCTCGGCGGCCACGTCGATTTCCATGAACAGGCACAGGCGCGCTTCGCCGGCCACCGCCACCGGCGCGGCCTTGGCGGCGGCGGCCCAGGCGGCCTCGTCGTCGAACACCTTCACTTCGCTCAGGCGCGCCAGGGCCTGCAGCACCGGCGCCACCTCGCCGAGGAAGGCCGCATCGCCCACCGCATACAGCGGCAAGCGCGTGCCGGGTGACACGTTCAACTCGCCGCGCAGTTGCCGGCAGGTGTCCACCAGCGCCTTGAGGCGGTCCATGTAGGCGATCGCGGCCTCGTCGATCTTTTCCGGCTGGGCCTGCGGATAGCGGGCGATGCTGACCGACGCGCCGTCGATGCCGGCCACCGGGGCGACCTTCTGCCACAGCTCCTCGGTGATGAAGGGGATGACCGGGTGCGCCAGCCGCAGGATGGCTTCCAGCGTGCGGATCAGGGTGCGGCGGGTGGCGCGCTGCTGCGCCTCGTCGCCGGTGCGCAGTTGCACCTTGGCGATCTCCAGGTACCAGTCGCAGTACTGGTTCCAGACGAAGTCGTAGATCGCGTTGGCGACGTTGTCCAGGCGGTAGTCGGCAAAGCCCTGGGCGACGTCCGCCTCCACCTTCTGCAGCGCCGAGGCGATCCAGCGGTCGGCCTGGCTGAAGCGCAAATAGCCGTGGGCCGGGCCGCCCGGCTGGCAGTCGGCCTTGGTGTGTTCCCTCAGGCCGCAGTCCTGGCCTTCGCAGTTCATCAGCACGAACAGCGAAGCGTTCCAGAGCTTGTTGCAGAAGTTGCGGTAGCCCTCGCAGCGCTTCGAATCGAAATTGATGCTGCGCCCGAGCGAGGCCATCGACGCGAAGGTGAAGCGCAGCGCGTCGGCGCCGTAGGCCGGGATGCCCTCGGGGAACTCCTTTTCGGTGTTCCTGCGCACCTGCGGCGCCGTCTCGGGCTTGCGCAGGCCGGTGGTGCGCTTGTCCAGCAGCGGCCCCAGCTCGATGCCGTCGATCAGGTCCACCGGGTCCAGCACGTTGCCCTCGGACTTGCTCATCTTGCGGCCGTGCGCGTCCAGCACCAGGCCGTGGATGTACACGTCGCGGAACGGCACCTGCCCGGTGAAGTGGGTGGTCATCATGATCATCCGGGCGACCCAGAAGAAGATGATGTCGTAGCCGGTGACCAGCACGCTGGAGGGCAGGTACAGCTCGAGGTCGCGCGTCTTGTCCGGCCAGCCCAGCGTGGAGAACGGCACCAGCGCCGACGAATACCACGTGTCCAGCACGTCCTCGTCGCGCCGCAGCGCCTTGCCGGGCGCCTGCTGTTGCGCCTCGGCCTCGCTGCGCGCCACGTACACGTTGCCCGCCTCGTCGTACCAGGCGGGAATCTGGTGGCCCCACCAGAGCTGGCGCGAGATGCACCAGTCCTGGATGTTGTCCATCCACTGGTTGTAGGTGTTGATCCAGTTCTCGGGCACGAAGCGCACCTGGCCGGAGCGCACGGCGTCGATCGCCTTCTGGGCGATGGACTTGCCCGCGGGATCCTGCTCGCTGACCTTGGTCATGGCCACGAACCACTGGTCGGTCAGCATCGGCTCGATCACCTGGCCGGTGCGGGCGCAGCGCGGCACCATCAGCTTGTGCTTCTTCGTCTCGGCCAGCAGGCCTTGCGCTTCCAGGTCGGCCACCACGCGCTTGCGCGCCTCGAAGCGGTCCAGGCCGCGGTAGGCGGCCGGCGCGTTGTCGTTGATCTTTGCGTCCAGCGTCAGCACGCCGATGATCGGCAGGCCATGGCGCTGGCCGACCGCGTAGTCGTTGGTGTCGTGCGCCGGGGTGACCTTGACCACGCCGGTGCCGAATTCGCGATCCACGTAGGCGTCGGCGATGACCGGGATGTCGCGCCCGCACAGCGGCAGCTTCACAGCCTTGCCGACCAGGTGCCGGTAGCGCTCGTCCTCGGGATGGACCATCACGGCGACGTCGCCCAGCATGGTCTCGGGCCGGGTGGTGGCCACGGTGAGCGAGCCGCTGCCGTCCGCCAGCGGGTACTGGATGTGCCAGAGGAAGCCGTCCTCCTCCTGGCTCTCGACCTCGAGGTCGCTGACCGCGGTCTTGAGTTCCGGGTCCCAGTTCACCAGCCGCTTGCCGCGGTAGATCAGGCCCTGCTCGTACAGGCGCACGAAGGTCTCGGTGACGATGGCCGACAGGTTCTCGTCCATCGTGAAGTACTCGTGCGACCAGTCCACACTGTCGCCCAGGCGGCGCATCTGCGTGGTGATGGTGTTGCCCGACTGGCGCTTCCACTCCCAGACCCGCTCGACGAAGTTCTTGCGGCCCAGGTCGTGCCGGCTCTGGCCCTGCTGCTGCAGCTGGCGCTCCACCACGATCTGGGTGGCGATGCCGGCGTGGTCGGTGCCCGGCACCCACAGCGTGTTGAACCCGCCCATCCGGTGGTAGCGCGTGAGGCTGTCCATGATGGTCTGGTTGAACGCGTGCCCCATGTGCAGCGTGCCGGTCACGTTGGGCGGCGGCAGCTGGATGGCGAAGGCGGGTTCGCCGTCCCGGGGCTCGCCCGTGCCGCGCCAGCCGGCCCGGCCGTAGCCGCGCTGCTCCCAGGCCGGCCCCCAGCGCGCCTCGATCGCGGCGGGTTCGAAGGACTTGGTCAGGCTGTTCAGGCCGGGCTGGGCGGGAGTGTCGGACATGGCTGGGCGATCAAATGCCGCGCCCGCGGGCACCGTGGTCACGGCACCCGCGGATGCGGCGAGCGGGGAAGGCCCGATTTTATTCGGGCGCAGGCGCCGTCGCGCCCGGGGGCTGCGGCAGGGCGGCCGCGGCCTGCACGCAATCGCGCAGGACTTGCGCATCGCCGACCTGGTTGGCCAGCAGCAGGATCAGGCGGGCATTGAGCAATTCCGACTGTTCCCGTGTCAGGCCCTGGTGGGCGTCCAGGAGCTGTTCGTAGAAGGTGTCGGCATCCTGGAAGTTCAGGGTGGTCTTCATGGCGGTGGGCAGCTTCATGCGTCGGCTCCGCGCGTGCCCAGCGCGCAGGCGATGGCCTGCACCAGGCTGGCATCCACGCTCTCGCCCGTGGCGGCAACGTAGCTGTCGGGCCGCAGCAGCGCCCAGGCATGGCCGAACACGTGGCAGGCGCCCTGCAGGTGGCCTAGCGGGTCGCGCACGTATTCGCTCGCCCCGGGCCGCTGCCCGGGGCCCAGCACCTGCACGCAGCGCAGCGGCGCCGCTTGCGACAGCTCGCGCAGGCGCGCCAGGCCGGCGCGGCCGGGATCGCCGAACACCAGCAGCAGCAGGCGGCCGTCGGCCCAGCGCAGCAGGTCGTTGACCACGCCGCGGGAGCCGTCGGCCCATTCGAAGGCCACGTTCTGCACCGACAGGCCGCCGGTGCGCTCGCACACGCTCGAGCTGGTGTAGGGATTGGCCACCGCCATGCGGCCGGTGTTCACGAGCTGGCGGGCGAAGGGATGCTGGCGCGCCAGGCTCACGGCGGCGGTGCGGAACACGCGCTCGATGCCGTCGGCCGGCCGCAGGAAGCGGGCCGTGCGGTTGGTCACCTGCACGTTCTGCCGGGCGGCCTCGTGCCGCTCCTCGTGGTAGCTGTCCAGCAGGCTGGCGGGCGCGCGGCCCTTGAGCACGGCGGCCAGTTTCCAGGCCAGGTTGTCGGCGTCGGCGATGCCGGTGTTGCCGCCGCGCGCGCCGAACGGGCTGACCACCTTGGCGGCGTCGCCGACGAAGAACACGCAGCCGTGCCGCATCGCATCGACGCATTCGCTGCGGTAGGCGTAGGGGCCGACCCAGACGATCTCGACCTGGCAGTCGGCGCCGAACTGGCGCTGCAGGCGCTCGCGCACCACGTCCTCGCGGCTGACCTCCTCGGGATCGGCGTTGGGCGCCATCTGGTAGTCGATGCGCCAGACGTCGTCGCCCATCAAATGCTGCCAGACCGCGCGGTTCTCGTTGAACGGCGCCTCGATCCAGGTATGGCGCTCCACCGGCGGGTGGCAGGTGAAGCGAACGTCGGCGATGCACCAGCGGTCGTCGCCCTTCTTCGCCGTGACGCTGGCGCCCACCCACTGGCGGAATGGGCTGTGGCAGCCGGTCGCGTCGATCACGTGGCGGGCCCGCAGGCGGTAGTCGCCGGCCGGCGTGCTGACGGACAGGGTGGCGCCCGCCGCGTCCTGCTCGAACCCGGTGACGCGGTTGTTCCAGCGCAGTTCCACGCTACCCAGCTCGCGGATGCGCTCGACCAGGTAGCCCTCGATGTAGAACTGCTGGATGTTGATGAAGGGCGGCTGGATCGACAGGTTGTAGCCGCTTTGCTGGCGCAGGTCGAACGAGTAGACCTCGTCCTCGCCGGCGAAGGTGCGGCCGACGCTCCACTGGATCCCCTTGCGCGCGATGCGCTCGTAGATCCCCAGGCGATGGAAGATCTCCAGCGACTTCTGCGTGTAGCAGATGCCGCGCGAGGAGGCGCCCTTGACGCCGACCGTGTTGTCCTCGTCCAGCAGCACGGCCGGCACGCCATAGCTGGCCAGCGCCGCGGCGGCTGTGAGCCCGGCCAGTCCGGCGCCGACGATGACGACCGGGTGCTCGCCGACCTTGCCGCTCGCGAGCTCGGCCGGCACCTCGAACGGGTACTCGGGCAGCCGGTAGCCGCTGCCCGAGGTGAATTCGTAGCCGTTGGTCAGGGCGGTTTCCGCATAGCCCGTCCTCAGCTCGTCCATTGTTTCAGTCTCCTCGTTGCCAGGATCTTCATGCGCCAATCCCCTTCGTCACTCCCGCGAAGGCGGGAATCCACCGCAACGCGGGTGCGAGAGCCGCAGGCGCGTGGCGCCGGGTCCTCCGCCTTCGCGGAGGATGACGCCTACTTCTTCACGAATTCCGGCCGGTCGTTGCGCTGCGGCTTGAGCGGCTGGTCGGCCTTGCCTTGGGCGCGGTCCTTGCGCCACTGCTCCTTGCGGGCCGTCCATTCGTTCAGCCGCGCATGGGCGGTCCTGCTCTCCTGCAGCATCTGGAACTCGTCGGCAAGCTGGGCCGTGAGCTCCAGCCGGATGCCGTTGGGGTCGAAGAAGTAGATGCTGTGGAAGATGTGGTGGTCGGTCACGCCCAGCACATCCACGCCATGCGCCTGCAGCCGCGCCTTCATGTCCTCCAGCGCCTGGATCGAGTCGACCCGGAACGAGATGTGGTTGACCCACTTGGGCGTGTTGGGCGACGGTTCGCAGGCCTGGTCGTCGCCGAGGTCGAAGAACGCGATGAACGAGCCGTCCTGCAGGCGGAAGAAGAAGTGGGTGTAGGGGCAGTACTCGCCGGTGCTGGGCACGTAGTCGCTCTGGATGATGTGGTAGAGCGGCAGGCCCAGGATGTCCTCGTAGAAGCGGCGCGTTTCCTCGGCGTCGCGCGCGCGGTAGGCGTAGTGGTGCAGCTGCTGGATGGGCGCGGGCGCCGGCAGCGCGGCAGTGTGGGGGGCGGCGGCCATGGGATCTCCTGGATTCAACAATGCGTAACGCGTTTACTTTACCGTAATGCGTCGCGAGGCAGCGCGGCCACGAAGCAGCCCATGGATGCAGCCTATGGTGTTCTTAGCCATCTTCAATGCTGCGGATTGACGCCGCCAATAGACCCCGCAGGGGTGCGGCGCTACAGTCTTCTCGTCCCTGGGCCCCGGCCCGAGGCGTTCCGCTCAACCGATCCACCCACTCAAGGAGACTGCCATGGCCACCCTCAAGGGTTCCAAGACGGAAGAAAACCTCAAGGCTGCCTTCGCCGGCGAATCGCAGGCCAACCGCCGCTACCTCTATTTCGCCAACAAGGCCGACGTGGAAGGCCAGAACGACGTGGCAGCGCTGTTTCGCTCGACCGCCGAGGGTGAGACCGGCCACGCGCACGGCCATTTGGAGTGGCTGGAGCAGTGCGGCGACCCCGCAACCGGCCTGCCGATCGGCGGCACCCGCGACAACCTCAAGGCCGCCGTGGCCGGCGAGACGCACGAGTACACCGACATGTACCCGGGCATGGCCAAGACGGCGCGCGACGAGGGCTTCGACGAAGTGGCCGACTGGTTCGAGACGCTGGCCAAGGCCGAGCGCTCGCACGCCAACCGCTACACCAGGGCGCTGAACGAGCTGGTCGACTGAGCCGTGCTGCCGGCTCCCTCCCCGCGGGGAGGGGGTTGGGGTGAGGGGTGCGCCGCGCACGCCTCACCCGAACCCGGACGAGAAGAAGACCCCGACATGCTCCCGCGCGAAGGCAGCCTCGAAGCTCCCACCCGTCACCCCATCGACTGGCGCAACCCCGCCTTCTACGACGAGGGGGCGGCGTTCAAGGAGCTGGAACGCATCTTCGACATCTGCCACGGCTGCCGGCGCTGCGTCAGCCTGTGCGGCGCGTTCCCGACGCTGTTCGACCTGGTCGACGAAGGCAAGACCGGCGAGTTGGACGGCGTCGACAAGTCCGACTACTGGAAGGTCGTGGACCAGTGCTACCTGTGCGACCTGTGCTACATGACCAAGTGCCCCTACGTGCCGCCGCACGAGTGGAACGTGGACTTCCCGCACACCATGCTGCGGGCCAAGGCGATCAAGTTCAGGAAGGGCATTCCGGCCAGCGAGCGCTTCCTGGCCTCCACCGACACGCACGGCAGTTTCGCCGGCATCCCGATCGTGGTGCAGGCGGCCAACGCACTGAACCACACCAGGCCGGCGCGGGCCGTCATGGAGAGGGTGCTGAACGTGGACCGCGACGCCTGGTTGCCCGACCTGGCCACGCGCAAGTTCCGCTCCGGCGCGCCGAAGTCGCAGGAGTTCGCGGTCCGGGACGGCGCCAAGACACCGGGCAAGGTGGCCATCTACGCCACCTGCTACGTCAACTACAACGAGCCGGGCATCGGCCATGACCTGCTCAAGGTGCTGGCCCACAACGAGATCCCGTACCGGCTGGTCGACAAGGAAAAGTGCTGCGGCATGCCCAAGCTCGAGCTGGGCGACCTGGAGGGGGTGGACAAGCTCAAGCAGGCCAACATCCCGGTGCTGGCCCGCTATGCGCGCGAGGGCTGGGCCATCCTGTCGGCGGTGCCGAGCTGCACGCTGATGTACAAGCAGGAGCTGCCGCTGATGTATCCGGACGATGCCGACGTGCAGGCCGTCAAGGAAGCGATGTGGGACCCCTTCGAGTACCTGTCGGCGCGCCGGCGCGACGGGCTGCTCAAGACCGATTTCAGCCAGCCGCTGGGCAAGGTGAGCTACCACACGCCCTGCCATGGCCGCGTGCAGAACATCGGCAAGCGCACCGAGGAAGTGCTCAAGCTGGTGCCCGGCACCGAGGTCGCCACGCACGAGCGCTGCTCGGGCCATGCCGGCACCTACGGCGTCAAGAAGCAGTACCACGCCATGGCCATGAAGATCGGCAAGCCGCTGTTCCGCCGGATGGCCGAGCACCCGGCGGGCGGCGCGCCCGACTACATCAGCTCCGACTGCCCGCTGGGCGGCCACCACATCGCGCAGGGCTTCGAGGTCAACCAGCTCGGCACGCCGAAACTGGAGCACCCGCTGAGCCTGGTGCGCAAGGCCTACGGACTGTGACCCCCATGCAAACGACCGGCAAGATCACCCCCGACAACCTGATGTCGCTGGAGGCCTACGCCAAGTGGCGCAAGGCCCACAAGGGGGACGTCATCGCGCATCGCAAGCAGCGCAGCGTGCAGCTCGGCGAGCACATGACCGTGCAGTTCGAAAGCGAGCTGTCGATGCGCTACCAGATCCAGGAGATGCTGCGCATCGAGAAGATCTTCGAGGAAGAGGGCATCCAGTCCGAGATCGAGGCCTATGCGCCGCTGGTGCCGGACGGCGGCAACTGGAAGGCCACGCTGATGATCGAGTATCCCGACGAGAGCGAGCGCCGGCGCGAACTGGCCCGCCTGATCGGGGTGGAGGACCGCATGTTCGTCGAGGTCGAAGGCCACGCCCGGGTGTATGCCATCGCCGACGAGGACCTGGAGCGCGAGAACGACGAGAAGACCTCGTCGGTGCACTTCCTGCGGTTCGAACTGGATCCGCCCATGCGCGCTGCCGTGAAGGCCGGCGCCGCCGTCAAGCTGGGCTGCGACCACCGCAACTACCCGGCCCACATGAACATCCCGGCCGAGGCGCTGGCGTCGCTGGCGGGCGATCTGAAGTAAGGGCGCGCCCAGGAGGCGCCAGGTCCCCGGGCTCTCCGGGGCGGTGCTCAGACCGGCGCGAAGAGGTCCACGCGGTCGGTGATGATCGCGTCGGTGCCCAGGTCCCACAGGCGCTGGGCGGCCCACTCGTCGTTCACCGTGTAGCTCAGGCAGCGCAACCCTGCGCTTTTCGCCTGCGCCACGGTGGCTGCGTCCCACAGCGCGTGGCTGCACACCAGTGCCACGCAGTCGAGCTGCAGCGCCATCTCCAGCCAGCCTTGCCACAGGCTGTCCAGCAGCAGGCCGCGCGGCAGCTGCGGCGCCACCGCCTTCGCGCCGGCCAGCGACTCCGGCCGGAACGAGGTCAGCAGTGGCGGCACGGCGGCACCGGTCCACAGCCGGGCCGCCTCGCGCGCGACCACTTCGCCGGTGCGCTGCGCGATCGCGACGTCGGTCGGCTTGATCTCGATGTTCAGGTGGTAGCCGTTGCCGAGGCACAAGCGCGCCAGGTTCTCCAGCGTGGGCAGCGGCTCGCCGGCCCAGGCGCGCGAATGCCAGCTGCCCGCATCCAGCCGCGCCAGCTCGCCCCAGGGCCTGTCGCCGCCGATGCCCGTGCCGTTGGTGGTGCGGTCCAGCTCGGCGTCGTGCATCAGGAACACCACGCCGTCGGCCGACAGCTTGGCGTCGCACTCGAACATGCGATAGCCGTGCTCGGCGCCGAGGCGGAATGCCGCCAGCGTGTTCTCGGGCGCCAGCTTGCCGGCGCCGCGATGCGCGACCCAGCGCGGGTAAGGCCAGTGCTTCATGCCGCCACCCGCTTGCCCGAGCCGGCGTCGAACCAGTGCAGCCGGTCCTCGCGCGGGCGCACCCGGATGATCGACTCGGCGGCCGGGGCCGGTTGGGACTCATCGGTGCGGACGATCACCGCCTCGCCGCCGATGCGCCCATAGACCAGGCGCTCGGCGCCCAGCAGCTCCACCGTCTCGACCCGCACTTCCCAGCCATCGCTGCCGATGTCCAGGTGTTCGGGCCGGATGCCCAGCACCGTGCCGCCGCGGCTGCCGGGGACGTCCTTGAGCAGGTTCATGGGCGGCGAGCCGATGAAGCTGGCCACGAAGGTGGAGGCCGGGCGGTGGTAGACCTCTTCCGGCGTGCCGAACTGCTCCATCACGCCGGCGTTCATCACGATCATGCGCTGCGCCAGCGTCATGGCCTCGACCTGGTCGTGGGTGACGAACAGCGAGGTGATGCCCAGTTCGCGGTGCAGCTTCTGGATCTCCAGCCGGGTCTGCGCGCGCAGCTTGGCGTCCAGGTTCGACAGCGGCTCGTCGAACAGGAACACCTGCGGCTGGCGCACGATGGCGCGGCCCATGGCCACGCGCTGGCGCTGGCCGCCGGAGAGCTGGCGCGGCTTGCGGTCCAGCAGGTGGGCCAGCTCCAGGATGCCGGCGGCCTTGTCCACCCGCGCCTTGATCTCCGCCGGCGGCATCTTGCGGATCTTCAGGCCGTAGGCCATGTTCTCGAACACGCTCATGTGCGGGTACAGCGCGTAGTTCTGGAACACCATGGCGATGTCGCGCTCGGCCGGCTCCAGCCGGTTGACCACCCGGTCGCCGATGCGGATCTCGCCGCCGGAGATCTCCTCCAGCCCGGCCACCATGCGCAGCAGCGTGGACTTGCCGCAGCCCGAGGGACCGACGATGACGATGAACTCGCCTTTCTCGATCTCGGCGCTGACGCCATGGATCACCTGCAGGGCGTGCTTGCCCTTGCCGTATTGCTTGACGACGTTGTTCAGGGAGAGGGATGCCATAAGAATTTCAAGTACCGGGCCAGTGCCACGCTGCTAGTCAGTTGGTGACAGAGCAAAAAGTCGCTGCGCGACTTTCTTGGTCCGTCACGCAAGGTCATTTACTTTTCTGTATCCACCAGGCCCTTGACGAACCACTTCTGCATCAGGATCACCACCAGCGCCGGCGGCAGCATGGCCAGGATGGCGGTGGCCATCACCACGTTCCACTCGATGTAGACCTCGCCGGAGATCAGGCGCTTGATGCCCATGACGATGGGGTACATCCGTTCGTCGGTGGTCACCAGCAGCGGCCACAGGTACTGGTTCCAGCCGTAGATGAACTGGATCACGAACAGCGCCGCCATCGAGGTCTTGGACAGCGGCAGCAGCACGTCCTTGAAGAAGCGCATCGGCCCGGCGCCGTCCATGCGGGCGGCTTCCACCAGTTCGTCGGGGACGGTCAGGAAGAACTGCCGGAACAGGAAGGTGGCGGTGGCCGAGGCGATCAGCGGCACCGTCAGGCCCGCCATCGAGTTGAGCATGCGCAGGTCGGAGATCACCTCGTAGGTCGGGCCGATGCGCACCTCCACCGGCAGCATCAGCGTGACGAACACCATCCAGAACACGAGTCCCTTGGCCGGGAAGCGGAAGTAGACGATGGCGAAGGCCGACAGGAGGGAGATCGCGATCTTGCCGACGGCGATGATCAGCGCGCTGGCCAGGCTGATGCCCATCATCGGCAGCGCCGGCGCCACGGTGGCGCCGGCTTCGGTCTTGCCGCCGAACAGGGCGAAGCGGTAGCTCTCCCAGAAGTTGCTGCCGGGCAGCAGCGAGATCGGGTTGCTGCTGGAGATCTGCTCGGCGGTCTGGGTCGAGCCGATGAAGGTCATGTAGATCGGAAAGCCGATCACCACCACCCCGATGATCAGGATGGCATGGGCGACGAAGTCGAGGACGGGGCGGCGCTCGATCATTTCAGTAGTGCACCTTCTTCTCGACGAAGCGGAACTGGATCACCGTCAGCGCGATGACGATGGCCATCAGCACGACGGACTGCGCGGCTGAGCCGTTGATGTCCATCGCCTTGAAGCCGTCGTAGTAGACCTTGTAGACCAGGATCGAGGTGTCCTTGCCGGGGCCGCCGCTGGTGGCGGCATCGACGATGGCGAACGTCTCGAAGAACGCATACACGACGTTGATCACCAGCAGGAAGAACGTGGTGGGCGACAGCAGCGGGAACACGATGCTCCAGAAGCGCTTCCAGGGGCTGGCGCCGTCGATGGTGGCGGCCTCGATCAGCGACTGCGGGATCGACTGCAGCCCGGCCAGGAAGAACAGGAAGTTGTAGGAGATGTGCTTCCAAATCGCCGCCATCACGATCAGCGCCATCGCGTGCCGGCCGTTGAGCAGGTGGTTCCAGTCGAAGCCCAGCTCGATCAGCGCGTAGCGGATGGTGCCGTAGGGCGAGGAGAACATCATCAGCCACATCACGCCAGCCACCACGGGGGCCACCGCGTAGGGCCAGATCAGCAGGGTCTTGTAGATGCCGGAGGCGCGCACGACCCGGTTGGCCATCACGGCCAGCAGCAGCGAGACGGCCAGCCCGCCCACCGCCACCAGCACGGAGAAGAGGGCGGTGGTGCGGAAGGAGTCGAGGTAGCCCGGGTCGTCGAACAGGCGCTGGAAGTTGGCCATGCCGACGAACTCGCTGTGCGAGCCGAAGGCGTCTTCCTGCAGCACGCTCTGGTAGAGGGCCTGGCCGGCCGGCCAGAAGAAGAACACCAGGATGATGGCCATCTGGGGTGCGATCAGCACCCACGGCAGCCACGCCGACTTGAACAGGACCCTCTTCTCCATGGGGCGGTATTGTCGTTGAACGGTTGAGGTTGGGGTCGCTCCGCGCCGCCCGAAGATGGCGGTGCGCATGAAAAAACCCCGCTACGCGGGGCTTCGGGTCACGGTCCCTGGCAGTGGTTTCCGGCCAACCTGGGCGCTCCCCCTGATCGGCCTGCGATCACCCTTCCCCGCTTGGGCGGGGAAGGGTGGAGGGGTGCCGTCAATTCACCGCGAGCAGCGGAGCGCGACGGAATGCGAGCAAGGCCTCAGGCCTTGTTCGCTTTCTGGAAGCGCTCCAGTTGCTCGTTGCCGCGGCGCACCGCGTTGTCCAGGGCTTCCTTGGGCTGCTTGCTGCCCTGCCACACGCCTTCGAGTTCCTCGTCGATGATGGTGCGGATCTGCACGAAGTTGCCCAGGCGCACGCCGCGCGACTTGTCGGTGGTCTTGCGGATCATCTGGTTGACCGACACGTCGTAGCCCGGGTTCTGCTTGTAGAAGCCGGACTTGTCGGTCAGCTCGAACGAGGCCTTGGTGACCGGCAGGTAGCCGGTGCGCTGGTGGCTCTTGGCCGCCACTTCGGGCTTGGACAGGTAGTTCAGGAACTGGGCCACGCCCTTGTACTCGGCGGGTTTCTTGCCGGCCATCACCCACAGGCTCGCGCCGCCAATCACGGTGTTCTGCGGCGCGCCGGGCACGTCGGGGTAGTAGGGCAGGGTGCCGATGCCGTAGGCGAACTTGCTGTTGCGCTTGACGCTGCCGGCCATCGCCGAGGAGCCGGTGGCCATCGCGCACTCGCCCGACACGAAGGTGGCGTCGGCCTTGTTGTCGCGGCCCTTGTAGACGAACAGGCCGCTCTTGGCCATGTTGGCCAGGTTCTCGATGTGGCGCACGTGCAGCGGGCTGTTGAACGCCAGCCGCGCGTCGAGGCCGCCGAAGCCGTTGTTCTTGGTCGCGTACAGCACGTTGTGCCAGGCCGAGAAACTCTCCAGCTGCGTCCAGCTGATCCAGCTGGTGGTGAACGGGCACTTGTGGCCGCTGGCCTTGAGCTTGGCGGCGGCCAGCGCCACCTCGGGCCAGGTCTTGGGCGGGTTCTCGGGGTCGAGGCCGGCCGCCTTGAAGGCGTCCTTGTTGTAGTGGAACACCGGCGTCGAGCTGTTGAACGGGTAGCTGAGCATCTGCCCGTTGGGGGCGGTGTAGTAGCCCGCCACGGCCGGCACGTAGATGCTCGGGTCGAACTTCAGGCCGGCCTGGTTCATCACCTGGGCCACCGGCACGATGGCGCCCTTGGCGTTCATCATGGTGGCGGTGCCGACCTCGAACACCTGGATCATGTGCGGGGCGTTGCCGGCGCGGTAGGCGGCGATGCCGGCGGTCATGGACTCCGAGTAGCTGCCCTTGAAAGTGGGCACGACTCGGTAGTCCTTTTGGCTGTCGTTGAATTCCTTGGCCAGGTCGTTGACCCACTCGCCGAGGGCACCGCCCATCGAATGCCACCACTGGATCTCGGTCTGCGCTGCGGCAGGCAGGGTGACGGCAGCGGCCAGGGCCACGGCGCAAAGCTTCAGTTTTTTCATGCGGACTCCTGAGGAATTGGTCACGAGCGCGTGACTCTACAGCCGAATTGTGACAAGAGATTAGAGCCGCTCGGGCGGGGGGTGCGTACCGGACTTTCCATGAGCGCAGCGAGCTGCGGCATGGCCGCCGGGCTCGAAGGTCTTGTTGCGCTGCGGTAACATCCGCCCTCAGCCGCCTTCCAATCGTTCCGGCTGACCTGCTCCCCGCTGGCCGCGGGGCACGACCCGCAACGATGAACGCACCCACCAAGCTCGACCAGCTGCTGGCGGCCACCTCCGGCGAAGCGCCGCGCCTGCGCGAGATCCCCTACAACTACACCTCGTTCTCCGACCGCGAGATCGTCATCCGCCTGCTCGGATCGCGCGCCTGGGAGCTGCTGCAGCGGCTGCGCGACGAGCGCCACACCGGCCGCTCGGCCCGCATGCTCTACGAAGTGCTGGGCGACATCTGGGTGGTGCAGCGCAATCCCTACCTGCAGGACGACCTGCTGGACAACCCCCGGCGGCGGCGCCTGCTGGTGGAGGCGCTGGAGCACCGGCTGGCCGAGGTCGCCAAGCGCCGCACGCCGGCCGACGACGCCGGCCGCGACGCCCTGGTGGGCGAGCTGCTGGATGCCGCGCGCCGGGCCGTGCGCGCATTCGACGAGGGCTTCCGCGAGACCGCCGACCTGCGCCGCCAGGTGCAGCGCAAGCTCAGGCGGCACACCGCGCGCGACAACATCCGGTTCGATGGCCTGTCGCGCGTGTCGCACGTCACCGACGCGACCGACTGGCGCGTCGAGTACCCGTTCGTGGTGCTCACGCCCGACACCGAGGCCGAGATGGCCGGCCTGGTCAAGGCCTGCATCGAGCTGGACCTGACCATCATCCCGCGCGGGGGCGGCACCGGCTACACCGGCGGCGCCGTGCCGCTGACCTGGAAAAGCGCGGTGATCAACACCGAGAAGCTCGAGGCCATGAGCGAGGTCGAGCCGGTCATGATCCCCGGCCATGCGCAGCCGGTGCCCACGGTGTGGACCGAGGCCGGCGTGGTCACCCAGCGGGTGGCCGACGCCGCCGAGCGCGCCGGATTCGTGTTCGCGGTGGACCCGACCTCGGCCGAGGCTTCCTGCATCGGCGGCAACGTCGCCATGAACGCCGGCGGCAAGAAGGCGGTGCTGTGGGGCACGGCGCTGGACAACCTGGTGTCGTGGCGCATGGTCACGCCGCAGGCCGAGTGGCTGGAAGTCACGCGGCTGGACCACAACCTGGGCAAGATCCACGACGCGGCGGTCGCCACCTTCGAGCTGCGCTGGTTCGCCGCCGATGGCAAGACGCCGCTGCGCCACGAGACGCTGGCCGTGCCCGGCGCCGCGTTCCGCAAGGAAGGGCTGGGCAAGGACGTCACCGACAAGTTCCTCTCCGGCCTGCCGGGCATCCAGAAGGAAGGCTGCGACGGCCTGATCACCAGCGCGCGCTGGGTGGTGCACCGGATGCCGGCCCATACCCGCACCGTCTGCCTGGAGTTCTTCGGCAACGCCCGGGATGCGGTGCCCAGCATCGTCGAGATCAAGGACTTCATGTTCGCCGAGAAGGACCGCAGCGGCGTCCTGCTGGCCGGGCTGGAGCACCTGGACGACCGCTACCTGCGCGCGGTGGGCTACACCACCAAGTCCAAACGCGGCAGCCTGCCCAAGATGGTGCTGGTGGGCGACATCGTGGGCGACGATCCGGACGCGGTGGCGCGCGCCACCTCCGAGGTGGTTCGCATCGCCAACTCGCGCAGCGGCGAGGGCTTCGTGGCGATCAGCCCGGAGGCGCGCAAGAAATTCTGGCTGGACCGCAAGCGCACCGCCGCCATCAGCCGCCACACCAACGCCTTCAAGATCAACGAGGACGTGGTGATCCCGCTGCCGCGGATGGCGCAGTACACCGACGGCATCGAGCGCATCAACATCGAGCTGTCGCTGCGCAACAAGATCCGCCTGGCCGACGAGCTGGAGGGCTTCTTCCGGCGCGGCAGCCTGCCGCTGGGCAAGCTGGACGACGCGCACGAGATCCCGTCGGCGGAGTTGCTGGAAGACCGGGTCGCACAGGCGCTGGCCCTGATCGGCGAAGTGCGTGCGCAGTGGCAGGGCTGGCTGGACCAGATCGAGCCCCTGTTTCCGCAACTGCAGGACCACAGCCTGCGCGCCAGCTGGAAGACCCAGATCCGGGCGCCCTTGCAGCAGGTCTTCTCGGGCCAGCCGTTCCGGCCGCTGCTCGACGAGGTGGAGGCGATCCACAAGCGCGTGCTCAAGGGCCGGGTCTGGGTGGCACTGCACATGCACGCCGGCGACGGCAACGTGCACACCAACATCCCGGTCAACAGCGACGACTACGAGATGCTGCAGGCGGCGCACGCGGCGGTGAAGCGCATCATGGCGCTGGCGCGCTCACTGGGCGGTGTGATCTCGGGCGAGCACGGCATCGGCATCACCAAGCTGGAGTTCCTGACCGACGAGGAGCTGGGTCCCTTTGCCGACTACAAGGCCAAGGTCGATCCCGAAGGGCGCTTCAACAAGGGCAAGCTGCTGCGCCCGTCCACCCAGCAGGGCGAGACCTCGGTCTATTCCGACCTGACCAATGCCTACACGCCCAGCTTCGGACTGATGGGGCACGAGTCGCTGATCATGCAGCAGTCGGACATCGGCGCGATCTCCGATTCCATCAAGGACTGCCTGCGCTGCGGCAAGTGCAAGCCGGTGTGCGCCACCCACGTGCCGCGCGCCAACCTGCTGTACAGCCCCCGCAACAAGATCCTGGCGACCTCGCTGCTGGTGGAGGCCTTCCTGTACGAGGAGCAGACCCGCCGCGGCGTGTCGATCAAGCACTGGCAGGAGTTCGAGGACGTGTCGGACCACTGCACGGTCTGCCACAAGTGCGCCAATCCGTGCCCGGTGAAGATCGACTTCGGCGACGTGTCGATGAACATGCGCAACCTGCTGCGCAAGATGGGGCAGAAGAGCTTCCGCCCGGCCAACGCGGCCGCCATGTTCATGCTCAACGCCACCAACCCGGACACCATCAAGCTGGTGCGCGCCGGCATGGTCGGCGTCGGCTTCAAGGCCCAGCGCCTGGCCAACGACCTGCTGCGCGGCTTCGCCCGCAAGCAGGTGGCGCTGCCGCCCTCGACCCACGAACCGGCCCCGATCAAGGAGCAGGTGATCCACTTCGTCAACAAGAAGCTGCCCGGCGGGCTGCCGAAGAAGACGGCGCGGGCGCTGCTGGACATCGAGGACAGGGACTACGTCCCCATCATCCGCAATCCGAAGGGCACCACGGCGGAGAGCGAGGCCGTGTTCTACTTCCCCGGCTGCGGCTCCGAGCGCCTGTTCTCGCAGGTGGGGCTGGCCACCCAGGCCATGCTGTGGCACGCCGGCGTGCAGACCGTGCTGCCGCCGGGCTACCTGTGCTGCGGCTACCCGCAGCGCGGCAGCGGCCAGTACGACAAGGCCGAGAAGATCATCACCGACAACCGGGTGCTGTTCCACCGCGTGGCGACCACGCTGAACTACCTGGACATCAAGACGGTGGTGGTGAGCTGCGGCACCTGCTACGACCAGCTGCAGGGATACGAATTCGACAAGATCTTCCCGGGCAGCCGCATCGTCGACATCCACGAGTACCTGCTGGAAAAGGGCATCACCCTGCCCGGCGGCGGCGGCTACCTGTACCACGACCCCTGCCACACGCCGATGAAGCAGCAGGAGCCGATGAAGACCGTCAAGGCGCTGCTCGGCGACAACGTGCGCAAGACCGAGCGCTGCTGCGGCGAATCGGGCACCTTCGGCATCACCCGGCCGGACATCGCCACCCAGGTGCGATTCCGCAAGGAGGAGCAGCTGCGCATGGACGAAGCGGCGCTGCGCGCTTCCGGCGCCGTCGGGCCGCAGGACAACATCAAGGTGCTCACCAGTTGCCCGAGCTGCCTGCAAGGGCTGAACCGCTACGGCCATGACCTGCAGAACGGCCTGCTGGAAGCCGACTACATCGTGATCGAGATGGCGCGGCAGATCCTGGGCGAGGACTGGCTGCCCGGCTACGTGCAGGCCGCCAACGCGGGCGGCATCGAGCGCGTCCTGGTCTGACGGCGGGGGGCGCCGCGCGCCACCCGGCCGTGACTTCTGCACGGCGGCCAGGCCGCTGCCGGCGCGGGTGCTGCCGCCGGCAGCTCGGCGGTGGGTATAACATCCGGATACAGATTGCGGGCAAGCAGAGGATCCGGAGGGCGCCATGCGGGGGCAAGACATCAACCAGGCTCTGGCCAGGCTGGCGGCGGGCGCGCTGCTGGCGCTGGCCGGCGGGGCCGTGCTGGCGCAGGCCGCCGGCGAGGTGGAATTCGCGCGCGGCGTCGGCTTCGCGCAGGCGCCGGGGCAGGCCCCGCGCACGCTGGGCAAGGGCCTGTCCCTGCAGCAGGGCGACCGCCTTACCACCTCGGCCGGGGCCTCGGCCATCGTGCGGCTGGCCGACGGCACCCGGATGACGGTGCGGCCCAACTCCGAGCTGGTGCTGTCGCAGTACCAGTTCAAGGAGAACGCGCCCGACAACGGCATGCTGCTGCAGATGATCCGCGGCGGCTTTCGCGCGGTCACCGGCCTGATCGCCAAGGGCTCCCCCCACGCGGCGCGGGTGCAGACCAGCACCGCCACCATCGGCATCCGGGGCACCGACTTCGACGCCCGCCTGTGCGCGCGCGACTGCGCCGCCGAGTCGGGCAAGGTGGCCGAGCGGTCCCGGCCGAACGCCGTGCTGGCCAGCGCCAAGGTCGTGCAGGCGCAAGGCGAGTTGTTCGCGGTGGACGCCGGCAACCAGCGCCGCCGGCTGGTCGACGGCGGCAGCATCTATCCGGGCGACGTGGTCGAGACCGGTGCCGGCACCCGAGCCGTGATCGCCTTCCGCGACGACACCCGCATCACGCTGGGCGCGTCCACTCGCTTCCGGGTCGACAACTTCGTCTATGACGAGCAGAACGCGGCCGAGGGCCGCTTCCTGGTCTCGGTGCTGCGCGGCACCGTGCGCGCGCTGACCGGCCTGATCGCCAAGGCCAACAACCGCAACGTGGGCTTTGCCACCGCCACCGCCACCATCGGCGTGCGCGGCACCGGCCTGGACATCGGCTGCACCGGCGCCTGCGCGGGCGAGCCGCCGGCCGGCAACGACGCCGGCCTGACCGTCTTCAACTGGCTGGGCTCGGTGGTCGTCACGCCGGACGGCCAGACCGCGCTGCAGGTGCTGCAGGCCGGCCAGGGCCTGTTCATCTCGCCCACCGCCGGCATCGTGCCGATCAGCAACCCACCGGCCATCGACGCGCCGCGTCCCGACGGCGTGGCGGTGCCGGCCAAGCTGTTCGCCAAGGAGAACGTGTCCGACGCGCAGGAGGGCCTGTTCGTGTTCGTGCGCGACGGCCACATCGAGGTGGCCACCGCCGGCGAGGTGCTGCACCTGGGCCGGGGCGAGGCCGGCTTCGCCGGGCAGGACGGCAACACGGCCCGGCCTCTGGACATCCCGAAGTTCATCGACTTCGACAGCGTGCCGCTGCCCACCAGCCGCAACCCGCTGCTGCAGTCGGTGCTGCAGGACAACAACGTGAGAAGCAGGAACACCTGCAGTTGACGGGTCACCCGGCCGTGGCGGCGCCCTGTCGCCGGGCCGCGGCCGCACAAGGATGAGGGGCGAGATCATGTTCAAGCGCAATGGCGCGCCCGCGCACGGGCAACGCCGACGGGTCGCACCGGCCGTGCTGGCACTGGCGCTGTCGGCGGTGGCCGGCGCCGCCTGGGGTCAGGCCCCGGCAGCGCCGCTGGCCCCGGCGCCCGAGCCGGTGTTCGCGATCCAGGGCTTCCAGGTCACGGGCGACAACCCGCTGGGTCCGGCCGAGACCGGCCGCATCCTGGCGCCCTTCGTTCGCGCCGATGCCACCATGGGCAGCCTGCAGCAGGCCACCGGCGCGCTGGAGGCGGCCCTGCGCGCTCGGGGCTACGGCCTGCACCGCGTGTCGCTGCCGCCGCAGGAGGTGGGCGCCACCGTGCGGCTGGAGATCGTCACCTTCTCGGTCCACAAGGTCGCCGTCGAGGGCGCGCAGATCCACGGCGCCGGCAACGTCCGCCGCGCGCTGCCGGAGCTGCAGGAGGGCCGCACGCCCAACTTCAAGCGGCTGGCCGTGCAGACCGCGATCGCCAACGAAAACCCCAACAGGCAGGTGCAGGTCGGCATCCGCGAAGGCGACGAGCCGGACCGCATCGACGCCACCGTCACGGTCAAGGAAAGCCGGCCCTGGACCTTCGCGGTCAACGCCTCCAACACCGGCTCCGATTCCACCGGCCGCGACCGGCTGACGGTCTCGGGTGGCCACACCAACCTGTTCGACCGCGACCACCAGTTCACCGGCGCGTACACCACCTCGCTGGAGCGCCTGTCCGACGTCCAGCAGGTCGGCCTGGCCTACCGGGTGCCGCTGTATGCGCTCGGCGGCGTCGTCGGCGCCAGCTACACGCGCTCGGACGTGGTCGGCAACTTCGGCGCCTTCACCAGCACCGGTGCCGGCCACACCTTCGGGCTGAACTACACCTGGTACCTGCCGCCCGAAGGGGGCCGGCGCAGCTACCTTGTGCTCGGGCTGGAAGACAAGGTGTTCAAGGCGGCGCGCATCAACGACATCGTCGTGCCCGGCGCGCTCGACCGCCGCAGCCGCCCCCTGGTGCTGGGCTACAACGCGCGCACCGAGACCGATGCCGCCGTCTGGGGCTACGACGCCTACCTGGCGGTCAACACCGGCAGTGGCCGCGCCAACGACCTGGCCTCCTACCAGAGCGAGGACCCGCGCGTCGCCACCACCCGCTGGAAGGCGCTGCGCGGCACGCTGCACTACGCCGCCCCGTTCGCCGGCAGCTGGCTGCTGTCGGCCCGGGCCCAGTACCAGTACAGCCCGGACGTGCTGATCTCGGGCGAGCAGTTCGGGCTGGGCGGCTCCGGCTCGGTGCGGGGCACCGCCATCGAGCGGCCGCTGTCCGGCGACAAGGGTCTGGCCGGCTCGGTCGAGCTCAGTACGCCCGAGCTGGGCCCGGGCCTGCGGCTGTTCGGCTTCGCGGATGCCGGCTGGCTGTGGAACAACAGCCCCAACGGCACCACCAAGCCGGCCAGCGACCGGTTGGGCAGCATCGGGCTGGGCGCCCGCTATACCCGGGGGCCGCTGGTCGCCTCGGTCGAGTACGGCCGCCTGGTCGCCGGCAGCCGGGTGCCGCTGGCGCTGAACGCGTCCTCGCCGCAAAATGGCGACGACAAGCTGTACGTGAACATCGGCGTCCGTTTCTGATCCAATTCTCCATGGCAGGCCTCACCCCCGGCGCTCCGGCGCCCCAGTCGATCACGGTGCACGGGCAGTCGCGCGTGCTGGAAGTCGGTTTTTCCGACGGCGCGGTGTTCCGCATTCCGTTCGAGCTCATGCGCATCTACTCGCCCTCGGCCGAGGTGCAGGGCCATGGCCCCGGCCAGGAGGTGCTGCAGACCGGCAAGCGCGAGGTGCAGTTGCTGGGCCTGGAGCCGATCGGCAACTATGCCGTCCAGCCGAGCTTCTCAGACGGCCACGACAGCGGCATCTTTTCCTGGGAGTACCTCTACTTCCTCGGCTCGCAGCAGGAGCAGCTGTGGGCCGACTACGAGCGCCGGCTCGAGCAGGCCGGCGCCGACCGCGACGCACCGATGGTGACGCGCGGCGGCCACGGCTGCGGCCATCACTGAGGCCATCCGCGCCCGCTCGCCGGGATTGCCCCTACCATCGGGGCATGGGTAGCACGCATTTCGGTTTCGAATCGGTCGAGGAGCGCGACAAGGCGGGCCGGGTGCGCGGCGTATTCGACTCGGTCGCGCCGCGCTACGACCTGATGAACGACCTGATGTCGCTCGGGCTGCACCGCGCCTGGAAGGCCTACACCGTGCTGGTGGCCAACCTGCAGCCGGGCCAGCAGGTGCTCGACATCGCCGGCGGCACCGGCGACCTGGCCCGGGCCTTCGCCCGCAAGGTCGGCCCCGGCGGCCGCGTGGTCCACACCGACATCAACGAGGCCATGCTGCGCACCGGCCGCGATCGCCTGCTGGACGAAGGAGTGGTGCTGCCCACGCTGGTGTGCGACGCTGAGAAGCTGCCGTTTGCTGACGCCCGCTTCGACCTGGTCAGCGTGGCCTTCGGCCTGCGCAACATGACGCGCAAGGACGCCGCCCTGGCCGAGATGGCCCGCGTGCTCAGGCCCGGCGGCAAGCTACTGGTGCTGGAGTTCTCGAAGGTGGCGCGGCCGCTGGCGCGACCCTATGACTGGTACTCGTTCCAGGTGTTGCCGCGGCTGGGACAACTGGTGGCGGGCGACTCGGCCAGCTACCGCTACCTGGCCGAATCGATCCGCATGCACCCGGGCCAGGAGGAACTCAAGGAGCTGATGAAGAAAGCCGGCTTCGGGCATGTGGACTATCACAACCTGACCGGGGGCGTCGTCGCCCTGCATGTTGGAATCAAGTGCTGAACCCCCATCTGCCCCCGAACTGCAAACTGATCAGGAAGGATCGATCATGAAGTTGTCGACTGCCGTACTCGTGGGCGTGCTCGCGCTGTCCACCAGCCTGGAAGCCGACGCTCGCCGCATGGGCGGCGGCGGCTCGTTCGGGCGCCAATCGCCCAACGTGACGCAGCGCGAAGCCGCCAAACCGCCGCCGCAACAGGGGCCGGCGCAGAACGCGGGCCAGCAGCAGGCCGGCCAGCAGCCGGCCCAGGCAGCCCAGGCCCGCCCGGGCGCCGCGAACACCGCCGCGCCGGCTGCGCGGTCGCGCTGGGGCGGCATCCTCGGCGGGCTGGCGGCCGGCCTCGGACTGGCCTGGCTGGCGAACGCACTGGGCTTCGGACCGGCGCTCGCGCAGTTCATGCTGTTCGCCTTGCTGGCACTGGTGATCATGGTCGCCGTCGGCTTCCTGATGCGCCGCCGTGCGCCGGCCTCGGCCGGCCGTTCGATGGGCTGGCAGGGGGGCCCCGAGCTGGCCACCGCGCCGCGCCAGTACAGCCCCGACAAGGTCGGCAACGATGCATCGGCCCGGCCCTGGGAGAGCGGCAGCATGGCCTTCGACGCCGGCAAGCCGGCCGGCAGCGGCCTGCAGATCGGCTCGGCGCTGGGTGGCTCGCAGAACTGGGGCGTTCCGGCCGGGTTCGACACGGACGGCTTCGTCAATGCCGCCAAGCGCAACTTCCACACCCTGCAGGACGCCTGGGACCGCTCGGACATCGGCACTTTGCGCTCGATGATGACCGACGAGATGCTGGCCGAGATCCGCCAGCAGCTGGCCGAGCGCGAGAAGCACGCCAGCGGCGAGCCGAACAAGACCGAGGTGCTGATGCTGCAGGCGCAGATGCTGGGCATCGAGGACCTGGGCGACGCCTACATGGCGAGCGTCGAGTTCTCCGGGATGATCCGTGAGCAGCCCTCGGCCGGCCCCAGCCCGTTCCGCGAGGTCTGGAACATGACCAAGCCCAAGAACGGGGCCAGCGGCTGGCTGGTGGCGGGCCTGCAGGCGCTGCAGTAAGTGCCGGGCGGCCGTGCCGTCCCGGCACTGCCGTGATAATCCGGGACCATGGCAACACGGTCCCCTCTTCCCTTCGTGGACAGCCTGCTGGATGCAGTAGGCCAGCGGCTGGCGCCGCCGCCCTGGGCGGTGCAGGAGGCGCAGCGGCGCCTGGTGCTGCTGCTCAACCACGTGCTGATGCAGGAGCCGCAGGCCATGGAGCGGCTGCGCCGCCAGGCCGGCCGCACCGTCGAGGGCCGCTGGCGAATGTTCACGGTCCGGCTGGTTGCCACCCGCGCCGGCCTGCTGGACCTGGCGGCTGCCGCTGCCGCCCCCGACCTGACCCTGACCGTCACCGATGACTCGCCCTGGCGCCTGGCCCAGGCGGCGTTGCGCGGCGAGAAGCCGCCGGTGCGCATCGAAGGCGATGTGCAATTCGCCGCCGAGGTCAACTGGCTGGTCGACCACGTGCGCTGGGACCTGGAAGAGGACCTGTCGCGCCTGGTCGGCGATGCGCCGGCCCATGCCATCGGGCAGGGCGCGCGCGCCATGGCCGATGCACTGCGGCGCTTCGTCGGCGTCCGCCCCGGCAACATGCCGCCGTCGCCCGCGCCCTCCGGGGCGCCGTCGTCGACCGGCGCGCCGGGCAGCGCGCCCGGTCCCGCCGGCCCGGCGGTCCAGTGACCGGCGTGACGCGCTACCTGCGCGGCGCCTACATCCTCTGGGTGGCGCTGCGATACGGGCTGGACGAGCTCGTCCTCAGCAGCTTCCAGCGGCCCTGGCTGCACCGGCTGGCGCGCATCGTCAGCTTCGGCCGCCGCTTGCATGCGCCGCGCGGCCAGCGCCTGCGCGAGGCGCTGGAGCGGCTGGGGCCCATCTTCGTCAAGTTCGGGCAGGTCCTGTCGACCCGGCGCGACCTGCTGCCGGGCGACGTCGCCGACGAGCTGGCCCGGCTGCAGGACCGGGTGCCCCCGTTCGATCCGGCCGTGGCCATCGCCACCATCGAGCGGGCGTTTCGCCGCCCGGTGGGAAGCATCTTCGCCAGCTTCGAGCGCGAGCCGGTGGCCAGCGCCTCGATCGCCCAGGTGCACTTCGCCACCCTGCGCGACCGCGAAGGGCGCACGCGCGAAGTGGCGGTCAAGGTGCTGCGTCCCGGCATGCTGTCGGTGATCGAGAACGACCTGGCGCTGATGCGGATGATGGCCGGCTGGATCGGGCGGCTGTCGGCTGACGCCAAGCGCCTGAAGCCGCGCGAGGTGGTCGCCGAGTTCGACAAGTACCTGCACGACGAGCTCGACCTGCTGCGCGAGGCCGCCAACGCGGCGCAACTGCGCCGCAACATGGACGGCCTGGACCTGGTGCTGATCCCCGAGATGTTCTGGGACTGGTGCCACTCCGAGGTGATCGTGATGGAGCGCATGTACGGCGTGCCGATCAGCCAGGCCGAGAAGCTGGTGCAGGCCGGCGTCGACCTGCGCAAGCTGGCGCGCGACGGCGTCACCATCTTCTTCACCCAGGTGTTCCGCGACGGCTTCTTCCACGCCGACATGCACCCCGGCAACATCCAGGTCAGCCTGGACCCGGCCACCTTCGGGCGCTACATCTCGCTGGACTTCGGGATCATCGGCACGCTCACCGAGTTCGACAAGGAATACCTGGCGCAGAACTTCAACGCCTTCTTCCGGCGCGACTACAAGCGGGTGGCCGAGCTGCACATCGAGTCGGGCTGGGTGCCGCCCGGAACCCGCGTCGATGAACTGGAGGCGGCGGTGCGGGCCGTCTGCGAGCCGTACTTCGACCGCCCCCTCAGGGAGATCTCGCTGGGCATGGTGCTGATGCGGCTGTTCCAGACCTCGCGCCGTTTCCAGGTCGAGATCCAGCCGCAACTGGTGCTGCTGCAAAAGACGCTGCTGAACATCGAGGGGCTGGGCCGCCAGCTCGACCCCGAGCTGGACCTGTGGGCCACCGCCAAGCCGTTCCTGGAGCGCTGGATGCTCGAGCAGGTCGGCCCCCAGCGCCTGCTGGACGAATTGCGCGACCAGGCCCCGCGCTACGCCAAGATGTTCCCCGAACTGCCGCGGCTGGTGTACGACTACCTGCGGCGCCGCCCGGACGGCGGCCGGCGCGAGTGGGAGGCCCTGCTCGAGGAGCAGCGGCGCACCAACCGGCTGCTGCAGGCCTTCCTGTACGGCGGCATCGGCTTCACCCTGGGCCTGCTGGCGATGCAGGTGCTGGTGCGCGGCCGCTTGTTCTAGGCCAGCCAGGGGCCGCCCCGGCTTGGCGCTTGCCCGCATTGTCCCGGCCGGTTCGTTGCCCATAATCGCGCCCCAGGCCGCCCAGACGGCCGCACCTGCAAGACACCCCGGAGAACACCCCATGCTGATCGCCTTCGTCGTGCTCTACCTGCTGCTGTCCGTGGCCATCGGGCTGCTGGCCGCGCGGCGCGTGCACAACACCGCCGACTACGCCCTGGCCGGCCGCAGCCTGCCGCTGGCCATCGTGGTGGCCACCACCTTCGCCACCTGGTTCGGCTCCGAGACGGTGCTGGGCGTGCCGGCCCGCTTCGTGTCGGGCAATCTGGGCGAAGTGGTGGAGGACCCGTTCGGCGCCTCCATGTGCCTGATCCTGGTCGGCATGTTCTTCGCGTACAAGCTGTACCAGCGCAACCTGCTGACGCTGGCCGACTACTATCGCCAGCGCTACGGCCGCGTGGTCGAGATCCTGTGCTCGATCATGATCGTCATCAGCTACCTGGGCTGGGTGGCGGCGCAGATCACCGCGCTCGGCCTGGTGTTCCACGTGCTGATGCCCGACGCGGTGTCGGTGCCCGGCGGCATGGTCATCGGCACGGCCATCGTGCTGGTCTACACCCTGTACGGCGGCATGTGGTCGGTGGCCCTGACCGACTTCATGCAGATGATCGTGATCGTCGCCGGCCTGCTGGCGATCGCGTGGTTCGCGGCCGACCTGGCCGGCGGCGCCGGCAAGGTGTTCGAGTACGCCTCCACCCACGGCAAGTTCCAGTTCTTCCCCGAGGGCGGCGACGCCAAGACCTGGACCTTCTTCTTCGCCGCCGCCATCACCATGATGCTGGGCTCGATCCCGCAGCAGGACGTGTTCCAGCGCGTGATGTCGGCCAAGGACGTCAAGACCGCCCAGCGCGGCCCGATCATCGGCGGCACGCTGTACCTGCTGTTCGCCTTCATCCCGATGTTCGTCGTCACGGCCGCCGTGATGGTGCTGGGCGACGAGGGCTCGCGCCTGCTGGCCGACGATCCGCAGAAGGTGCTGCCCACCCTGGTGATGCAGCGCATGCCGGCCATCCTGCAGATCGCGTTCTTCGGCGCGCTGCTGTCCGCAATCATGTCCACCGCGTCGGCCACGCTGCTGGCGCCGTCGACCACCTTCGTCGAGAACATCCTGCGCAACATCGTGCCGATGGACGACAAGGCCACGCTCAAGGCGATGCGCGTCTCGGTGCTGGTCTTCACCATGATCGTGCTGACCTATTCCATCGTCATGCAGGGCACCTCGATCTACGAGCTCGTCTCGGGCGCCTACCAGGTGCCGCTGGTGGGCGCGTTCGTGCCGCTGGTCATGGGGCTCTACTGGCGCGGTGCCACCACGCAGGGCGCCCTGTTCTCGGTGGTCGGCGGTCTGGGCACCTGGCTGTTCTTCGTGGTCAGCCCGCCGCTGGCCGAGCAGTTCCCGCAGCAGCTGGCCGGCCTGATCGCGGCCTTCGCGGGCATGGTGGGCGGATCGCTGGCGCCGCAGTGGATCGCCAACCACAAGGGCCACGTGCACCACTTCGAGACCGGCGACGTCGCGGCCTGAGGGCCAGGGCGGGGTGCCGGTGAGGGGGCTTGAGCTTCGGCCCCCCGCCTATAATTGAGGGCTTTGCCGCTCCGGCGATCCGCCTTCCTGCCATGCCCATCTATGCCTACAAATGCGGCTCCTGCGGCCATGCCAAGGACGTCCTGCAGAAGCTGTCCGATGCGCCGCTGACCACCTGCCCCGCCTGCGGGGCAGACGCCTTTTCCAAGCAGCTCACCGCCGCCGGCTTCCAGCTCAAGGGCTCCGGCTGGTACGTGACGGACTTCCGCAACGGCAGTGGCGGCGCGGCCAAGGCGCCGGCCGCTGAGGGCGCCAGCGGCGGCGGCGATGCCAAGCCGGCCGAGAAGGCCTCTTCCGACACCAAGTCCTCCGACGCCGCGCCGGCCAAGTCCGACTCGCCCGCCGCCTCGGCCGGCGGTTGCGGCAGCGCCTGCGGCTGCCACTGAACCCCTTACGCACCAGGACCGCGATGGCCGCCCTCCGCCGTTGGCTGTTCGCCGGCCTGCTTGTCCTGGCCCCGCTGGGCATCACCTTGTGGGTGCTGCAGTGGATCGTCGGCACGCTCGACCAGACCCTGCTGATCCTGCCCGACGCCTGGCAGCCCGACCGGCTGCTGGGACACCGCATTCCCGGACTGGGCGTGCTGCTCGCGCTGGTCATCCTGCTGGCGGTCGGCGCCGTCACCAGCAACATCGTCGGGCGCAAGCTGGTGGAGTGGAGCGATGCCGTCCTGCACCGCATCCCGGTGGTGCGGTCGATCTATTCCAGCGTCAAGCAGGTCTCCGACACCCTGTTCTCGCCTTCGGGCAACGCCTTTCGCACCGCGGTGCTGGTCGAGTGGCCGCGCCCCGGCGTCTGGACCATCGCGCTGATCACCGGCAGCCCCGCCGGTGACGTGGCCAACCACCTGCACGACGATTTCGTCAGCGTCTACGTCCCGACCACGCCCAACCCCACGGGGGGCTACTTCGTGCTCCTGCCCCGCAAGGACTGCATCGAGCTGAAGATGAGCGTCGACGAGGCGCTGCGCTACGTGATCTCCATGGGCGTGGTGGTTCCCGCCGGCCCCGCGGGCGCGCCCGCGGTCACGGCCGCACCGCCCGCGCTCCCCGAGGCACGCTAGCGGCCGTCTGCGGCGGCCGGCCCACCCCTTTTTCCAGGTTTGCTCCCCATGTCTTCACAAGAAATGCGCACCACCTATTGCGGCCTCGTCGACGAGTCGCTGCTTGGCCAGACCGTGACCCTGTGCGGCTGGGTGAACCGCCGGCGCGACCACGGCGGGGTGATCTTCGTGGATCTGCGCGACCGGGAAGGCTACGTCCAGGTCGTCTGCGACCCCGACCGGCCGGAGATGTTCAAGGCCGCCGAGGGCCTGCGCAACGAGTTCTGCGTGCAGGTCCGGGGGCTGGTGCGCGCGCGCCCGGCCGGCACCACCAACGACAGCCTGCGCAGCGGCAAGATCGAGGTGCTGTGCCACGAACTGACGGTGCTCAACCCGTCGGTCACGCCGCCGTTCCAGCTCGACGACGAGAACCTGTCGGAGACCACCCGACTGCAGCATCGCGTGCTGGACCTGCGCCGGCCGTACATGCAGAAGAACCTGATGCTGCGCTACAAGGTGACGATGGAGGTGCGCAAGTTCCTCGATGCCAACGGCTTCATCGACATCGAGACGCCCATGCTCACCAAGAGCACGCCCGAGGGCGCGCGCGACTACCTGGTGCCCAGCCGCGTGCACGACGGCATGTTCTTCGCGCTGCCGCAGTCGCCCCAGCTGTTCAAGCAGCTGCTGATGGTGTCGGGTTTCGACCGCTACTACCAGATCACCAAGTGCTTCCGCGACGAGGACCTGCGCGCCGACCGCCAGCCCGAGTTCACCCAGATCGACGTGGAGACCTCCTTCCTGAAGGAGGAGGAGATCCGCACCATGTTCGAGGGCATGATCCGCAGCACCTTCCAGAACGTGCTGGGCATCGACATCGGCGCCTTTCCGGTGATGAAGCACGTCGACGCCATGCGGCTGTACGGCTCCGACAAGCCCGACCTGCGCGTGCAGCTCGAGTTCACCGAGCTGACCGACGTGATGAAGGACGTCGACTTCAAGGTGTTCTCGGGCCCGGCCAACGCGGCCGACGGCCGGGTGGTGGGCCTGCGCATCCCCGGCGGCGCCGAGATGAGCCGCGGCGAGATCGACGGCTACACCGAGTTCGTCAAGATCTACGGCGCCAAGGGGTTGGCCTGGATCAAGGTCAACGAAGCCGCCAAGGGGCGTGACGGCCTGCAGTCGCCCATCGTGAAGAACATGCACGACGCCGCGCTGGCCGAAATCATCAAGCGCACCGGCGCGCAGGACGGCGACCTGGTCTTCTTCGGCGCCGACAAGGCCAAGGTGGTCAACGACGCGATCGGCGCGCTGCGCGTGAAGATCGGCCACAGCGATTTCGGCAAGTCGCACGGCCTGCTGGAGGGCGAGTGGAAGCCGCTGTGGGTGGTGGACTTCCCGATGTTCGAGTTCGACGACGACGCCCAGCGCTGGAACGCGGTGCACCACCCCTTCACCTCGCCCAAGGACGGCCACGAGGACTGGCTGGAGAGCGACCCCGGCCGCTGCGTGGCCAAGGCCTACGACGCCGTGCTCAACGGCATCGAGCTGGGCGGCGGCTCGGTGCGGATCCACCGCGAGGACGTGCAGAGCAAGGTGTTCCGCGCGCTCAAGATCGGTCCGGAGGAGGCGCAGGCCAAGTTCGGCTTCCTGCTCGATGCGCTGCAGTACGGCGCGCCACCGCACGGCGGCATCGCCATCGGCCTGGACCGCTTCGTCATGCTGATGACCGGCGCCGACAGCCTGCGCGATGTGATCGCCTTCCCCAAGACCCAGCGCGCGCAGGACCTGCTGACGCAGGCGCCGGGCCCGGTGGACGAGAAGCAGCTGCGCGAGCTGCACATCCGGCTGCGCAATCCGCAAGCGGCCTAAAGCCTCGCCTCGAAGGTCATCCTCCGCGAAGGCGGAGGATCCAGTGCAACGCGCCGGCTGCGCTCATGCGAGCGGCGCCGAGTGGCCTTTCGCTGCTCCCGGGATCGACGCGTTGGTGATCGCCGCGGCGCCGCCTTCCGTGGGCAGAATGCGCGGGTGCCCCGTCCCTTCAAGATCCCCCGGTCCGTCCTCGTCGTGATCCACACCCCCGCCCTGGAGGTGTTGCTGATCAACCGCGCGGACGCGCCGGGGTTCTGGCAGTCGGTCACCGGTTCCAGGGCGACCGACGACGAACCCCTTGAGCAGACCGCCGTGCGCGAGGTGTTCGAGGAAACCGGCATCGATGCCCGCGCCGGCGTGCTGCGCGACTGGGGCCTGGAGAACGTCTACGAGATCTACCCGCGCTGGCGGCACCGCTACGCGCCCGGGGTGACGCACAACACCGAGCACGTGTTCGGCCTGCAGGTGCCGGCCGGCACCGAGGTCAGGCTCGAACCGCGCGAGCACACGGCCTTTCGCTGGCTGTCCTGGCGTGAAGCGGCCGACGCCTGCTTTTCGCCGTCCAACGCCGAAGCCATCCTGCTGCTGCCACAATTTGTGGCATGACGGTGTTGCGCATCGCCACTTACAACATCCACAAGGGCGTCCAGGGGTACGGTCCGACGAGGCGGCTGGAGATCCACAACCTGGGCCACGCGGTCGAGCAGCTCGACGCCGACATCGTGTGCTTGCAGGAGGTGCGCAAGTTGCACCGCCGCGAGCAGCGTTACTTCAACCGCTGGCCGGAGCTGCCGCAGGCCGAATTCCTGTGCCCCGAAGGCTATGCGGCGGTGTACCAGACCAACGCCACCACCCGGCACGGCGAGCACGGCAATGCGCTGCTGTCGCGCTGGCCGGTGGTGTCGCACGGCCACGAGGACATGTCCGACCACCGCTTCGAGCAGCGCGGGCTGCTGCACGTGCAGGTCAAGGTCGACCGGCTGGACGTGCACGTGATCGTGCTGCACCTGGGGCTGATCGCCGGCAGCCGCAGCCGGCAGGTCGAGCAGCTGGCCCGGTTCATCGAGCGCGAGGTCCCGCGCACGGCGCCGCTGCTGGTCGGCGGCGACCTCAACGACTGGGGCGGCAAGCTGCGCCCGGCCATGAAGGAGATCGGCTTGCGCGACTTCATGGACCACAAGGCGCGTACTTATCCCTCGCGCCTGCCGCTGGCCCAGCTCGACTACGTCTACGCGCGCGGGCTCAAGCCCCAGGGCGTGGAGATCCCGCGCGGGCGCGTGTGGGGGCAGATGTCCGACCACCTGCCGCTGATCGCGACTTTCAAGGTCTGACGGTCATGGCGCAACGGATTCCGCCGCTGCGCACCGGCCACACGCTGCGCCTGCTGGAGGGCAGCGGCGAGTATTTCCCGGCGCTGGTGGCGGCCATCGACGCGGCGCGGCAGGAGGTCTGGCTGGAGACCTACATCTTCGACTTCGAGGGCGACAGCGCCGAGGTGGCGTGGGCGCTGGAGCGCGCGGCGCGTCGGGGCGTGCACGTGCGCGTGGTGGCCGACGGCTTCGGCAGCGGCGAGCCGCCGCCGGCCTGGCGCCTGCGCCTGCTGGCCGCCGGCGTGGACTGGCGCATCTACGCGCCGCCCGGCCGCCTGGGCGTGCTGCGGCCGGCGAGCTGGCGGCGGCTGCACCGCAAGCTGTGCGTGGTCGACGGGCAGGTCGCCTTCTGCGGCGGCATCAACATCCTGGACGACCTGCACGACCCCAACCACGGCGCACTCGATGCGCCCCGGCTGGATTTCGCGGTGCAGGTCGCCGGACCGCTGGTGGAGCAGGCGCGTTCGGCCATGCTGCACCTGTGGCAGCGCATGCGCGCGTTCGACGAGCTTCGTCACGGCGGCCTGGCCGGCGCGCTGACGACCCTGCGCGGCCGGCGATTGCCGCCCTTGCCGGTGCAGCCGCCGGCGCTGCGCGTGGGCAGCCGCGCCGCGCTGGTGCTGCGCGACAACCTGCGGCACCGCACCGACATCGAGCGCGCCTACCGCCGCGCCATCGGCCGCGCGCGCTCCGAGGTGATCATCGCCAATGCCTACTTCGTGCCGGGCCAGAAGATGCGCAAGGCGCTGGTGAGCGCCGCGCGCCGCGGCGTCAAGGTGATCCTGCTGCTGCAGGGCCGCTACGAATACTTCATGCAGTACTACGCGGCGCGGCCGGTCTACGGCACGCTGCTGCGCGCCGGCATCGACATCCACGAGTACTCGCCCAGCTTCCTGCACGCCAAGGTGGCGGTGGTCGATGGGCGCTGGGCCACCGTCGGCTCGTCCAACATCGACCCGCTCAGCCTGCTGCTGGCGCGCGAGGCCAACGTGCTGATCGAGGACCGCGCCTTCGCCCAGTTGCTGCGCACGCGCCTGCTGGATGCGGTGGCGCGCGAAGGCCAGCGCATGGACCCGGCGCAGTACGCACTGCGCCCGCTGCGCGAGCGGGTGCTCGAGCGCATCGCGCTGGCGCTGATGCGGCTGGCGCTCGCGATCCAGGGCAAGCGCACCTACTGGTAGGCCATGCAGGACCTGGTCGTCCAGCGGCCCGAAGGGCTGTACTGCCCGCCAGGGGACTTCTTCATCGACCCGTGGCGGCCGGTGGCGCGCGCCGTGATCACGCACGCGCACGCCGACCACGCCCGCATCGGCAACGGCCACTACCTGGCAGCGGCGGCGGCCGAAGGCGTGCTGCGCGCCCGGCTGGGCGACATCGACCTGCAGTTGCTGGGCTACGGCGAAGCGATCACGCACCACGGCGTGCGCCTGTCGCTGCATCCGGCCGGCCACGTGCTGGGCTCGGCCCAGGTGCGGCTCGAGCACGGCGGCCGCGTGTGGGTCGCCAGCGGCGACTACAAGGTGGCGCCGGACCCTACCTGCGCGCCCTTCGAGCCGGTGCGTTGCGAGGTCTTCATCACCGAGTCCACCTTCGGCCTGCCGATCTACCGCTGGCGGCCGGATGCCGAGCTGTTCGCCTCGGTCAACGACTGGTGGGCGCGCAACGTGCTCGCCGGCCGTGCCAGCGTGCTGGGCTGCTACAGCTTCGGCAAGGCCCAGCGCATCCTGGCCGGCGTCGATCCGACCATCGGGCCGGTCCTCGTGCACGGCGCGGTGCAGCCGCTCAACGACGCCTATCGCGCAGCCGGCGTGGCACTGCCGGACACGCGCATCGCCACCGAGGTGCAGGACCGCAGCGAACTGCGGCGGGCGCTGGTGCTGTGCCCGCCCAGCGCCATGGCCAGCCCCTGGATGCGGCGCTTCGGCGATGCCGGCACGGCCTTCGCCAGCGGCTGGATGCAGCTGCGCGGCGCCCGCCGGCGCGGCGGCTACGACCGCGGCTTCGTGCTGTCCGACCATGCCGACTGGCCCGGGCTGCTCGGGGCCATCGCGGCCACCGGCGCGCCGCGCGTGATCGTCACCCATGGCGGCTCGGCGGCCATGGTGCGCTACCTGAGCGAGCAGGGGCTGGCGGCCGAATCCTTCGACACCGAGTACGGCGACGACCGCATCGAGGCCGACCAGGCGTCCGAGACGCCGCAGGTGGGGCCGTGAAGCGCTTCTCGCAGCTGTTCTCCGAGCTGGACGCCACGACCTCGACCAACGCCAAGGTCGATGCGTTGCAGCGCTACTTCGCGGCGGTTCCGGCCGCCGACGCGGCCTGGGCGGTCTATTTCCTGGCCGGCGGCAAGCCGCGCCAGGTGGTGCCGATGGCGCTGCTGGCGCAACTGGCCTGCGAGGAGGCCGGGATCGCGCCCTGGCTGTTCGACGAGTGCTACCAGGCCGTGGGCGACCTGGCCGAGACCATCGCCCATGTGCTGCCGGACCGCGGGGCCGGCTCGGACGTGGGCCTGGCCGAATGGGTCGAGCAGCGCCTGCTGCCGCTGCGCGGGCTGCCGCCGGCGGAGATCGGCGAGCGCCTGCGCGGCTACTGGCGCGAGCTGGACGACACGGGCCGGTTCCTGCTGACCAAGCTGGTGGGCGGCGGCTTCCGGGTCGGCGTCAGCAAGCTGCTGGTGCAGCGCGCCCTGGCCGCGCACGCCGGCCTCGACCCCAAGCGGATCGCGCAGCGCATGATGGGCTACACCGACGGCAAGGCGATGCCCTCGGCCGGACGCTTTGCCGCGCTGCTGGCGCAGGCGGAGGAGGGCGGCGCGGCTGCGCCGGCCGACGCCGGCCAGCCCTATCCCTTCTTCCTCGCGCACCAACTCGATGCTCCGGCGGAGGTATTCGCCTCGCGGCTGGGGCCGGTGGCCGACTGGCAGGTCGAGTGGAAGTACGACGGCATCCGCGGCCAGCTGCTCAAGCGGCAGGGGCAGGTCTGGGTGTGGTCGCGCGGCGAGGAACTGGTGACCGAGCGCTTTCCCGAGATCGTGAGCCTGGCGCAGGCGCTGCCCGACGGCACGGTGCTGGACGGCGAGATCCTGGTCTGGCAGGCGGAGGGGGCCGGACCGGGCCGGCCGGCGCCGTTTTCCCTGCTGCAGCAGCGCATCGGGCGCAAGAACCTCACCCGCAAGGTGCTGGCCGAGGCGCCCGTCACCTACATGGCCTACGACCTGCTGGAGCAGGGCGGCACGGACATTCGCACGCTGCCGCAACGCGAGCGGCGCCGGCGGCTGGAAGCGCTGCTGGCCGGCACCGGCTTCAAGCTGTCGCCGGTGGAGGCTGCGTCGTCCTGGGCGGCCTTTGCGCAACTGCGCGAGCGCTCGCGCGAACGCGGCGTGGAAGGCTTCATGCTCAAGCGGCTGGATGCGGCGTACGGAACCGGCCGCACCAAGGCCGACGGGCTGTGGTGGAAATGGAAGATCGATCCGATGAGCGTGGACTGCGTGCTGGTCTATGCCCAGGCCGGACACGGCCGGCGCGCCTCGGTCTACACCGACTACACGTTCGCCGTCTGGAGCCGCGAGCCGCGCGACCAGGTTGAGGTCGACGACCTGCTGCAGGCCATCGCCCGCAAGGAGCCGCCCCGGCCCGGCGCCCTGCAGCTGGTGCCGTTCGCCAAGGCCTACTCGGGCCTGACGGACGCCGAGTTCCGCGAAGTCGATGCCCTGATCCGCCGCAGCACCCTCGAGAAGTTCGGCCCGGTGCGCAGCGTGCGGCCAGCCCTCGTGTTCGAGCTGGGCTTCGAGGGCATCAACCGCAGCAGCCGGCACCGCAGCGGGATCGCGGTCCGGTTTCCCCGGATGCTGCGCATCCGGCACGACAAGCCGCTGCGCGAGGCCAATACCCTGGCCGACCTGGAGGCGCTGCTGGCCGCCCCGGGCTGAGTCGGCCTGGTGGTCCCCCATGCCCGCAGCAGTCGGGCGGAAAATCCCCCGGTGTTAGGATCGCCCATGCTCATGAAAGCCGAACCGAGCTCGCTGGTCCCCGCGGCCGCCGACGAGGGCACGCCCGTGTCGGTGAAGATCCGCGAGCGGCTGCAGGCCGCGCGCAAGCGCTTCCATTCCAACGACAACATCGCCGACTTCATCGAACCCGGCGAGCTGGACGCGTTGCTCAAGGAAGTTGAGGTCAAGCTGCAGGGCGTGCTCGACAGCATGGTGATCGACACCGAGAGCGACCACAACACCGCGGGCACCGCCCGGCGGGTGGCCCGCATGTACCTCAGCGAGGTGTTCCGCGGCCGCTACGTCAAGAACCCCAGCATCACCGAGTTTCCCAACGCCGAGCACCTGAACGAGCTGATGATCGTCGGCCCGATCACCGTGCGCTCGGCCTGCAGCCACCACTTCTGCCCGGTGATCGGCAAGGTGTGGATCGGCATCATGCCGAACGAGCACACCAACGTGATCGGGCTGTCCAAGTACGCGCGGCTGGCCGAATGGGTGATGGGCCGCCCGCAGATCCAGGAAGAGGCGGTGGTGCAGCTGGCCGACCTGATCATGGAAAAGACCCAGCCCGACGGCCTGGCCATCGTGATGGAGGCCAGCCACTACTGCATGGCCTGGCGCGGGGTGAAGGACATGGACAGCAAGATGATCAATTCGGTCATGCGCGGCGTGTTCCTGAAGGATCCCGCGCTGCGCCGCGAATTCCTGGCCCTGATTCCGAAGCGCAACGGAGGCTGATCATGCTGGTGCGCCTGCTGTATTGCAGCCGGGCCGTGGACGCCTCGCCGGCCGCGGTCGAGGCGATCCTGGCGCAGGCGCGGGGGCAGAACCCCGCCTGCGGCATCACCGGCATTCTGTGCTACGGCGGCGGCATCTTCCTGCAGTGCATCGAGGGTGGTCGCATGCCGGTGTCGCACCTGTTCGGCGAGATCCAGAAGGACCCGCGCCACAAGGACGTCGCGCTGCTGCACTACGAGGAAATCACCGAGCGCCGCTTCGGCGGCTGGACCATGGGCATGGTCAACCTCGACAAGGTCAACCAGAACATCCTGCTCAAGTACTCCGAGCAGGCGGAGCTGGATCCCTATGCCGCCTCGGGCAAGGTGTCGCTGGCGCTGCTGGAGGACCTGATGGCCTCGGCCTCCATCTGCAACCGCAGCTGAACCTTTTGCCCCGCATGGCACGGATCTTTCAAGAGTCCCGCGTGGTGGCCTGGGGCGAGTGCGACCCCGCCGGCATCATCTTCTACCCGACCTACTACCACTGGATGGACGCCGCGGCCGGCTCCCTTCTGGCCCGGTGCGGCTGGCCGGCGCAGCGCATGCGCGACGAGCACCTGGCCATGCCGCTGGTCGATTCGCAGTGCGCCTTCGTGAGCTCGCCGACCTTCGGCGACACCTGCGAGGTGCGTGTCTCGGTGGCTCGGCTGGGCCGCAGCTCCTTCGGGCTGCAGTACGAGTTCTTCCTGCAGGGCCAGGACAAGCTGCTGGCGCGCGGCAGCGAATCGCGCGTGTGGTGCCGCTACCAGGCGGGTCCGGGCTCGCCGCTGCGCAGCCTGCCGATGCCGGCGGAATTGCGCGCGGCCCTGGGCGAAGCGCCGCCGGCGTGACCGCGCCCGGCGCCGGCCCGCTGCTGGTCGGCTGCGACTTCTCCAGCAGCCCAAGCCCGCGCAAGCCGATCGTGCTGGCCTTCGGCCATGCGGCCGGAGCGCGCGTCACGCTCGATCGGCTGCAGCACATCCCCACGCTGGAAAACTTCGCCCGCTGGCTGCACACGCCCGGGCCCTGGGTCGGCGGCTTCGATGTGCCCTTCGGGCTGCCGCGCGCGCTGGTCGAGGACCTGGGCTGGCCGCTGCAGTGGGACGCCTGCATGGCCCACTACGCCAGCCTGGAACGCCCGCGCATCCGCGAGATCTTCGCCGCCTGGTGCGAGGCCCGGCCGGCCGGCGCCAAGTTCGCGCACCGGGCCTTCGACCGGCGCGCCGGCTCCAGCCCGTCGATGAAGTGGGTCAACCCGCCGGTGGCATGGATGCTGCACGCGGGCGTCCCGCGGCTGGTCCAGGCCGGCGTCCACATCCCCGGCCTGCGCGACGGCGACCGCACGCGGGTGGCGCTGGAGGCCTACCCCGGCCTGCTGGCCCGCGAGCTGGTGGCCCGGCGCAGCTACAAGAGCGACGAGCGTCGCAAGCAGACCCCCGAGCGGCTGGTCGCCCGCAAGGACATCGTCGCGGCGCTGGAGGCCGGCGCCACGCGCCTGGGCCTGCACCTGAAGGTCAGCCACGCGCAGCGCGAGTCGCTGGTCCAGGATGCCAGCGGCGATTCGCTCGACGCCGTGCTGTGCCTGCTGCAGGCCGCCTGGGCCCAGCGCGAAGGGCCGCCGCGCTACGGCCTGCCCGAAGAGCTCGATCCGCTCGAAGGCTGGATCGTCAGCGCCTGAGCTCGGCCGGATCGGGTCTTTCCGGTCGAGCCATGGCCCGAACGGGCCAGCGCGCCCCCCAGCCCGGCAGTCCGGTCCTAGCATGGCCCGACATCAGCGCGTGCCGCACGCCAGTCGGCCGCGCCCTGGACCCTGGAGTGCCCCGCATGGACCTTGACCTGAACGCCGTCGATATCGCTGTCGTGATCCCCTGCTACAACGAGGAGGTGGCGATCGGCCGCGTGGTGTCGGACTTCCGCCGCGCCCTGCCCGCGGCGCGCATCCACGTGTACGACAACGCCTCCAGCGACCGCACTGCCGCCGTCGCCGCGCAGGCCGGGGCCATCGTCGGCCACGAGCCCTTTGCCGGCAAGGGCAACGTGATGCGGCGCATGTTCAGCGACATCGATGCCGACGTGTTCGTGCTGGTCGACGGCGACGACACCTATTGCGCGGCCGATGCGCCGAAGCTGGTGCGCACCCTGCTGGACAACCAGCTCGACATGGTCAACGGCGCGCGCATTACCGAGGTCAAGGAGGCCTACCGTTTCGGCCACCGCTTCGGCAACCGCCTGCTCACCGGCCTGGTGCAGCTGATCTTCGGCCGGCAATTCGAGGACATGCTGTCGGGGTATCGCGTGTTCTCGCGGCGCTTCGTCAAGTCGTTCCCGGCCACCTCCAGCGGCTTCGAGATCGAGACCGAGCTGACGGTGCATGCGCTCGAGTTGCGCATGAAGACGGCGGAAGTCCCGACCCGCTACAAGGAGCGGCCCGAGGGGTCCGCCTCCAAGCTCAACACCATCCGCGACGGCCTGCGCATCCTGCGCATGATCGCGCTGCTGGTGAAGGAAGAACGCCCGCTGGCCTTCTTCGGCACCACCTGCATCCTGCTGGCCTTGCTGTCCGTCGGCCTGTCGGTGCCAATCGTGCTGGAGTGGCTGCGCACCGGCCTGGTGCCGCGCTTTCCCACCGCCATCCTGTCGGTCGGCCTCATGCTGATGGCGGCGCTCTCGCTGGTGTGCGGGCTGATCCTGGACACCGTGACGCACTCGCGCCGCGAGCTCAAGCGGCTGGCCTATCTGGACATCCCCGCGCCGCGCTGGCCCGGCGGGCTGCGCGACGTCCATGCCACGGCGGGCACGCGGCGGCGTCCGCCCCGCGCCACGCCGGCCGACAGCGGCGACGCCGCCACCCTGCCGCCGGCCCCGCTGGTTGTGTCCTGACGGCCCGGCCATGCAGACCAAGAACCCGGGATTCCTGCTGTCCGGCTGGCAGCGCGAGGCGGACGAGCACGCCGCTGCGGGAGTGCCGGCCGGCTGGGGGCTTGCCGCGCTCGCATTCGGCTTGTTCCTGGCCAACGCGGCGCTGCACTTCCCGGGCGTGATGAACAACGACTCGATCGGCCAGTACCGCCAGGCGATCTCCGGCGAATACGGCGACTGGCACCCGCCCATCATGGCCTGGCTGTGGTCCTGGTTGCGCCTGTTCGGCGACGGCCCGGCGCCTTTGCTGCTGCTGCACCTGGCCCTGTACTGGCTCGGATTCGGCCTGGTCGCCGACGCGGTGCGGCGCGGCGGCCACCGGCGCCTGGCGTGCGCGGTGCTGCTGGCCGGCGCCTTCCCGCCGTTCCTGTACGTGAACGCGCAGGTGGTCAAGGACGTGGGCATGGCGGTCGCCTGGCTGGCGGCTGCCGGCCTGCTGTACTGGCATCGGTCCCAGCAGCGGCGGATGCCGGTGGCGATCGGCACCGCGGTGGCCCTGCTGGTGTTCTATGGGGCGATGGTGCGCACCAACGCGCTGTTCGGGCTGGGGCCGCTGCTGCTGTACGCGCTGGCGCCGGCGGACTGGCTGCGCAACGCGCGCCTGATGGCGGCAGCGGTGGTCGTCGCGGTGCTGGCCCTGCCGGTCAGCCAGTTCGCCAACCAGTGGCTGTTCCAGCCCAAGGCCGAACATGCAACGCAATCGCTGTTCCTCTACGACCTGGCGGGCATCGCCGTCCACGCCGGCGACCCGCGCGTGATGGAACCGCGCGCCACCTTCACGCGCGAGCAGTTGCGCGCCTGCTATTCGCCCTATTGGTGGGACAGCTTCAGCCCCTGGGGGCGCTGCGCCGCCCAGGTGCACCGGCCGGCCGGTGCGCCGATGGCGACGCTGCCCGACGGCCTCGAGGCGCAATGGCTGCGCAGCATCGCGACCCACCCGCTCGCCTACTTGCAGCACCGGCTCAAGCACTTCAACTCGGCGCTGCTGTTCGCGGTGCCGCCCAAGCACATCCGCCTGACGCCGGAGTACCGCACCGGCGATCCGGCCCACCCGCCGCTGGAAGTGGTGACGGCGCGCGACGTGAAGCTGGACATCGTGCGCAAGAACCCGGGCATCTGGCCGGTGACCTGGCTGGCCTGGGCGGCCTGCCTGCTGGCGCTGCTGCGCGGCGAGCCGCCGGCCGGTGCGGCGGCCTTCGCCCGCGTGCTGGCGGTCTCGGCCCTCAGCTATTCGGGTGCCTACCTGCTGATCGGGGTCGCCACCGACATGCGCTACCACTACTGGTCGCTGCTGGCCGTGATGCTGGCCACGCTGGCCGTGCTGCCGCTGCTGGGCGGGATGCTGCGGCGGCGCCCGCGGCCGCTGCTGGCCAGTGCCGCCGTCGTCCTGGCGGTGGTGGCGCTGGGGGTGGCCACCCGACTGCTCGATTTCCGGGGCCTGGTGTGACGCGGCCCGGGCGCAGCGCGCCGCTGCCGGCCTGGCTGCGCTTCAGCCTGGTCGGTGGCGTCGGTTTCGTGGTGGATGGCGGCTTGCTGCAGGCCCTGGTGTCCGGCTTCGGCTGGGGCCCGATCGCCGCGCGCGCCGTCTCCTTTCCGGTGGCGGTGCTGGTGACCTGGTGGCTGCACCGCGGCTTCACCTTCCCGCAACCCGGCGCCGGCCTGCTGCGCAGCCTGGGCCGGTACCTGGCCGTGAGCCTGCTGGGCACCGGCGTCAACTTCGGCATCTACACCGGCCTGGTGCTGGCGTCGGCCCGGATGGCGGCGCAGCCGATCGTGCCGTTCGCGATCGCCTCCATCGCGGCCCTGGCCGTCAACTACCTGGGCAGCAAGCACTTCGCCTTCAGGCGCTGAGGCGGCCGAAGGCCTGCAGCGCCTCGATGTCGGTGCGGTACAGGCGCAGCTGCGGGCCCTCGGGCAGTTCGCCCGCCCGGCGCAGCACCTGCTCCACCGGCATCTTCATCCCGCTGATGTGCAGGGTGATGCCGCGGCCCTGCAGCAGCTTGCGCAGGGCGCCGAACACCTCGACCCCGGTGGCGTCGACGCGGTTAATCGGCTGGGCGAACAGGCAGACGTGGCGGGTGTCGGGGTAGGCCGCGAGGTGCTCGACCAGGGCGCGTTCCAGCGCGGTGGCGGAGGCGAAGTCGAGCTCCGCGTCCATCCGCAGCGCGTAGGCCTGCCCCGCCAGCGGAGCCAGGCCCCACAGGTGGCGGTCGCGCAGGCTGCCGTCCGGGTGCAGGCCGACTTCGATGATGCGCGGGTGCAGGCGCAGGTACAGGAAGTGCGCCAGTCCCAGCAGCACGCCGGTCAGCACGCCCCAGTAGATGCGCGGCGCCGACAGCACCGTGATGGCGAAGGTGACGGCGGCCGTAACCGCCTCGACCCGGTTGACCTGCCACAGCGCCTTGAACACGCGCGGCTTGATCATGCCCATGACGGCGGCCACCACCACGGCCGCCAGGGCCGCCGACGGCACGTGGTAGAGCGCGGGCGTCAGCGCCACCAGCACCACCAGCACGATGGCCGTGGCGGCCACCGTGGCCCAGCCCGTCTTGGCCCCCGCGTAGAGCGTGATGGCCGAGCGCGAGAACGAGGTGCTGGTGGGAAAGCTGCCCGACAGGCCGGAGACCAGCTTGCCCACGCCCTGGCCGACCAGGTCCTGGTTGGCGTCCCAGCGCCGGCCTTCCTTCTGGTTCTCGATCTTGGCGCTGGCCGCCATCTCCAGCGAACTGACCAGCGCCAGCACCAGCGCCGGCGCCAGCAGCTCGCGCAGCGATTCCCAGCCCGGCCAGCCGGGCCAGTACAGCGATGGCAGCCCGGCCGGCAATTCGCCGACCACCCTGCCGCGGCCGTCGTAGCCGGTGTACGCACTCAGCGCGCCGGCCGCGGCCAGCACCAGCAGCACCATCGGCAGCCGCGGAAACTTGCGCTTGCCCAGCTCGAACAGGGCGAGGCTGACCAGGCCATAGGCCATGCCCTCCCATTCGAAGCGAGGTCCCTCCAGCAGCGAGGACAGGGGCCCTTGCAGCCCCAGCAGGCCCGGCAGTTGCGAGGCGATGATCAGCACGGCGGCGGCCTGGCTGAAGCCGGTCAGCACCGGCGAGCTGACCAGGTTCAGCACCCAGGCCGAGCCGGTGCCGCCCACCACCAGTTGCATGGCCCCGGCCAGCAGCGCCAGCCACACGGCCAGCGCGATCCACTGGGCGCTGCCGGGCTCGGCCATGCCGATCAGCGAGGCGCCCACCAGCACGCTGCTCAGGGCCGAGGGGCCGACCGACAGCCGGGTCGAGGCGCTGAACAGCACCGCCGCCAGCATCGGCAGGAAGGTCGCGTAAAGGCCGGTGACCAGCGGCATGCCGGCCAGGTTGGCGTAGGCCACCGACTGCGGGACCATGACCACCGCCACGGTGAGCGCCGCGGCCACCTCGCCGCGCAGCAGGGCCGGCGTGGGCCGGGGCCAATTCAGGAAGGGAAACCAGCGAGACAAGCGGGGCATGCGCCGAGCTTACGCGAGCCGCCGCGCCGGCTCAGCGCTGCGGCATGTCGGCGTAGCCGTAGCCCAGGCTGATGGTGGCGTCGGCCGGGATCGGCGGCATGCCGGCGTTCCAGGCTTCCCAGTCCTCGCGCAGGCGGGCCAGGCGCTGCGGATCGCGCGCGGCCAGGTTGGCGCGCTCGCGTTCGTCGGCCGGGATGTCGAACAGGTAGTCGTGGCCGTCCACCCGCAGGTACTTCCAGCGGCCGGCGCGCAGCGCGCGCTGGCCGCGGTGGTTCATGCGCCAGTACAGCGGCCGCTCGAACTCGCAGCCGGGTTGGCGCAGCACCGGCAGCAGCGACACGCCGTCGAGCGGGTAGTCGGGGTGCGCCGCGGCGCCGGCGGCATCGAGCACGGTCGCCGACCAGTCCATGCTCATGCAGTGCTGGGCGCTGGTGCGGCCGGGCGCGATCACGCGCGGCCAGTGCGCGATCCAGGGCACGCGGATGCCGCCTTCGGTCAGGTCCATCTTGCCGCCCACCAGCGGCCAGTTGTCGGAGAAGCGCTCGCCGCCGTTGTCGCTGGTGAAGACCACCAGCGTGTCGTCGGCCAGCCCGGTGCGGCGCAGCGCGTCCATCACCCAGCCGATGCCTTCGTCCATGTGGTGGATCATGCGGCGGTAGGTGTGGATGTTGCCGCCGTGCAGGTGGAACAGGTTGTCCTTGACCTCGGCCGCGACCGCCGCGTCGTCGCGCGTCTCCCAGGGCCAGTGCGGCGCGGTGTAGTGCAGGCTGAGGAAGAAGGGCGCGTCCTGCCGGGCCATGCGCTCGACGTAGTCCACGGCGCGCTGCGACAGCAGGTCGGTGAGGTAGCCCTCCTCGTGCCGCTCCTCCTCGCCGAAGAACAGGTCGTGCGAGCCGTTGCTGCTGCAGTGGGTGAAGTAGTCCACCCCACCCGACATCGGGCCGAAGTATTCCTCGTAGCCCGATCGCAGCGGCCCGAACGCGGGCGGATAGCCCAGGTGCCACTTGCCGACCAGCGCGGTGCGGTAGCCGGCATCGCGCAGCAGCGAGGGCAGCGTCGGCACCTGCGGCGGCAGGCCCAGCGTGGTGCTGCCCCTGCTGCGGCTGTTGATCGGCTCCTCGGCGGCGCCGCGCAGCCGGTACTGGTAGCGCGCCGTGATCAGCGCAAAGCGGGTGGGCGAGCAGACCGGCGAATTGGCATAGCCCTCGGTCAGCCGCAGCCCGTTGGCGGCCAGGCCGTCCAGCACCGGCGAGACCGGGCCGAACGCCGCCTCGCGCCCGCCGTAGCAGCCGAGGTCGGCAAAACCGAGGTCGTCGGCGACGATGAAGATGACGTTGGGCCGGCGCTCGCGGCCGGTGGCGGCGCTTGTCATTCGACCCTCATGCCGGTCTTGCGGATCACCGAGCCGTAGCGGTCCGACAGGGCCACCAGGCGCTTGCCGGCGGCGGCGCCGGCCGTCCCTTCGTAGTGCATGTCCAGGCTGGCGAGGCGGGTCTTGATCTCGGGCCGGACCACGGCCTCGGCGATGGCCTTCTGCACCGCCTGGGCGACCGGCTCGGGCGTGCCCGCCGGCAGCATCGCCAGGTACAGCACCTCCTGCTCCAGTTGCGGCAGGCCGGCCTCGGCCACCGTCGGCACGTCGGGGGCCAGTTGCGATCGCTTGCTGCTGGTGACGGCCAGTGCCGTGATCTTGCCGGCCTTCACGTGCGGCAGCATGCCGGGGGTGGCCAGCACGCCGCCGGTGACTTCGCCCGACAGGACCGCGGTCACCGCCGGCGCATTGCCCTTGTACGGCACGTGCGTGATCTTCATGCCGGTGGCGTCGATGGCCATCGCGGCCGCCAGGTGGCCGGGGCTGCCGCTGCCGGCGCTGCTGAAGGTCACGCCCTTGTCCTTGCCGGCCGCCACCAGGTCGGCCAGGGTCCTGAAGCCGCTGGCCGGGTTGGCGCCGAGCAGCAGGCCCGAGGAGCTGACGATCACCAGCGGCCGCAGGTCGGCCGGCTTGAACGCCATCGACTTGTAGATGTGCGGGTTGACGGTGAACGTCGAATCGATGCCGAACAGCACCGTGTAGCCGTCGGCGTCGGCCTTGGCCACCGCGTCGGCGCCGATGTTGCCGCCGGCGCCGGCCTTGTTCTCCACCACGAACGGCTGCTTCAGTTCGCGCTGCAGCACGTCGGCCACGGCGCGCGCCAGCACGTCCAGCGGGCCGCCCGCCGGGAAGTTGCAGACGAACTTGACCGCCCGGGACGGCCAGGCGTCCTGGGCCAGGGCGGGGAGGGCGGCAGTGGCTGACAGCACGAGGGTGGCGCTGAGGACCGTGCGGCGTTTCATGGGAGGGGCCTTTCGGGAAGGAAACGGAAAGCGCCGCCACGGCGGCGGCGCGCTCAAGCGGGGGAACGGGGGCTCAGTCGGACTTCAGCCCCAGGCGATTGACCACCGGCGCCCAGCGCGCCATCTCGGCCTTCATCACCTTCTGCGCCTCGGAGGCGGACGAGCCTTGCGCCACCACGTCGGACTGCTGCAGGCGCGCGCGCACCTGCGGGTCCTTCATGATCTCCATGGCGGCGCGTTCGATCTCGGCGACCACGGCCGGCGGCGTGCCGCTGGGGGTCTGCAGCACCAGCCGGAAGCTGGCGTCCAGCTCGGGCTGGTTCAGGGCCTTGGCCAGCGTCGGCACATCGGGCGCCAGCGGCGACGGCGTGGCGGAAGAAACTGCCAGCGCCTTGAGCTTGTCGGCCTTGACGTGCTGGATCACGGTCGGCGTGGCCAGGAAACCGCAGTTCACCTCGCCGGCCAGCACACCCAGGGTGGCGGGCGCCGGGCCGCGGTAGGGCACGTGCTGCATCCTGATGCCCGCGGCCTGCACGAACATCTCGGCGGCCAGGTGGCCGGGCACGCCGGGTCCGCCCGAGGCATAGGTGAGCGGGCCCGCCTTGGCCTTGCCGGCCAGCTCGGCCACCGTGCCGACGCCGGTGGCCGGGTTGCACACCAGCATCTGGGTGAAGCTGGCCAGCACGGACACCGAGGTCAGGTCGGTGCGCGCATCGAACCCGGTGTTGCGATAGACCAGCGGGTTGACGGTCAGCACGGTGTCGGGGCTGAGCACCAGGGTGTGGCCATCCGGCTCGGCCTTGGCGGCGAGGCCGGCGGCCAGGTTGTTGCCGGCACCCGGCCGGTTCTCCACCACCACCGGCTGGCTGGTGCGCTTGCCCAGCTGCTCGGCAAAGCTGCGGGCGGTGAGGTCCGACGGGCCGCCGGGGGGCGAGCCGACCAGCACCTTGACCGGCTTGGTCGGCCAGGCGGCGGTTTGTGCCAGGGCCGGCGCCGCGAGGGTGGCAACGGCAGCGGCCGCGGCCAGCGCGGCAGACAGGCGGGACGGAAGGGGGTGGCGCATGCGGGGGCTCCGGGTAGCAGGGCAAGGGAAAGAAGCGGATCAGTCGAGCACGACGCCGGTGGCCTTGATCGGCTTTTCCCAGCGGGCGAGGTCGGCGCGCTGCGCCGCCGCGAGTTCGGCCGAGGTCGAGCCGACCGGCTCGTAGCCGAGCTTGAGGAAGCGCTCGCGCAGGGCCGGCGACTTCACTGCCTTGGCCACCGAGCGCTCCAGGTGGGCCAGCGCCTCGGGCGGAATGCCGGCCGGCGCATACATGGCGAACCAGGCGGTGGCGACCATGTCCACGCCCGATTCCTTCAGGGTGGGCACCTCGGGTACCTGTGGATCGCGCTGGGGCCCGGTGACGGCGACGATGCGGACCTTGCCGCTGCGGTGCAGCTCGGCGGTCTCCGACACCACGTCGAACTTGTAGCCGATGTGGCCGCCCACCAGCGCGTTGTTGGCCGGCGCGCCGCCCTGGAACGGCACGTGGGTGAAGGGCACGCCGGTGCTCTGCTCCATCAGCACGCCCATGAAGTGCGGCAGCGTGCCCAGGCCGGGCGAGCCGTAGGTCGCGCCTTTCGGGTCGGCCTTGGCCTTGGCCAGCATCTCGGCCACCGACTTCGCGCCGCTGGCCGGCCCCGATACCACGCCGAACTGGAACACCGCCAGCTGCGACACCGGGGTGAAGTCCTTCACCGGGTCGTAATCGAGCTTGCGGTAGACGTGGGGGAACAGCACCATCGGCCCGCTGGGCAGGATGATCACGGTGTGCCCGTCGGGCCTGGCCGCCTTGACGGCGTTGAGCGCGATGCGGCCGCCGGCGCCGGGCCGGTTCTCCACCACGACGCTGCCGAAGTCGTCGCGGATCGCATCGCCCACCAGCCGGGCGATCACGTCGGCGGACCCGCCGGGCGGGAAGCCCACGAGGATCTTGAGCGGGGGCTTGTCCTGGGCCCGGGCGGAAGGGACCCAGGCGGCCACGGCGGCCAGCAGCAGGCCCGCAAGCAGTTGTCTCAGGCCCATGTCGTCTCCTTGGTAGCGCGGGCAGCGCCCACTCTAGGTGACGCACAATCGATTGATCTAATCAACTTTCCCTCTCGGAAACCCCAATCCGTGGCGCAACGCCTGGGCCAGCCAACGGCGCTCGACGACCTGCTGCTCTACCGTCTCGCGCGGCTGCTGGCCACGGCCGGCAGCATGGTGATCCGGCTGTGCGAAGGCCGCTTCGGCATCACCCGGCGCGAATGGCGGCTGCTGGCCATTCTGGCCCGCCAGCCGGGGCTGATGTCCTCGCAGCTTGCCGAGCGCGCCCAGCTCGACCGCGCACGCACATCGCGGGCGGTGACCTCGCTGGTGGCCAAGCAACTGGTGCTGCGGCAACCCGGCCCGGCCGACCGGCGCGAAGCCCGGCTGGCCCTGACTGCGCGCGGCCAGCAGGTGTATGCCGAGCTGTTCCCGCTGGTGGCCGCCATCAATCGCGAGATGCTGGACGTGCTGGACCCCGAGCACCTGGAGGCACTGGACGCGTCGCTGGTCGCCCTGCAGGCACGCGCGGAGTCGATGGTGGCGGCCGCGGTCCTGCCCAAGGCCGACCGGCGCCGCGGCGGCCGCCCGCCCCGCCTGCTGGGTTGAGCGGCGGCTGGCCACGCGTGCGCGAGGTCCTACAGCCGCTCGCGGCCTTGGCGGCCGGACAGGACGGGCGGCGCTTCCTAGATTCGGCTCAGTGCGGCCCAGCCGCCCGAACCGACGGAGAACAAGACCATGGCTTTTCTGCTGAACCCGGCCCTGGCCGCTGGCGCGGCCGCCCTGCTGCTGTCACTGGGCGGTTGCAAGCCCGTGTCCGATGGGCCCGATGCGCGTGATCGGGCCGAACCGGTTGCGCAGCGCACCTCGACCGGCACGGCGCCTCGCCAGGCCGAACGGCCGGCCGGCGCCGATGGCGACGAGGCCGACCCGCGCACCAGCACCATGGGCGCGGCGTCCTCGGCGGCGCTGCCGCCGGCCGTGCCGGGGGCGTTGCCGCCACCGGCCGGCGGCCGGGCGCCCGATCCGCAGATCACCGCCGGAGTGAGGGCCCAGCTGGCGGCCGACGCGGAACTGCGCACCGTGCGCATCGACGTGGACACGCGCGACGGCATCGTCACGCTCAGCGGCTCGGTGCCGACCGCCGCGATGCGGGCGCGCGCCGGCGAAATCGCGCACGCCGTCAGGGGCGTGCGGCGCGTGAACGACCAGCTCACGCTGGCCAGCGGCTGATCGGCTGATCGGCTGATCGGCCTGCCGGCGCCGCGTCCGCAGGAACGGCGGCCGCTCAGCCGCCGGGCCGCACGATGATGTCGTTCCTGACCGCGCGCACGCCCTTGGTGTTGCGCGCCAGGTATTCGGCCTGGGCCTTCTCGGCATTGGACTTGGCGAAGCCGGAGAGCTGCACCGTGCCCTGGAGGGTCTCGACCTTGATGGCGGCGGCATCCACCGTCTTGTCTTCCACGAACCGCGTTTTCACGGCGGTGGTGGTGGCGGCGTCGTCGACGTAGGAGCCGGCGGTTTCCTGGCCGCGCATCACGGCGCAGCCGGTCGAGGCGAGGGTCGCGCCCGCCAGCGCGGCGATGGCCAGGGCTCGTGCGTACTGCTTCATCTTGTTCTCCCGATGTCCTGCTTCAGTTCGGTGCTTGGCTGGATCGCGCGGGCCGGCCGCACCACTTCCGGCCCGCGCGTGGTTCATCCGGGTTGCGGCTCGTCGCCCGCCGGGTTGCGCGAGGTCGAAAGCGCCTGCATCACGACCGACGCCATCTGCGGCGACTTCACCAGCGCCAGCAACACCCCGGTGACCGAGATCAGCTTCCACGGTCGCATGAAGAACAGGGCCGCGCCGGCCAGCGCCGCCAGGCCCAGGTACTGCATCGGCTTGCGGCGCGCATAGGAGGCCAGCGTCGGCCGAGCCAGATCGACCGCCATGTGCGCCGGGTGGTGCTTCCACCAGCCTTCCACGACTTCCTGGGCCGAGGCGTACCAGACCGGTCTGGCAGAGTGGCGGTGGCGCGGGGCTTCACCCGCGGTTCCCGCGGCCTCTGGATGGCCGTCGCCGGGCCCGCCCTGGCGCCGCAGCTCCTTGCGGTGGATGTGTTCGAGTATCGCGAGCCGGCTGCGTTCCAGGCGGTCGCTGCCGGCGCTCACGGGCGCCCCCCGAGCGTGCGCAGCGCCTGCACGTCGGCGTCGAGCTGCGCGCGCAGCTCGGCGAACGCGCGCGAGGGCAGCTGCTTGCGCGCGATGCCCCAGGCGACCCCGGTTCCCGCCAGCGGCACGGCCGGCACCAGCAGCAGCGCCCAGTGGAAGCCGTCGGTCACCGCGCCCAGCATCACCGCCACCCCCGCCAGCAGCACGAACAGCAGGGCGCAGACGCCGCAGGCGGCCCAGGCGATCGCGCGCCGGGTCACCGCGCCGCCCATGGAGGCTGCTTCCTCCTGCGCGAGCGCGGCGTAGCCGGCCACATGGTCCATGACCAGTTCGGGCCGGCTCACCAGCACCGAGAAGAGGGGGTGCACCAGGCTCATTCGGGGCCGCGGTCAGTAGTAGTAGCGGCTGTGGCGGCGGCTGCGAGCGACCATCACGATGGCGGCCACCGCGGCGCCGATGGCGGCGGCGATCAGGGCCGACTTGATCGGCTGCTCCGTCACGTAGCGGCCGGTGGCGCCGGCGTAGCGGCCGAAGCGCTCCTGCGCGGCGCTGGCGGTATCGCCGACGGCCGACAGGCTCCGGCTGGCGAGGTCCTGCGCGCCCTGGCGCATGTCGCGCATCTTGTCCATCGCGCCGTCGGCAAGCGACTGCGGGCCGGCTCCGGCGTGGAGCGATCTGCTGGTGTAAGCCATGGAAATGTCCTCTCGTTCGTGGTGGTCTGCCGCGGGCGCGGCTGCGTCGCGTGCGCTGCTGCGGCAAGCGGGCGAGCAATGAGCGTAAGCGGCGACATCAGCCATGGCTGATCAGCCGCAAGCGTGACCGTCTGTCGGCAGGCTAGGCGGGGGCCTGTAGGAGGGCGACTACAGCCTTTTGGGTGCTTGTCAGGCGCCGGCCCGGCGCGGCAGCACGGCCACCACGCGGGTGCCGTTGCCGGGCCGGGTGCTCACCGTGAGCTTGCCGCCGGCAGCCTCGACCCGGTGGCGCATGCCCGCCAGCCCGTGGCTGGACGGCCGCGCCTGCGCCGGATCGAACCCGCGGCCGTCGTCCCGCACCGCCACTTCGACGTGGTTGTCGTAGCCGTGCACGCTCACCTGCGCGTGCTTCGCGTGCGCGTACTTGGCCATGTTGGTGAATGACTCCTGCACCAGCCGGTAGACCGTGAGCTGGTCGGACGCATCGAGTTCCACCGGCTCCAGGCTGGCGGCCACGTCGATGCCGGACCGTTCGGAGAACTCGCGCGCCAGGATCTCCAGCGAGGCCGTCAGCCCCAGGTTGGCCAGCGCCGACGGCCGCAGGTCCTCGATGATGCGGCGCTTCAGCGCGATGCCGCTGTTGAGCGTGTCGGTCAGGTGCTGCAGCCGCTGGCCGACCTCGGCCGGCTGGCCGCCCAGGCGCGACTTCAGCCGCGCGACATCGAGCTTGGCGGCGGTGAGCAGCGCGCCCAGCTCGTCGTGCAGTTCGCGCGCGAGGTGGCCGCGTTCGTCCTCGCGCACCTGCTGCAGGTGCGTGGCCAGTTCGGCCAGGGTGGCGGTGCGTTCGCGCACCTGCCGCTCCAGCAGGTCGCGCTCCTGCTGCAGCACCTGCTGCTGGCGCTCGCCGGCCGCCTTCAGCGCGGCGCCCTGTCGCAGGTACAGCCAGAACGCGAGCAGTGCCGCCAGCGTGACGACGCCGATGCCTATGCGGGCATACAGCAGCGAGGCGCGCACCTGCGCCTGACTGGCGTCGATGCGCAGCGCCGTCGACTGGATCAGGCGGCCGGCCTGCTCGCGGATGGCGTCCATCTGCTGCTTGCCGATGTCGCTGAGCAGCACGAACTTCCAGGCGTCCTCCTTGCCCTGCTTGCGCATGTTCACCGACAGTTCCATCTCGGCCAGCTTGCGCTGCACGTTGCGGGTGAGCTGGCCGATGATCACCGACTCCTCGGGCGCGCCGGCGTACGCCACCTGCAGCGTCTCCAGGCCCTGGCCGATGTCGGCCACGGCGGCGTTGTAGGGCTCGAGGTAGCGCGCATCGCCGGTGAGCAGGAAGCCGCGCGAGCCGGTCTCGGCGTCGACCACCAGCTGCAGCAGGCGGTTGATCGCGGTGCGCGCCCGCACTTCGCCCGCCATGCTGTCGAGCTCGGCGCGCGAGCGGTTGTAGCCGGCCTCGTTGATGCCGATCAGTACGCAGGCCGCCAGAACCGCGAGCAGCAGGCTGATCGCCGTCGCCGGTAGTCCTTTCGAGTGCTCGACCATCACGGACAGCGGCACCGGACGACAATGAAACCCGGAATAATCATGGCTCAAGGGTAGGCCATTTCGGTTTCGCCTTGGGCCACAATGCCAATGGCGAAACAGGCACTGGAAAGAGTACAGACATGATCAAAGTCGGCATTGTGGATGACCATGCCATCGTGCGCTCGGGCCTCAAGCAGTTCTTCTCCGAGCAGGTCGATCTGCGCGTGGTCGGCGAAGCCGCCAGCGGCCGCGAGGCCATCGACCTGGTGCGAACCACCGAGCTGGACGTGCTGGTGATGGACCTGTCCATGCCGGGCCAGAGCGGCATCGATGCGCTCGGCATGATCCGCGCGAAGGCGCCCGACGTGGGCATCCTGATCCTCTCGGGCTACCCGGAGGAGCATTACGCGATGAACCTGATACGCCAGGGCGCCAGCGGCTACCTGAACAAGGAATGCGAGCCGATGGAGATCGTCAACGCGATCCGCACCATCGCCTTGGGCCGGCGCTACATCTCGCCAGCGGTGGCCGAGCTGCTGGCGCAGCAGCTCAATCGCAAGGAAGGCGGGGCGCCGCACGAGCAGTTGTCCGAACGCGAATTCCAGGTGTTCCTCAAGCTCGCCAAGGGCGAGACCGCGGGCGACATCGCCAAGGCGCTGTCGCTCAGCGTCAAGACCGTCAGCACCTACCGCACGCGGCTGATGGAGAAGATGAGCCTGGCTTCCAACAGCGACCTCACCTACTACGCGCTGAAGAACAAGCTGATCGACTGACAGGCGCCGGGCCTTTCGGCCGAACCTCGAGGGCCGCTGCGCCGCGGGCGTCGGGCGAAGGCCGCCGGCAGCCCACCCTCATGCGCGCGCATGCGACTGCTGCATGCAGTAGTCGATCAGCGCGTCGATCTCGTTGGACTTGTCGAACACCGCGTCGGCGCCCAGTTGCGAGCAGCGCTTGCGCATGTCCGTGGTGGCGTAATTGGACAGCACCACCACCCGCTGGCCGGGCCGCCGCCCGCGCAGCGCGTCGAGGATGCCCAGCCCGCTGCCTTGCTTGAGGAACAGGTCCACGATGGCCAGGTCCCAGGCCGCGCCGGGCTGCGACAGCCAGCCGCGGGCGTCGCTTTCCGTTTCGGCCCACCCGAGCACCTTGATCGAGGCCAGTTCCTCCAGCGCGCCGATCAGGTTCTCGCGGATCGTTGCGTTGTCTTCGACGATGAAGGCTTTCAGTTCCACAGGCGGCTGTCGTCGGCTCGACCGACCATGCAATGCCGCCGCGCCATTGCCCGCCGGCCCTTGCATTGTGCGGCCGGCGGCGCAGCGCGGCCGTAGGAGCGCTCCTACCGGCGTTGGGATGTAGGCAGCGGACGACAGGACCTCACGCAGGGTGCTGACCGGGTCGCGCAACGTCGGCCGCCACACTGGCCGCGGTTCAGCCCCCGCACGCCTTCGGCCATGAAACTGGTCCTCGACACCCTGATGATCTTCTTCGGCATCCTGGCCGCGGCCGCGCTCGTCGCGTTGGGCGAGCCGGGCGATGCCGGCCACTCGCTGGTTGCGCCGGTGCCGGCGGCACATGCGGGCGGCGCGCGATGAGCGGCGCCTGAAACCCATGGGCAGTGCCGCGGCCCCGCAGCCCCTGCGCACGCGCCGCTGGTTCAAGGTGTTGCTGGTGCTGGCGGCGGTCTGCGCCGCGCTGGTCCTCCTCATCGCGCTGTTCCCCTGGGACTTGCTGCGTGGCCCGCTGAACCGCTACGTCAGCGAAAGGACCGGCCGCCATTTCGCGATCACGCGCCAGCTCGATGTGAAGCTGGGGCGCACCACGCGCGTGCTGATGGACGGGGTCGAGTTCGCCAATCCCGGCTGGGCGCAGGATCCCTTCCTGGTCAAGGCCGAACGCGCCGAGGTGGCGGTGCGACTGCTGCCGCTGCTGCTGCGCCGGCAGATCGTGTTGCCCTCGGTGCACCTGGCGCGGCCGCAGATCGGGCTGCAGGTCGAGCCGGATGGCCGCCGCACCTGGGCGCTGGGAGGCGACACCTCCGACGAGAAGAACGTGCCGGCGATCGGCGCGCTGCGGGTGGACGAGGGCACGCTGCACTACGTCGCCCGGCACAACGGCGCCGATATCCGCACCCGGTTCGCCATCGAGCCCGGCGCGGGCGCCAGTGGCGGACAGGCCGGGGGGCCACCCATGCCCCTGCGCTTCGAGGCGCAGGGCCGCTGGCGCGACCAGCCTTTTCGCGCCGAAGGCCGCACCGGCGACGTGCTGTACCTGAGCGCGCCGTTGCAGCAGCCGTTTCCGGCGCAGGTGCAGGCGAGCATCGGCGGCACGCAGTTGCACGCCAGCGGCAGCGTGGCCAGCCTGGCCAGCCTCGAGGGCGCCAACGTCGATTTCCGCCTGCAAGGCCCCAACCTGGCCGAGTTGTACCGGTTGGTGGGCGTGACCCTGCCCGACACGCCGCGCTATGCGGTCACCGCCCAGTTGTCCAGGCAGGGCGAGGCCTGGCAGGTGCGCGGCATCGACGCCCGGCTCGGCGACACCGACTTGAAGGGCGAGCTGTCGTACGAGCGCTCGGGGCCGCGTCCGCTGTTGACCGGGCGGTTGCAGTCGCGGCTGCTCGATTTCGAGGACCTGGCGCCGGTGATCGGCCTGGAAAAAGAAGGGCGCGGAGCGAAGCCGCCGGCGCCGACCCCGGCCAAGGCTCCGGTGTCGGCGAAAGCCGCGCCGCCCGCAGACCTCAAGGCACCCAAGGCGCCCAAGGACCCGGGCCGCAAGGTGTTGCCGGCGGCGCCGCTGGACGTCGGCCGGCTGCGAGCCATGGACGCGGACGTGCGCGTCGACGCCGCCCGGGTCATCAACGCCAAGGGACTGCCGCTGGACCGCATGGGCGTGCGCGTGCGCCTGCACGGCGGCGTGCTGCTGCTCGACCCGCTGGACCTGGGGGTGGCGGGCGGCCGCCTGGCCGGCATGGTGCGCATCGACGCGAACGCGCAGCCGGCGGCGGTGCAGACCCGGCTCGACGCACGCGGGCTGGAACTGGGCCGGCTGGTGCCGCGCTCGGAATCGATGCGCAACAGCTTCGGCAAGATCCAGGGCCAGATCGACCTGTCGGCACGCGGCCGCTCGGTGGCGCAGTTGCTGGCCAGCGCCGACGGCCACTTGGCGCTGCTGATGGGCAAGGGGCAGATCAGCAACCTGCTGCTCGAATTCGCCGGCCTGGACGGCGGCGAGATCATGAAATTCCTCGTCGAGGGCGACAACCGGGTGCAACTGCGCTGCGCGGCCACCGCCTTCGATGTCGAGAACGGCCTGATGACGTCGCGCGCGCTGGTGCTGGACACCGACGACACCGTGTTCTACGGCGGCGGCACCATCAACCTGGCGAGCGAGGCCATGGACCTGTTGATCCGGCCCTATCCGAAGGACGCCAGCATCCTCAGCGTGCGTTCGCCGCTGCGCATGGCGGGCACCTTCGGCGCACCCCAGGTCGGCCTCGACAAGGGCGCGCTGGCCGGCCGCGGCGCTTTGGCGATCGCGCTGGGTGCCATCAATCCGCTGCTGGCGCTGGCCGCCACCATCGAGACCGGTCCCGGCCACGATGCCGACTGCGCGGCCACGCTGCGGTCGGCCGCGGCGCCGCGCGCCGAAGCCCGGCTGGACAAGGGGCCGGCAGCCGCCGGCAGCGATGGCGAGCCCGCCAAGCGCATGGGGGCAGGGCCGGGGGCGGCGGGCCGTGGCAAGCCGCCGGCCGGTGCGGGTGCCGGTACGCAGCAGGCCCAGCGGCCGTCCGCGCGCACGCCGGCGCAGGCGGCCGATGCCGGCGGCATCGGGCGGCCCGGCCAGCCGGTCGTTCCCTAGGGCACGGTTGCTTGGCGATCGCCGCACACCGGGCACTGCGGCCGGCGCGGCGTGCGCATGCGGTTCCACTCCATGCCGCGCGCATCGAGCATCAGCAGCTGGCCGGCCAGAGAGGGGCCGATGCCGCACAGCAGCTTCAGGGCCTCGGCCGCCTGGATCGAGCCGATGATGCCCACCAGCGGTGCAAACACGCCCAGCGTCGCACAGCGCGTTTCCTCGGGCGCGCTGTCGGGCGGGAACAGGCAGGCGTAGCAGGGCGACGCGGCATCGCGCGTGTCGTAGACCGCCACCTGGCCGTCGAAGCGGATCGCCGCGCCCGACACCAGCGGCTTGCGGTGGCGCGCGCAGGCCGCGTTGATGGCCTGGCGGGTGGCGAAGTTGTCGCAGCAGTCCAGCACCACGTCGGCCTGCGGCACCAGCCGGTCGAGCAGGGCCGCGTCGGCGTGGGCGACGACCGGCTCGACGTGCACGTGCGGATTGAGCGCCGCCACCGCGACGCGCGCCGACTGCGCCTTGGGCTGGCCGACCCGGTCCAGGGCGTGCGCCAGTTGCCGCTGCAGGTTGGTCAGGTCCACGTGGTCGTGGTCCACCAGCGTGAGGCGCCCGACGCCCGCCGTGCCCAGGTACAGCGCCACCGGCGAGCCGAGCCCGCCGGCGCCGATCACCAGCGCATGGCTGGCCGCCAGCCGCTCCTGCCCCTCGACGCCGATTTCCTCCAGCAGGATGTGGCGCGAGTAGCGCAGCAATTCCTCATCGGTCATGGCAGCCGATTGTGGGCGCAAAAGAAAAGCCGGCGCGAGGCCGGCCCTTCGGTGAGCGCAGGACGCGTCACTGCTCCTTCTTCTCGTTCTTGTTCTCGATCACCTGGGTCTTGCTCACGAGCACCGGCCGGCCCTTGAGCTGGTTGAGCGCCTGCACCAGCTGGAAGTCCTTTTCCAGCACGCCGTATTCGGGCAGCTTGCGCTCCGATGCCGGCTTGCGGGCTTCCTCCTCGGCCCGCTTGCGGGCTTCCTCGCGGCGCTTTTCCAGCGCGGGATCCTTCGCCTCCGGGCCCTGGCCATTGCCCAGGTGCTTCTCGAGGTCGGCCTCGCGCGTGCGCAGCAGCGAGAACAGGTTGCCTTCCTCGCTTTCGTCGATCAGCACGTCGGGCACGATGCCGCGCGCCTGGATCGACTTGCCGCTGGGCGTGTAGTAGCGCGCCGTGGTCAGCTTCAGCCCGGTGTCGGGGCCGAGCGGACGCACGGTCTGCACCGAGCCCTTGCCGAAGGTCTGGCTGCCCAGGATGGCGGCGCGCTTGTGATCCTGCAGGGCGCCGGCGACGATCTCGCTGGCCGAGGCCGAGCCTTCGTTGACCAGCACCACCAGCGGCACGTTCTTCAGCGCCGCCGGCAACCGGCGCAGCGGGTCGGGGCCGGCGCGGCGCTGGTAGAACTCGGGCGAGGCCTTGTAGACGAACTTGCTCTCGGCCAGCTGGCCGTTGGTGGACACCACGGTCACGTTCTCGGGCAGGAACGCCGCCGAGATCGCCACCGCCGCGTCGAGCAGGCCGCCCGGGTCGTTGCGCAGGTCCAGCACCAGCCCCTTGAGGTTGGGCTCGGCCTTGTAGATCTCGTCGACCTTGCGCACGAAGTCCTCGACCGTGCGTTCCTGGAACTGCGACAGGCGGATCCAGCCGTAGCCCGGCTCGAGCACCTTGCCCTTGACCGAGACGGTCTTGATCTCCTCGCGCGTGATGGTGACGGGGAAGCTGCGGTTCTCGTCCTTGCGGAAGATGGTCAGCGTCACCTTGGTGCCGGGCTCGCCCCGCATCTTCTTGACGGCCTCGGACAGCGTCAGCCCCTTGACCATGCTGTCGTCGACCTTGGTGATCAGGTCATTGGTCTTGAGGCCGGCGCGGAAGGCGGGCGAACCCTCGATCGGCGACACCACCTTGACCAGCCCGTCTTCCTGGGTGATCTCGATGCCGACGCCGACGAAGCGGCCGGAGGTGCCCTCGCGGAATTCCTTGAACGACTTCTTGTCGAAGTACTGCGAATGCGGGTCGAGGCTGGCCACCATGCCGGAGATGGCGTCGGTGATCAGCTTCTTGTCGTCGACCGGCTCGACGTAGTCGCTCTTGACCATGCCGAAGACGGCGGCCAGCTGCTGCAGTTCTTCCAGCGGCAGCGGAGCCAACGAAGCGCGTGCGACGGTCTGCAGCGAGACGGTGGTCAGGGCACCGGCCAACGCCCCGACGGAAACCCAGCCGGCAATCTTGAGTTTGTGGCCCATGCGAAACCTGTAGTCCTCTCGATTTTTCAATATACACCTGAGACGACACTATGACGCTACCGTTACCCGGGGGTTCCGGAAGAGCGCGGCACGGCGTGTAAAAAGCCCCGACGGCTGAGCCAGCGCTCACCTCCGCCAGTTGCCGGCGGAGGCCCGCCGATCAGGCCTTGCCCTGGCTGGCGACCGCCGCCGCGGCCTTGGCAGCGGCTTCGGCATCGCCCAGGTAGTAGTGCCGGATCGGCCGCAGGTCGGCGTCGAGCTCGTACACCAGCGGAATGCCGTTGGGGATGTTCAGGCCCACGATGTCGGCGTCGGAGATGCCGTCCAGGTACTTGACCAGGGCCCGGATCGAGTTGCCGTGCGCCGACACCAGCAGCCGCTTGCCCGAGCGGATGGCCGGCGCCATCGACTCGTTCCAGAACGGCAGCACGCGGACCACCGTGTCCTTCAGGCACTCGGTCAGGGGCACCTCGCCGGCCGCCAGGCGAGCGTAGCGCGGGTCGCTGCGCTCGCAGCGCGGGTCGCCCGGCTCCAGCGCCGGCGGCGGGATGTCGTAGCTGCGGCGCCAGACCAGCACCTGCTCGTCGCCGAACTTCCTGGCCGTCTCGGCCTTGTTCAGGCCCTGCAGCGCGCCGTAGTGGCGCTCGTTCAGGCGCCAGGACTTGACGGTGGGCAGCCACTGGCGGTCCATCTCGTCCAGGCAGTGCCACAGCGTGTGGATGGCGCGCTTGAGCACGCTGGTGTGGCAGATGTCGAACTCGTAGCCGTCGGCGCGCAGCAGCCGGCCGGCGGTCTTCGCCTGCTCGACGCCGGTGGGCGTGAGATCGACGTCGGTCCAGCCGGTGAAGCGGTTTTCGAGATTCCAGGTCGATTCGCCGTGGCGAACCAGCACGAGCTTGTACATGACAGGATCCGGCAGGCCGGGCAAAAGGCGGGATTCTAGAATCACGGGTTTGCGCCCGTGGGGCGTGCTGGCAAGGAAGACATGGATTTCGTGATCAACAACTGGATGCTGTTCGCGGTGGCGATCGGCTCCGGCGCGCTGTTGCTGTGGCCGATGGTGCAGGGCGGCGTGGCCGGCGGGCTGTCGGCGCCCCAGGCGGTGCAGCTCATCAACCGCGAGAAGGCGGTGGTGGTGGACGTGTGCGAGGCCGAGGAGTTCGCCCAGGGCCACATCGGCGGGGCCCGCAACGTCCCGCTGAACCAGCTCGAGCAGCGCCTGCCCGAGGTCGTGAAGAACAAGGCGCTGCCGGTGCTGCTGGTGTGCGCCAGCGGCGCGCGCGCCAACCGCGCGCTGGCGGTGGCGAAAAAACTCGGCTACGAAAAGGCCCAAGTGCTGGCCGGCGGGCTGAAGTCGTGGAAAGACGCTAACCTGCCGCTGGAGAAAGCCTGAGCCGAAGCCGAAGCGCCCGAATACCGCATGCAAGCCGTCACCATGTACACCACCGCCGTCTGCCCGTACTGCATCCGCGCCAAGCAGATCCTCACGGCGCGCGGCGTGGAGAGCATCAACGAGATCCGGGTCGATGCCCAGCCGCACGAGCGGCTGCGGATGATGGAGATCACGGGCCGGCGCACGGTGCCGCAGATCTTCATCGGCGACACCCACGTGGGTGGCTGCGACGACCTGATGGCACTCGACAGCCGCGGCGGCCTCGTCGCGCTGCTCAACGGTGCCACCTGAGATAATCCGCGCACGTCACCCGCATCGGCCCGCTTCGGTTGCACCCGGCGGGCCTTTCCTTTGCACGAAACGAAAGCACACACCATGGCCGATTCCCAGGACCCCGTCTTCCAGATCCAGCGCGTCTATTTGAAGGAGGCCTCGCTCGAGCAGCCCAACTCGCCCGCCATCCTGCTGGAGCAGGAGCAGCCGGGGGTGGACATCCAGCTCGGGGTGGAGGCTGCGCAGGTGGTGGAGGGCATCTACGAGGTGTGCGTGACGGCCACGGTGACCACCAAGATCAAGGACAAGACGGTGTTCCTGGTGGAGATCAAGCAGGGCGGCATCTTCGAGATCCGCAACGTGCCGGGCGAGCAGATGAGCGCCATCCTGGGCATCGCCTGCCCGCAGATCGTGTACCCCTACCTGCGCGGCAACGTGGCCGACATCGTCAACCGCGCCGGCTTCCCGCCGGTGCACCTGGCCGAGATCAACTTCCAGGCCATGTACGAGCAGCAGCAGGCCCAGCTGCAGCAGGAACAGGGCCCGTCCATCATCACCTCCGCCTGACCGCACGGCGGGCCCCGCCATGAAGCTGCTCGTGCTCGGCGCCGGCGCCTGGGGCACGGCGCTGGCCGCGAGCGCCGGCGCGCGGCACGAGGTCACCCTGTGGGCGCGCGATGCCGCGCAGGCCGCGGCATTGCGCCAGCAGCGCGAGAACCGGCGCTACCTGCCGGGCGTGCCGCTGCCGGCCAGCCTGGCGCTGGCGGGCGGCCCCGGCTTCGGCGGCCTGGCCGACCACCAGGACCTGGTGATCGTGGCCACGCCCATGGCCGGGCTGCGCGAGATGCTGCAGGCGCTCGCCGGCTGCCGGGTGCCGGTCGCCTGGCTCTGCAAGGGGTTCGAAGCGGCCCGCGGCCAGCTCGCCCACGAGATCCAGGCCGAGGTCGCCCCGGGCCTTGCGGCCGGCGTGCTGACCGGCCCCAGCTTCGCACTGGAAGTCGCCCGCGGGCAGCCGACCGCGCTGGTGGCGGCCAGCCAGCATGCGCAAGTGCGGGACGCCCTGGTACAGGCTTTCCATGGCCCCGCGCTGCGGGTCTATGGCAACGACGACATCGTGGGCGCCGAGGTCGGCGGCGCCGTCAAGAACGTGCTGGCGATCGCCACCGGGCTGTGCGATGGCCTGTCCCTCGGCCAGAATGCGCGCGCGGCGCTGATCACGCGCGGACTGGCCGAGATGACCCGCCTCGGTATCGCGCTGGGTGCGCGCGCGCAGACCTTCATGGGACTGTCGGGGCTGGGTGACCTGGTGCTCACGGCCACGGGTGACCTCAGCCGCAACCGGCAGGTCGGCCTGCTGCTGGCCCGCGGCCGCAGCCTGCAGCAGGCGCTGGACTCGCTCGGCCATGTGGCCGAAGGCGTCTACAGCGCGCGCACGGTGGTGGCCCGCGCGCGCGGCTTGCAGGTCGAGATGCCGATCGCCGAAGGCGTGCTGGAACTGCTCGACGGCCGGCTGGCGCCGCCGCAAGTTGTGGCCCGGCTGATGGGGCGCGACCCGGCCGTCGAGATGCCGGGGTTCTAGGGAAAGCACGGAGTCGCGCCGGCTGCGGTCGCGCTTGCTGCGGCGGGAACTCCGGAGCTAGCGTGCGGGCTCCACCAACAAGGAGAACCGCCCATGACCCGCCTCCTTCCCACCCTGGGGCTTGCCGCTGCTTCGGCCGTCCTGCTGTCGGCCTGCGCGATGCCTGCCGGCCAAGCCGCGCCCGCGCGCGCGGCGACGTCGCCGGTGAGCTTCTTCATCACCAGCGCCAACCCCGGGCAGGGGGCGAACTTCGGCGGACTGGCCGGAGCCGACCGGCACTGCCAGGCGCTGGCGACCGCGGCGGGGGCGGGTCAGCGGACCTGGCGCGCCTACCTGAGCACCACCGCCGCCGGCGGCGGGGCGGTGGTGAATGCGCGCGATCGCATCGGCCGTGGTCCCTGGTTCAACGCCAAGGGGGTGCAGGTGGCCAGCAGCGTGGAGGACCTGCACAGCGCCAACAACCGGCTGGGCAAGGACACCTCGCTGACCGAGAAGGGCGCCGTGGTCAACGGCAGCGGCGACAGGCCCAACACCCATGACATCCTGACCGGCTCGACGCCGGACGGCCGCGCCTCGACGGCGGCCAACGACACCACCTGCCGCAACTGGACCAGCGGCGACGCCGGCTCGGCCATCGTCGGCCACCACGATCGCAAGGGCACCAACCCCGATCCGGTGGCGAACGCGTCCTGGAACTCCTCGCACGCCACGCCGGGTTGCAGCCTGCCCGCCCTGAACAGCACGGGCGGTGGCGGGCTGCTGTACTGCTTCGCAGCCGACTGAGCCCTGCTCAGGCGATGCGGCCCAGGGCCTCGGCGATCGGCTGGGCGTCCTGCGGCCGCACCAGCCGGGTGACCTCCTGCCCGTCGCGCAGAAACACCAGCGTGGGCCAGAGCTTGACGCCGAACGAACGGCCGAGCGGCCGGCCGCTGCCGTCTTCCACCTTGACGTGGCGCATCCCGGGGTGCGCCTGCAGCGCCTGCGCGATCTTCGGCTGCGCGCCCCGGCACCAGCCGCACCAGCCGGTGCCGAATTCCAGCAGCGTCGCGCCCGGCCAGGCGTCCACTTCGGCGCGCGTCGGTTCCTTGTCGAGATAAGCCGTTTCCATGCGCCGATTCTCCCCGGCAGTGGCGTCGGCCGCCGTCAGCCTTGGCGCCGATGCGGCCATGGGGATGCGGCTATGCTCAACGGATGCTTGGATTCGATTTCAGTCCCGCCGCCGTGGCCGAGCTGGCGCGGATTGACGCGGCACGCGCGCTCGCCGAGGACGTGGGCGCCGGTGATTTGACGGCCGCTCTGGTGCCGGCTTCGCGCCAGGCCCGGGCCCGCATCCTGGCGCGCGAAGCGGCCGTGGTCTGCGGCGCCCCCTGGGCCGACGCCGCCGTGCGGCAACTCGATGGCGGCGCCACGATCCGCTGGCACGTCGGCGAAGGCCAGCGCTGCGGCGCCGACCAGGTCGTGGCCGAGATCGAGGGCAGTGCCCGGGCGCTGCTCACGGCCGAGCGCACGGCGCTGAACTTCCTGCAACTGCTCAGCGCCGTCGCCACCCGGACGGCCACGTACGCCGAGGCGGTACGCGGCACCCGCGCGCGGATCGTCGATACCCGCAAGACCCTGCCGGGTCTGCGGCTGGCGCAGAAGTACGCCGTGCGCACCGGCGGCGGCACCAACCACCGCATCGGCCTGTTCGACGCCGTGCTGGTCAAGGAAAACCACATTGCCGCGGCCGGGGGCGTCACCGCCGTGCTGAAAGCGGCCGCGGAGGTGGCCGCGAGCGCGGCCTTCATCGAGATCGAGGTCGAGACCCTGGCCCAGCTGGAAGAGGCGCTGGCTGCCGGCGCGAAGATGGTCCTGCTGGACAACATGGACCTGCCGACCTTGCACCAGGCCGTGCGCCTGAACGCCGGCCGTGCGGTGCTGGAAATCTCCGGTGGCGTGACATTGGACCGGGTGCGCGAGCTTGCAGAAACCGGCGTCGACCGCATCTCCATCGGGGCGCTGACCAAGGATGTGAAGGCCACGGACTACTCGATGCGCCTGCAGGAACTGTGATGAACGCGGTCGTGATTCCCATCAAGGACGTCGAGTACGAGCAGCCGGTCGGCGACACCTGCGACACCCGCCACGCCTGGGCGCGCGTGCCGCCGGAGCCCAGCCCGGCCGAGCGCGCCGAGCTCAAGGCGCGCATCAAGCGGCTGCTGAAGGAGCGCAATGCGGTGATGGTGTCGCACTACTACGTGCACCCGGACCTGCAGGACCTGGCCGAGGAAACCGGCGGCATCGTCAGCGACTCGCTGGAGATGGCGCGTTTCGGCCGCGACCACCCGGCCCAGACCCTGGTGGTGTCGGGCGTGCGCTTCATGGGCGAGACGGCCAAGATCCTGTCGCCCGACAAGCGGGTGCTGATGCCCGACCTGGACGCCACCTGCTCGCTCGACCTGGGCTGCCCGATCGACGAGTTCAGCGCCTTCTGCGACCAGCACCCGGACCGCACCGTGGTCGTGTACGCCAACACCAGCGCGGCGGTGAAGGCGCGCTCGGACTGGCTGGTCACTTCGAGCTGCGCGCTGGACATCGTCTCGGCGCTCAAGGACAAGGGCCACAGGATCCTGTGGGCGCCGGATCGCCACCTGGGCGGCTACATCCAGCGCCAGACCGGCGCCGACATGGTGTTCTGGAACGGCTCGTGCATCGTGCACGACGAGTTCAAGGCCTTCGAGCTGCAGGACCTGATGAAGCAGCACCCGGGCGCCAAGGTGCTGGTGCACCCCGAGGCGCCGGCCGACGTGGTGGCGCTGGCCGACGCGGTGGGCTCCACCTCCGCCATCCTCAAGGCGGCGCGCGAGATGGACGCCAGGGAGTTCATCGTCGCCACCGACAAGGGCATGATGCACAAGCTGCGCACGCTCAACCCGGGCAAGGTGTTCCTGGAGGCGCCCACCGCCGGCAACAGCGCCACCTGCAAGAGCTGCGCGCATTGCCCTTGGATGGCGATGAACGGCCTGGCCGGGCTGGCGCAGGTGCTGGAGACCGGCGCCAACGAGGTCTTCGTCGACCCCGCGATCGGCGTGCGGGCGCGGCTGCCGATCGACCGGATGCTGACCTTCACCGCGGCGCTCAAGAACGGCCAGCCGGCCGGGGCGCTAATGCCGGAGATCGGCGCAGCCTGAGGGTCGCCCGCGCTACGGCCGAGGCCGGCGCCGATCCAGCCCCAGCGGCGGCGCCACTTCCTCCAGCGGCTTGCGCTCCGCGTCCACACCCCAGCGCAGCGCGATCGCGGCGGCCGCCGGCACCAGGCTTCAGGGCACCAGCGTCGTCGGCTTTGCGACCGGCGCCAGCTGCGGGTAGTCGCGGCTGTAGTGCAGGCCGCGGCTTTCATGGCGCGAACGCGCCGAGCGCACGATCAGGTCGGCCACGGTGACCAGGTTGCGCAGCTCCAGCAGGTCGCGGCTGACGTGGAAGTTGGCGTAGAACTCCTGGATCTCTTCCTGCAGCAGCCGGATGCGGTGGGCGGCGCGCTCCAGCCGCTTGTTGGTGCGCACGATGCCGACGTAGTCCCACATGAATCGGCGCAGCTCGTCCCAGTTGTGCGAGATCACCACCGACTCGTCGGGGTCGGTGACCTGGCTCGCGTCCCAGGCCGGCAGCGCGGGCACCGGCGGCAGCGGCGTGGCCTTCACGTCGTCGGCGGCGGAGCGGGCGAACACCATGCACTCGACCAGCGAGTTGCTGGCCAGCCGGTTGGCGCCGTGCAGGCCGGTGTAGGCGGTCTCGCCGATGGCATGCAGGCCGGGCAGGTCGGTGCGGCCCCACAGGTCGGTGTGCACGCCGCCGCAGGTGTAGTGCGCGGCCGGCACCACCGGGATCGGCTCGCGCGTGATGTCGATGCCCAGCTCCAGGCAGCGCGCGTGGATGTTCGGGAAATGCTCGCGCACGAACTCCGGCGGCTGGTGCGAGATGTCCAGGTAGACGCAGTCCAGGCCGTGCTTCTTCATCTCGAAGTCGATGGCACGGGCCACGATGTCGCGCGGCGCCAGTTCGGCGCGCGGGTCGTGCTGCGGCATGAAGCGGGTGCCGTCGGGCAGCAGCAGCCGGCCGCCCTCGCCGCGCACCGCCTCGGTGATCAGGAAGCTCTTGACCAGCGGGTGGTACAGGCAGGTCGGGTGGAACTGGATGAACTCCATGTTCGTCACCCGGCAGCCGGCCCGCCAGGCGGCGGCGATGCCGTCGCCGGTGGCGGTGTCGGGGTTGGTGGTGAACAGGTAGACCTTGCCGGCGCCGCCGGTGGCCAGGACGGTGTGCGGCGCGCGGAAGGTCAGCACCCGGTCGGCCCGCTCGTCCAGCACGTACGCGCCCAGGCAGCGCGGCGGCGCCTGGCCGATCCGGCGGCTGGTGATCAGGTCCACCAGCGTGTGGTGCTCGAACAGCTCGATGTTGGGCGTGCGGCGCACGTGCTCGATCAACGTCTGCTGCACGGCGGCGCCGGTGGCATCGGTCACGTGCACGATGCGGCGGGCGCTGTGGCCGCCCTCGCGCGTCAGGTGCAGCTGGCCGTTCTCCTGCGAGAACGGCACCCCCAGCTGGCGCAGCCAGGCGATGCTGTCGGGAGCGTGCTCGACCACGAAGCGGGTGGCGTCCGGGTCGGACAGGCCGGCGCCGGCCACCAGCGTGTCGTCCACGTGCGAGTCGAAGCTGTCGCCCTCGGCCAGCACCGCGGCGATGCCGCCCTGGGCCCAGCCGCTGGAGCCGTCGCCCAGCGCCCGCTTGGTGAGCACCGCCACCCGGTGGGTCGGCGCCAGGTGCAGGGCAGCCGACAGGCCGGCCAGCCCGCTGCCTACGATGACGACGTCGAAGTCGAGCGAGTTCATGCCGGCTGGTAGGCGAGTCGCACGTAGATCGGGGCAAAGGCCTCGGCCTGGGTCACTTCGATCAGTGTCTCCTTGGCCAGCTCCAGCATCGCGATGAAGGTGACCACCAGCACCGGCACGCCGCGGCGGGTGTCGAACAGCTGCTCGAATTCGACGAACTTGCGGCCCTGCAGCTTGCGCAGCACGATGCTCATGTGCTCGCGCACCGACAGCTCCTCGCGCGTGATCCGGTGGTGCTGCACCAGCCTGGCGCGCTTGAGGATGTCGCGCCAGGCCTCCTGCAGGTCGGCCACGTGCACGTCCGGAAAGCGCGGCTGCAGCGACTGCTCGATGAACACCTGGGCGCGCAGCACGTCGCGGCCGAGCTGCGGCGCCTCGTTCAGGCGGGCCGCGGCCAGCTTCATCTGCTCGTACTCCAGCAGGCGTCGCACCAGCTCGGCGCGCGGGTCCTCCGGTTCCTGGCCTTCCGCGGTCTTGCGCGGCGGCAGCAGCATGCGCGACTTGATCTCGATCAGCATGGCCGCCATCAGCAGGTACTCGGCGGCCAGCTCCAGGTTGCGCGAGCGGATCTCCTCGACGTACTGCAGGTACTGGCGGGTGACGCCCGCCATCGGGATGTCGAGGATGTTGAAGTTCTGCTTGCGGATCAGGTACAGCAGCAGGTCCAGCGGACCCTCGAAGGCCTCGAGGAAGACCTCCAGCGCATCGGGCGGGATGTACAGGTCGGTGGGCAGGGCGAACAGCGGCTCGCCGTACAGGCGCGCCAGCGCGACCTGGTCCACCACTTCGGGCATGCCAGGCACCTCCGGCGCCGCGGGCTGCGGCAGGGTGGCCTCGTTGCCCTCGTCCACGGTTAGGACCGCTTGTCCGAGCCCATGCCGTAATAGACGTAGGCGCTGGGCCGCACGCGCGCCTGCTTCCACTCGGCCAGGGCCTCGCGGTCGATGTGCTTGTCCCACAGCAAGGCGCGGCCGGCGCGCTGCTGGGCCTCGATGTCGGGGCGCTGCTCCTTGAGCCCTTCGATGAACTGGGTGACGTCGGACTGGTAGTCCGGCCGGCGGAAGAAGCGAAGCAACTTGGACATAGACTGTGCGCGGTGAACGCCCGATTTTACCTGCGCGCCTTCATGGGATTCTTCGCTGCCCTGCTCGCCCTGCTCGCCCTGCTGCCGCTGGCCGGTTGCGACCAGCGCCGCATCGAGAAGCTGGAAGAAGGCGTGTCGACCGAGGCCGACGTGCGCGCCCAGTTCGGCGCCCCGGAGAACGTCTGGGACGAGCCGGGTGGTGCCCGTACCCTGGAATACAACCGCAACCCGGCCGGCCACCAGAACTACATGATCACCATCGGCCCGGACGGCCGGATGAGCGCCCTGCGGCAGGTGCTCAACCCGACGACCTTCGCCCGGGTGCAGCCCGGCATGGCCATGGAGCAGGTGCGCCGCCTGCTGGGCAAGCCGGCGAAGAAGACGCCCTATGCGCTCAAGGGCGAGGAAGCCTGGGACTGGCGCTGGATGCAGTCGCCCGGCACCTCGATGGTGTTCACCGTGTGGTTCGACAAGGATTGGCACGTGGTGCGGACCACCACGGAACCCGACCCGGAAGCGCCGGAGAACCGCGGCGGGCCGAGCCGCTAGGCCACGCCCAGTTCCTGCGAGAAGCCCGCCTGCTCGATCAGTTCGCGCGGCTGCTCGTGCAGGTTCTCCAGCCGCAGCGTGCCGCCGCGCTGCACCACCGCCTTGTGCAACTGGCGCAGCGTGTCCAGGCCGGAGGTGTCCAGGTGCACCAGGTGCAAGGCGTCCAGCACCACCTGCGGCTGGTCGGGGCCGTTCTCCACCGCGTCCAGGATCGGATCGATCTTGGCGGTGGCGCCGAAGAACAGCGAGCCGTACAGGCTGTAGCGCAGCTCGCCGGTGCCGTCCCCCGTGCGCTCCACGCTGAACAGCGCACCCATCTTCTGGATGAACAGCAGGCAGGCCGCCAGCAGACCCACCTGCACCGCCACCGTGAGGTCGAACACCACGGTGAGCGCGAAGGTGCCCAGCAACTTGAGCCGGTAGTCGTTGGCGTAGCGGCGCAGGTGGGCGAACTCGCGCCACTCGCCCATGTTCCAGGCCACGAAGAACAGGATGCCGGCCAGCACCGACAGCGGCACCTGCAGCGCCAGCGGCGCCGCCAGCAGCACGATCAGCGCCAGCGTGACGGCGTGCGCGATGCCCGCCACCGGCGTGGTGCCGCCGGCACGGACGTTGGTGACCGTGCGGGCGATGGTGCCGGTGGCCGGCATGCCGCCGAAGAAGGGCACGACGAAGTTGGCCACGCCCTGCGCCATCAGTTCCTGGTTGGGGTCGTGCCGCGGCAGGTTGGACACCTGGTCGGCCACGCGCGCACACAGCAGCGACTCGATCGCGCCCAGCGCGGCGATGGTCAGCATGGGCGAGAACAGCAGCTTGACCGTCTCCCAGCTGAACTCCGGCAACTGGAACGGCGGCAGCCCACCCGGGATGCTGCCGAAGCGGCTGCCGATGGTCTCCACCGGCAGCTGCAGCAGCGAGGCCAGCGCCGTCAGCGTGACCAGCGCCACGACCGGGCCCGGGATGCGCGCGCCGACCTCGCTGGCGCGCTTGAGCCCCGGCAGGTCCAGCGCCCGCTGCATGGGCGAGCGGGCGGACCACAGCCGTGGCCAGATCAGCAACCCGATGAAACAGGCCGTGCCCAGCCCGAAGGCGTAGGGGTTGAAGCTGCCGATGTGCGCGGCGATGGTCCTGAGCTGGGCGAAGAAGTCGGCCGGCATCTTGTCGATGTCCAGCCCCAGCCAGTCCTTGATCTGCGAGGCCGCGATCAGCAGCGCGATGCCGTTGGTGAAGCCGATCACGATGCTGACCGGCACGTAGCGCACCAGCCGCCCCAGGCGCAGCAGGCCCATGGCGAACAGCAGCACGCCGGCGCCGGCGGTGACGATCAGCAGGTTGGCCACGCCGTAGCGCTCGACGATGCCGTAGACGACCACGATGAAGGCCCCGGCCGGGCCGCCGATCTGCACGTTCGAGCCGCCCAGCAGCGAGATCAGCAGGCCGGCGAGGATGGCCGTCCACAGCCCGGCCTCGGGCTTCAGGCCGGAGGCGATGGCGAACGCCATGGCCAGCGGCAGGGCGACGATGCCAACGGTGGCGCCGGCGCCGAGATCGCGCACGAAACGGTCGCGGTCGTAGCCGCGCAGCGCGGCCGCGATGCGCGGCCGGAAAGTGAAGGTGAAGGGCAAGGCAGGCTCCGGAAGTCGAACGAACGGGCGGTTCAGTTCGCTGCCGGAGGGCCGCAGTGGCGCAGCCGGGTGATGAAGCGCCTGCGGCGCGTCAGGGGCAGGAGCGGCGGGAGCGCCATGGCCGCATTCTAGGGGCGGCCCACGGCATTCAACCGGCGAGCTGCCCGCGCACGTAGCCGGCCAGCGTGTGCAGCAGGCGCGTGAGGTCCGCCTGCATCGCCGCGAAGCCGTCGTTGCGCTCGCGCGTGCCCTCGTCCATGTACAGCGGCCGGCGGATCTCGACCTGCAGGCTGTGCCGGTTGTGTTGCGGCTGGCCGATGCGCTCGATCAGCTGCACGCCCTTGTAGGGGTCGTTGCGCGCCACCGAGTAGCCGCAGGCGCGCAACTCGCGCTCGACCAGGTCGACGAACGCCGGCTCGCAGGTGCGGCCGTCGCGGTCGCCCAGCACGAAGTCGGCCAGCGGGCGCGGGCTGTCGATGCGCAGGCGCTGGTAGGCGTCGTTGGGCATCGAGTGCAGGTTCAGGTGCCAGACCGCGCCGAAGTCGCGCCGGGCCTGCTCGATGCAGCCGGCCAGCGCCTGGTGGTAGGGCCGCCAGCAGCGCTCGATGCGCGCCTGCACCTCGGCCACCGTGAGCTTGCGGTCGTAGATCGGCACGCCGGCGCGCACGTTGCGCCAGACCAGGCCGAAGCCGAGGCGGGTCTTCTCGGTGGGCGCCAGCGGAGTGGGCCAGGGCGCGTCCAGCAGCTCGGGGTCGAGGTCGTCCTCGCTGCGGTTGGGGTCGATGTAGGTGCGCGGGAAGTGGGCGTGCAGCAGGGTGCCGCCGACCGCGGGCACCGCCTCCCACAGCGCCTCCACGTGCGTGTCCTCGCCGCCGCGCAGCACGGGCAGCGGCACCGCGGGGCGGTAGTCGTCGGGGTACCAGGTGCCGCTGTGCGGCGAATCGCACACCAGCGGCACCGCCGCGGCCGTGGGCCGCAGCAGCGTGAAAGGGGTCAAGGCAGGCTCAATCGACGCTGATCTTGGCCATCTGTGCCACGCGCTGGTAGCGCTCCAGCGCCTGGCGGATCTGCTGGCCGAACTGCTCGGGCGTGTTCGGGATCAGCGTGGCGCCGGATTCGTCCATCTTGCGGATGAATTCGGGGTTCTTCATGGCCTTGTGGAAGGCCTGGTTCAGCTTGGCCACGACCTCCGGCGGGGTGCCGTCCGGCGCCACCACGCCGAACCAGCCGCCGCCGCCCATCTGCGGGAAGCCCAGCTCGCCGTAAGTGGGCACGTCCGGCAGCGCGGGCGAGCGCTTCTCGGACAGCACGGCCAGCGCGCGCAGCTTGCCACCCTTGATGTGCGGCAGCGCCGAAGGCAGGTTGTCGGTGATCGCGTCGACCTGGCCGCCGAGCGCGTCGTTCATCGCCAGGCCGGCGCCCTTGTACGGCACGTGCAGCAGCTTGATCTGCGCCAGCGCCATGAAGTGCTCGATGTTGGCGTGGCCCAGCGAGCCGGTGCCCGGCGAGGCGAAGCTGAACTTGTTCGGCTCGCCCTTGGCGGCGGCGATGAACTGCTTCATGTCCTGCGCCGGCACCTTCGGGTTGACCGCGAACACGCTGGGCGTGGTGGCCACGTTGGTGATGGGCGCGAAGTCCTTCACCGGGTCGTACTTGAGCTTGCTGCCGTACACCGCCGGGTTGCTGCCGTGGGTGCTGACCGTGGCCATGCCCAGGGTGTAGCCGTCGGCCTTGGCCTTGGCGACGAATTCCATGCCCACCGAGCCGCCGGCGCCGGCCTTGTTCTCCACGATGATGCTCTGGCCCAGTTCGCGGCCGCCGAACTCGGCGATCAGGCGCGCGGCCAGGTCGGTGGAGCCGCCCGGCGCGAAGGGCACGATCAGCTTGATCGTCTGGCTGGGATAGCTGGCCTGGGCGTGCGCGCCACCGGCGGCAACGAGGGCGGCCGCACAGGCCAGGGTCTTGAGGAAGTGGCGAGTCTTCATGGTCGGTTCCGGCTGGGTTGAAGCTGCGCGGCAGGGTAGGCGCGACGGCCCACCGCGGCAAACGACTTTTGCGCCCTCGGTGATGACATGTTGTAATCGCCGCATGACCCTCCGCAGCCCTTCGCTGGTCGAACTGCACGCCTTCGTCGCGGTGGCGCGCAGCGGCAGCTTCCGCAAGGCGGCCGACAGCCTGCACGTCACCCAGGCGGCGGTCAGCCGGGCGGTGCTCCGGTTGGAGGAGCAACTGGGGGTGGACGTGCTCACCCGCTCGGGGGCCGGCGTGCGCCTGACCGACGCCGGCGCCCAGCTGCTGCGGCGGGTGGAGAAGCCGCTGGCTGCGCTGGAGCAGGCTGCGGCCGAACTGCAGCGCCGGCCTGACCGGCTGCGGCTGCGGCTGTCGGTGGTGACCAGCCTGGGCAACCTGTGGCTGCTGCCGCGGCTGGAGGACTTCCGGGCCCGCCATCCCGAGGTGGGGCTGGAGTTCCGCCAGTACCACCACGACGAGGACTTCCAGCGCGAGGACGTGGACCTGTGGATCGCGCTCAAGCCCCGGCGCGGCCGGGCCTGGCCGCGGCAGGTGGCGGCGCAGTACCTGGTCGGACGCGAGATCGTGGCCGTCTGCGCGCCGGCGATCGGCGAGCGCATCCGCTCGGCGGGCGACCTGGTGCGCCAGCCCCTGCTGTACCACTCCAACTACCCCGACAACTGGGCGCTGTGGGCCCAGGCCGTGGGCGTGCAACTGCCGCTCGACTGGCGTGGCACCGGCTTCGACTTGGTGATGAACCTGATCGATGCGGCGCGCGGCGGCATGGGGGTGGCGGTGGTGCAGAAGTGCATGGTGGAAGGAGACCTGGCGGCCGGGCGGCTGGCGATGCCGGTGGCCGGCACCGCGTCGACCGGACGCGGCTATTTCCTGTGCCGGCGCCGCGCGCTGGGCGCGCACCCGGCCGCGGAGCGGTTCTCCGAATGGGTGATGCAGCAGGCCGCGGGCAGCGAGAACTAGTCGCCAGGGCGGTGTCGGACTCGCCATCTCAAGCATCGTTGGCGGCTCTGCGCGTGAATCCGCGCGGGGCCAGTCCAGTGCCACCGCGGAACCGGCTTCGCCGGGCCGCTGGTGGGCCTTGCAGGCCGCAGGGCCGCGAGACGCGGCCCTTCCTCGACCTGTCCACACCGACGCAGGTCGGTGTGGAGCCGCAGGTCTCGGCCCCCTTGAGGGGGAGGCGCCGAAGGCGCTTCGGGGGTGGGTCTATCTCACCCGCATGCCCGGCTGGGCGCCTGCCCAGGGCTCCAGCACGAAGATGCCGGGGTTGGCCTTCTCGTCCGCATGGCTGGCGGCCAGCACCATGCCCTCGCTGACGCCGAACTTCATCTTGCGCGGCGCCAGGTTGGCCACCACCACCGTGAGCTTGCCGGCCAGTTGCTCGGGCTTGTAGGCCGAGGCAATGCCCGAGAACACGTTGCGCAGGCGCCCTTCGCCCGCGTCCAGCGTCAGCTGCAGCAGCTTGGTCGAGCCCGACACCGGCTGGCAGTCGACGATCTTCGCGATGCGCAGGTCCACCCTGGCGAAGTCGTCGATCGTGATTTCGGCGGCGAGTGCCTCGCCGCCCGGTTCAGCCGCTCCGCCCACGGCAGGGGTCTTCGCGGGGTTGGCCTCCTTGGCGGCGGGCTGCGCTGCCGGCGCGGCAGCCTTGGCCTCCTGGGGCAACTCGAACAGCGCATCCACCTGCTTGCCCTCCACCCGCTGCATCAGGTGCTGGTAGGTGCCCACCTTGTGGCCGGCCCCCAGCGGCGTGGCGGCATTCGACCAATCGAGCGGCGCGCACTGCAGGAAGGCTTCGGCCTGCTGCGCCAATGCCGGCAGGATCGGCTTCAGGCACGCGGTCATGACCTTGAACGACTCCAGGCATTCCGAGCACACCAGCGCGGCTTCGTCCGCCTTGCCTTCCTTCACCAGCTTCCACGGGGCCGCCGCGTCGAAGCGCAGGTTCACTTCGTCGGCGAACGCCATGATCTCGCGCACCGCCTTGCCGTACTCGCGCCCCTCGTAGAGGTTGCGCACCTCGTCGACCAGCCGCGTGGCCCGCGTCTCCTCGCCGCCGAAGGAGCCCACCAGCGTGCCGCCGGGCACGAACTTGGCCGCCCGGCTGGCGATGTTGACGTACTTGCCGATCAGGTCGGCGTTGACGCGGGCGATGAAGTCGTCGGGGTTGAAGTCGACGTCCTCGACCTTGCCGTTGAGCTTGGCGGCGATGTAGTAGCGCAGCCACTCCGGGTTCATGCCGATGCCCAGGTAGCGCAGCGGATCGATGCCGGTGCCGCGGCTCTTGCTCATCTTCTCGCCGCTGACGGTGATGAAGCCGTGCACGTTGATCTGGCTGGGCGTCTTGCGGCCGGAGAACTGCAGCATGGCCGGCCAGAACAGGGTGTGGAAGTACACGATGTCCTTGCCGATGAAGTGCACCTGCTCGACCGCCGGGTCGGCCACGTACTGCTCGAAGCTGGCCTCGGTGCGCGACGGCGCATGCCAGTGGTTCTTCGCCTGGCCCTTGTCGAAATGGTTCTTCAGGCTGGCCAGATAGCCGATCGGCGCGTCCAGCCAGACATAGAAGTACTTGCCCGGCGCGTCCGGGATCTCGATGCCGAAGTAGGGCGCGTCGCGGCTGATGTCCCAGTCGGCCAGGCCGGCCTCGAACCACTCGCTGGCCTTCTTCGCCACTTCCGGCTGCAGCTTGCCGTCCTGCGTCCAGGCCTTGAGGAAGTCGACCACCTGCGGGTCGGACAGCCGGAAGAAGTAGTGCTCCGAGCTGCGCAGTTCGGGCCGCACGCCGCTCAAGGTGGAGTAGGGCTCGATCAGGTCGGTGGGCGAATAGACGCTGCTGCAGACCTCGCAGCTGTCGCCGTACTGGTCCTTGGCGTGGCAGGTCGGGCACTCGCCCTTGATGTAGCGATCGGGCAGGAACATGCCCTTGACCGGGTCGTAGAACTGCTCGATGGTGCGCGTGGTCACCATCCCGTTGGCCTTGAGCGCGCGGTAGATGCCCTGGGCCAGCTCGGTGTTCTCCGGGCTGTCGGTGGAGTGCCAGTTGTCGAAGCGGACGTGGAACCCGTCCAGGTATTCCTGGCGGCCGGCGGCGATGCCGGCGACGAATTGCTGCGGCGTCTGGCCGGCCTTCTCGGCCGCGATCATGATCGGCGCGCCGTGCGCATCGTCGGCACCCACGAACTGCACCATGTGGCCGCCCATGCGCTGGTGGCGCACCCAGATGTCGGCCTGGATGTACTCCATGATGTGGCCGATGTGGAACTTGCCGTTGGCGTAGGGCAGGGCGGTGGTGACGAAAAGCTTGCGCTGGCGCATGGGGAAGTCGAACAGGGGGAACCGGGCATTCTAGGCGGCGCACCCCGCGCGGGCTTGGGGGAGACCGGCGTCTGCTGCCTAGTCCCCTCGCCCCAAAGGGCTGCCGGGCGGATGTTTTCGCGGCCTGTAACAATGCGGCCATGGCGACACCCGATCAAGTGCTGGCCGCGCTCGCGGCCGTGAAGGACCCGAACACGGGCTCCGATTTCGTCTCGACCAAGGCGGTGAAGAACCTGCAGGTCGAAGGCGGCGACGTGGCTTTCGATGTCGAGCTCGGTTACCCGGCCAAGAGCCAGGTGCCGGCGCTGCGGCAGGCCCTGGTCGCGGCGGCGCGGGCGGTGCCCGGGGTGTCGAACGTGTCGGTCAACATCGCCACCAAGGTCGTGGCGCATGCGGTGCAGCGCGGCGTTCAGTTGCTGCCGGGCGTGAAGAACATCGTGGCGGTGGCGTCCGGCAAGGGCGGTGTCGGCAAGAGCACCACGGCAGTCAATCTGGCGCTGGCGCTGGCCGCCGAGGGCGCCGCGGTCGGCCTGCTGGACGCCGACATCTACGGCCCCAGCCAGCCCATGATGATGGGCATCGAGGGGCGCCCGTCCAGCGAGGACGGCAAGACCATGGAGCCGCTGGAGAACTACGGCGTGCAGGTCATGTCGATCGGCTTCCTGGTCAACCCCGACGAGGCCATGATCTGGCGCGGCCCGATGGCCACCCAGGCGCTGGAGCAGCTGCTGCGCCAGACCAACTGGCGCGAACTCGACTACCTGGTGGTGGACCTGCCGCCCGGCACCGGCGACATCCAGCTCACGCTGTCGCAGCGGGTGCCCATGACCGGCGCCGTGATCGTCACCACCCCGCAGGACATCGCGCTGCTCGACGCCAAGAAGGCCGTGACCATGTTCGAGAAGGTGGGCGTGCCCATCCTGGGTCTGGTGGAAAACATGGCGATGCACGTGTGCAGCAACTGCGGCCACGTCGAGCACATCTTCGGCGAGGGCGGCGGCCAGCGCTACGCGGCCGAGCGCGGCATCGACTTCCTGGGCGCGCTGCCGCTGGACATCGGCATCCGCCAGCAGGCCGACGGCGGCCGCCCCACGGTGGTGTCGGATCCCGATGGCCAACTGGCCGGCATCTACAAGGACGTGGCACGCCGGGCGGCGGTGAAGATCGCGGCCCGCAGCAAGGACTTCTCGGCCAAGTTCCCGACCATCACGGTGTCCAAGAGCACCTGAGAAGCGGCGCGCGGCCCGCGGGGCTAAGATGGCCCGGACCTCCCCCGAGGTGACGGAACCATCATGAGCAGCAGGCCTTACATCGACGTCGCCGTCGTCATGCGGCGCGACCGGCTCGACAACCGCTGGCAGCCCTGGCGTTGGGTGCTGGACGAGGTGGTGCCACAGCAGGTTGCGTTCGGCAGCGAGGCTCGACGCATTCATGCGGACGAGCGCAGCGAGTACTGGCTGCACCCCGGCTTCACCGTCGAGTTGTTCCGCGACGACGCCGAAGGCTATTACCTGAATGCGACCACCGAGGCGCCGGGCTGGTTCGTGATGTGGCGCATGGAAGAGACACCCAGCGTCGCCGAGGAGCCGATTGCCCGGCCGGTGGTCGTGAGCCTGAGCTACCACGATGCGGGCCGTTGGCTGGACGCGCAGGAAACGGTGGAACAGGTGCCGGCACCGGCCGAAGTGGTCGAGTGGATGCGCGCGTTTGCCGATGCCCACTACGTGCCCGAGCCGCGCCGCCGCAAGCGGCCCGAGAGCTTCCGACCGCTGCAGGACCGCTTTGGCAACCCGGCTTCGGTCACCACGGTCAAGAAGTTCGGCGGAGGTGAAGGTGGCTGAGGGATTCCTGGGCCGCTGGTCGCGGCGGAAGCTGGATGTCAAGGAGGGGCGGGCTCCCGAGGCAGAGCCTGCGATCGAGGACCTGCCGCCGTTCCGGCCCGTATCGAACGCTGAGTCTTTTCCTTCCCTTCCGGAAGAAGGCCAGCGTGAGGGCGCTCCGGTGGCTGCCAGCGGGCCGGAGGCACAAATGCATCAAGAGCACGAAGCCCCTCCAACCCTGGAGGACACTCATGCCCTCACTCCGCAATCCGACTTCACCCGCTTCGTGCGCAGGGACGTGTCCGCCGAAGTGAAGAACGCGGCGCTGAAGAAGCTCTTCGCCGATCCCCATTTCAATGTGATGGACGGGCTGGACGTCTACATCGACGACTACGGCAAGCCCGACCCGCTGCCCGAATCGGCCATCCGCCAGCTGGCCAGCGCGCAGTTCCTCGGCCTTTTCCGCGAGGAGGAGGCGGAGGAGAAGAAAAAGCGCGAGGACGAGTTGCGCGCCGAAGCAAGGGATGTTGCGGAGGACCCGCCGGCAGCATCCGTGGCACAGTGCGCCGATGGCGAGGCGGCCGAGGAGTCCCGGGAGCCGCCGCCGCCAGCAGGACCCGACCATGGCCACGCTGATCTGCGATTGCAACCGGACGATGCCCCTGGATCCCCAGGCCCTCGGCCGGACCCTGGATGAGAAACTGACGCTTCATTCCACCCTGTGCCGGCGCGAGGCTGCTGCCTTCCAGCAGGCCATCCGCGGCGGCGAGGAAGTGGTGGTCGCCTGTACGCAGGAAAAGCGTCTGTTCGGCGAGATCGGCCGCCAGACCGAGGGGGCTGTTTCGCCGGTCCGCTTCGTCAACATCCGCGAGACCGGCGGCTGGAGCCGCGATGCCAAGGCCGCAGGTCCCAAGATCGCCGCCCTGCTGGCCGTCGCGCGGCTGCCGGAGCCCGAACCGGTGCCCACGGTCGGTTACGACAGCAGTGCCGCGCGGCTGCTGGTGATCGGTCCGCTGGATGAGGCCGAGCGCTTCGCCGCCCTGGCCGGCGAGGGCTTCCAGGCGACCCTCCTGTCCACCGGCGGCAGCAGTTCGCAGGAGCGCCGCTGGCCGGTGCTGGCCGGCCGTGTCGACAGCCTGCGCGGCTGGCTCGGCGCCTTCGAGCTGGCGTGGACCCAGGACAACCCGATCGACCTGGACCTGTGCACGCGCTGCAATGCCTGCATCGCGGCCTGCCCGGAAAGCGCGATCGGGCTGGACTACCAGATCGACCTGCAGGCCTGCAAGAGCCATCGCGCCTGCGTGAAGGTGTGCGAGGCCGCCGGTGCGATCGACTTCGGGCGCGAGCCGGTGGCGCATACCGACCGCTTCGACCTGGTGCTGGACCTGCGCGAGCCGCCCGGCTTCCTGCAGCACGCGCTTCCCCAGGGTTATTTCCATCTCCCGCCGGCGAAGGCCCAGGGCGCTGCCGCCCTGGAGACCGTGCTGCGCTTGCGCGAGCTGGTGGGCGAGTTCGACAAGCCGCGGTTCGTCGCCTACAAGCAGAAGCTCTGCGCCCACAGCCGCAACGGCAGGCTCGGCTGCAACGCCTGCGTGGACGTCTGTTCGGCCGAGGCGATCACGGGCGACAAGGCGCGCCAGCAGGTCAAGGTCAATTTCCACCTGTGCGTGGGTTGCGGCGCCTGCACCACGGTGTGCCCGACCGGGGCGCTCACATATGCCTACCCGAAGCCCGGCGACCAGGGAGCCAGGATCCGCACGCTGCTGTCCGCCTACGAGAAGGCGGGCGGGCGTGCCCCCATCCTGCTGTTGCACTCGCAGGAGCGAGGCCGCACGCTGGTGGAGGAACTCGGGCGTGCCGCGCGCGTCGGCGCTGCCGAAGGCGTCCCGGCCCGCGTGATTCCGCTTGCGCTGTGGCATGCCGCCAGCACCGGTATCGAACTGTGGCTGGCGGCGGTCGCGCAAGGCGCGACGCACGTCGCGGTGCTGGCCGCCGGCGAGGAAGCGCCGCAGTACCTCGAGGCACTGCAATTGCAGATGCAGGTGGCGCAAACGGTCCTGGAAGGCCTGGGCTATGCCGGCAGCCACTTCAGCCTGCTGCAAAGCCGCGGTCCGACCGACCTGGACCAGGACCTGCAGCTGCTCACCCGGCGGGGCGGGGCGGTACCGCAGGAGCGGGCGCGGTTTGCCGCAGCCGCCGACAAGCGCGTGACGCTGGATCTCGCGCTCGACCACCTGATCGAGCAGTCGCCGGCGCGGCCGGACAGCATCGTCCTGCCGCCCGGTTCGCCCCTCGGCGCGGTGTCCGTCGACGCCGACAAGTGCACGCTGTGCATGAGCTGCGTGGGCGCCTGTCCGGCGGGCGCGCTGCTGGACAACCCGCAGCAGCCGCAGCTGAGCTTCATCGAGAAGAACTGCGTGCAGTGCGGGCTGTGCGAAGGCACCTGCCCCGAGCAGGCCATCAGCCTGCAGCCAAGGCTGTTGCCCATGCCCGAACGCAAGCACCCGCGCGTGCTGAATGAAGCGCAGCCCTATGCCTGCGTGCGTTGCGGCAAGCCGTTCGGCACCGGCAAGGCGATCGAATCGATGCTGGCCAGGCTGGCGGGGCATTCGATGTTCCAGGGTGCAGCACTGGAGCGCCTGAAGATGTGCGCCGACTGCCGTGTGGTTGACCTGTACTCCGCCAGCGACGAGTTGAAGATCACCGATGTCTGATGCCATTCCCGTGTCCTCGGCCCTGGACGAGGAGACCGCACGTGCCGAGGTCTACGGCCTGCTTGCGCAACTCTGGTACGCCCCCCCGGGTGACGAACTGCTGGGGCGCCTGCAGGTCGCCGTGACGGAAGCACCCGCTGCCGGCGCTTTCCTGGAGGAGCCCTGGCGCGGTTTCGTGGGCGTGGCGCGCGACATCACAACCGACCAGGCGCACGCGGAATACGACGCGCTGTTCGGCGGGGTGGGCAAGCCCGAGGTGTACCTGTTCGGCTCGCATTACCTGGCCGGCTTCCTCAACGAGCGTCCCCTGGCCCGCCTGCGCGACGACCTGCGGGCACTGGGGCTCACGCGCGACGACACCATGCCCGAGACCGAGGACCACGTCGCCTACCTGTGCGAGGTCATGCGCTATCTGATCGCTGGCGAGGACGTGGAGGTCGCCAACCTCACGCGCCAGCGCGAGTTCTTCGCCGCCCACCTGCAGCCCTGGGTCGGCGAGATGTGCAATGCGGTGGCAACCCATCCGTCAGCGAGGCTCTATGCCGCGCTGGCCGGCTTCTCCCAGGCTTTCTTCCAGGTGGAACAGCAAGGCTTCGACCTGCTCGCCTGAAGTCGGGGTTTACCCGAGCTCAAGCCTGCAAGACGGGAAGGCGTCACTCTTCGCGCGAACGCCGCACGGAGGGCGGCAAGGCTCTGGTATCAGGCATTACCCTGTGTCAAAGCCAGCGTAAAGGGCTATGCTGCCAACTGCATAGGCCTGCTTCGCTGGCCGCCGCGGTGCAAAGGAGAAAGCATGAGCAAGACCTCGAGCAAGCTCTCCCGGAGAACGCTTTTCGCAGGTGCCGCCACCACTGGTGCGCTGGCAGTGGCAGGCAGCCTGTTGCCCGGGGCCCGCCGGGAGTTGGAAGCGACGGCCGCCCAGCCGAAGGCGCCCGAGCGGGGCGGCGGCTACCAGCTCACCGAGCACGTCAAGCGCTATTACGAGACCACCCGTCTCTAACCCTTCATCCAGGGGACTTCCCATGTTGCTGACCAAGAGAACGGGCGCCGGCCATGCGGCTGCGCGCTCCGATGAGCGCTCGCCTTTCGTCCACAGCCTGCAGCGCGGCCTGTCGCATGCCCTGCCCACCATGGACCGGCGAGCCTTCCTGCGGCGATCGGGCCTGGGCGTGGGCGTCGGCGTTGCCGCCGGCAGCCTGGCGCTGGTGAAGAAGGCGCGCGCAGCCGAAGGCGGGCGTGAGACCGCCGTGGGCAACGGCCGCATCGAGGTCAAGCGCACCGTGTGCACCCACTGCTCGGTGGGCTGCGCCATCGATGCGGTGGTCGAGAACGGCGTGTGGGTCCGGCAGGAGCCAGTGTTCGATTCGCCGATCAACCTGGGCGCACACTGCGCCAAGGGCGCGGCCATCCGCGAGCACGGCCACGGCGAGTTCCGCCTGCGCTACCCGATGAAACTGGTGGACGGCAAGTACCAGCGCATCTCCTGGGACCAGGCGCTCAACGAGGTCAGCGCGAAGATCCTGGAGCTGCGCAAGGCCAGCGGCCCCGATTCGGTGTACTGGATCGGATCGTCCAAGCACAGCAACGAGCAGTCCTACCTGCTGCGCAAGTTCGTCAGCCTGTTCGGCAGCAACAACTGCGACCACCAGGCCCGCATCTGCCACTCCACCACGGTGTCCGGCGTTGCCAACACCTGGGGCTATGGGGCGATGACGAACTCGTACAACGACATGCAGAACAGCAAGTGCGCGTTCTACATCGGCTCCAACGCCGCCGAGGCGCACCCCGTCTCCATGCTGCACATGCTGCATGCCAAGGAGAACGGCTGCAAGATGATCGTGGCCGACCCGCGCTTCACGCGCACTGCGGCCAAGGCGGACCAATACATCCGCTTTCGCTCGGGCACCGACATCCCGGTGCTGTTCGGCCTGCTGTACCACATCTTCAAGAACGGCTGGGAAGACAAGAAGTACATCAACGACCGTGTCTACGGCATGGACAAGGTGCGCGAGGACGTGCTGGCCAAGTGGACGCCCGACAAGGTGTTCGAGGCCTCCGGCGTGCCCGAAGCCGACCTCTACAAGGCCGCCGAGATGATGGCCAAGAACCGCCCCTCGACGCTGGTGTGGTGCATGGGCCAGACCCAGCACTCGATCGGCAATGCGATGGTGCGCGCTTCCTGCCTCGTGCAACTTGCGCTCGGCAACGTGGGCGTGTCCGGCGGCGGCGCGAACATCTTCCGCGGCCACGACAACGTGCAGGGTGCCACCGACATCGGCCCCAACCCGGATTCGCTGCCCGGCTACTACGGCATCGCGGAAGGCTCCTGGCGGCACTTCGCCAAGGTCTGGGGTGTCGACTACGAGTGGATCAAGGGCCGCTTCGCCGATCCGTCCATGATGACCAAGCCGGGCATCACGGTGTCGCGCTGGATCGACGGCGTGCTCGAGAAGAACGAGCTGATCGACCAGGGGCCCAACCTGCGCGGTGTCATCTACTGGGGCCACGCCCCCAACTCGCAGACGCGGGGCGCCGAGATGAAGCGGGCCATGGACAAGCTGGACCTGCTGGTGGTAATCGACCCGTATCCGTCCGCCACGGCCGCCATGGCCGCCATGCCGGGGCGCCCGGAGGACCTGAACCCCAATCGCGCGGTGTACCTGCTGCCGGCTGCCACGCAACTGGAGACCAGCGGCTCGGCGACGGCCTCCAACCGCACGCTGCAGTGGCGCGAGAAGGTGATCGACCCGATCTGGGAGAGCCGCAGCGACCACATGATCATGTACCAGCTGGCCGAGAAGCTCGGCTTCGGCAAGGAGCTGGTCAAGAACATGAAGATGCAGAAGGTCAAGGGCATGGACGAACCCATGCCGGAGGAGATCCTGCGCGAGGTCAACAAGTCGGTCTGGACCATCGGCTACACCGGCCAGAGCCCCGAGCGGCTGAAGGCGCACATGCGGCTGATGGCGCACTTCGACGTCAAGACGCTCAAGGCCAAGGGCAGCGTCAAGGATCCCGAGACCGGTTACGACATCGAGGGCGACTACTTCGGACTGCCCTGGCCCTGCTTCGGAAATCCGGAGCTCAAGCACCCGGGATCGTCGAACCTGTACGACACCAGCAAGCACGTGATGGACGGCGGCGGCTGCTTCCGCGCCAACTTCGGCGTCGAGCGCGACGGCGTCAACCTGCTGGCCGAGGACGGCTCCTTCCCCAAGGGCTGCGAGATCACCACCGGCTATCCGGAGGTCGACCACGTCTTCATGAAGAAGCTGGGCTGGTGGAACGAGCTCACCCCGGCCGAGCAGTCGGCGGCCGAAGGCAAGAACTGGAAGACCGACCCGTCCGGCGGGCTGATCCGGGTGGCGATGAAGAACCACGGGGTGCACCCGTTCGGCAACGCCAAGGCGCGCGCCGTCGTCTGGAACTTCCCCGATCCGATCCCGCAGCATCGCGAGCCGATCTACAGCCCGCGGCCGGACCTGGTGGCCAAGTACCCGACGCACGACGACAAGAAGGCGTTCTGGCGGCTGCCCACGCTGTACAAGACGCTGCAGCAGAAGAACCTGGCCGACAAGGTGCACGAGAAGTACCCGCTGATCCTCAGCTCCGGCCGGCTGACCGAGTACGAAGGCGGCGGCGACGAGACCCGCTCCAACCCCTGGCTGGCGGAGCTGCAGCAGGAGGCCTTCGTCGAGATCAACCCGAAGGCGGCGGCGTCGCGGAACATCCGCAACGGCGACCGGGTCTGGCTCAAGACGCCGACCGGCGCCCAGCTCAACGTGCAGGCGCTGGTGACCGAGCGCGTCGGCCCCGACACCTGCTGGATGCCGTTCCACTTCGCCGGGCGCTGGATGGGGGCGGACCTGCTGGCGTACTACCCCAAGGGCGCGGCCCCGGTGGTGCGCGGCGAGGCGGTCAACACCGCCACCACCTACGGCTACGACAGCGTGACCATGATGCAGGAAAGCAAGACGACGCTGTGCAACGTGGAGAAGGCCTGAGGCAGGCGCTGACTGGAGGCAGACATGGCTCGAATGAAATTCATCTGCGACTCGGAGCGTTGCATCGAATGCAACAGCTGCGTGACCGCCTGCAAGAACGAGCACGAGATTCCCTGGGGCGTCAACCGCCGCCGGGTGGTCACGCTCAACGACGGCGTGCCGGGCGAGCGCTCGATCTCGGTGGCCTGCATGCACTGCTCCGACGCGCCCTGCATGGCGGTGTGCCCGGTCAACTGCTTCTACCGCACCGAGGAAGGCGTGGTCCTGCACGACAAGGACACCTGCATCGGCTGCGGCTACTGCAGCTATGCCTGCCCGTTCGGCGCGCCGCAGTTCCCGGCCTCGGGCAGCTTCGGCGTGCGCGGCAAGATGGACAAGTGCACCTTCTGCGCCGGCGGCCCTGAAGAGCATGGCTCGCAGGCCGAGTTCGAGAAGTACGGGCGCAACCGGCTGGCCGAAGGCAAGCTGCCGGCCTGCGCCGAGATGTGCTCCACCAAGGCCCTGCTGGGCGGCGACGGCGACGTGGTCGCCGACATCTTCCGCAACCGGGTGGTCAAGCGCGGCAAGGGTGCCGAAGTCTGGGGCTGGGGCACGGCCTACGGTTCGCGCCAGGCCGGCCAGCCGGGAGGGCAGAAGTCATGATGGTCCGTACCCTGATCCTCGCGGCGGCCGCGTTCGGCCTGGCCGCCTGCGGCGAGAAACCGCAGACCGCCAGCGGCAGCAAGCGGGACGCCGCGCTGTTCCAGGGCACCGGCAAGCCGTTCGTCGCCCCGGGCTGGAAGCCCGGCGACCAGGCCAGCTGGGAGCAGCAACTGAAGACGCGCACCCAGCGCGGGCAGAACGACTATGCCAAGGTCAACTGATCGCCTGGCCGGCTGGCTGCTGGCCCTGGGCTTCGCGCTTGCCGTGCCGGCCTGGGCGCAGGCGCCGGCCCAGCAGGGGCAGGGCGCAGCAGCCACCCAGCCGGCACCGGCGCGGCCCATGGACGACGCCGTGCCCGGCACCGGCGGCATCCAGGGCCAGAACATCTTCGACGTCAAGCCCGAGGTCAAGCGCGATGCCTCGAGCGACGACGGCTACATGCAGCAGAACAATGCGCAGCGCAATGCCGTGCAGCCGGGCAACAACTCGCCGATGTGGCGCGGCGTCAAGGACGGGGTTGCGGGCTACAGCAGCCTGCCGCGGCACGAGGCGCCCGAGGCCGGCGTGCTGATCCAGGCACAGGTGAAGTACCCCGGCTCGCTCTACACCACGGCCGGCGAGGCGTGGCGGCAGGTGCGCAACAACTGGCTGGTCCCCTACGGCGGCGCGCTGCTGCTGATCTCGGTGGCGGCGCTGGCGATCTACTGGTTCACGATGGGGCAGATGGGGCACAGCCCGGCGGTGGGCGGCGGCGGCCGGCGCATCGAGCGCTTCACGCCCTTCGAGCGCGCGGCGCACTGGGCCAATGCCATCGCCTTCGTGCTGCTGGCGGTGTCGGGCATCGTGATGGCGTTCGGACGGGAATTCCTGCTGCCGCTGATCGGCCAGACGCTATTCGGCGGACTGACCTACGTGCTCAAGAACGTTCACAACTTCGCCGGCCCGCTGTTTGCCGTCTCGCTGGTGGTGATCATCATCACCTTCATCCGGGACGAGTTCCCCCAGCGCGGCGACCTGCGCTGGCTGGCCCGCGCCGGCGGCGCCTTCAGCAGGAAGGGCGAGGAGCCACCCTCGCACCGCTTCAATGCCGGCGAAAAGGTGCTGTTCTGGATCGCGGTGCTGCTGCTGGGCCTGATCGCGGTCGGCTCCGGCCTGGTGCTGGATCACCTGATCCCCGGCATCGACTACGTGCGCGGCACCATGCAGCAGGCGCACATGATCCATGCCACCGCCACCATCCTGATGATGTGCATGATGTTGCTGCACATCTACCTGGGCACCATCGGCATGCGCGGCGCGTACGACGCCATGCGCCACGGCTGGGTCGACGAGGCCTGGGCCAGGGAGCACCACGCGTACTGGCACGATGCCATCCAGGAAGGCCGCATCCCGGCCGTTCGCAGTGAGCCCGAAGGCGGCGCTGCGGCCCAACCGCCCGAGCAGGTCCGCACCGTCTAAGGGGCATCGATGAAGCTGCACCACACCCTTGCACTGCTGTTGCCGGTCGTCGCGACCGTATCGCTGGCCAAGCTGCCGCCGCCCGACCAGGCGGCCCAGGCCAAGGCCGCCGAGGCCAAGGCCAAGGCGGCCTGGCAGGCCAAGGTCGACGCCTGGCAGTTGTGCAAAGTACAGGACCGGGTCGCGGCCAAGTTCGGCGGCAAGTCCGGCGGTGCGGTCAAGCCGGTGGCGACAGCGGCTGCGCAGGCCCCAGCCCCGGCCGCCGCCGCGTCCGGCACCCCGGTCGCCTCGGTGCCGCCGCAGCCGTGCGCGGACCCGGGACCCTTCGCCTATACCCCGGCGGAGCAGAAGCCGCTGGAGGCCTCCGGTGCGCATTCCCCGCCCGGCACCGCCTCCAGCCCGCCCAGCGGGCGGCCGGAGGCAGCCCAAATGGCGCCGGCCAAGCCCCAGGCGGCACCGGCCCAGAAGCCCTGAAGCCGGTCGGCGCCTGGCCCGCACAACAGCCAGCGCGGGCACCAACACCGGCTGCGCGGCCGGCCGGGTTCCTTAGACTGGCGGTGATGTTGCCGCGACTGACCCGGGCGAGCGCGCCCCTGACACAGGAAGTGGACGTGCTCGACGAGCACGGCCAGCCGCAGCGCGTGGCCATCCCGGCCGAGCGCGACCTCACCCTTTACGTGGACAAGCGCGAACTCGTCACGCTGATGACGCTGGGCGCGCACCCCGAATGGCTGGTGCTAGGTTACCTGCGCAACCAGCGGCTGGTGCGATCGGTCGACGAGGTCGAATCGGTCACCGTCGATTGGGAGGTGTCGAGTGCCGCGGTGAAGACCCGCGCCGGCATCGACCGCATCGAGGAGCGAACGGCCCGGCGCATCGTCACCACCGGCTGCGGCCAGGGTAGCGTGTTCGGCGCGCTGATGGACGAAGTGACCGCACTGCGCCTGCCGCCGGCCGTGCTCGGGCAGCAGGCCCTGTACGGCATCCTGGAGGCGATCCGCCACCAGGAGAGCACCTACAAGTCGGCCGGGTCGGTGCATGGCTGCGCGCTGTTTCGCGGCAGCGAAATGCTGCTGTTCGTCGAGGACGTGGGCCGGCACAACGCGATCGACACCATCGCGGGATGGATGTGGATGCAGGGGCTGGTCTCGCAGGACGCCGCCCCCGACGAGCCGCTGGTGTTCTACACCACGGGCCGGCTGACCAGTGAAATGGTGATCAAGTCGGCCCAGATGGGCGTGGCCATCGTCGTGTCGCGCAGCGGCATGACCCAGATGGGGCACGAAGTGGCGCAGCAATTGGGTCTGTGCACGGTCGGCCGTGCGCTCAACCGGCGCTTCCTGTGCTACACGGGCGCCGACCGCCTGCGCTGGCAGCCGCAACCCGGCTGAGCTCAGGGGTTGGCCGTACCTGAAGAGCCCATCTGCTGCACGGCAGCGGCCGCCGCCTGGTACCAGCGCGAAGTCGGCTGCAGGCGGTTCTTGGGACGCCGCATGCGCCAGTCCTCGTAGTCGGTGGTCACCTGGGCCAGCAGGCGGGGCAGCTTGTCCTGCAGGTGGACCGAGATGCGCGGCAGGCGCAGTGCGTCGTCTTCCGGCCGCACGCGCGAACTGACGATCGTGGTGGCCGTCGCGTACCCCGCCTCGCGCACCATCTGCGCATGTTCGCCGCGGTGCGCGCCGTACGGGTAGCTGAAGCTGCGCACCTCGACGCCCAGCGACTGCTCCAGGTCGCGCTTGCAGCCGGCGATCTCCTCGCGCGCGGTGTCGTCGTCGCACTCGCACAGGTTCACGTGGTTGCGCGTGTGGCCGCCGATTTCCATGCCGGCGGCCAACCATTCGCGCAGGTGCAACAGGCCCATCAGCGGCACGGCCGGCGCGCCCTTGGGGTGGTCCCACACGTTCGAGCCGCCGACCTGGCCGCTGACGATGAAGGCGGTGGCAGTGAAACCGAGCGCCCGCAGCACCGGCAGCGCCTCTTCGTAGTTGTTCAGGTAGCCGTCGTCCAGCGTGATGCCGAACACCTTGCCGGTCTTCTCGCCCTGCAGGTAAGGCCCGAGGTCGCGCATCGACATGCCCCGCCAGCCCAGCAGACGCAGCGCCCGCAACTGCCGGGCAAACCGGCTCGGCGGCAGCACCAGCGAGCGCACGGGCGTACCTCGTCGCGGCGGCCGGGCAGTCTGGTGGTACGACAGGATCGCGATCGGCCGCCGGGCCGTGCGCGAGCCCGATGCGGGCGGTCGGGTGTCGTGCTGCATGGCGTGCGTCAGCTCGGGTTTGGTGTGACAAATGTTCAACCAATGCACGAGGTTCTCTGTAGGACGCCGCCCCGCCGCTGCGTAGGCGTCACCTCGGGTAGTCCGTACGGGCCATGCATCACCGCCCACGAGGTGAAGGGGCCATGCAAACATCCCTGCAACAGGGCGCAACGGCAGTCCGATGGGAAGAACGCATGCTGGGTGGGGTGGAAGTTTGGACGGCGAGCCCGGACGGGCTCGGCTGCGGGGCATGCCAGGCGTTCGTGCGCCTGCTGGACCCGCAGGAGCGCGAGCGGGCCGCGCGGTTCAAGTTCGACCGCGACCGGCGCGCCTTCGTGGTCGCGCACGCCATGCGGCGCATGGCGCTGGGCCTTGCACTGGCGGTCGATCCGCAGGAGCTGCGCTTCGGCAGCGGGCCGCACGGCCAGCCGCTGCTGCTGTCGCCCGGCGGCGAGGACCTGCATTTCAGCCTGACGCGCAGCCGCGCGCTGGTGGCCTTCGCGCTGGACCCGCGAGCGCCGGTCGGCATCGATGCCGAGCCTTTGGGCGAAGGCCTGGACGCGGGCCTGCTGGCCCCCTACATGGACAGCGGGGCCCAGCCGCCGCAGGACGCCGAGGCCTTGCACGAGCACTGGACGGCGCTGGAAGCATTCTGGAAGGCGCGCGGCCTCGGGCTCGCGGCCGGCCAGCCGCGCATCGCGCTGCAGCCCGCCGGCGACGGCTGCTTCGACGTGCTGCTTGGCGAGGCGCGCAGCGCCACCGGGCTGGTGGTGATGCGGCTGCCGGCGCCAGCTACCCACGTGCTCAGCCTGGCTTGCCGGCCGGCGGCGCAGGTGCGCATGGTGGAGCTCGACTCGCTCGCACCCGCGCCGACGCTGCAACGGGAGCAGGAGCAGGCCCCGCCGGGCTGCGAGGGTCCTGACTGCGGTGTCGATGCGACGCCCCGCATCCTCATTTCGTCATCGTGAATCAAGAGGGACAGGGATGGATCAAATCAACGCAGTGTTCGTGGGAGACGGCAGCCTGCTGGTCCCCTGCGTGCAGGCCTGGCGGGATGCCGGTCACCAGGCGCTGGCCGTGGTGTCGGCCAGCGCGGCCAACCTGGAGTGGGCCGCCGGCCAGGGCATCGAAGCCGTGCGGATGGAAGCGGGCTGGGAGGCCGCGCTCGACGGCATCGCCTTCGACTACCTCTTCAGCATCGCCAACCTGCGCATGCTGCCGGCCGCGGTGCTGGCGCGCGCGGGCCGGCTGGCGATCAACTTCCACGATGCACTGCTGCCGCGCTATGCCGGGCTCAACGCGACGTGCTGGGCCCTGATGGCGCAGGAGCGCCTGCACGGCGTCAGCTGGCACGAGATGACGGCCCGTGCCGACGCCGGCCGCATCGTGCGGCAGGCCTCGTTCGAGGTCTCGCCGCGGGAAACCGCGCTCAGTTTGAACGCCAAGTGCTACGAGGCCGGGCTGGCCAGCTTCACGGCGCTGGCGCAGGACATCGGGTGCGGCGAACTGCGGCTGGCCGCCCAGCAGGGCGAGCGGCAGTACTTCGGCCGGCACCGCCGCCCGGCCGCGCTCGGCACGCTCGACTTCGGCCGCCCCGCCGCCGAACTCGCTGCGCTGGTGCGCGCCCTGGATTTCGGCAGCTACCCGAATCCGCTGGCCCGCGCCAAGCTGCTGGCGGGCGATCGGCTGCTGCTGGTGCGCGGTGCCGAGGCGACCGGCGCCGCCGGCGCCGCCGCGCCGGGCACCGTGCTGTCGGTGCAAGGCGATGCGGTTCGCATCGCTGCCGTCGATGGCGAACTGCTACTCACCGGCGTCGCCGGGCTGGAAGGCGAGGCCTGCGGGTTGAAGCCGGGCAACGTGCTGGGCCTGCCGGCTGGCGCCGCCGCGCAGCTGGCCGAACGCAGCGAGGCCATCGCGCGCGGCGAGCAGCACTGGACCGAGGTCCTGCACGCGGCCAAGCCGACGGAACTGCCGTACCCGCGCCGCAGCGGTGCCGAGGCCGATGCGTCGGCGCGATGCCTCGACCTGGGGGTGGCGCCGCATGGCGCCACCACGGTGGCCGCCTGCCAGGCCTGGCTGGCGACGCTGACCGGCCACCCCGAAGGCACGCTGCTCTACACCGACGGCGTGCTGGCCGACCAGGTGCGGGAGCTGCAGCCATGGCTGAGCGCCTGGGTGCCGCTGGCCCTGCGCACCGATCCCGGCGCGACCACGCTGCAGGCTGTGGGCGCCGCCGAAGCCGCCGTGGCCCGCGCTCGGGCCGCCGGACCGATGACCCGCGACCTGCCGCGGCGCCTGGGCGAGCGGCAGTCGCCGCTGCCCGCGATCGCCCGGGTCGCGATCGCGCTGCGCCACTGCGACCCCCCTGCCGGCTGCGAGCTGCTGGTGCGACCGGCGGCCGGCGGCGCCTCGCTCGAACTCGTGCTCGACGGCGCAGCCTTCGATGCGGACACCGGCCTGGCGATCGCCAGCCAGCTCGGTGCCTGGCTCGCGGCCTTCGCCGCGTCGTCCGGCCCGCTGGCCCGGTTGCCGCTGTTCGGCCCGGACGAGCAGCGCGAGCTGGACTCACTCAATGCCACGGCGGTGGACTTCGATGCCGGCGCCACGGTGCACCACGCCATTGCCGCGCAACTGGCACGCGCGCCCGGCCAGGTGGCGGTCGAGGGCGCCGGCCAAAGCCTCACCGGCGGCCAGCTCGACGAGCAGTCCAGCGCGCTGGCGCAGCGCCTGCTGGCGCGCGGCGTGCAGCCGGGCGACATCGTCGGCCTGTGCCTGCCACGCACGCCGCAACTGCTGGTGGCCGTGCTGGGCGTGCTCAAGGCCGGTGCGGCCTGGCTGCCGCTGGATCCGGAGTACCCGCGCGAGCGCCTGCAGTTCATGGTCGAGGACTCGCGCGCACCGCTGGTGCTGGTGAGCGCCGCCACCGCCGGCGCGCTGGCGTTGGACGCACGCCGCCTGCTGCACATCGACCAGGAGACGGATGCCGGGCCCGCGCTGCGCGAACTGCCGGCCGCCGACCCGCGCCGCGCCGCCTACGTGATCTACACCTCCGGCTCCACCGGCAAGCCCAAGGGCGTGGTGGTGACGCACCGCAACGTGGTCAACTTCTTCGCCGGCATGGACCAGCGGGTGCCGCTGCGCGAGGGAGCCCGCTGGCTGGCCGTGACGAGCCTGTCGTTCGACATCTCGGTGCTGGAGCTGTGCTGGACGCTGGCGCGCGGCGTCACCGTGGTGCTGCACGGCGACGACAGCGCCGCATCTGCCAAGCCGATCGAGTTCAGCCTGTACTACTTCGCCAGCGACGAGGCCAATGCCCCGGGCGAGCGCTACCGGCTGCTGATGGAAGGGGCGCGCTTCGCCGACCGCGAGGGCTTCGCCGCCGTCTGGACGCCCGAGCGCCACTTCCATGCCTTCGGCGGGCTGTTCCCCAACGCGGCGCTGGCGAGCGCGGCCATCGCCGCCATCACCTCGCGCGTGCAGATCCGTGCCGGCAGCTGCGTCGCGCCGCTGCACCACCCGATCCGCATCGCCGAGGACTGGGCCTTCGTCGACAACATCTCGCAGGGACGCATCGGCGTGTCGTTCGCCTCCGGCTGGCAGCCGAACGACTTCGTGCTGATGCCGCAGGCCTTCGACAAGCGCCAGGACGTCATGGTCGAGCGGCTCGACGTGGTGCGCCGGCTGTGGCGCGGCGAAGCCGTGGAGTTTCCGGGGCCCAAGGGGACACCGGTGTCGATCCGCACCCTGCCGCGGCCGATCCAGAAGGAGCTGCCGGTGTGGCTCACCGCCGCCGGCAACCCGCGGACCTTCGAGCAGGCCGGCACCCTGGGCTGCCGCCTGCTGACCCACCTGCTCGGCCAGAAGGTCGAGGACGTGGCCGAGAAGCTGCAGATCTACCGTGCCGCCTGGCGCAAGGCCGGCCACCCCGGCGACGGCCACGTCACCCTGATGCTGCACACCTTCGTCGGCCCCGACGAGGCCCGCACGCGCGAGATCGCCCGCGGCCCGATGAAGCAGTACCTGCGCAGCGCGGTGGACCTGGTGCGGCTGGCCGCCTGGTCGTTCCCGACCTTCGTCGAGCGCGCCTCCGCCAGCGGCAAGAGCCCGCTGGAGATCATGGAATCGGCGCCGCTGTCCGAGGCCGAGATGGATGCGCTGCTGGACCACGCCTTCGAGCGCTATTACGGCACCAGCTCGCTGATCGGCTCGCCCGAGCGCTGCCTGGAACTGGTCGCCCGGGTGCAAGCCGCCGAGGTGGACGAGATTGCCTGCCTGATCGACTTCGGCATCGCGCCGGACGAGGTGCTGGCCAGCCTGCCGCACCTGAAGGCGGTGATGGAGGCGGCGCAGGCCTCGCGCGCCGCGCCGCGCCGCGCCACCGTGGCCGAGCAGGTGTTGCAGCACGGCATCACCCACCTGCAGTGCACGCCCTCGATGGCGGCCATGTTGCTGGCCGATTCCGGCGGCCGCGCGGCGCTGGCCCGGCTGGAGGCGCTGCTGGTCGGCGGCGAGGCGCTGCCGCTGGAGATGGCCGCGCAACTGCGCGCCCAGGTGCCCGGCGCGCTGGTCAACATGTACGGGCCGACCGAGACCACGGTCTGGTCCACCACCTGCCAGCTCGATCGCGTCGAAGGCCTGGTGCCGCTGGGCCGGCCGATCGCCAACACGCAGCTGTCGATCCGCACGCCGGGCGGCGCCGAATGCCCGGCGCTGGTGGCGGGCGAGCTGTGCATCGGCGGCGACGGCGTGACCGACGGCTACCTGCACCGCCCCGAGCTGACCGCCGAGCGCTTCGTGCCGGATGCCGCGCAGCCGCATCGGCGCTGGTACCGCACGGGTGACCTGGTGCGGCGGCTGCCGGGCGGCACGATCGAGTTCCTCGGCCGGATGGACCACCAGGTGAAGATCCGCGGCCATCGCATCGAGCTGGGCGAGATCGAAAGCGTGTTGCTGCGGCAGGACGGGGTGAAGCAGGCGGTGGTGGTGGCGCGCACCAACAGCGCCGGCCAGCCCTTCCTGGCCGGCTACGTCTCGGCCCGCCCCGACGCCGTGCTGCAGGCGGGCGCGCTGCGCGAGGCGGTGGCCCAGGCCCTGCCCGAGATCATGGTGCCGCAGGCCGTGCTGGTGCTGCCGGCCCTGCCGATGACACCCAACGGCAAGGTCGATCGCAAGCTGCTGCCCGACCCGCGCGGCGGTGGCGCTTCGCGCGGCGCACCCGCGGCCGCCGCGCCGCTGGCGCCGGGCAACCCGATGGAGAAGACCATCGCCGCCATCTGGCAGGACGTGCTGGGACTGGCTTCGGTGGGCAGCACCGAGAACTTCTTCGACCTGGGCGGCCATTCGCTGCTGGTGGTGCAGGTGCAGCGTCGCCTGCGCGAGGCCACCGGCCAGGAGGTGGCGATCACCGACATGTTCCGGCTGCCGACCATCCAGGCGCTGGCGGCGCACCTGGCCGGCGGGGCCGCCTCGACCGCCGTGGCGCAGGGCCAGAGCCGGGCCCAGGCGCGGCGGATGCTGCGCAACCGCAACCTCCAGACCCAGTGAACGGACCCACCCGGGACAGACCTCGCCCATGAGTGAACCCCTGTCTTCCATTGAACCCGGCAGCATCGCCATCGTCGGCATGGCCGGCCGTTTCCCGGCGGCGCGCACCCCCGGCGAGCTGTGGCAGTTGCTGGCCGCCGGCCGCGAAGCCACGCAGTGGCTGACCGACGAGGAACTGCGCGCGGCCGGGGTCGCCGACGCCGAGCTGGCCGACCCGAACTACGTGCGCGCCAGCCTGGTGCTGCCGGACCTGGAGATGTTCGACGCCGAGTTCTTCGGCTTTTCCAGGCGCGACGCCGCCATCCTCGATCCGCAGCACCGCCACTTCACCGAATGCGCCTGGGAGGCGCTCGAGGACGCCGGCCACCCGCCGGAGACGTTCGACGGCGCCATCGGCGTGTTCGCCGGCTGTGGCATGCAGGCCTACATGGCCTGCAACCTGCTGACCAATGCGCAGCTGAAGCAGTCGGTCGGCCTGTTCCTGCTGCGCCACACGGGCAACGACAAGGACTTCCTGTCCACCCGCGTGTCCTACCTGCTGGACCTCAAGGGCCCCAGCATCGGCATCCAGACCGCCTGCTCGACCTCGCTGGTGGCGGTGCACATGGCCGCCCAGAGCCTGCTGGCGGGCGAGTGCGACATGGCGCTGGCCGGGGCCAGCAGCATCGAGCTGCCGCACCGCCAGGGCTACCGCTTCGCCGAAGGCGAGATCCTGTCGCCCGACGGTCACTGCCGGGCGTTCGACGAGAACGCCGGCGGCACCCTGTTCGGCAGCGGCGCCGCCGTGCTGGTCCTGCGCCGGCTGGAAGACGCGGTGCGGGACCGCGACAACATCTACGCCGTGATCCGTGGCTCGGCCGTCAACAACGACGGCTCGCAGAAGGCCGGCTACCTGGCGCCCAGCGTCGACGGGCAGGCCCGCTGCGCGGTGGAGGCGCTGGCGGTGGCCAACGTCGAGCCCGGCAGCGTGCAGTACATCGAGGCGCACGGCACCGGCACGCCAGTGGGCGACCCGATCGAGGTGGCCGCGCTGACCCAGGCGTACGGCGCCGGCGGCCAGGGCTTCTGCGGCCTGGGGTCGATCAAGACCAACATCGGCCACCTGGATACCGCGGCCGGCGCCGCCTCGCTGATCAAGGTGGCGCTGGCGCTGCGCCATGGGCTGATCCCGCCCTCGCTGAACTTCAGCCGGCCCAACAGCCGCTTCGAGATGGAACGCACGCCGTTCCGCGTGGTCGATCGCGCGCGCCCCTGGCCGCGCGGCGCACAGCCGCGCCGGGCCGCCGTCAACTCGCTGGGGGTGGGCGGCACCAACGCCCACGTGATCGTGGAGGAGGCGCCCGCCATCGTCTCGCAGGCGCCGCCGCAGCAGCCCTGGCAGGTGATCACGCTGTCGGCGCGCACGCCGTCCTCGCTGGAGCGGCTGAAGGCGCGCTGGAGCGATTTCCTGGCGCGGCCGCCGGCCGGCTTCGAGCTGCACGATGCCGCCTTCACCACCCAGGAAGGCCGGCGCGGGTTCGCGCACCGCTGCGCCATCGTCGCGCGCGACCTGCCACAGCTGGCAGCCGCGCTGGAGGCGCGCCAGTCGCCCCAGGTGGCCAGCGGCAAGGCCGGCAGCGTCGCGCCGGCGGTGGTGATGATGTTCCCCGGCGGCGGCGCCAGCTACCCCGGCGCCGGCCGCGGGCTGCTCGTGCAGCCGGCGTTCCGCGCGGCGATCGACGAGTGCTTCCGCCTGATGCCGCCCGACGCACCGTCCGACCTGCGCGCGCTCATGTTCGAGCGCGTGCCGGGCGATGCCGAGGCGGCGCGGCAGCTGGAGCAGCCGCGCTACAACATTCCCGCGCTGTTCGTGCTGGAGTACGCGCTGGCCCGCCTGTGGGAAAGCTGGGGCGTGCGCGCGGCGGCGGTGATCGGCCACAGCGCCGGCGAATACGCCGCGGCGGTGGTCGCCGGCGTCATGGGGCTGGCCGATGCGCTGGCCGTCGTGGTGCTGCGCGGGCTGCTGTTCGAGCAGGCACCGGCCGGCGCCATGCTGTCGGTGGACCTGGCCGAGGACGAGCTGCGTGAGCTGATGGCCGACCTCGAACTGGACGTGGCCGTGGTCAATGCGCCGGACCTGTGCATCGCCTCGGGCGCGCAGGCCTCGATCGACGAACTGGGCCGCCGGCTGGCCGGGCAGGGCCGCGAAGGGCGGCGCCTGCACATCAAGGTGGCCGCGCACTCGCGGCGGCTCGACGGCATCCTGGCGCGATTTGCCGAGGGTGTCGCGCGCATCCGGCTGTCCGAGCCGGCCATTCCCTTCATCTCCAACCTCAGCGGCGGCTGGGCCGATGCCGCGCTGCTGTCCGGCGCCGACTACTGGGTGCGCCACCTGCGCGAGCCGGTGCGCTTTGCCGACGGGCTGGCCGCGGTGCTGGCGATGGGCGATGCGGTGCTGCTGGAAGTCGGGCCGGGCCAGGGCCTGTGCGCGCTGGCGCGGCAGAACCTGCAGGGGCAGCCGCGCGCGGTGCTGCCGTCCACCGCCAAGGCGCAGGAGGCGGGCGACGACCTGCCGCTGATGCTCGCCTCGCTCGGTGCGCTGTGGGCCCGCGGCATCACGCCCGACTGGCCGGTGGTGCGCGGCGGCGGCGCGCCGCGCCGCATCTCGCTGCCCACCTACGCCTTCGACCACCAGCGCCACTGGATCGAGCCGGGCGATGCGCTGCCGGGCACGCGCGCCGGCGCGGGCGAGCCGCCGTCGCAGCGGGTGCACCGCCTGCCCCAGATGGACGACTGGTTCGGCGTGCCGCAGTGGAGCCCCGCACCGCTGCCGCAGCAGCCGGCGCCGGAGCCCGGCCGCCAATGGCTGGTGATGGGTGCCGACGACGCCTGCACGCAGGGCGTGCTGCGCCGGATCGCCGACGAGGTCGGGCGCTGCGTGCGCGTGCGCGCCGGCACGGCCTTCGCCGAAGCGGCGGACGGCTTCACGCTCGAACCCGGCGACCCGGCGCAGGTCGAGCGCCTGTTCGGCGCGCTCGAAGGCAGCGCCCGGCTGCCGGACCACATCGTGCACCTGTGGGGCCTGCAGGCGGACGGCAGCGATGCGCCGAGGGACCAGGCGCTGGCCTTCGACAGCCTGGTGAACATCGCCAAGGCGGTGCAGGCGCTGGACCTGCGCCAGCCGGTGCGGCTCGCCGTCGTGACTTCCGGCAGCCAGCGCGTCAACGGCGGTCCGGTCGAGCACCCGGTGCGGAACCTGGCGCTGGGCCCGGTGCGCGTGATCCCGCGCGAGGTGCCGAATCTCTCCACCGTGCTGATCGACCTGGACCCGCAGGATCTCGCGTCGGCCGCGGCCTGTCGCGCCGTACTGGCCGAGAGCCGGGCCGAAGGCGGCCCCGACCTGGTGGCCTGGCGCGGCGGCGCGCGCTGGGTGGCGCAACTGGTCAAGCTTCCTCCCGCTCCGTCCGTCGCGCGCGAGGGCGCGCCACAGGGCGCCACCGCGGAGCCCGTCGGTGCCGGCGCGCGGAGGCAGGACCCTGGCCGGTCCCAGCCCCGCCTGCGCGAGCGCGGCGTCTATCTCGTCACCGGCGGCCTGGGCGACATCGCCTTGGAGCTCGCCGCCTTCCTGGCGCGGCGCTGCCACGCCCGGCTGGCGCTGGTGAGCCGCCGCAAGCTGCCGGCGCGCAGTGCCTGGCCGGCACTGGCGGCGGGCGCCGAGCAGGGCGAGACGGCGCGGCTGCTGCGCCAGCTGCTGGCGCTCGAGGCGGCCGGCGCCGAAGTCGCCTGCTACAGCGCCGACGCGAGCGACCGCGCCGCCATGGCCGAGGTGGTCGCGCAGGTGCGGCGGCGCTGGGGCGCCGTGCACGGGGTGTTCCATGCGGCCGGCACGCTGCACGATGCGCCGATCGCCGCCAAGACGCCGGAAGCCCTGCGCCAGGTGCTGGCACCCAAGGCCGGCGGGGCGCAGGTGCTGCACGAGCTGCTGCCGGCCGGCGCGCTCGACCTGTTCGCGGTGTTCTCGTCCACCAGCGTCTGGCTGGGTCCGCCCGGCCAGGTCGATTACGTCGCCGCCAACGCCTTCCTCGACGCGCTCGCCGCCTCGCGGCCGGACGGCCTGTCGGTCCACTGGGGCATCTGGGCCGACAAGGGGATGGCGGCGCGCGCCTACGGCCGCACGGCGCCGCCTGGGGTACCGCACGCCGGCCATCCCCTGCTTGGCCTGCGCGCCGAGGGCGAGGATGGTCCGGCCTTCGAGGCCACGTACGACGCCCAGGACCTGTGGGTGCTGCGCGAGCACGGCGTGGCGGGGCGGCCGGTGCTGCCCGGCACCGCCTACATCGAGATCGCCCGCGCCGCCATGGCGCAACTGCACCCCGGCTGCGGCGTCGAGATCCGCTCGCTGTCGTTCGAGGAAGCCATGGTGTTCGACGGCGCCGGCCGGCGCGACGTGCGCATCGAGTTGCACCGCAACGCCGACGGCTACGAGTTCGTGGTGCGCAGCCGCGCCGATGCGCGCGACCGCTGGCAGGAGCACGCGCGCGCGCGGCTGGCGCGCTTCCAGGGCAGGCTGCCCGCGGCCCCGCAGGTGCCGCCGGGCGGCGAGTGGCGCCCTGGCGAACTGCCGCAGCAGGGCGTGGCGTTCGGCCCGCGCTGGCAGAACATCGAGCGCATGCAGCTGGCGGGCGACGCCGGCACGGCCGAGATGGCGCTGCCCGGGCGCTTTGCCGACGACCTGAAGGTCTTCGCGCTGCACCCGGCACTGACCGACGTCGCCGCCACCTTCGGCCTGCACCTGCTCGATGCCGGTCGTCGCCCGGACGACCTGTACGTGCCGCTGTCGGTGGACCGCATCCGCATCGTCGCGCCGCTGCCGCTGCGCAGCGTCAGCCGGGTGCGCCTGAAGCAGCCGGGCAAGGAGCGCTTTGCCGCCTTCGACGTCAGCCTGCACACGCCCGAGGGCGCGCCGGTCGCCACGTTCGAGGGCTTCAGCCTGCGCGGGGTCGACCCGCAGGCGATGTCGCGCCAGGCCAGCGGCCACGCGCAACGCGAACCCAGCCTGGCCGAGGCCATGCTGGCCTGCGGCCTGCGTACCGAAGAGGCGCCGCAACTGTTCGAGCGCGTGCTGGCCGCCGATGCCCGCGAGCTGGTGGTGTCGTCCATCCCGCTGTCGGCCGTCCAGCGGGCCATGAGCGAGGCCGCGCCGCGGCCGCTACCGCCGGTGGCTGCGTCGCGCCCCCCGGCCGCCTCGGCGGCGCAGCTCAACCCGGTCGAGTCGGTGATTGCCGACGCCTGGCGCGAGCTGCTGGGCGTGGAGGAGGTCGGCCGCGACGACGACTTCTTCGCGCTCGGCGGCCACTCGCTGGCGGCGGTGCGGCTGTTCGCGCGCATCCGCAAGCAGTGGAACGTCGACCTGCCGCTGGCCACGCTGTTCCAGGGCTCGACGCTGGCCGGGCTGGCGGCGCTGGTGGCGCAGGCCGGCGACCTGGACACCCGCCTGCCCAGCGCGCCGGCGCCGTCGCCGTCGCCGGCGCCCGCACCCGCCTCCAACGTGATCCAGCTGCCGCGCGGCTGGTCGCCGCTGGTGGCCATCTGCCGCGGCGCGGCCGCGCGCCGGCCGCTGTTCTGCGTGCACGGCGCCGGCGGCAACGTGCTGAACTTCAAGGTCATCTCCGATCGGCTCGGTCCGCAGCAGCCCTTCTACGGGCTGCAGGCGCAGGGGGTCGATGGGCGGCTGCCGCCCCTGTCCAGCGTGGAGGCGATGGCGGCCCAGTACGTGGAGGCGATCCGCAGCGTCGATCCGGTGGGCCCGTACCGGCTGGCGGGCTACTCGGGCGGCGGCGTGATCGCCTACGAGATGGCGCAGCAGCTGGTGCAGGCCGGCGCGGGCGTCGAGACCATCCTGATGATCGACACGCTGGCGCCGACCGCGGCCCTGCGCAAGGTGCCGCTGCTGCAGAAGCTCTGGCTCAAGCGGCACTGGACGCTGGCCTTCGCGCTCGACTGGCCCAGCCGGCGCCGGCGCGCGCGCGTGATGCAGCGCTCCTACCAGCTGGCGCTGGAGAAGCTGGCGCGCGGCGAGCCACTACCGCCGGAGCTGGTCGACTTCCACCTGTTCCGCAACTTCACCGATGCGCAGGCGCAGTACCGGCCCCAGCCCTACGCCGGCGAGGTGGTGCTGTTCCGGGCGGCGCAGGCCGAGACCCTGTACCTGTACGCCGGCCCCCGGCTGGGTTGGGACGAGCACGTGACCGGCGAGATCCGCCTGACCGAGATCGCCGGCTCGCACTTCAGCATGATGTCCGAGCCCGGCATCTCGGAGGTGATCGAGGCGTTCCGGCGTGAATTGGCGCGGCTCGACGGCGACGAGCCGACCGGGCACTCCAGGGGTTCCGGGCGGACCGGGCCACGCGAGGTGTCGCCGCACGGCCTGAGCCCGGTGGCCTGAGCGGCGCCGACGCCGCGGCGCCTGGTTTGCTAAGGTGCGTGCCATGCGGAGTTCCTTTTGGCGCCTGGGCTGGCGCACCCTGTGGCGCGACCTGCGCGCCGGCGAACTGCGGCTGCTGATCGTGGCCGTCACGCTGGCCGTGGCGGCGCTGACCGCGGTGGGCTTCTTCGCCGACCGCCTCAAGGGCGGGCTGGCCCGCGACGCGCGCCAGCTGCTGGGCGGCGACGCCGTCGTCGCCAGCGACAACCCGACCCCGCAGGCCTTCCTCGACCGGGCCCGTTCGCTCGGCCTGCAGGCGGCCACCAGCGTGCTGTTCCCGACCATGGCGCGCGCGCCAGACGAGCGCGGCGGCGCGGCGCGGCTGGTCGCGCTCAAGGCAGTGGAGCCGGGTTATCCGCTGCGCGGCCAGCTCACGGTGGCCGCCGGCGCCGACCGGCCGGGCGCGCCGACGCGCGAGCTGCCGGGGCCGGGTGAAGCCTGGGTCGACCGCGCCCTGCTGGAGGCGCTGGCGCTGGCGCCGGGCGACACGCTGCTGCTGGGCGATGCCAGCCTGCGCATCGGTCGCGTGCTGCTGCTCGAGCCCGATCGCGGCACCGGCTTCTCGAGCTTCGCGCCGCGCGTGATGATCCGGCAGGCCGACCTCGCCGCCACCCGGCTGGTGCAGCCGGCCAGCCGCATCACCTGGCGCTATGCCGTGGCCGGACCGGACCGGGCGGTCAAGGCTTTCACCGCGTTCGCCGACGAACAGGTGAAGCAGCCCGGCGTGCGCGGCGTGCGGGTCGAGTCGCTGGACAGCGGCCGGCCCGAGATGCGGCAGACGCTGGACCGGGCCGAGAAATTCCTGAACCTGGTCGCGCTGCTGTCGGCGCTGCTCAGCGCGGTGGCGGTGGCGCTGGCCGCGCGCGGCTTCGCGGCCCGCCACCTGGACGATTGCGCGATGCTGCGCGTGCTGGGGCAGCCGCAGCGCACCATCGCCCTGGGCTACGCGGTGGAGTTCGGCCTGGTCGGGCTGGCGGCCAGCGTGCTGGGCGTGGCGCTGGGCTATGCCGTGCACTTCGTGTTCGTGCTGCTGCTGTCGGGGCTGGTGGAGACCGCGCTACCGGCGGCCGGCGGCTGGCCGGTCGCCTTCGGGCTCGGCATGGGATTGACGCTGCTGTTCGCGTTCGGCCTGCCGCCGGTGCTGCAGCTGGCGCAGGTGCCGCCGCTGCGCGTGATCCGGCGCGACGTCGGCACCCTCAAGCCGGCCTCGCTGGCGGTGCTGGGCCTGGGCGTGCTGGGCTTCGCCACGCTGCTGCTGGCCGCCAGCAGCGACCTGCGGCTGGGCGCCATCGCGGTGGGCGGATTCGCCGGCGCGGTGCTGCTGTTCGCGGTGCTGAGCTGGGCGGCGGTGAAGCTGCTGCGGCTGTCGGTCAACGAGGCCACGGCGCCGCGCTGGCTGGTGCTGGCGACGCGCCAGCTGTCGGCGCGGCCGGCCTACGCCGTGGTGCAGGTCAGCTCGCTGGCGGTGGGTCTGCTGGCGCTGGTGCTGCTGGTGCTGCTGCGTACCGACCTGGTGTCGAGCTGGCGCCAGGCCACGCCGCCGGATGCGCCCAACCGCTTCGTCATCAACGTGATGCCGGAGCAGGGCGACGATTTCCTGCAGGCGCTGCAGCACGCCGGCGTCCAGCGTTTCGACTGGTACCCGATGATCCGCGGCCGGCTGGTGGCGGTGAACGGCCGCGAGGTGGGCCCGGGCGACTACACCGAGGACCGCGCCAAGCGCCTGGTCGACCGGGAATTCAACCTCTCGCACGCGGCCGCCGCGCCGCCGCACAACCAGATCGTCGCCGGCCGCTGGCAGCCGGAGGAGGCCGGGGCGGCGAGCGTGGAACAGGGCATCGCCGATACGCTGGGCCTGAAGCTGGGCGACGAGCTGCGCTTCGACATCGGCGGGCTGCCGGTGCAGGCCCGCATCACCTCGCTGCGCAAGGTCGACTGGGGCTCGATGCGCGCCAACTTCTTCGTCATGTTCCCGGTCAGCCGCATGGCCGACGTGCCGTCCACCTACATGGCCGCCTTCCGCGCGCCCGAGCGCAAGGGCTTCGACAGCGCGCTGGTGCGCCAGTTTCCCAACATCACCAACGTCGACATGAGCAGCACCATCGACCAGGTGCAGGGCGTGCTGGACAAGGTGGTGCGGGCGGTCGAGTTCCTGTTCGGCTTCACCCTGGCCGCCGGCCTGGTGGTGCTGTTCGCCGCCGTCACCGCCACCCGCGAGGAGCGGGCGCGCGAGTTCGCCATCATGCGGGCGGTCGGCGCCAGCGGCGCGCTGCTGCGGCAGGTGCAGCGGGCCGAGCTGGCCGGCGTCGGCCTGCTCGCCGGCCTGCTGGCCAGCGCCGTGGCGGGCGTGGTGGGCTGGGGGCTGGCGCGCTGGGTGTTCGAGTTCCAGTGGACCGCATCGCCGCTGGTGCTGCTGGGCGGCGCGCTGGCGGGCGCCGTGCTGGCGCTGGCCGCCGGCTGGTGGGGCCTGCGCGAAGTGCTGCGCCGGCCGGTGGTGGAGACGCTGCGCAGCGCCGCGGAGTAGCCGCTGCCGCGGTCGCATCGCCAGGCCCATCCGTAGAATCGCCCGCCAACGACGGGGGCGACATGGATGACTGGACCGACGGCTACGTGGCCGACCTGGAGTACACCCACGGCTACTACTCGGAGCTGAACCCGCAGCGGGTGGCACTGGCTTTCCTCAACGCGGGGCTCGCCGTGCCGGCCCTGCGCAACGCCTGCGAGCTCGGGTTCGGCCAGGGACTGAGCATCAACCTGCATGCCGCGGCGGGCGGCGCGCAGTGGTGGGGCACCGACTTCAACCCTTCGCAGGCGGCGTTCGCGCGCGAGCTGGGCAGCCATGGCGGCAACCCGGCGCTGTTCGACCATGCCTTCGACGAGTTCTGCGCGCGCACCGACCTGCCCGAGTTCGACTACATCGGCCTGCATGGGATCTGGAGCTGGGTGTCGGATGACAACCGGCGCGTGATCGCCGACTTCATCCGCCGCAAGCTCAAGGTCGGCGGCGTCGTCTACGTCAGCTACAACACCATGCCGGGCTGGTCGGCCATGGCGCCCTTGCGCGGCCTGCTGACCGCGCACAGCGAGCAGATGGGCGCCCCGGGCATGGGCCGGGTGCAGCGCATCGAGGCTGCGCTCGAATTCGCCGACCGGCTGCTGGCGGCCAAGCCGGGCTACGCGCTCGCCAACCCCGGCGTGGCCGAGCGCCTCAAGCAGCTCAAGGCGCAGAACCGCAACTACCTGGCGCACGAGTACTTCAACCGCGACTGGGCGCCGATGTCGTTCGAGCAGATGGCCGGCTGGCTGGAATCGGCCAAGCTGGGCTTTGCCTGTTCCGCCAACCTGCTGGACCACGTCGAGCAGATCAACCTGACGGCGCAGCAGCGCGAGCTGCTGCGCGGCATCCCCGATCCGGCCTTCCGCCAGACGGTGCGCGATTTCTGCGTGAACCAGCAGTTCCGCAAGGACTACTGGGTCCGCGGCGCGCGCCGGCTGAGCCCCGGCGAGCAGGCCGAGGCGCTGCGGGCCCTGTCCTTCGTGCTGGCGCAGCCGCGCGCCGACGTGCCGCTCAAGGTGCAAGGCAGCCTGGGAGCCGCCGCCATGCAGGAGAGCGTGTACGCGCCGGTCCTCGATGCCTTCGGCGACCAGGCACCGCACACGCTCGGCGACATCCACGACCGGCTCGGCAGCGGCGGCATCACGCTGGCCCAGCTCACCGAAGCCGTCATCCTGCTGGTCGGCAACGGGTCGCTGTTTCCGGCGCAGGACGAAGCGGGCATCGCCCGTGCGCGACCGGCCGCGCAGCGCATCAATGCCTGGCTGTGCTCCCGGGCCCGCAACGCGGCCGAGGTGCAGTACCTGGCCAGCCCGGTCACCGGCGGCGGCGTGCACGTGCCGCGGTTCTCGCAGCTGTTCCTGGCGGCCGCGCGCGACGGCAACCCCGCTCCCGCCGAGCTCGCGCGGCAGGTCTGGCGAACGCTGGCCGCGCAGAACCAGCGCATCGTCAAGGACGGCCAGGCGCTGGAGAGCGAAACGGCCAACGTGGCCGAGCTGGAAAGCCAGGCCCGCACCTTCGTCGAGTCGCAACTGCCGGTGCTGCGCGCGCTCGGCATCGCCTGAAGGTCACGCGACCTGCCCCTGTGCCGGCATGCCGAAGAGTTCCCGGCGGCTGGCTCGGCGCTTCGGCCTACACGCCGGTCGGAAGCGGCCGAGCCACAAGTCGAGGCTCAGCCTGACGGCGCTGGCTCGGCGGTTCGACCATGCTGACCGTGGGGCCGGTCCTTGGTTACGGTCCCAGCCATGGAGGTTCTTCGCCCGGCCGCGCGCCGGGCGTTTTTTCGGGTGCGGGGAGCCTTGGTGCCGGAGCCCGGAATCGAACCGGGACGGTGTTGCCACCGGCAGATTTTGAGTCTGCTGCGTCTACCGATTTCGCCACTCCGGCAGCGTTGAAGAGCGCAGCAAAAAATTATGGCACAGTGAGGCGATGGACCCGCGCAGCTATCCCACCATCGAAGACGCGATCGGAAACACCCCCCTCGTCGCCCTGCAGCGTATCGGCGAACCCGGCAACCGGCAGCGCGGCAACGTCGTGCTGGGCAAGCTGGAGGGCAACAACCCGGCCGGTTCGGTGAAGGACCGCCCGGCGTTGTCGATGATCCGCCGGGCCGAGGAGCGCGGCGAGATCCGGCCGGGCGACACGCTGATCGAGGCGACCTCCGGCAACACCGGCATCGCGCTGGCCATGGCCGCGGCGATCCGCGGCTACCGCATGGTGCTGATCATGCCGGAGGACCTGTCGATCGAGCGGGCCCAGACCATGAAGGCCTTCGGCGCCGAGCTGGTGCTCACGCCCAAGAGCGGCGGCATGGAGTACGCGCGCGACCTGGCCGGCAACATGGCGCGCGAGGGCAAGGGCCGGGTGCTCGACCAGTTCGGCAACCCCGACAACCCACGCATCCACTACGAGGCCACCGGGCCCGAGCTGTGGCAGCAGACCGGCGGGCGCATCACCCACTTCGTCAGCGCCATGGGCACCACCGGCACCATCACCGGCGTCTCGCGCTACCTCAAGGAGAAGAACCCGAAGGTGCGCGTGATCGGCGCGCAGCCGGCCGAGGGCTCGCGCATCCCCGGCATCCGCAAGTGGCCCGAGGCCTACATGCCGCGCATCTACGACCCGACCCACGTCGATGAGACGGTGCTGGTCAGCCAGGACGATGCCGAGGAGATGTGCCGCCGGCTGGCGCGCGAGGAAGGCATCTTCGGCGGCATCTCGGCGGCGGGCGCCTGCTGGGTGGCGCAGCAGATCGCCGAGCGGGTGGAGAACGCGACCATCGTGTTCGTGGTCTGCGACCGCGGCGACCGCTACCTGTCCACCGGCGTGTTCCCGGCGTAAGCGCGGGCGGACGGAGGGAGCATGAGCGCCTACCGGTTCTGCCCCCAATGCGCCACCGCCCTGCAGCCCATCGTGCAGGACGAGGACGGCGGCCCCCGGGAGCGCTTGCGTTGCCCGGCCTGCAGCTGGACCCACTGGAACAACCCGACGCCGGTGCTGGCCGCCGTGGTGGAGTACCAGGACCGCATCCTGCTGGCGCGCAACGCCGCCTGGCCGGGCAAGATGTACGCGCTGATCACCGGCTTCATGGAAGCCGGCGAGACACCGCAGGACGGCATCCGGCGTGAGCTGAAGGAAGAGACCAACCTCGATGCCGGCGCCGTGCAGCTGATCGGCGTCTACGACTTCCAGCGCATGAACCAGGTCATCATCGCCTACCACGTGCAGGCGCAAGGCGAAGTGCGGCTGTCGCCCGAGCTGGTCGACTACCGGCTCTACGCATACGACCAGGTCAAGTGCTGGCCGGCCGGCACCGGCTACGCGCTGGCCGACTGGCTGCGCGGCAAGGGCTACGAGCCGCAGTTCGTGGAGTGGCAGCGTCGCGCCGACTAGCGCAACCGGCTCCACCGTGGCCGGCGCACGCGCCCACGGCGGGAGCCGATCACCAGGGATACAGCTGGGCTTCGCCCCAACCAGGCGCTGCCTGGTCGCGTGCCGAAAGTAGGGGTTTGCCGCCGGCCTGCGCCAGCGGCCACTCGATGCCCAGGTGCGGATCGTTCCAGGCCAGCGCCCGATCGTCCTGCGGCGCGTGGTAGTCGCTCGTCTTGTAGAGAACGTCGGCCTCCTGCGACAGCACCAGGAAGCCGTGGCCGAAACCGGGCGGGATCCAGAGCTGGCGGTGGTTGTCGGCGCTGAGCTCGACGCCGACCCACTGGCCGCAGCGCGGCGAGTGGCGTCGCAGGTCCACGGCCACGTCGAACACCCGGCCGCTGGCCACCCGCACCAGCTTGCCCTGCGGCTGCCCGAGCTGGTAATGGATGCCGCGCAGCACGCCCTGGGCCGAGCGCGAATGGTTGTCCTGCACGAAGGCCACCGGCTGGCCGACGGCCTGGTCGAACGTGCGCTGGTTCCAGCTTTCCAGGAAGAAGCCCCGGGCATCGCCGAACACGCGCGGCTCGATCAGCAGCACTTCGGGCAGCCGGGTGGGCGTGACCTGCATCGTCTTCAGTCCTTCAGCAGCGCCTGCAGGTAGGCGCCATAGCTGCTCGTGCCGAACGGCTCGGCCAGCGCCAGGAGGGCGGCATCGTCGATCCAGCCGTTGCGCCAGGCGATCTCCTCCGGGCACGCCACCTTCAGGCCCTGGCGCTGCTCCAGCGTGTGGATGAACTGGCCGGCCTCCAGCAGGCTTTCGTGGGTGCCGGTGTCGAGCCAGGCAAAGCCGCGGCCCATGGTCTGCACCCGCAGGCGGCCGCGCGCCAGGTAGTGCTGGTTGACGTCGGTGATCTCCAGCTCGCCGCGCGCCGAGGGCCGCACGCCGGCGGCGATGTCGCACACCTCGGCGTCGTAGAAGTACAGCCCGGTGACGGCGAAGTTGCTCCTGGGCTGGGCGGGCTTCTCCTCGATCGAGGTGGCATTGCCCTGCTCGTCGAACCCGACCACGCCGTAGCGCTGCGGGTCGCGCACGTGGTAGGCGAACACGGTGGCGCCCTCGGTCGTGCCGTTGGCCTGCTGCAGCAGCTTGACCAGGTCGTGGCCGTAGAAGATGTTGTCGCCCAGCACCAGGGCGCTGGGCCCGCCGGCCAGGAACCCGCGGCCGATGAGGAAAGCCTGTGCCAGCCCTTCGGGCTGCGGCTGCACGGCATGCGAGATCGCCATGCCCCAGCGGCGGCCGTCGCCCAGCAGCAGTTCGAAGTGCGGCCTGTCCTGCGGCGTGCTGATCACCAGCACCTCGCGGATGCCGGCCAGCATCAGCGTGGCCAGCGGGTAATAGACCATCGGCTTGTCGAACACCGGCAGCAGCTGCTTGGAGATGGCCAGCGTGGCCGGGTGCAGCCGGGTGCCGGCGCCGCCGGCCAGGAGGAGGCCCTTGCGGGCGGGAGGCTTCTGCATGGTTCTTCAGGCGGGGCGCTGTTGCGCGAGTTCGGCCACGACGGCACGCACGCCGTCCTGCCAGGCCGGCAGGGACAGGCCGAAGGTCTGGCGCAGGCGGGCGGTGTCGAGCCGCGAATTCTTCGGCCGCGCGGCCCGCACCGGGTAGTCCGCGGCGGGAATGGGTCGCACCCGCTCGGGCGTGGTCCGCAGCGGCAGGCCGTGGCGCCGGGCTTCCTCGATCAGCAGCAGGGCATACCCGTGCCAGTTGGTGAAGCCGGCGGCGGCCAGGTGATAGACGCCGGCCAGCGCAGCCGCATCCGCCCGTGCCGCCAGGGTGCGCAGCACATGCGCAGTGACGTCGGCGATGAGGGCGGCGCGGGTCGGCGCGCCCCACTGGTCGGCCACGATCGAGAGCTCGTCGCGGGCCGCGGCCGCCTGGAGGATGCTGCGGGCGAAGTTCTGCCCCCAGCTGTCGAACACCCAGCTGGTGCGCAGGATGAGGTGGCGTGGGTTCTCGCGCGCCAGCGCCTCGTCGCCCGCCAGCTTGCTGCGGCCGTAGGTGCCCAGCGGGCCGGTCGGATCGCCTTCGCGCCAGGGCCGGTCGCCGCTGCCGTCGTACACATAGTCGCTGGAGTAATGGACCACCCAAGCCCCGACGCGGGCCGCGGCGCGGGCCAGCGTCTCGCAAGCCTGGGCGTTGATGGCGAAGGCCCGCTCCGGCTCATCCTCGGCCCGGTCCACCGCGGTGTAGGCGGCGGCATTGACGACGACCTGGGGCGCGACCGCCTCGACCGCGGCCGCGATGCCTGCGGGGTTGCCAAGATCGCCGCACAGGGGCTGGCTGCGCCGCTCCAGCGCGACCACCTCGCCCAGCACCGCCAGGCTGCGCTGCAGTTGCCAGCCGACCTGCCCGGCCGCGCCGAACAGCAGGATCTTCATGCCGAGTGCCGCGCCGGATTCGACTGCGGCGCCCCCTGCCGGTAGGCGCCGCTGTGGATGGATGCCACCCAGTCGCTGTTCGCCAGGTACCACTGCACGGTGTCGCGGATGCCCTGCTCGAAGGCCACGGCCGGCTTCCAGCCGAGCTGGCTGGCGATCTTGCGGTCGTCGATGGCATAGCGGCGGTCGTGGCCGCAGCGGTCGTCCACGTGGCGGATCAGTTCGGCGTGGCGGCGGCCCGGCCGCGCTTCGTCGAGCACGCGGCAGATGGCATGCACCACCTCCAGGTTGGTGCGCTCGGAACGTCCGCCGATGTTGTAGGTCTCGCCGGGGCGCCCCTGGTCCAGCACCGTGCGCAGCGCCGAGCAGTGGTCGTTCACGTGCAGCCAGTCGCGCACCTGCAGCCCGTCGCCATAGACCGGCAGCGGCCGGCCCGCCAGCGCGTGGTGGATCACCAGCGGGATCAGCTTTTCCGGGAACTGGCGCGGGCCGTAGTTGTTGGAGCAGTTGGTGGTGATGACGGGCAGCCCGAAGGTGTGGCACCAGGCGCGGGCGAAGTGGTCGGCCGAGGCCTTGGAGGCCGAGTAGGGGCTGTTCGGCCGGTACGGATGCGTCTCGCTGAAGGCCGGGTCGTCGGCGCCCAGCGAGCCGAACACCTCGTCGGTGGACACGTTGAGGAAGCGGAACGCCGCTGCCTCGGCCGGCGGCAGCCGGCTCCAGTGCCCGTGCGCCGCCTGCAGCAGGCGCGTGGTGCCCACCACGTTGGTCTGGATGAAGGGGTCCGGGCCGGCGATGGAGCGGTCCACGTGGCTTTCGGCGGCCAGGTGGACGATGGCGCGCGGCCGGTGCTCGCGCAGCAGCGCCGCCAGCAGCGCCTGGTCGCCGATGTCGCCGCGCACGAAGCGGTAGCCGGAGTGCGACTGCAGGGCCTGCAGGTTGCCGGGATGGCCGGCGTAGGTGAGCAGGTCGAGGTTGAGGACCGGCTCACGATCCTGGGCCAGCCAATCGAGGATGAAGGCGGATCCGATGAATCCGCAGCCGCCGGTGACGAGGATCATGCAAGCCCTGGCTGAGAATCTGCGACGATAGCAAATGCCCTGCCCGTCGGGCCGCCGCTCGCGCCGAGCCTAGAATCGACAGCCTGCCTGCAACGAGTGGCCCGATGAACATCGACAAGGAAATCGACACGCGCGGCCTGAACTGCCCGCTGCCCATCCTGCGCGCCAAGAAGGCGCTCACGGACATGCAGTCGGGCCAGTTGCTCAAGGTGGTGGCCACCGATCCGGGGTCGCTGCGCGACTTCCAGGCGTTTGCGCGCCAGACGGGCAACGAGCTGGTCGAGCAGCAGCAGCAGGGCGAGGAATTCATCCACGTCCTCAAGCGCCGCTGAGGGACGCGAGGCCGGCGCTGCAGGTGGCAGCCGCACAGTCCACCCAGGACCGCTGCGCTGCCGTCCGGCGGGCAACCCTCAGAGAGCCAGGTTCTTGAGGTAGTCGCGGAAGCCCGGGCCCAGTTGCGGGTCCTTCAGCGCGAAATCGACCGTGGCCTGCAGGAAGCCTTCCTTGCTGCCGCAGTCGTAGCGGCGGCCTTCATACCGGTACGCATGCACGCCCTCGGCCTCGATCAGGCGGGCGATGCCGTCGGTCAGCTGGATCTCGCCGCCCGCGCCGCGCGGGTTGGTGCGGATCATCTCGAACACCGCGGGCGTCAGCACATAGCGGCCGGCCACGCCCATGCGCGAGGGTGCGGCATCGGGCTCGGGCTTTTCCACCATCCGGCTGACGCGCGTCAGGCGCTCGCCGGCCGGCTCGCCGGCGACGATGCCGTAACGGCGCACGTGCTCGCGCGGGACCTCCTGCACCGCCAGGATGCAGGTGGGCGTGCGCTCGAACTGCCGCACCATCTGGGCCAGCACGCCGGCGCCGCCCTGGGGCCCGGACATCAGGTCGTCCGGCAGCAGCACGGCGAACGGTTCCTGGCCGACGATCGGGGCGGCGCACAGCACCGCATGGCCCAGCCCCAGCGCGCGCGGCTGGCGCACGAACGAGCAGGCCATGTCCGCCGGTGCGATCGAGCGCACCAACTCCAGCAGCTCGGTCTTGCCGGCGGCTTCCAGCTCCGCCTCCAGCTCGGGCGAGGTGTCGAAGTGGTCCTCAATGGCGCGCTTGCTGCGGCCGGTGACGAAGACCATGTGGCGCAAGCCGGCCTCGTAGGCCTCCTCCACCGCGTACTGGACCAGCGGCTTGTCCACCACCGGCAGCATCTCCTTGGGCATGGCCTTGGTGGCCGGCAGGAAGCGCGTGCCCAGGCCCGCTACCGGGAAGACAGCCTTGTCGATCCTTGTGACATTTTTCATAGCCTGGAAAGGTGATCTTGGTTAAAGTCCGCGCAGTTTTTCACGCGCCGGCCGTCTCAGCCATTGCTTGCGGCTGATATCCGTGTCGGACAACGACGCAATCCCACCTTGGACATCTTACTGGTCGAACGCCTGGTTCCGGAGGCGCTGAGCTGGCTGCAGGAACGCCACGGTGTCGAGACGCGCGGCGACCTCGCCACCGACCCGAGTGCGCTGCGCAAGGCCGTGTACAAGGCGCGGGCCGTGGTGCTGCCGCGCAAGGTGGTGGTGACCCAGGAATTCCTCGACTTCGCCCCCATGCTCAAGGCGGTCGCGCGCATGCACGTGGGCACCGACAACACCGACCTGGAGGCCTGCCGCGCCCGCAAGGTCCGCGTCATCCAGGCCAGCACCGCCAACGTGCGCTCCAACGCCGAGTACCTGCTCGCCGCGCTGCTGATGCTCTACCGGCGCGGCATCGGGGCCGCCCTCAACGGCGACCGCCATGCCGAGATCCGCCTGGGCCGCGAACTCAATGGCAGCACGGTCGGCATCCTCGGGCTGGCGCCGACCGCCCACACGCTGGCGCTGATGCTGCATTCGCTGGGTGCCCGCCTGATCGGCTACGACCCGGCCATCCACCACACGGCGCCGATCTGGGGCCGGCTCAAGATCCAGCCGGTCGGCCTGCAGGATCTGGTCGCCAACGCCGATTCGATCACGGTGCAGGTGATGTACGCCTCGCGTTACCAGGGCTTCATCAACGACAAGCTGCTGGCCCACTGCAAGCCGGGCCAGATGTGGGTGGGCATCAGCCGCTCGCAGCTGTACGACGCGCAGGCGCTGGCCCGGGCGCTGAACGACGGCCGCATCGAAGCGGCGCTGCTGGACGGGGCCGAGTCGGGGTTCGCCTCGCGCGGCTCGCCGCTGCACGAGTGCAGCAACCTGTTCCTGACGCCGCGCCTGGGCTCGCACACCCGCGAAGCGCGCCAGCGCGCCAGCTGGTACGTGGCGCACCGCATCCATGAAACGCTGTCGATGCCCCGGGACGGCGTGTTCGAACCCACGCCGACCGGCATGATGGACCTGGGGGTCTGAGCCGGCGGCGGCTCAGACCGGCCGGATCAGCTCCCGGCGTCCTTGTGCTTGTCGGCCTCGGTGGTGAAGGCGTCGGCGAAGAACTCCTCCGGCGGCAGCCTGCAGTCGGCGCTGTATTCGGCGCGGGCCGAATCCACCACGATGGGCGCGCCGCAGGCGTAGACCTGGTGTCCCGACAGGTCGGGGAAGTCCTCCATCACCGCCTTGTGCACGAAGCCGGTGCGGCCGGTCCAGTTGTCCTCGGGCAGCGCGTTGGAGACCACCGGCACGTAGGCCAGGTTGGGCATTTCGGCGCAACGCGCCTTCACCCAGTCGTCCAGGTACAGGTCGTCCGGCCGGCGCCCGCCCCAGTACAGCGTGGCCGGGCGCGTGATGCCCTTGTGCTGCATGTGCTCGATCACCGCCTTGATCGGCGCGAAGCCGGTGCCCGAGGCCAGCAGGATCATGGGCTTGGCGGAGTCCTCGCGCAGGAAGAAGCTGCCGTACGGGCCTTCCACCCGCAGGATCTCCTTTTCCTTCATGGCGCCGAACACGTGGTCGGTGAACTTGCCGCCCGGCATGTGGCGGATGTGCAGTTCCACCCCCGGGCCGGTGTGCGGCGCGTTGGCCATGGAGTAGCTGCGGCGCGAGCCGTCGCGCAGGATGAATTCGACATACTGGCCGGCGTGGTAGCGCAGGGCGTCGTTGGCCGGCAACTGCAGCTTGACGACCATCACGTCGTGCGAGCGCTTTTCCAGCGAGATCACGCGCGAGGGCATCTTCCGGATCGGGAACGCGCTTTCGTCGGTGACCTGGCGCGACTCCAGCACCACGTCGGTCAGCGCGAAGGCGCTGCAGGTCAGCACGTAGCCGGCCGCCTCTTCCTCGGCGCTCAGGGCCTTGCTCTGGTGCGCGCGGTGCGTCACCTCGCCCTCCAGCTTCCTGCACTTGCACGAGCCGCAGGCGCCGTCCTTGCAGCCGTACGGCATGCCGATGCCCTGGCGGATGGCGGCGGTCAGCAGGGGCTCGCCGGCATCGGCGCTGAAAGTCCGGCCACTCGGCTGCACGGTCACCTGGAAGGGGCCTGCGGCGGCCTCGGCGCTGGTCATGTCTGGTTATCCTCGTGGCTGGTTTTCACTCGACGGAACCGGTATTTTGCCCTCGAACCAGAGCCCCCTCGGGGCGCTTCCCGCGCGCTTCCGGCGCGAGCGCATCCTCATCGTCGGCTGCGGCGACATCGGCCTGCGGCTTGCGCGGCAGTTGCAGGGGCGGGTGCGGCTGCTGGCGCTGACGTCGTCGCCGCATCGCATCGCGGCGTTGCGCGGGCAGGGCCTCACGCCGCTGGCCGGTGACCTCGATCGGCGCGGCAGCCTGGCGCGCCTGGCCGGCCTGGCCACGCGCGTGGTGCACCTGGCACCGCCGCCGTCCGGCCGCGAGCCGGCCTGGCGCGATCCGCGCACGTCCGCGCTGCTGCAGGCGCTGCGCCGGCGCACGCCGCCGGCGATGCTGGTGTACGCATCGACCACCGGGGTCTACGGCGACTGCGGCGGCGACAAGGTTGCCGAGTGGCGGCCCCTGGCGCCGGGCACGCCGCGGGCGCAGCGCCGGGCCGACGCCGAGGCCGCCGTGCGCCACTTCGGCCGCGCCACCGGCGCGCGCGCCGCCATCCTGCGCGTGCCCGGCATCTATGCGCCCGACCGCGAAGGCGGCACGCCGCGCGAGCGCCTGCTCAAGGGCACCCCGGTGCTGCGCGCCGAGGACGATGTCTTCACCAGCCACATCCACGCCGACGACCTGGCGCGCGCGCTGGCGGCGGCGCTGTGGCGCGGGCGGCCGCAGCGGGCGGTCAACGTCGCTGACGACACCGAGCTGAAGATGGGCGACTGGTTCGACCTGGCCGCAGACCGCTACGGCCTGCCGCGGCCGCCGCGCATCGCGCGCGCGCAGGCGCAGGAGCAGCTGCCGCCGGTGCTCCTGAGCTTCATGGGCGAGTCGCGCCGGCTGGACAACCAGCGCCTCAAGCGCGAGTTGCGGCTGCGCCTGCGCTACCCCTCGGTGCGCGAGGGGCTGTAGCCCGGGAGACGGCGGGGAGCCGGACCCTACAATTTCGGGCCATGAGCGACCTCTCCTCGATCACCCCCCGCGACAAGGCCGAGATCCTGGCCCAGGCGCTGCCGTACATCCGCAAGTTCCATGGCAAGACCATGGTGATCAAGTACGGCGGCAATGCGATGACCGACCCCGAGCTGCAGGCCGACTTCGCCGAGGACGTGGTGCTGCTCAAGCTGGTGGGCATGAACCCGGTGGTGGTGCACGGCGGCGGCCCGCAGATCGAGCAGGCTTTGAAGCGCCTGGGCAAGAAGGGCGAATTCATCCAGGGCATGCGCGTGACCGACGCCGAGACCATGGAGGTGGTCGAGTGGGTGCTGGCCGGCGAGGTGCAGCAGGACATCGTCGGCCTGATCCACCAGGCCGGCGGCAAGGCGGTCGGCCTGACCGGCCGCGACGGCGGCCTGATCCGCGCGCGCAAGCTCAAGATGGTCGACAACCAGGACCCGAGCAAGGAGCACGACGTCGGCCAGGTCGGCGACATCATCTCGATCGACCCCTCGGTGGTGAAGGCGCTGCAGGACGACCAGTTCATCCCGGTGATCAGCCCGATCGGCTTCGGCGAGCAGAACGAGAGCTACAACATCAACGCCGACGTGGTGGCCGGCAAGCTGGCCACGGTGCTCAAGGCCGAGAAGCTGGTGCTGCTGACCAACACCCCCGGCGTGCTGGACAAGAACGGCCAGCTGCTGACCGACCTGAGCGCGCGCGAGATCGACGGCCTGTTCGCCGACGGCACGCTGTCGGGCGGCATGCTGCCCAAGATCAGCGGCGCGCTCGAGGCCGCCCGCAACGGCGTGAATTCGGTCCACATCATCGACGGCCGGGTACCGCACTCGATGCTGCTGGAGATCCTGACCGAGCAAGCCTACGGCACGATGATCCGATCGCAATGAACGCGCGGGCGAAGGGCGGATTGCGAGTCTGACATGCGCCTGCTGCTCGTGGAAGACGACGTGATGGTCGCCAGCGGCATCAAGCTGGGACTGGCCGATGCGGGCTATGCGGTCGACTGGGTCGGCAGCGGCGAGCGCGCCGAGGAGGTGCTGCGCACCGAGGTGTTCGACGTCGCGGTGATCGACATCGGCCTGCCCCACATGGACGGGCTGGAGCTGACCCGACGCCTGCGCAAGCCCGAGATGGCCAGCCGCCAGATGCCGGTGCTGATCCTGACCGCGCGCGACGCCTTGCAGGACCGGGTGCAGGGGCTGGACCTGGGCGCCGACGACTACATGGTCAAGCCGTTCGAGCTGCCCGAGCTGCTGGCGCGCCTGCGCGCCCTGCTGCGCCGCTCGCAGGCGGCCACCAGCGCCGTCCTGAGCTTCGGCCCGGTCGAACTGGATACCGCCAACCGGCGCGCCAGCGCACTGCAGGAGGGCCGGCGCAGCACCATCGAGCTGGGCCCGCGCGAGTGGACCGTGCTGGAGTACTTGCTGATGCACGCGCCCAAGCCGGCCAGCAAGGAAAAGCTGCTGCAGGCGCTGACCGGCTGGGACAAGGAGATCACGCCCAACGCGGTGGAGGTCTACATCTCGCGCCTGCGCGGCAAGCTCGAGCCGCACGGGGTGGCGCTGCGCTCCATCCGCGGCTTCGGCTACCGGCTGGAGCTGCAGGAGCCGGCCGCGCGATGATGCAGTGGCGCGCGCCCGCTCCGGCGCCGCGCGCCACGGGCGAGCGCATGCTCTCCGGCCTGCAGCGGCGCCTGACGGTGATGCTGCTGGTGCCGCTGGCGCTGCTGGCGGTGGGCAATGCCTGGTTCGCCTGGCGCTCGGCCGACGACGTCGCGCTGCAGCAGGATCGCCGGCTGGAGGCACTGCTGCCGCTGCTGGCCAACTCCGTGATCGGGCAGGGCAGCGGCGCCGAGGAGTCGCTGGTGCTGATGATGGCGCCCGGCGTGCAGGAGTTCCTGAAGGAGCGGCCCGGCCCCGCCACCTTCGCCATCACCGATGTCGACGGCATGCTGCTGGCCGGCGACGCCTGGCTGGCGGCGCTGCCGCCGGCCGACACCCAGCTCGAGTTCCACAACGAGGCGTACGAGGGCGTCACCTGGCGCATCGTGCGCCAGCGCCAGCAGACCGTGGTGGGCGAGCTGGTGGTGGCCCTGGCCGACGGGTCCGATCCGCACCGGCAATGGGCCCGCTCCATCCTGCTGAAGGTGCTGCTGCCCAACCTGGTGCTGATCGCGGCCGCGGCCGTGGCGGTGGGACTGGCGGTGGAGCGGGCGTTGCGCCCGCTGCTGGCCCTGAGGGACGCGGTCGAGCGGCGCTCGCCGCGCGACCTGAGCGCGCTGGACGAGAGCAAGTCGCCGGAGGAGGTGCGGCCGCTGGTGCGGTCTCTGAACCGGCTGTTCGGCCTGTTCGATGCGCAGGCCGAGAGCCAGCGCCGCTTCATCGCCGATGCCGCGCACCAGTTGCGCACCCCGCTGGCGGCACTGCAGGCGCAGGTGGAGGCCTGGGCGCAGGCGGCGGCCCACGCCGGACCGGGGGGCCGGGTCGAGCTGCCGGCCGAGCAGGTGCACAAGCTGCGCGGCGCGACGCGCCGCACCTCGCAGCTGGCCAACCAGCTGCTCGCGCTGTCGCGCGCCGATGCCCGGGCGATGCACGCCCAGCCCCTGCAGCGGGTGGATCTTAAGTCGCTGTGCGAGGACATCCTGGGCGCCCACCTGGACGCCGCCAGCGCCCGCCGCATCGACCTCGGCCTGGAGGCCGCGCCGGTGCAGGTGATGGGCCACGACTGGCTGCTGCGCGAGCTGCTGTCCAACCTGGTCGACAACGCCGTCAAGTACACGCCCGAGGGCGGCACCGTCACGCTGCGCTGCGGCCGGCGCGACGGCCAGGCGTTCCTGGAAGTGGAGGACGACGGGCCGGGCGTGCCGCACGCCGAGCGCGGCCGGGTGCTGGAGCGCTTCTACCGGGTGCAGGGCACGGCGGGCGAAGGCAACGGGCTCGGGCTGGCCATCGCCCAGGAGATCGCCCGGGTGCACCACAGCCAGCTCGAGCTGGGTCCGGGGGCCGGCGGGCGCGGCCTGCGCGCCTGCCTGCTGCTCTCGTTGTAAGCGCGCACTTGGCCGCGCAGCCGCATTGCCGCACGCCGGGCGATCGGCCGCGGCGCCCCATCGGTATGCGAGAATGGCCCCAACTGATCCATTGGAACGCCATGTCCGAAGCCGAGCTCAGCCCGTCCGCCCTTCCTGCCGCCGAGGCCGCGGCGCCCGCCCGCAAGCGCCCCAAGCCGGGCGAGCGGCGGGTGCAGATCCTGCAGGCGCTGGCCATGATGCTGGAGCAGCCCGGCGCCGAGCGCGTCACCACCGCGGCGCTGGCGGCGCGGCTGGAGGTCAGCGAAGCCGCCCTGTACCGGCACTTCGCCAGCAAGGCCCAGATGTTCGAGGGCCTGATCGAGTTCATCGAGCAAAGCGTGTTCACCCTGGTCAACCAGATCCAGGAGCGCGACGCCGGCACCGAAGCCGGCAGCCGCCAGGCGGCGCGCATCGTCGCCATGCTGGTGCAGTTCGCCGAGAAGAACCCGGGCATGACGCGCGTGATGGTGGGCGATGCCCTGGTGTTCGAGAACGAGCGCCTGCAGCAGCGCATGAACCAGTTCTTCGACAAGATCGAGTCGACCCTCAAGCAGTGCCTGCGCGAGGCCGGCGCCGACGCCTCGGCCACGCCCACGGTGGACGCGCAGGTGCGCGCCTCCATGCTCACCGCCTTCGTGGTCGGCCGCCTGCAGCGCTTTGCCCGCTCGGGCTTTCGGCGCAGCCCGTCGGAGCACCTGGACGCCAGCCTGGCCCTGATGCTGGGCTGAGTTCCCGCCCTCCGCCTGCCGCCAGCCACCCGGCCGCCGCGCGCACACGCCCGGCGGCGCGACCCCTGCGCGCCGGGATGCCGAAACACTTGGCAAGACGCTTTTGCACTTGCTGCCGCCGCCAGCGCGGCAGCACGGCCCTGCCCACAATGGCCGGCGAAGGGCAGCTGCATGGACTTCAAGGACTACTACCAGGTGCTCGGCGTGGCCCCCGACGCGACCGAGGACGACATCCGCAAGGCGTACCGCCAGCTCGCCCGCAAGTACCACCCCGACGTCAGCAAGGAGCCGGGCGCCGCGGCCCGCATGGCCGAAGTGAACGAGGCCAACACCGTCCTGTCCGATCCCGAGAAGCGCGCCGCCTATGACCAGCTCGCCAGCCAGCCGCAGGCGCACGCCGGTGGCGGCTTCCAGCCGCCGCCCAACTGGGACGCCGGCTGGGAGTTCAGCGGCGAGGGTGTCTCCGAGGAGGCCTACAGCGACTTCTTCGAGCAGTTGTTCGGCCGCGCCGCGCGCCATCGTGCCGGTGGCGCCCGCGCTGCGCAGGGACGCGCCGGACCGCTGCGGGGCGAGGACCACTACGCTCGCGTCGAGCTGGACCTGCTCGACGCCTACCGCGGCGCCGAGCGCACCATCGCCCTGCAGAGCGGCCGGCTCGACGAGCAGGGCCATCTGCGGCGCGAGGAGCGGCACCTGCAGGTGCGCATCCCCAAGGGCGTGCGCGAAGGCCAGCACATCCGGCTGGCGGGGCAGGGCAACCCGGGCCTGAACGGCGGGCCGGCGGGCGACCTGCTGCTGGAGGTGGTGTTCCGGCCCGACCCGCGCTGGCGTGCCGAGGGGCGCGACGTGTACCAGCGCATGCCGCTGGCGGCCTGGGAAGCGGCCCTGGGCGGTCCGGCGGAAGTCGCCACGCCGGCCGGCACGGTGGAGGTGCAGGTGCCGGCGCGCTCGGGCGCCGGCCGCAAGCTGCGGCTCAAGGGCCGCGGCATCCCGTCCTCGCCGCCGGGCGACCTCTACCTGGAGCTGGAGGTCGTGGTGCCGCCGCCGATCACCGATGCGCAGCGTGCCGCGTACGAGGCGCTGCGCGACAGTTACCCCGGTTTCGACGTGCGCCGGGCTGGCAGCGGAGCATGACCATGCGCGAAACGATCCACGAGGGCGAAGTGCTGGGCGAGGCCGCCTTGTCCATGGAAGACGTCGCGCGCCTGTGCGGCGTGCAGGTCGCCTGGGTGCACGAGCACGTCCTGGCCGGCGTGCTGCGCACCGCCGGCCAGGGCGGCGAGTGGCGCTTCGACAGCGCGACGCTGGTGAGGGCCCGCCGGGTGGCGCGGCTGGAGTCGGACTTCGCGGCCGATCCGCAGTTGGCCGCCCTGGCCGCAGACCTCATGGAGGAGGTGGCCCGGCTGCGCCGCCGCCTGCTGATGCTCGAGGACGGCGAAGCCGGTCACTGAGCCGCTTTCTAGGTCCGCGGCCCTAGAGGTCCCGGCCGGTTTGGTGCGTCCGCCGTTTTCCTGCAAAATAGAACGACCGTTCGTTTTATTCGAATCGAATCCCCCATGCCCGTCACCGAGCTGCACCTGAAGCGCTCGCGCTTTCCGCGCGACCGTCACGCCCTGCAGAAGGGCCAGCAGACCAAGGCCGCCATCGTGGACGCGGCCCTCGGGCTGGCCACGCAGATCGGTCTGGAAGGACTGTCGATCGGCGCGCTGGCGGAAGTCACGCAGATGAGCAAGTCCGGCGTGTTCGCCCATTTCGGCTCGCGCGAGGAACTGCAGATCTCGGTGATCCGCGAGTACCACGCGCGCTTCGAGGACGAGGTGTTCTATCCGGCGATGAAGGAGCCGCGCGGCCTGCCGCGGCTGCGCGCGCTGTTCGCCAACTGGATGCAGCGCACCTCGGTGGAGCTGGATTCCGGCTGCCTCTACATCAGCGGCGCCGTCGAATTCGATGACCGGCCGGGCCCGGTGCGCGACGCCCTGGCCAGCTCGGTCATGACCTGGCACGCCGCCATGAAGCGGGCCATCGCCGGCGCCCGCGACGCAGGCCACCTGCGCGCCGACACCGACATCGAGCAGATGCTGTTCGAAACCCACGGCCTGATCCTGGCCCTGCATCACGAGGCGCGCTTCCTGAAGAGCCCCGGCTCCATCGCGCGCGCCAACGCCGGCTTCGACAACATCCTGCGCCGCTACGGCGCAGGTGACGCCGAGGGCCGCCCCGCCCGGCTGCAACGCCACCACAAGACCGAAACCAAGGAGTGACCCGATGCCCAGCTATACCCCGCCCCTGCGCGACATGCAGTTCGTCATGCACGAGGTGCTCAAGGTGGCCGACGACTACAAGGCCATGCCGACCTACGCGGAGGTCGACGCCGACACCATCAATGCCGTGCTGGAGGAGGGCGGCAAGTTCGCCAGCGAGGTGATCTTCCCGCTCAACATCAGCGGCGACGAGGAAGGCTGCCGGCTCGACCAGGACACGCACGAGGTCGCCACGCCCCAGGGCTTCAAGCAGGCCTACGCCAAGTACATCGAGGGCGGCTGGCCGGCGCTGTCGTGCGACCCCGACTTCGGCGGCCAGGGCCTGCCGGTGGTGGTGAGCCAGGCCTTCTACGAGATGCTCAATGCCGCCAACCAGGCCTGGACCATGTACCCCGGCCTGACCAGCGGCGCCTACGCCGCGCTGCGCGCGCACGGCACGCCCGAGCAGAAGAAGACCTACCTGCCCAAGCTGGTGAGCGGCGAATGGACCGGCACCATGTGCCTGACCGAGCCGCACTGCGGCACCGACCTGGGCCTGCTGCGCACCAAGGCCGAGCCGCAGGGCGACGGCACCTACCGGCTGACCGGCAACAAGATCTTCATCTCCGCCGGCGAGCACGACCTGGTGCCCAACATCGTGCACCTGGTGCTGGCCCGCCTGCCCGACGCGCCCAAGGGCAGCAAGGGCATCAGCCTGTTCATCGTGCCCAAGTACAACGTCAATCCGGACGGCTCGCTCGGCGCGCGCAACGGCATCTACTGCGGCGGCCTGGAGCACAAGATGGGCATCCACGGCAACGCCACCGCGCAGATGGTGCTGGACGGCGCTGTCGGCACCCTGGTCGGCGAGCCCAACAAGGGCCTGCAGGCCATGTTCGTGATGATGAACGCGGCGCGCGTGGGCGTGGGCATGCAGTCGCTCGGGCTGACCGAGGTCGCCTACCAGAACGCGCTGGCCTATGCCAAGGACCGCGTGCAGATGCGCTCGCTGTCCGGCCCCAAGGCCAAGGACAAGCCGGCCGATCCGATCATCGTGCACCCCGACGTGCGCAAGATGCTGCTGACGGCCAAGGCCTATGCCGAGGGCGGCCGCGCGCTGGCGCTGTGGAGCGCGCAGCTGATCGACCGCGAGCTGAACCACCCGGACGAGAAGGTGCGCAAGGACGCCGCCGAGATCGTGGCGCTGCTCACCCCGATCGTGAAGGCCTTCATCACCGACAACGGCTGGACCGCGACCTCGGCCTGCCTGCAGGTGTTCGGCGGCCATGGCTACATCAAGGAATGGGGCATGGAGCAGTTCGTGCGCGATGCCCGCATCAACATGATCTACGAGGGCACCAACACGATCCAGTCGCTCGACCTGCTGGGCCGCAAGGTGCTGGGCAACCAGGGCGCCACGCTCAAGAAGTTCGGCAAGCTGGTCGCCCAGCTGGTCGAGGAAGAGGGCGTGAACGAGAAGATGGCCGAGTTCATCAACCCGATCGCGTTGCTGGGCGAGCAGATGACCAAGTTCACCACCGAGATCGGCTTCAAGGGCTTCCAGAACCCGGACGAAGTCGGCGCCGCGGCCGTGGACTACCTGCGCGTGGCCGGCCACCTGGTGTTCGGCTACCTGTGGGCACGCATGGCCCAGGTCGCGCTGCGCGAGATCGCGGCCGGCAACACCGACCCGTTCTACAAGGCCAAGCTGCAGACGGCACGTTTCTACTTCGCCCGGCTGTTCCCGGAAACCGCGACGCTGATGCGCACTGCGCGCTCGGGCGCCAAGGTGCTGCTCGACACCGACGAGGCCCTGGCATGAGGGCGGTTGTCCTCCTCCTGGGCGGCCTGCTGGCCGCCGGCACCGCCTTGGCCCAGATGTCGCCTGTCGGCCTGTGGCGCAACATCGACGACAAGACGGGCGAGGTCAAGGCCGAGATCCGCATCGCCGAGGCCAACGGCGTGGTCAACGGCCGCATCGTGCGGCGCCTGGCCAAGAGCGCCAAGCCCGATGCGGTGTGCGACGAGTGCAGCGACGACCGCAAGGGCCAGCGGCTGGACGGGCTGGAGATCATCCGCGGCGCCCGCAAGGCCGACGGCAAGGACGTGTGGGAAGGCGGCAAGATCCTCGACCCCGAGAACGGCCGCGACTACGCGCTGCGCCTGACGCCGCAGGACGGCGGCAAGCGGCTGGACGTGCGCGGCTCGTTCGGGCCGTTCGGCCGCACGCAGACCTGGGTCAGGGTCGAGTAGGAATGTCTTTCCCCTTCCCGCACCGGGGAGGGAACCGGAGAGTGAGATGTACAAGGAACAGGACGCCGCCGCCGCGGCAGGCAGCGAAAGGGCCGCGACGATGAGCCGCTTCCAGGTGAGAAAGGTCGCCGTGCTCGGCGCCGGCGTGATGGGCGCGCAGATCGCCGCCCACCTCGTGAACGTGAAGGTGCCGGTGGTGCTGTTCGACCTGCCGGCCAAGGAGGGCCCGAAGAACGGCATCGTCACGAAAGCGGTGGAGGGCCTGAAGAAGCTCAAGCCCTCGCCGCTGGGCGTGGCCGACGACGCCGTGCTGATCCAGCAGGCCAACTACGAGGAGCACATGGCCCTGCTGGGCGAGTGCGACCTGGTGATCGAGGCCATCGCCGAGCGCATGGACTGGAAGCTCGATCTCTACAAGAAGATCGCGCCCCACGTCGCTCCGCACGCGATCGTCGCGTCCAACACCTCGGGCCTGTCGATCACCAAGCTGTCGGAAGCGCTGCCCGATGCGATCCGGCCGCGCTTTTGCGGCATCCACTTCTTCAACCCGCCGCGGTACATGTACCTGGTCGAGCTGATCGCCACGCCGACCACGCAGCCGCAGATCCTGGACGACCTGGAGACCTTCGTCACCAGCGGCCTCGGCAAGGGCGTGGTGCGGGCCAAGGACACGCCCAACTTCATCGCCAACCGGGTCGGCATCGCCGGCATGCTGGCGACCATGCGCGAGGTGGAGAAGTTCGGCCTGACCTACGACGTGGTCGACGACCTCACCGGCAAGAAGCTCGGCCGCGCTTCCAGCGGCACCTTCCGCACCGCCGACGTGGTGGGCCTGGACACCATGGCCCACGTGATCAAGACGTTGCAGGACACCCTGAGCGCCGACACCGACCCGTTCTACGACAGCTTTGGCACGCCGGAAGTGCTCAAGGCGCTGCTGGAGATGGGCCACCTGGGGCAGAAGACCAAGGCCGGCTTCTACAAGAAGGTCGGCCGCGACGTGCTGCGCTTCGAGCTGGAGTCGAGGGACTACGTGCCGGGCGGCCAGAAGGCCGACGACGTCTACGGCCGCATGCTGAAGAAGCCGGCCGCCGAACGGCTGAAGCTGCTGCGCCACAGCGAAGGCCCGCAGGGCCAGTTCCTGTGGGCCATCCTGCGCAACAGCTTCCACTACGCTGCGGTCCACCTGGCCTCGATCGCCGACACCGCGCGCGACGTGGACTTCGCCATGCGCTGGGGCTTCGGCATGAAGCAGGGCCCGTTCGAGCTGTGGCAGGAGGCCGGCTGGCTGCAGGTGGCGCAGTGGATCCAGGAAGACATCGACGCCGGCAAGGCGCTGTCCAAGGCGCCGCTGCCCGCGTGGGTGTTCCAGGGTCCGGTCGCCGACGCCGGCGGCGTGCACACGCCCGAGGGCTCGTGGAATCCGACCCGCGGCCGCTTCGAGCCGCGCCGCTTGCTGCCGGTGTACCAGCGCCAGTACTTCCCCGAGACCGTGCGGGGCGGTGGCGGCGCGAAGTTCGAGACCGCCGGTACCACGGTGCACGAGGACAAGAACATCCGCCTCTGGACGCTGGACGGCGAGGTGCTGATCGCCAGCCTCAAGACCAAGATGCACACCATCAGCCCCGAGGTGTGCGAGGGCCTGCAGCAGGCGATCGAGACCGCCGAGAAGGACTACCAGGGCCTGGTGATCTGGTCGGGCGACGAGCCGTTCAGCGCCGGCGCCGACCTGGAGTCGACGCTGCCGGCCTTCCTGGCGGTGGGCATCGGCGCGATCGAGGATGCCGAAGGCTTCATGCAGCAGACCATGCTGCGGCTGCGCTATGCCGGCGTGCCGGTGGTGTCGGCCATCCGCGGGCTGGCGCTGGGCGGCGGCTGCGAGCTGGGCCTGTACTCGGCGCGCCGGGTCGCGGCCATGGAAAGCTACATCGGCCTGGTGGAAGTGGGCGTGGGCCTGGTGCCCGGCGCCGGCGGGCTGGCCTACATCGCGCGGCGCGCGGCCGAGGCGCAGGCCCAGTCCACGCTCAAGGACCTGCTGCCGTTCCTGACCGAGGGCTTCACCGCCGCCGCGATGGCCAAGGTGGGCACCAGCGCGATCGAGTCGCGCAAGATCGGCTACCTGCTGGACAGCGACATCATCGTGCCGAACAAGGACGAGCTGCTGTACGTGGCCACCCAGGAGGCCAAGGCGATGTTCAATGCGGGCTGGCGCGCGCCGCTCAAGCGCCTGTTCCCGGTGGCCGGCCGCAGCGGCAAGGCGACCATCCAGGGGCAGCTGGTGAACATGCGCGACGGCGGCTTCATCAGCCAGCACGACTTCCACATCGCCTCGCTGATCGCCCATGTGGTCACCGGCGGCGACGTCGATGCCGGCACGCTGGTCAGCGAGGAATACCTCATGACGCTGGAGCGCCAGGCCTTCTGCGAACTGGTCCAGCACCCCAAGACCCAGGAGCGCATCCTGGGCATGCTCAACACCGGCAAGCCGGTGCGGAACTGAGGACAGACATGAAGCAAGTGCAAGACGCCTACATCGTCGCCGCCACCCGCACGCCCATCGGGCGCTCGCACCGCGGCTATTTCCGGAACACGCGGCCCGACGACCTGCTGGCGACGGCGTTGCGGGCGGCGTTGGCGCAGGTGCCCGGCCTCGATCCCCAGGCGATCGAGGACGTGGTTTGCGGCTGCGCGATTCCGGAGGCCCAGCAGGGCCTGAACGTGGCGCGCATCGGCGCCGTGCTGGCCGGCCTGCCCAAGGGGGTGGGCGGCATGACCGTCAACCGCTTCTGCGCCTCCGGCCTGTCGGCGGTGCAGATCGCGGCCGACCGCATCCGCGTCGGCGAGGCCGACGTGATGATCGCCGCCGGCACCGAGAGCATGAGCATGGTGCCGATGATGGGCAACACGCCCTCGCTGTCGCCGGCCATCTTCTCCAACCCGGACGACATCGAGAGCTACGGCATCGCCTACGGCATGGGGCTGACCGCCGAGAAGGTGGCGCAGCAGTGGAAGGTCGGGCGCGAGGCGCAGGACCGGTTCGCCTACGACTCGCACATGAAGGCGCTGGCCGCGATGAAGGCGGGCGAGTTCGCCGACGAGATCGCGCCGGTGGAAGTGGCCGATCGCTCGGTCGACCTGGAATCGGCCGAAGTCGAGGTCAAGACCCGCACCGTGAGCCTGGACGAAGGCGCACGGCCGGACACCACCCTGGAAGGCCTGGCCAAGCTCAAGACGGTGTTCGCCGCGCGCGGCAGCGTGACGGCCGGCAACAGCTCGCAGACCTCCGACGGCGCCGGTGCGCTGGTCGTGGTGAGCGAAGCCGCCCTGAAGCGCTTCAACCTCACGCCGCTGGCGCGCTTCGTCGGCTACGCCAGCCGCGGCGTGCCGCCGCACATCATGGGGATCGGTCCGGTCGAGGCGATTCCGGCGGCGCTCAAGGCCGCCGGCCTGAAGCAGGACGACATGGGCTGGATCGAGCTGAACGAGGCCTTCGCGGCGCAGTCGCTGGCGGTGATCAACACCCTCGGTCTGGACCCGGCCAAGGTCAACCCGATGGGTGGCGCCATCGCGCTGGGCCACCCGCTGGGCGCCACCGGCGCGATCCGCGCCGCCACCGTCGTGCACGCGCTGCGCCGCAGGAACCTGAAGTACGGCATGGTCACCATGTGCGTCGGCATGGGGCAGGGCGCGGCGGGGATCTTCGAGAGGGTCTGACCCCCCTCGAAGCGCCTGCCCGTACTCGGTGCCGCTGCCTGCGGCAGCGGCTCTTCGGGCCGTCCAGGCCGGCGCAGGCAGGTCTGGAGCCGCGGCCCTCGGCCCCTCGAGGGGGCGCTACCAGCGGCCCGGCCGAGCCGGTTCCGCGGTGGCACTGGAACTGGCCCAGCGGCCGGCATGTGAAGACGGGAGAAGAACATGCGACAGGAGACACTCACCACCCCCGACGGCGCCAGCATCGTGCTGCGCACCTGGGAGCCGCCCGGACCGCCGCACGGCAACGTGGTGATCGGCGGCGCGATGGGCGTGTGGCAGGACTACTACGCGCCGTTTGCGCAGTGGCTGGCCGGCCAGGGCTGGCGCGTCACCACCTTCGACTACCGCGGCAGCGGCGCCTCGCGGCCGCCGGGCCAGAGCCTGCGCGAGGTCAGGGCCGACCTGTTCGACTGGGCACGGGACTACGAAGCCGTGGTCGAACACGCGCATGCGGCGCTGCCCGCCGCGCCGCTCTACCTGCTCGGCCACAGCCTCGGCGCGCAACTGCCGGGCCTGCTGGGCAACCAGGACAAGGTCAGCGGCCTGCTCAGCGTGGCGGCCGGCAGCGGCTACTGGCGCGAGAACGCGCCGCGCCTGAAGCGCACGGTCTGGTATTTCTGGTGGGTGCTGGTGCCGCTGGCCACGCGCCTGTTCGGCTACTTCCCCGGCCGCCGGCTGCGCAAGATCGGGGACCTGCCCAAGGGCGTGATCCTGCAGTGGCGCAAGTGGTGCCTGAACCCGCGCTACAGCGTCGGCGCCGAGGGCGAGCCGGTGCGCCGCCGGTACGCCAACGCGCGCTTCCCGGTGCTGGCGCTGTCGATGGACGACGACGAGCTGATGACCCTGCGCGGCACGCACAGCCTGGTCGGCCTGTACGAGAACGCGCCCAGCCGGGTCTGGCGCATCGCGCCGGCCGACCTGTCGCTGCGGCGCATCGGCCATTTCGGCGCCTTCCGCGCGGGCCAGGAAACGGTGTTGTGGCCCCGCATGGCGCAGTGGCTCCGCGGGCTGGCGCCATCGCCCGGGAGCGCCGCATGAGCCCACACCCGTTCGATTCGGCGATCGCCCTGGCCGAAGCCGGCGAGGGCCGCTGGCAGGGGCAGACCAGCTCCGCCTACGCCAACATGGTCGGTCCCTTCGGCGGCGTCACCGCGGCCCAGGCGCTGGGCGCGGTGCTGCGCCATCCGGCACTGCTGGGTGAGCCGGTAGCCATGACGGTGAACTTCGCGTCCGCCGTCGCCGACGGACCCTTCGAGCTTGTTGCCACGCCGGCCCGCACCAACCGCTCCACCCAGCACTGGACGGTGCAGATGCTGCAGGACGGCCAGCCCGTGCTGACCGGCACCGTGTTCACCGCGCTTCGGCGCGACACCTGGGGCGCGGTCGAGCACGCCGTGCCGCCGGTCGCGCGGCCGGCCGATGTGCCTCTGGCCCAGGGTCCCAAGCGCGTCGAGTGGGTCAAGCGCTATGAAATGCGCTTCGTCGAAGGGGCCCTGCCGGACGACTGGCACGGGCAGGACTCGGGTACGAGCCTTTCGCGCCTGTGGATCCGCGACCACCCGCCGCGCCCGCTGGACTTCGCTTCGCTCACGGCGATGGCCGACGTGTTCTTCCCGCGCATCTGGCGCCGCCGGCCGGTGTTCGTGCCGATCGGCACCGTCACCATGACCGTCTATTTCCATGCCGGCGCCGCCCAGCTGGCGCAGGTGGGCGAGGGCTACCTGCTCGGCCAGGCGCAGGCCCAGGCCTTCCGCGACGGCTACTTCGACCAGACCGCGCAGCTGTGGAGCGAGGCCGGCGACCTGCTGGCCACCACGCACCAGGTGGTCTACTACAAGGAATGACCATGGCCTCCACGCCCGGCGCCGACGCGCAGCCCGTCCCTGCTGAAAGCCCCTCCACGCGGCCGGGCGGCGACCTGGCCGGGAACAAGGTCGCGCTCGTCATCGGCGCCGGCGATGCAACCGGCGGCGCGATTGCCCGGCGCTTCGCGCGCGAGGGCTACATCGCCTGCGTCACGCGCCGCAGCGCCGAAGCGGTGCAGCCGCTGGTCGATCGCATCCGCGCCGAGGGCGGCCAGGCGCACGGCTTCGGCAGCGACGCGCGCAAGGAAGAGGACGTGGCGGCGCTGGTCGAGCGCATCGAGTCGCAGATCGGCCCGATCGAGGTGCTGGCGTTCAACATCGGCGCCAACGTGCGCGCCAGCATCCTGGACGAAACCGCGCGGCGCTATTTCAAGGTCTGGGAGATGGCCTGCTTCGCCGGCTTCCTCAACGGCCGTGAAGTGGCGCGCCGGATGGTGGCGCGCGGCCGCGGCACCATCCTGTTCACCGGCGCCACCGCCTCGATGCGCGGCAGCGCCGGCTTCGCCGCCTTCGCCGGCGCCAAGCACGCGCTGCGCGCGCTGGCCCAGAGCATGGCGCGCGAGCTGGGCCCGCGCGGCATCCACGTGGCCCACGCCGTGATCGACGGCGCCATCGACACCGCCTTCATCCGCGAGAATTTCCCCGAGCGCTATGCGCGCAAGGACCAGGGCGGCATCCTGGACCCCGAGCACATCGCCGACCAGTACTGGATGCTGCACCGCCAGCCGCGCGATGCCTGGACCCACGAGCTGGACCTGCGTCCCTGGATGGAGACCTTCTGATGAGCAAGAGCGTGGATTTCTATTTCGACGTCGGCAGTCCGGCGGCCTACCTGGCCTGGACCCAGATGCCGCGCATCGCCGCCGAGACCGGCGCCACCGTGCACCACAAGCCCATGCTGCTGGGCGGCGTGTTCCAGGCCACCGGCAACCGCTCGCCGATGGAGGTGCCGGCCAAGAGCCGCTGGCTGGAGCAGGACCTGGACCGGCACGCCGCCCGCTACGGCGTGCCGTTCCGGCTGAACCCGCATTTCCCGATCCACACGCTGACGCTGATGCGCGGTGCGCTCGGGCTGCAGGTGCGCCAGCCGGATCGGTTCCGGCCCTACGTCGACGCGGTGATGCGCGCGATCTGGGTCGATGGCCGCAACCTGAACGAGCCGGCCGAGGTCGCCGCGGTACTGCAACAGGCCGGTTTCGAGCCGGCCGCGCTGCTGGCGCTGGCGCAGGCCCCGGAAACCAAGGAGCGCCTCAAGGCCGCCACGCAGGAGGCCATCGACCGCGGCGTGTTCGGCGCGCCCACCTTCTTCATCGGCGACCAGATGTTCTGGGGCCAGGACCGACTCGATTTCGTGAAAGAGAACCTGCAATGACCGACATCCTCAGCCACGCCGAAGCCGGCGTCATGACCATCACCTTCAACCGGCTGGACCGCAAGAACTCGATCACCACGGCCATGTACGCGGCCCTGGCCGATGCGCTGGAGGCGGCCAGCGCCGACCCGGCCGTCCGCGTCGCGCTGATCCAGGGCCACGAGACGGTGTTCTGCGCCGGCAACGACATCGGCGACTTCCTGAACCAGCCGCCGGCCGGCCAGGACTCGCCGGTGTTCCGCTTCCTGCGCGGCATTGCCCAGTTCCCCAAGCCGCTGCTGGCGTCCGTCTGCGGGCCGGCGGTCGGCGTGGGCACGACGCTGCTGCTGCACTGCGACCTGGTGTACGCCGGCGACAACGCCGCCTTCTCGCTGCCCTTCGTCAACCTCGGCCTGTGCCCGGAAGCGGCGTCCAGCCTGCTGGTGCCGCGCATGTTCGGCCACCACCGCGCCGCCGAGGCGCTGCTGCTGGGCGAGCCCTTCTTCGCCGAGGCGGCGCTGGAGGTGGGCCTGGTCAACCGCGTGCTGCCGCCGACCGAGGCCAACGCCTATGCCCAGGCGCAGGCGCGCAAGCTCGCCGCCAAGCCGCTGGCCAGCCTGGTCGAGACCAAGCGCCTGATGAAGCAGGGCCAGCAGGAGGCGGTGCTGCAGCGCATGCAGGACGAAGGCGCCAGCTTCAGCCGCATGCTGCGCGAGCCGGCCGCGCGCGAGGCCTTCACGGCGTTCATGGAAAAGCGCAAGCCGGATTTCAGCAAGTGCTGAAATCCGCCACGCGCGAGCGTGGGCCGGCGCAGCCGGTGCGCGGCAGCTTTCGCCAAAAGCGCAAGCCGGATTTCTCGAAGCTCTGAACGCAGCCGTCGGTGTGCCGCCGACGGCGCCGCGGCACGCCTTGCGGGCGGGGGGCGGGGAGCGTTGACATCGGTCAACCTCTTGACCGACCATCCGATCCTCGCCTGCAAGCGACCCGGTTCAACTCATCCTGCGGGCGGGATTCTTCGAGGAGAAGAGCATGCGCAAGTGGGTGAGGGTGACGGCCTGGGCCACGGCGGCGCTGCTGCTGGTCGCGGGCGGTGGCGTGCTGGCGGGCCTGCAACTGGCCGAGCGGCGGATGCATCGGCAAGTCGAGGTGAAGGCACTGCCAGTCGCGTACGTGAGCGACCCGCAGGCCCTCGAGCGCGGACGCTACCTGTTTGCCTCGCGCGGCTGCGTGGACTGCCACGGAGCCAACGGCGCCGGCCGCACCTTCGTCGACGACGCGGCAGCGGGGGTGCGCATCAAGGGGCCGAACATCAGCCCCGGCCCGGGCAGCCTGGTCGCGCGCTACCAGCCCGAAGACTGGGTGCGCGCGATTCGCCACGGCGTCGCGCCCGGGGGGCGGCCGCTGATGATCATGCCCAGCGAGGACTACAACCGTTTCACGGATGCGGACCTGGCCGCCCTGGTGGCCTACGTCCGCTCGCTGCCGCCCGCCGCAGGCGGGGCCGCGATCGTCGAGCTGCCGCTGCCGGCCCGCGTGCTGTACGGGTTCGGCGCCATCGAGGATGCCGCCGCCAAGATCGACCATGCCCGGCCGCCGGCGACAGCGGTGGCCGAAGGCGTCACCGTGCAGCACGGCGCCTATGTGGCCAACATGTGCCTGGGCTGCCACGGCGCGCAGCTGGCCGGCGGCCGCATCCCCGGCTCGCCGCCCGACTGGCCGCCGGCGTCCCGGCTGGCCCCGGGCAACGGCTCGGTGATGGACCGCTACCCGGATGCCGAGTCGCTGATCCGGCTGTTCCGCACCGGCCGGCGCGCCGATGGCTCGGCGGTCAAGGTGATGCCGTTCGACTCCCTGCGCGAGATCAACGACACCGACATGCGGGCGCTGCACCTGTACCTGCGCAGCCTGTCGGCGCCGGCCAGGGGCTGAGCGCACAATGGCGCGGCAAGGAGACTTCGCGATGACCCTCCAGGGCAAGACCCTCTTCATCACCGGCGCCTCGCGCGGCATCGGGCTGGCCATCGGCAAGCGGGCCGCGGCCGACGGCGCCAACGTGGTGATCGCGGCCAAGACCACCGAGCCCGATCCCCGGCTGCCGGGCACCATCTACACGGCGGCCGACGAGATCCGCGCCGCAGGCGGCCAGGCGCTGCCTCTGTCGGTGGACATCCGCGACGAAGCGGCCGTGCTCGATGCGGTGGCGCAGGCCGTGCAGGCCTTCGGCGGCATCGACATCCTGGTCAACAACGCCAGCGCGATCAGCCTCACCGACACCGAGCACACGCCGATGAAGCGCTACGACCTGATGAACGGAGTCAACGCGCGCGGCACCTACCTGTGCACCCAGGCCTGCCTGCCGGAGCTGAAGAAGTCGGCGGCCGCCGGGCGCAACCCGCACGTGCTGAACATGTCGCCGCCGCTGTCGATGAAGGAGCACTGGTTCGCCCCGCACACCGCCTACACCATGGCCAAGTACGGCATGAGCATGTGCACGCTGGGCCACGCCGGTGAGTTCCGCCAGTACGGCATCGCGGTCAACAGCCTGTGGCCGCGCACCGCCATCGCCACCGCGGCGTTGCAGATGATCCCGGGCGTGGACGTGAAGCTGTGCCGCAAGCCGGAGATCCTGGCCGATGCGGCCTGGTTCATCCTCACCGGGCCGGCGGACGCCACCGGCAACTTCCACCTCGACGACGAGGTGCTGGCCGGCCACGGCGTCAGTGACCTCGACCGCTACTCGGTGACGCCGGGGACGAAGCAGTTCATCCCGGACTTCTTCGTGGACTGAGGTTCACCCGAAGGGCCACCAGGCGGCCAGGCAGCCCGCCAGGATGGCCACCCCCAGTGCCGCGGCGATGACCGGGCCCGGCCTGCCGGCGCAAGCCGCCTGTTCCACGCGCCAGGTGCGCGGCGGCGGCGGGGCCTTGCCGTAGCGCCGCACGGGGATGTGAACCCGGGGGGGCGGGGCCGGCTTGCGGGACCCGCCGGCGGCGCCGCCCTGCAGCTCGGCGCCGCAGATGGCGCAGTGCGTATCGCCTTGGTTGACCAGCGCCGAACAGGCCTCGCAGCCGGTCATGGCCCCCTCCTTCGCCCGCATGGACTCCCTGATCGCCGTCGTGTTGTGACAAAAACAAGAACGATCGGAGCTTAACGGATCGCACCGGGCGGCTCAATCGCCCAAATGGGGTATCGAGGTGCCCATCAGCGCGATGGCCGGTGCAGCACGGCCAGCAGGCCCTTGATGCCGTAGAGCACGATCAGCGTGCCGGCCAGGTCGCCCACGAACATCGCGAAGAAGCCGCTCAGCAGGTCGTCCTGCCCGCGCCAGGCGAACCACAGGTGGTGCAGCAGCGGGCTGGCAACCGAGTACACCAGCGCCAGTACCAGCAGTCGCAACGGCGTGAGGTTGACCAGCGAAGCCTGCAATCCCCAGGCGCGCGAGGCGCCGCGCCACACCAGCCAGGGGGCCAGCGCCGCCAGGATGCCGCCGGCGAAGGCGCGCTCGGGGTCGTGGGGAAAGAGGAACAGGAAGCTGACCAGCCAGGACACCAGCAGCAGCCCGATCGCGCCCGCTTCGGCGAACAGCAGGGTGCACAGCAGGCGCACGCCGGCGGGCAGGTAGATCCAGTTGATGCCGGGCGCGAACTCGAGGTGCCGGAACAGCCAGTCGTTGATCCACAGCATGACCAGGAACAGCGCCATGGTGGCGAGCACCTGTACGAACTGCAGACGGAGGGTCGTCGATGGCATCGTTTCTTTCGCGTTAGCATCGCGGGACTGCATGGCGGTCACCGCCGCGTTCTAGCACAGCCACCGGACACGGAGATCGGATTGAACAGAGCCAACAGGGGAGCCGAGGTGTACCTGCGATTCCTGCAACTGTCGCAGGCGATCCGCGGCTTGCCCACGCTGCCTCCGCTCGATCCGCTGGAAGAGCGCATCCTGTCATGGATCGCGCGCACCGCGCAGGAGGGCGCGCGGCTGTCGGTGCGCGACATGCTGTCCAGGGACGAGTTCGGTGCGCCGGCCACCATCCATTCGCGCCTGAAGTCCATGCGCGTCAAGGGCTGGATCACCCTGGCCGACACCGAGGACGCGCGCCGCAAGCAGATCGAGCTGACCGACCTGGCGATGGACCATTTCGCCCGCCTGTCGCGCGTGATGGTGAAGGCCGCGCGCGGCTAGGGGCTGCCGTCCGGCGAGGGCCTGGCCACTCCCGCAGCCGGGGGTGCCGGCTCAGGATTCGTCGAAGCGGAATTCCAGCGTCACCGCCATCGCACCCAGCGCGTCGTGCACGCGCTGCTTCAGGCCGGGGTCGGGCGGGCCGGCCACCTGCACGACGGCGACCGGCGATCCGCCGCGGTCTTCGGCCCGCACCTGCGCCGCCGCGCCCAGGCCGGCCAGCACCTCGCCCAGCTTGTCCTGCAGCGCCATGAGCCGCAAGGCCGGCTTGTAGACCTTGCCGATGGCCGTCATCGGCATCGCCTCGACCAGGGTCACGCGCTTGGGCACCGCCGGGCGCTCGTAGACCGTGGGCGCCACCGCCTGCAGCAAGCCGGCCGCGTCGACCTCGTGGCCGGGGCGCAGCACCACGAACGCCACCGGCAGCTCGCCGGCGTAGGCGTCGGGCTCGCCGACCACCGCGCACAGGCTCACCGCCGGGTGCGCCATGAAGGCTTCCTCGACCAGCCCCGGGTCGATGTTGTGGCTGCCGCGGATGACCACGTCCTTGGCGCGGCCGGTCACGTGCAGGTAGCCGGCGGCGTCCACGTGGCCGAGGTCGCCCGAGACCAGCCAGCCGCCCTCGAACATGCCGCCGTTGCGCGCCGGGTCGCTGTAGCCGGGGCTGACGTGGGGGCCGCGCACGGCGATCACCCCGGTGGCGCCAGCCGGGCACGCTTCGTCCAGCACCGCCCGGCCGTCGCGCCAGGGCAGCACCCGCACCTGCGTGTACGGCAGCGGCAGGCCGGCCGAGCCCGGCACGCGCGGACCCGCGGCCGGCTCGATCGAGATCAGGCCGGCCGATTCGGTCATGCCCAGGATGTTGCGCACGGCGATGCCGGTGCGCTGCTCGAACTGCTGCGCCAGCTCGGTCGGCAGCGGCGAGCCGCCGGTGTAGGCCACGCGCACGGTGGAGATGTCGGCATCCACCGGCAGGTTGGACAGCGTGGCCAGCACGGTGGGCACGCAGGCCAGCGCGGTGACGCCGTAGCGCTCGCAGAACTGCCAGTAGTGGCGCATGAAGCCGGGGTTGCGCAGGCCGGCCACGGTCGGCAGCAGCTGGGTCGCGCCGATCGCCAGCAGCGCCAGGCCGTAGACGAAGGCGCCTGCCACGTGGAACAGCGGGAAACCGTTGATCTCGACGGTGTGCTCGTCGAAGCCGTAGAAGGCGTGGGCGAACCAGCCGGTGTGGGCTTCGTTGCCCTGGGTGTGCAGCGCCAGCTTGGGCGCGCCGGTGGTGCCGCCGGTGTGGAAGCAGGCCGCCACCTGGTCGGGGTGCAGCACCGGCTCGAACTGCAGCTGCGCGGCTTGCCCGCGCAGCGCGGCCTCGAAGTCGGGCATGTCGTCCGGCGGCGAGCCCGGTGCATGGATCGCCAGCACCGGCAGCCCCGACAGCGCCTGCACCTGGCGCACCGTCGCGCCGATGTCCAGCTCGGGATGCGGCGCGAGCGCCACGATCACACGGGCGCCGCTCGCCTGCAGCAAGGCCGCGATGTGCTCCGGCTGCAGCAGGTAGTTGATCGGGCAGGCGCGGCCCGCCAGTTGCGCGCCCCACAGGGCCGCGTGCGTCAGCGGCAGGTTGGGGGCGAGGAGGGCCACGGCATCGCCGGCGCCCACGCCGAGGCTGCGAAAGAGGTTGGCGGCCCGGTGGATGTGGTCCAGCAAGCCGGCGTAGGAGGTGCGCTGCGGCGGCGCGTCCGGCTCGCCCGAAGTCAGGAACACGAAGGCGTCGCGCCCGGGAAAGCGTTGGGCCGCGGCGGCGATCAGGCCATAAGGCGAGCGCGCCGGCATCGACTCCGGCAGCGGGCGCTGCTCCAGGGCCCGGATGTCGGCGAGGGACGTGAGCGGTGCCAGGGTCATCGGCGGCCTCCCCGCAGTTGCGGCGGTTCCAGTGTCAACCCGGCGACGAGTCGGCGGGTGTGCTCGACCAGGCAATCGACGAAGGCCCGGGTGCGCGCCGGCATGTACTGGCGGCTGGGCAGCACCGCCACCAGCGAGACCCGCGCCGTGATCCAGGGCGCCAGCACGCGGCGCAGCCGGCCGGCCTGGATCAGCGGCGCCAGCAGGTCGATCGGCTGGCTGCTGATGCCGCCGCCATCCAGCGTGGCGCGCACCAGGGTGTCGGTGTGGTTGGCCGTCAGCGCGCCGGGCAGATCCAGTTCGAGCTGCCGGTCGTCGTCGGTGGGATCGATCAGCCGCAGCGGGCCCAGCCGCGCACCAGTCAGCCGCAGGCGCAGGCAGCGGTGCCGCAGCAGGTCCTCGGGCACGCGCGGCTCGCCATGGCGCGCCAGGTAGTCGGGCGAGGCGCAGAACACCGTCTGGCTGTCGATGATGGGCCGCGCGATCACGCTCGAATCGAGCGCGGCCACGCTGCTGAGCACGGCGAGGTCGTAGTCGTGCACCGCCGGGTCGGGCGAATCCTCCACGTGCAGTTCCACCCGCACCGCGGGATGCAGCTTCTGGAATGCGACGACCGCGGGAGCCACCATGTGGGTGGCGGCCACCGGTGGCGCCAGCACCCGCACGGTGCCGGTCATCTCGCGCGTGTGCGCCTGCACCATGGCATCGGCCTCGTCGATCTCGGCCAGGATGCCCCTGAGCCGGTCCAGGTAGGCGTCGCCGGCCTGCGTGAGCGACAGCCGGCGCGTGGTCCTTTGCAGCAGGCGCACGCCCAGGTGCTTCTCGAGGTCGCTGACCAGGCGCGTGACCACCGCCGGGGAGAGGTCGAGCTTGCGCGCGGCCGCGGCGAAACCGCCTTCCAGGGCGACCTGCTGGAACACGCGCATGGACTGGAGCCGATCCATCTTCACCTTCGATCGCGAAGCGCCGGCGGGGCCGGCCATGGGGCGATTGTTGCCGTTCTGGCAATGCCGCATGGACGCCCAGGCGGTTTTTCATTCGCGCTGCGGATCCCACAATTCTTCCCATGCCGCCGGCGATCGCGATCCGATGCACCGGCAGCAAGGAAAAGCCGGCTTCCGAACCCATCTGTCGGTCTTCAACCAGGAGTGAACAACATGAACCGCAAAATCGCCCTCGCTCTCGCCACCTTCGTTGCCGCCGGCAGCGCCTTCGCCGACGACATCACCATCGATCCGACGCCGTTCCAGTCCACGGCCACCCGTGCGCAGGTGCAGGCCGAACTGGCGGCCTACAAGAAGGCCGGCGTGAACCCCTGGTCGACCACCTACTCGCCGCTGCGCAGCTTCGTCAGCACCAAGTCGCGTGCCGAAGTGGTGGGCGAGTACATCCAGGCGCGCGACCGCGTGGCCGCCATGACCCGCGAGGACAGCGGCTCGGCCTACCTGGCGCGCCACGGCGGGCAGCCGGCGGCCACCCGCATCGCTGCACGCTGATTCACCCCCGCCTGCATGCGTCAAGGGCTCCGGCAACGGAGCCCTTTTTCGTGCGCGTCAGACGGGCTCGCAGAACTTCAGGCGCGGCCCGGCCGGCACGATGCGGCTCGGGTTGATGTGCGGGTGGCTCATGTAGTAGTGCCGCTTGATGTGGTCGATGTCCACCGTGGCGGCGATGCCCGGCACCCGGTACAGCTCGCGCAGGTAGCCCGACAGGCGCGCGAAGTCCTCGATCCGGTTGCGGTTGCACTTGAAGTGCCCGAAGTACACCGCGTCGAAGCGCGCCAGCGTGGTGAACAGGCGCCAGTCGGCCTCGGTCGGCTGGGGCGAGCCGGCCAGCCATTGGCGCTGCTGCAGCAGCGCCTCGACCTGGTCGAGCGCGCCGAACAGCCGCCCGAAGGCGCGCTCGTAGGCCCGCTGCTCGGTGGCGAAGCCGCAGCGGTAGACCCCGTTGTTGATGTCGCCGTACACGAACGCGTTCAGCCGGTCGATCTCGGCGCGCCAGGGCTGCGGGTACAGGTCGGCGCCGTCCGGCACCTGGCCGGCGAACGCGTCGTTGAACATGCGCAGGATCTCGCTCGACTCGTTGTTCACGATGGTGCGCCGCTGCTTGTCCCACAGCACCGGCACCAGCACGCGGCCGGTGTACTGCGGATCGGCCATGGTGTAGAGCTGGTGCAGGTGCGACGCGCCGTACAGGTGGTCGGGCAGGGCCTGGCTGAAGCTCCAGCCCTGGGTCATGACGGGCTCGACCACCGAGACCGACACCACGTCCTGCAGGCGCTTGAGCACGCGGGCGATCAGCGTGCGGTGCGCCCACGGGCAGGCCAGCGACACGTACAGGTGGTAGCGGCCGGGCTCGGCCGGGAACCCGCTGCTGCCGTCGGCCGTGATCCGGTGGCGGTACGCGGACGTGGTGCGCACGAACTCGCCCTGGGTGGCCCGCGTGTCGTACCAGCCGTCGTGCCACTGGCCGTTCTCGAGGTAACCGCTCATGCTGCCTGCCCGGGTGTCGTCAGTCGTCGTCGCCGGCGAGCAGCTCGTAGGAGCGCAGGCGCGCCGCGTGGTCGTGGATCTGCGACGCCACCATCAGCTCGTCGGCGCCGGTGCGATCGAGGAAGGCGCGCACCTGCCGCCGCACCGTGTGCGGCGAGCCGATGGCCGAGCAGCTCAGGATGCTTTCCAGCAGGCGGCGCTCGGCCGGGCCGAGTGAATCCAGGTAGCCCGGCCGCGGCGGCGGCAGCCGCGTCGGCCGGCCGCTGCGCAGGTTGACGAAGGCCTGCTGCTGCGAGGTGGCCAGCACCGCGGCCTGCTCGTCGGAATCGGCGGCGATCACGTTGAAGCCCAGCATGACGTAGGGCTTGGCCAGTTGCGCCGAAGGCCGGAAGGTCGAGCGGTACAGCTCCACCGCCTGCATCATCTGCTGCGGCGCGAAGTGCGACGCGAACGCGTAGGGCAGCCCCAGCATGGCCGCGACCTGGGCGCCGTACAGGCTGGACCCGAGGATCCACACCGGCACCTTGGCGCCCTGCCCGGGCACGGCGCGCACCCGCTGCTGCGGCTCGTCGGCCATGAAATCCATCAGCTCCACCACGTCGCGCGGGAACTGGTCGGGGTCGCTGTCCAGGTTGCGGCGCAGGGCGCGCGCGGTGGCCGGGTCGGACCCCGGCGCGCGGCCCAGGCCCAGGTCGATGCGGCGCGGGAACAGCGCCTCCAGCGTGCCGAACTGCTCGGCGATCACCAGCGGCGAATGGTTGGGCAGCATGATGCCGCCGGCGCCGACCCGGATGCGCTCGGTGCCGCCGGCCACGTGCGCGATCAGGATCGAGGTCGCCGCACTGGCGATGCCGGGCATGCCATGGTGCTCGGCCAGCCAGAAGCGGCGATAGCCCAGCCGCTCGGCATGCTGGGCCAGCGAGAGCGAGTGGCGGAACGATTGCGCGGCATCGCCCCCCTCGACGATGGGCGACAAATCCAGGACGGAAAGCGGGAACTGCATGGCCGGCAAGCATGCCACGCCGCTGGCGGCCGGCACGGCGCGGGGCCATTGCAGCCTGCAACACCGGCCGCGGATGCAGGCGTGTCGCTTGTGCTCCTACGCGCACTCGTGGCTGCTGCTGACCGACGGCATCGGGCGCGAGGGGCAACTTGCGGCCCATGCAAGCACGAACCGAACCCTGGCGCGAGGTGCGCATGCCGGCCGGTCCGCACCATCTGGTCGGCGACCTGGTTTTGCCGGGTGCGGCAACCGGGTTGGTGCTGTTCGCGCACGGCAGCGGCAGCGGCCGCCACAGCGCACGCAACCGCCAGGTCGCGCGGCGGCTGCAGGATGCGGGCATCGCCACCTTGCTGTTCGACCTGCTCACGCCGGAGGAGGAGCAGGTGGACCTGCACACCCGCCAGCACCGCTTCGACATCCCCCTGCTGACCCAGCGGCTGCAGGATGCGACCGCGTGGGCCGCGGCCGAACCCGACCTGCGCAGCTTGCCGATCGGCTATTTCGGCGCCAGCACCGGCGCCGCCGCCGCCTTGATCGCGGCGGCCCGGCTGGGGCGCCGGATCGGCGCGCTGGTCCTGCGCGGCGGGCGGCCGGACCTGGCCGGACCGGTGGTGCTGGGCGAGGTGCAATCGCCGACGCTGCTGATCGTCGGCGCGGCCGACCCGGTGGTCCTGCAACTCAATCGGCACGCCTGCCAGCACCTGCGCGTGGAGCATGAGCTGCGGCTGGTGCCCGGCGCCACCCACCTGTTCGAGGAGCCGGGCGCGCTGGAGCAGGTCGGCGACGCCGCCGCGCAATGGTTTGCCGGGCACCTGATCGACCACGCGCAGCACGCCTGATGCCGGGCGCCAGCTTCCCATGAGCTGCGAGCGGCAGTCGAAGGCGCTAGCATGGCGCGCCATGGCCTACATGCTGCTGATCATCGAGCCGCCCGACCAGCGCGCGACCCGTACCGACGCGCAAGGGCGGGAGGTCTACGAACAGATGACCCGCTTCGCCGCGGGCCTGCGCGAGCGGGGCGTGCTGCGCGACGGCGAGTCGCTCGCCTGGCGTGACGGCTCGCCCGCCCGCCTGCAGGTGCGCGACGGCCAGGCCCGCCTGCTGGACGGTCCCTTCGCCGAAGCCAAGGAAATGGTCGGCGGCTTCTTCCTGCTCGATTGCGACACGCGCGAGCAGGCCCTCGCGATCGCCCAGGAATGCCCTGCCGCCCAGTGGGCCACCGTCGAGGTCCGCAAGCTCGGCCCCTGCTACTCGTAATCGGGGTCAGATACGAATTCCCGGGCATTCGCCGGAAATTCGTATCTGACCCCGATCTTGTTGTCGATCGGGGCGGGGCTGGTTCGTCGTGCAGATGTCACCCTCTCACCCAAGGAGCCGCCATGGACCCCGTCGTTCACTTCGAGTTGCCCTGCAAGGACCGCGAGCGCATCGCCCGCTTCTTCGAGCAAGCCTTCGGCTGGAAATGCCAGATGCTGGGCCCCGAGATGGGCCACTACGTGGTCGTCACCACGGCCGAGGCGGACGCTCGCCCGGACGCGCCGCGCGGCGCCATCAACGGCGGCTTCTTCACGATCGACCCCTCGATGCCGGCGCAACTGCCGGGCATCGTGATCGGCGTGGCGGACATCCGCGCATCGATGCGCAAGGTCGGCGAAGCCGGCGGCCAGGTGCTGGGCGAGCCGATGGACATCCCCGGCGTGGGACCCTACGTGGCCTTCCTCGACACCGAAGGCAACCGCTCCAGCATGCTGCAGCCGCTGCGGACGGCCGGCTGAACACGAGGAGAGTCGCCATGCGATTCATGATCCTGGTCCGCGCCACCGACATGACCGAGCGGGGCGAATTCCCGCCCGACACCGAGCAGCTGATGGCCGACATGGCCGCCTTCCACGAGGAGATGGCGCAGGCCGGCGTGCTGCTCGACGCCAACGGCCTGCAGCCGTCCAGCCAGGGTTTTCGCATCCGCCACGAGGGCGGCCGCGTGCGGGTGATCGACGGCCCCTTTGCCGAGAGCAAGGAGCTGGTGGCCGGCTACACGCTGATCCAGGTGCGCGACCGCGAGGAAGCGCTGGCCTGGGCACGGCGCTTTCCCAACCCGATGGGCGAAGGCCGGGTGGGCGAGATCGAGGTGCGGCCGCTGTACGCGATGGAGGACTTCGAGCGCAAGGGCATTCCGGGTGCCGAGCGCTTCCGTCAGCTCGGCACCCTGGAATGAAAGGAACCACTATGGCCCGCCAGATCTTCGTCAACCTGCCGATCCGCGACATGGCGCGCTCCAGAACGTTCTTCGACGCGCTCGGCTTCGGCTTCAACCTGCAGTTCACCAACGAGCAGGGCGCCTGCATGGTGATCGCCGACGGCAGCAGCTACGCCATGCTGCTGGTCGAGCCCTTCTTCCAGGGTTTCACCAAGAAGCCGGTCGCGGACGCACGCAAGTCCACCGAGGTGCTCATCGCGCTGTCGTGCGACAGCCGCGAGGAAGTCGACGACATGGTGCGCAAGGCGCTGGCCGCCGGCGGCACCGCGCCCAACGCGCCGCAGGACCACGGCTTCATGTACCAGCATGGCTTCGAGGACCTCGACGGCCATGTCTGGGAGGTGTTCTGGATGGACGCCAAGGCCGCGCCGCCGCAGGCCTGACCGCCCGGGCCGCAGCGCGCCATGCACTCGTCCACCCATGACGCCATCGCCGCGGCCTGGCGCATCGAGTCGGCCAAGGTGGTGGCCACCGTCGCGCGCATGGTGCGCGACGTGGCCATCGCCGAGGAGCTGGCCCAGGAGGCGCTGGTGGCGGCGCTGGAGCGCTGGCCGCGCGACGGCCTGCCGGACAAGCCCGGCGCCTGGCTCATGGCCACCGCCAAGAACCGCGCGCTCGACCACCTGCGGCACCGGCAGATGCAGGAGCGCAAGCACGAGGAGCTGGGGCATGACCTGGAAGCGCGGGAGGCGCTGATCGTGCCGGACTTCACCGATGCGCTGGATGCCGCGCGGCAGGACGAGATCGGCGACGACCTGCTGCGGCTGATGTTCACGGCCTGCCACCCGGTGCTGCCGACCGAGGCGCGGGTCGCGCTCACGCTCAAGCTGCTGGGCGGGCTGACCACGCACGAGATCGCGCGCGCCTTCCTGGTGCCCGAGCCGACGGTCGCCCAGCGCATCGTGCGCGCCAAGCAGAAGCTGCGCGACGCCAAGGTGCCGTTCGAGGCGCCGCGCGGCGAGCAACTCCAATCCCGGCTGGACTCGGTGCTGGAGGTGGTCTACCTGGTGTTCAACGAGGGCTACACGGCCACCGCGGGCGACGACTGGATGCGCCCGGCGCTGGCGCAAGAGGCCCTGCGGCTGGCGCGCATGCTGGCCGAGTTGGCGCCCGGTGCGGCCGAAGCGCACGGGCTGGCGGCCTTGCTGGAACTGCAGGCCTCGCGCCTGAACGCGCGCACCGACGCGCAAGGCCGGCCGATCCTGCTGGCCGACCAGGACCGCTCGCGCTGGGACCGGCTGCTGATCCGCCGCGGGCTGGCGGCGCTGGCCCGGGCCGAAGCGCTGTCGGCGCAGCAGCGCGGGCCCTATACCTTGCAGGCGGCGATCGCGGCCTGCCACGCCCGCGCCGCCACCGCGGGCGCAACCGACTGGCAGGCCATCGCGGCGCTGTATGCCGAGCTGGCGCGCGTGGCGGCGTCGCCGGTGGTCGAACTCAACCGGGCGGTTGCGGTCGGCATGGCGCAGGGCCCGGCCGCCGGCCTGGCGATCGTCGAGCGGCTGCTGGAGGACAAGGCGCTGCGGCAGTACCCCTGGCTGCCCAGCGTGCAGGGCGACCTGCTGGACAAGCTCGGACGCAAGCAGGAGGCGCGGGCCGCCTTCGAACGCGCCGCCGCGCTGGCCGGCAATGCGCGCGAGAAGGCCCTGCTGCTGGAGCGGGCGAAAGGGTCGGGCTGATTCCCGGAGCCAGCAAGGCTCGCTGCGCAATCCTTGCCTTGGCTTCCGGTCACCCCTTCACCGGCCCCGCCAGTGGCCGCTCGGTGTAGCGCGACTTGCGCTTCTTCTTCGTGGTTGGCTCCGGCGCAGGCGCGGGCGCCGCCTTCTCGGGTTTGCGGAAGCCCAGGTCCTCTTCCGTCAGGCCGTAGAAGGCGATCGCGTCCTTGATGCGGGCGATCACCACCTCCACCTCGCGCCGGCGCACTTCCTCGGCCTGCTTCTTGAGCAGCTCGATCTCTTCCAGCATCTGGCTGTACGTCTTCCTGTTCACGTCCGTCCTTTCCGCCGGGGCGCCGCGGCCCACGCCGGCCAGTATCGCGCTGTCAACGGTGGCGGCCCGTCGGACGGTTTCCACTGCCGAGCCGGTCGCCGGCTGCGGGACAATGGGGGACCATGACCAGGAACCCGCAGCCCGCCGTCACCGAGTTCGAGCCGGAGTTCATCGCCGGCCTGAAAGCCATCTTCGAGGACAGCATCGTGTTCAACCAGGTGCTGGGCCTGAAGATCACCAGCCTCAAGCCCGACCGCGCCGTCGGCCGCATCGAGATGCGCAAGGAACTGGTCGGCCACCCCGCCTACAACCGCCTGCACGGCGGCGTGGTGTCGGCCGGGCTCGACGCCATGGGCGGGCTGGCCTGCCTGGCCGCCATGGGTGCGCGCCACATGGCCGAGCCGCCGGCGACGCGCCTGCAGCGCTTCGCCAAGCTTGGCACCATCGACCTGCGCGTCGACTACCTGCGCCCCGCCATCGGCAGCCACTTCGAGCTGCGCGCCGAGGTGCTGCGCCTGGGCTCGCGCGTCGGTTCCACGCGCATGGAATTCCTGGACCCGGACGGCAAGCTGCTGTGCACCGGCGCCGGCGCCTACATCGTTTCCTGACCGCCATGAAGCCGATCACGCTGCGCGGAAAACCCCTGGCCGGCGGCGCGCTGCCCGCCGTGTGCGTGCCGCTGGTGGGCCGCGACGCCGAGGCGTTGCTGGCCGAGGTGGCGGCGGTCGCCGCCGAGCCGCCCGACCTGCTGGAGTGGCGGGTCGACTTCTTCGCCGCGCTCGGCGACATCGCCCACGTCGTTGACACCGCCGTGCGCATCCGCCAGGCCGCCGGGGTGCCGCTGCTGTTCACGCGCCGCTCGCAGCGCGAGGGCGGCCAGCCGATCGCGCTAAACGAACCGCAGGTCCTCGAGCTGTACCGCGCCGTCTGCATGCAGGGCGCCGCCGACATCGTCGATGTCGAGATGGCGGCGGATCCCGACCACATCGCAGCCGTGCGCGAAGCGGCGCGCGCGAACGGCATCGCGCTGCTGCTGTCGTTCCACGATTTCGACCGGACGCCGCCCGTCGCCGAGCTGCTGCAGCGCTTCCGCCAGGCCGGGCAGCTCGGCGCCGACATCGCCAAGCTGGCCGTGATGCCGCGCCGGCGCAGCGACGTGCTGGCGCTGCTGCAGGCCACGCTGCAGGCCAGCGAGGAGCTGCCCATTCCGGTGGCCGGCATGGCGATGGGCGCCCTGGGCGCGGTCAGCCGCCTGTGCGGCGGCGAATTCGGCTCGGCGCTGACCTTTGCCGTGGGCCGGCAGGCCTCGGCGCCGGGCCAGCTGCCGCTGGCCGACCTACGCCGCGGGCTCTCTGTCCTGCGCGGGAGCCGAAGCGGGAGCTGAGGCGGCAGCGGTCCCGGCGTTCGGAGCGGGCGCGGGGGCCAGGGGCGCCGATTCCGCGTTCTCCTCGCGCACGTCGGTCAGCAAGCTCCAGCACACCAGGAACATGGCCGCAATCACCGGCCCGATCACGAAGCCGTTGAGCCCGAACAGGCTGATGCCGCCGACGGTGGCCACCAGCACCAGGTAGTCGGGCATGCGGGTGTCGCGCCCCACCAGCATGGGGCGCAGCACGTTGTCGACCAGCCCGATCACCAGCACGCCCCAGGCGATCAACCCGAGGCCTTCCAGCACCATCCCGGTGAAGAGCTGGTAGATCGCCACCGGCCCCCACACCATCGCCGCGCCGACGGCGGGCAGCAGCGACAGCAGCGCCATCAGCGAACCCCACAGCGCCGGGCCGGGGATGCCCAGGAACCAGAAGGCCAGCGCACCCAGCGCGCCCTGGACCACGGCGACCACCACGTTGCCCTTGACGGTGGCGCGCACCACGGTGACGAACTGCGACAGCAGCTTGCGGGTCTGCTCCGGCCGCAGCGGCACCGCCCGCTCGATGCGCCCGACCAGGGCGCCGCCGTCGCGCAGCAGGAAGAACAGCACGTACAGCATGATGAAGAAGGACACCACGAACTCCAGCGTGACCTGGCCGATGCCCACCAGGCCGCTGGTGATGGCCTGGCTGCTGCGCGACAGCAGTTCGCCGGCGCGCTGCAGCACCGCCGGCAGGTCGAACAGCCCGAAGCGCGCCAGCACCGACTGGGCCCAGGCCGGCAGCGCATCCATCATTTGCTGCAGGAACTGCCCGGGCTGGATCTGGCCGGACTTGACGCCCTGGTACAGCATCGAAGCCTGCTCCACCACCGACGCGCTGACCAGCGACAAGGGCAGGATCACCATCAGCACGATCGACAGCAGTGTCAGGGAAGCCGCCAGTGTCGAGCGCCGCTTTACCAGCCGCCGGACGTACTGGTGCATGGGGAAGAACACGATGGCCAGGAACAGCGCCCACAGCACCGCCCCCGCCAGCGGCCACAGCACCCCCAGGAAGGCGAAGGTGAAGCCCGCCACCAGCCAGAGCAGCGTCTTGTGCTCCAGCGCCGGGGAGAGCAGGGGGTCGGGTGGTTCGCGGGAATCGCTCATGCGCGCTTCTCGATCGGACGCGGCCGGCCGTTGTCGTCGATCGCCACGTAGGTCACCGTCGCTTCGGTCACCTTGACGAACTGGCCCTGCGCGCGGTGGCGCTCGGCGAACACCTCCACCTGCACCGTGATCGAGGTGCGGCCGATGTGCGTGACGCAGGCATAGAACGACAGGATGTCGCCCACCCGCACCGGCTGCTTGAAGATGAACTCCTTGACCGCCACCGTGGCCATGCGCCCGTTGACGTGGCGCGCCGGGATCACCGAGCCGGCCAGGTCGACCTGCGCCATCACCCAGCCGCCGAAGATGTCGCCGTTGCCGTTGGTGTCGGCCGGCAGCGGGATGACCTTGAGCACCAGCTCCTTGTCGCTCGGCGGCGTGGCCGGGCCCAGCGGCGATGAACCGGACACTGCGCTTGAATTCGGGGAGGCGGGCACAATCTCTCCAAGAGTCACCTGAACTGGATTGTCCCCGAATGCGCCGGTACGGCGACGCCTCCTTCCGCCACATCCCGCCCGCCGCCGCCCCCGGTTCCCCACCGCCGAAGAGCGCCGACTGGGCCACGCTCAAGCGCCTGCTGCCCTACCTGTGGGAATACAAGTGGCGGGTGGCGATCGCGCTCGCCTTCATGGTGGGGGCCAAGCTGGCCAACGTCAGCGTGCCAATCGTGCTCAAGCACCTGGTCGACTCGCTGAGCCTGAAGCCGGGCGACGCCGCGGCCGTGCTGGTGGTGCCGATCGGGCTGCTGATCGGCTACGGCGCGTTGCGGCTGTCCACCACCCTGTTCACCGAGCTGCGCGAACTGGTGTTCGCCAAGGCCACCCAGGGCGCGGCGCGCAGCATCGCGCTGCAAACCTTCGAGCACCTGCATTCGCTGTCGCTGCGCTTCCACCTGGAGCGCCAGACCGGTGGCATGACGCGCGACATCGAGCGCGGCGTGCGCGGCATCGAATCGCTGATCTCGTTCTCGCTCTACAGCATCGTGCCCACGCTGTTCGAGATGGCGCTGGTGCTGGGCATCCTGGCGGTGCGCTTCGACGCCTGGTTCGCCTGGATCACGCTGGGCGCGCTGGTGGTCTACATCGGCTGGACGGTGGTGGTGACCGAGTGGCGCACCAAGTTCCGCCGCCAGGCCAACGAGTTCGATTCGGCCGCCCACACCAAGGCGGTGGACTCGCTGCTCAACTACGAGACCGTCAAGTACTTCAACAACGAGGACTTCGAGGCGCGGCGCTACGACCAGAGCCTGGAGAGCCTGCGCCGGGTGCGGCTGAAGGCGCAGAGCACGCTGTCGCTGCTCAACACCGGCCAGCAGCTGGTGATCGCCACCGGCCTGATCGCCATGCTGTGGCTGGCCACCGAGGGCGTGGTCGCCGGCCGCATGACGCTGGGCGACCTGGTGATGATCAACGCCTTCATGATCCAGCTCTACATCCCGCTCAACTTCCTGGGCGTGCTGTACCGCGAGATCAAGCAGAGCCTGACGGACCTGGACAAGATGTTCACCCTGATGGACCGCGAGCGCGAGGTCGCCGACCAGCCCGGCGCACCCAGCCTGCTGCCGCTGCCGCGCGCGGGGGCGGCCCGCGACGAGGGGACGGCCGTCGACTCCACCATCCGCTTCGAGAATGTCAGGTTCGCCTACGAACCGGCGCGCATCATCCTGCACGACGTCAGCTTCGAGATCCCCGCCGGCAAGACCGTCGCCGTGGTCGGCCCGTCCGGCTCCGGCAAGTCGACCCTGGCCCGCCTGCTGTACCGCTTCTACGACGTGCAGCAGGGCCGCATCACCATTGCCGGCCACGACATCCGCGACGTCACGCAGGCCAGCGTGCGCCAGGCGATCGGCATCGTGCCGCAGGACACCGTGCTCTTCAACGACACCGTCGAATACAACATCGCCTACGGCCGCCCCGGCGCCAGCCGGGCCGAGGTGGAGGCCGCCGCGAGGGCCGCCCGCATCCACGCCTTCATCGACAGCACGCCGCGCGGCTACCAGACCATGGTGGGCGAGCGCGGCCTGAAGCTCTCCGGCGGCGAGAAGCAGCGCGTGGCGATCGCCCGCACCCTGCTGAAGGACCCGCCGATCCTGATCTTCGACGAGGCGACCTCGGCGCTGGATTCCGCCAACGAGCGCGCCATCCAGGCCGAACTGCGCAGCGCCGCCCGCAACAAGACCACGCTGCTGATCGCGCACCGGCTGTCCACCGTGATCGACGCCCACCAGATCCTGGTGATGGACACTGGCCGCATCGTCGAGCGCGGCACCCACGCCGAACTGCTGGCGCGCAACGGCCGCTATGCGCAGATGTGGTCGCTGCAGCAGCAAAGCGGCGAGATCCCGGACCCGGAGACGGCGGTGCGGGAGATGGCGAAGTAGTCCGTCATCCCCCGCGAAGGCGGGGGATCCAGCGCAACGCGCCCCCGCCCGCCGAACCGACCTCGCCGTCCCCACCGGGCGCCCGCTCCCTCACTGGCGCACACCGTCGGCGCCCCGAGCCCCCCGCATAAAATCCCGCGATGCTCGACATCACCCTGCTGCGCAAAGACCTGGATGCCGTGGTCGCCCGACTGGAGGCGCGCAAGAAGCCCCAGACCTTCCTGGACGTGCCCGCGTTCAAGGCGCTCGAAGCCGAGCGCAAGACCATCCAGAGCCGCACCGAAGAGCTGCAGGCCCGGCGCAACCAGCTGTCCAAGCAGATCGGCCAGCTCAAGGCCAAGGGTGAATCGGCCGACGCCGTGATGGCCGAGGTCGCCGACATCAAGACCGAACTCGAGCGCTCCGCACAGCGGCTGGACCAGATCCAGCCCGAAATGCAGGCGCTGCTGCTGGCCATCCCCAACCTGCCGCACGAGAGCGTGCCGGTGGGCGAGGGCGAGGACGGCAACGTGCAGGTGCGCGCCTGGGGCACCCCGCGCACCTTCGACTTCGCGCCCAAGGATCACGTCGACGTCGGCGAGCGGCTGGGCCTGGATTTCGACACCGCCATCAAGCTCAGCGGCGCCCGCTTCTCGGTGATGAAGGGCCCGATCGCCCGGCTGCACCGCGCCCTGGCCCAGTTCATGCTGGACGTGCAGACGCGCGAGCACGGCTACACGGAGTGCTACACGCCCTACATCGTCAACGAGGCCACGCTGCGCGGCACCGGCCAGCTGCCCAAGTTCGAGGCCGACCTGTTCGCCGTCAGCAAGGGCGGCCAGGAGGGGCTGGCCTCGGACGAGCAGCAGTCGCTGTACCTGATCCCGACCAGCGAGGTGTCGCTGACCAACTTCGTGCGCGACGAGGTGCTGGCCGAAGCGCAGCTGCCGATCAAGCTGACCGCGCACACCCCCTGCTTCCGCTCCGAGGCCGGCAGCGCCGGCCGCGACACGCGCGGCATGATCCGCCAGCACCAGTTCGACAAGGTCGAGATGGTCCAGGTCGTCCACCCCGAGAAGAGCTACGAGGCGCTGGAGCAGATGACCGGCCATGCCGAGGCCATCCTGCGCAAGCTCGGCCTGCCGTACCGCGTGATGCTGCTGTGCACCGGCGACATGGGCTTCGGCGCCGCCAAGACCTACGACCTCGAGGTCTGGCTGCCCGCGCAGAACACCTACCGCGAGATCAGCTCGGTCTCCAACTGCGAGGCCTTCCAGGCGCGCCGGCTGCAGGCGCGGTTCAAGACGGCGCAGGGCAAGAACGAGCTCGTGCATACGCTCAACGGCTCCGGGCTGGCCGTAGGGCGCACCCTGGTGGCCGTCCTGGAGAACTACCAGCGGGCGGATGGCACGGTCGAGGTGCCCGAAGTGCTGCGGCCCTACCTGGGCGGAGAAGCGGTGTTGTCACCCGCCGCCTGAGCGACTCCCGCGGGCTGCGCTAGAATGCGCGGCTTCGCACCACGCGAACCGAATTCAGGAGCGGTGGCAGAGTGGTCGAATGCGCCGGACTCGAAATCCGGTATACGGTTTCACCGTATCGAGGGTTCGAATCCCTCCTGCTCCGCCAACGCTTCATGCAAGACAAGGGCCTTCGGGCCCTTTTCCATTTCGACCCATCGCGCCACCCATCGTACGGACGCGTGCGCCGGGTGCGGTAGCGTCACACGCTGGACCCTGTAACATCCGACTAACTTGGTGATGAGCACAGCTGGCATGGCGACGAAACTAACACCCGAGGCCGAAGACTTCGCCCTGATCCCGGATGATCAGCAAGAGGACGAGGACGATATTCACGGCGAGATAACGTCCAAAGACGCGGTCGTGATGAACGCGGACTGGACAATCGAGACGCTTAACGGGCAGATCAACAAAGGCAACATCGATCTGCAGCCGGGATTTCAGCGACGAGCGGCTTGGGATGACACTCGTAAGAGCCGGCTGGTTGAATCGATCATTGTCGGCATGCCGATTCCCAACATCGTGCTTGCCGAAAACAAGAAGCATCGCGGCCGATTCATCGTCATTGATGGGAAGCAACGGCTACTCGCGATCAACGATTTTCTCAATGGAAAATTCTCGCTCCGCGGTCTCGACATTCGAGATGATCTGAATGAGCGAACCTTCGCGCAGCTGCCAAGTGAGGATCGCGAATTCCTCGAGAACAGTACCCTCCGCTCGTCTCTTATCAAGAATTGGGCGGACGACAACTTCCTGTTTGCGATCTTTTTTCGTCTGAACAGTGGAAGTCTCCCGTTGTCGCCCCAGGAGCTTCGGAAGGCCTTGATTGGCGGAAATCTTCTCGATGCGATCGAGGCATATCTGCAAGCTAGCAAGCCGTTCCAATCCATTTTCGGCAACGGCTTGGACAAGCGCATGCGCGATTCTGAGTTGGTGCTGCGCTTCATCGCCTACGATCGGGCGCTCGAAGAGTATCGAGGTGACTTCAAAGAATTCCTCGACCAAACGACGCGTTTCTTTGAGGCTGATTGGAATCAGCGCAAACCTGCCGCCGATGAGGCCATGAAGCGTCTCGACGGAGCGCTCACCGCAGCTCACGCGGTTTTCGGTAGAGATGCTTTCAAGAAGTGGGTAGGCGGCAAGTACGAGCGGGTCATCAACCGCGCGGTGTTTGATTGCGTCGTTAGATTCTTTGCGGAGCCTGCTGTAGCCAAGGCAGCAGTGCAAAAGAGGACGCAAGTCGTCCAGGCATTCCACAAGGTGTGCCTGTCTACTGAGTTCAAGGACGCGATCGAGAAGACCACCAAGAGCCTTGAAGCGACGAAGACGCGGATTGATATTTGGGGCTTGGTGCTCGCAGATGTCCTCCGGCTGAAGTACGACTCAACCATCCGCCGCATAGCGTGACATGGCTGCCCCGTGTCCGCTGTTTCTCGCGATGGAACAGCGCGTGCAAGCGCTAGACGCGAAGTTTCTCGCCGCTCAAATCGCTGCCGAGACGGCAGCACCGCTAACGTTCGTTCCAGATCTTGACCAGCTCGCCGCGTTTCGGCTGCTTGTTCACGCGGAGATCGAAGACTTCTTGGAGTTGAAGGCAAAGGAGAGTCTCAATGCGGCCCGGGCGAAGATCGCGACACCCGGGTGCAACCTGTGGGAACTGCAAGAGATCTTCGTTGTCGCTGTAATCCTGGGCCGTTCGCTGACGATTGGAAGCCCCTTCGATCGCGCGAAATTGCTGGCAAACATGGACGCTTGCATAGGTGCGGCGCTGGACGAGGTTTCAAAGAACAACGGGATCAAGTCGGAGTCGTTCTTCATGCTTGCGGGATTTGCAGGCAAGGCCATCGACCAGTTCCCGTCTCTTTCTGTATCTCTGACGAGCTACGGAAAGACGCGGGGGGACGTTGCGCACAAGAGCGTGGCGCGGGTCTCGACGATCCTTGCCCCGTCCGCCGAATCTGCCGAGGTCAAGAGCGTGCTCGAAGGTCTCAAAGCCTTCTTCTACGGGCCCTAGCTGACTTCGCTGCCGGAACGTTAGGTCTTCTGCCCGCCCCAACTTAGCGGACAGACCGTCTGGCTCCGCGAACAGTTCTTGTTCGGCCACCCGCAGCGCGCCCGCAAATACCTCGATCGCATCGAGTGAAGGGTTGCCCATACCGCGTTCGACGCGGCTCATATAAGAGCGTGCATATCCGCAGGCATCTGCAAAGGCTTCCTGCGACAGGCCAGCCTGCTCGCAAAGTTCCCTGAGGCGTAGCCCAAAGCGCACACGTAGCGTCTGTTTTCGCACGAGGCGAATCTGAGGCTTTGTGCATCAATAGGCCACGCACTGATTGTTGTCGCACTAATCGTGACATACCATAACGGCCGAGGTCACTGAGGTGTCTGCGTGATCGATGGCACTCCAAGTTGCAGAAGCTGTTCCCTTGGCCGCCGAAGCGGGAGTTGGACTCGTAGCGAAGGGCGCTCGCTCTTCCGGCCTTTAGGCAATCTTCTGCCTCCTGTCAAAACTTACAGGCTGGACGTTTTTGAGCTCTTCAGTAATCATTCAAGAAACAACGATGTGGAGCAGCGATATGTCCGGAAGTGGTGGTGGAGGCAGTTGGCCAAATGACGTGAGCTATATCCCTTGCGATCAGCTCAAGTTCATCACGCAGATCTCGTCACCGCAGCATCCCGCGATTCTGAGTGTCAATCCTGGTGACGTGTTGGACGTTGCGATCCAGCCGCTTAACGGGATTCAGGCCGTCACGGTGCTGAAGAACGGGCAGGTTGTCGGCGGACTCGTCGGCGGCAAGGTCGATCGGCTGCGGGAGTGCCTGCTGCAGGGGAACACCTTCAAGGCGACCGTTCTCGCGTCCAACGGTCCGCAGGTACGGGTGCAGGTCGAGCCCATTTGACATGAGCATTCATGTTGTGGGTGGTACGTACTCCGAGTACTGCGTGCATCCCGAGTGGAACGAGCTTTACGGATCGGGCGGCCGTGCAGCGGTTGCGCTGGCCGAGATGGGGAGCTCGGTCCAACTCCACACGTACCTCGGTGCGCAGGATCTTGCTCGGTTTCGAGGCGCTTTCGCGCTCTATGGGACCAGACTTGTCGTCGATGCATCGCCAACGGAGCGGGCTGTACGCTTCAAGTACGTGCACGACTCCGCTGAACCGACCATCACGCCTGCCATCCTGCCCAATCTGCCTCCCATCCCTCTGAAGGAGGCGAAGGTTGTGCGGTTCGGCATGATGGAGGGTGACGCCGTCGTGGACGCGGACCTAGCTGTTTACGATCCTCAGAGCCCGGGTTCGCCAGTTTCGTTCGGCCGCAATGGCTCTTCGGCGAAGCGGCTGGCACTGGTCCTGAATCTGGCAGAAGCGCAAGCATTGCTTGGCGCGGGGGTCAGAACCGCGGAGGAATGCGCGCGTGGGCTCGCTGCGCAAGAAGGTGCCGAGGTCGTGGTAATCAAGCAGGGCCCGCGCGGGGCGCTTGTGTGGGACAAGGGGCAGGTCGGCTCAGTGCCCGCGTTCCGAACGGAGTCGGTGTGGAAGATCGGGTCCGGAGACTGCTTTGTGGCGCACTTTGCGCTGTGCTGGATGGAGCAGGGAACGAGCGCGTTGGAGGCTGCGGCAACAGCGTCACGCGCCGTCGCGTATTACTGCCAATACCGTTCCCTCCCCGCTGCTACTCAGCTGCAAGCATTTCAGCCGGCGCCTGTGAAGGTCAGCGCACGCTATCAAGGTGGTGCCGTTCCGAAGGTGTACCTCGCGGGGCCGTTCTTCGACCTGTCGCAGATCTGGCAAGTCGATGAAGCCCAGCGCAACCTTCAGGACTTTGGGCTTGACGTCTTTTCTCCGTTTCACGATGTCGGCTTCGGGCACTCGGGGGACGTCGTGGAGCAGGACTTAAAGGCGCTGGACGAGGCCGACATGGTGTACGCGATTGCGGGCGGGGCGGATCCTGGAACGATCTTCGAGGTCGGATATGCGCGGGCCCAGGGGAAGCCGGTCGTGATCTACAGCGAGCGCGAGGCGCCGGAGAGCATGAAGATGGCGGAGGGCAGCGACTGCAGGATTTGCAGCGACTACACGACGTCGCTGTACGAAGCGCTTTGGACTGCGGTGCAGCCGTGAAGACCTCTCTTCTTTTGTCCGGCGGCATGGACTCAATCTGCGTCGCCTGGTGGAAGCGCCCGGAATTGGCGGTCACCATCGACTATGGGCAAGCGGCGGCGCAGGCGGAGGTAATGGCGGCGCGGGCGGTCTGCGCGCAGCTCGGCATCGAGCATCACCTCATTCGGGTTGACTGCCGCGAGCTCGGCTCAGGGGACATGGCGGGGCGCGAGGCCGATGCCGCTGCGCCGGCGAGCGACTGGTGGCCATATCGCAATCAGCTGCTGGTGACGCTGGCGGCAATGAAGGTGATCTCGCTGAGTGCGGTCAAACTGTACATCGGTACCGTGCGGTCTGACGAATTGCACAGGGACGGCACGGTGCGGTTCGTAGAGCTGATTAACGAGCTGCTGCAGTATCAGGAGGGCGGGCTGCAGGTGGAGGCCCCCGCGATTGCGATGAGCACGTGGGAGCTCGCGCGCACGGTATCGGTGCCACCTGAGCTGATTGCCTGGGCGCACAGCTGCCACAAGGCCAACTTACCGTGCGGGAATTGTCGGGGTTGCAACAAGTACGAGGCGAGCATGTTTGAGCTTGGCTACGCGTGCGTGCCGTGACGCCGCGCGCGTGCCCTCAACCCTCATCGCCTACTCAGCGCGGGTAAGGGGCGGGCGATCAGTGCCCTTGCCTTAAGTTGGCTCAAGGAGCTACCGATCGAGCCAGTTGCGGCCGTCCGCTACAGACGCCTCTTACCGTCAAGCGCGGCTACGCAGGAGCGTGAGATGTACCTCATCGACGGCGGAGGTCCGATTCGGCCAGATCAGTCTTCGGGACAGCGGTACTGAAGTGCGTCTATCGCCGGAACACTGTCGTCGGTAGGGCGCGCAGCCAGTCCTGCTGCTGACCACTCAGCCAGATCAAGACTGTTTGGCCCCCGCCACGTCGATAGCGAGGTTTGTCCTCCCTGAATCTACGACCACCTGCTTCAACTGGGGAGCGAGCTCGGGCCCACTCCAGGCCCGATTCATGCGTCCACCCCCTCGTACTCCCGCCGCAGCATCCGCGCCGCCTCCACCATCGCCCGCAGCTTCCCCTGCGCCACCTCCCGCGGCAGGTACTTCATGCCGCAGTCGGGCGCCAGGATCACCTGTTCGGGGGCGATGTGCTGCAGCGCCTTGCGCACGCGGGCGGCGATGACCTCGGGCGTCTCGACGTTCATGTCCGACAGGTCGATGCAGCCCACGAGGATCTGCTTGCCGCCCAGTTGTTCGAGCACGCGGGTGTCGAGCTTCGATTGGGCGGTCTCGATCGACACCTGCTGGCAGCGGCAGCCGGCCAGCTCGGGCAGGAACGAGTAGCCGCTCGGCCGCTCGTGGATGATGGCTGCGTAGCCGAAGCAGATGTGCACGCAGGTCGTTCCCTGCACGCCGTCCAGCGCGCGGTTCAGCGCTGCCAGGCCGTACTGGCGCGCCTTCTCCGGCCGGGCCTGCATGTAGGGTTCGTCGATCTGCACGATGTCGGCGCCGGCCGCGAACAGGTCCTTGATCTCGGCATTCACGGCGTCCGCGTAGTCGGCCGCGGCCTCCTCCTCGGTCTTGTAGAAGTCGTTCTGCGCCTGCTGCAGCATGGTGAACGGACCGGGCACGGTGATCTTGGTGCGGCGCGTCGTGTGGCGCTTGAGGAACCGGAGGTCGTCCACCTCCACGGCGTGCTTGCGCCGGATCTTGCCGACGATGCGCGGCACCGGGTTGGGGTGCCCGGAGCGGTCTAGCGCGGAGCCCGGGTTGTCCAGGTCCACGCCCTCGAGCGCCGTGGCGAAGCGGTTGGAGTAGCTCTCGCGGCGGATCTCGCCGTCCGAGACGATGTCCAGCCCGGCCTCTTCCTGGAAACGGATGGCCAGCAGCGTCGCGTCGTCCTGCGCCTGGGCCAGGTAGGGCTCGGGCAGGCGCCACAGCTCGCGGGCCCGCACGCGCGGCGGGAAGCGCCCGGCCAGCTTGGCGCGATCGATCAGCCACTCGGGCTGCGGGTAGCTGCCAACGATGGTGGTGGGAAACAGCATGGATCTCTCCTTTGCGTCAGACACCGAGGTAGGCCTGGCGGATCTCCGGCCGCTTCATCAGTTCGTCGGGTTCGCCCTCGGCCACGATCCGGCCCAGCTCCAGGACGCAGGCGCGGTGCGACACCCGCATGGCCATCGAGACGTTCTGCTCGACCAGCACGATGGTGATGCCGCCCGCGCTGACCTTGCGGATCGCATTGAACATGTCGGCCACCACCAGCGGGGACAGGCCGAGCGACGGCTCGTCCAGCAGCAGCAGGCGCGGACGCGCCATCAGCGCGCGGCCGATCGCCACCATCTGCTGCTGGCCGCCCGATAGTTCGCCCGCCAACGCCGACAGCCTGGGCTTCAGGGCCGGGAACAGCTGCAGCACTTCGTCCAGCGTCTGGCGGCGTTGCGCCTTGGCCGCCGGCAGGAAGCTGCCGATGTCGAGGTTCTCCGCGACGGTCATGCCGGCGAAGAGGCGCCGGCCTTCGGGCACCAGCGCGATGCCGGCCTCGCAGAAGCGGTGGGGCGGCAGGCGCGTGATGTCGCGGCCGGCCATGGTGATGCGGCCCGACAGCGGGCGCAGGATGCCGGCCAGCGTGTTGACCAGGGTGGTCTTGCCGGCGCCGTTGGGGCCCACCACGCACAGCAGCTCGCCCGGCCTGACCTGAAGCGAGATGTCCCACAACGCCCGGGCCTCGCCATAGGCGACGGTGACCTGCTCCAGCTCAAGCATGCGAGACCCCCAGGTAGGCGCTCATGACCGCCGGGCTCTGCATCACCTCGCGCGGCGCGCCTTCGGCCAGCATGGCGCCTTGGTCGAACACGACGATGCGGTCGGTCAGCGCCATGACCGCGTCCATCACGTGCTCGACGAAGACGATGGTGGTGCCCTGGTCGCGGATGCGGCGGATCAGCGTCACCGCCGACTGGATCTCGGTCGGCGTCAGCCCGCACAGCACTTCGTCCAGCAGCACCAGCCGGGGCCGCGAAGCCAGCGCGCGGGCCAGCTCCAGGAACTTGCGCTGGTGCAGGTTCAGCTCGCCCGGCAGCATGTGCGCCTTGCCGTCCAGGTGGGTGAACGCCAGCCACTGCAGCGCCTCGCGCCGGCCCTCTTCGATCGTGCCCAGCCCCTGGCCGGCGTACATGGCGGCGATGGCGACGTTGTCCAGCACGCTCAGCTGCGAGAACGGACGCGGGATCTGGTAGGTGCGCGCGATGCCGGCGCGGGCGATCCGGTGCGCCGGCCGGCCGGCGATGTCGCGCCCATCGAGCAGCACCTGGCCGGCATCGGGCAGGAAGTGGCCGCTGACGACATTGATGAAGGTCGACTTGCCCGAGCCGTTCGGCCCCAGCAGGCCCAGGATCTCGCCCTGGCGCACCTCCAGGTTCACGCTGGACAAGGCCTTGAGGCCGCGGAAGGACTTGCTGAGGTTCCTGACGGTCAGCAGCGGCGGGGGCGGGCGGTTGCCATCCCCTTCACCCTCGCGTGGGCGCGCGTCCAGCGCTCTCACGGGAGCCGGCGCAAGCGCAGGCGCCGGATTCCCGCCTTCGCGGGCTGGGCGCGACCGCCGCAACCGGCCCATCACCCCTTCGGGCATGAACAGGATGCCGATCACCAGGATCAGGCCGATCACCCCCTTGCCCAGCACCGCGTACTCGCCGCCGGTGAAGGCGAACAGCAGGCAGGTGATGGCGATCGCGCCGATCGCCGGACCGGCCCAGTGGCGCGTGCCGCCCAGGATGCTCATGAGCACCACCGTGAGCGGCACCGTCAGGTTGAAGGTCTCCGCCGTCGTGATGTAGGACACGAACAGCGCGTGGATGCCGCCGGCCCAGCCGGCGAGCGCGCACGAAACCGCCAGCGCCACCAGCTTCCAGCGGTAGGTCGGCACGCCCATCACCTCTGCTGCTTCCTCGTCGTCGTGGATGGCGAACAGCCCGGCGCCGAAGCGCGAGTGGCGGATGGCCCAGGCGATCAGCAGGGTCGCCACCGCCGCGGCGAGCATCATCAGGTACAGGCTGGAAGTCGGCGTCGGGCCGATCCGGGGCACCGGCACCGCGTTGAGGTAGACCCCGGGGCCGCCGTCGATCGGCGTGTTGCCGATGATGGTGGCGATCACGAAGGTGACGGCCAGCGTGAGCAGGGCGAACAGTTCGCCGCGGACGCCGCGCACGCGGAAGGCGACGGCGCCGATGCCGACGCCGATCGCCGCCGCGACCAGCGCGGCCACCGGCAGCGTCCACAGGAACGGCCACTCGAACTTGGCCGCGAGCGTGGCGCTGGTGTACACCCCGGCGCCGAAGAAGGCGCCATGCCCGAACGAGAAGTAGCCCGCGTAGCCCGACAGGATGTTCCAGGAGGTGGCCAGCACGATCCAGAACAGCGCCAGGTAGAGGAACGACTCGTAGAAGGCCGGCAGCCGCAGGAATGGCAGCGCAGCCAGCAGCAGGCCGGCACCGAGCACGGCCGCAGGAGCGGGGCGCACCCTCATCGCACCCGTCCCGGCCGCAGCAGCAGGATGAGGATCAGCAGCGTGAACGACACCAGCGGCGCCCACGACGGCGAGGTGACGGCCATCGTCACCGCCTCGCTCACGCCGATGACGATGCCGGCCACCAGCGGCCCGAGCGCGCTGCCCAGCCCGCCGAGCATCACCGCCGCGAACACCACGCCCACCCACGCGTACATCTGAGACGGGCTGATGCTGCTGGACAGCGCGATGCACACGCCCGCCACCCCCGCCAGCGCCGCGCAGGCGCCGGCCAGCAGGAAGCCGTTGCGGCGCTGGTTGATGCCGAAGGCCGCCGCCACCGGCGCATCCTCCGCCGAGGCGCGCAGGGCCTTGCCGAGATCCGTGTAGCGCAGCAGCGCCCACACCCCGAGCGAGATGCCGACCGCGAGGATCAGCGTCAGCAGCTCGGGGATTGGCAGGAACAGCGGCCCGAGCCGCAGCTTCGCCTGCGCATAGTGCGACTCGAGCTTGCGCGGGTCGGCCGTCCAGAGGAGCTGCATGATCGACTCGACGATGCCCATGCAGCCGAAGGTGAGCAGCAGCGAGCTGAACGGCGTCAGCCGGAAGCGGTCGGTCAGCCAGTGCAGCCCGGCGCCCAGCGCGAACATCAGCGGCACGATGGCGGCCAGCGTGAGCAGCGGGTCCATCTGCGCCGCCACCGTCAGCTGGTAGCAGATATAGGCCGACAGGAAGGCGAAGGCGAAGTGCGCGAGGTTGATGGTTCGCAGCAGCCCCCACGACAGGCCCAGGCCCAAGCCGAGCAGTCCGTAGAGGGCACCCGCGAACACGCCCGACAGCACCGACTGCGCGAGCAGCGTCCAGCTGGGGAGTTGCATGCGGTCAGCGGGCGATCATCTTCGCGCCCGGCGCGGCGTACTCGGGCGGATACACCACCAGCCACTTGCCGTTCTGCACCTGCTTGATGCGCATCAGGTCGTCGCCGTAGTTGGACGGCCCGTCGAAGCGCAGGCTGCCCTGGATGGTGTCCACCCGGTTCTTCTTCAGCCAGTCGGCGATCTGCCGGTCGTCCAGGCTCTTGGTGGCCGTGACCGCGGCCTCCAGGATCTGCCAGGCCGTGAACGAAGCCGCGGCCTGCACCTCCACCGAGGTGTCCGGGAAGTTGGCCTTGGCGGCGCGCTCGTGGTAGGTCTTGATGAATTCCGCGGCCTTCGGGCGGGTGCTGAAGGGCGGGTGCTCCTCGAAGATGGTGACCGACAGCGCGCCCTGCGCCTCGGGCAGCGTGACCAGCGGCCCGGGCGCGGGATACAGGTAGAAGTGCTGGGGCGGCACGTAGTCGATCTTCTTCATCGCGTCGAGCAGCAGGTTGCCGTCCAGGCCGATCGCGCCCACCCAGACGAAGTCGGGCTTGGCGTCCTTCACGCGGCTGGCGATCGGGCCGAAGTCGCGGTTGCCGAACTCCCACTCGAGGAACAGCACCTCCTGCAGGCCGCGCTTCTTGATCGTCTCGCGCGCGCCCTGGGACATGAAATGGATGGACGGGAACTTGCTCGTCACCACGGCGACCGTCTTCGGCGGCTTCGGGCCCTTGGCCAGTGCCTCGAACACGGTGTTGGTCGTCGTGTTGGCCGGGTCCGACCCGAGGGACCAGGCCGGGAACTGCATGTCGTACTTGGCCAGCGACGGCACGCCCAGCGTGTGGTGCACCAGCACCTTGTTGTAGCGCTGGGCCACGCCCATCGCGGACAGGATGCCGCCGGTGGCGTAGGGGCCCATCAGCAGGTCCACCTTGTCGGAGGTGATGAGCTGCTCGTACAGCGTGCGCGCCAGGTCCGCCTTGGACTGGTCGTCCTTGAGCACCCACTCGACGCGCCGGCCCAGCAGGCCGCCGCGGCGGTTCAGGTCCTCCACGTAGATCTCGCCGACCAGCCTGTGCACCTGCGCCGTGGCCGACAGCGGCCCGGTCAGGGCCAGGGTGCTGCCGATGCGGATCGGTGGTTGCTGCTGCGCCAGCGCCATCGGCGCAGCGGCGGAGAGCGCGGCTGCAGCCAGGAGGGTGCGGCGCGACACGGAACGCGGGTGGGTCATGGCTGTCTCCTTCGTGGGTCGTTATGAGGCGCTGGCGCGCGGGGCGAAGCGGTGGATCCAGGTCTCGAAGCTCGCGAGCGCGCCGCGCAGGAAGTCCTGCGTGTCCGGCACCAGCCGCCCGTCGCCGTCGAACAGGGTGGCGACGCGCCCGAGGTACACCTCCGGGTGCGGCAGGGTGACGGCCCCGGCGCCGGCCAGCGCCTGCTTCAGCGCGAACGAGCCGGCCAGCCCGCCCAGCGGCCCGGTGCTCTGGGACATCACGAAGGCCGGCTTGCCGACCCAGCAGTTGCGGCCGGTCGGCTTGGACGCGACGTCGATCGCGTTCTTCACCGCGCCGGGGATGGACCGGTTGTATTCCGGAACGACGAACAGCAACGCATCGCTTTCCCGTACCGCGCCGCGCAGGCGCACCCAGGCCGGCGGCGCCGCGTCTTCCAGGTCGCCGTTGTAGAGCGGCAGCGCCCCGATCTCGAGTTCGTGGAACGCCAGGCCCGCGGGCGCGAGCGGCTGCAGCGCCTGCGCCAGCCGGCGACTCACCGAGTCCCGCCGCAGGCTGCCCACGACCAGGCCGACTTGCAGGCTCATGGGGCGCTCCGCTCGCGCAGCATGGCCTCGATCTGCCCGTTGTGTTCGCCCAGCGTGGGCGGCGGGCGCACCGACAGCGACCGCTCGCCGTCGAAGCTCACCGGCGGGCGCACCGTCCGGAACTCGCCCATGGTCGGGTGCGTCGCCTGCACCAGCAGCTGCAGGTGGCGCGCCTGCGGATCCTGCAGGGCCTCGTCGGTGTCGTACATCGGCGCGTGGGGCACGTCCTGCGCCAGCAGGCGGTTGCACCATTCGGTGCGGGTGCGGGTGGCGAAGACTGCGGACAGCACGCCGATGATCGCTTCCTGGTTCTCGATGCGCGCCGCGCGCGTGGCGAAGCGCGGGTCCTGCAGCATCCCGGGGCGCTCGATCGCCCGGGCCAGCCCCTGCCAGAACTTCTCCGGCGACGACATGTGCAGCGCGACCCACTTGTGGTCGCTGCACTCCATCACGTAGGACTGCGACACGCGCGGCCGGCTGAACGGCCCCATCACCTCGCCGGCCGAGTAGTAGTGGGTGAACGCATCCAGGTTCCAGTGCGCCATCGCCTCCAGCATGGAGACCTCGACCGTGCGGCCGCGGCCGGTGCGGGCGCGCTCGTGCAAGGCCCCGAGCACGCCGTAGGCCGCGTAGAACCCGGTGACCGCATCGGCGATGGCGGGGCCGACCACGCGCGGGTTGGCGGGGTTGACCAGCAGCTTGAGGTAGCCGCTGGCGGCCTGCGCCACCGTGTCGTAGCTGGGGCGCTTGGCCGAGGGGCCGTCCGGCCCGAAGCCGCTGATCGAGCAGTAGATCAGGCGCGGGTTGAGCTCGCGCAGCTGCTGCTCGCCGACGCCCAGCTCCTGCGCCACGCCCGGTCGGAAATTCTGGATGTAGACATCGGCCGTCTTCACCAGCTCGTACAGCCGCTCGCGCTCGGCCGGCTGCCGGGTGTCGACGGTGATGCTGCGCTTGTTGCGGTTGTAGGTCTGGAAGTGCGGGCTGTACAGGCCGCCCTTGAAGGCGCGGAACGGGTCGCCCGTGACCGGCTGCTCGATCTTGATCACGTCCGCGCCCAGGTCGCCCAGCAGCATGCCGCAGGCCGGGCCGGTGATGAAGGTGCCCTGCTCGAGCACCCGCACGTCGTTCAGCACGCCGGTCATGTCGCGGCTCCGTTGCCCGCCGGACCCTCGAAGACCAGTTCGCGCGTGGCCTGGTAGGACAGCGCGAAGCCGCTCGGGTTGACGGCCTCCTCGGTCAGGTGGGCGATCAGGCTGGCGGTGCGCGCCAGGATGGGCACGCCGCGCAGCGCGCGCAGCGGGAAGTTGGTGCCGAGCAGCACGGCGGGGATCGCCGCCGACACGTTCAGGCGCAGGTCCTTGCCGACGATCTCGGGGATCGCTTGCTCGACCGCCTCGGCAATCTCGACGAAGCGCAGGCGGGTGCCCGCCTCCCGCGCCACTTCGAACAGGCGCGCCACGCGCGGATCGCGCTCCTTGTGCAGCGGATGGCCGTAGCCCGGCACGGCGCGGCCGGCTTCGCGCCAGCGGTGCACGACGGTCCGGGCGGCATCGGCCAGCTTGCCGTCCTTCGCCGCCTCGTCCACCTCGGCGAACAGCTGGCCCGCGGTCTCGGAGGCGCCCAGGATCACGCTGCCGCAGCCGAGGACACCGGCGGCCACCGCCCCCTGCAGCGCGTCCGGCGCCGCCGCGTAGGTCATGCGGCTGGCCTGCACGCTGGGCACCATGCCGTGCTCGGCGATGGCGACCAGCGTCGCCTCCAGCACCCGGGCGTCACCCTTGGACGGGCGCTGCCCGGTGACCAGCAGGCTGAAGTACTCGCCGAAGGAGATGCGTCCGATCAGGTCGCGGCACAGGTCCTCGCCGCGCACGGTGATGCTGTGTTCGTCCGAGGTGCTGATCGCCGTGCGCGGCACGGTGGACTTGCCGATCCGGTTGATCGAGGAGCTCATGCTTCAGGCCTGCGGAATCAGGCGGAAGTCGTAGTGCGCCACGTGGTAGGGCCGGGTCATCCGGCGGCCGTCCATGGCCGTGCCCGGCTCCTTCGGCTCGAAGTCGATGACCAGGCTCTCGCGCACGCCGAACACCGCGTCGGAGTCGAGGTAGGGGCTGCCCTTGACGAACAGGTGGGTCGTCACTTCCTTGTGCCCCGGAGCCGAGACCTTCATGTGGATGTGGCCCGGGCGGTTCGGATGCCGCCCCATCTTGCGCAGCATGTCGCCCACCGGGCCGTCGTCGGGCACCGGGTAGTAGGTCGGGCGGATCGACCAGAACCAGTAGCGGCCCTGGCCGTCGGTGCGGATGCGGGCCCGCGCCCGCATCGGCGAGCCGTCGCGCTGCATGTCGTAGACGCCGTCGCCGTCGCCGGACCAGATGTCCAGCAGCGCGCCCTGCAGCGGCCGGCCTTCGAGGTCGGTCACGCGGCCGCTGTACAGGGCCGGCTCGCCGGACACGCCTTCGGCGATGTCGGCCCCCAGCGGCAGCTCCGGGGCGCCCTCCCAGTAGAACGGCCCCTGCACCGTGGCATCGGTGGGCGGCGTCGCGCCGCTGCGGCCCTGCAGCGCGCGCGCATGCTCCAGGGCGACCACCAGCATCGACAGGCCGAGCGTGTCGGACAGCAGGATGAACTCCTGCCGCTTGTCGTCGCAGGTCTTGCCGCAGGCGGTGAGGAACTCGATCGCCCTGAACCACTCGTCGCCCTTCAAGTCGACCTCGCGGGCGAAGGCGTGCAGGTGGCGGATGAGGGAGGTCATCACGGCCTTGAAGCGCGGGTCCTGGCAGTCGGCGAGCCGGCCGATCACTGCGTCCGTGATGCTGAGGGTGTCGTATTCCAGTTGAGCCATGCGTAACTCTCCGTTGGGCTTGGCCGGGACTCTATCGATTGACAACACATTGACGTAGTGAAGAATTTCGATGGTTTGAATCGACACCGTCGATCATTTGCCCTGGTAAACCCTATGGAGCTGCGGCACCTGCGTTACTTCGTCACCCTGGCCGAATGCCTGTCATTCACCCGCGCGGCCGAGCGCGTGCACGTGACGCAGTCGACGCTGTCGCACCAGATCCGGCAGCTCGAGGACGAGATCGGCCAGCCGCTGTTCGACCGGATCGGCAAGCGCGTCGTCCTGACCGAGGCCGGCGAGAGCTTCCTGGGCTACGCGTCCAAGGCGCTGCGCGAAGTGGACGCCGGGCTGTCGCACCTGATGCGCGCGGGCGACGAGCTGTCGGGCGAGGTGCGCATCGGCGCCACCGGCACCTTCAACATCAGCTTCGTGCCCGAGTGCCTGGCCGTGTTCCTGCAGCGCAATCCGACGGTGAAGGTGACGGTGGAGGAACTCGCCGCCGACGCCATCGGCCAGCGCCTGATCGACGCCACGCTCGACGTCGGCATCGCCTACCAGCCGGCCGACCCGACGCACCTGTGGTTCGAGCCGCTGTACACCGAGGAGATGGTGCTGGTGGTGTCGTCCACCCACCCGCTGGCCCAGCGCCGCCGGGTGCGCATGGTCGAGCTGCACCGGCAGCGCCTGGTCCTGCTGCCCAGGGACTTCACCACCCGCACGATGCTGGAGGAGTGCTTCCGCGCCAGCGGCGCGGAACCGGTCGTGGCCGCGGAGATGAACGCCATCGCGCCGATGATCGGCACCGTGGCGCGCACCCAGCTGGCCACGATCGTCTCGAGCCATGCGGTCACGCCGCGCGAGGACGTGCGCATCCTGCCGCTGGAGAGCCCGACCCCGATGCGCACGCCCGGCATGCTGTGGAAGCGCGACGCCAAGCAGCCGCCCGCGGTGCGCTCGTTCGCGGCGTGCATCCGCAAGCTGGCGCTGGGGCGAAGCCTGGCGGGCTGGCACCCTCCGGAGCCGGGCGCGACCGCCAGGATGAAACCGCGTAGCAGGCGAGCCTCGTAGGCATTCACGCGCAGGGTCCGCGCCGAATCGTGGGCGGTGGCTGGCGCCGTCAGCGGCCCGCGAACCGGTTTAAGCAAACTCCCTAAGAACGGTTGCGAAGCTGCCCACTAAAGTGTGTGAAAAACACATCTTGTTACGTTGGCGGAGGGTTGCTGTGGTCACCGAAGAAGTCGCGGGCAGGGGCGCCGAGGTCGAGCGCCTGAAGTTGGAGCTCGCAGCGTGCAGGAACGCCCTGGCGGCCCTGCATGCCACCCTGGACAGCACGAGCGATGGCATCGTCGCCATGCGTCCGGACGGCAGCATCTTCATGAACGTGCGCGCCGCCGAGATCTGGTCGGTGCCCGAGGAGCAGATCAGCAATGTCGACGGGGCGGCGTTTCGCTCGCTGATCGCCAGCCAGCTGCGCGATCCGGAAGCCTTCTGGCATCTCGTCGATGCGCTGGACCAACCTTTCCACCAGGAGTGGTCGAGCGTGCTGGCCTGCAAGGACGGCCGCTTCATCGAACGGCGGGCCCGCCCCCAGTACGTCAATGGCAAGCAGCTGGGCTTCGTGATCGCCTTCCGGGACGTGACCGAGCAGGTCAGGAGCGAGCGGGAGATGGCGTTCAATGCCCGCGTGCTGGACAACTCGGCGCCCATGTTCTGGATCGAGCGGGATACCGGCGCGATCGTCTACGCGAACCCGGCCTTCTGCGAGCACGTGGGGTACTCGCGCCAGGAGATGCACCGGCTGCGGGTGAGCCACTTCAACCCCGGCTTCACCCTGGAACAGCGCCTGTACGTCCTCGACGAGCTGGCCAAGGGGCGCACGGCCACCTTCGACTCGCAGCACACCCGCAAGGACGGCACGGTCAGGGACGTGACCGCCTCGATCTTCCTGACCGAGCATGCGGGCAAGGCCGTGTTCGTCGTCAACGTCAGGGACATGACGGAGAACAAGGCCGTGCAACGGGCGTGGCAGCGGCAGGAGAGCCTGCTCAAGGCGGTGATGGACTCCACGACCGATCCCCTGTTCTTCCAGGACCTGGAGGGGCAGCTGCTCGGGTGCAACCAGGCTTACGCCGAGCTCGTGGGCAAGAGCGTCGAGGACATGAAAGGCAAGGCGCCGGCGCATGTGTTCCCGGCCGAAGAAGTGGAGCGGGTGGGGGCGCGCCATCGGAAGGTGCTGGCGACCCTCAAGCCTCATTTTGCCGAGCACTGGGTCACCTATCCCGATGGCAGGCGCGTGCTGTTCGAGAGCGTGGTGTCGCCGCTGTGGGACGAGGGCGGCCACCCGATGGGGGTGCTGGGGATCGGCCGCGACGTCACCGGCCGCAAGCAGGCCGAAGACGACCTGCGCGCCGCCAAGGAGGCGGCCGAGGCGGCGACGCGGGCCAAGTCGGAGTTCCTGGCGAACACGAGCCACGAGATCCGCACCCCGATGAACGCCATCATCGGGCTGTCGCACCTGGCCCTGAAGACCGAGCTGACCCCCAAGCAGCGGGACTACATCGAGAAGGTGCAGGGGGCCGGGCAGCACCTGCTGCGGGTGATCAACGACATCCTGGACTTCTCCAAGGTGGAGGCCGGCAAGCTGGAACTGGAGACGGCCCAGTTCGACCTGAACCACATCCTGGAGAGCACCTGCAGCCTGGTGTCGACCGCCGCCGAATCCAAGGACCTCGAGCTCGTGCTCGACATCGACCAGGGCGTCCCCCGGCAACTCATCGGCGACTCGCTGCGGCTCGGCCAGATCCTGCTGAACCTGACCAACAACGCCGTGAAGTTCACCGAGCGCGGCGAAGTGGCCATCAGCGTGAAGGCGCTGCACAAGGACGACGAGCAGGTGGAGGTGGAGTTCGCCGTGCGCGACACCGGCGTCGGGCTGAACCCCGGGCAGATCGGGCGGCTCTTCCAGAGCTTCTCCCAGGCGGATACGTCGGTCACCCGGCGCTTCGGCGGCACCGGGCTGGGGCTGGCCATCTGCAAGAAGCTGGTGGAGTTGATGGGCGGCGAGCTCGGCCTGGACAGCGACCCGGGCCGCGGCAGCCGCTTCTGGTTCCGCGTTCCGTTGGGCATCGGCCTGCAGGCGCCGCCGGATCCGGTGCTGTTGCCGCAGCTGCAGGGCTGCCGGGCGCTGGTCGTGGACGACAGCTTCTACGCCCGCGCGGCGATCGTGGACATGCTCCAGGACATGACCTTCGAGGTCGCCGAAGCCTCCTCGGGCGCGCAGGCGATCGACGCCGTGCGCGAGGCCGCCGTGCAGGGGCGGCCGTTCCAGGTGGTGTACCTGGACTGGCGCATGCCCGGGATGGACGGGCTGGAGACCGCGCGGCGCATCCGCGAACTCGGGCTGGAGCTGCCGCCGACGCTGATGATGGTGTCGGCCTATTGCCGCGAGGAGATGATGAAGCAGGCCGAGTCCGCCGGGATCGAGTCCGTGCTGGCCAAGCCGGTGCACGCATCGGCCCTGTTCGATGCGACCGTACAGCTGCTGTCCTCGCGGGCCGGCCGCCTTTCCGAGCCGCGCAGCCGGCCGCTGCAGGCCGATTCGCCGCCCGCGCTGCTGGGGGCCATCCGGGGCTCGCGGGTGCTGGTGGTGGAGGACAACGAGATCAACCAGATGGTGGCCGAGGAGATGCTCCACCAGGCCGGCATGCAGGTCGAGATCGCCGAGAACGGCCAGGTGGCCCTCGAGAAGGTTCAGGCCGGCTACTACGACATGGTCTTCATGGACATGCAGATGCCGGTGATGGACGGCCTCACGGCGACCCGCGAGATCCGCGAGATCAGCCGCCTGGCCGGTCTGCCGATCGTGGCCATGACGGCCAATGCGATGGAGCAGGACCGCCGCCGTTGCCTGGACGCGGGCATGAACGACACGCTGACCAAGCCCGTGGCACCGGCGGCGATGTGGGCGGCGCTGCTGCGCTGGATTCCGCCGCTGGAGTCCGCCCGAAGCGAGCCCCCTGCGCCGCTGCTGCCAGATGGCCAAGGCGAGCCCTTCGGAGGCATCGCAGGCCTGGATGCCGTGCGCGGCCTGGCGATCGCCAGCGGCAACCACAAGCTCTATCGAACCATCCTGGCGCGCTTCGTCAAAGGCCAGTCCAATGTGCCGGCCCGGATCCACGAGGCCCTGGCCACCGGCGACCTGCCGGTGGCCGAGCGTCTGGCGCATACGCTCAAGGGGGTGTGCGCCAACATCGGCGCGGAGGAAGTGCGGCAACTGGCCGCCAGCCTGGAGGACGCCCTGCGGACCTACGAGCCGCCCTCGGTGGTGCAGGAGCGCCTGCGGGTGCTCGAGCGCGTGCTGGCCCGGCTCGTGGCGGCCGTCGCCGAAAGACTGCATGAAGAGGGCGCGGCGCAGCCGGCCTGAAGCCAGGCTTATCGGGTGATCGTCACGCGATGCAGCATGCGGTTCAAGGCCCGCGGCCTGGCGCGGTGATACCCCTTTCCCGCTCCCTGAACATGGGAGAAAGCTACTGCCCGGCGCCTCGTCTTCTCAGAGGAGTTCGCTCCGGCGCGCCGGGCGATGAAGCGGGCCGCTCGGTACAAACACCGAGCCGGCAGGCGAGGGCCGCCACGAAGATGGCCGCCGCCGCGAGGCATCAGAGGAGGACGACCATGGCACAGGGACTCTCCACCAACAGGCCTTGCGACCCGGTCGCGGACTGTCTCGCGCTGGCGGGGCGGCAGTTCGTCATCCGCTATCACTCGCGCACGACCCGCAACCCCGGCAAGCGCATCTCGCCGCGGGAAGCGGCCCTGCTGGCCCGCGCCGGCCTTTCCATCGCCACCGTCTACCAGGACAACGCCCGGTTGCCCGCCGATTTCGGGGCGGACCGGGGCGAGCTCGATGGCCGCTCCGCGTACGCCGCTGCAGCCGCCATCGGGCAGCCGCCCGACAGCGCCATCTATTTCGCGGTGGACGCCGATTTCAGCGAACCGCAGATCCGCTCCTTCGTGCTGCCCTACTTCGAGGGCGTTCGCCGGGGATTGGCCGCGGCGGCCGGCGGCGCGTCGCCCTACGGCGTGGGCGTGTACGGGTCCGGGCTGGCCTGCCGCCTCGTGCGCGACGAAGCGGCGCTCGCGCGCTTCGCCTGGCTCGCCGTCGCCGCCGGCTGGCGCGAGAGCCGCACGTACGCCGGCTGGGACGTGCGCCAGTCCCATCCCGCGGGCGACCTGTGCGGCCTGGGCGCAACCGGCTGGGAGAGCTGCGAGTCGGCCGGCCCGTTCGGCGAGTTCCAGCCGATCGGCTTCGCGGTGACGGCGCAGGAGGGCGTGCGCCGCAGCGTCACCGCCTCGCAACTGAACCTGCGGCGGGCGCCCACCACGGCCGGCGAGGTGATCACGCGCTTGCCCGAGGGCCAGGTCGTGCGGCTGCTCGGTCCGGCCGGCGGCGCGTGGGTGCGGGTGCGCGCCACTGTGGCCGGCGGGGAGGTGATCGGCTACGTGCACGGCAGCCACCTGGCCGAGCCGGCCGCAGCCCCGGCCCTGGCGGCTGCGGTTCCCGCACCGGGGAGCCTCCCGCCGGTCCACTACCGGCCCGGCGACCCGGCGTCGAGACGCAATTCGGCCGGGCAACGCGCGAAGCCGCTGGGCGAGCCCCAGATGCCGCGCTGCACCGCCACCTCGGCGCCGGAGAAGGCGCAGCAGCTGCAGCAGGTCATCGACTGGCTGGACGTG